>NZ_JBQFXD010000001.1:0-1117614 GCF_056540665.1 Ruegeria sp. AM4 | reverse complement strand
AAACGCGAAAAGTCTGATAAAAAGGCGCTCGCACTCTGTTCGGATGACCACTTTCTGCGTCAGCAAAACATTGTTTTTCAACGGAATCGGCCGAATGCGGATTTCCAAGCCGGTAAAAGCTTTAATTATGTGGGCTCAGTCTCTGTGTTTGTAGAGCTCTTTTTTTCTGGGAACTTATCGACAATGACAGAGATCATTCGGTGGATACCGTTGCTGCCCCCGGCGATGATCGCGACGGTTACAACAATATCGGCCAATTGCAACAAAAACCACTGTGTGAGTGCCAAAGCGTCAAATTGAACTTCTAGCAGTGGACTCAACGCTCTGACGCCACCTAGAGATAGCAGGGTCGACAAAATAACCGCGAATGTAATTGTCAGTATCCTAGTTCCAGTTCTATAGCATAAAAGCGTATTTTTTGCCTTGGCGATCTTTTCGTCGCTTGGCACTCCTCGTCCACCTGCAGACTTTTTTTCTTTCATGGCTGCGATTTCGAGTTCAGCTTGCTTACGCGCCACCAATCGGGCGCTGCCTATGAAGACCTCGTTCGCCCGTTCAACGAAGAGGGCAATGACAAACAAAATGCTTAAAACGTCGATGGATGCTCGGATGGGATCAACAATGAACAGCAGGGGCTCAAGCCCAAATCCAAGCCGGACGTCCGGCGCATTGAAAAGCAACATTATCAAAACCACTGCTATCGCAGAACCGATGCCAATCCAAAATTTTCTCCAGTAACGCTCTAAATCATACTCCTTATCCAAATCGAGATGCATGTCACTCTCCTGTGCATTAATCCGTTAGAGGTGTTGCGCGTACTTCAATGCGTTGTTCTATTTGGTCAGGCAGCGATTGGAACAGATCCAAGCCAAGCATGCGCTCTAATTGATCGACACTAAATCTATAGTTTCTAAATTTACCGGCGCCTCGAGGAATATTCGGCATGATGAAAGCCCGTGAGGACCAAACACCATCCTGTTCGGCCAAAACTGCCTTAAATGTATGGGAGGGAACCGCTATTTCGCTGCGCATTCGGTTTACCGGATCCGTAGGCCGCTGCGACGTATCGACCACTAGGCACCTTTCTGGTGGGCGGTTCACCTGGCACCTTGGATCGATGGGAACAAAAAGGCTGCCCGTTATGATCCAAAGATCAGCGCCTGCCATCGCCATATGGCGCACTGCGGCTTCGAGCTTGGCCCAAGCGCCGGAGTTGATACTTCCAAATTGCGGAACGGCGTTGGTGTAGATATGCGTGCCGTTCACCGCGCTCTGTGTACGGACATAGGCTTGTGC
This sequence comes from Ruegeria sp. AM4, assembly GCF_056540665.1. NCBI lineage: Bacteria > Pseudomonadati > Pseudomonadota > Alphaproteobacteria > Rhodobacterales > Roseobacteraceae > Ruegeria > Ruegeria sp. AM4. Next base: position 1,116,318 of record NZ_JBQFXD010000001.1, on the reverse strand, counting down.
CGGAGCCAAGTGGCCTTTGTGAAAGCCTGAGCCTAGATACACAGTGCTATTTGCTTGGCCGGCGGCAATGACGCGGGAATCTATTTGCCAAGAGGACCTGTGCCTATCTCCTGGCCCGTCGAGTTCATCACCGCGCATCACATAGGCGACCCAGAGCGGTATGCGCCAATGTCTATCCTGACAAATAACAAACAGGTCGTTCTTAAGCGTCTGCCTCTGCGCACCCGCACAAACAACATCGAGTAATTTCGATCGGTCCACTTCATTTGAATCATGGGGCTGGACAGTTGCAACTGCCGTCGTGTTTTGGGCTAGGACCCATGCTCTTGCCGTTTCCAATTTCAAAAACAGCCAACGCCCGTTGTCGTATGTATCAACAATTTCTGCCGCAGATCCTGGGTCTGCATGCGCAAATCGACTGGATCGAGGTTGCCGATGCAGGGGAATCCCGTGCGCGGTCCCACCTTGCAGGATCACAGTTTCCCCGACACTGTGCGTTTGAGAAATAACTACTTGTGGTAATACTATCAGGCAAAAAACCGCAAAAAAATGAGATATGTTTTTGTACACGGATATAATCCTCGAACAAGCGCCCGCCCAGAATTAAATATAGTGACTCGCTTCAACGAACTCGTAGATTATTGAGCGAAGAATACGCAAATAGATGTTCACTATCGAGCATCGAATTTAATGCCGAACTGCCACTGAGGCGAAGCTTAATCGAAAACTAGCGGCGTTGTAAGAGCGGGAGTCAGAATGATAAAAGTCCCATCCACTCGCTGCGGTTTCAATCGTAATTGTCAGCGTCACCTGCACTGCAATTTCAGAGTTTGATTGTTCTGCAATTGATTGTCCAACGAATAGACTAATGTTGCGAAACGTTTCTAAACTAGGACTATTTTGCGCCGCAGCGAACGACCAGTTTGGCGGGCGCTCTGCATCATCAGAGCGAAACGATGAACGGCAGGTTTGGGCCGTAAGGACACAAATATGAATTTCCGTATTGGCGCGTGGCGCCAATATAGGCTTTAGATGCCTATGCCGGAAGACGCCAATTTGGGGGTCAGATGCAACGCTTACCGTATTCCGTGCAAAATTTTTGGTTCAGAGCACGGTTTCGCCCGCGATTTTGACCCCCTTTTTTTATAGACAGCGCCTCGGTATTACGCAGCAATTCCGCAGGCTTGCGCGTGTACATTATGAGCAATTCGCTTATGATCAGCAAAAGGCGACTGCCAGGCTTTCACTCATTGTTTTCGAATGCAGAAAGTTCGGTGGCGCTTCATGTTCGAAACAAGCGACCTGCGCAAAACAAGCTTATCGTGGTACTGAACTACCCGCGATGTATGCATTCAAAACGGCCCTGCTGCCCCTCTGCCAGATCGCGGTTAGCCACGTAGCAAAGGCTTTGGCAAAGTTTGAGGCGTGTTTAACATCGCCATAGTATTGGCGTTGTGCGAGCCAAAGTTCTGGGTCGGCCTTGGATGCCAAAGCGGTCTTTTGCAAGCTCTCCCATTGGGGATCATTGGGGGCGATTTCTGAGCCGTCTTCGCGAACACCGGCACACATCCGGCACCAGAGTGCCTCGGCCAGCGCAAGCCCTTGTGCGGAAGAACCTGACGCAAGCGCATCACGCAGCGACGGCAACAGAAAGCCCGGATGTCGTGCTGATCCGTCGAACGCAACCCTGCGCGTCGTATCGTGAATTTTGGTGTTTGCGAATCGTCGCTCAACCAACCCAAGGTATTCTCTGGCGGTCGTTCCGGGGACGGCGTCCACATAGGGCAGGATTTCTTTCGCCTGAACTTTCTCGAAAAAAGACACGATTTCAGCGTCTTGCATACAGTCCGCAATCGTCGGGACGTTAAGAATTTCCCCGACATTGGCAAGCAACTGGTGACCGCCGTTCAGAATGCGCAGCTTCATCGTTTCATAGCTATGAACGTCCTGGGTCAGCGTGACGCCGACCTGCTCCAAAGGTGGTCGACCCGCGCAAAAGTCATCCTCAATCACCCATTGACGAAAGTTCTCGTGCGAGACGGGGACATGATCGTCAACGCCAAACGCATGGCATTGCGACACCACGTGATCGGTTGTCGCTGGCACGATGCAATCCACCATTGAATTTGGAAACGCGCCGGTCTGGTCAATCCAGTCGGCCAGTTCCGGGTCGGACAAGCGCGCCAGACCAACGATGCAGGTTCTCAATATTGCACCGTTGCCCGGAAGGTTGTCGCAGCTTAGCGCCGTAAAGGGTTTCAGACCGTTAGCGCGTCGGTGTCTGAGGGCTGCGACCATCGCGCCGAAGGCTGTGCGGGGCTGGTCGGGGATCTCTGCATCGTGACGAATATCTGCATGATCGGGATTGAACGCGCCTGTGTTGGCATCCAGATAGTAGCCACCTTCAGTCACTGTCAGCGAAACGATCCGAATGGAAGGGTCTGACATGGTCCGGATAAGGGCCGCATTGTTGGCCTCGATCGGCAGATAATCGATCATCGGACCAATCACCTCGGCGGACGTTCCCTTCGGGTCCAGTTCAATCAGAGTTGTCAGACAGTCCTGCGCCAGCAAACGCTGTCGCATGTCGGCGTCGTAACTGCGTACGCCGGCTCCGATAATCGCCCAATCTTGGGCCTGACCCCGTTGCATCAACTGGTGGATATACCAGGCCTGATGCGCGCGATGGAAATTGCCCAAACCGATATGCACAATGCCTGGGGTCAAGCCCGAGGGCGCATAGGCCGGGGTCCTGACCGTGGCGGGCAGGCTAGAAAGGCTGTCGCGCCCTAGCCGTACCGGAGGTTTTGCGTTCGCCACAGGGTTCATCAGCTCATCCAGTTTCCACCGTCGACATTGTAGGTTTGCGCGACGATGTATTTCGCTTCGTCAGAGGCCAGAAACACCGCCATGCCGGTCAGGTCCTCGGCGCGGCCCATCCGTCCATAGGGGACAGCCGCCGCAACTTCGCGTTTCTTCTGGCCGGGGGCTTTGCCTTCGTGCCTTGCAAAGAATGCGTCAACGCCGTCCCAATGTTCGCCATCGACCACGCCCGGAGCTATGGCGTTAACGTTAATCCCATGAGAGATCAGGTTCAGGCCCGCAGATTGAGTCAGAGATATAATCGCGGCCTTGCTGGCGCAGTAGACCGCAACCAAAGGCTCACCCCGTCGTCCAGCTTGGGACGCCATGTTGATGATCCGGCCTCTGGTCCCGTGTTCGATCATATGGCGCGCGACCGCCTGCATCGTGAACAGCGCACCAGCAACATTGATATCAAACACGCGGTTGTAGTCAGCGCGCTCGATATCCACGATCGGAGCAGCGGTGAAAATGGCTGCGTTGTTGATCAGAATGTCGATCGGGCCGAAATGCGCGGCGGTTCTCGCAACTGCGCCATCGATGCTTTGTTGGCTGGTCACGTCCATTTCGATGGCCAAAGCGGCCTCTCCGATTTCCTGCGCAGCGTTCTGCGCCCCTTCGCGATCAATGTCGGCCACCGCGACGCGCGCGCCCTCGGCCACATAGGCTTTGGCAAAGGCCAGCCCGATGCCCCGTGCGGCCCCGGTGATTAGGGCGGTTTTGCCGGACAGGCGTGTCATTCGATCCGCAAGCCTTTCGCGTCAAAACGGTGAATCACATCGGCTCGCGGCGTCAGATGGATGCGGTCCCCATGGCGAAAGCCAACTTCGCCATCAGCGCGAACAGTAATCGTTTCAGCCAAACCGGTGTCGTGAACATGGAAAAACGTGTCCGAGCCGAGGTGCTCCGAGACGCTGACGACCCCGGACCATTCGCCTTCGCTCTCGGACACGGTGATGTGTTCGGGACGGATGCCGATGGTTTGAGCCCCGTGTTTTGCGGCCTCTTCACCTTCGATGAAATTCATCTTCGGCGATCCGATGAAGCCCGCGACAAACAGGTTACGCGGTGTCCGATACAGCTCAAGCGGGCTGCCGACCTGTTCGATTACACCAGCCTGAAGCACGACGATCTTGTCTGCCATGGTCATGGCTTCGACCTGATCGTGGGTGACATAGATCATCGTGGTCGCCAGACGTTCGTGCAGCTCGCTGATCTCCAACCGCATACCAACGCGTAGCGCGGCGTCGAGGTTGGACAAGGGCTCATCGAATAGGAACGCTGCGGGTTCGCGAACGATGGCGCGACCGATGGCGACGCGCTGACGCTGGCCACCGGACAACTGGCCCGGCCGGCGGTCCAGATAGTCGGTGAGGTTCAGCACGCTTGCTGCACCCTCGACGCGCTTGTCGATTTCAGCCTGATCCAGCTTGGCCATGCGCAGCGGGAACGCGATGTTCTTGCGCACCGTCATATGTGGGTACAAAGCGTAGGACTGAAAGACCATCGCCAGACCTCGCTTGGCAGGCGGCACGTCGGTGGCATCTGCTCCATCGATGTCGATAGAGCCCGAAGAGATATCCTCCAGCCCGGCGATCAGCCTTAGCAGCGTGGACTTGCCACAACCCGAGGGGCCGACGAAGACGGTAAACTCGCCATCTTCAATGGTCAGATCCAGCGGGGGAATGACCTGAACGTCGCCGAAGCTTTTGGTCACTGACTTGAGTTGAATACGTCCCATAAGTCGTTTTCCTTATTTCACGGCGCCGAAGGTCAGGCCACGGACAAGTTGTTTCTGGCTGAACCAGCCAAGGATCAGGATGGGTGCGATCGCCATTGTCGAGGCCGCGCTGAGCTTGGCGAAGAACAGGCCCTCGGGGCTGGAGTAGCTGGCGATAAAGGCCGTCAGGGGGGCCGCATCAACGGCCGTAAGGTTGAGGGTCCAGAACGCTTCGTTCCACGCCAGAATGAAGTTCAGCAAGACCGTTGAGGCGATGCCGGGAATGGCCATCGGCGTCAGAACATAGAGGATTTCCTCTTTCAGAGTTGCCCCATCCATCCGCGCGGCTTCCAGAATCTCACCGGGGATTTCGCGGAAATAGGTGTAAAGCATCCAGACGATGATCGGCAGGTTGATCAGCATCAGCACCACAACCAGCCCTCCGCGTGTGTCCAACAGCCCAAGACGGATGAACAGCAGGTAGATCGGGTACAGCACGCCTACTGCGGGCAGCATCTTGGTCGACAACATCCACAGCAGGATGTCCTTGGTGCGTTTGGAGGGCACAAAGGCCATCGCCCATGCGGCAGGCACAGCGATGATCACTCCCAGCAAGGTCGATCCGCCCGCGATGATGACTGAATTCCACAGGAACCGCATATAGTCGGACCGCTCCTGCACGATGGCGTAGTTCTCAAGCGTCCAGTCGAAATTCAGGAACAAAGGCGGGCTTGCAATGGCCTGTGCCTCGGTCTTGAAGCTGGTCAGGATGGTCCAGAGGATCGGGAAAAAGATCAGCAATCCAATGGCCCAGGCCAGGGCGGTGTTCAGCGATTTGCGACGGGGTGTAACGGCACGGGCCATGATCTTACCTCCTCACGCGTCCAGGTTCTTGCCGACGATGCGCATCAGGAAGATCGCAACGATATTGGCAAGGATGATGGCGTAGACACCTCCGGCTGATCCAAGGCCAACGTTCTGGCTTTCCAACACGCGCTGGAAGATCAGGTAGGTGAGGGTGCGGGTGCCGAATGCACCGCCGGTGGTCACGAAGATCTCGGCGAAGATCGACAAAAGAAAGATCGTCTGGATCAGGATCACGATGGTGATCGCGCGGCTCAGATGCGGCAGGATGATGTGGTAGAACCGCTTCAGCACCGGCGCGCCATCCATTTCAGCCGCTTCCAACTGTTCGCTGTCCAGCGACTGGATTGCGGTCAGCAGGATCAGCGTCGCAAAGGGCAGCCATTGCCACGAGACGATCATGATGATCGAGGTCATCGACGCCTCGGACAGCCACGAGATCGGCTCGGCCCCGAAAAAACGCCATAGATGCGCCAGCAAGCCGTTCACCGGGTCCATGAACATGTTTTTCCAGACCAGCGCGGATACGGTGGGCATGACGAAGAATGGTGCAATCACAAGGATGCGGACAACGCCTTGGCCCCACATCGGCTGATCCAACAACATCGCCAGCAGGATGCCCAGAACAACCGTGATCACCAGAACACCGCCCACAATCACAAGCGTGGCTTGCACGGCGGGCCAGAAAGAACTGGACGATACGAACCGGACATAGTTGTCGAACCCGACCCAGCCCAGGTCACCTCCGCGCAGCGGCAGGTATTTCTTGAAAGAAAAATAAAGCGTCATCGTCAGAGGCACGAGCATCCAGCCAAGTAGCAGGACCACTGCGGGTGCCATCATCAGGCGCGCGACGGATCGGGAATGTTGAGTTGCCATGACGCAAACCCTCTCTGTTCAGGCGTGCCTTAGCCTGCGAGAAAAACGTGAATTGTGGAAGGGTAGGGCGGGGGGCAGACCTCTGCCCACCCGCGGGGAGAATGCCTCAGTAGCCTGCGGCTTCCATTTCTTCAGCAGTAAAGGCCTGTGCTTTCTCAAGCGCCTCTTCCACGGTTTGTTGCCCCGCATAGACGGCCGAGAATTCCTGGCTGACCTGCGTGGCAATGCCTGCAAATTCCGGGATCGCCGCGAATTGGATGCCGACATAGGGCACAGGTTTGACCGTCGGATCATTCGGATCGGCCGACAGGATCGAATCCAGCGTCATCTTGGCAAACGGAACTTTTTGATACTCGGGGTTTTCGTAAAGTGATGTACGCGCACCCGGTGGGACATTGGCCCAGCCTTCGTTTTCCGCCACCAGTTCTATGTAGTCCTTCGAGGTGGCCCATTCGATGAACTGTTTTGCGGCATCGGCCTGTTCCGTACCTGCCGGAATTGCCAGCGCCCAGGCCCAGAGCCAGTTGGACCGCTTGTCAACACCTTCCGAGTTGGGGGCCAATGCGAAACCAACTTTGTCAGCCACCGTCGAGTCGTCCGGATTGGTTACAAAAGATGCAGCAACGGTTGCATCGATCCACATTCCGCACTTGCCTTGCTGGAACAGCGACAAGTTCTCGTTGAACCCGTTTGTAGCATAACCTGCAGGGCCGGATTCACTCATCATGTCGACGAAGAATGTCAGCGCCTCGTTCCATTCAGGTTGATCGAATTGCGGTTTCCAGTCCTCATCAAACCAGCGTGCGCCAAACGAGTTTCCTGTCACGGTGATGAAGGCACCACCTTCGCCCCAGCCTGCCTTACCGCGCAGGCAGATGCCGTTGATATCGTTGTCACGGTCGGTCATCGCGGCGGCGGCGTCGCGGATGAATTGCCAGGTCGGCGCGTCCGGCATTTCCAGCCCGGCCTTTTCCATCAGGTCGGTGCGGTACATGACCATCGAGCTTTCACCATAGAACGGAGCCGCGTAGAGCGTTCCTTCGTGGCTTAGACCGTTGCGCATTGCTGGCAGAATATCGTCAACGTCATATTCGGCCGACATGCCTTCAAGCGGCACCAGCCAGCCATTCGCGCCCCAGATCGGCGTTTCGTACATGCCGATGGTCATAATGTCGAACTGGCCACCCTTTGTCGTGATGTCGGTGGTGACGCGCTGACGCAGCACGTTTTCTTCCAGCGTTACCCATTCGACATCGACGCCGGTCGCTTCGGTGAATTTGTCGGTATAGCCCTGCATCCGGATCATGTCGCCGTTGTTCACAGTGGCGATTGTAATCGTTTGCGCGTGGGCCGCTGCCGTGGCGACGAAAGTCAACGCTGTCGCCGCACGTAGTGCGTGTTTCAGATACATCCCTGTCCTCCCTGAGCTTGGATGTCGTGCAGGGAGCGTAGGGTAAAAGTTATCGCGACGTCAATAAAAACTTTACGCGCGTTAAAATTTAGACGTTATGCCGAGTCCCTTAGAACAAGCCGCGCAGGGAAAAGCGTTTCGGTCCGCGAGTCGAATTTTCCCCCATTTTCAATGAGTTCAAACAGGGTTTCGACGCTGCGTGCCGCTACATTGTCATAGTCATGCGCCGCAGTTGTCAGGGATGGGCATGTGAATTTTGCGAACGGATGGTCGTCATTCGAGGCCACGCGAAGCGTGCAGCTATCCTTGCGACCAACCCGAATCCCCTGTTCGTAACAGGCAGCAAGAAAGCCGATGGCAAGCCGGTCATTGCTGCACAGCACTGAATCCGTTTTTAGGCGGCGCTCTTCCAGAATTTTCAGCGCGCCCCTGTGGCCAATTTCTTCAAATGCCCACCCCTTGCCATCAACCTTGATGATATCGGGCTCGAACCCCAGACGCTCCATCATTTCGACATAGGCAATTCTGCGTTTGTTTGCGTTCGGATTCGCAGGAGTACGCATCTCGAAGAAAGACGGCGGCTGGCCCGTCCGGGTCATGTATTCCACGGTCTGCGACACAAAGCTGAAATTGTCCGAGCCAACAAAGGCCGCCCCCAATCCTTCCAGGTTGCTGTCGAACAAAACCGTGGGTACGTTGGCGCAGAATTTTTCGATTGCGGATCGGTCTGAAATACGCCCCAACGGTGCCAAAAGAACCCCGGCGGGCTTCATTGCTTGCAAGCCGTCAAGAATTTCGTTTTCCAGCTTTTGTTCGCCATGAGCGCTGAAGAGGGTGGGTCGATAACCGGCGGTGATACAACTTTGCTCAAGATAGCGCGCGATTTCGGCAAAGAACGGATCGGACAAATAGGGTACTACGATGCCGACATTCTTGGTCAGTTTCCGGTTCTGGTTCACCGCGTAGATATTGGGGCGGTAGTCGAACCGCTCAAGCGCTTCTTCGATACGCGCGCGCGTTGTCGGCCGAACGCTGTCGGGATCTTGGAAGTATTTGGATACGGTGGGGCGCGAAATACCGCTGAGGGCCGCGAACTCTTCCATATTCTTTATTTTAGTCATGCCAATCTGCCTGCGGATCTTAGTCGTCTTGATCTTATCATGTTTTTACATATTCTTTGCGCGCGCTAAAAAATCAATAGTCAGGCAAGTTCCAGTCCGTTGTGCTGGGCAAGGGGTTTGAATGTATCTCGGGATCGATATCGGAACATCAGCGGTCAAGCTTGTCTGCGCGGATGACGACCAAATTCTAGCGACGACTTCTGTCGAGATTCAGACATCATCGCCACAACCCGGGTGGTCAGAGCAGCACCCGGACATTTGGTGGAAGGCGACTTGCGATGCGCTGATCCAGCTTGCTGCGCAAATCAAATTGTCCGACATCAGGGCAATCGGATTGTCCGGCCAAATGCATGGGGCGGTTTTGTCGGGCCGCGATCTGCGCCCGATCCGCCCGGCGATCTTGTGGAACGACAGCAGGGCGACGCGTGAGTGCGATGAACTGCGCGCCGCCGAGCCGCAAATTGGACAGATCGCGGGCGTCCTGCCCTTGCCGGGCTTTACCGCGCCCAAGGTTGCATGGCTGAAACGACATGAACCGGCCTCCTATGGCAGTCTTGCGCATATCCTGCTGCCCAAGGACTATATCGGCCTGTGTCTGCACGGGGAATTGGCAACCGACACGTCCGACGCCGCAGGAACGCTCTGGCTGGACCAAGTGTCACGCAATTGGCACGCTGGTATTGCCAAAGCAACCGATGTGGCGATCGACTGGCTGCCACCGGTATTTGCTGGCACCACTGTGGTCGGGACAGTGACGAAACAGGCAGCGACTGAGACCGGGTTGCGTCCCGGCATCCCTGTCGTGGCCGGGGGAGGCGACGCGGCAACCGGAGCCGTGTCCTTGGGTGCAACTGAGCCGGGGCGCGGGTTCATCTCATTGGGGACGTCCGGTCAGCTTTTTGTGGCGGATCGTAGGTACAAGCCCAACCCTGAACGCTATGTGCATGCGTTTGCGCACACGTTGCCCGATCGTTGGTATCAAATGGCAGCGATGCTGAACGGTGCGCGGCCGATTTCATGGATTGGAAGTCAATTGGGACTGTCTGCCGCCGAAGTCGTTGGGCTTGCGGAAACCGTCAGTGGTGATCGCGTTCCGATATTTTTGCCATATCTGACGGGCGAGCGCAGCCCGCTAGGAGACCCGCATATTCGTGCCTGCTTCTTTGGTCTCGAGGATTCGACGACGCGCGCTGATATTTGCCGTTCCGTGGTCGAGGCAATCGCCTTTTGCTTTGCTGATGCGGCGCAGAGTTTCGGCGACACCATAGACAGTTTGCCGGAACTGGCTGCGATTGGAGGCGGCAGTCAATCGGATCTTCTTTTGGGTCTGATTGCAACCGTAACCGGCAAACCTATCGTGCGATCGGATGGGTCGGATTCCGGCCCCGCCTATGGTGCGGCGCGTTTGGCAGCCTGTGGCGCGGGCGCATTGGACGAAGACGATCTCGCTTGTCAGCCGCCAACAACGGATAGATTCGATCCAAAAGATAGGGAGGTGCTATCCGAACGGTTGATGCGGTTCCGAAGGCTGTACAGCGCCGTTAGCGTAGTCGAATAGATTTGGTTCTGCGCAACCGAGTTGCGCTGGGCCGATGGGCTTTGGAACGACTGATTGGTGCAACCTTAAATCTACTATTTCTGCTGCAGTTATCTGTCGATCAGAAGAATATGCGGCACGCCTGACGGCAAAGCTCCGCCGTAATAACGCTGTTACGTACAACCATTTAACTAAGCTCGCCGGATTGAGCTACCGTGGGTTGTGTCGCGGCGAGTCGCATTTCGGCCTGCTGCCCATTCACTGATCAAAAAGAGAGACTGATATGCCGACCACTTTAGCTGCGGGTGATATTGCGTTTACCGGATTCAATTCTGACAATCCCGACGAGTTCACCTTTGTTGCCCTGACCGATATCGAGGCCGGGACCGAGATTAGATTCACTGATAACGGCTGGCTCGCAGCGGGTGGGTTCCGCAATACCGAGGGTATTTTTGTCTGGACAGCGCCTGCAAATATCGCGGCGGGTACAGTGATCAATCCAGCATTCTCAGGGCCGTCTTTCTCGGCCAGTGGCGATCAGATACATGCCTATCAGGGCGATGAGGCCGCGCCAACTTTTGTCGCGTCTGTTCATTTCAACGGCACGGGTTACGAGGCTGACGCGACCTCGTCGAACACTTCGGCGCTTCCGGCTGGTCTGACCGTGGGGACAAGCGCGGTCGCGGTTCCCGAGGCGGACAATGGCGTCTATACAGGCCCGCTCAGTGGCACCAAGGCCGAGCTGCAAGCGGCCATTAACGATCCAGACAACTGGCAGACCGACAATGGGCGGATTGACGATATCGAACCTTCGGGTTTCACAGTCACCGACGCCACACCGTCACCCTCGGTCATCATAAATGACTTGGATCTCGCTGCCGACGAAGGCGGAATGGCGGATGCGTACGAGGTCACCCTTTCTATCGCACCCACACAACCGGTTACGATCACCATCGCCGCAGGACCCGATCTGGACGTCGTGCCTGCCGAACTGGTGTTTGACGAAACCAACTTTGATCAGCCGCAGCAGGTCGCGGTGACTGCCGTAGATGACGATCTGCCAGAGGGGGCAGAGGTCGTGGATGTCGAACATTCCGTCACCTCCGATGACCCGTCATATGACGGCATCCTCGCCCCCGTGGTCGAGGTCTCGATCTCGGCCAGCGACATCGAAATCGTCGCGATCTACGAGATTCAGGGCGCGGGCCATATGTCGGAATTCGTGTTGCCTGAGGGGCAAACCGTTGCAGAGTTCTTTGACGACCTGCCCGCAGGCCCGTCGAGCATCCTCGGTGCTATGGTTTCGACCAGCGGCATCGTAACGGCGGTGGATTCCAACGGATTCTATCTGCAGGACCCTGACGGGGACGGTGATGATGCCACCTCGGACGCAATATTCGTGTTCACCGGGTCCAACCCGACTGTTGCGGTCGGGGATGCGATTACAGTCGGTGGAACGGTCGCCGAATTCTTCCCAGGCGGAACGGGCAGTCGGAACCTGCCCACCACTCAGCTGACCAACATCTTCGATCTTGAGGTCCAGTCATCGGGCAACGACCTGCCCGACGCGGTTCTGATCGGCAATGATCCAGGCGAACGGGCGGTTCCGAACCAGAGCATCGACGACGATGCCTTTGCCTCATTCGATCCGACACAAGACGGCATTGATTTCTTTGAGAGCCTCGAAGGGATGCGCGTGACCGCAACCGATTTGCAGGCCGTCAGCGGGACGAGCCGGTTTGGCGAGATCTTTGCGGTCGCTGATCAGGGCAGCGGCGCAACGGGTCTTTCAGAGCGCGGCACGCTGAACATCTCACCCGATGATTTCAACCCCGAGAAAATCCAGATCGATGAAGACAGCGGAATTTTCAACTTTGACTTCCCGACGGTGAATGTCGGTGATCAGCTTGGCGACGTTACAGGCGTTGTAGGGTACAGCTTTGGCAACTATGAAATCCTTCCGACCGAGGATTTTACGCCAAACATCGTGTCCGCCGGGTTGGAACCGGAATCGACCGATCTTGCCGGGTCAGCCAACGAGTTGACCATTGCCACCTATAACGTTCTCAACCTCGATCCAAACGATGACGACGGCGATCAGGATGTGGCCGATGGCCGGTTCGACGCCATAGCCGCGCATATCACCAACAACCTGGGCAGCCCGGACATCATTGGCCTGCAAGAGGTGCAGGATAATTCAGGATCCGACGATGATGGAACCGTTTCGGCATCTGAAACTTTGGCGGAACTGGCGGCAGCCATCCTTGCTGCAGGTGGCCCGGCCTATGAGGTAATCGACAACACATTCATCGGCGATGGAACCTCGGGCGGCCAACCGGGCGGCAACATCCGCACGGCGTTCCTGTATAACCCCGACCGCGTGACGCTGGTTGAGGGATCGGTGCAAACCATCAGCGGGCAAGGCCCGGGTGAAGCGTTCGAGGGCGCGCGCCTGCCGCTGGTCGCTGATTTTGTTTTCAACGGCGAGACCGTGACGGTGGTCAACAACCACTTTTCCTCGAAAGGCGGGTCTGCGCCCATTCTGGGAACAGAACAGGATTTCACCGCCCGGCAGGAAGATGTCACGGTGAACGGCAGCCTGGATGAGCGGCAAGCCCAAAGCCAGGCCGTACAGGATTTCGTCAACGGTCTGGGCGATGGCGCCAATGCAGTTGTGTTGGGGGACTTCAACGAGTTCGAATTTGTCTCGCCCGTAGCCGATCTTGAAGGCAACACCAGCCTCGTCAACCTGACAAACGATATTCCAGAAGACGAGCGCTATAGCTTTGAGTTTCAGGGAAACAGTCAGTCGCTTGACCACATTCTGGTGTCTGAGGATTTGTATTCGAGCGCGTTGGTGGACATCGTCCATGTCAATTCTGAGTTCGCCGCAACCAGTTCGCGGGCCTCGGACCATGACCCGATGCTGACAAGCCTGTTCCTGCCGGACACGCAGACTTTGGCGGTCGAGTTCGAAGCGGGGCGGTGGTTCAGAACCAAGGCGTTTGAAAGCATCGATGGCGAGGTTGTGGATGTCGACCGGCTTGGCCCCGTGCGCAAAAGCCTCAAATTCTCGGACGTAGGCATCAAGGTCGATGCAAAAGACCCCAACAATTTCGAACTTGTCGCCATCAAACACGGCGCGATTGGCGTCTATTCGTTTGACGATCCTCTGTTTGGGCGGGCGGCCAGAATGGTTGACGGGGACGAAAGCCTGAAGATTGCTCTTGAGGACACCGATTTCGAGGCGGTGGAGTTCATCTTCAGCTTTGGCGAAAGCCATGGCAACGGCGAGGTCGAGGTTGCCTTCTACGATGACGGTGAACTTGTAGGAACGCTTGTGGCAGACGCCGATGATGGCGATTTCCAGGGCTCGTTGGGTCGCACGAGTTTTGACACGGTGGAACTGTCTGCAAGCGGTGACACTATGTTCACGGTTGACGAATTCGCCTTTGAGGTGATCGACCATAACCTGATCGCCTAGCGCGGAGCTGCGCAGGCTGCCCGTTTGGCATTGTAGATGCAGGCTGAACGGGCAGCCGCCAACGCGCCAATTTTTGTGTGAAATTTCAAGCTTGAAAGGCCTGGCAAAACGACACGTCAGGTCAGGATGACGAGTGTCGGCGGGCCTCGGCGTACGCAAGCGGATTTGCAGTCAACCGCTTCAACCGAAACCTCGCGCGTATGGGCGCGCTGGCGAAAATATGCTACAATTTAAGAAGCGATTTAGCACCTCTGCGGTTCAGCCGCCTGCCAATTTTGCCTCGAGGAGTTACGCTCATGAGAGTCATTGGGTTTTCGTTATACTGCTTCTGTTTTTCATCATTGTGCGGGATCGTTACCGCCCAGACCTTTGAGTTCCCAATGCGTGCCAACGACCTGGTCCCGGGTGAGCGTGTGAGCGTCGGCCCACATGCCGGTGGCAATCTGGGCATTCAGGACCTGGCGATCGACCCGCTCGTGATGGGGCATGTCGGCGACAACATCTGGCATGAGTTCGAAGGCGATCCACCGGCCGATCTTCAGGATGCCGAAAACGACGATATGCGCATTTACGGGAAACCGTTTTACGCAATGGCCTCGGGCGAGGTCATCGGCTGCTGGCGACTTGCTCCAGACAACCCGCGACCGGGGGTTATTGACCCGCGCGTGTTGGGGCAACCGGGCAACAATGTGCCTCCGAAAGTGATTATTCCAGGCGGCAATCACCTATGGATCAGACATGACGACGGCACGGTGGCCCTTTATGCCCATGCGATACCCGACACCATCCCTGCGCAGCTGTGTCCCGGCAAAAACGCCGCGTTGCTACCAGCGTCGGCACCTGCCTCTCCGTTTGTGAGCAATCCGGATGTTGACCCGGCCACCTTCGTGCCGGAAGGGGTTCCGCCTGCCACAGCAACGGGCACGATCTTCAACGGACAAGAGGTCCGGCGCCCCCGGGTACGTCAGGGCGAGGTTCTGGGTCTTATCGGGAATACGGGGGCATCCAGGAGGCCCCACCTGCACGTACATGTCGAAACCGGCTTTGGCAGCACTCCGTCCGCTCCGGTCCCGATGCGCTATGAACGCGGCATGTTTGGTTTGCGCGTGAGCTTGGGTAACTTCCTGCATGAGGCGGATATCGACAATTGGGTGCCATTGAACGGAGGGCCGGTGCCAGCAGATTCCACCACGCTGATCTGGCCGCCGACAACCTTGTCGCGCGAGGTACACCGCGTCGCCATGCCGATATCCGACTTTGGCCGCGTTTTCGATCATCTGGCAGATTCCGGTTTCATGCCCGAAATCCTCGACTGTTATCACGTCAATGGCGAGATGTTTTTCAATATGGTCTGGACCGCTGCACAAGGCCCGTGGTCAGCGGTTGTGGGCGTGGACGAAATGGGGTTTCTGAGTGCCGCGCTTCAAGCGAGCGGTCTTGACGTTGACTACCTGGATATTTGTGCCTCGCCCAACGGCCCGCGCTATACCGCCATTTTCCGCCAGGTTGACGGCGCACCTGTGGTTCGCTCATCGCTGACCGCGGCACAGCACGACACGCTTGCCGCTCAGATGCGGGCCTCGAACATGGCTCCAATCTCGGTTTCCGTGGCCTCGGTCAACGGAGAGCTTGTCCTCGCTGTCGTCTATCATCCAATTGACATTGGCGATTGGACCATCGCCACCCAGCTGCGCCGTACCGCAAACAACGACCAATACGAGGCTTTCTTGGACCAGGCTTTTGCCGAGTTCAGAAAGCCGGTCTACGTATCAGCTTATGTGCATGACGGCGTGCAACATTTCGCCTCGATCGTCGCCGAGCGGCCTGGTGCAGGACGCGCGCGCCACAACCGGTCGACCGAAAATATGGACAGCCTGATCGAAAACAACGTGTTCGAAGGCTTCCGAACACGAAGCGTGGCCGGGATGGACGGTGCCTCAAACCATCGCCACGCTGCGGTCTGGATCGATCCACCGGCGATTTCCATCACCGGTGACCTCAACTTCCTGAATAATGGCGGGCTTTTCCTGCAATTCCCGGACGGGCGCAACGAAACACGGGGCGCTGCCAACCAGTTCGATCTGCAATAATCTGGCGCTGCGATTTCCACATGGGCCCGGTCGGGAAACACCCGGCTATTCTTTCAGCCAAATTGAGCCAACTTGGCACCGCCCAAACTGCAACCTCAGCATTTCGGTTGAAACTGTTCGGACGCGCCTGACCGTGCCTTTAAAACCCGCTTATACGCTCAATAAGCCAGTACATCGACACCGAACCGATGCCGTAGGCGGCAAACACTGTCGCCCTTTGGCTTATCGGAAGGGCAATCACCCGCCAGATCGCTATGAGAAGCGCCAATGCGCCGATAAAACATAGCTGGCCGGCTTCGACCCCGAGGTTGAAGGCCAGCAAGGCCGCAGGAATATCGTTCGCCGGCAACCCAATGTCGGCCAAAGCCCCTGCAAAGCCAAGCCCATGCAAAAGCCCAAATCCGAAACACACGATCCAGGGTTTCTGTTTCGACAGCCGGAACCGACCTTCACCGCTTTTGACAATCTCCATCGCAAGAAAAACGATGGACAGCGCGATAACGGCTTCAACAGGCGGACCGGGAACGTTCAAAACTCCAAATGTTGCCAGAGCCAGAGTGATCGAATGGGCTAGCGTAAAAGCTGTTACCGCCCCGACAAGTCGCCGGGGATCGCGAACCAGAATGAACAATGCAAACACAAACAGCAGGTGGTCCCAACCTTCCAGTATGTGTTCAAATCCCAGCTGGAAATAGGCGATGAAAACCGCCCATGTTGTCTGCTCAGATGGTATGTTTTGGACCGCCGCATCGGGGGTGAAGCGAAGCGTGGCAGGGGCGGCAGAAATGGGGTGCAATCGCACTAAGACATCGTTCTGTTGCGCCTCCAGACCCGCAATCGCGACAGGTTGCCCGGCAATGTCCGCGCACTCGGCAATCCAGGATGACACCCAGGCTCGGTTTTCACGAATTGGCTCAGGGCCGCGCGTCGGGGTGCAGCCTGCTGGCAATACCGCGTCGATTGCCATCGGCTGACCGTTCACATCCGGTTTGCGCCAATGAACGCTCCAGGTATCGGGCGTGATTTGTCGCATCTCCAGATACCCGGGATCAAGGGCATGAGCAGTGGCGTTGCCTGCGGACCACGTGAACAGCAGGGGAAACAGCAGGCCGATCAAAGCTCTCATCTGGTCGGGTCCGTAAGATCGGGTGTCAAAATCTGGTAGTTTTCGGCCAGAGTTTCATATTGCGCCTGCGCCAGATCCTCACCCACAGTGCGACGCCAATCCCGCATTACTTCGTCGCGAATTTCGTCTAGCGGGGGCACTTGGCTCGGCTCGGTCTCCAGAATCTGTACCAAATGCACCCCATAGCCCGACCGGACAGGACCGGTCCAAGAACCTAGCTCAAGCTGTGTAAGGTCCTTGGAAAACCCTGTTCCAAACACCGAGTCGATTACGCGCGTCGCAGACAGGGGCATCGAGGCTGGCAACAGTGTCGAACCGCCAAACTCTGAAAGCTCATCCTCGGCGCGCAACGCCGCAAGCGCGCCCTCAATTTCGGCTTTTCTGGGCTCTTCACCCAGAAAGACCTGTGTGAAGGCGACCTTGTCTGGTGTTGCGTAGCGTTCCGCATTTTGTTGAAGAAACACTTCCAGATCTTCGTCTTCCGGAACGACTGATGAGGCTATCGCTTCGGTTAGAAAATCCATCTTTTGGCTCAGCCGAGACCTGATCACGGTATCCCCCCGATCCAGTCCAAGCTTCCGCGCTTCCCTGACCAAAACCTCTTCGCGGATTGATGCATTGACGAGGGCTTGCAGCTCAGTGCCGCTTGGGGGGCGTTTCCACCGGGCTTCGAACCGCGTGGACAAGAGCGCAATATCATCTTCGTTGATCGCTATTGTCGCCGGGTTTTCAGTGGTTTCATTGTCTGGCGCAACGATATGAAACCAAACGAAAATAGCTGCTCCGATCAAGAAAAAGTGGAGCAGAGGTTCTTTCAGTAGTCGCATGAAGGCTCCTGCGTGAAACGCGGTCAGATTCTATCTGCCAATGCGGGCATCAGCGGATTTGATTTTGCAAGGAAATGAACGCGTATCGCGTTACCGAAGAATTGTGGATGCCCCGAGGCAGCAACCGCGCCCTCGGGGTCAACTTTGGTTGCGACCAGGTCACTCTGCGGGAGTGTACCAGATCGGTGACGAATATGCGCGTTCCTGATGGGTAAGGACTGCATCGTCGGGCAATTCGGCACCGAACCTCAGCTTGTCGTACAATATCCAGCGCGGGGTCGGGATTTCGATGGCGCGGACGTAATAGAATGCGCGCGCATTCGGGTCGAAGTCAGGATCGGACCAAACTGTCACAAGTTCGGCGGTTCCGATCGTGTTGGTCCAACTGGCGGTCTCGACATCCACGGTATTTCCGACCGCAGGGATCTTGCCATTGTCATCAGCGGCGCGGTTATCCGACCACGCGACGTCATACACCTTTTCCTGCAAGGCACCGTCGGAGCCCAGCCACCCCTTGACCACTTGCACACGATCCAGATTGGCACCGACAGGGTCACGCAGTGCTGCTATCAGGAAAGAGGGGGCACCATCACCTTCGCGCGGGCGCAGGTCGGAACCCATTGGAACACCTTTGGTATAGCCGACATCCGCAATAAATCGGGTTTCCATATCCGCCTCATCGAAATCCCATCCACCAAAGAACCGCAGACCGATCCGAGGCCCTGTGGTCGCATATGTTTCGCGTCGCTTGAATGCATCGAAAATCGCCGCACGGGTATTCTCGGTTGCCCAAACGGCCGTGTAACCGGATGCGACTAGCAGGTCGCCAGGTATTTCGCCCAGGTCGTTCGCAATGAACGGGTGCTTGATCCGCGTGGCCGAAGGCTCAACGCTCACGGATTTTCCAAAAAAGTTGTCCTCTTCGGCAGTGGCCAAAGAAGTATGGCTGTCTGTGGCGCCACCCATCCCGAACTTATAGGGGTTCACGCCGAACTTTTCCTCCAGCATCAGACCGCGTTTCAGGGCCTCACGGGCGTATTCACCGGCCAGCATATCGTCGGTCTTCAGCTCGGTTATGTCGAGATTACCGACATCCCAGTTTTCATAGTCGGCAAACTCGTCATCCGGGCTCAGGAACGGATGCGCTTCGCCGTCGCCTTTGATCTGTGTGACCTCATAGTGAGGTTCCCATTTGGCGCGGGCCGCCACATATTCAGGATCGACCTTGCCGCCGTGATACGTGTCCTCGGTCGGGAACATCCATCCATTCGAAAGATTGCCGTTATGCGCAAAGGCAACTGCGCGACCACCCGTTGTTTCCTGATACTCTTCGAGCCAGGCATAGAGCGCCTTTGGATCCGTATCGCCGAAGGGCGGTTGTGTCACCGGTGGTACCATCTGCAAGGCGCGGATCGGCCCGTCGCGTAACATGACGTTTCGGTGCAGATTGAAGCCCTTGGGGACCGAGGTCCACTCGAACCCGATGAAAGCGGTAAAATTGCCGGGGTCGTTATGCCGCTCGGCCGCCAGAACAATCTGTTCCCACGTAAAGGCAAAAGCGTCGGCACCGGGGCTGTAGGACTCAAGTAAAACCTCTGGCAGGGTCATTTGCGAGAAATTGGTAATGATATCAAAGGCGGTTTTCCCGGCCTCTTCACCGCCCGCTTTATAACCTTCGTACCATTCCAAACCCTTCGGATCAGCCAGAACGCCGGGCTTGCCGGCCTGAAGGTCCGGTGCAAACCCCATCAGATCGGTGTGGTCCGTCAGAACCATCCAATCGAGTGGTCGCGCCAGTCTTACTGGCTGGCCGGTGGAGGAAATGACCTGTTCACCCTTGGCAAAACGCCACGCTTCGTCAGGTAACAGAGTGTTCCCAAAAGCGCCCGCATCCAACGAAAGACCCGTGTGCAAGTGCGAGTCCCCCCACAGCGGACGTTCGGGGAATGAACGTTGGGCGTAGGGGGAATATGGCCGCTCTAGAAACAAGCCTTCGGCCGCTTCTTCGCTTGGTATGGCGTCAGAAAGAAGGCTTGTTGGCGCGAGCAATAGCGACGCGAAGCAAACGGTTTTTCGGAACATTGTGATCTCCCCTAAATCGACGATACTCAATGGAATTGAAGAGCTTTTGTTGCTCTTTTATATTCGATTTTTCTTATATCATGCTGCGCCGGTTTCTGTGAGCGATTTTTTGGGTCCGGGTTTTTATGATGGGACAAGAGCCAAGCGGTTCCAAGCCCCGGGGGATCGTTCGAACGCTCGCCTCAGGTGTTTTGCGTGTTTGATCTGGCCAATTGGACCGGATGAACTGACACGTCCTGACCTGTCGAAACAGACGAAGCACTAGGCGCTTCAGCAAGATCAGGTCAATCAGAAGCGACAGGCCCGTTCAGAACCAAGTTGAGTATGAATTGCGTTGCAGCGTCTGTTTCTTCGAGCGCCGCCAAAGATCCAAACTGTTGGTGCAACGCTGATTTGCCCCAGCTTCGCGTGGCAATCGCGACGGGAAGGGCCATTTGGGGGTCGTTCTCCAAGACATTGGAAAGTACCTGGACGATCTCGGTTCTCAGGTTTTCGCGCGACGACCCGACTTCGGCTAAAGCACGGATCAGAGGTTCTTTGTCCGTATCTGTTCGCCGAGGATTTTGAAGCGCCTCACCAATTGCCCGGATCGCCATTCCGCGATCCGCTTCAATCCCAGCAACTGACCATTCGAAAGAATGAAGGCCGCCTGAATCTAATGAACGTACATAGCGCGAGCGCACAATCGAACGCGCTTGCGAGTCAGTTTGCAACCCAAGCAATCGGATAGCGACCGATCTGTATGCAAAGCGGTTCAGGATATCGAATTCCCGCAAAATCTGGTCAGTCGAAAACCTGTCACCGAGCGGGCGTACAAATTCGTAAGGTGCCCGGCCAATTTCAACCAGCGCCAGGTCGTGAAGCAATTGATCGGTGTGCCACAAGTAGTTCGCAAAGAACATGACCCGATCAGGGCTGTCCGTTCCTCCGTAGGTCCAAGGCTGGCCCGAGGCGCGCAGGTTTTCAAGAAACGCGCGTCTTTCCGGGGTCATGGTGAAAATTCGCTTCCAACCTCGCGAAGAACCACGACCGGCGCTATCCTTGTACTTTGGCCCGTAGGTGAACAGCACCATCCGCGCCGGATCAGCGCGTAACGCCCGGCGGGTAACGCTGTCGATCAGGAATGGGATTTCGGGCGCGGATTCGAGCCTTTGAGCATCCCCTTTGAGAACGTCCCGCACCGCGAACCTGAACGGGTTTTCCGATGCCGGACCTGCCAGAACGATGACGTCCGCGGACAATATGTGATCTGCGATGGATGCTTTGGGCAGTTCGATGCAAACCGCACATGCGAGCGACGCACGAGGTGCTATGAGCCCGAGGAAGCATGTTAAAACCGCAAGAAAAACTCGCATAGTTGCTCGCACAATCCTTTCTATTCAGGCAGGAAACGTCGCCGGCACGGTCAAGTTATCAAAAAAACCCTATGATCGGAATGTTGGTGAAATCTGAATCGCGTCCGGTCAGTCCCAGACATGTTGCCGTGACCCGCGCCTGTGCGACGCTAGGTGTCACGCACATCCGTTGGGGATCAACGCGGCTGGCGCTAATTGGACGGGTTTGGCAGAAGGCCCGGAAATTCGTTCAATGGCGCGCTGACCGGATTTGCCTGAAAGGCCTCGCGGTTTTCCAGCAATTGCGAAAACAACGTCTCCAGATGAGATTGCCGGGTCGCTGTATTGGCAAGCTGATTCTGAGTGCGCGACAGGAAGTCTCTGACCCGTTGGTCAAGTTGGGATACCGGATCCGCGCTGTTCAGAAGTGCCAGAAAATCCTCTTCGGCTTCTGAACGACTGGCCTCGGCTTCAAGGCTGGCGATGACTGCAGCACGCACCGCATCTGGCAATTGCGGCAGCGACGCCGCACTCACATCTTGGGGAACATGGCGCAGCAGCAACGCGCGCGGCGCCGAGAACAGGGGCGTTTCGACGTCAATGGCCAACACCGCGGCCACAAAGTCGTCGTCTATCACACCCCGCCTGTTAAGCCGTTCGACCATACGGCGGTCGAATTCAGAAGGTTCTGGTCCAAACCACGGGAACAGCGTATCCCGGCCGGGCATACATGCGGTGCCGATGTCGCTGTTGGTCAGCAATGCCTCATATTCGTCGACCGACAAGCCCAGATTGCCGGGCGTGAAGACAGAAGTGACCAGACTAAGGCCGTTGAACACTGGCAGGTCTATATCGCGCATCTGAAAGATATTCACGAAGAAGCTGTCCGGAATATTGAGCCGCCTTGTCGCGCGTTCGGTAATACCACCTTCGTCCAAACCCGACGTGTTGTTGGCACTGCCCAGATTCAGCTCGGTCGTTTGAAACAGACTGTCGAGCAGATTTGGCAGGTTTGAAACCTCGACACTGCCATCCGCAGCCGTACTGACATGGTTGCGAATATCCGCGTCGATGAAACGCTGCAACGAGGATTGCACCGAGCTTTCGAGAGTCTGGGCACCAGCCAGACGACCTCCCATAAATCCTGTGTTGGCGATCGGCCAGCTTTGCGCGCCGGGAAAGAGGTACAGCGCCTCGAACGTGTTGGGCAGGCTGTGCCAGTGGTTCCAGGGAAAGGTCAGCTCTTTCATCACCGGACCGCCGTTGACATGGCAGGACAGGCACCCCTGAGAAAGGGCGCTGGGCGACGCTGTGTCAAGCTCGCTGGACGTGTTTCGGAACCGCCAGCTGCCGCCTTCCAGCTTGTAATAGTTGTAGGTGTCGTGAGTGGCATCCCAGGCAACGACCTCAATTGCCCCGACCGGGCTGTTTGGGGTCATGAAAACCGAGAAAAAGATGTTGTTGTCCAGAACGGTACCGCTGGGCGCGTGAGTGCCGATGAAGGAAATCACCATGCGACGGTTCGACGGGCCGCATTCGGTCGTCAAGGCGCTGCGCCCGATCTGCTCGCCAACCACAAAGCTGCGGAAATCCGACCGCCCACCGTCGAGCAAAACGCCGATGAGCGCGTCCAGCGACCTGGGTTGCGGGTTAGCCTGAATGGCGATGTTGAAGAATGGATCGTCGATCTGATCGAGCAATCCGGCAGGCATGGGCGACAGCGGTCCAGTGTTTGTTGGCTGGTGCAACAGTTGCTGTGCGTGCAGGGGCGCGGCGATAGCAAGCGCGAGTGCGGTCAGTTTGAATTGCATCGTGACCTCCGTTATCCGGTGCGCGCGTCTGGGCGCTGCAGGTTTTCCTTGCCGGTGCGCGCCCATTCGGGCAGGTCCACATCGGCTGCAATCGCAACTGTTGCCGCGACAAACAGTTTGGTGGCCACCTGCGAGCCGCTCGTTACGGGATCGCCGTCAAGCTGCAGTTCTCCTGCTCCGTCGACCAGAAGTGTACCGCGCCGACCGTTGCGGCTGACCAACCAGCGAGGGCTGGCAACGGTCTGATCGTTAATATCAATCTGGTTGCCGTTGACCGTCCAGTTTCCGGACAGGCTCTGAATGAATATGCCGATGGGATCGATCAGCGAAAAAGACCGGGACGCGCGCACCTGTTGTTGGCAGGCGGTGCAAATCTGCGGGTCGGATTGCCGTCCCGGCACGCATGCGCCACCGACATTTGCGCAAACCTCGGACGCTGGCAGACCGGCCCTTTCGATGCCGCAAAAGGCTGCTAGGCCAAAGAGCGCGGGAATGGAATTCACCGGAGTAGTGAGCGCCAGAATGCCCTTCTCGCCATTGTTCCAGGGGTTGTCGCGCAAATGGTTCAGAAACAGGATCTCGCGCTGGCGCGTGGTTGTTCCTGTAAGGTTGCTGCGCCCGTATAGCTCCAGATTGCTGGGGTTTGCGCCAGGGTTCATCGATGCTACGGCGGTCTTGATCCCGGTCGGCGAGACCCCGGCAAGGACACCAAAATATTCGCGAAACTCGGTGGTGAAGGTAATGCGGTTGATACCGCCACCCGGGTTACGGAAGACGGCCCATTCCACATATTCCTCTTGCAATCGGCGGTCGGCGTCTATCTGCGCGGCGGTCCCACCGACGCGAATGGGAAAGGCCTGCCAGGGGATGGTGGCTTCTTCGCGTCTTGCTTCATCAACATCCAGCAGTGCATCGATCCAGGTGAACGCGCTGTTTGGCTGTTTGGCCGCGTCTCTGTAAGACGCCTCGACTAGGCCGCGCCACTCGCTGAGCGCACGAAAACGGGAAAGATGGTCAGACCCGGACGGGTCGGAATAGTTGAACATGGGAAACCCCGGAAATGGACTGATTGAAACGGCGTCAGTCTAGCACAGTTGGTGCCATGCTCAAAATTTCGGACCGGGCGGGGCAAAGCGAGGGCAGGGGCAGCACGCTCGTTGCAGGCATCGGCTTCCTGTTGCCCCGAGAACAAGAGCGGAACGATAATGCGTCCGGTCCAGAACCGCCCAGAAGCGACGACATGCAGGAAACAAAGGCATAGGCCATGGATTGACCACGCCACTTTGGAACACGCTCAGCCGCAGTATTTACGTACTTCGGTGTCCCTGAGACCCGTCTCAACCAGCATGCAGCGATTCCGCGCTTCGTAGTAGTAGCCGCGGGCGTACCACATCACCGCTTCTGGCTCATTTTCGTCCGAGACTAGCCACGCCCCGCGCAGGTATTTGACCGCGTAGGTCAGGTTGGTCTGCGCGTCCAGAAGGTCATTGGCCTCGCCCCGGAACCCCATCTGTCGCGCCGTTGCAGGCAGGATCTGCATCAGCCCATAGTAGGGGCCGTTTCGCGCATGAGGGCGGTAATCGCTTTCGCGCTGGATCACACGATGCACGAGGCTGCGGGGAACGTCATACGCATCTGCAGTTTCGTTGATCATCACACGCAACTCGGGCGTTTCACCGGGATACAGCCGGGTCAAAGGCTCGTCCGGTGCGCTACCACATGCAGCAAGAGACAGCATTGCAACAAGGATCGGATATCGCATCGGGTTTCTCGTCTTACTCAGTGGATTTCGCCATCACTGCCCAACCACGCGTGATTCTCAACAGTTTTTTGGCCTTCATGCGCGGGTTTCGGCCTGTTCACGCGGGCTTGTCAGAAAACGGTGATCTGGTACCCTTTAGATGTCTGTTTCTGTGTTGCGTACTGGCCTAAAGAGCAGCGCCTCTGGCGGCACAATCGATCTAAGATCGGGGCTTTGGCCTGCAATACGAATTAACCGCCGTCGAACAGCAAAGCCCAGCCAGGTAACATTTGCCATACAGGAGGGTGGATACATGAAAGCCGACCTCAGCCGCGACAGTTCTCGCCGACAGCACCGATATACGCGGGTCCTGATGCAGCAGGGACGCGTGCTGCTGGATGCCGACTGGAATGAGCAGGCCGCGATCCTGTTCGAGATGACCCGAACGCTGGCGGCAGACCTGATCGGTCCGCACGGAGGGCCGGGTGACGGGTTCAAGATCACCGCGTCCGATGACCTGCCGTGTGATTTCGAGATCGGCCGGGGGCGTTATTATGTCGAGGGCATTGCCTGCGAACTGACACCAATGTCTGATGACACGGGGCAGGACGAACCTGTCCCGATCCGCTACACGACGCAATCCGATTTTCCGGTGATCGCGGGCGATTGTGATGAACTGCGCGCGGGTGGACGCTATCTGGTTTACCTGGACGTTTGGGAAAGGCACATCAACCGGCTTCAGGATGACGCAATTCACGACCCTGCTTTGGGTGGGTCAGATACAGCCACACGCGCCAAAATTATCTGTCAGGTTAAGGCCGCGCCCATTCAAAAGGCGGATGAGATAGATCTGGGATGCGAGGAACTGCTGAACGTGCTGGTCCGCGATCCAATGAACCTGCCACGCCGGTTGCGGGCCCGGGCCAGAACTGAGGTGCTGGTGAAGGAAACCGGCTCGGACTCTTCAACTCGGCAGTATCGCGGCTCTGAGAACCGGCTCTATCGCATCGAAATCCATGATGCGGGAACTGCCGGGGCTGCCGCAGGGAAGGCCACATTTAAATGGTCGCGAGACAACGGTTCGGTGGCATTCAAAATTCGCAGTTTGCAAGGGGCGACTGTTACGTTGGACAGCCTTGGAGCGGATGCCCAGCATGACCTGGAGGAAGGCGATTGGGTCGAAATTGTCGATGATGTCTCGGAACTGACCGCACGGCCACGCCCATTGAGGGCAATCGCGTCGGTTGACCGTGCCAACACCAAGGTGACCTTGCATTTGCCAGAAGGAGAAGCTTTGCCCGGTCTTCCCGAAGACGCAGACACGCATCCGATCTTGCGACGCTGGGATCAGGAATGTGATGCAATCCCTGTGCAGGAAAAGACCTGGATCGAACTCGAAGACGGCATTCAGGTTTGGTTTGAAGGCGAGGGCGATTACAAGACTGGCGATTATTGGCAAATCCCAGCGCGCGAGGCGATTGCGGATATCCTCTGGCCGCAGGAAAAGAGTCCCGGCGAGGACCCTGTGCCCAAGGCGCAGCTTCCGCAGGGAATCCGCCACTATTTTGCCCCGCTCAGGCGCATATATCTGGATGAAGAAGGGCACATGACCTGCGTGGGCGACGACTGTCGTCGGGTATTCCCGACGCTCACGGAATAGGCTGTAGGGACGGAGCCAATTCAAGGTTTCGGATCGTCTCGGGCGGTTCCCCGCGAGGTACCGGACATAAGCTCAATCCGGGGGTCTCGACCATCGCAGGACCAGATTTGCGGCGATGGGCGCACCAATGATCACCAGCACGATCCGCGTCAGATGGTGGGTGATGACGAAACCGAGATCTGCACCAGAAACGATCGCCAGCACAGTCATTTCGGCCTGTCCGCCAGGGGCAAAGGCCAGGAATGCCTCGATCGGTTGGCCAAACCCCAGTGTGGTAACAACGGCGGTGAAGGCAGCCGCCAAAACAGCCAGCACGACCACGTAAGCGCAGCCCGCCGCGACGACTTTGCGCAGCTCGTTCCAGGTGACGCCGATGAATTTCACACCGATGGTGCAACCGATGAAGAACTGGGCGGCCAGCACCGCCTCGCGCGGCGGGCGCGTATGGATGAAATCCCCAAGCGACAGCACGGCGGTCAGGATCATCGGTCCGAGGATGGATGCGCCGAACAATCCAATGCGCTCGCCGCCCTTCCAACCCACCCAAGCCGCCAAAACCATCAGCAACAGTTCGTGCACCGGCAATTCACTTGCAGGCTGCCCGATGGGATTGGTCAGTTCGGCGTCGTAAAACACCGTCAGGAACAGCGGGGCCAGTGTCACGATGATCAGCACGCGCGTACCGTGGATAAGCGACAAGGTGCGCGGGTTGGCACCGGCCTCGGTTCCAAAGATGATCATGTCCTGCAATCCGCCCGGCATGGCCGCGTAGAAGGCGGTTGTGGTGTCGAACCCCCAAACCTTGCGAAAGAACGGCACCCCGACCAGCGCGATCAGGACGATGAAAAAAGGGACCAGCATGATCGATGCGGCCATCTTGGGCAATTCCGCAAACAGTGCAGGCGTGATAGACGCACCAACCGCGACGCCGAGTATTGTCCGGGCGGCGACCGAAACCTGCCCAAACCCTTCCATCGGCGCATGGGCCAGTGCTGCGATCAGGCAGGCCGTCATGGGGCCGAACAGGAACGGCAACGGCAGGTCCAGCGCCCAGAAAATCAAGGTGCCAAACATCGCAAGGCCAAATGTCATTGACCTTTTCGTCAATCGCGAATGCTGGTTCTCAGGTGCAGGCAAGTAAGGGAATCCGGCGTAGTTGACGAAAATTGTATCCAAGTGTATACATATGAACGCAACAAGGCAAGCCAACGCACGATGACCATCCAGGATGACCCGCTACAGCCCGGACCACAGGGCAACTCCGCATATCAACGCCTGCTGGACGAAATCCGCGCAGGATCTTTGGCCCCCGGTGAACGTCTGCGAGAGATTGAATTGTCCGAACGATTGGGTGTCAGTCGAACTCCGGTGCGCGAGGCGATCCGGCAGTTGGAAGCTGACGGCCTGGTCACCCATGTCCCACGGCAAGGCGCGACCATACGCAGCCTGAATTATGCTGAGGTCATGGAACTTTATGAGATGCGCGCAGTGCTTGAGGGCACGGCTGCCCGATTGGCGGCGCGCGCGGCGTCAGATCTGGAACTGGAAGAGCTTGAGGCATTGAATGATCGCCTCGCCGATTCAGGCACCGGGCCAGACGCTGCGCGGATCAACCGAATTTTTCACGCCACGCTTCTTGACGCGGCGAAGAACCGGTTTCTGGCGAAATCCATGTTGTCTCTGCAAAAGGCGCTGCTGATCCTGGGGCCGTCGCAACTACTGGACAGCACGCGGGCTGAGGCTGCGGTCGCAGAACACCGGCACGTTATGGCCGCCCTAAAGTCCCGCGACGGTGCGACGGCCGAGGCAGAGATGCGCAGGCATATCCAAGCCGCTCAACGGATGCGTATTCGGGCGTTGCAGGAACGCGACAGGGCTAACGATCAATCCTGATTGGTACAGGCGCTGCGCACCAGATTCTAGGCAATCTGGCGACGACGGCAAAGGTGACGCCCACCAACAAAGGTGCGACAAACAGAAACACACTCAACTGTGATCGCACAAAGCAGCAAGTATTGCATGTACTTGCGCCAAACCTAGCGCGTAGCGCTCAGATTTTGCAGCCCGTGTCATGAACGAAGCGATTGACGGGACGCCCAAAATGTACCGCTTTGGACTACCGAGGATTTCGGTTCGAGCCGGTTATTTGGATACCAGCACTTTGCCCTTGCGCGGCTTGGGCATGCGGCCATTGGCCTGTTGCACTACGTGAGTGAGCTCATGCGCGATGAGCTTTTTGTTCTTCGCGTCTGTAGACTTGGCGAAGAAGATGTCGTTCCCGTTGGTAAATGCCTTGGCCTTTAGATCTTTGCAAATGTCTGCCGCGTTTCCACCAGTGTGGATGCGAACTTTGGACAGGTCTGCACCCAATGCGTTTTCCAGCCCATCGCGCAGTTTTTTGTCCAGTTTTGTCGCCTTGGTGCCAGTCGCCTCGGCGCTGACGGGTTTCACCTTCGCCTTCTTGTTTTTAAGAGCGCCGACAATCTTGTTTGCTTCTTCCGCTTTCATCGTATCCCTTTACGCAAAGCTTGCGCTTACTTGGTTCAACGGCCCGCCACCGGTGGTTCGCAACGCGATTGGCACATCGGCAATGGCCGCGCCTAGGTTGGCGCCTGCGCTGCGCTTTGCTGAACCAACTTGGCCAAACTCTTGCGCGCATCCGGTGGAATTGCGGTGAAGCGCACAACAAAACAGTCATCATCCCTGATCTTGTCCAATACCTTGGCATAAAGGCTCATGCTAGGATCAGTGCCATCTGGCCAATCTACCTGCAGCTGCAGGTCGGTCAGTGGTTGCGGGGCGACATTGCTTTTGATGTGCGCTTCGGTAGTCGAAAGACGCGTGATCCGGCCTTCGATCGCGTCACCCACAATCTGTTTTTCCACGACGGACCGGAAGCTGAGACTGATCGGCGAGTCAAGGTCGGCCATTTCCACAGTTTGAGCAGACAAGCTGATCGCATGCGTGCCGCCAAGCCCGATCAGTTCGAACAGTTTTAGCGGCTTGCCCGCCCCTTTGGGTTCGACTGTCAGAAAGTCGCGTATGTCCAACGGAGCCTTGACCGCGTTTCGGGTTTCCTCGGCGATCAGGATCTGTCCGCCGACTGTGAAACCTTCGATCCGGGCTGCCAAGTTCGTGGTACTGCCAACAACGCTGTATTTCGCGCGCTTGTCCGAGCCGACGTTGCCGACAACAACTTCGCCGGTGTTTACGCCGATGCCCATTTCGATTTCTGGCAGGCCGTGGCTTGTATTCCAGTCGTTGACCCGCGCCATTCGTTGCTGCATTTCAAGCGCACAGGCGAGGGCGCGTTCAGCGTCGTCGGGTCGTTGCAAGGGCGCGCCAAAGACTACCAGGATCGCGTCGCCTACAAAGGCATCAATGGTCCCGTTGTACTTTTGGATAACCGTCGTCATTTCGCTGAGATAGTTGTTCAGCATCGTCACGATATTCTCGGGCGGCAGCGTGTCCGACAGAGTCGAGAACCCGCGCAGATCCGACATCATCACCGTCACGGTTGTTTTCCTGCCACTGAAATCAAGACCGTCGGCGGATTTCAGCAACTGGTCGACAACTTCACTGGCCAGATAGCGGCCGAATGTCTGTTCGATGAAACTGGCGTGCATTTCCAGCTGCTCGGTCCGCTCGCGCACCTTGTCTTCCAGGTTCTCAACCAGTTCGGCATTGCGGATGGATACAGCGATTTGCCCCGACAGCAGCGACAGCAGCCGCGCGCGTTCCGGCTTGAAGGCCGAGCTGACCAGATTGTTTTCAAGATATACAAGACCGATCAACTCACCCTGATGCAGGATGGGTTGGCACAGCACCGACCGGGTGCCGTTGTCCTGAACATAGCGATCCACCATGAACCGCTCGTCGATCTGTGCGTCGTCGACAACGACAACCTCATGCGTGCGCGCCGTATAGTTGATGACGCTTGCGGGAAGGATTTTTGCCCCGTCTCCGGAATTCAAGGGCACCGGCATCTGCGCTGCGGATTCGTCCGAGATTACACTGGCTTCGGTTTCGATCGTGATCTCGTCACCGCGTGTCAGAAGAAGTACGCCCCGCTGCGCTCCGGCGTTCTCGATCAGGATGCCCAGCAACCGGTCAAGAAGCTGCCCCAGCACAACCTCGGCCGATATGGTCTGCGCGGCCTTGAGCAACGTATTAAGGTCCAGATCACCCTTCAGATATTGGTTCGTCGTAGTGCCGGTTGTGCCCTGCGTGCTTTCACTCAACGTCTGAACGGTGGTGCGACCTTCGCGGTGTTCGGTCAAAAGCTGAGGGAATTCCAACTCCAGTTCTTCGACTTTGCGCTGAGCGCCCCATAGCTGATAGGCATATCGTGCATCGCGCAGGTACATCGTCCCGATCCGCGCATTGGGACGGCGCTGCATGACATAGCGTGCGGCAAGCTCACAAGCGATGGCTTCGTCCTGCACGAAACGACCTTTTTGGGCGGCCACGATGGCCGCATCAAACAGATCGAGCACTTCGGCGTCCTTGCCGTCCAAACGTGCGATCGCCGCAGCAACGATCAACTGTTTGGCGCGGAAGTTGTCGGGCCCGGAGTCGGCCCACTGGCTCAGTTTTTGATGGTTGGCCTCAAGCTGAGTGCGCAATTCTGTGTCCGGGTTGCCCTCGGACAGCAGCGCAGCGATCGAAAGCGACTGGTACAGAATGTGATCGGCCAAGTTGGGGTGGTTAACGATGAAGCTCAGCATCGGCTCGACCAGCCGGGTCTCGGTCAGTGCCTCGTGCGGGCGACCAAAGACATAAAGAGCCTGCGCTTTGAGGATGCGATAGAAACAGATCGCCATCGACATCTTGTTTTCTTCACAAGCCGCCAGGAACGTGGCCTCATCCAGCGACTCGGTCGAGAAATCGGTGCTGGAATGCGACCGTCCGGCCAGGGTCGACAGCACCAGTTGATGCGCGTGGATGCCCGCAACCGCGCCGTGGTTTTGGGCCTTCAGCAAAGCGTCAAGCTGATCGGGCATTGCGTCCAGAACTTCATCAATCGGTTTGCCGGCAAAGCTGTCAACAACGACGCGGTACATGACCAGATATCCGGCCCACAGAATATCGCCTGAATTCATGCCCTCGCGATAGCCGCGTTCGATCACCGGAATGGCGTTGCGGATATGGTGGACCCAGGGAATAAGCTCGACACCGGTTACCAGACAGACCGTCGCTGTCGGCGCCTTGGCGCCAAACTTGTCGCACAGACGCAGCGCCAGTTCACCAAAGGCCAGACCCTCGCGGAACTTGCCCATGAAGGCCCCGAGAATCAGGCCGAAATTGGCAAAGAACAGCGCGGATTCCGGCGCATTGCCGTGTTTCAGGGACAATTGCACCGACGTTCCCACGATCAGCGGGAACAGTTGCTGGTTGTTGAGGAACGCAGCGATTGTCAGGTGACGCAGACTGCGCTGGGCCAGTGCGATTTCAGGGCTGTCCACATCCGGATTGTCGAACAGGTCTGCCGGATTTCCCTCACCCAGCATGCCAGCTGCCATTCCAATGGCGTTCTGGCCTGCTTCCTCAAGGTTTTCCAGGCTCATCTGCACGCCAACAAGCCCCAGCGCCTTGATGCCTGCGTCGATCGCCTGATCGAATTCCATCAGCAGCGTGTGCTGGGCAATCCGGGTAAAGTAGATCTCGGCCTTTTCCAGATCGGTACGCGCGTGGTCCAGCGTGGTCGAGACGATTTCGGTGCACCGTTCGAAATTGCCGGTTAGATACTCAAGCGCGGCTGACTGGCGATGTGCCTCGAACATCAGGTCGTAATTTTCGTTCCATCCGTCTGGCCCCAGCAACTCCAACGCCACATTCACAAAAGACAGCGCGGCGCTGTATGCCGCCGAGTCATAGGCTTTGCGCGCAGCGGTTAGATCAAGCTGCGCAAGGTCGATCTGCTCGGCCCTGTCGCTGATCCCTTCGCGCCCGATGTTTAGCTGATCGACAACCTCAAAAATCCGCTCGTTCAGCTCGTCAGCCGACAGACGCGACCGAAGTTGGCGGCCAATCGCCAGATGTACACCGTTCTGGTCCTCGATATCGATCAGACTATAGGCTGCCTGCTGCACCCGGTCGTGCTGGAACGCGAAATCGCGAACGACCAATGGGGAAAGGGCGTTGTCATCCTCGGTCACAATCAGATCGGACAGGGGCCGTATCAGATCGTCCTGAATGGCAGGCAGAAGACACTCGAATGCGACCTGCGGTTCGATCTTTTGGATCAGCGCAAGCGTGTCGATGTCGAACCGGTTGCCGATACAAGCCGCAAGCTGAAGCGCTGACTGGGTGTCAGGCTCGAGTCGGCGCAGACCTTCCAGCAACAGATCGACGACATTGTCTGTAATTTTGGCCGCGCGGATGGCCTGAATGTCCCATGTCCAGCGCAGCGCATTATCGGGGCCGCTGGTAGTTTGGGAAATCAATCCTTCGTGGTGCAGATCCATCAGGAACTGCCGGGCAAAGAACGGATTGCCTTGGGTCTTTTGCACCACAAGCTGCGCAAGCTCGAATAATTGCGAGGCGTCGGATTGCAGCGTGTCGGCAATCAGGTTCGCGATATCGGACATGCCAAGCGGTGCAAGCGCCAGGCTCGACACGCGCCCCCCGGCTTCGCGCACCGATTCCAGGGCGCGCGTCATCGGGTGCATCGCGTCCACTTCGTTGCTGCGATAGGCCCCAATCAGCAGCAGCCGTCCGATCTGTTCATCGGTCAGGACAACCTTCAGCAGCCCAAGCGTCGCGCTGTCGGCCCATTGCAAGTCATCCAGAAACAGAACCAGCACCCGGTCATGGGCACACAAGGCGCGCAGGAACCTGCGGACGGTCTGGTTGAAACGGTTCGTTGACTCGGCTGGATCAAGTTCGGGCGCGGCCTGCTGTGGGCCGATGATCAACTCAAGCTCAGGCAGAACGTCCAGGATGACCGAGGCGTTCGGGGCCAGCGCCTGATTGAGTTCCTCGCGCCAGCGGGCCAACCGGGTTTCGCTTTCCGTCAGCAATTGCCGCACCAGATCCTGCAGAGCGACCGTCAGGCCGAAATAGGGATCGTTCTTCTTGAACTGGTCGAACTTGCCCTTGATGAAATAGCCGCGCGCGCGTGTGATCGGTTTCTGAACCTCGTTGACCAGCGCGGTTTTGCCCACCCCGGAATAGCCAGAAACCAGCATCATCTCAGCCGGGCCCTGTCGCACTCGTTCAAACGCCTCGAGCAGCGTCCGCAACTCGCGCTCGCGCCCGTAAAGTCGTTCGGGGACGTTGAACCGTTCGGTCCTGTCCAGGCGCCCGGGTTCGAACCGGTCCAGACCTGCGCCCATGCGTACGGTTTCGAGGTCGGCGACGATGCCGGCGGCGCTTTGATAGCGGTCCTCGGCCTTTTTGGCCATCATGCGTCCGACGATCTTGGACAGGGCCAGCGGTATGTCAGGGTTGCGCCGATGGGCTGGCATCGGTTCGCGCGCGACGTGACAATGCACGAGTTCCAGCTTGTCCTCGGCGTCGAATGGCGGAACGCCCGTCAACATTTCGTAGAAGGTCGCGCCCATCGAATAGAAGTCGGTGCGGTGGTCCAGCGTTCGGTTCATGCGCCCTGTCTGTTCGGGCGAAATATAGGGCAGGGTGCCTTCCAGCACCTCGGGGCTTTTCAGTACCGGGCGTTCGGTCGAGAACCGAGTCGCGATGCCGAAATCGATCAGCTTGACCTCGCCCGTGCCGGGATTGATCAGAACGTTCTGGGGCGAGATGTCCTTGTGGATGACATGCGCCTTGTGGATGCCGTCGACCGCGCGGGCCATTTGCAGGGCGGTGTCCAGAAACTCTTCGGGCGACATCGCACGGGATGCCAGAAGATCCGCGATTGAGATCCCGTCGAAATCTTCCAGAACCATCATCAGCGACTTGTCGTGACGGCGCAATTCCAGTGCGTGGATCACACCAGACAAGTCCAGACCGCTGGTGATATCGAATTCACTGCGATAGCGGGCCAGTTTTTTGGCGCTTGGGAAGTCGCTTTTGAGGATCTTGATTACGACGCGCGCGCCGTCAGATTCACGCGTGGCGCGGAACAGGAACGAATTGCTGCTTTCGTAAAGCCGTTCTGACAGTCGAAACCCGGGGACGAAGGACATGTTTATATTAGCCATGGGTGGTGTCACCTGCAGACCGATTGTTTGCGCCATAGTAGCCGATCCCGTGGCCAACCTGAGCGAAATTCAATTCGGAAAAGTTGCCGAACGGGATGTATTTGGTCAACATCGGCAAAACGTCATTCTCCCATTTTTGCGGGTCCGTGCAGGCCCCGATCCGGGCACCGGGCAGATCACGCCCAACATCCAGAAAGTCCTTCATCGCCCTCATGTGGCGGGCTAGGTACGTGTGTTCTTCGGCGCGATCCAGGCAATTGGCGGCCTGCGTCCAGAAAGGCGAGTCCCACTGCGACCCGCAGGCATAATGCCATGCGATGAACAACGAATTCCGCAGGACATAAGATCGCATCGTCTGATTGGCATGATCTATGGCCGGGCTGTCCGGCGGGCTCTGGGTCCCGTGTTCCGTTATCCAGCGTTGTGCCGCGCGGACTTGCATGATCGTGGCACCGATGGCTGTTGCTTCGAGCGGTTCAACAAACGAGGCGGCGTTGCCAATGGTGAAGATACGACCGTCAAACCAGTTCTTGCGCATGAAGTTCGGAAAGGTCACCCGCACGCGGATTTCGGTCGGTTCCGCGTTCTCGCTTGTAAGAAACTCGTCAAAGTCCTTGAGGACTTCTTCATCGCTGCTGATCAATGGGTTGAAGACGTAGCCACAGGATGTCCAGTCGCGCAGAGGTATCTGAAACGCCCAGCCATGCGGCCGGGCAATCGACCGAGACATGCGGGTATCGGCGCTGGGCGGCAGGCGGCGCACCATCGCGCGTCCGGTTGGTATCCAGTCCATATGTATGATATCGGGATCGTCCGGCGCATCGGCCCAGGCCCCCTTTGGGAAGCCGCGCGCGTCCAATACGTAATCGCAATCCAGCTGACTACCGTCTTCGAACCCGATCTGAACGCCATCTGATCCAGCGTCGAGCGATACGATCTTTGCATCCAGCCGCGTGGCGCGGACATGGTCGCTGATCAATCCGGTAACGCGACCGGCGTCAAAGTGATAGCCATAAAGGCGCGGCGGCTGGAACCGGTTGACGAAATTGGCGTTCTCGGCGCCCCATCCTTCGTAGACCGATCCCATCTTGACCGTTGCGCCGCAGCGCTCGCCGATCTCGTCCGGGCCAACACCCGAGACTTCGTTCAGCCACAGCGGAAACCGAGGAGTGGTCCCTTCGCCGACGCCAATCGTCGGAATGCGCGAGTCGTAGATGTGCCACAATGCGGCATCGGGAAAGTAGCGCGTCACATGCGCGGCGGCGATGAAGCCTGCGGTGCCGCCCCCCAAAACGGCTATTTTCATGCGACGGCCTCCTGTGTCAGCGTTTCCGGTTCGCGCAACATATGCAGAATGTCCAGCAACTCGCGCGCCAGGGATGGGTCAAACGGGGCAGCCTGCACAAGACTGTCTATCCGTTTGGCCAACCCGGGCGGTGACGTTGGGCCGTTCCAGTCGCCGGTGGCAATGCGCCACGGCCAGATGTTATGCCGTGCAAGCCGGGATTGAAACCGGTTCTTCGCTTCAACCGACGGGTTTTCATCAAGATAATGCCCCAGCAGTTGAATCCCGCGGGCTGCCGCCGTCATGCCGAGACCCGCATATGGGTCCAGCGCGCAAACGCTGTCTCCGACTGCAAACAGGTTTCTCGGCCATGAGGGAAAGTCCTCGTAATGACGCCGCCGGTTGGCGATGCGGCCATAAACATGAACGGGACTCGCCGGTAATGCGTGTCTCAGGGCATTGTACAGTTCAGAGTCGGCCAAGTTGGCCGACAGGGCCATGAATTTATCGGTTTCGTTAGGTAGCTCTGCGCTTTCAGGTGTCTGCAAGACGACCCCCCAGAGGTCGTTCTCAGCCCGCATCGTCATACCCGCATAGCCGTTCGACACGTGTGAGGGCGCGATGGCAAGCCCATTCCATCCAGGCGTCTGAGCGGGCGCAAACCGCACCCAGCACGAGGCATATTGGCGACCCGTTGCGACTTCGGTTCTGGCGATTGCGGGCGTGTCGAAAAAATGCTGCGCCAGCCAGCGCGGAAGGCGCGAGGCCGCGCCGCTGGCGTCTACGATAACGTCGGGCGTTTCCAGAACTAGCGCGCGACCGCTTTCCTGCTTGGCCTGAACCCCTTGAACCCGTGTGCCGTCCGACGACAGAGCCAATCCGGACACCCAAGCGCCGGTGCGGATTTCGACCGATCCGGTATCCCGCAATAGGTCGAGCAGTGCAGCCTCGATCAGACATCGCGACGCGCCGTAGAGGGTGATCCCGGTCTGGACGCGCGGCAGCCAGCCCGAGGTCACCCGAAGGGCAACATCGGCCCCGGCATCATAGGCAATCGCACCGCGATCCAGCAGCGCTTTGCGCCACCCCGGCGCCAAGGCATCAAACGCCTTTGCACCCGCCCCCATAAGCATATGCAGGCAATGGCTTTGAGGTACCGAGGGTCGGGTGGAAGGGGCATCATGCGACAATTCAGCGAATTCCGACCGCTCCAGCACGGTAACCCGGGCAAACCGTTCCTTCAGCATCAGGGCCGACAGCAACCCGGCGACCCCACCTCCGATAACAAGCGCGTGTGCGTTTGTCCGTTGGGGATCAGCTTGCGGTGGATCGGTTGGCTGGGTCATCGGTTTCAGAACGCGTTTTTTGGCACGTCGTAGGAAATCCGCTCGAAGGTCTGCGACACGACATAGCGAAAGCCGTCGGTCCGGCCATCTGCGTCGCGCGGCACAAATGGTCCGATGATGCGGCGTTGGTTCGGGTTGAGGAAATACTGGTTGTTGTAATAGTCGCCATTCGGAAAATTGAGGTGAAACAGATAGATACTGGGTGAGCTTTCGACGCCATGCACCTTGATATCTCCGGTGGTGGACTCACACGCCTTGCCGTCAACCTCGAGGTCGAATTCACGCAGAACGAACAGATCCTTCAAGGTCTCGCCATGCTCATGTTCCGCGACAAGCTCATCAAAATTGCCCAGATCCTCTTGCCGGTAGTGCATGATCTTGCCGGGTTCTTTCCAGTCGATCGTCAGGATGCTGGGACCCGTGTACAAATAGTTGCCCTTGTGGTCATACATGATGGAATGACCTGTCCACATGCCGATCATGATGTCGAAAGGAATGGCGTAATCGAATGTTGTTGCAGAGGTCGTCATGCGATGGGTCCTTTGTGATTTGCGTTAAAATTGGATGATATGAGGGTTCAGGTTGGCCTCGGGCGTTGGGTTCGGCAACCAGCCCTGACTGACGGGCACGTCAAAAAGCCGCCCGGGTCCAAACCGCGCCCAGAAATGCCTCAGTCCAGGGGCGACGACACGCACGACAGGGAAATCAATGTCGGGGCGGGTCTGATCCAGAACCAGCACATCGATCCCGTGGGCCTTCAGCAGTGTCAGGCAGGTTTCGATATCGGTCAGAATATCGGCCCCGGCCAGCGAGTCCCAAGCGTCCAGACGCGCGGTTTCTGGGTCAGGAACGAGATATGCCGCATCCTCAAATCGGGTGGTGCGCCACCAATCAACGGCGTCCGCGCCGCCCAGATAGGTTGTCTGATCCGATGTTCCGCCGGCCTTCGGAACAGCTTCGAGCGATTGATTGACCTCGGTCAATGCACGCGACAGGGCGACCTGGGGGTCGAGGTGGCACCCAAAGCCATATATGATGTCCTGTTCGGCCTTGTCAGTTCTGCCCGAGATCGCCGCAAAGGTCGAAATACCGATGTCGCTGGTCACGTCGATGACGTCGAGCGTCCGGTTCATCCGGTGGTATTGCGCGGCAAGCTGGGTCGCATAGGCATCGCCCAAGCGCTTGAAATCAACACCGCGCCGGATCAGGCGGTTGTACCACCAGATCGCGACCGCATCCCGTTCGATCAGTTCCAGCAAGCCTTGCAGGATCGCCTCTTCCATCGTCGCACCCGCAGCGCAGCCATTGGAATCCGCGCGCCCAAAAACCGCGCCCGGCCCCTGATACCCGAAATAGCACATTGAAGTTGGCAGATAACGGCAGTGCCCGGTGTTGATCGACCAAAGCGGTGTCCATTCGACCTCGACCATCGGATCAAAGGGTTCCGGCACCCAGTGGGCCTTGTGATCTTTGCGATTATGCGCGTCGCGCTCGGAGAATTGACGCGCGCTGTACCCCATGCAGTCATTCGGCGCGATGGCGGCTTCGCCAAGGTCGGTGAACCGGGCCAGCCGGCGTGTCTCGGTCCCGTCGAAAACACCGCAATACCGTTCCAGCGACTCGGCCACCGCGCTGAGGCGCGCCTGTTCGGGGGTGCGGCCCTTGCCACCGGATCGCCGCCGCAAGCCTTCACGTAGAAAAAAGCGGCTGTCGTGCATGTCGGAAAAGTTGTGATCGGCAGAGAAGGTAGGGGTGATCCAGTCTTCGCCTTCGACCCTTCCGCTGCGGCTGCCAGGGGTGACGGTGCCAATGATCCCGGTGATCGGGCTGACATGGCGATCCAGCCTTTGCAATATGTCTTTGGCATCGCTGGTGCGATGACCGCCGTCGGTACCGGCCAGCTTTGGTTGGGATCTCAGTATAGGCTTCGAGCTAGTGACCGGGCCACTGGCATCTCCACAGACCGGGCATTGGGGTCTGCGGGTCAGGACGTGGCTTTGCCGATCCATGGTCAGACGATCCGTGCTGATCACCCGGTCCGCGAGAATAGATGCGCCGCCCGTGCCGATCCAACGTGTCACTTCGGTCGCAAGCTCTGCTAGAGCGGAAATTGTTGACGCGCCTGTACCTGAAAGCGGGGCGATGGACTGAGCGTGTTGACCAAGATGCACCTCGACCCGCTTGTGCCATTGCAGACGATGGGCCAGACAGTCCCAGCAGGCAGTTTCACCCGGTACAAAGGCGGGTCCCAACCAACTTTGCAGCCCGTCGGGTTTCGCCAAGACCCAGGGTTTCGCTTCTGCGTTGGCTTTTTGGTTCCACGATGCCAACTCAGCATCAAGGTAGCTGTCTGCGATGACGATCGTCATTGCACCGCTTGTGGTCACGTTCAGCCCGTTGCGTTCTAACAGCACGTGCAATTCTTGGGCGGAGGTCTGGCCAAGGCTGATCACGTTGACTGGCGTGGTCGCAATGCGCTGGGCGGCCTGCGCCGGGCTGGTCCCGGCCAGTTCCCAAAATGCCTGTTGATCGCGCGGCATGGCCGAGGTTTCGTGGGCCAGAAAGCCATGCCGTTTGAGCAGATCGAGGGCGGCAAAAACATCCGCGCTGGCATGATGCCGGCACAAGGTGTCAAAAATGTCCTCGATCTGATGCGTTCCATCCAGCAAAGGGGCCAGATCGCAATAAATCCTGCCGGTCAGGCATACATGCCCCCGTTCGCTGAACAGGAACAAACCTTCGTCCGGGTCGACGACAGGCTCGATGCTGGATTTGAAACGCGGTGCCGCAATGGCACTGTCATACATGGGCGCCAGCGCCCCTAGCAGCAGGCGGGTGGGGCGACAGCGTCATCATGCGTGTGAAGGTCGTCATCCGAGACATCGCTGGGCTTGTCGCCAACATTGACGATCTTCGTGAACGTCTTGCCGATCTCGTCACCATACGCCTTGACGGCGGACGTCGGGTCCTGTTCGAGCAAGGTCCGGTACTCGGGGTCTTTCCACGCTTTGGCGTGCATCTTGCCCCAGTCTTCATTGGTTGGTGCGCTCATCGAAAATCACTCCCTCTTGTGTATATTGTTGCCGTCTGCATGTGGCTTCTTCGCGCCGCAAAGTCTGCGATCTACCGGCCACGCGCATTGCGTTAACCTTTTCATAGCCCCAAGCTTCAATCAAGCGGCATGTTGACCTTCGGGTCATGCGTGGCGACACAAAATCGTTTTGTTCACCATACTTGTCTTTGATTGGCTACGCCCGGCGGCTCAATTCAAAGGTCTCAGACGTCTCTGGAACCCGTGTCAGCATCCATCGGTGTGAAAGTGTCGCGATGATCGTGGCCATCTGCAACTGCGATTGCGCGGCGGCGATGCACACTCTTGGTCCGGCCCCGAAGGGCATGTAGGCTTTTGACGACTCCGGCGGCAGACGGCCTGCGGCAAAGCGGTCCGGCAGGTATGTGTCCGGTTGCAAAAAGTAACGAGAATCCCGATGCAGAAGTACCGGACTTACCCAGACGCCCAGCCCTTTGGAAAACATATACCCGGAAAGTTGGAAGCCTTGCGCCACCACTCGGTACAGGATCGGGGCCGGTGGCGACAAGCGCATGGACTCGCGCAGAAACGCCAACGTTTGGCTTGCTCCAAGCGTCTGGACGTCCGGCTCGGCGAATGCGCTGAGTGTTGCGGCGTCTTCAGCGACAAGGCGATCCAGATTGTGGCGGTCGACATCGCGCCAAAAGGCTGTAAGGGCAAAGGGGACCGTCAGGTGTCCCGCAAAGAGCATCTGAATGACCTCGCCAACAATCTCCTCTCGCGTCAGCGACATCGGGTCTGTCAAATGAGCCTGAACCAATGCCGAGAGGACGTCACCACGATCAGAGAAATTGCGGATCCGTGTGTCGATGATGGCCTGAACGGAGTCCATCACCTTGGGCGCACGCGGGCGCGTCATTCGCAGCGCGCCGCCGGGAGTTGTTTCTGCCGGAGTGGTGAAATCTTCGCCAAAGCCTTCGGAAAAGGGCACCAGTCCGCTGCGTCCGCGACCGTCCGAAAAGCCATCGAGGTCGGCGTCAAGCACGGTGCGCAACGCTATGCGCGTTGTCAGCACCCTCATCTCGTGGCGCAGATCGATGACGGTGCGACCTGTCCAATCCTCTGCCATGGCCCGCGCAAGCTCGGCAGCGATGTGCAGCCGTGGCTGCCGCATCGCCGCCCGGAAAAGCGGCAGCAACTGATGCCGACGCGCGCGCCAGATCGTGGGATCATTCAGCGTGGTCAGCCCATCGCCCCAATACCCACGATTCGAGTCGCGCAGGAAGCCGGGCTTGCACAAATGTGCCTCATGAAAGCGGAAAAGGTCGCGCACAAGGGCTGCATCGTTGATCAGAACTACGGGCCCGGACCCCAGATCAAAGCTGGCCACATCACCGAAACTGCGCCAGAGTTGACCCAGAAAACCCAACGGATCCCGTTTGAAGAACCCGGCATTGAGCCGTGCGTTCTGCGCTCCGGTCGGTCCGGGTGGCAAATCTGTCTGAATAACCGTCATCCGACCACATTGCGCGGAGCGAATTAATGGTTCAACCCGATCTCTGGTCCTATCGTCTGGCACCGGATGTTTCTTGCGAAGTGGTCGATGATCAGGTGCAATTGCGCAGCCCCGCTGGCGGCTTGCGGTTTCCCGGTGCAGATCACGCAGAGCTGGCCAAAATGCTGGCGCAGGGCGCCGTGGCCGAGGCTGTGATGGCCTCAAACCCCCGGACCCGAGACGTTTATGCAGCGTTTCTTTTTCGACTGGATCAGCGCGGATTTCTAAGCCGGTCTTTGATCGTCGGCGAAAAAATCATTGCGACCTGCAATCCGCGACGCGCTCCTGCTGGTGGTCTGCCAGAAGGTTTGTCGGCACGGATCCTCAAGCTGTCATCCCAAACGCTGTTGCAGCCCTTCGGCGCTGGCTTTCGCGCGCAGCGTCCGGGCGCGTGGGCTGAGATCGAGCTTACTGATGCGCGTTTGGGACAACTGCTGTTCGATTTGGTGGACGGTATCGAGGCGGATCGGATCAACGCGGAACACTATGACCTGAACCCGCAGGTTCTGGATGCGTTGTTGCGCCTGTTTGATTGGTGCCAGTTGCTGGAAACCTCTGATGCAAACCGGGTGCCGGTGCATGAGGCGCTATTTCACAGCCGCACGCGCATGGGATTCTCTCGGGCGCCGATTGGCAAGACCGGTTTCGCGGCACCAACAAGCAAAGCGTCGCCCGAACCGCAAATTCTTTTGGAAAAGCCGGAACTGGCAGATCTCATCGCTCAGGACGCGCCTTACGCGCTTGTCGCGCATCGCCGCAAAAGCCGACGGTCACAGGCGCACGATCCGATATCTTGCGCGCAACTCGGAGCGTTGCTGTTCAGGTGTTTTTACGATGAAAATGGCCGCCGTCCATATCCCAGCGGGGGCGGACTGCATCCGCTGACTGCGTTTCTTGTCGTGAACCGCTGTGACGGTTTGGAATCCGGACTGTATCGCTATGACGCTCGGCATCACGGCCTGAGCTTGTTGACGAACAAGGATCGCTCTCTTGACGCGCTTCTGGCGGATGCTGCCGCTGCGGCCGATTGCAAATCGCTTTCGCAAGTCCTTTTGCTGCTGTCAGCGGATATGCCAAAAATGCGTGCAGGCTACGGGGATTTGGCCTATTCGCTGGTGCTGAAAGAGGTCGGGGCCGTATTCCAAACTGTCCAATTGGCGGGCGCGGCGATGAACCTCGCGATTTGCCCGCTGGGAACCGGGAACGCTCTCAGATTTGCGCAGCTGACCGGCCTGGACAGCGTCGACCGCCCATCTGTCGGGGAAATGATGATCGGATCAGCTGAACGATCATGAGAGGTGCCCGGCACCTGCCAACCCGCAAAGAGACATGAGCCTAGATTTTTGGCCGGTTTTCCGGCAAGATACCTGACGCGGGGAGGCAATTTGGCTTTCGCGCACCTGAACGGATCGGGCGGGGTTTGCGCCCAATTGCATCGACACACTGTATTTCAGGTCGACGCATTCACAGCCAAGGTCCGGGGCAGGGGGGTAGCAAGTAGGTTGTTATGTAGGGCGAGCGTTGGGGGAAATGGAAGGCACCATGGCGCAACCGGAGGTTTCCTCGGGGGCGAATTTCGGATCAGAGCAATCCGGTTCGATATTTTGGAGCGAAGCGCACAAGCTTGCGTTTGAACGGCTGACGTTTGCTGTCACCAGCGGCGCGCCGATGACCGTGTTTGTGGGTCGCGAAGGTACCGGGCGAACTCGTCTGGTGCGCGAATTGATTGCGACCAACACATCGGACTGTGTCATACGGTTGATGAACAACCCTGATGGGGCTGCCGGAGAGGTGTTCTCGGATGTGCTCTCGGCCTTCAATCCCAAGCGCGGCTATTCCGAGGATGTCGAACATGATCGCAATGAACTGTTCAGCGTGTTGCAGTCACTGCACGCGGCCGAACGGTTTCCGGTGCTGGTCGTGGACGATGCTGATCAGATGTCGAACCTTTATCTGGGCGAACTATGTGAACTTTGCGCCCAAAGTGTCGACGGGCGCCCCCTGTTGAAGCTGCTTCTGGTCGGACGTCCGGGAACGACCGATATCCTGTCCGGCGTCAGGCCCGACCTGACCGGCCCGGCCTTCACCCTGGACTGCCTGAGCAAAGATGACGTGGCGGGCTTTATGCGCGAGCGGCTTGACGAGATTGGCCTGACAGACCGGGCGCTTAGCAAAAACGCCATATCCGAAGCGTTTGCCCTGACCAGCGGCATCCCCGCGCGGCTCAACCTTCTGTGCGAGGGGCTAAAGCAAAACGCGACCCTCACGCGGTTCGCGACCAAAGTTGATACGCGGGAGATCGACAAGGCGCAGATGCGCAAGATCGGCGCGCTCGTCCGAATCCACGAGCTTGGCCAACAGGCCCACGATCAGGGGCGCTTGGACGATCAGTCTTCCTCTGTGGACGACGTTGTCCACGCGCGGGACGGTGCTGGTGCCGGGGACAGTCCGGTTCAGGATGCCCATCCCGACGAGACTGTGGAGGCAGGGCAGGGCCTTGCGAGAAAAACGTGGATTGTCGCCGGAGCGTTTGTTGTCCTGGGCGCTGGCGGCCTGATGCTATTGCCGGGCTCGCAGGCATTCTTTGCAGACCGTCTGGCTGCCTTGCAAGGGCAAATCCCCGCTCCGCAAGACGTTGCGACGGAAACGTCAGAAAGTTCAGCCCCGGCACCTGTTCCCGAGCCTGTCCCTGAACCGGACCTGCTT
This sequence comes from Ruegeria sp. AM4, assembly GCF_056540665.1. Classification (NCBI taxonomy): domain Bacteria; kingdom Pseudomonadati; phylum Pseudomonadota; class Alphaproteobacteria; order Rhodobacterales; family Roseobacteraceae; genus Ruegeria; species Ruegeria sp. AM4. The sequence continues at coordinate 1,071,684 of NZ_JBQFXD010000001.1, read as the reverse complement.
GCCGAAACAAGCGCGCGCGTGGCACGAATCGCGGACAGTCTGGCGGGGACCGAACCAACCGCAACCGGTCAGTACCTAGCCGCGCTGGATCTGGCCGAGGCGGCACCGGACGCGGCAGTCGTCGCGTATGCGAGGGCGGCGCTGGCCGGCCATGCGCGGTCCGCCTACTACCTGGGACAGATTTACGAAACGGGCGAAGGCGTTCCGGTGGACCTTACCCTGGCGCGGGCCTGGTACAGATTGGCAAGCTCAAAGATCGACGGAGCGTCGGCCCGGTTGGACGAGATACAGCCTGCAAGCACCGATGGTGCACCGGGCGCGCCGGTGCCGCTATACGCGAACAGAACCCCGGATGGTGAGTTGGACCTGATCTGGACCAGCGCGCAAGGCCAGGACCCGTCTGCGTACCGCATCGAGCTTTCGCCCCTTTCGGGCGATCCGGTGCATCACATCCCGGAAATGACGATCTCGGCCATTCGCGCGGTCGCACCTGATGCGGTAGGGCAGTGGCGTGTGATTGCGCTGACGGCAGAAGGGCAAGACGCAGCGGCCTCGCCCTGGGTTTCGATCGGCCCGTGACGGTGGCGCCACGGGCCGCATTGATCAGCAGCCGATAACGGCGCAGATTCTGTTGCGGTAGGCTGCGTTTGCCTCGCTTTCGATGCTTGACTGTTCCGGGGTCGCGATCGGCCCGCAACTTAGTTCATAGCCCTCGCCAAGCCCAAGATTCACGCATTCCGAAATATTCCAACCCGGCGGGATGTCGTTCAGATCAACGTCGTTCCATTTCGGATGGCCTGATTGCTTGAGGGTCTGAAACTCTTTGGCGATCAGATGCGCCACGTCAGATACCGCCTTACAGCTTTCGCGGTGGTATGCATTGCGCGCCGGCGTGTATTCATAGGTCATGAGTACTGCCTTCACGGCCACCACGTCGATCGTCTCTTGTTGGAACGGATATATCCCTGCCTCGATTTTGGACGGGGTGTAAACCGCCGCAAGCGTCGGGTCTGTGACTGGTAGAAGATGCAGTTTTTCCGGGTCGATCTGATCGGTCTGGAAAATTTTGGTGGGGGCCCCTGCGACATAGAAAAACGCATCGATACTGCCGTCCAGCAACATCTGCAAAGAGGTGTCCGCATTGATCGTCAGACGTTCCGACGGGGTTACTCCGGCCAGATCAAGCACCAGCGACGAGGTCAAAAACGTACCGCTGTCCTCAACGCCAACACCGACGCGACGGCCATTCAGGTCCGACAGCGACTTGACGTCTTTTTTGGCCAGGATGTGAACCTCTTCGTTATAAAGCGGGAAGGCGATCCGCACCCCAAAGATCGCCCGCGCAATCTCGGGATCCTCGCTTGAATAGGTTTTGAGATATTCCAGCACGTCGCTTTGCACGATGCCTAACTGAGTGTGGCGGCGTTTGCGCACGCCCAGAAAGTTTTCAAGCGAACCGGCGCTTTCGCGCACATTCAAATTGATCCCGCAGTTCGCAGCCAGACCACTCAGATCGCCACCGATCTGGATATATGTCCCCGTCGGACCGCCGGTCAGAATATTGCGCTCGAATGCGGACGCGGAATTTGGCAACACAACGCTCGCAGCCGCTAGAACAGCGGTTCTGGCGAAGACCTTCACCAGTTTGAAAAAATCCATCTTTACCTCCCTTTAAACAACAAAATTTAACAGAATTCTCCGGACCGTACCAAATGCAGCAGCGTATGGCGGTTGATCTCGCCGGTGGCCGATTGTAGCGCGTCAACAGCGCATGTGCCGCTGGCCAGTTCGGTGGCCAGCGCCTCGACGACCTCCAGCGGCAGTTCGGTTAGCCCGGGCGCACCGCTCAGAATGATGCGAACCGTTTCAATCGGTCTGCTTGGGCCTGTGGCGACAGGTACCGCAGCCGCCACCGGAGCGGCCGTTTCGGTTTGCGGGTCGGGTGTCACGGTGGCCTCGGGCGCGGCGTTCGTCACAGCCGCAAGCCGCGATTCAGCATCAAGCGTTCGGCGTTCCAATTCTGCCAGATTGGCGGCCAGACCAGCCAGTTCCTCACGATATGTCGCCGTTTGCAGGCGCAAAGCGGCCAGTTCCTGCTTTGCAGTTTCGGTGCTGGTTTCTGTTTCCGATAGCGCCGCCTGACTGTCCAATTGCCTTTGCTTGGCCAACTCGGCCTCTTGTATCGCCTCGGTCTTGGCTGCTTCCAATTCTGCCAAACGCGACAATGCAGCGTCGCGCAGCGATGCGGCCTCGGCAGCGTCGGCCTTTGCGCTATCAAGCTCCTGCCTGGCGTTGCCGATGTCATCCTGCACCGTTTGCAGATTGTTTTCCGCATCCGCGATCCGTGCCGTGATGTCTTGCAAAGTTTGGCCGGCCGCTGTTGCCTGCGCTGCCTGATCCTCGGCTGCTTGGATGTTCTCGGTCATCTGGGCAAGTTCTGCGCGGCGTGCTTCCAGATCACCGGCAACCGTGTTCAATTCGTCCTGCGCCGTCGCAGTGTCGGCCGATAGTTCTTGCAAGGCAGCGGCTGCCTGGTCGCGTTCGTCGCGAAGATCGGCCAATTCCTGACTGATCGCGGACCTCGCCTGTTCGTCTTCGGTTCTGGCCTGTTCTGCCGCGTTTTGCGTCTGCGTCAGTTCTTCACGCAACGCCGCAATGTCACCGGTCAGTTGATCGCGATCCTGCTGCAGTGCGTCCAATGCGGCTACCAAATCCAGTCGCACTTGATCGCCAACTTGCAATTCATAAACTACCTCGGCCAAACGTTCATCACTCTGTGCGATTTCCTCGCGTGCCGCATCTGATTGCGAAATCAGGTCCTGCATCTCTGTCGCAGCCAGCGCGCGCTGCGTTTCGTCGTCAGCGATTTCAGCTTGCAATTCCGTCAGCCGCGCGCGCGCATCTTCAATTTCACCTTCAATGCTGTTTCTATCGGCCAGCAACTGATCCGAGATTTCCTGCTGCTCTTGTGCCGAGGCCAATCCAGCCTGCACTTCGGACAGGGCAGACTCGGCTTCTTGCTGTTTCTCCTGCGCTGCGCGGGCTGCGGATTCCGCGCTCGAGCGGGTGGCCGACAGGGACGCGATTTCAACCGAGGCTGCTTCGCGGGTCTCATCCAATTCGGCCTGAACCTTTTCCAGATCAGACCGAGTTGCGGTCAATTCCTGTTGCATTCCGGTCAGATCGGCTTGGGCTGCTCTTTGTTGATTCAATAGCGACCGAAGCGTCTGCTCTGCCGCAGAAATCTGTTCGGCAGACCCATTGGTGTCTTCGGACAGCTTGGTCTTTTCAGCGCCCAGCGTTTCCAGTTCCTGCCGCAGTTGGGTTTCTTCCTGCCGTCGCATATTTACGACCCGTTGCAGCCGTTTCAGATCTTCGGTGACACCGACAAGCTCTTCTTGTCGCTTGGTAAGTTCAGATTGGGTTTGATCCAGTTCGGTCTGTTTGCTGCCAACCGACGATGTGAGTTGATCAAGCTCGTTCTGTTTGGCACCCAGATCGGAGGTCGCCGCGCTCAGACTCGCCTGTGTACCGGTCAGCGTTTCGTTCAGGCTGTCCAACTGCGTGCTTGCTTCGACCTGACTGCGAGTCAATGCCTCGACCTCGGATTTGAGCTGGTCTGCCAGCAGTCGATCGGCATCCATCTTGTTTTCAAGATCGCGCATTTCCAGTTTCAACTGCTCAAGATTGCCTACCTCAGCCGCTGCCGTTTCGATCTGAACGTTCAGATCGGCCAGTTTCACGCTGGCTTCCTGGGCGCTGGTTTCCAGTTCCACAAGCTCGGTCCGGCGCTTTTCCATCGCGTCTTCGTTGGCCTGCGTTTCCGAGGCCAATTGGCTGCGCGCCTCTTCCAGTTCAGCGATCCGGGATGCATTTTCCAGCCGTTCGGAATCAACTGCTGTAATTTGCGCGCGCAGATCGGAAAGATCGCTTTCAGCTTGCGTGATATCTGCGACCAAACCGTCTTTGGTCGTCCGCGCCCGGTCGATTTCTTCCTGTAACAAAGCCAGGATTTTCCGAAGTGAGGCCGCCGTCTGCGGTGACTCGGCTGACGCAGCCGTAGAGTCTGCGGTGTTTTGCGCCAAAGCGACAGGGGCCACCGCACCAATAGATGTTACAATGAATGCCAGAACAATCAGGCGCGACGAGACCATTCGCCAACTCTCCACTTAAAAAATAACGTGGTAAGTGTTTCACAAATTTGCGAAAAAGTCTAACTTGACGCTCATGGGCCGTTAGGCGCAGTAGGTGCCGATACGAAGCGCCGAAAGGTCAGCGGAATCTAAGCGTTCAATTTCCTGCATTTAGACGCATTTGGATGACTGTCCGCGACGACTAGCCTCACTGCTTCCGTCAGATATGTATCTCCGGGCCGATAGAAATACGCACCGCAACGGCGATGAAGAACAGAACGCTTCCGGTCAGGACAAAGACGTGCCAGATCGTGTTGTGGAACGGCATCCAATCAAGCAGGTAAAAGGTAATACCGGTTGTATAGACAAGCCCCCCGGCGATCATCAGGACGACAACCGTCGTCGAAAGCTCGGACAGCATCGGTTGTCCGGCCCAGATTACCGCCCAACCCATCATTACGTACAGGCCCAGTCCGAACCAACGAAACCGGTTGGGGTCCACCATTTTCAGAAATGACCCCAGCGTGGCCGAGGACCACAGACCCAAAAGCAAGCCCGGTGTCTGCCCGGCGGACAACAGCAGGAACGGTGTGTAAGTGCCAGCTATTTTGACATAAATGCCCGAGTGATCCAGTCGACGTAACAGCCCGGCCCAACGGTCGCTTTCGATCATATTGTACAGGGCTGACAGAACAAGCATCAGGATCAGTGTGATCCCATAGACCGAAGCCCCAAGAAGGGCCTCGGGTTCGGTCCGGTTATAGGCTGTCATGATGATAAGTGCAGGAACCGCGACGACGGCCAAGCTTATGCCCAGAATGTGCACAACCCCGTCGCTGACACGTTCAGCCCGGCTATAGGCCGGGCGCATTTCTGCAAATGACACCATACCGTTTAACCTGCAAACCTAATGTATAATTTATTGCGCCACCCACGTTTCGGCAAGGCGCGCGGCCAAGAGTTTGCATTCAATTGTATGTAACCTGGGTTACAAAGATGTCAGTTGATGTCATCCCCAGGTTTGGGGTCTTTGTAGCGGTTGAGGTCCAAAATGCCTGCCTGAACCGGGTCCTGTTTCAGGAACCTGGCGTTCAGGACATCGCTTGTCGGCCAGAAGGATGGGCTGGTTCGCCGCACACCATAGGCCGCAACGACGTCCAGCCAGTCGTCCTGAGAACTGATGGCCTGCACCGCGTCAGCAAACACGTTCAGTTGGTCCTGTGGGACCCGAAAATAGAAGTTGGGGTAACTGGCGAAGAGGCCCGGCAGGATCGTCAAGACATCCGCTTGGGGGTCGCGACGTGCGGCTTCGTCAAACAGGAAGGCAACGTTGAAATGTGCCTTGTCATGGGCCATCGAATAGACCTCGGACTCGCCATCGCTTGTCTGAACCACCAGAACAGAAAGATCGGGTAGGAACTTAACCCAAGGGCCGGTCTTATTCGCAAGCGCGCGCAGCGGGGTGAGCTCGTCGGTCTGGCAATCATCGTTCGCACATCTGTTGATTGCATCAATTTCGGGCCATAATCCATTGTTGCTGCCAATTAAATTCAGCAAGAATTCACGTTTGGGATCACTGGTTTCATAGTCAATGCCAGACGGGAAATCGTGGTCCACCTGCCGACGATGCCAATATGTGTGAATCTCAGCCAACGTGCCTTGATACCAGGTTGCGTGCATATCCCGCCGGATCTTGCGGGGCATGAATGTCAGGAACAGGTCCTCACTCTCCATCCGCAGCTCGTCCATGTACAACCGCGTTGAAAGCTGATGTTCGACCCGGCCAAAGACATCGTAGCCCGCCACAAGATCATAGTAGATGCGTTCGAAAATTGGGAAATCGATAACCCATGCGGTCTCGGGTATACCGCCATGAAACCCGTTCATGGCCGAGGCGTTGTCGAAATGGCGGAACACCGTGATCCGTGCATCGGGATTGGTGCCGTCGCCGTCCCAGATCGAGCTATAGTCAAAGCCGGATTCAAACAGCGGGCTGTCCCGATACCGCGCGTCCCGGAATTGCAGATATTCGATTTGAGCCTTGTGCGAAAACGCCTGCAGATCACCCAGAGCCCCGTCGTTGACCTTTGAAACAGGCAACTCCAAAAAAGCCGCCCCATCGGCAAGGAAACTGGGATCGGTGACAGACAGGTCGGCGTCGGGATCAAGGAAGCTGACCCAGAACCTGTCTTCGATCACATCAACGGCGGTTTCACCGTGGCAGACGGGACCACGGATGAAGCTGCGCACAAAGAACAGCGCATCATCCAGCAGAAACTGATAGCGGCTTCGCGCCGGGATCGCGGCGAAGGTGCTGAACGGATCGCCACCCTCGGACGTCCCAAAACCGGGCAGGGTTGTTACCGACCAAGCATCGTCCAGAAACAAACTCTGAAAACGGGCCAAACGGTCGGGGCCGATGGCGTAGACGAGGTGCTCTTTGTGCACGATGGTTTCGTCTACCAGTTGCAAACGATAATAGAACCGATCCACACCTGGCGCATCGAACGGGCGCCGCGTGGCGATTATGTCGATCTCTTGCCCCGGAGCGCTCGAGGATCGCACGAGTTGAAAGAACCGTCTGGGGTCGTCATTGTCGAAATGCAGCCGGGCCAGAAACAGATGTTCATATAAGTAGCGGCTCATCAATTGCGTGCGCAGGTCGGGGGCGTTCAGGAAATCTTCCCAATTTGCAATCTGATCTTGGATCTGCGTTGGGATTTCGGGCAGCACCGATGGCAGAGGTGCCCCGTTGCCTGCCCAAGACATCAGCTTTTGATACTCCGACTCTGTAAGCGGTGCAGTGCCATAGGGCATACCTGCAAGCCGATGATTGTCGCGAAACGCGTCGAACTCGGACGTTGTCGGGCAAACAAGTGGCCGATCCAGGGCCAGCCCCAGCGTTTCGGGCAATGGCGCGTCGGCTGGCAGGGGCGCGGTGCGTCCGAGGTTCAGATAACTTTCCAGCAGCGATTTGGACCCGTCAGAGCCAAGTGCCGGATGAAACCCCAACCCCCGCCACTCGGGGATTGTTTGCGCATCAATACCAAGGCGTGTGGGTTGCGCGTCAGACAGCCGCTGGGTGTGATAGACCGCCTGCTTGCTGGCCCCGCGCAGCAGACCCTCGGGCGAGGTCAGCTTCAGTTGACAGGGCGCGTCATAGCAACTGTGACAAACGACGCAGCGGTGATCCAAAATCGACTTTACCGTGCTCCATTCCGGTTCCGATATGGTCGTGCTGGCGTTAGTCGCTTGCGCCTGTGCTTGGTTGGGAAAGCCGAGAATGGTCGTTAGAACGAGCGCAAGCAAGGCCGATCCGACGCGGACCCCCAAAGGAACAGCATTGGGCATCGCATCCCCCCATCTGACAAAAACCACAGCGTCTTCAGTTTTGCTTGCACTCAGGCCAAAGTCGAGTCCCCGGGCCAGCAGTCGTGGCAGGTCAGACGCCCATGTCTCTCAATTGGTTGATCTCAGTGACACCCAACTGCGCCATCGCAATGTCGACCTCGTCGCGCAAAACCGACCAGAGCTGATTGAGCCCGGACTCGCCCTCGGCCGCGATGGCGAATTGCATGATACGTCCGAAGAACACGAAATCAGCGCCACTGGTCAGTGCCTTGATCACGTCCTCGCCCGATCGCAGCCCGCTGTCGTAGAACAGGGGAAAATCATCGCCCAAGGCTGCGCGAATCTTTGGCAGCATCAAAAAAGGCTCGGGCGCGCTTTCCAGCTGCCGCGCGCCGTGTGACGACACCTGAATGGCGTCCGCACCAGCGGCTTTCAGGGCAATAGCGTCTTCGACGTCCAGCACGCCTTTGACAACAAGGTTTCCGGGCCAGCGATCCCTGAGACGGGCAAAGGTTTCCCAATTCGCCTTGGCACGGCTTTCCGTGCGGTCAAACTCGTAGCCCTCCATCAGAAAGTTAGCCATTTGCGGCTTGCCCCGAAACAGCGTTGATAGCGACCAGCGCGGATGTAGGGCGAAATCCAGAACCTGCCGCGGACCCATTCGAAAGGGCATGCGAAACCCGTGCCGCAATTCGCGCGGACGGCGTCCCACTTCGGGGACATCGACGGTCAGCACCAGCGTGTCATATCCTGCGGCTTTGGCCCGGTCGACCAGCTTGAAGGTGCCGGTCCCATCGCCGCTGAAATATAGCTGGAACCACGCGTTACCCTCGGCGGCTTCCAACAGCTCTTCCATTGGGGTCGAAGCCACCGTCGAAACACCCAGCGGAACCGACTGACACGCGGCCAGACGGGCCAGCATCAGGTCGGCCCCCGGGGCGGACAAATTGCACATACCCATCGGCGCGATGCCAAAAGGGACATTTGCCGGAGTGCCCAAGACCGAACTCTCCAAAGACCGCTTACTGACGTCGCGCAGGATACGTGGGCGCAGCGTCATCGCATCCATAGCCGCGCGGTTCCGGGTGGCCCCAACCTCGGCGCCTGCCGCGCCATCGATATAGTCGAACACCATCCACGGCAAACGCCGCCGCGCAAGGCGGCGGGCGTCTTCGGCGCAGTGGATGGCGCTTTGCGGCATTACGCCTGAACAGCTTTCATAAAGCGATCGCGGATTACCACGGGGTCCATCGTGATCGGAGGCATCTTGGCATTGCCGCTTTCGCACTTGCTGACGATGATCGTCATCTGCCCGGCGTCCAGCGCCTCTTGCAGCACGCGGCCGGTGTCTTCGGCCTGACATTCGATGACGCGGTCACATCCGGCAGCCTCGGCCATTTTTGCAAGCGAGGTCTTCTGGCCGGCATAGGTGGGCTGATCTCCGGTCGAGCCATAGGAGCCATTGTCGACGATCAATAGAACATAATTGTCGGCCACATTATTGGCGATCGTGGGCAGGGTGCCCAGATTGGTCAGGATCGAACCATCGCCGTCAATCACGATAACCGGTTTGGGCTGCGACAGCGCCAACCCAAGGCCAATCGATGACGCAAGCCCCATCGTGCCCAGCATGTAGAAGTTGTTGGGCTGGTCGTCGATGGCGTGCAGCTCTTGGCTGGGGATGCCGATGTTGCAGACAACCAGTTGATCCCGCAGGATCGGAGCGATTTCTTTCAGAATCTCAGAACGGATCATTGGTCGCCGTAGCCTCCCCAGAAGTTGGCATCGGTCAGGATGGCGACCGGTTTGTTGCACATGAAGGTGTATTTCAGGATCGCATCCAGCTCCTCGACATCTTCCCTGTGGTGGAAGTGATAGGTTGGGATGTTCAGCTGCGCCAGCAGCGCCTTGGTATGCACGGCCATTTCGACCTGACAGGCGATGGGCTCGCGCAGCTCGCCCCGATACGAGATGAGCATCGGCAACGGCATCCGGTAATACTGGATCAACGTCGCCAGCGTGTTGATTGTTACGCCGATTGCAGTGTTCTGCATGATGATGGCGGGGCGTTTGCCGCCCATCCAGGCGCCTGCGCACAGACCCATACCTTCATCTTCTTTATTTGAAGGGATGTGATAGATGCCGTCGCGCTGGTCAATTTCCTCAATCACGCCGGCCAGTTGTTTGCACGGCACGGTGGTGACAAACGAGATATCGTTCGCCACCAGATCATCGGTGATCTTCTTGTCTATGTTCATGTCCGATCTGTCAGTCCTGTATGGGGCGCCAGTGGCGCGATTGACGGTTCAAAGCCCGCGGTGCACGTGCACGGCGCAAGGCGCATGGCGGACGACACGCGAGGCGGTCGACCCGAGAAAATAGTCGCTGATACCCGGCTTGTGCGATCCGATGACGATGCAATCGACATCGTTGTCCTTTGCGTAGTCAATGATCGTACGCGCGGTGTGGCCCTTGACAATTTCAGGCCTCACGCCGTCGAGCCCTTCGGTCTTTTCCAGCAATTTGCCGCGAGAGCGCTGAAAGGCTTCCTCGACAACGGATTTGTCAAGAAACGTGCTGACCGAGCCCTGCGGCAGTTCATAGACATGCAGCGCGATGATTTCCGCCCCCTTTTCTGACAGGGCGCGTGCGACCTCTAACGTGTGCTGTGAAATGCCATGATCCAGCGCCATCGGGACAATTACTTTTTTGTACATGGATGCCTCCAATTCTTGCGGGTTTATCCCCATGGGTTCAGGATAATCTTTGGTGCGGCAACCGCGCCAGAGCGGATGTCACGAAAGGCCTGCGCACCATCGGACAAGGCCCGTTCCTCGACCCAATCCAGCGCGCCCAGTCGCCCGTCAAAGATCGCCTGGGCGGTTTGTCTGAAATCCTCGGCCGTATAAGTGTAGGTCCCGATGAACGTGATCTCCTGCAAGGTCATGCGGCGTATGTCCAGCCCGCCGGTATCTTCGCCCAGCCCCACATGCGCGATGACGCCACCCGGTTCCGCACAGGCCGAGGCTGCCGTACGCGTGGCGGAAAACCCGACAGCATCGATCACAATCGGGTAGGTTCCGCCGGGTTGGTCCTGCGCATTCAGATTGACTAGGTTGCGCAAATATTCACGGCGCAAGGCGTTGGGTTCCGTGATCGTAACATCCTCAACACCCATGGCATGCAATGCCAGCGCAGCGGCCAGTCCGATGGCCCCACCGCCGATCACCAGTGCGCGCTTGTCCATTGCCGGGTGCAGTGCTTCGAGCGCGAGCCGGACGGCGTGCCAGCTTACGGCCAGAGGTTCCGCCAGCGCCGCCTTTGCCAACGAAACGTGATCGGGAACTTCGACAAGATTTCTCTCGGGCATCGCAACAAACTGCGCAAACGCGCCTTCGCGTGGTGGCATCGAAATGATCTGCCGCTTGCCGCAGAGGTTTTCACGACCCGACTTGCAGGCAGCGCATACGCCGCACGATACCAGCGGGTTGACGGTGACTCGCGTCCCCTCCTTAGGGCCGTCGACGATGACGCCTGCTGCCTCGTGGCCAAGGATCAACGGGGCAGGGCGGCGCGCGTCGTGGCCCAGATAGGCGTGCATATCCGACCCGCATATCCCGACGGCATCAACGCGGATGAGATGCTCACCCAGATTTGGGGTGGCGTCCGGAACGTCTTCGAACTCAAGCCGTTCAACCCCGTGATAGACAAGCGCCTTCATTTTGCCGTGAACCCCCCGTCAACCATCAGCACCTGCCCGGTGACATAGTCGGATGCCGTCGAGCAGAGAAACAGGATCGGGCCGTCGATATCCTCGAGCCGCCCGTTGCGCTGTATACAGGTTTGGGCGGCGTTGCGGGCCGCGCGTTCCGGGTCGTCGAAAACCGCCTGGGTCAGTTCGGTCGGAAAAAATCCCGGACCAATGGCGTTAGCGGTGATGCCAAAAGGCGTCCACGCTTCGGCCATGGCTCGCGTCAACTGACCGATGCCGCCCTTGGTTGCACCGTAAGCAATCCCGCCTGGAAACGCCCTTGTTGTCTGAAGTGAGGCGAAGTTGACGATCCGCCCCCAGCCTTTCTCTTTCATCGCGGGAACCATCGCCTTGCTCAGAAAGAATGGCGCGCTGAGGTTCAGGGCCAGTGTCGCATCCCAGCCCTGATCGGTGACGTCATCTGCAGGCTCGCGGGTATTGACCCCGGCCGCGTGCACAAGAATATCAGGCGCGCCGAAACTGTCCGAGACCGCCTGAACCAGATCCGGCATCCTGTCGCGATCCGCTACGTCGGCGGCGACGCCTGTGGCGGAGTCGCCGATCTCGGCGCACATCGCGTTCAACCCATCCGCGCGGCGTGCAACACCAACCACTTTGGCCCCGGCGGACGCCAAGACTTTGGCGACCTGCCGACCCAGCCCGGAACTGGCACCCGTAATACACGCCACCTTGCCCGTCAGATCAAAGAGCGCGCGCGGGTCATCCATCAGCGGTCAGATCGAACTGTTCGTCCGGGAAATACTTGGCAAGACGCACGTCTGCCGCACGGGCGTGACCCTCCATTCCCTCAAGGCGGGAAATACGGGCGGTCGCTTCGGCGATGGATTTTGACCCTTCGCGCGTGGCGCGTTGCCAGGTCACGATCTTCATGTATTTGTGCACACTCAACCCGCCAGTATAGCTGGCCGCGCCCGACGTGGGCAGCACATGGTTGGTTCCGGTGGCCTTGTCGCCATAAGACACGGTGGTTTCTTCCCCCAGAAACAGCGAGCCATAGCAGGTCAGGCGGCTCAGCCACCAATCCAGATCTTCTGCCTGAACGGTGAGGTGCTCGGGCGCATAGTCGTCTGAACAGGCGGCCATTTCCTCGCGATCCGAGCAGACGATAACCTCGGCATAGTCGCGCCACGCGGCAAAGGCGTTCTCGCGGTTCAGGTCGGGCAGGTCTTCGATCAGCGCGGGAACCAATTCCATGACCTTCTCAGCAAGTGCGCGATCGTCGGTCACAAGCCAGACAGGCGAGTTGTACCCATGTTCGGCTTGGCTCACCAAATCGGTCGCCACCACATGCGCGTCCGAGGTCGCGTCCGCAAGGATCAGGCTGTCGGTCGGTCCGGCGATCATGTCGATGCCAACCTTGCCGTAGAGGATCCGCTTCGCCTCGGCCACGAACTGGTTGCCGGGGCCGACAAGGATGTTTGCGCGCGGCAGACCGAACAGGCCATAGGTCATCGCAGCAACGCCCTGCACACCACCCATCGCCAGAATGCTGTCCGCGCCGCAGATATGCGCTGCGTAGACAATCGCCGGCGCAACACCTTCGCCGGGGCGGGGTGGGGAACAGGCCGTGATGTGGCGGCAACCAGCGACTTTGGCTGTGGTGACTGTCATGATCGCACTTGCAATGTGGCTATAGCGCCCGCCGGGTACATAACATCCCGCCGCATCCACCGGGATCGCCTTTTGACCGGCGACAAAGCCGGGTACGATCTCCATTTGCACATCCGAGACGGTCGCCTTTTGCGTTTCGGCAAAGCGGCGCACGTTGTCATGGGCAAAGCGGATATCAGCCTTCAGCTTCTCTGGCACCAGGGCGCAGGCCGCTTCGATCTCTTCCGCGGTCATCAAGACGTTGCCTTCGAACTTGTCGAACTTGGCCGCGTATTCCAGCGCCTTGGCGTCGCCGCCGGTTTCGATGTCGGCAAGGATAGTCTTGACCGTATCATGCACCTCAGTTGCATGAGATTGCGCGGTCAAAGTTGCCTTTTTCAGATAGTCACGAGGCATTTTCAGCAGATCCTATTGGTAGATTGCAGGAAGCAGAGTGGTCGAAACCGCCGGAACATAGGCGATCAGAAGAACCACGATCAACATGGTCAATACGAAAGGTATGGCACGGGCGGCTATCTTCAGAATTGACTCGCCGGTAATGCCAGATACGACAAACAGGTTCAGACCCAGCGGCGGAGTGATAAAGCCGACACCCAATGCGGTGATCATCATGATGCAGAACTGGATCTCGTTCATGCCGATATTGTCAGCCAGCGGCTTCAGGATCGGTGCAAGGATCACGATGTTCGGCGTCGTCTCCATGACGCAGCCCGCAGCGACCAGAATTCCGATCATCAGCAGGATCAGAAGATAGGGATCATCGGTCAGTGCGGTGACGGATGTAACGAAACCCTGTGGGACGCCCATGATGGCCAACGCCTCGGCCAAGGGGGCCGAGAAAGCGATGATCGGCAGGATCACACCGTTCACCTTGGCCGAACTGACCAGCATCGACGGGAAGTCGGCCAGCGACAGCGTGCGCATGATGAAACCCATGATGATGGTCACAACAACAGCGGTCGCACCTGCCTCGGTCGGGGTCAGGCGGCCCGAAAAGATGCCGTAGAAGATGATGCCGGGCACGATGAAAGCGTACCAGCCGGATTTCAGCGCCTTTCCCAGATTGGCAAACCATTCGCCCATGGTCATCATGCCGCCGCCCTCATAGGAATAGATGCGGTTCATGATGATGTTGGTGATCAGGATAGACACCAGAATGGCCAGACCCGGGATCAGTGCTGCAAGGAACAGGGTCGAGGCCGAAATACCCAGCACAAGACCGATGATGATATAGGCGATCGAAGGTGGGATCAGGATGCCGGTACAGGCACCGGCGGCCACCAATGCGCAGGCATAAGGGCGGGGATAGCCGCTTTCGACCAGACGGTTGATGGTCATGCGTCCCACGGCGGCCGCGCCTGCGGCGTCCGAGCCCGAGATCGCCGCGAACATGCCGCAGACCAGAACAGTGGCGGATCCGAATCCGCCCTTTGCGAAACAGGTCAGCGCCTCGGCCACGTCGAGGAATTTCCGCGACAGTCCGGTGCGGACCAAGACGTCGCCCGTCAGAATAAACAGAGGAACGGCGGTCAGGGCAAACGCGTCGATGCCGGTGAACAGACTTTCGCCCACAAGGCTCAGGGGCAGATCGCCGGACATGACCAGCATGACAATCGCCGCCGTGCCAATCGCTGCCCAGACGGGAACAGCAAGCGCGATCAGGCCGACAAACAGGATAACGGGCAGGTAAAAATCCCAGCCAAGCTCGACCGTTTGATTGAGGGAATTCCAGAGCATCTCAGATCTCCTCAGTCAAACAGCTTGTCGCCTTCGAAGACGGGCGTGCCGTCACGAAGCGATTTCAGGTCGCGCATCAGGGATTGGATCAGTCGCCAGATCATCAGCGCAAATCCGGTGGGAACCGCCATCAGGAACCAGACTTTGGAAACCCGCAGGCCATCGGTGACCGACCCGAACTTGGCGGAGACGTGTACCGCCTCGTAAGACCAGTACAGCGCGATGATCGCAACCGCGAACATCACCAGATCGCCGAAGATATACAGCAATGCCTTCGGGCGCTGTCCGATGTAGTGCATGATCACGTCGATGCGGATATGAGCACGCTCTTTCACCGCAGCCGCAGCACCGATCCAGGCAAGATAAATAAAGGAATAGCGAACGATCTCTTCGCCCCAAATCGAGGAGTAAGCAAAGATCTCTCGCCGCAGAACCTCGATGGCCATGGTGATGACCAGCATCACGTAGAACACCAGCAGCAGCCAGCGTTCGGCGTTGCGGTCTATGTTTTTAAGAATGGGCATCGCTTCCCTCGGCGAAAAAGCAGCCAGTCCCGAACCTTCTTGGGCGGGTCTCTGGGACTAGACTGTCAGTGGATGTAGAAGGCACCCGGATCGGGTGCCCACCATGGTGGCCTTACGCGTCGTGGACGTAGTATTTGCCTTGAGTACCAGCTGCTTCGACCAGTTTCTCAAAGTTGTCCATCGATCCGGCAAGCTCGGTCTTGAACGGATCCCATTCGGAACGCTGATAGCCGCCGACATCCTGCCATTCGGCCAGTTGATCCGCGGTGAGGGACTGGAACTGAACGCCAGCCTTGTTCAATTCGGCCATGGCGTAAGCCCGTGCCGAGGGAACCTTGGACAGGTTCTGGTGGCTGGTCATCTCGGCGCCCCACATGATGCCTTCCTGAACGTCGGCGGGCATCGAGTTGAACCACTCGAGGTTGCAGGAATAGACCTGACTGTCCGGCACCGCTTGTGTGAAGGTCACGTTGCTGAGGATGTCCTTGAACCCAAACACGTAAAGCGCGCCAACCGACGGATCCAGCGCATCTGCCACGCCCTGCTTGATGGCCGAGGGGGTCTCGCCCCAGGCAACAGGCGTCGGGTTCGCGCCAACCATGCGGTAGTATTGCTGAAGCATTTTCGAGCCCGGAACGCGGAACTTCACACCGCTCATATCGCCGGGTGTCACGATCGGATTGCCGCCCTGACGCACAGCAACGACACGGGGGTCGATCACCACGTAGAACAGCGCCTTGAACCCTGCGGCCTCGACTTTGGGGTGGACTTCGTTCTGCCAGGTGTCGGAATGTACCAGATTGGTGAACCGCTGGTTCGAACCGCACAGGTACGGCATGTTGATCAGGTCAACGGTCGAAGCAAACGGCGCAAAGTTCGACAGCGAATGTTGCGCGGCCTGAATGGTCCCGCCCTGAACCTTCTGCACCAGCGCACCGCCTGCGCCCAACTGGCCGCCCGGGGCCAGTTTGACATAGACCTTGCCGTTGGTCGCGTTCTGGATGTTTTCCTTCAGATCAAGCTGCATGATCGGATAGCTGCGCGACGCGCCCATTACGTATGCTGTCGCGACGGTCATGATATGATCGGCGGCCTTTTCGCGCTCACTCTCTTCTTTGGCGGTCTGCGCTGCGGCCTCGGACGACCACAGGACACCGCTGGCACCGGCGACCAGCGCCGCGGTAAAGGCACCACTTGCGCTGAGCTTCAGAAAGTTGCGCCGTTCCGCAGACGCCAGTTCGTTGTTGTCGTTGTTCATAGATTGCCCTCCCAAGCAAAATTCAGCCGCCGTTTTTCGCGTCGCGATCGGCTTCCTTTTTCAGAATTGCGACAACGAACAGGATCGACGCCGCGAACAGGACCAGCATTTCTCCGACGTCGCCAAGAAATGCGCTGTTTGCAAAAGCCCCCAGCGCCACATTCGCAAAGTAGATGACAAACACGATGGTGGATGCGGCAAGGAACATTTCCGGGACTCCCTGTAGAATCAGCCCTATCTCCTTTGTAAGCGCTTACATCGATAATGCAAGCGCTTACATTGATGCTTTCTTCGCGCCCCAGAAGCGGTTAGTATTCAGAAAAAGCAAATATCGGGATCGAGAATGTCAAATCTCCGGTCGGCTCCGACCCTGGACGATGTCGCCAAGAGGGCAGGTGTTTCGACAGCCACCGTATCGCGGTGCCTGAACGATCCGCAGCGCGTGGTTCAGGCGACGCGCGACCGGGTGATGGCTGCTGTTGACGCGTTGGGATATACCCCGAATTTCGCGGCACGGGTGATGGCTGCAAAGCGGTCGTTCACCATCGGGGCGATCATACCGACAATGGAAAACGCCATCTTCGCCCGTGGTTTGCAGGCCTTTCAGGAGGAGATCCACAAGCGCGGGTACACTCTGCTGGTGTCCAGCTCTGCCTACAAACCAGAGGTCGAGGAAGAGCAGATCCGCACTCTGGTCGCCCGTGGGGCCGACGGTCTTCTGTTGATCGGCCATGACCGGGATCCGAGCATTTGCGACTATCTGGCGCGACAGAAAGTACCTGCGTTGGTCGCCTGGTCGTTTGATGCCGGGGAACAAATTCCTTCGATCGGGTTCGACAACCGGCGCGCAATGATGGCGCTGGCCGACCAGGTGATCGGCCTCGGCCACACACGCCTCGCAACGATATCGGGACTTAGTCAGGGAAACGACCGAGCCCGGCTGCGGACGCAGGGTATCCGGGACGCCATGGCGCAGAACGGTCTGCGGCCTGAATCGCTGCCGGTCATCGAAACCACCTATGAGATCGAAAACGGGGCCGATGCGTTTCGCCAGTTGATGTCAAGCGACAAGCCGCCGACGGCTGTTTTATGCGGCAACGACGTTCTGGCTGTTGGCGCGATGCATCAGGCGCGTCAAATGGGTCTTTGCGTGCCCGATGATATATCCATCACCGGGTTTGACGATATCGAACTGGCAAGGATCGTGCAGCCCGGCCTGACAACGATCCACGTTCCACACCGGGATATGGGCCGCGCCGCCGCGGTTGAGTTGATCAGCATGATCGAAACATCGTCGCTGGGGCAGTCATTGCGACTGGAAACCGGCATCGTTATGCGCGACTCTTTGGGGCGGGTAAACTGAGGTGCATGTGCAACATTCGAGGCTTCTCAAGCCGCTCGAACTAAAGCGTTGATCCCAAGCCCTTCACGAATGTAAATGCTTTCAGTGCCATAGAGGGCGTCTTCGTCTGCATCGCGCCGGGTGAAGGTTTGTCGATCCTGCGACAGCGACCGAAAGAGCAATTCATGTTGGACGAAAGAAATGGTAGCCCGTAGGGGAATCGAACCCCTCTTTCCAGGTTGAAAACCTGGCGTCCTAACCGATAGACGAACGGGCCATCCAGACCAAACAAGCACAAGTGGTAGCCCGTAGGGGAATCGAACCCCTCTTTCCAGGTTGAAAACCTGGCGTCCTAACCGATAGACGAACGGGCCACGCTGGCTTGTGGAGGGCCTTTTACGGTTTACCTTGCACCCCCGCAAGCCGAAAAACGCAAGGCTGTGAAACTTTTTTGACGTCCCCGATTTACGGGCAATTCGGCCGTCAATTGGCCTCTGCAGCGTCTTCAAGCCTCAGCTGTACGGTCTGACGGCCGCCCCAGGAATTGACCTCAAGCCGACCTGCGAAATGAAACCGCGCGCCGCCATGGTTCGACAGGCGTTCCCCCATCGGTCCATCAAAGGCGCCAAAGGCAATGGCATCCAGACCGCCGCTCATTCCATCAGACAGAGACAGTTTCAAATGCGACTCTCCCACACGTTTGGCAAAGCGCACCTGCAAATCCGGCAGCGCGTATCGTGGGGCAGGGGCACCGGCACCGAATGGGCCAGCCTGTTCGATCTGTTCCACCAACTCGACGGTTGCCGCACCGGGCATCAGGGCACCGTCAAGCTTCAGGTCGGCGGGACCGCCTTGCCCGGCGCCTTGTTTGGCCACCAGGGCGCTCAGCCGCTCCATCGCCGGTTCCAATTGGTCGCGCATAACGGTCAGACCCGCCGCCATCTTGTGACCGCCGCCTTTAACCAGCAGCCCCTCTGTGGCCAGACGTTGAATGGATGCGCCCAGATCGACGCCAGAGACCGACCGGCCCGACCCTTTGCCTTCGTCGCCGTCGAAACCGATGACGATGGCAGGGCGGTTTGCGGCCTCTTTCAGGCGCGACGCGACGATACCGACAACGCCCGGATGCCAGCCCTCACCCGCTGCCCAGACCAAAGGCGCATCTAACCCGTGCTCTTCCGCCTGAGTCAGCGCAGCAGCGCGGACGGCGTTCTCAATCTCACGCCGTTCGGTATTGAGACTTTCCAGTTTTTGCGAGATGGCCTCTGCTTCGGAAGCCGAGTCAGTGCTCAGCAGTCGTGCACCCAGATCGGCCTGGCCAATACGCCCGCCCGCGTTCACGCGCGGTCCAAGCAGAAAACCAAGGTGATAGCTGTTGGGCGCTGTGTCCATACGGGCGACGTCCGAGAGGGCTACAAGCCCCGGTCTTTTTCGCTGGGCCATGACCTTCAGCCCCTGCCGCACAAGGGCGCGATTGGCATCGATCAGCGGCGCGACATCGGCCACCGTGGCCAGCGCGACCAGATCGAGCAGGGCAATCAGGTCCGGGCCTTTGGTGCCGTCCTCTCGCAACTGCCTGCCGGCCTCGACCAGCATCAGGAAAACGACCGCCGCCGCGCAGAGATACCCAAGGTCGCCGCTCTCGTCCTGGCGATTTGGGTTCACGACCGCAACGCAATCCGGCAGCGTTTCGCCGCCAAGGTGGTGATCCAGCACGATAACGTCGGCCCCTTTTGCCGCGGCAATCGGCTCATGACTCAGGGTGCCGCAATCGACACAGATGATCAGGTCATGTAACGCAGCCAGTTCGGCCATTGCGGGAGCATTGGGTCCATACCCTTCGTCGATCCGATCCGGCACATACAGCGTCGCCTGCAATCCCATCTGGCGCAACCACACCAGCAGCAATGCTGCCGAGCTCCCGCCATCGACATCATAGTCCGCAAAGACGGCGATCCTTTGCCGGTCGCGCACTGCTTTTAGAAATCGCCGCGCGGCGACCTCCATATCTTTCATCGCGCGTGGATCGGGCAAAAGCTCTTTCAACTTGGGATCAAGAAACCCGCGCGCCTCCATCGGCGGAACGCCGCGCCGCGCCAGCACCTGACACACGGCGCGGGGCAGGTCGGTCTGCTGGGCCAACATTTCTGTTGCGCGTTCCGTTTCAGCGGCGGGCCCAAGCCAGCGCCGACCTGTCAAAGATTGCTCAACCCCTAGAAAACTCATCCCACGCCCTTTGCGAAACAAGGCCGCGCCCTCACGGACCCGGCCTCTTCATCTTTTCAAAAATACTCCCGCCGGAGGCTGCGGCGCAAGCCGCTAGGCGTTGTCATGCGACCACATCGGTGTTCGATAGGACATGCGCCGGACCGAACCGGTCTTGGACCGCATCAGCAACGTAGTGGTTTCGACCCAGCCCGGCTCGCGCTTGATGCGCGGTAGAAGTGATCCACCGGTGACGCCGGTCGCGGCAAAGATCACGTCTGCCGTAACCATCTCGTCCCGGCTATAGACGCGATCCAGATCGGTGATACCTGCCTTTCCGGCGCGGCCGCGTTCGTCATCGTTGCGGAACAGCAGTCGACCAAAGATCTGACCGCCCATGCATTTGAGCGCGGCGGCGGCCAGAACGCCCTCGGGCGCGCCACCCTGACCCATATACATGTCGATGCCGGTCACTTCACTTTCTGCACAATGCATGACGCCCGCAACGTCGCCGTCGGTGATCAGGCGGATCGACGCGCCAGTTTCCCGCACTTCGGCAATCATCGCCTCGTGACGAGGGCGTTCGAGGATGCACACTGTGATGTCGGCGGGCTCGCAATCCTTTGCCTTGGCCAGAGCCTCGACCCGTTCGCGCGGAGACATATCCAGGTTGACCACACCCTCGGCAAAGCCCGGGCCGATAGCCAGTTTGTCCATATAGACATCCGGGGCGTGCAGCATTGAACCCCGAGGGCCCATCGCGATCACGGTCAAGGCGTTGGGCATGTCCTTGGCGGTCAGGGTTGTGCCTTCAAGCGGGTCCAGTGCGATGTCGACACCCGGGCCGTTGCCAGTGCCGACCTCTTCGCCGATATACAGCATCGGCGCTTCGTCGCGCTCACCCTCACCAATGACCACCACACCGGCAATGTCCAGCAGGTTCAGCTGTTCGCGCATGGCGTTGACGGCGGCCTGATCGGCTGCCTTTTCGTCGCCACGGCCAACCAGCGAGGCCGAGGCGAGCGCGGCCTGTTCGGCCACCCGAGCAAGGCCCAGCGACAGTAGGCGATCATTGAAATCGGTCTTGGCAGCGTTCATCTTCGGTTATCCTTTGGTCAGCATGGGCGTTGATCCGGAATAGCCCGCGATTGCCGCGGGCCGCAAGGGGTCAGACCTGTTCGATTCTCAGCGCGACGGCCTCTGCGGCGACGACATCTGTACCGCGCAGCCCGTCCAGCGCCTGATCCAGCATCGAGCGCGTGGTCTTATGTGTCACAATCAGAACGGGGGCCGTACTTTCGGCATGCGCGTATTGGCGCATCCTGTCGATCGAAACACCTGCGTCGCCCAGAATAGCGGCGACCTTGGCCAGAGCGCCGGGTTTGTCATGCAAAGCCAGACGTAAATAGTAAGGCGCGGGCAATCCGGTCTGGGCAGGCTGAGCCGCTTCCAGTGTGCCGACCGGTCGGCCGAACGTTGGAATGTGAAGTCCGCGCGCCAGATCGCAGATATCGCCCATGACGGCGCTTGCCGTGGGGCCTTCGCCCGCACCGGGACCGCGTAGCACGACCTGTTCGACAGCGTCACCTTCGATCACCACCATGTTGGTGCCACCCTCAAGCTGACCCAAGGGCGAGTCGCTGGGTACCAGGCAGGGTTGCATCCGTTGCTCAAGACCACGTGCGGTGCGTTGCGCCACGCCGAGCAGCTTGATGCGATAGCCCATATCAGCAGCTTGCTGGATATCATCCAGGCTGATGCGCTGTATCCCTTCGATCTGAATGCCGTCGAAATTGGGTTTGGTGCCGAAGGCAATCGAGGACAGCAGCGCCAGTTTATGCGCCGCGTCGATGCCGCCTACATCCAGGTTCGGGTCAGCCTCGAGATACCCCAATTGGGCGCATTCTTCGAACAGAGCGTTGTAGCCCAGTCCCTGAGATTGCATCCGGGTCAGGATGTAGTTGCAGGTTCCGTTCATCACGCCCATGACACGGGTGATCTCGTTGCCCGCCAGCCCCTCGGTCAGCGATTTGATGACAGGGATGCCGCCTGCTACGGCGGCCTCGAACCGGATGACACGCCCGGCTGATTCCGCCTGTTCTGCCAGTTCCTGACCGTGGATCGCCAAAAGCGCTTTGTTCGCGGTGACAACGTCTTTACCGCTGGCCAGCGCCGCTTCGACTGACGCCTTTGCCGGCCCGTCTTCGCCGCCCATCAGCTCGACAAACACATCGATATCGTCGCGTTTCGCCAGCGCTACGGGATCAGTCTCGAACGCATAGCCGGAAAGGCTGACACCGCGATCCTTTTGCGCGTCGCGCGCCGATACGGCAACGATCTCGATGGGATGCCCGGTGCGCGCCGCGAGCAGATCTGCGTGGCGGCGAACGATCTTGACGACCCCAATGCCAACGGTGCCCAAACCCGCAATTCCAAGCCTCAGCGCCTGTGTCATTCTTTTGGGGTCCTTTCCGCTTGCATTTGCAGTTCGGGCGATACGCCCTTTGCGGGTTGCCTTAGCGGGTTCGGCGGAAGGGTGCAATCCGTCTTGGCGGGTCTGAACGCGATGCCACAGGCCAGTGCGCTGAACGACTTAGTCGATATCGACCGCTTGCAGCGCTTGCGCTTTTTCGGCCAATGCTTCACTGCGCGCCGTCAATTCTTCCTCGACTTCTTCCGCCTCGCTGACGGGGTCGACGGCCTGGCCGAGGGTGTCCGAGATCGGGATCAGCTTGGGATAGGCTGCTTTGCGCAGGGCGGGCCCCTCGCTGCCCTCAAGCTCGGGGATATCGGCGCAGGCGGCGCAGACGAGCAGCACGAGTATCAGCGGCAATGGTTTCATTGCGGACCTTTGGGTTGCGGCGTTGACTTGTGATGCACCTTTTGCCGGTCCGGTTCAAGCGGGGTTCTATCTGAACGATTGTTCAGATACGGTGGAGCCATGGCGCGTACCCAAGGTTCACATTCCGATATCACCGGCCCCCGGATCCGCAAGGCGGCGTTAAGCCTTTTTGCCCGGAACGGTTATGCTGCTGTTTCCATGCGGCAAATCGCGTCCGAAGTCGGCGTGCAGGCCGGTGCGCTGTACAATTACACGCCCGACAAACAAAGCCTTCTGTTCCGTCTGATGCACGAACATATGACCGAACTTCTAACCGCTTTCGATGACTTATCTGCGCATCAAGATCCGACGGATGCGCTCAGACAGTTCGTTGGTTTTCACATCCGGTTCCACCTGCAACGCCCGGACGAAGTGTTCATCGCCTATATGGAGTTGCGCAACCTGACGCCCGAGAACTTTGCCCGGATCGAAGCGCTGCGCCGACAATATGAAAACGGGTTGGAGGGCATTCTGAAGAACGGTCGGAGGTCAGGGGCGTTTTCGGTTGCAGATACCAAAATTGCCACTCTGGCAGTAATTGCCATGTTGAACGGCGTCATGACCTGGTACCGGACCGAGGGGCGACTGTCTTTGAACGAGGTCGAAGGCATCTATTGGGACATGGTCCACCGGTCGGTCACGGGTTGAGCCCTTTAGTCCGATATAACGCATCAATGTGCAGGTCGAATAAACGTGCCGTTTCGCAGGTCACGGAAAGCCTGTTCCAGCTCGGTGCGGGTGTTCATCACAATCGGCCCGTGCCAGGCCACCGGTTCGTCAATCGGCGCGCCGGAGATCAGCAGAAACCGAACTCCTTCTGGCCCGGCCTGCACGGTGATCTCGTCACCCATGCCAAAGCGCACCAAAGTGCGGTTGCCCGACATGTCGCGGATGTTGACCTCTTGCCCTGCGACCTCCTTCTCCAGCAAAACTCCGGTGGGTTGTGATGCGTCCGCAAAGGCCGCCTGTCCGTCAAAGACATAGGCAAAGGCGCGACGGTAGGTGTCGATCTTGAAGGTTTTTCTGACGCCCGCCGGAATTTGGATGTCCAGGTATTGCGGGTCGGCCGCGATGCCATCGACAGGACCTGTCTTGCCCCAGAACTCGCCCACGATGACCCGTACCTTTGTTCCGTCGTCATCGGTGATCTCGGGGATATCGGCGCTTTTGACATCCTGATATCGCGGCGCTGTCATCTTTTGATCTGCGGGAAGATTGCCCCACAGCTGAAAGCCGTGCATTTGGCCAGCGGCGTTTCCCTGCGGCATTTCCTGGTGCAGAATACCGGACCCGGCAGTCATCCACTGCACGTCTCCCGCACCTAATGAACCGCTGTTTCCAAGCGAGTCGCTGTGATCGACCGTGCCGGCCAGCACATAGGTGATGGTCTCAATCCCGCGATGGGGATGCCAGGGAAAACCGGCCAGATAATCCTGCGGGTTGTCATTGCGAAAATCATCGAACAGCAGAAACGGGTCCAGTTCGGACGGATCCTGAAACCCGAACGCACGGTGCAGTTTCACGCCAGCGCCTTCGCGCGTCAAAGCAGCCTTGCGGGTTTCCAGGGTTGGTCTCAGAGACATGGCATCCTCCTGTTCGTGTGACACGCAACTTAGGACCTGCGGCAAAGCGATCAATTGGCGCAGACACACTGGCACTGTGCAAGGATGATCAGAAGAGCAGGGGGGGCGCTGTCCTTCTGTTTGCAATACGGGTAAGCCGGAGGTGACGATCAGGAGCATTTCATGCAGGACGATGTTTTGGCTACAATCCAAGCTTCCCCACCCCGCCGCTGGGCTGGGGTCGGGACGCTGTGCATAGTCGGCGCATTGGTAAGCTATGCTGCGCTTGCCACGCCGCCGCAATTGGGGTGGCAGGTGTTCATGTTGGCCGCTGGGGCAACGGCTTTCTGGCTGGCGCATCGCATGTGGATTGCCACGCAGGACGGGATCGAGTTGACGCGGTCGCACCTGCGTAGCCGGTCCGGTCGCATCATCTGCGAGATTGCGGATATCGAAACCGTTGACAGCGGTGCCTTTGCCTTCAAGCCGTCCAACGGGTTCGTGGTTCTGGCCAGGACGTCAGGTCAAAACCGGTGGGAGCCCGGCATGTGGTGGCGTATCGGCCGACGGATCGGGATTGGTGGCATGACGGCTGCTGCCGAAGCCAAGGTCATGTCGGATATGCTGAAAATGCTGTTGATGGAACGGCCCGAGGCGCGTTAGCGCCGCGGACAGTTACACACACAGAGGGTCGTCGCTGGGCCCGTACAACTGATCGTGGATACGGGGGTGCGTAAAGACAAAGCTGCCCATTTCGAAATCATCGAACCCAAACCCGATGCTGAACGGCGCACGGTAGGTTTTGGTGGTTTCCACAACAATCATCTTACCATTGTTCGGCATCGTCGGAAGCGCTTCCTTCAGGAAAGTCGCATTGGCCGTAGTCAGTTGATTTTCAATGGCCTCGCCACGAATGCAGGACCACCCAACTTCATAAGTTTCTGTGGGTTCTTCGTAGATTACATATGAAATGCGCATCGAGACTGGCGATCTGGTCGCAATCATCGTTTCGAGCAGATCATACAGAGTATTGACGTAGGCCTGATTCAGGGCGTTGTCTTCGCGCGAAACGATGTCGGCAACCGCGTAGGCCGCTTTGATGTTCCGAGAGCTTTGCCGATACCCGTCGTAAAAGGTGTATGAGGCAAAAATCGACCACACCAACATTGGTATCATCAGCAACGATTCAACAGTGATGCTGCCATTTTCGCGGCGGAAGAATAGCCGAAGCCTGGCTGACAGGCGGCGCGCCAATGAGCGATCAGTTCCCTGCATCTGCAACCTCCACCGTAGGTGTTTCGCCAGCAGTACCCGCGCCACCACCGAAAGGTTCGTGCACAAATACAGTTGTCGCATGCAGTTCCCATTGACCTTCTGGGTCTGCGCTGACTGGACCGCCGATCATGGTAAAGCCCCAGACCGGCGACACCTCAAGGCACGCGCGCAGCATCATAAGTTCGTTTGAAGACCCCTGATCAAAGGCGATTGCGCCCGGTCCCACCGGGTCGGGGTCGCGAATTTCCGCAGGAGTATCGACGCAGAAGGGTGTCGGGTTGATCTGATTTCCGACGCGTGGGTCGATCGACTTCATTTCAAGCGCCAGATCATTGAGGCAGCTGGGCGAATTGTTGAACCCCTGGCAAATCATGCGTTTCAGCAGATCATGATCCCAGTCATCCTCACCCTCGGGCAACCGGTTCAGACGGACCTGACGCACTGTTTCGTCAAGCGAGCGTTCGAGGTTGGCGTGGCTGAAGGACATCAGCCCCAGGTCGATGCCGGACCACCCAAAATAGACGAAGACCGGGAACCAGAACAGGAACTCGATCGTCGAGGCGCTGCCGTCTTCGCTGCGGCGAAACCGCCGCAGGCGTGCTTTGAGCGATGGTCTCATTGGGTCAGTCTCAGGTTCTGAATGGTTGCGCTGATCGAGTCGAAGACGCCCACGATCTTGGCTCCGGTAGCCTCGTAGTAGCGGTTGTCCTTGACCGCGCAGTCCCGCAGCATTTGCTTGACACCTTCCGGTGCCTCGTAGGCGATCGAGAAAATGAGAACTTCCTCTTCTTGCGCCTTTTGGCAAAGCGAGACAACGCGCGGGTCTTTGTTCCACTGTCTCAGTTCTGTTGTGGAGTCGTTCCAGAACTCGTTGGCCTCGGTGCTGCCCCGGGCATTATAGAGCAGGTTGTAGACGGCCTCTTTTTGCGTATGGGCCCACACATCCGGCCATTCCAGATTCTCTGATGTTCCATAGCCGTTGTCGTAGTAGTACGACGAACTGCTAGTCCGGTAGCATTGGCCGTTATAGTAGTCGAGGCAGCGATACCGCTTGAACCTGAGTGGAGTGACTCCGTCATCCTCGGTCGCGCCATATGCGTGATCTTGATAATAGTTCCGCGTCCAGCGCGTGCCGTCGCCATGGCGAACTGTCCGCCGGACATCCGACCAGGTATAGTGATCGTCGTCTTCATCATAGACAGAATAGGTTTGGGCGGATTCATTCCAGAAGATATCCGACTCGCCCGTATTGTACGGCGGATTCACCTTATGCTGTCTGGTGTTTTCGCCGTCAGTCATGAGGACCAGAACCTTCAGCGAATCTGCGGTTTTGTTGCGCCCTGGGCGCTTGTTGAACTCGCTGGGGATCGCAGAAGTCTGGGACAGGCGCGCGATCAGCGGTTGAACGCTGTCATCCAACAGGGTCAGACCCCATTTCAGACCCACATCAATCGAAGTCCAACCGTCCGCCTGAAGCAGTTCGATCTGATCTTCCAGAACGTCGGGGTCCTTCTGCAGGATCGCCATCGCACGCTCGTCAATACCCGCTCTCTCTTTGCGGCAGGTCGTGCTGTTGACCAATCCATCGTCGTATCTGTAGTCGTTTCGACCATAGTCGACAAAGTGCAGTGTCTGGGGGACGAAATCGCCGGGTTGTATCACATTCCCGTTCTCGTCTTCGATGTCGTAATAGGTGAAATCGGTTTTCGTAAAGTCCGAGGAACCGAAATCGATACAGTTGGCAACTTCGTTTCTGCCAAGCGTCTTCAACTCATCCATCAGGAAATCAGGCACCGAAACTTGCTCGGAATAGGGGATGACCGAGATCGACAGCTTTCCGTCTTCTGACTTTTCGTCCATCTCATGCACAAAATCGATGGCCGCCGTTTTCAGATTGGTCAGCTTGGTACCGCGCATCGAGCCCGACACGTCCAGAACCAGCGAAATCTCGACGTTGCCGATGGATTCCTCGGCCACGCTTGCGGCAGACGAGCCCAGCGTGTCGACACCGCTCCACTGCATGAAATGGGTCTTTACCCGCATTTCCGCCTGCGCCTCAACCCGGCGCTTGCCCGCAAGCCTTGCATTCTGAGCCCCGCATGTTTCGGGTGTAACGACGATGCTGTCTTCGATCAGATACTGATCCAGGTTTTCTTTTGCCAGATAGTCGCGGACAACGTCTTTGGGGCAAAGTTCCTGGTCCAGGTCCGCAGCGGCCAATACTGCGCGGTCCAGAGCGTATTGCAGCTTTACGCGTTCGCGGTCATACCGCATGGTGTCCACGGCGAACCCGGCAGCGGTAAATACGATGATGACAAGAAACAACGTCAGGATGGTCATCGACCCGTCAGTCTCTTCCGCAAATCTGCGCAGTCGCCGCACATGGAAAGGGGCGTTGCTGGATTCTCCGAATTTCGACTTCCTATTGAACTTGTGCATATCGAATTCCTTTGTCGGCCAGATGCACCGTCGATAATTTCAACGTTAATAATTTAGAGATGGATCGTGGCGAGATTTGGGCACGCCAGCCACTATGCTGCTCTTATTGCGCGAAAATTGTCCTTAGTTATGGGTCTTTTTGCCCCTTTGTTTCCTGGGGCCGGACAATCGCGCGGTCGTTACCGGCGATGGCGACTCACCCCGTTGCTCACGCGGCGGGTTCGCAAAACGATGAAAAAAAGTGCAGATGAGAATTGCAGTTAAGGCTCAGTGGTGCGACAAAAAGTCATGACGAATGTCACCTGCCAACACGGAGGACCAGATGACCGGCACAAATGAACCCAGCTTTCGAGAGAGTGTTGATCTGATGTTTAACAGGGCGGCGTCCCTGATGGATTTGCCGCCCGGGCTGGAAGAAAAGATCCGTGTTTGCAACGCCACCTACACCGTCCGGTTCGGGGTGCGCCTGCGGGGGCAGATCCAGACTTTCACCGGCTACCGGTCGGTTCATTCCGAGCATATGGAACCGGTGAAAGGCGGTATCCGCTACGCTCTGGCAGTGAACCAGGATGAGGTCGAGGCGCTTGCTGCGCTTATGACCTATAAATGTGCTTTGGTCGAGGCGCCCTTTGGTGGATCCAAAGGTGGGCTATGCATCGACCCACGTAAGTATGAAGAGCACGAGTTGGAGCAGATTACCCGCCGCTTCGCCTATGAACTGGCCAAGCGAGACCTGATCAACCCGTCTCAGAACGTTCCGGCCCCGGATATGGGAACCGGCGAACGCGAGATGGCCTGGATGGCTGATCAATACGCGCGGATGAACACAACGGATATCAACTCGCGTGCCTGTGTGACGGGCAAGCCGCTGAATGCCGGTGGTATCGCGGGCCGGGTCGAGGCAACCGGGCGCGGCGTGCAATATGCGCTGCGAGAGTTTTTCCGCAATCCCGAAGACGTCAAGAAGGCGGGGATGTCCGGCACCTTGGACGGCAAGCGTGTGATCGTTCAGGGCTTGGGGAATGTGGGGTATCACGCCGCCAAATTCCTGAGCGAAGAAGACGGATCGCTGGTCACTGGCATCATCGAATGGGATGGTGCGCTGTTCAATCCCGAGGGCATTGACGTTGAATCGGTGCGCCAGTGGATCGTCAAACATGGCGGCGTCAAAGACTATCCGGATGCCACGCATACCGCCGAAGGCGGCGCGGTGCTGGAAGAGGAATGCGATATTCTGATCCCGGCGGCGCTTGAAGGTGTTATCAACCTGTCCAACGCGGAACGGATCAAGGCGCCCCTGATCATCGAGGCCGCAAATGGTCCGGTGACCGCCGGTGCGGACGAAATCCTGCGCAAGAAGGGCACCGTGATCATCCCCGACATGTATGCGAACGCGGGCGGTGTGACGGTTTCCTATTTCGAATGGGTCAAGAACCTGAGCCACATCCGCTTTGGCCGGATGCAGCGTCGGCAGGAAGAATCCCGGCACGAACTGATCGTCAGCGAGCTGGAGCGGCTGGATCGCTATCTGGGCGATGCCTGGTCAATGTCACCGGATTTCAAGTCCAAGTACCTCAAGGGTGCGGATGAGCTTGAACTGGTGCGCTCGGGTCTGGATGACACGATGCGGATCGCCTATCAGGCGATGAGCGAGGTGTGGCATGACCGGTCCGACGTGGATGATCTGCGCACCGCAGCTTATATGGTGGCCATCGACCGGGTGTCGAAAAGCTATCGCGCCAAGGGTCTGTGAGCCCGCTAGCGCGCAAGCGATCGGGCCGGAAACGACGGCCCGGTTGCCATTTGGGTCCTCTGCTGGCAGTTTTCTGACTGAGCGGGGGATCATCGCGTTTCGCTGATATTGGTCGCGCACAGACAAGCCTTTGTCGAAAACGAAGGGGTTTGTCGGTGCCGCCTTGGTACTGATTGTCAGGACAGATGTACTGCGCAGATGCCCGCAGGGAGGTTTGAATGCGTTTTTCCGGCTTGCGTGTCCTGAAAGAGGGCCTGACCGGCAACAAGGGCTGGACGCCACACTGGCGCGATCCCGAACCCAAATCCGAATATGACATCGTCATCATCGGCGGCGGTGGGCATGGGTTGAGTACGGCCTACTACCTGGCCAAAGAATACGGTCTGACCAACGTGGCCGTTCTGGAAAAGGGCTATATCGGCGGGGGCAATGTCGGGCGCAATACGACCATCGTGCGGGCAAACTATTTCCTTGAAGGCAATTCCCAGTTCTATTCGCACTCATTGAAGCTGTGGGAGGGTCTTGAGGAAGACCTGAACTACAACGTCATGCACTCGCAGCGTGGCATCATCGGTCTGTTCCATTCCGATGCGCAGCGAGATGCAGCGGCTCGGCGCGGCAACATGATGATTAGCCAGGGCGACGATGCCGTTCTCTTGGGGCGCGACGAATTGAAAACGATGCTGCCCTATCTGAATTTCGATGATCTGCGCTTTCCGCTTTATGGTGGTCTGTATCACCCGCGTGGCGGAACGGCGCGGCACGACGCCGTGGCCTGGGGTTACGCGCGCGGTGCCGATCAGCGCGGCGTTGACCTGATCCAGAATTGCGAAGTGACCGGGATCGACATTAAAAACGGTGTCGTGCGCGGGGTTCAGACCTCTCGCGGTCCGATCCTCGCCAAGAAAGTTGCGATGGTTGCAGCAGGTCGGTCGGGGCAGGTCGCCGCAATGGCTGGAATGCGCTTGCCGATTGAAAGTCACGTCTTGCAGGCGTTTGTGACCGAGGGGCTGAAGCCCTGTATCGATCATGTAGTGACCTTCGGGATGGGCCACTTCTATATCAGTCAGTCCGACAAGGGCGGACTGGTCTTTGGCGGTGATCTGGACTTTTACGCCTCTTATGCGGCGCGGGGGAACCTGCCGACGGTTGAGAGCGTGATGGAGGCCGGGATGGCGCTGATGCCGATGATCGGCAAGGCGCGCGTGCTGCGGTCATGGGGCGGGATCATGGATATGTCGCCCGATGGCTCTCCGATAATCGACAAAACGGAAACCGAAGGGCTCTATCTGAACTGCGGCTGGAACTACGGCGGGTTCAAGGCGGTGCCGGGCTCGGGCAATGTGTTTGCGCATCTGATCGCCACGGATCGGTATCATGAAAATGCCACCGGCTTCCGACTTGATCGGTTCCGCACCGGGCGCGGGATCATCGATGAAGAGGGCAAAGGCTCTCAACACAATCTGCATTGAGTTGGGGCGATGTCGGGTTTGAGTATTTGTGAAAAGATGAAGCAGGGGGCGCAGAGATGAGGATCACCTGTCCATATTGCGGCGAGCGGGATCGCCGCGAGTTTTATTATCGCGGGGCGGCGGTTGATCTGAATCGCCCGGCACCGGATGCGGGCGAGGACGCCTGGGACAATTTTGTCTACCTGCGCGACAATCCGGCTGGGTCTACTCGTGAGCTGTGGTGTCACGAGGGCGGCTGTGGCGCCTGGATCGTGGTAACCCGGGATACCACGACGCATGAAATGCTGGGTTCGGAACTGGCGTCTGGGGTGAACGCATGAGGGTCGCGGGCAAAGGATTGATCGACCGGTCCGAGACGGTGTCGTTTGTCTTTGACGGCGTCACCTACACGGGTTTCCGGGGCGATACGCTGGCTTCGGCCCTGCTGGCCAATGGCATTCGCTTGATGGGGCGGTCGTTCAAATATCATCGCCCGCGCGGTGTGCTGACCGCAGGCAGCGAAGAGCCGAATGCGCTGGTGACCGTTGGAGAAGGGTCCACACAGGACCCGAATGTGCGCGCCACGATGCAGGAGATCTATCCGGGGCTGGTGGCGCGCAGCCAGAACCGCTGGCCCAGCCTCAATCTGGATCTGATGGCGGTCAACGATCTGGCAGCGCCGTTTCTGGGGGCAGGCTTTTATTACAAGACATTCATGTGGCCGAAGAGCTTTTGGGAAAAGCTCTATGAGCCGGTGATCCGCCGTGCTGCGGGTTTGGGCGCGCTGTCTGGGCAGGACAATTCTGACAAATACGAAAGCGCTTATGCGTTCTGCGATCTTCTGGTCATCGGTGCCGGGCCTGCTGGGCTGATGGCGGCTCTGGTCGCCGGGCGGGCCGGGGCGGATGTCTTGCTTGTGGACGAGCATGCCCGCATGGGTGGGCGTTTGTTGGCCGAGACCTACGAGATTGACGGCAAGCCCGGCCCGGTCTGGGCTGACGAGGTGCTGGATGAATTGCGAGGGATGGACAATGTCCGCATTATGACCCGCACAACGGTTGCAGGCGCCTATGACCAGGGTACTTATGCCGCGTTGGAGCGTGTTTCGCACCATACCGATCATCGTCCCCACGGCGCTCCGATTGAAACCTATTGGCGGATCGTGGCGAAGCGGTCCGTGCTGGCGGCGGGTGCTTTGGAGCGTCCTGTGGCCTTTCGCGACAACGATCGCCCCGGGATAATGAATGCGGGGGCCGTGCGCGCCTATCTGAATCGCTGGGGTGTCAGCCCGGGCCGGAACGTGACCATCTTTGGCAACACGGATGACATTCATCGCACCGCACGGGATCTGCTGGATGCCGGTATCCATGTGGCTGCCGTGATCGACTGCCGCCACGACGCGCCCATGTCCGCCGACTATGAGGTGCTGCACGGTGCGCAGGTCTGTGGCAGCGCTGGTCGCAAGGGGCTGGAATCGATTACTGTCCGCCGCGCCAGTGGCGAGGAAAGTATCCATACCGACTGTCTGGCGATGACCGGCGGATGGAACCCGGCGGTGCACCTGACATGCCATATGAACGGCCGCCCGACCTGGAACCGCGACATTGAGGCGTTTGTTCCCACTCCCGGATCGGTTCCGGGCATGATCACCGCAGGGGCCTGTAACGGGTCATTCTCGACCGGTGCGTGCTTGCGCGATGGACTCAAGGCTGGCGAAGCTTCGGTGACGGAACTGGGGTTGAAGGTGCCAAAGGTGCCTGTTCCGGTGGCAGAGGACGACCCATACACTATTTCGCAGCTCTGGGCGGTGCCCGGTAAAGGGCGGGCCTGGCTGGATTTCCAGAACGATGTGACGGTGAAGGACGTCAAACAGGCCGCGACTGAAAACTTCCGCTCGGTCGAACACATGAAACGCTATACCACCCAAGGGATGGCGACGGATCAGGGTAAGAATTCGAACGTGGCGGCGCTGGCCATTTTGGCGGATGCGACCGGGCGGGGGATACCTGAAACCGGGACCACCACGTTCCGTCCTCCATACTCTCCGATCGCGATTGCGGCGCTGGGTGCGGGGGCCGAAGGTCAGGCGTTCAAACCACAGCGGTTCACCACGTCGCATGCAGCGACCTTGGCACGCAAAGCGCCGATGATCGAGGCGGGCCTGTGGTATCGCCCCAGCTATTTCCCAAAGGATGGCGAGGCTACGTGGCGGCAATCCTGCGACCGCGAGGTCAATATGGTGCGACAGTCCGTCGGCGTGTGCGATGTCTCAACCCTCGGCAAAATCGACGTTCAGGGCCCCGATGCAGGGGCGTTTCTGGACTTCATCTACACCAACATGTTCTCGACGCTGAAGGTCGGCCGCACCCGCTATGGGTTGATGCTGCGCGAGGATGGGTTTGTCATGGATGACGGCACCACCGCGCGGCTGGGTGAAACCCACTACGTGATGACCACAACCACCGCCGCTGCGGGTGAGGTGATGAAACATCTGGAATTCGTCCACCAGGGCCTGTGCCCGAACATGGACGTCTCGTTCACTTCGGTCACTGAACAATGGGCGCAATTTGCCGTCGCCGGGCCGAAATCGCGCGAAGTGCTGAACGGCCTGTTGGACGAGGAAATAGACGATGAAAGCTGGCCGTTCATGGCCTGCGGCCCGGTCTCGGTGTTTGGGGTGCAGGGGCGGCTGTTCCGTATTTCCTTCTCGGGCGAGCACGCTTACGAAATCGCCGTACCCGCGCGCTATGGGGCAAGTCTGTTCGATATCCTGACCAAGTGGGCCGAAGCCTTGGGTGGTGGGCTCTATGGCATGGAGGCCCTGAATGTCCTGCGGATTGAGAAAGGGTTCATCACCCATGCCGAAATCCACGGACGCACGACTGCATATGATATTGGCATGGGGCGGATGGTGTCTCAGAAAAAGGACTGTATCGGAAAAACCATGTCCGAACGCCCCGGTCTGGAAGAAGCAGGGCGCGAACGGCTGGTGG
The DNA here is from genome assembly GCF_056540665.1 of Ruegeria sp. AM4. Lineage (NCBI taxonomy): Bacteria > Pseudomonadati > Pseudomonadota > Alphaproteobacteria > Rhodobacterales > Roseobacteraceae > Ruegeria > Ruegeria sp. AM4. The sequence goes on along the minus strand of NZ_JBQFXD010000001.1, from coordinate 1,037,397 downwards.
GCCTCAAACCGATCGGCGAGAGCCGGGAGCTACTCTCCGGCGCACATCTCTACAAGGAAGAGGCCGAACCGGTTCGCACCAACGACCAGGGGTATATAACCTCGGTTTGTTATTCGCCGACTTTGGAAACGATGCTGGGCCTTGGCTTCTTGGCCGATGGCCCTGAAAGATATGGTGAAATCGTCAAGATGGTGGATCATCTACGCGGTGTGACAACGCTGTGCGAAGTGGTGAACCCGGTCTTCTTTGACCCAGAGGGAGGGCGCGTTCGTGGATAAGCTGATAGCCAAGTCGCCCTGCGACGGGTTGTTGCCTCTGACCGTCGGAGCAGTGACGATGAGCGAAGTGGAGGTGGAGTCGATCCATTCGATTTCGCCACTGAAGGGCCAAACGAAAGCTGTGTCGGACGCCATGAAGGCCGCGCTTGGAATGACCTTTCCGGCGCCCAATCGTGCAACTGGCAAAACGGGTTCCCGCGCCGTTTGGTTCGGTCCTGAACAGGCCATGCTGATGGGACCAGAGCCCGAGGCCACATTGTCGGATCTTGCAGCGGTCGTAGACCAGTCCGACGCCTGGGCCGTTGTTCGGCTTGAAGGGGCCGGGGTCGAAGACGTTTTGGCCCGCCTGGTGCCTGTCGATCTGCGCGCGGTTCATTTCAAACGTGGTCATACAGCACGGACGCTGTTGTTTCACATGACCGCGTCGATCACGCGCGTTGGCGAAAATGCGTTCCAGATCATGGTGTTCCGATCAATGGCTCAGACCTTGGTTCACGATTTGAAAAGGGCCATGGAAGGTGTCGCCGCGCGCGGGTAAGCTGCGCTGAAAGAAACGATTCCGGGAGACCCCCAATGTTGCGTATCGCCATCGTCGCGGCCTTGCTGGCCACCCCCGTGGCTGCTCAGGAAACCAAGGAACAAAGCTGCAAGTATCAGGCTGATGTTGTAGCTGCGATTCAGAAGGCTCGTCTGGACCGGGTGAAGGAACGCGACGTAGCGCAGGCGGTGGCAGACAGTGGCCCGTCATGGCCCGAGAATTACAACGCGGCGATCCCGCTGATCACCCCTTGGGTTTATGAGCAAAAAATGCGCGATGTGCGCAAAAAGGACCTTGGCGCGGCCTGGTTGGAGCTGTGTTTGCAGCAGTAATCCACAGTCGCACCAATTCCCTGTGGACAACCGCGTGCCATCCCCTTGGCGCGCGTTTTCATTTCTGGCAGGTTTGAAGCATGTCTTTGCCCCCCGGATTTCTGGATGAACTGCGCACGCGCCTCAGCCTGTCTCAGGTCGTGGGGCGCAAGGTCATGTGGGATCAGCGCAAGTCCAATCAGGGCAAGGGCGACATGTGGGCGCCGTGCCCGTTTCACCATGAGAAGACCGCGTCGTTCCACGTCGATGACCAAAAGGGATTCTATTATTGCTTCGGCTGTCACGCCAAAGGCGATGCTATCAGCTTTGTGAAAGAGACCGAGAACGTCTCGTTCATCGAAGCGGTCGAGATTCTGGCGCGTGAAGCCGGGATGCCGATGCCGGCCCGTGATCCCAAAGCGCAGGAGAAGCAGGATCGTCGCTCGCAATTGGCCGAGGTCATGGAGCAGGCGGTGCAGTTCTTTCGCCTTCAGCTCAAGACCGGGGCGGGGTCCGCAGCCCGCGATTACCTGACCCGTCGCGGGTTGGATGCGCAGGCATTGGATCGGTGGGAGATCGGCTTTGCCCCCGATGGCTGGCAGGCGCTATGGGATCATTTGACCGGCAAGAACGTTCCCGAAGATCTGATCCTTGGCGCTGGGCTCGCCAAACCGTCGAACAAGGGCAAGAAACCCTATGACACGTTCCGCAACCGGATCATGTACCCGATCCGAGACCCGCGCAGGCGGTGTATTGCCTTTGGTGGGCGGGCGATGGACCCCAGTGACAACGCCAAATACCTGAACTCGCCCGAGACCGAGTTGTTCGACAAAGGTCGCAGCCTGTATAACCACGGACCCGCGCGTCAGGCGGCCGGGAAGGGCCAGCCTTTGGTCGTGGCCGAGGGGTATATGGACGTGATTGCTCTGGCTGAGGCCGGGTTTGGCGCGTCGGTAGCGCCCTTGGGAACGGCCATCACCGAGCATCAGTTGCAGTTGCTGTGGCGAATCTCGAACGAACCGATCATTGCGCTGGATGGGGACACGGCCGGTCTACGCGCTGCGATGCGGGCGGTTGATTTGGCCTTGCCTTTGCTGGAGGCTGGCAAGTCCCTGCGCTTTGCGCTGATGCCCGAAGGCAAGGACCCGGATGACCTGCTGCGCACCGAAGGGGCAGGCGCTGTGCAGGCCGTGCTGGACGGGGCCATTCCGATGGTCAAGTTGCTGTGGCAGCGCGAGACCGAGGGCAAGGTGTTCGACAGCCCAGAACGCAAGGCGGCGCTGGACAAATCCCTGCGTGAGAAGATCAAGCTGATCAGCGATCCCTCGATCCGTTCTCACTACGGGCAAGAGATCAAGGACCTGCGCTGGCAATTGTTCCGCCCGCAGCGGCAGCCTCAGAACCGCAATTGGCAACCGCGTGGAAAATGGCAGCCGCCGCAGCCAGCAACGCCGGGCGCAAGGGCCTCGTTTCTGGCCTCGTCGGAAAAAGCTGATATCCAACTACGCGAGGCCGCGATTCTGGCCATCGCAATCCTGAACCCGCAGGTGGTTGTTCAGTTCGAACATCAGCTTGAGGATATGGAGTGCCTGAACTCCGACCATGCGGCGCTGCGCGACGCCGTTCTGCGCCACGCGATTGACGATCCCGACAATCTTCAGGATCACATCGAGCAAAATTTGGGCCGCGAAGCCCTTGAAAAGCTGCTGGCCCTTCGCCATGTCGCAGTGATCCCCTGTGTGAACAAACCGGGCGACGTCGAAAAGGCCGAGATGACACTGGCCGAGGAACTCGCAAAGATCAAAGCGCTCCGGGGGTTGGATGCTGAGATTGCCGAAGCGGCAGAGGAATTGTCTGATCTGGCCGATGAGGCGCTGACATACCGGCTGGCGCAAGCCGCCGAAGAGCGTAACCGCACGAGCCGCAGCCAGAATGAGGACAAGGCCGTTTTCGACATCGCCGACAATGGTGCGCGAATCAACCGCGACGAGAAAGACGCGTTTGAGGCGATCATGTCCGGCATCAATTTCGAACGGAAACGTCGCTAAAGTGATGTTTTCGTAAGGCACTGGAAAAGAAAAACGGGTAAACGGGTGGCCGAATCAGTTTCACGCGCTAATGATTCGGAGCAAACGAATCACCCATCCCTGCAGGAGCATTGAATGGCCGCCAAGGATACGAACGAAGACCGCAAATCCGACGAGCAGGAACAGGAAATCTCGCTGGACATGAGCCAGGCCCAGGTCAAGAAGATGATCGCCGAGGCCCGCGAGAAAGGCTACATCACCTACGACCAGCTCAATCAGGTTCTGCCGCCTGATCAGGTGAGTTCGGAACAGATTGAAGACGTTATGTCGATGCTGTCCGAGATGGGCATCAACATCATCGAAGATGAAGAGGCCGAAGAGGAAGAGAACAAAGGCTCGACCGAACTGGTGACCACCGAAGGCCCGCGCGAGGTTGCGCTGGCGGGTGCCGCAACCGAAAAGCTGGATCGCACCGATGACCCAGTGCGCATGTATCTGCGCGAGATGGGATCGGTCGAACTGCTGAGCCGTGAGGGCGAAATTGCCATCGCCAAACGGATCGAGGCCGGTCGCAATACAATGATTGCCGGCCTGTGCGAAAGCCCTTTGACCTTTCAGGCGATCACGATCTGGCACGACGAATTGTTGAGCGAAGACATTCTGTTGCGCGACGTTATTGATCTGGAAACAACGTTCGGCAATCAATTGGACGAAGACGGCGACGTCGAAGAACCGGTTGTCGATACCTCGACCGTCCAGGCCGCCAAACCTGCGAAGGAAGAGAGCGGTCCTGAGTTGGACGCCGATGGCAACCCCATCGCCAACGATGACGATGATGATGAAGACGATCAGGCCAACATGTCGCTGGCTGCAATGGAAGCCGCGCTGAAAGATCAGGTTCTGACCACGCTCGAGCGTATCTCGACCGACTTCGCACAACTCAGCGAGATGCAGGACAGCCGGATTTCGGCGACGCTGAACGAAGACGGCACCTTCAGCGCTGAGGACGAGGAAACCTATCAGAAGCTGCGCGCCGAGATCGTTGAACTGGTCAACGGCCTTCACCTGCACAACAACCGGATCGAAGCGCTGATCGACCAGCTTTATGGCATCAACCGCCGCGTCATGTCGCTGGACAGTGCGATGGTGAAACTGGCGGATCAGGCGCGAATCAACCGGCGTGAGTTCATTGACGCCTATCGCGGGCGTGAGCTGGACCCGAACTGGCTGTCCGAAATGGCCGAAAAGCCGGGCCGGGGCTGGCAGATGTTCATCGAGCGTTCGACCGATAAGGTGGAAGACTTGCGCAATGACATGGCGCAGGTCGGCCAGTATGTCGGTCTCGACATCCCCGAATTCCGCCGCATTGTGCAACAGGTTCAGAAGGGCGAGAAAGAGGCGCGGCAGGCCAAGAAGGAAATGGTCGAGGCCAACCTGCGTCTGGTGATCTCAATCGCCAAGAAATACACGAACCGCGGCCTGCAATTCCTTGATCTTATTCAGGAAGGTAACATCGGACTGATGAAGGCGGTGGACAAGTTCGAATACCGTCGCGGCTACAAGTTCTCGACCTATGCGACCTGGTGGATCAGGCAGGCGATTACGCGGTCTATCGCGGATCAGGCGCGGACCATCCGAATTCCGGTTCACATGATCGAGACGATCAACAAGCTGGTTCGGACCGGTCGCCAGATGCTGCACGAAATCGGCCGCGAGCCGACACCGGAGGAACTGGCCGAAAAGCTGCAAATGCCGTTGGAGAAGGTTCGCAAGGTGATGAAGATCGCCAAGGAACCGATCAGCCTCGAAACGCCGATTGGCGACGAGGAAGACAGCCAGTTGGGCGATTTCATCGAGGACAAGAATGCCGTGCTGCCGTTGGATAGCGCCATTCAGGAAAACCTCAAAGAGACCACGACCCGGGTTCTGGCCTCGCTCACCCCGCGTGAGGAGCGGGTTCTGCGGATGCGCTTTGGCATCGGTATGAACACCGACCATACGCTCGAAGAAGTGGGCCAGCAGTTCAGCGTGACCCGCGAGCGTATCCGCCAGATCGAGGCCAAGGCGTTGCGCAAGCTGAAACATCCCAGCAGGTCGCGAAAGTTGCGGTCTTTCCTGGATCAGTGAATTCAAGGCGCTCCAAACGGGGCGCCTTTTTTCTTGGCGGGTGCGCCTCACGTTGTCTCAACGTCACATCAATTTGGCGAGAACTCAAAAGGGTTTTTCTGGCGGGCCTTCTATATCGCCGGTGTCCACTCATGGACCGGCCGGGGCGAGGCTGACGCGCTGTTGACCCCCGGCCACGCCTAGTGCGGATGCAAGGGGTGATCGACCCGCTTGCGAAATGCGCTGGGAGCTTGTCCCGTCCAGCGTTTGAACGCGGTCGAAAACGCTGCATGGTCGGCATAGCCCAGAGAATAGGAAATTTCCGATAGGTTCATGCCATTCTTGATGAAGGTTTGTGCCAAATCACATCGCAGGTCATCGACCACCTCGCGATAAGTCGTGCCTTCGTCGTTCAGGCGTCGCGCCAGGGTGCGCGGGCTGACGCCAATTTGCGCAGCGACGTCTTCGACCTGAAGGATGCAGCCCGGCATCGAACGGGTGATCAACCCTTCGACCTGAGCGCGTGTTCTCTGTTTGGGTGTCTGCCGTTCTGCCAGCAGGCGTTCACCGTATTCCAGCAGATGCGCCCGCAAGCTGGGGTCATAGGTCGGAACCGGCAGGTCAAGAGACGAAAGGGACACTATGATTTCCAGGCTCTCGGTTCCGAATTCGACGGGAAAGCCGCCGATTCTGGCGTATTGCGAGGCATGTTGGCCAACCTCGTGTTGAAACCGTATTTGTAACGGATGAAACGCGACCTGAGTCAGTGCCCGCATCCGGGCAACCGCGGCAAACAGCAGAAATTCCGTCCTGCGATGGTAACGAGAGAATGTGGCGTCTTTCCAATCAGCCTCTAACGTGGCTGCGTTTCCGGACACGCGCAGGGTAAGGGCCAGCGACGGGTCGATTATCTGGTGAAACCGGGTCGTGTTTTCCAGAACCTGCCGCAAATCTCGGGAGTACTTGCTGATATAGGCAGTCACGCTCGACGACGTGTTGAACTGCAGCCCGGCCTGCGCGCCAAAGGTGATATCCTCGAGCGCGTCGCAGGCGTGACGCACGAAACGGGCCTCGTTATGGGCACTGAAGGTTTGGGCAGGGGGTTCGATTTCAGGTCTGCTCAATCCGCTTGTCTGCAAGACATGATCGACCACCGACGGATCACCCGTCTGATCTTCCAACACTTTGGTCAGCAATTGAATTCTTGAAATATCGACTTCCATGGCCCAGTCCGCGCCAGCGCGTTAATCTTCCTGTAACTCTAGCAGAGAAATACGCCATGCCGCTATCCCATGCAGGTGCCCACTTGGATTTGCCAGTATTCGCGGTTCCTTTGGCTGAATCTCGAAAGGAATTGTCCCGTAAGACCAAGACCCGGGCCCGGGACGTGCCTAGATTTGCCGAGTTGTCGGGTCAGCGCCCTTATGGGGATGGGGCCAGAGCCTGGGAGAGCGGAATACCAAAACCGTTTCAAAGGGTTCCCCGGCACGCCACATCCTTCTGACCTGTCCGAGATGTCGCATTGCGGTCGCAATGGCTGGGGTGCCAGCATGGGCGAAATACAGCACGAGGCGAATGCAGATATGCAGCCAGATGGATCATTGCCCGATCACGACCTGATCGTCTTTGACGGCGAATGTGTGCTGTGTTCGCGGTTCTTTCACTTCATGCTCCGACACGACAAAGCGCGCCGGTTTCGCTTTGCAACGGCGCAATCCCGGCTTGGTCAGCGCCTGTATCGGGCCACAGGGCTGCGAACAGACGATTTCGAAACCTATCTGGTCATTGTGAATGGGCAGGTTCACCAAAAACTGGATGCGTTTGCGGCGGCGATGGCCGCGCTGCCGTGGCCATGGCGCGGATTGGCCTTATGCAGGTATCTGCCTGACTTCGCGAAGACTCTGGTCTATCGGTCGATTGCACGCAACCGATACAAGCTGTTTGGCCGCGCCCGCAATTGTCTGGTTCCCGGACCCGAACTTCGCGGTCGATTTGCGCCGGGCGGGTACTGAAGCGATGAAAGACCCGTTTCTGTGCGCTCTGCCGGAGGGGGCCACGCTGCCGAAAGCCGTTTTCGATCTGCACGATCAGCCGGGAACGTTTTGCGGTCGTTGCCATATAGAACGGGGCAAGGGAATGCTGGTGGCTTTTGCACTACACGTCGGCCGGTTCCCCCGGTCCGGGCAAGATTTACCAGTCGCGCTGGTGACGCAGCCAAAGGGTGAGGGGCGGATCTGGTCACGGGACTTTGCGGGTCATTTGACGCGGTCAAATCTGACATACGACTCGCATCGCAATTGCGTTCGGGAACAGATCGGCGGGCTCACCATCTGGATACGCCCGGTTTTGGCCGGGGATCGACTGATCGTTGACGTGATCCGGCTAAAGCTTTGGGGTGTGCCTTGCCCGAAAGCGTTGCTGCCGAAATCCTCGTCCTGCGAATGGCAAGATGATCTAGGGCGGTTCCGTTTTGATATTTCTGCCCGAATGCCAGGGTTGGGTCAGTTGATCCGGTATCACGGTTGGCTGACGCGTGATCACGAAGCGCAGCTTCGGTCTTAAATACCTGTGAGGTGCCCTGTATTCCGAAAAGGGGTGACCTAACCTATGTGTCATGTCAGAACAGGAAAGATGGATTTTATGAAACAGATCATTGCATATTCCGCCCTTGCCATGCTGCTGAGTCTTCCCGCGCTGGTTTCGGCCGCGCCCAACGGCTATCGGACCGAACCCATGAGCGGTACGGATTTCGAGGTAATCCCAAGGACCGATCAGTTCGTCGACGGCTATTGGTGCGCGGCTGCCGATTTTGCGCGCAGAAAGCTGGGTGCGGGTTGGCAGCAAAGGATTTACGTATTGCGCGGATATGGCCCAAGCGTAACGACAGGGCGCAGAACCGCGGTGCAATTCACGTTGACGATGCCCACGGATGTTCCGCAACAGGGCAGCAATCCGCTTTCGCCGTTCAAGGTGGGTGACAGCATGTCGGTGCAGGGTGCGAATGCCCGTTGCAACTATCTGCCGTTTTTCAGGAACTGAAGGTGCAGACCGAGTTTTCGATCGATACGCATGGCGCCGGACTCTATGAGTTTACGGCGCCTGTTCGTGCTTGGGTCAAAGGACGGTCCGGTGCGGGCCTGCTGACCTTGTTCGTTCGCCACACCTCGTGCTCGCTGCTCATTCAGGAAAATGCGGATCCCGAGGTTCAAACCGACCTCAAAGCCTTCTTTGACCGGTTGGTTCCGCCATCGGACGATCCCGCGATGTCTTATCTGCGTCATACCTACGAAGGACCCGACGATATGCCGGCCCATATCAAGGCGGCGGTTATGCCGGTTTCGCTGTCGATTCCCGTAGCCAATGGCCAACCCGTACTGGGTACGTGGCAAGGGATATACCTGTTCGAACATCGCAGGGCACCGCATACACGAAAGGTCGCGGCCCATATTGTGTGACCCCTTTATATTGCGTTGAAAAATTCCGACTACCCAAACCCTAGAGGCTGTCCTATAGTTGTGGATAAGTAAGCCGAAGCGCTTACAAAAAGAGGTAAGCTAGGGACGAGGAGACGGCGGATGCGCTGCCCGTTTTGCGGAAATATCGACACTCAGGTCAAGGATTCACGCCCGGCAGAGGATCATGTCGCGATCCGCAGGCGCCGGTTCTGCCCGGCTTGTGGGGGCCGGTTTACCACCTATGAACGGGTGCAACTGCGCGATCTGGTTGTCATCAAAACCAACGGCAAGCGCGAGGATTTCGATCGCGACAAGCTGGAACGCTCGATCCGCATCTCGATGCAGAAGCGCCCGATCGACCCGGATCGCATTGATCAGATGATCTCGGGCATCGTGCGGCGCCTGGAAAGCATGGGGGATACGGATATTCCCTCAAACAAAATCGGTGAAATCGTCATGGAGGCGCTGGCCCGGATCGACACGGTCGCTTATGTTCGGTTTGCAAGCGTGTACAAGAATTTCCAGGCGGCCGATGATTTCGAGGAGTTTGTCCACGAACTGCGCCCGCCGCAGCCTTCTACGGACGAGTGAGCGAAACAGATAAGCGATATATGGCGTTGGCCCTGTCCTTGGGGCGACGCGGTCAGGGGACGTGCTGGCCCAACCCATCCGTGGGCTGCGTCATCGTACGTGACGGGCGGATCGTAGGGCGAGGCTGGACCCAGCCGGGTGGTCGTCCACATGCCGAGCCTGTGGCGTTGGCACAGGCAGGCGATGCCGCGCGCGGTGCCACTGCCTATGTAACGCTGGAACCCTGCGCCCATCATGGCAAGACGCCGCCCTGTGCCCAGACCCTGATCGACGCAGGTGTGGCTCGCGTCGTCTCGGCCATCGAGGACAGCGATCCACGGGTCGCAGGTAAGGGCTTTGAAATGCTGCGCGCCGCCGGCATCGAAGTCACGACAGGTGTCCTGATGGAGCAGGCAGCGTGGGATTTGTCGGGGTTTTTCCTGAAAACCGAACAGGGCCGCCCTTTTGTCACTTTGAAACTCGCCAGCAGCTTTGACGGAAGGATCGCCACCGAGACTGGCCACAGCAAGTGGATCACCGGCCCCAAAGCGCGGAGAGCGGTGCACGCGATGCGGTCTCGGCATGACGCCGTGATGGTCGGGGCGGGCACCGCGCGCGCCGACGATCCATCGCTGACAGTGCGCGATCTTGGGATCGACCAACAGCCTGTCCGGGTCGTCGTGTCGCGTCATCTGGACCTACCGTTGCTAGGTCAGCTTGCGCGGTCGGCATCTCAGATTCCGCTGTGGCTGTGCCACGGGCCCCGCCCCGACGCAGAACGGGCGCGGGCATGGGAGGACTTGGGCGCGCGCCTGATCCCCTGCGCGCTGAATGAGCATCAGATTGATGCGGCGGACTTGCTACAGCAACTGGGTCACGCCGGGTTGACGCGCGTGTTTTGTGAAGGCGGCGCGGGGTTGGCAGCCTCACTACTGGCCGAAGATCTTGTAGACGAGCTTGTGGGCTTTACCGCCGGGCTGACAATTGGTGCCGAAGGGTTGTCAGCGGTTGGGGCGTTAGGGCTCGAGTCGCTGGAAGCTGCGCCCCGGTTCGAACTGATCGACACAAAGGTTATCGGCCCGGACGTTTTGCATCGTTGGGGCCGGATGGCCCGCGAGGGCTATCTCCAAAGATGCGATTGCGTCGCCAAAACGCCCTGAAGTTTTGACAGCAAGCGGTTCGCAAGTCCCGTGGCAGGTTGCTGTCCCGATGCCAACCGATCAACAGCGACCTCGACCGGGCATGGCAGGCCGGTGACCGGGTCCAGATAGCGCGGATAGTCGATCAGCGTTGCATGGACCAGCCCCCACAGGGAAGGCCGCGCCCCGCGCCGCGCCGGTACAATATCCAGATCGGTCGTCAGCCCCCATCCGGCGTAGAATGGCGCCCCCAGAGTCGTCACTCTCACGCCGCGCAATAACGCCTCGAATCCCAAAAGGGACGTCATGGTCCAGACCTCGTGAACTTGCGGCAGTAGCGCGGCAGGGTCGGTGCCAGTGACCACCATGTCGGCCAGCCCACCGGTATCCATCCCGCCATCACGCAACCCGGCTTCGACATCCGGGTGGGGCTTGTAGATAAGGATGGCATCGGGATTTGCCTCGCGCGCCGCAACCAGAAGATCACGATTCGTGCGGGTGGCGCTGGCGCCCAACAAGATTGAGGCATCGTCTTCGACCTGCCCTGGAATCAATATTCGGTGACCCTCGGGCAGATCGGGTGCAGCCTGGCCCACATTGTACTTGCTCAACCCCTCAGAAAGCAGCCGCGATACCAACCGTTCAGCGCGCAATTGCTGATCCGGACGCAGGTTCTCCCGTGCTGCGATCAGGTTCTCCAATCGGCTTGGACGTGTCGGGTCGTAATAGATGCCCTCATCATCCGTCACTAGGGATAGCGGCGGTACAAGTTTTGCGCCCAACCCGCGTGAGCGCAGAAACCCGTCCTCGATACGGGTCACATCTTGCAATTGACCAGCGTGGCGCGCCCAGACCATATGCGGTCGATCCGGTTCAGCGGGCGGCTCGTTGGTGAACCTCAGCTTGTGATGTGATCCGAACATCTGTTGCAGATGCCGACGCTTCCACACGCGCATGCCCGAGGCCGTCCATCCCTTGCGATCCTCGCGCCAGGCGCGGGTCCGGGCCTCGAGCGTGTCCAGAACGGTTTCCAATTCGCACAGCTGATCGCGATGGGGATCGTACCAGGTGGGATAGAGGATCATTGCTGCGGTAAACAGCTGTGCCCGTGTCAACGTGCGTTGCCTGCGGGGCAGGGGGTCTTGGTCCTGCGTCAACCCCCAACCGGAGTAGAACGGTTGTCCGAACACGCGCGGTTTGTGGCCTGCAAGGATCGCTTCGAATCCAAGTTGCGAGGACAGGGTGTAAACACCAACGGCACCTTCCAGCAGGGGCCAGGGGCTGATCGGCTCTTTCAGCACCGTAACGCGATCATTTTGGTCCTGATCCGAGAAGAAACCGCTGCGGTAGCCCGAAAGGGTTTCGGGGTGGGATTTGATAATCACGCGCGCGCCCGGGTTTTCTTCCTGCGCGATGACCAGCATTTCACGAAAGCGCGCAAGGTCGCCCGCGCTGGCCGTGACCGCCGCGTCACCCTGCGTTTGATCGACGACCAGTACATAACCGGGATCGGGTGGCAGAACATCCGGATCAAAGGCCGAATACTTGCTGAGTTGCAGTTCGCGCAGCCGCTCCATCGCGCCGCGCGCGCGGTCCAGCAAGGCGGTGTCGTCCAGAGGATGCGTCGCCAGCAACTGCTCAAGATCGCTAGCGCGGGACGGGTCGAAATGCACACCGGACCGATCCAACAAAAGCCCCAATGGGGCTTCTCCGCTGCGGCCGGGATGTAGCGATCGCAGAAACGCATCTTCGATCCGCAGAACAGGGACCGCGCGTTTCTCGGCGACCCGTAGGCCACGATGCGCCGTTGGGCTATCGCCCCAGATACCAACCAGATCACCCTTATTGGGCAGTCCCAGCCGGATGTCGTACCCTGATAGCGAGAGGATACGGCGCAGCCGCCGCTGCGTCAGAAACCCGCCGTTATAGACAAACAACCGCTTGCGTTCGTCTTCAACCGTTGGGTCGATGTCCGGAAACACGCTTTAGTTGCCTGTCAGAGTGGCCACGTTCGCGATTGGTGTCAAACCTCCTGCGATCAACGAGATCGACTTGGTCCACTGCGCATAAGGTGCTTCGGTCACGTAGATCGTATCGTCGTCGCGGATGACAAAGTCGCGGGCGATGAACAGGCCATTGGGCGCGGTCAGGTTCAGCAGATAGATCATACGCTGATCACCCTGCAGGTCAGCGCGGCCCATAACTTTGCGCGCTATGTCCTGCCGTTCCTTGCGCAGAACAAAAATGCCGGTCGGGTCCGAGGACAGGGATTGCAACCCGCCAACCTGTGCGATGGCCTCAAGCGCCGACAGGTCCTGGCTTTCGAACGCCACCCGCGATTGTCCTCCGGTCGCCCCCAACGCGATATAGGACCGGCTGTCTTCCTCGACCAGAATGCGATCACCGCCACGCAGGGCGATATCCGTTTGGGGCGACCGGAACAGGTCGTCGTACCAGACCGTACCTTTGTGACTGCCACGAATGACCGTGACCAGTGCAATGTCCGACGACACGGACACGCCGCCCGCCTTGGCCAGCATACCGGACAGGTTTCCGGTCGGGCGTTCGATCGGGTAGACACCCGGCGCACCGACCGTTCCGGTCAGCGAAACAGTCGCGCCATCACCCGCCACGCGGCGCACCTGCACCTGCGGGTCCGGGGTTTGTTCCTGCAGTTTCTCCGAAATCAGCGTGCGCAATTGTTCGGGCGTGTTGCCCGCAGCGCGCAGACGTCCGGCATAGGGGACAAAGATGAAGCCGTCATTGTCGACCTGAACCTCGTCCAGCGCCGTGGCGGTGCCAGCTTGCGAGGTCAACAGGCCGTCTTCGACGTTTTCCCAGATCGTCAATCCCAGCACGTCACCTGGGCGCACTGTATCCGAGGCGACGCTTTGGGCGCTGCGGAAAGTTTGCGAGAATCCAAACTGAGGGATAGCGGCGGTCTCACGAGTCACCCGGTCATCCACCTCGACAACAAAGGCATTCCCACCATTCGCCGTGGATCCAGCCAGAATTTCGGTCTTGTTCGGGCCGGATTTCGGAAGCTGACACGCTGCCAGCAGTCCAGCGGCCGCCACAAAGGAGACCGCCCGTATCCATCGGGTTGGGATGCGCGTCACTGCCGAATGTCCTCAGTTTATTGTTCTTTTGCGCAAGTTACCCTGTTCGCTGACAAACATCCAGCAACAGCTGGCTTCGTGTCATTCAACGAGTTTTAACTGTGGCGCGTTGGTCGCGTTGCCGGAAAGGGCGGCCTCGTAGGGGTCCCGATCCCGCAGCATCATATCAACGGCGCGTCGCAAGAGTTGTTGTCGCCCCCGGCGCGAATAAAAGCCGCCCGGCACCTGACTGGTCTCGAGCAGAAACCGCCGATAAACGCGATAGGCGGCTGCGTCTGGGGGATCGGGTCTGGCAAAGAACGCAGCGACAGATTGCTGCGACACGAATTGCGGTTTGTCATAAACCGAACGTCCGAAGATGCGCAATGGAATGCCGCGCCACAACACCTGTTGACCAGCTGTCGAATTGATTGTGACAGCCGAGCGCGCGTCATCCAACAGCCGTGCCAGTTTCCCGCCGGGGACATAGTGAATACGGTCAGAGAGTCCGTGGTCCCGGGCCAATTGGCGCACGCGCTTGCGCAGCGGCTCGCGGTGGTTTTCCAGCGGGTGTTCCTTGATGACAAGACGATGATGCGCGGGTGCGCCGGTTGCAAAACCCGCAATGACCGTGTCCAGAAAATCGCACATGCCCGAAAACTCGGAATGCGACTGGACCGAACTGTCATGGCCCAGTTGCAACAGCACCAGATGATAGGGAAAGCCCCCCCGGCGAACCATTGCGGTGGCCCAGCGGCGTTGCAGCCGGTGCAGGGGCATCAGCATCAACCGTTTGAAATACAGTTGAAACTCACGCGCGACCGGCAATTCACGGTGTCTGCGAAAGTTGCGGTACCCACGGTTCAAAAACATGAGAAAGCCGTGATAGGCCGCCCCGTAGAAAATATGCTGTCGCATGTCGCCCCAATGTGATGGGGGCGGAGGCGTCTGTGCATCCGACTGCGCCAGCGCGGATTGCATTTGCTCGACCTCCAACGCCATCAGGCGAGAATTGCCGTTGGACCCTTCACGCTCATACGTGACCCACCAGGGGCGCAGATAGCCTTCTTCATAGACATGCACGGTCAGGCCGAGTCGGCGCGCGACCTCGACCGCACGCGCATGGATCGGGCGGGTGTCACCATATAGCACGATATCGGTCACGCCCCGATCCCGGATCACGTCCGCAAGGAAGGATGGCCAATCCGCGACCGGTGCACGAAAGGCGATATAGCTGTCCGTATCCCTCCAGAACGCCTGATCACCGGCGTTGAACCCGATGCGCCAAACCTGCGCCCCCGCTGCGCGCAACACTTTCCCCAGTGCGTTGAAGAACGGCCCGTGCGGACCCTGAAGGAACAGGAACACGCGTTGCCTGGGATGATCGGTTCGCTGTGTCATATGGCCTGATTGGCGACTGCTCATGTGTTTATTGCGAAAATTATGCCTGTTTGTCACATTCCCGGCAAGCCGGGTCTTGCCGGTCGGGGTTCTGGCCTTTACCTCGGCATTCGAAGCTAGGCTCAGAGGGTTAACGAAATGTTCACAGGGATCGTCACGGATATCGGAACAATCACCGAATTGGACCAGCAGGGCGATCTGCGTGCGCGGATCAAAACCGGCTACGATACAGCTGGCATTGATATCGGTGCTTCGATCGCCAGCGACGGCGTTTGTCTAACGGTCATCGCGCTGGGTAACGATTGGTACGACGTCCAGATCAGCGCCGAGACCGTGTCGAAAACCAATCTGGACGCTTGGACGCCTGGTAAGCGGGTCAATCTGGAACGCGCCTTGAAAGTGGGTGACGAATTGGGCGGACACATCGTATCGGGTCACGTGGATGGCGTGGCTGAGGTGGTTGCAATCGCGGATGAAGGCGACAGCACCCGAGTCACCCTGCGCGCGCCCAAGGACCTGGCCCGGTTCATCGCGCCGAAAGGGTCTGTCGCGCTGAACGGAACCTCGCTGACGGTCAATGACGTCGAGGGGTGCGACTTTGGTATAAACTTCATCCCACACACCAAAGAAGTGACGACCTGGGGCGATGTCGCCCTCGGCGATCGGGTCAACCTCGAAATTGACACTCTGGCCCGTTACGTCGCGCGACTTGCCGAAATGTCGTAAGGTTACGCCGACACTGCCCCTGCTTGCGAGGCGCTGGCCGATTGTGCTCTGGCATTTGGCGTCCGACTGGTCTATCCCGCCGTGCAAACATGCCATGTGAAAGGCTGCTCCATGAGCTTTGAAACCCCCGGACCGGTCGAGGCCCAGTTGCGTGACGCGATCAGCCCGATCGAAGACATCATCGAAGAGGCGCGCAAAGGCCGGATGTACATTCTGGTCGATCACGAAGATCGCGAGAATGAAGGTGATCTGGTGATCGCGGCCGAGTTCGCGGATGCCGAGGCGATCAACTTCATGGCAACCCACGGGCGCGGCTTGATCTGCCTGCCTATGACGGCCGAACGGGTGGACGCGCTGGGATTGCCGATGATGGCGGTGAACAATTCGTCGCGCCATGAAACCGCGTTTACTGTTTCGATCGAAGCGCGCGAAGGCGTCAGCACCGGTATCTCGGCAGCGGATCGGGCGCTGACCGTGGCCACTGCGATCAACGAACAGAACACGATGGCGCATATCGCGACACCGGGCCATGTCTTTCCTTTGCGCGCCAAGCGGGGCGGTGTGTTGGTGCGGGCAGGCCATACCGAGGCCGCCGTCGATATCTCTCGGCTCGCAGGTCTAAAACCCGCAGGGGTGATCTGCGAGATCATGAAGGCCGACGGAACCATGGCGCGGTTGCCGGATCTGGTAGAGTTCGCCAAGACGCATGACATGAAAATCGGCACGATCAGCGATCTGATCACCTACCGTTCGCGCAATGACAACCTTGTGGTCGAGACCTCGCGCGAAATCGTCACGTCGGAATTCGGTGGCGAATGGGAGATGCGGATTTTTACCGACCAGACCCATGGCATTGAACATGTGGTGATGATCAAGGGCGATATCACCACGGCTGAACCCGTTCTGACCCGGACCCACGCGCTGCACGAAGCCCCTGATATTCTGGGTCTTGGTCCGAAATCGTCCAAGGAACTGCCGCGCGCGATGGAAAAGATCGCCGCAGAGGGCCGCGGCGTGGTCTGCCTGTTCCGCCAGCCGCGCAATTCGCTTTATGCGGCCGAGGACGAAGGCCCGCGCACCATCAAGCAAACCGGTCTTGGCGCGCAGATTCTGTCCAAGATGGGCGTTCAGGAGCTCGTGCTGCTGACGGATTCGCCGGAAACCAAATATCTGGGCCTCGACGCTTTTGGCCTGTCCATCGTCGGCACCCGTTCGATCCTCAAGGAAGACTGATCATGGCTGAACAAGACAAACATGGCATCCTGCCGACGCCAAGCTTCGACAAGCCGGTCAAGCTTCTGATTGTGGCTGCCCCGTTCTATCGCGCCATCGCCGACAACCTGATTGCGGGGGCGAGGGCCGAGATTGAAGCCGCTGGTGGCACCTGCGAGGTGGTCGAGGTGCCAGGCGCGCTGGAGATACCGACCGCAATAGCGATGGCCGACAAGCAATGCAATTTCGACGGCTATGTTGCGTTGGGCTGCGTTATCCGCGGTGAGACCACGCACTACGAAACTGTCTGCAATGACTCCAGCCGTGCCATTCAGTTGATGGGCCTTCAAGGTCTTTTGATTGGCAATGGTATCCTGACAGTCGAGAATGACGATCAGGCCGAGGTGCGCGCCAATCCCGAAAAGATGAATAAGGGTGGCGGCGCGGCGGCTGCGGCCTTGCATCTGATCGCGCTCAGCCGTAAGTGGGGCTCTTCCCAAAAGGGCGTGGGCTTCAAGCCGCCGTCCGAGTCCATCCTTGTGGCGGGCGACAACAACGGACCCACGACAGCATGACCCAGACAGACGCGCCGAAACCGGCCAAACAGAAACGCCTGATGAAATCCGCTGCCCGGCTTTATGCCGTGCAGGCGCTGTTCCAGATGGAACAGTCGGGTCAGACGACCGAAGCAGTCGTGAACGAGTTTCTGGATCACAGGTTCGGTGCTGTCTATGAAGGCGAAGAGATGCTGGATGGCGACATCAGCGTCTTTCGCAAATTGGTGGATGATGCGGTGAACTATCAGGCTCCCATCGACCAGATGACCGACCGCGCGTTGGTGGCCAAATGGCCGATCGCGCGTATCGATCCGACCTTGCGTGCGGTGTTCCGTGCCGCCGGCGCTGAGCTGACCCAAAGCGACACGCCTCCTAAGGTTGTCATCACCGAGTTCGTGGACGTCGCGCGCGCTTTTTTCCCGGAAGGGAAAGAGCCGAAATTTGTCAACGCGGTGCTGGATCATATGGCCCGCGAGGCCAAGCCCGAGGCGTTCTGACACGTTTATCCGGACCAGACATGCGTTAGACTGAATGTCGACGCGCAAGGAGGTTCAATATGCCCAAACTCATCCGCCTTTACATCACCCAAGTTGCGCTGGGCTTTGTGATCTCGGCCGTATTCGTCGGTGTGCTGCTTGCGCTGAACGTCGCCAATCTGCGCAGTCTGATCACCGGGTCCGAAATCGGATTGATTGCCCTGTTCATGATCTGGTTCATGAACGGGATCGTCTTTGCCGGGGTCCAGTTCGCCTATGCGATCATGAGCATGGCGGAAAAGCCCAAGGGTCCCCGGGGCGGCACGCCAGTCGCGCATGCGCTGAAACCTGCTCTGATCAAGCAAGAGGCGCGCGTATCGCGTTGAAAATCTGGAAAAATGTGGCGGGACCACCAGTCAACCGTGGGGCTTTGATTCCCGAGGACCTGTGTATACAGGTGGGCGCCAGGTAATCAGGCCAGGACCTGAACAGAGCCAGCTCCCTCGGAATTGCTTAAGGCCACCGGAATGCTGCCTGTCACGAGAAGGGCAGAACCCGCCACGGGCCTAAGTAGGGCGTCTGGCGGGTTCGTACAAGGGGTTTCGTGTCAGAGTCAGGCGTCGACCGGCTCGTGCAACGCTGTGCGCATCTTGCCGAAATGGTCGTCCCATCCATTGTCCAGCGCAAGGATCAGGCCAAATGCCTCGGCACCTTGCGGTAGCCCTTCGTGCATCAGGCCAAGCCGCGTTCCACCGGCGACCGGTTCCAGTGTCCATTTGACCACGCTGACCGCATCACCCATTGGTTTTACCGTAAACGTGTATTCCAGATATTCGGGTCTGCGCGCCTCGCGCACCTCTCCCCAGATCAGAAGATCGCCGCTGGTTGTCCCGAACATCTCCAGTTTCTGACCTTGTGCCAGCCGACGTTCTGGCTTGTGAAACCATTCGGCCAGCCTGTCCGGCTCGGTCAGGTAATCCCAAACCGTTTCGGGGTCCGCGCGGAGATAGATGGTTTTCTGCAAAACTGCTTGGGTCATTTCTTGGGTCCTTCAATAGCTTTTTTCAGTTGGGCAAGGCGATCATCCCAGAACCGGTCAAAGTAGCTGAGCCAGTCCAGAACCGGGGCCATTCCCTTGGGTTCAAGTTTGTTGATGCGTTCGCGGCCCCGGGCCTCGACGGTAATCAACCCGCCATCCGACAACACGGTTAGGTGCTTTTTGACGGCGGCGCGGGTCATGTCGAACCGATCCGTCAACTGACCTATTGTCATGTCTTCGGATGCGAGCATCTGCACGATGTCCCGACGCGTCGGATCGGCTAGGGCGCGGAACGCGTTTTGGGTCTGTATTTCCATGGATCACCTCATTGAGATACCATTTGGTATCACATTGATGCAATACCGTTTGGTATCATGTCAAGCCCTAGCGGGCGCTTGATTTTTGTTCATGAATTGTTCACATTCTGGAAATGACCTTGGATCTGCAACCCGGACAGAAACTGGCCCGTGGTGTTTCGCGCCACCTGTCCACGCATGGCTATGTTTCAGTTGAAGAATTCGTCCCCGCGCGCGGTTTGCGCGTGGACGTTATGGGGCTTGGCCCAAAGGGTGAGCTGTGGGTGATCGAGTGCAAATCCGGCCGCGCCGACTATCAGTCGGATTCGAAATGGCAGGGCTATCTGGAGTGGTGCGACCGATTCTTCTGGGCTGTCGATACCGAGTTTCCGGTAGACTTGCTGCCGCCCGAGACCGGGTTGATCATCGCCGATGCCTATGACGCAGAAATCATCCGCATGGGGCCCGAAACTAAACTCGCCCCTGCGCGACGGAAGAAGATGATCCAGAAGTTTGCAACCGATGCGGCGCGCCGGTTGCAGATGCTCCGCGATCCCAGGGTCTAGGGCGTCAGTCTTTGACGGCGCGCGCGGCTTGTGCTGCGGCGCGGATTTCCTCGGCAATCTCTTCGGCTTCTTCCGGGTCGAAATCCATCGGAATCTCGATACCGGCACCTTCGATGAACAGGCGCACCATGCCCTGATCGGTCGGACCGATCTGCAGGTTTGCTTCGATATCGCGTTCGGTGTTGATACCCATTTGCGCCTCCGGGGAATGAGCCTGTGTGCTAGCGCGCAAAGGGTTGAGAATCAAGCGGCCTGTGTCAACATAGGCACCATGAACGACATTATTCTCAGACCCTTCCGCGCCGAGGACGCGCCTTGGCTGGTAGAGCAACACGGCACGCATTACGCCCGTGACGAAGGGTTCGACGACAGCTTTGGCGCGTTGGTGGCGCGTATTCTGGACGCATTTGTTGCGGATCATGACCCGACCCGCGAATGCGGCTGGATCGCGGAGCAGGACGGTACGCGCCTGGGCAGCATCTTTTGCGTCGCACATAGCGATCAGGCGGCCAAGCTGCGCTTGTTTCTGCTGGTGCCGCAAGCGCGCGGGCAGGGGGTGGGCAAACGGCTTTTGACAACCTGCATGGAGTTCGCACGCGGCGTTGGGTACAATGAAATGGTGCTTTGGACCCACGAAAGCCACCGCGCCGCCTGTGGCATGTACCGCGCCTTTGGGTGGCAATTGACTGACAGCAAACCGGTACGCTCATTCGGCGTCGATCTGGTCGAACAAAGCTGGAGAATTCAGCTTTAAGACCCTTGCATTCCCCGTGCGCGTTCGGTAAATCGCCCTCCACAAGTGCCGCCTTAGCTCAGTTGGTTAGAGCGCTGGATTGTGGATCCAGAGGTCCCCTGTTCAAGCCAGGGAGGCGGTACCATTCCCAAATTCATTCGTTCGACATCAAGCCCCGGACTGCGCGGTCATTTTCTGATGGCTCACAGGTTGTTAGCCGTGCAATTCCACATTTGCCGAGGGGAAGCTGCGCATTATACGCTCGATCTGTTCGACAGGCGCGGCGCACAGGGCTGTGGACAAACCATCGGCCAAAGCAGCGTTGGGTGCAGATACAGATACGGTTCTGGTATCCACGACGTGACCGGTTGGATTCAGGATATGCCCCTGACTATTGGCGACCCGCGTACCGGTGGTTGATGATGTCGCAACGGCACGATCCCGCAACGCGATTCTCTGCTGCACAGAACCTTGCGGATCTGACAGGCCAACTTGCCAGTCCTGACCATCACCGCGCTGTCCAAATGCTGCGATTTCCCCCATGTTTACAAGCACATCTTTCAGTCCAAATGACCGCAGTAAGGCCGCGACGTGATCCGTGATCGCCCCTTGCGCGATGCCGTTCAGCGTCACCGCCGAAAGACCTGGCATCGGCAGTTCCACCTTGTCCGCATTAAAAAATACTCTATGCCAACCGATGGTTTTTCGAGCTGCGGAAATCTCACCCGCTTCGGCTTGCGTTGCCAGAGCCTGCCAGACAGGTTGGATGGTCGGGTCAAATGCCCCGTCCGAGGCCGCGTGCAGAGCCGAACACAAACTCATAACGCTGAGCAATTCGGGTGCGGGCGCGGTCAGGACACCTTGGCGGTTCAGCCGGCTGAGTTGCGATTGGGTTCGATACAGGCTGAAGATGTTTTCCAGACGTTCCAACTCGGTTTCCACCGCCGCGATCATGGGTGCAGCCTGCGCGTCGGTCAGGCCTTCCAATCGCAGACTGGCCGCAGCGCCCAACGCCACACCGCGCCAATGCGCGGAGGGTGCAGACAAGGCCACGGACGGCAGCGCGGCGCAGGCGGCAGAGATGGCCAGAAATCGGCGACGTGGCAATGGGGTCATGAGGGGGTCTCCAGTTTCAGGTCCAGATCGACGGGGCCAAGGACTTCGATCTCGGGGATGTCAGACAGCGGCAGAGCGGACCCGCCATAATCGTCGATGAACGCATCGGCGGCGACAGGATCAGCAAACGGAACGACCTCGGGCGCGCCCATTCCGCCCGCGACATTCGCACCGACAACAAACGTGGCACCGTCAGCGATGATCCAGTTCGACCGACCCGGATTTTGCCAACTGGGCGCCACGCCCATATCGCTGACGTAGATGGCGATGACATCGGCATCACGCTCGGGACTTTTGAGATAGGCCACCATGTCGCGCACCTGTGCAAAGAACAACGGTGCAGGGTAGCCTTGCAGGTGGATTTGCCCCTTGGGGCCGCCATGTTCCGCGATGTTCATCTGGCAAAAATAGCTCAAGGCATCTGGGGTCAGATCGACCGGGTCGGGGGCCTCGGCCACCTCCTCCTTGCAAGCGGTCAGAGCGACCAGAGCGATCAGGGCAAGGCGTCTCATGGCTCAACCCTCCGAAATGCAGCGCGGGCAAGGGCGAAGCTGATCACCGGCCAAATCAGCAGCGACGCAGGCGCTGCCCAGACGGGCAGGGCGTGGGCAGCTCCGGTCATGCCGGATGCCATGGCCACGCCCTCGGCCGCGGCGATGTTCCACAGACGGAATGCGTCGGCCGGGTTGGCCACCATCACCCATGGGAAGACGGATTGGGTAAAGGTGCCGCCCTTGTCCATGACGACGGCCCCCAACAGGCCCAGATCATAGAGGACGACAAAAACCAGCCAGAGCCCGGCCGACAGACCCGCCGCCGCCGTGGCCCCCTTTGCCAGGGCAGACAGCAGGTATCCCAGCGCCAGAAATACGGCGCCCAGTAGGATGGATGTGAGGATCAGGCGGGCCAGAGCCATCAGGCTTTCCGGCCCCGCGCCGCCAAAGAACGCGGCCACTGCGCCTGCGGTGCCGAAACCGATGGTCATGGCAAAGGCCAGTGCTGCCAGATGGGCGGTGAACTTGCCCAACAGGATTTCTCCGCGCCCCGCCGGGTAGGACAGCAGCAGTGACAGGCTGCCGCGATCCACGTCGCCTGCGATGGCATCAAAAGCAATCATCAGCGCCAGCAAGGGTGCAAGATAGACCGACAGCGTGGTCATAGACGCGACCGAAACGGTCAACATATCGACGCCCAGCGTGCCGGTGGGCGCGCTGCCTGCAAAGGTCAGCGCCAGCGCGAACAGCACCATGATCAGCGTCGCGACCAGCAGCCAGCGGTTGCGGCGCAGGATCAGCATTTCGGTGCGGGTGATGGCGAGGAAACGGGTCATAGCCTCTCCTCCTGTGCGTAATGGCGATAAAGGTCTTCCAGCTTGGGCGGGGTCATTTCCACATCCGCCACCGCGTCACCCATGCCAGCGATGCGGCGCAGGGCCTCCATCTTGTCATCAAGCGAACACAGCAGTTCGACCGAGGCCCCGTTGATCCGGTTGCCGCCCAGTTCGGCGGCCAGCGCATCGGGGTTGGCACTGGCGCGCACTTTCAGGCGGATCGGCAGACCGGCCAGCGCCGACAGGTTTGTCAGCGTGTCATCGGCCACCATCCGACCCTTGCGCATGATGGCGATGCGGTCGGTACGGGCCTCGACCTCGGTCAACGCGTGGCTGGCGATCAGAACAGCGGTGCCCTGCGACGCCAGCTCATCAATGATGGCGTACAAATCCTGCCGCGAGATCGGGTCCAGGCCCGATGTGGGCTCGTCCAACAGCGCTACTTTCGGCTGGCCCAGTAGCACCTGCGCCAGACCCAGACGTTGCCGCATCCCCTTGGAATAGGCCCCAATCCGACGGTCCAGCGCATCGCTCAGGCCAACCCGCTTCAACAGGCCGGGCACATCGGCTTTCGCGCCTGAAAGCTGCGCGAACAGCGTCAGTTGCTCACGTCCCGTCAGCGCTGGGTGGAATGACACCGCCTCGGGCAGATAGGCCGTCTCACGCCGAGCCTGGGCGCTGCCGGGGGTGGCGTCTCCGATACGAATGGCTCCGCCGTGGATCGGCGTCAGGCCGAGGATGGATTTGATCAGCGTCGACTTGCCCGCGCCGTTATGGCCCAGCAGCGCCACGCGCTGACCGGGGGCAAGGGATAGGGTGATATCGTCAAGAACGCGGGTTTTCCCTCGGTCCTTGCAGACGTTGTTTATCGTCAGGGCCTTATCCGTCATGAGGCACCTTTTTCATAGCTGGGGGTTCAGGGGCTTGCATCAAGGGGTTGCTGTCCATCACACCCCCCGGCAACAGCGCCGGGAAGGCCGATTGCGACCAGCGCACCAGCTGCACGGCAGGCGAGCCGAGCAGCAGTTTGGCTGCGGGTTGGGTCCACAGCACATGGTCCATTGAATCGTTGGGGCGATACGGCGCATCGGCCACACCGTTGCCATCTACATCATAGGCGGCGAAATCGGACCAATAGTTCCCGCGTCCGTCTTCGGACCACTCGACCCACTTGGTCGAGACATATTTCACCTGTGTCCGGTTGCTGACAAAGGCATTGCCAACGATACGGTTACGCTCACTGCCGGCGGTAAAGTGGATGCCGATGCCACAGCCCTGGAACCAGTTGTCGGTGAATTCGTTCTTGTTCGAATTATAAAGGAAGGTGCACTTCTCTTTTGCACCTATCACGACATTGCCAGTGATGACGCTCTTGTTGGCATAGTTCAGCATCACGCCATGTTCGCGGTCATCAATCGAGACGTTGTCGGTGACTTTGACATTCGATGTGAACATCACCGCATAGCCCAGATCGTTGCCAATCGAGACATTGTTGCTGACCTCGGAATTGTCGGCATACATGTAATGGACAGCAAAACGCAGATCGCGGAACAGGTTGCCGGTGAACAAATTCTTCTTCGAAGAATTCACGAAAATCCCATCGCGGCCAAACTGAATGTCATTGTCGGCGACAATTGCTCCGGGAGCGTTCCAGACATAGACCCCATTGCCGCGCGCGTTCATGTGGCGGTCCTGCCGCCCCTCGATCCGGTTGCGGCGCACGATGCTGTCCTTGGCCCCATGGATGTCGATGCCATAAAGGTTGCCCAGCAGCACGTTATCCTCGACCACCGGCGCGTGGGCCGTCTTGGTCAGTTGGATACCGCTGTCGATCCCGTCATGATCCGAGCCAGAGCCGATCACTGTCAACCCACGCACCGTCACGCCCGGCCCGGTCACGGTGATGACGCTGCCATCACCTTGTCCATCAATGGTGGCCTGTCCCAGCCCGTCAATCGTGACGGGCCGGTCCAGAACCAGTGTTTCTGTGTAGACACCGGGGCTCAGGCGGAGGGTGTCTCCATCCGCCGCCTGCGCCAGTATCTCGTTGATGGCCCCCGCCTGGTTGGGCACATCCCAGTCCGCCGCCCAAAGGGGCGAGCCGAGCAGGAGCGGTATGAGCAGGGGCCAACGCATGTCACGCGCTCCTTGGCTCAACAAACATACGGCCGCGCATCTCCATGTGCAGCGCGTGGCAGAACCACTGGCAGTAGAACCAGTGCACGCCCGGGCGGTCGGCAATGAACGTAACCGAGGCGGTGGCCTGCGGCGCAACCTCCATCGCGACGCCGAAGTTCGACAGGCAGAAGCCGTGGGTCACATCGTCCACATCATCAAGGTTGGTGACATAGACAGTGACTTCATCGCCTTGTTTGACAGTGAACTTCTCCATGCTGAACACCGGCGCAACTGAGGTCATGTAGACCCGCACCTTGTTGCCATCCCGGATCGGCTCATCCGCGCCATAGTCCAGATCGACACCATCAGCCTCGGCCTGTTTACGCGCATCTTCCCACATCGGGTCGTTGCGATCCCAGACGTTGACCGGGTTCACCTTGGACCGATGCACAAGGATCGAGTCATGCGGTTCCGCAAAGGTTGGGCCGTCATGCACCACCTTCATCTTATCGCCCGATATGTCGATCAGCTGCTCATTCTCAGGCTTCAGCGGACCCACATTCAGGAAACGGTCTTTCGAGAACTTGTTCATCGAAATCAGCCACTTGCCATCGGCTTCAGCGGTCTCACCCATCGAGGTCGAGTTGTGGCCCGGCTGATACTGCACATCCACCTTGTCGAGGATCGGGTCAACATCCGCACCGCCATAGGCCTCGATCGCTTTGGCGATGTCCCATTTCACCACCTGGCTGTCCAGGAACAGGGTGGTGTAGGCGTTGCCCTTGCCGTCGAACGCGGTGTGAAGCGGGCCAAGACCCAACTGCGGTTCGGCCACGATGGCCGAACGCGGATCAGCGTTGTCGGCAAACAGCGCATCGACCTTCTCAACATCGATCACGGACACGGTCGGAGACAGCTTGCCGTTGATCATGATGTGTTTCTTGTCAGGCGCGGCGTTGACACCATGCGGCGAGTTCGGGATCGGAATGTAACGGGTCAGGTTGCCACCTGCCTCTTTGCGCCCGTCCACGACCTTGACGCCGTTCAGCTCCTGATAGTTGCCCGCGGCAATCGCGTCCTCGATGCCTTTGAGGTTGAACACGACCACATGGTCCAGCTCATTCTCGGTCATCTCGGCCAGGTTCATGCCCATTTCCGAGTTATACGAGGTCGAGAACGCATATTTGCCCTGATAGTCGCAGTCGGTGTTGTCGAGGTTGCCCGACACCATAACCTGCCACGCGATCTCCATCGTATCACCGTCGATGGCAGTGAAGATGTTCACGTATTTGGACGGATCGTCGAGGATCTGGCCGTCATTGACCAGCGGTGCCTCATGCTCACCGTTGGCAAAGACATAACCGGTGCGCGGGTATTTCTGCGGGCGTAGACCGTGGATGTCATGCGCGTTCGGAATCTCGATGATCTTGTCGCATTTCATCACGTCGCAGCGCACACGGGCCACGCGGGTGTTGGCCTTGTCGTTCATGAACAGAAAGCGACCGTCATAGGTGCCGTCGGTGAAGGACATGTGAGGGTGGTGCAGGTCGCCGTTGTCATAGGTGACCTTGCCGTTTGCGGCCAGAAACTCTTTGGTTTCGGGCAGCAGGCCTTCGGTCAGGATCTTCAGCGATTCATTGGTCTGACCCCAGCCGGTGGCCGAGCAGCGGTTGAACACCGGCACCCGCATCAGTTCGCGCATCGAGGGCACGCCCAGGATGCGCAGCTCGCCGGTCTGACCCGAGGACCAGAAGCCGTAATATTCGTCCAGCTCACCCGGCTCCAAATGCGCGTTTGCGGCGGCGCTTGCCTCTTTGGCGGTCATAAGGGTCGAGCCCAGACCCGTCCCCGCGATCACCGCGCCGGTGGCGGTTGCCCCCAGCATCCCACGGCGTGTGATGTTCAGTTTCTTGTCATGTTCCGACATGATCGTCCCTCCTTTTTAGGAAACGGTTTGCGGTTTGGCGTTTGGATGGTCCGCCGGTGGTTGTCCGAGTGGGGTCTACATTTGGACCGACCCTGTCTTGGCCCGCCGTTTCAACTGGCGGATAACGACGGGACATTTGTCCTCGGACTGGTAAAGCACCTGACAATGCAGGCAGGTGACGCACTCGTTCGGATTGATCTCACCGGTTGGGTGGATCGCCTGAACGGGGCATTCATTGGCGCATGTCTGGCATGGCGTGCCGCAATCCTTGTAGCGGCGCAGCCAGTCGAACATGCGGATACGGGCGGGGATCGCCAACGCTCCGCCCAGCGGGCAGAGGTAGCGGCAGTAGAACCGTTCGACGAACAGCCCGATCCCCAGCAAGGACAGCGCAAAGACCACAAACGGCCAGTCGCGCATGAATTTCAGAATGATCGCGGTCTTGAACGGCTCGACCTCGGCATATTTCTCGGCCAGCGGGATCGAGACAAAGCTGATCCCGAACAGCACGAGGAAGATCATGTATTTCGCGGGCCAGAGGCGTTCATTCAGACCCCAGGGCAGGGTCCATTGCGGGACGCGCAACGCTCGCGCGATCTTATTGGTCAGTTCCTGCAGGGCGCCGAACGGGCACAGCCAGCCGCAATAGGCTCCGCGTCCCCAGAACAGCAGGGCAGCAGCGACGGCGAACCATTGGATAAAGACCAGCGGGTCCAGCAGGAAGGCGTCCCAGGAAAAGCCCGTGCGCAGGCTACCCGCCAGCGCCATCAGGTTCACCACGCTCAGCTGCGCATTGGCGTACCAGCCGATGAAGAACAGCGTCATCGTCAGGAACCCGATGCGGAACCAGTAGAAGACGCGCGCATTCATCGTGGCATGGAACTGGAAGAAGAAGGTCGCTGTCAGCACCAGCAGCATAAAGCCCAGAACCACGATCTCGACCACACGGTCTTTCCAAATGCGCTGCCACAGGGCGGCTTTGGCAGCGGCTTCATCGGTTGCGTCATCAACCACGGTAGGGGCTGCGACGGGTAACAGATATTGTTCGGGCAGTTTGTAGCCGAGATCGAAGGTCAGGAAGGTTTTCTCAACCGCACCCACGGCGCGTTGGACCAGCAGTTGCAGGCGGAACGGCTTGGCTGGGTCAAATTCTGTGTTGGCGGGGATTTTGAAGATATCCAATTCGGTGAAACTGGGCGCATCCGGCGCGGCAACCGTACCCAAACGCCGTTGTTGTTTGTCGAAGAACCGGACCGAGTTGTCGCCCTGGATCAGCTGTATTCGGTCAAAGATACCGCCACGGACATAGCCCGACCCTTTGAAGCTGTAAGCACCGCGTCCCAGCACCAGAATGGCCTGTTCGCCTTCATCCAGCCAATCCACAAGGTTCTGATACTCGGCCTCGCCCAGCAGTGACTTGCCGATTGAGGGCACCGAGACCAAAGCCATATGCATGTCGATGAAGGTGTCGTCGGATTCACCGGGTTCGGGTCGTTTGATGGCGCGCTGATCGCCCGTGGCCTCAAACGCCGCGTTGACCTGACCGATATCCAGGGTCAGCCGCCGGACCGAGCCGTCACCCGACAGCGTTGACCAGTCGTAGACGGCGTCATGCGCCAGATCGACCTCGCGTTTCGGTCCAACAGCCTGCGCCGGTGCTAACCCACCCAGCCCCAGCGCGCGGGCCACTTTGATACCGCCGCGCACAAGGCTGTCATCGATCACCATGATCGTGACCGTCGCGCCCGAAATAATGTCGAGGTCATGCCACTCACCGCCGGTCTCGGCTTCGACCTTCAGGTCGAGCCCGGCATAGCCTTCGGTCAGTTCAACCATGCGCGCGTTGGGGATGCCGATCAGCACGATGGGTTCCGAGTGTTTGACCAGCCGCACCCCGGTCAGCACTGCATCGTCATCGATGGCTGCAACCACATGGATCGGCTTGCCCGAATATCCGGTGGTGCCCACGAAGTCAGAGGTCAGGAAGGCCCAAGCCACGGTCTCGCGCCCCTTCAGAACAGGGGCGACCTTGACGTCATCTCGGACCGGGCCAAAAGCATCGGCGCCGGGGGCCAGATCGGCGGGTTCAATCTCGGGCAGGAAGCTGGCTAGGCTGTCGGCATGGGCGCTGATCGCCATCAGGCAGGACAGGGTAACAGCCAGCAGGAAATGGATTGCGCGACTTACGACCACGGCGCACCTCCGATAGTTTTGGTGGACGCCATGGACGCGCGCTGGGCGCGTACGGTTGGATTATGTGATACGCGTGGGGGACCCCGGTATTCGGGCCACAAATGCTTTGCTTTGTAGGTCGCGGCCAAATCACCGTACCCGCGGCATTCGGCGTGACCGAAATCGTTGCTTGTCAGTACCGGAAACTCTGGGACGGGCGCTGCCGAGGTGACGGCACATAACGCGCAATCGGCACATTTCGGGCAGGGCGCAGTCGGGTCTTCGGCCCGCTCCTCAAGGTCCACCTGAACCCAGACCGCCCCTGCCTCCGAGCAGATCTCCACCCACATGCTTTGCCCGGGACTCGCCAGCGCCGGGCCCAGCAGTTGCAACAGCAAAAGTAAGATGCCCGCACAGGCACATATCGCGCGAAACGCGCGAATTGCGGAGATGTGCAGAGGGTTGAGGGCGGGCATGGAGAATCCAACTCGGCGTCTTTTCCCGAGTTCTAGAGCGTCGCGTCAGCCTGATACTTGACTTAGGTCAGGTGTTCGCAAGTTTAGCGAATTCGGCACGGTTGCTAGCCATCTGCCTCATCCATCAAGCCGCGCAGCCAACGCCCGGCCAGCCAGGATGCAGGCAGACCCAGTGGGACCGACCAAAGCATCGCGGTAACAGACGGTATCACCTCAAACCCCATGCCATGTGCGATCAAACCTGCCAGAAACAGGTTGATGGCCACGGTCAGCGCCGTGGCGGGGTATAGCATTATGGCCAGTTTCCAAACCGGCCATTTGCCTTCAGTGGCTGGTGCCTTCCGAGAAGGTGATTTTGTTCCAGACATTGTACTTCCCAGACGGTTTGCGCATCGGCAGGCGGCGGACTTCTTCCAACGTCTGCGCGTCATAAACGATCACCGCGCCATCATCTTCCCAGATCGAAACCAGCGCATGACTGCCATCCTTGGTGAATTCGACATGGGCAACCGTCTTGCCAAGGGCAGGGCGCAGAGTCTTTACGATCTCAAGGCTTTGCTTGTCGATTACGTGCATGGCGTCCTTGTTGGGGCCAAAGAACACATCGGCCCAGACGTAGGGCGAATTCTCATGGCTGCGCATGAAGAAACCGGGCCCTTCGGTCTTGATCCGCTTGACCGTTTCCCAAGTCTCCATGTCGATCACCGACACCGTGCCATCGGTCAGATGTGGTGTCGCCATCACGGGTGTATCGCCATGTTTCCAGGTGATCCCCGAACCCAAATGCGGCATCCCCGGCAGGTCCAGATCGGCGACTTTATGTCCGATCACCAGATCGATGACCTGTCCACCCTTGCCGTCACGGGACGCTCCCATGACGTATTCATAACTCTGGTCGATAAAGAAATCGTCCAGATAGTCGGGCGTGGTAATCTTGCGCACGGGGAACGGATCAGGGTTCTTGAACTGACCTTCGATGCGGAAATCGTGACCCAACCCGAACTGCGGCGGGTTGGCGCCGTAAAAGACCTCCCAAATCTCAGGCACATCCTTCAGGGCCAGCACAAAACTTTCGCGCGGCGGGGCCTGGTATACGGCAGAAACGCGGCTGGATTTGCCCGTCTTGCTTTTGATGTCGATGACCCTGGTAACCGAAAGGTCCTTGGTCGACAGCAGCGTCAGGCTGTTTGGCAGGTAGTTCGCCACCGCCACCCATTTGCCATCGCCCGACATGGCAATGTTGCGGCTGTTGAGACCCGCGCGCACACGGCCAACCTGCTTCAGCGCCCAGATATCGTATTTCTGGACCCAGCCATCGCGGGACATGATGAACACATAACGCCCGTCCGGGCTGAACTTCGGCCCACCATGCACGGCAAAGGGTGTTTCGAACCGGTCCAGAACGTCGAACGTATCTCCGTCCAGCACGCTGACATGATGATCCCCTGTCTCGACAACCAGCGTGATATTCATCGGATCGCTGTCCCATATTGGGGCATCCACCGGCACATAGTCTTTGTCCAGAGTACGGCTGGCCGCGATATCGGCCTCACCCCATTCGGGATTGGTCTCTAACGGAGATTTCAGCCACCCCGCTAGTTCCTCGATCTGCAACGCGTTCAATACATGTGAAAACGCTGGCATCTGCGTGGCTGTACGCCCCTCGGCGATCACAGCGGCCACACGGGGACCGCGCATCCGTTTCAGCGTTTCGGGGATCAGCGCCGGACCGACCCCACCCAACCGGTTCTCGCCATGACAAGAGGCGCAATGCTCAGCGTAATTCGACTGCGCATCGGCCCATGCGGCACCCGCGCTCAGGATCGAGCACAAGGCCACAATCTTCATCTTTTTCAAAATACTCCCGCCGGAGGCTCCCGACGGCCCTGAACATGCATTGGGCACGCCAATGGGACCAACGGACTCAAAAGAACTGATGCGCCGGATCATGGCTTTTCCCCCGGAACGGTGTGACTTGCAGACGTTGGCCTGCATCTGCAACGCCGATTTCTTGGTCGGACAGATAGCAAGCCGGGTCTTCGGCCCACGGATCACCGGTCAGTTGCAGCGCACGGATACGGGTGTTGCCGCCGCAGACGTCCTTCAGCTGACAGGCCCCGCAGCGCCCTTTCAGCGGACGCGGGCGGGTGCGCAACATGGCAAGCATCGGGTCATCGCTGGTCCAAAGCTCTGAGAATGGTTTGGTCTTCACGTTGCCGACTGTATAATCGGACCAGTAGGTGTCGGGATGCACGCGGCCCAGATTGTCGATATTGGCCACGCCAAGCCCGCTGGAGTTCCCGCCCCATGCCGAAAGATGCGTCCGAATATGGGCGGCTTTGGCATCACCGAAATGCGTGCGAACCCAATTGAGGAAATAACCTGCGTCCGCGTCATTGTTCCCGGTCACGATATCCAACGCTCGTCCGCCCGAAGCCGACTCCCACGCGCGTTCCAGCAACAAGTCCAGGCCTTTACGCGTACGCAAATGTGCTGCATCCTCGCCTCGGTTCTTGTCGCCACGCCCGGCATAGACCAGATGCGACAAATAGAACTTATCGACGCCTTCGTCATCGCACAGTTGTAACAGGTCAGGCAGGTGATGCTGCGTGCCCTCGGTCAGACAGAACCGCAGACCAACCTTGATGCCGCGCTTTTTGCATTCGCGGACACCGCGCAGGGCGTCGGCAAAGGCGCCCTCGACGCCGCGGAACCAATCATTGGTCGCCCCGATCCCGTCCAACGAGATACCGACATAATTGAAGCCCACATCGGCAATCATGTCGGCGGTTTCGTCGTAGATCCGAGTGCCGTTCGTCGACAGCGCCAGCATCGGTACCAGTTCCCGCGCGCGCCGCGCGATGTCGAAGAAATCGAACCGATCCAGCGGTTCCCCACCCGAAAGGATCAGGGCCGGGATGCGAAACTGGCCCAGATCCTCGAGGGTTACCATCGCTTGTTCATGGTTGAGCTCACCGGGAAAGGCCACGTCCGCCGAGACAGTGTAGCAATGGCGGCATTTCAGATTACAGCGTCGCGTCAGGTTCCAGATCACCACCGGCTTCACCGGCCCGGGGCGGCGTTTGCGAACCGGGGTCGGCTCAACCAGTTGATGCATGTATTCGGTCAGGCGGAACATGTCTCAGCCTTTCGCTTTCAGGCGCAACCCCGTCTTTTTCAGGATGCGCGTGGAATAGAGGATGTCGTCGGCCCGGCAGGCATCGCCCAGAATGGCCGCGATCTGCGCGCGCTTATCCTCGACTTCTTTCTGATCGGTGCCATGAACCATGGCGAACAGATTGTAGGGCCAGTCAGGCAGGGCGCGGGGCCGTTCGTAGCAGTGGGTGACAAAAGGCAGCGAGCCAATCTGTGCCCCAAGTTCGGAAATGCGTATGTCATCGACGTCCCACACGGTCATCCCGTTCGAGGTCATGCCCAGCTTGTAGTGATTGGGCGCGGCAGCGATGCGGCGGATCACACCGCGCGATTTCAGTTCGGCAAGACGGTACAGCAAGGCGTCCTCGTCGATACCAAGCCTATCTGCCACCTGCGCAAAGGGTGCAGGTACCAAAGGCAGGCCGTCTTGCAATGCCCCAACGATCTCTCTGTCTTTTGCGTCGATCATGCTGCCACCCGAAAGCCGATAAAGAATTCCTGCAATTTGGGAAATCGCAAAACCTCGATCCCCGTCTCGCGTTCGATGGCATCGGCAGTGGCCCCGATCCCCTCGGGCGTTTCGGTGGCCAGAACGAACCACATGTTCAGCCGATGCGTGCGTTCATAATTATGGGCGACCTCAGCGTGCGCATTGACTTTGGTCACGACCGTTTCGAATTTCTCTGCTGGAACCGCCATCGCGCACAGGCAGAATGCGCCGCCCATGGCAGCTGCGTCGAAGAAAGGGCCAAATCGGGTGATGATACGCGCGTCCTTCATCCGCGAAAGCCGCGCCAAGAGGTCACATTCGGGAACGCCCAGTTCCTCGGCAATAGCCGCATATGGGTGCGCTGTCAGCGGCAGATCATCCTGCATCCGGTTCAGTATCGCGCGGTCGGTATCGTCCAGAGTCATGCGGCGGCCTCTTTCGGTTGGATCAAAGCTCCGGTCTGCTTGAAGCAGCGGGTGGAAAACAGCACCTTGTGCCGCGCGCCTGATAACTCCTGCAAGGCGACGGCACCGGCCAGAACCTCTGCCGCTTCGGAGCGCGACCGCGCGTGGATCATGGAATACAGCCGATAGGGCCAGACATCTTCGACCGGGGTCCGCTCATAGCAGAGCGTTACGCCGGAATGCGCGGCCAGTGCGGGTCCTGCGGTGTCGATCTGTTCGGCAGGAATGTCCCAGACCACCATCGCATTGGCCGACCAGCCCAACGCGCGGTGGCGAACGATGACGCCCAGGCGCGAGATGATTCCAGCCCGGTGCAAGCTCTCGATTCGGTCCATAACGTCGCCGGTTTCACGCGCCAGGGATCGCGCCAGCGCCGCATAGGGTTCCGATACGAGATCCAAGCCCGAGCTGAGAGCCTGCAATATCTGGCGGTCGCCCTTCCGTTTTACCCTGCAATCGACCTGCCTTGGGCCGGGAACGCTGCGGGTGCCTCCGGTCATGCGAAACCCCAGATCAACGTTGAAAGGTCGCACCAGGCGCAGGTCCAGTACACGCAACCCGGTGCGGCGCGAGATACGCGCCAAGGTATCGTTTACATGCGCCCGGTCCGGTCCGGTGGCAACGAACCAGAGGTTCCAGTCGTCTTCACGTTGATAATTGTGGTTCACGCCCACCTCTGCGTCGATCAGGGCGGCGACCTCTTCCAACCGTTCCTCAGGTACGGCGACAGCGGCCAGAGTGCTGGCGGAAACGACGCCCGGGGCGATCGTTGCACCGACGCGGGTTATTCGCCCGGCGGCCCGCATCCGTGCCAAACGATCCAGCACTTCGGCCTCGTCCAGACCCAGCGCGCTGGCAAGAACCCGAAACGGGCGGTCGGTGATGGGGAAGTCGCGCTGAAACTCGTCCAGCAGGCGGCGGTCGGTCGGGTCTGTGATCTGATCCATCGGTTACAGCCCCGTTTTATGCGCACGCGCGGTAAAGAAGATGCCCGAGGGGCTGTCGGCCTCGATCTCACGCAGCTTTTCAAAGCTGTGCGTGTCGTAGACCATGACCTTGTTTGCGTCGCGTACGCTGATCCACACCTCATGTCCGCGCGGGGTGAACTCCATATGCAGCACTGCCGGGCCGGGTTTGAATTCGTGGACGATCTCTTTGGTCAGTGAATCAATCACCTGAATCGTGTCGTTCAGCGGGTGGGCGAAGTTTACCCAAACCTGCCGCCCATCGGGCCGGGCCATGGCAAAGACCGGCTGGCCGTGGGTTTTGGTGCGCTCGGTTTCGGCCAGAGTGTCAGCATCAATCCAGAGAATCTCGTGATGGCCGACGGCAGGCAAGACAAACTCGCGACCCGTCAGAGCCCAACCCTCCAGGTGGGGCATCTTGTAGACCGGCATCTCTTCCTGACCACGACCATAGTCGGGCAGCACGCGGATCGGTTCGGGGTTATCCGCCCACAGGTCCAGCGCGGTCAAGCCGTCCTCGCCAAACAGGCCGGTGATGTAGGTTCGGCCATTGGCGGTGATCAGCGCGTCATAGGGGTTCTTGCCCATGCCGGGGATCTTGGTGATCTCAGCGCGACCGTTTGCGAAATCGGCAATCCAGGTTTCGCCGGTATCCCACATGGTAAAGACAAACCGACGGCCGGGCGCATCGACCAAACCGATGGTTTTGCTGCCGGTCGGGATGTCGGCGACCATCTCAAGCGTCTCGGAGTTGAATACCCGAACGCCACCGGGCTCATAATTCGACACGGCGACCAGTTTGCCGTCGTCCGAAATCGCACCGCCGATGGCGTTACCGGCCTGCACAACACGGTTCACGATCTGACGGGAGACGATGTCGACCTTGGTCAGCCCTCCGTCACGTCCAAAGACATAGGCAAAGCGTTCATCTGGTGAATAGACCAACGAGGCGTGAGACAGATCGCCCAAGCCCTCGATCCGTGCCAGGGCGGCGCGGTCGGATTGGTCCACAAGAAGAACCGAGCCGCTTGCGCGCTCGATCACAAGACCGAGGTCGCCGGTCGCCGTGGGTTCAGCGTTTGCGGAAGTGATCAACAAAGTGGCAGCTAGAGAATGGATGAGCTGTTTCATTGTGCCTCCTGTGCCAACAGGTAACGGGCGATCCATTCGGCCTCTTCTTCGCTGACAAGGGGCCGCCAGGGGGGCATCGCGGTGTCCGGGATACCGTCAAGGATAACGCCGGTCAGAACCTCCGCGTCGTAGTGTTCCAGGGTCTTGGCGCGCAGATCGGGGCCAAGCCCGCCTTTGAGCGACAGCCCATGGCACGATCCGCAATCCTGATGCACAAGGCGTTTCAGTGCGTTTGGGTCGAGCGTATCGGCGGCAATGGCTGTCGTGGCAACAAGTACGGCCGATGTAAGAAGCACTGAGTGCAGCGACCAACCGCGTGCGGGTAGGGCGACGACCTCTGACGCGTCGGATCTGCGACTAAACTTAGCCATGTGCTTGCTCCAACAATTCGGACGCTGGCCGATCCGCATAAAGCGTGACCACCTTGCCGATGATGAACAGTGTGGGTGCTTCCAGCCCTGCCTCGCGCACATCCGTGGCGAGTTGGTCCAGCCGGGACAGCAATCGGCGCTCGTCCGGGGTGGTCGCTCTGGCGACCGCCAGAACCGGGGTCGAGCCGGGCAGGTTCTCGGTCATAAGCCCCATGGCGATCTGGCCGATATTGGCGACGCCCATATAGACGACAAGAGTCGTCTCCGGGTCGGCCAAACGTTTCCAGTCCAAATCCAGCACCTTGTCGGCCTGCCTGTGGCCCGTGACGTATTGGACCGAAGTTGCCAGCCCGCGATGGGTCAGCGGTATGCCGGTGGAAAGGGACGCCCCTTGCGCCGCAGTGATGCCCGGCGCGTATTCTATGGGGATGCCATGGACGTTCAGATAAGCGGCCTCTTCCGAGCCGCGGCCAAAGATCATCGGGTCGCCGCCCTTCAGGCGTGCGACGGCGTGGCCTGCACGTGCCTCTTCCAGCAAGATTGCGTTGATCCGGTCCTGAGGCACAGTGTGGCACTTGGGGGCCTTGCCCACAGGTATCAGCCGGGCACCGTCGGCATGCATTGCGAGGATTTCGCGCGAAACGAGGCGGTCGTAGACCACCACGTCAGCCGCTTGCAGCAGGCGCACGGCGCGCAGGGTCATCAATTCGGGATCGCCGGGTCCGGCGCCAATCAGAAAAACCTTACCGCTCATGTGCAAACTCGCTTGGTCTGAATGTCTTCGGAACCCGGGTTTTCCTGCATGATTCTGCGACGTTGCTGGGCAAACCGGGCGTGTTGTACGTCAAGGGTTGCGCATTGCGCACGCGGTTTCCTTGACTAAAGTTAAGCAGCGCGGGTTTTGCCCCGCGCTGCTGACTGCTTGCCTGATTTTGCCTCGCTTCAAGGTTCGACGGTGATCATACCGATCATGTTCTGCGTCTCCCAATGCGGACCGCAAAGATAGTCCTGCGCACCTGGGGTCATGAATGTGATCTCGACAGTCTCTTCCGGGAAAATCCGGTCGGATTCGGGCCTGCTGCCGTCCTTGAGCAAGACACTGTGGCTGGTGCGCTTGTCGACATTTGCCCAGCGAACTGTCGTTCCGGTTTTCACGGTCAATTCGGCGGGGCAGAAATTGTATTTGTACATCAGGACGATCTTTGCGTCCTCAACTGCCGACGTCGGGTGTCCGAACATGTCCACATATCTCTCTTCCGCCTCGGCGCAGAGCATGGCCGTCTCGTCCGCCAGTGCCGGACCGGACAGCGCCAGCAAAGCCGCAGGAAGAAGGCGTAGAAAGGTCATGATCTGTTTCTCCGTTCGAATTGGAAGAGGGGCCAGATCGCCTGGCCCCAATCGTTACTGTTTCACAACGTTGATGAATGCCGTTTCATCATCCAGCGCGAGGCTGGTATCCAGCGTCACGTGATGGAATCTGGCGGCGGCAAAATCGTCGTGGATGGCAAAACCCACGGTGTAGGTCTGGCCCGGCTCAAGCGGTACATCGCCAGGTGCGCCCGAATTCAGCGGGCGGGCGAAGGTTACGGTCCACACACCACCTGCCAGTTCGGCCGACGCGGCGATCTCTCCGTCATTGACCACACGCTGTTCCAACAAATACCCATTGGTGGCGCTGCCATCTGCGTAGACCCGCATCAGGTCCAGATAGGTGCCATCGGTCAGGTATTTCTGGATCTGATCAGCAGACTGCAACTTGTCCCATCCGCCCAGTTGCTTGCCGCGCCGGCCTTTGACCTCAACGTCTGTGCGGCTTTCACTGATGTATTTGGTCACCGTGTCCGGGGCAGCCAGGCGGCCTGAAACATCACCATTGGCGGCAATCGCATCCGCGCCCGGATCAAAGGGCATAAAGCTGTTATCCGCATGACACGACGCCCAGCAGCCGACCTGATCACCCAGCTCGATACCGGAACCGGTGATCATCATCGCCACTTTGATCTGGTTGTCCGGGTCCATCTTGCCGCCATCGACAAAGGGCGCAGGGCTGTGACCGGTATCCGGCCATTGCAGACGCACATACAGGTTTTCATCATCATGCGCCGCTTGAACCGTTGCATCGATCACCCCGCGCTTGCCGGGGATTGGAGTGGGTTCAAGCTCACCACCAGCAACGATCTTGTTTCCGATCGTGTCCAGTTCTTTGGCGTGACAAGTTGTGCATTGGTCGCCGCCTTTGGTCAGGGGGCGTGCGCCACCGTGGAATTTGCCATTCTGCACCCACTCGAACGAGGCCTGACCGGGGTAGAACAGCTTTAGATCAGCACCGGGAACCGCCGCCCAGTCAATGCCTGTACCAACATCGCGGCCACCCGCGGCTGCTGCGGTATCGTCACCTGCCGCTTTGGCGCGCTCTTCTGCGACTGCTGCATCAACGGCTGCCGCGATCTGAGCCTGAACGGAGTCCAGCTGCGCCTGTTTCGCGGCCTTCTCTGCCTCTGCTTCGGCGGCCTCTTTGGCCTCGACACGTTCCAGACTTGCCAGATACTCGACCGGGATCTCACGGATAAAGGCGGGGTTCGGCGCTTCGAGTTCTTCCAGATACTCTTCGTCGGCCCGATCCCTTGCATCCGAGTGCGCGATACCTTTGTGGCAGTCTATGCAGGTCTGGCCGACCGTCATGGCGTTCAGGTGCTGCTGACGTGCGCGAGGTTTCTGGAACTCGGGCATCATCGATTCAAAATCGTGACAGTTTCGGCATTCGCGCGAGTCGGTGGCCTTCATCCGTTCCCATTCGTTCATGGCCAGATGTACGCGTTTAGCCTCGAATTTCTCGCGCGTGTTGATCGAGCCGACCATCTTGCCATACAGCTCTTTCGACGCCTTGATCTTGCGGATGATCTTGTGGGTCCAGTCCTTGGGTACGTGGCAATCCGAACAAACTGCACCCACGCCCGACCGGTTCACGTCATGGATGGTGCCGGTGTATTCCTCATAAACGAAATCGCGCATCTCGTGGCACGAGACGCAGAATTCCTTGGTATTGGTCGCTTCCATGGCGGTATTGAACCCGCCCCAGAAGATGATGCCAGCGGCAAAGGCCGCAGCGATACCGGCCACAGGCATTCCCCACAGGAAATACCGGCGCCAGATCGGTTTTTTCTTTTCCGGTTCCGAGGTCATATCCGGGCTCCGTTTTGGCTGTCTTGACTGGCCCGGCGTGTGAGGCCGGTGCGATTGGCTGAGGGGGAAACGAAGAAAGGGCGGGCGAGGGGCCCGCCCTTTCCGGTTTCGGCCGCGAACCCGTTAGGTGACGTGGTTCGAACGGTTGTAGACGTTGAACTTGCCGGTCGGCGCGAACAGTCCTTTCACGCGACCGATCTCTTCCAGCGTCTTGGCATCGAAGATCACGATCTCACCATTTGGTTCCTTCGAAGTCGAGCGGTTCCACTTGGAAACCCAAACCTCGGAACCATCCTGGTTGAACTCGAAGTGGACCGCGACATTGCCTTCCTCTTCGGTGATCTGGATCGTTTTCACGATCTCACCGGTGGCCTTGTCGATGACCTGCACCGATTGCTGGACCTCAGGCTCGGGGTGCTTGGTCTGGTCGGCCCAGATGTAGTCCGATTCCGGGTGTGTTCGGATGAACAGACCGGGACCATCGGTTTCGACCTCGTAGCAGGTCTGCCATGCCTGATCCGGGTGACCTTCGGGGTCGTTGCCCCAAACGGTGACCGTGCCTTCGCCCAAGTGGGTTGTACCCGCCACTGGTCCGCAATTGGGGTCGTCCCAGTTCGCACCCGGGCCGGGGTGCGGCAGCGGCGCGGTGTCGATCATGGCCTCCAACTTGTGGGTCTCGGTATCGACCACGACCATCTTGTTCGACGCGTTCGCCGCGATCTGGAAGTAACGACCGGTTGGGTCGAAGAACCCGTCATGCAGGAACTTGGCGCTGTCGATCTTGTCGATCCGCAGATTGTCCAGGTCGGAGTAATCCACCTGCCACAGCTGGCCGAGCTCTTTGACGGCGACAATCCAAGTGGGTTCGTTCGGAGTGGTATAGATGGCGGCCACGCGGGCTTCTTCCACATAGTCCCCGTCCACGTTGTAACCACGGGTCGAGACAACCTTTTTCGGTTCCATTGTTGCGGCATCAACGATGGCGAAATGCGGCGGCCAATAGGCCCCACCGATCACGTATTTGCCGTCACCCGATACGGCCACATCGCGGGCGTCGTAACCAATAGTAACCTCGGCCACCAGCATGTTCTCGGGGTTCTGCCACAGGTCGATCTTGGTCATCTTGCCGTCGCGGCCCATGGTGTACCAGAAGCGGCCCGGGTTTTCCGGCTCTTCCAGTTTGTGGTGTTCCGAGGCTTTCAGAACGTGCACTGCGTAACCGGTCGGGATATGCGCCAGCACCTCTTTGGTGTCGCCGTCGATTACGGCTACCTTGCCCACATCACGTTCGATCACCACAAAAAAGTTCTCCCAGTTGCGGCCGTGCAGAGGCTCGGTCGGGTAATCCTCGGGCTCAACATAGACCTTGCGGGTCGCCATCATCTGCTCAAGCGACATCTCGGGCGGTGTGGGCGGTTCCATCTGGATATAGGTCGCCATATCGCGGATCTGGTCCTCGGACATCACATCCGAGAAGTTGTTCATCCCGCCTTCGGTGCCCCAGGCGATGATTTTCTCAAGCCGATCCTGACCCAGTTTCAGGGTCCCGGACTCGGTAACAGTGCCGTCGGCATTCTTGGTTTTCACCAACGGTTCCAGACTTTTACCCGTTGCACCCTTGCGCAGTACGCCGTGGCAACCGGCGCAGCGTTCGAAATACAGTTGTTTTGAAGACTCAAATG
Source organism: Ruegeria sp. AM4 (assembly GCF_056540665.1). Lineage (NCBI taxonomy): Bacteria > Pseudomonadati > Pseudomonadota > Alphaproteobacteria > Rhodobacterales > Roseobacteraceae > Ruegeria > Ruegeria sp. AM4. The sequence continues at coordinate 996,288 of NZ_JBQFXD010000001.1, read as the reverse complement.
CTTCTTCGCTAAGTGTCGGCCCTTCTGCGAATGTTGGCGCGGCAACGCTGCCCAGCAGCATCGCCAAACCGACCCCGAAGGCGCGGCCAGTTTTGTTGTAGCTGATTCCAAGTGACATGATCACTCTCCGTTTGCTGGTGAGGCAGGTTCAAGGGTGAGACAGCGCGCGGGCTCTCTCCTTGACGAAAGTCAACGCTGGTGGCTCAAATCGCCAGCAAAGACGGAAAAACCAGCCGATTGGAGGGTCAAGAAAACCTGTGTTTTTGACGCATATTTTTGACCCGTTTGATTTTGGTTAAGTCGCACCGGTGAGGGCGTAGCTAGGACTGGGAAAACACCCAAGGAGAGCAGTCATGCCCGCATTGATCGCCCGCGTTTTAGGTGAGGGGTTCCGAGTCTTCTTTCTGTCAGCAGGCGTGTACGGCCTGTTTGTCGGGCTGGTTTGGGGCTTGTGGCTGACGGTGCCATATCTGATCCCGGATTACGGTATGACGCCGCCAATGTGGCACGCGCACGAGATGATCTTTGGCTATGCTTCGGCTGCGCTTGGCGGGTTCCTTCTGACCGCAGTTCCCAACTGGACCGGCGCGCCGGATGCACGCGCGCGGTTCATCGCTTTGGCTGCGGGCATTTGGTTGCTGGGGCGAATGGCAATGTGGTTCTCCGGGGTGCTGCCTCCGGTTCTGGTCGCAGTGCTTGATCTGGCGTTTGTGCCGATTCTGGCGGCGAAAATCGCAACCCAGCTGATCCGCCGTCCCAAACCGCAGAATATGGTCTTTCTGCTGCTGCTCAGCCTGATCTGGATCGCCAATCTTCTGACGCATCTGGAATGGATCGGGTTTACCGGTGAAACGCTCGACACCGGTCTGCGCGTTGGGTTGCTGACCTTGTGTTCAATGATTGCGATACTCGGCGGGCGTATCACACCAGCCTTTACCCGCAACGCGATGAAGCGCGCAGGCGCGCCGGAAGAGGCCTGGCCGGTCTCCGTTGCCGCGCTTGACAGGGCAGGGATGGTCATTGCCCTGATCCTGCCACTCAGCGCGCTGCTTTTCGGCATCAATCCAGTGACCGGAGCGTTTGCCCTGATCCTTGGTATTGTGCAGATTCTGCGCATGGCGCGGTGGCGTTTGGGATGGGCGTGGCGTCAGCCGATACTCATTGCCTTGCACATAGGGCTTCTGATGCTGGCCATGGGCCTGATCCTATGGGGCCTGTCGCTGCTGGGTATCGGCAATGAGATCGCAGCGCTGCATGTGCTGGGCATCGGTTGCGTCGGAGGCATGACCCTGGCGGTCATGAGCCGAGCAGCGCTGGGTCATAGTGGCCGCGCGTTGGTTGCGCCAGGGCCGATGGCGCTGGCATATGGTTTGATGGCGGCGGCGGCTCTGACACGCTGGATCGGTGCGGGGCTGAGCACGGGATACCTGCCCGCGATGCTGATGTCTGTCGCGCTTTGGGTCGCAGCGTTCGCGCTTTACCTCATCTCCATGTGGCCCGCGCTGGCCGGTCCGAAGGTCGCCAAAGCAGGCTGATCCGGCTTCATGCCCATAGTCTTGACTTTCGTTAAGGAGAGAGTCCGGCCAAGCCGCCATTCTGTCCAGACTAGCTAATCTGCGCAAAGGAGAGCGCGATGCGAGAAGTCATGACAAAGAGCATGGCTCGCAACATTTTCTATGGCGGGTCCCTGTTCTTCATTCTCATCTTTCTGGCCCTGTCGGCCCATTCGCACCTGTACATCGTAAATTCGGAAAACGCTGCAAAGCTTGATGAGAGCGTAGTGCGGGGCAAGCACGTCTGGGAGAAACACGCCTGTATCAACTGTCATACCATCCTTGGTGAAGGTGCTTACTTCGCCCCCGAGGTTGGCAATGTGATGACCCGGTGGGGCGTGCTGGACGACCCGGATTCAGCTTTTGAAGCGCTCAAAGGCTGGATGGAGGCACAACCGACCGGCGTTCCCGGTCGCCGACAGATGCCCAATTTCAACCTCAGTGACGAAGAAATTCGTGATCTGACCAACTTCCTGATCTGGACGGACAATATCGACGCTCAGGACTGGCCGCCCAACGAGGCGGGCTGAGAAGGGGAACGGAGCAATGAAATACGAATCCCAAAAAATTGCCTACGCTTACTTTGCGGTGGCCATGGCCCTGTTCGCGATACAGGTGATCGGTGGCCTGCTGGCTGGGCTGATCTATGTGTCGCCCAATTTCCTGAGCGAGCTTCTGCCGTTCAACATCGTGCGGATGCTGCACACCAACTCTTTGATCGTCTGGTTGATCCTTGGTTTCTTCGGCGCAGCCTATTTCCTGATCCCGGAAGAGGCCGAGCGCGAGATTCATTCGCCCAAACTGGCTTATTTGCAGCTGATCATCCTTGTGGTCGGCACGCTGGGTGTGGTTGTGACCTATGTGTTCAACCTGTTCGAAGGCAACTGGCTGCTGGGCAAAGAGGGGCGCGAGTTCCTTGAGCAACCCAAATGGGTCAAGGCGGGTATCGTCGTGGCCGCGCTGATCTTCCTTTACAATGTGTCGATGACCGTTCTGAAAGGCAAGAAGACCGCGATCACCAACATCCTTCTGTTGGGTCTGTGGGGTCTGGCGCTGCTGTTCCTGTTTGCGTTCTACAACCCAGGCAACCTGTCCTTGGACAAGCAATACTGGTGGTACGTTGTTCACCTGTGGGTAGAAGGAGTGTGGGAACTGATCATGGCCTCGATCCTGGCCTATCTGATGCTCAAGCTGACCGGTGTTGACCGCGAGGTGGTCGAGAAATGGCTGTATGTCATCGTCGCCGCTGCGCTGTTCTCCGGCATCCTTGGCACTGGCCACCACTATTACTGGATCGGCACGCCCGCCTACTGGCAGTGGATCGGTTCGATCTTCTCGAGCCTCGAAGTGATCCCGTTCTTCGCGATGATGGCCTTTGCCTTCGTCATGGTCTGGAAAGGCCGTCGTGACCACCCGAACAAAGCCGCGCTGCTGTGGTCGCTGGGTTGTGCCACGCTGGCCTTCTTCGGTGCCGGTGTTTGGGGCTTTCTGCACACGCTGCACGGGGTGAATTACTATACCCACGGCACGCAGATCACTGCCGCCCACGGTCACCTGGCCTTTTACGGTGCCTATGTCTGCCTCAACCTGGCGATCTTCAGCTATGCGATGCCGATCCTGAAAAACCGTGATCCGTATAATCAGGTGCTGAACATGGGTTCCTTCTGGCTGATGAGCAGCGGCATGGTCTTCATGACCTTCGTCTTGACCTTCGGTGGGACCGTGCAGACGCATATGCAGCGTGTCGTAGGTGACTACTTCATGGACGTGCAGGACCAGATTGCAATCTTCTACTGGATGCGTCTCGGCTCTGGTGTCGTTGTGGTCCTTGGCGCGCTCTTGTTCATCTACTCGATCTGGGTGCCTCGGAAAGAAGTCATCGAGTCTGGCGCTGCAGAAACCCCTGCGGAGTGATGAATATGGACGGTTCAATGAAAATGACTGAGGGGGCGGCAAATGCCCCCTTTTACCTCGCCCAGGGCGATGAATGCGATGTGTTCTGCGCCGCCTACACAAATGACCTGCCGGTTCTGCTGAAAGGACCGACAGGCTGCGGCAAGACCCGCTTTGTGGCCCATATGGCCGCGCAGCTTGGTCGCCCGCTTTACACCGTTGCCTGCCACGACGATTTGGCCGCCGCCGATCTGATCGGGCGCTATCTGCTGAAAGGTGGCGAGACCGTCTGGGTCGATGGCCCCCTGACCCGCGCGGTGCGCGAAGGCGCGATTTGCTATCTCGATGAGGTGGTCGAGGCCCGCAAGGACGTCACCGTCGTGCTGCACCCGCTGACCGACGACCGGCGTATCCTGCCTATCGATCGCACCGGCGAAGAACTTGAGGCCGCGCCCGGTTTCATGCTGGTCGCCTCATACAACCCTGGATACCAGAATATCCTGAAAACCCTGAAACCCTCGACCCGGCAGCGTTTTATCTCGCTGGAATTCGACTTCCCATCGCCCGAGATGGAGGCCGAAGTCGTTGCTCAGGAAAGCGGTCTGCCGCTGGAACGCTGCAAGCCGCTGATCCGGCTGGCGAACAAGCTGCGTGGGCTCAAGGGTCAGGATCTTGAGGAAGGCGTCTCCACCCGTCTGGTCGTCTATGCCGCGACGCTGATTGCACAGGGCATGTCCACCGACCGCGCCATCCTTGCCGCCATGATTGAACCTCTGACGGATGATGAGGACACAAAACGCGGGCTCCTCGATCTTGTCACGGCTGTCTTTGGGTGAGGCCGGCCGATGGTCAGGATCGATTTTGAGCCATGGGAACCCGAAGAAACGATCGGGAAACTGTGGCACACCCTTGCCAGCCGCCTTGATGCACCCCAGGTGCATGATGGAGCCGCGGTCGACCTCTCGCAGGTCGCGGGGCGGCTGGCCGTCCTCTTTCGGGGACTTGGGGGTAGTCCGGGCGTTGAATTGCGCCCGGTCTCACCCGAGGTTTCGCGCCACCGGTTGGGTTGGGGCCGCCGTCTGGGGACCGAGGCGGAGCTGATGCCGCGCGCCTCTTTCGATGGTGAGGTCCTGCGCCTGCCGGAACGGCTGGCCGTGTTCCCCGCGCGCGAAGCCAACGGTGCGCTGTATGTCTGGCTGGCAGCCGCCGCCGCCCATGCCGGTGCACGAGTTGACGAAGATGACCCAATGCGTGCCGATCTGCGCACGCTGATCGCGGCGCAGAGCATGGTCGAGGCGACGTTGGACGACGCACCCGGTCTGCGCCCGCTTTACACCGAGCTTTGCAAAGGCGTACTGCATCACCGCGACATCCCGGGCCTACCACCGTTTGAGGCTGCGGTTGAAGAACTTGTTCGTCACATGTTGGGAGATCCTGCACGGCTGTCGGGCCGGGCTGAACAGATGTTGACGCTAGACGATGACCTTATCGCGCCCCGTGGCTATCAACCGATGCGCCCGGTCCCCCTGTGGCCCGAACTCCGCGCCGTCGGGTTCTCGGAACATAACGAAGTCGAAAACCCTGATACCGAAGGTCCACCCGAAGAATCCGGAGAGAGAACCCACCGCGCTCGCCGCCGTAAATCGGATCAGGCCACGCGCAGCGACAGTTTCATCCTGCACAAATTCGAGGCGATCCTCAGCTGGGCCGAATTCCTCAACATCAACCGCCGCATTGATGATGACGATCCCGACAACGCCAAAAGGGCGGCTGACGATCAGGAAGAGATCGGGCTGGGCCAAATCTCGAAAGCGCCGCCCACCAAGCTGAAACTGCATCTGGACCTCGCGCCCGAGGATGTGAATCGCGAGCGTCTTTCGGGCCGCATCCTCTATCCCGAATGGGACGTGCGGACAGGGCAGTATCTGCCCGATCACGTCAATGTTTTGCTCTCCGATGCTGATATCCGCGAAGATGCCGCCGAGTTCGGCAAAGATCCCGCCACCGCCCGCCGCATCCGTGCCGTGAAACGCCAGTTCGAGGCGCTGCGCCCAGGTCGGGTGATGACGCGTGGCCATCTGGATGGCGACCAATTGGATATTGAAGCTGCTGTGCGGGCGCAGGTAGATCGCTCTGCCAATGGGGAAGGCACCGAACGCATCTGGTTGCAATCTCGTCCTGAAGCCCGCGATCTGGCCGTGTCGATCCTGCTGGATATAAGCCGGTCCACCGAAAGCGCTGTCACAGGCCGTGCAGTGATCGACATCGAGCGCGAAGCTCTGGCCGCTTTGGCGTGGGGTCTGAACGCCTGCGGAGACGATTTCGCCATCCACGCCTTCAGTTCGCTGAAACGCCAGCGCGTCTATGTGCAGCGCTGCAAGCGGTTTGATGAGCCGATGGGGGCTAAGGTCGAACAACGCATCGCCTCGTTGCGGCCGGGTCACTATACCCGCCTTGGGGGCGCGATCCGCCATTGCTCGGCTGATTTGGCCGAACAGTCCCGAAAGCGCCGTTTGCTTCTGGTCATCACCGATGGCAAGCCCAACGACCTAGACCACTACGAAGGCCGCCACGGCATCGAGGATACGCGGCAAGCCGTGCGCGAAGCGCGCCGCGCCGGGCAATCGGTCTTTGGCATTACCATCGACAAAGCGGGTAAAAGCTGGTTTCCGCGCATGTTCGGGCAGGGCGGCTTTGCTGTTATCCCCGACCCGCACCGTTTGACTATGGCGCTGCCCCAGATCTACCGGCAATTGGTCGGCGCATGAGCGACGAATTTAGCTGAGGTTGCTGAGCGGAGTGCTGACGATTGCGGAGCTCCCGGTCTTTTGTGCGGGTCTGATCACCGGATGGGCAAACGCCTGCCTGATCTGTAAAAAAGCCGCCCCAAAGTGGGGCGGCAGTCTGCAAAGCAAAGGGGTGCTTTGATTACTGAGCAGCCATCGGCATCCGCGCAATCTGACAGCGCTGCCACAACGCCGACAATGCGCCAACCAGATGGTCGATATCCTCATCCGTATGGACCGGAGACGGCGTGATCCGCAGGCGTTCAGTCCCTTTCGGAACGGTCGGATAGTTGATCGGCTGGATATAGATGCCGAATTCCTCAAGCAGCGTGTCCGAGATGAATTTGCATTTCACCGGATCGCCGACCATCACCGGGATGATGTGACTTGGGTTTGGCAGATGTGGAATGCCTTCGGCATCCAATCTGTCGCGTACCTGCGCCACGCGGGCCTCTTGCAGATCGCGTTCGGCGTTTGATTGTTTCAGATGCCGGATCGAGGCCGCCGCGCCTGCCGCAACCGACGGGGGCAGGGCGGTCGTAAAGATGAACCCGCTCGCGAAGCTGCGCACGAAATCACACAGCGCGGCAGAAGCGGCAATATAGCCGCCAACAACACCAAAGGCCTTACCCAGCGTGCCTTCAATGACCGTCAATCGGTCCATCAGGTTTTCGCGTTCAGCGATGCCGCCACCACGCGGGCCATAAAGCCCAACGGCGTGTACCTCATCCAAATAGGTCATCGCGCCGTATTTGTCGGCCAGATCGCAAATCTCTTTGATCGGAGCGATATCGCCGTCCATTGAATAGACCGATTCAAAGGCGATCATCTTGGGCAATTCGGGATCGGCTGCGGCCAATTTCGCCTCAAGATCATCCAGATCATTGTGCTTCCAGATCACCTTCTGCGCCCGCGAATGGCGAATGCCCTCGATCATGGACGCATGGTTCAAGGCGTCAGAAAACACGATCAGACCGGGGACTTTTGCCGCCAGCGTTCCCAGCGCCGCCCAGTTCGATACGTAACCGGATGTAAAGAGCAGAGCAGCTTCCTTGCCGTGCAGATCGGCCAGTTCAGCTTCAAGCAGCACGTGGTCATGGGTGGTGCCTGAAATGTTACGCGTCCCACCTGCACCCGCGCCGCAGCGATCCAGCGCATCATGCATCGCGCCAAGCACCGCAGGGTGCTGGCCCATGCCCAGATAGTCGTTCGAACACCAGATCCGCACGTCTCGCTGCACCGCCCCATCGGTTTGGCGCGCATTGGGAAACGCGCCGCGACGCCGTTGAAGGTCAATAAAGACGCGATAGTTTCCTTCGTCTCGCAATGCGTCGAGGCTTTGGCTGAAAAATCGCTCGAAATCCATCTGAGATGCTCCCTGGACACCTGGCTTTGGCCTCAGACTATGGGGTGGATCGGAGGTGATACATGACAATAGTCAAGCCGCGCTTTCGGAAAAGACTGGTGCGTTTTGGCTCTGCCTGTCATAGCGTTGCCAAGTGGAACGGACCGGTCAGAAATACCGGCAAAGGAAAGGGGCCCCCTGCGTGGCACATGAAACTCAGAAGGCGGTAGCGCGACAATCCTTGTTGCTGCGAAGCTTGCCGGAACAGCATGTCGACACTTTGCTGAGCCACGCAATCTGGCGCACCTACGACCGGGGCGAGACGATCTTTCTTCAGGAAGAAGAGGCCAAGGCCGTGCACGTCGTGCTTGCAGGTTGGGTCAAACTGTTTCGCATGTCGCCAACCGGCGCCGAAGCTGTCGTCAGCGTTTTCACCCGCGGCGAGAGTTTTGGCGAAGCCGTCGCTCTGCGCAACGTTCCATACCCGGTCTCAGCCGAAGCGGTGTCGTCCTGCGACGTCATGCACATACCCAGCCCAATACTATTGTCGCTGATGAAGGAAGACCCTGAAATAGGTGTTTCGATTCTTGCAGCCACATTTACCCATCTGCACGCGTTGGTTGCTCAACTAGAACAGCTCAAGGCGCAAACCGGTGCGCAACGGGTCGCGGAATTCCTGCTGAACCTTTGCGAAACCAAAGCGGGCGCATGTGATGTCGAGCTGCCTTACGATAAAATGCTGATAGCCGGCCGCTTGGGCATGAAACCGGAAAGCCTGAGCCGTGCCTTCTCGCGGTTGAAGCCTGTTGGCGTCAAGATCAGCCGGAACCTTGCTGAGATATCCGACATCGAAACCTTGCGCGATTATGCCGAAAGCGACCCGTCGGAAAAGTGGCACTAGACCCGATTTGTCGCTGTTTGACCAAGCTGAAACGTAAGCAAAAACGCACCAGAAAGCTTGGTCGCGACAACACGCTCTAGGTGCTCTTTGTCCGTTCGGCTCCGATCGAAAAAGAACTGGCCATGGCGCAGAGCTAATCTGCCGATTGGTCGAAATATGGCCATTTGCCGATTTTGTCGGATCACTGCACGGCAAACGAAACTGTCACCCTCGTGCGCTTTCTATTTGTATCCTGAACGGACAAGCGCATCTTGTGCCGACCAACAGGTAACTCTGCCGAACGCGCGACAAGGCGTGACCCGTTGACCGAAGCGTGCTTCATTATCCGTTCGGTAACATTGATCCAGGCTGGGCCCACTCGATAGTCGATCCGTATGGAAGACAAATCAACTGCGGCATCCCCCCTGGGACTAATGTTCACATCAATGTCGACGGGTGAGCGCACGACGTCCCTCTTCGGCGAATTGAATTGAACTACGGGACCGTCTGATTGAGTGATCGTCAGTCCACGGTTTGGTGGTTCGACAACATTGGGTTGGATTTTGAGTTTCGCCAGTTCGGAAGGGGTCAGAAGGTCGAAAGACTCCGGCTCTTGCTCTTGAGGAATGAGAACCCATGCGCCGATAGCAAGAACAAACAGAACAGAGCAAATCGACAACACTCTCGTACGAGACACAATCACCACCACATAATTACCAAACTGACACTTAGACTAACACACTGAGGGAATTTCCCCAATTTGAGCGCATCTGTTTGACCACCCGGAACCCGATTGATCATTTCCCACGATCGAGAACAGGTACAGAGGATGGCGCCATGGGCCGAGGATTGAGGTTTGGAATGAAGCGACAGCGGAGTCGTCCCTGAATTACTCAATTAGGTCGACGGAAGCAGTATTTGGGTGCGGACTTGTCTAAGTTATTGACTTTATTTGGAGGCGAGTACCGGAATCGAACCGGTGTACACGGATTTGCAATCCGCTGCGTCACCACTCCGCCAACTCGCCTTTTCAAGTAAAATCAATCACTTGCCGTGGTGTGGTGGCGGTTCTAGCAGCTTTCCGGGTGGACGTCCAGAGGTTTGGCGCGAAAACTCGCTTTGGCGGCTAAATGCTGCATTTTGGATCGCGGGCAACTGTGCCATCTTGATCTTCGGAACGGCCCGTTGTCGCGTTGGGTAGGATGTGGCACAAGCCGGATGAATGTCGGATAATGAACGAGCGATGCCATGACAGATTTCGCAGCCCGCCGCCTTACGATGGTCGATACGCAAGTACGGCCATCGGATGTGACGAAGTTTCCAATCATCGACGCCATGCTGACCGTCAAGCGCGAGAATTTCATGCCGGACGCGCAGCGCGAGGCGGCATATGTCGAAGACCTGATCGATCTGGGTGGCGGACGCTGCATTCTTGAACCCCGGACCTTTGCCAAGATACTGGACGCGTTGAATATCTCGAATGACGAGATGGTTCTGGATATTGCGCCGGCGCTTGGGTACTCGACCGCGATCGCTGCGCGGATGGCCGAACTGGTCGTCGGCGTCGAGGATGACGAAGATCTGGCGGCCGAAGCGCAGACCGTTCTGATGGAAGAGGATGTGGATAATGCCATCATCCACACTGGCCCGCTCGAACAAGGTGCCGCCGAACATGGCCCTTATGACGTGATCATGATCCAGGGTGGTGTGGAACATGTGCCCCAGGCGATTGTGGATCAGCTCAAGGATCACGGACGCATCGCGTGTTTGTTTATGGACGGCGAATTGGGTACAGTGAAAATCGGCCACAAGTCGGGTGGTCGGGTCACTTGGCGGCATGCATTCAACGCATCAGCCCCTGTTCTGAGCGCATTTTCTGTAGTGGATGCATTTTCGCTATAGTCATTTGGCAAATTGTTTTGCCGCCTTGATTACTTGAAAACACTGTCGCAAACTGTTCTTGAGGCAGCGTAAAATTGGTTTGAGAGGATTACGATATGCGTTGGACGGCGAAGGGACAGCTCGTCAAAGTGCTTGCTTTGACCGCAAGCATTGCTTTGGGAGCGATGCCAGAGCGGCCTGCATGGGCTGACAATCTGACGGATGCGTTTATTGGGGCATACAACACCAGCGGCCTGCTCGAGCAGAACCGGGCGCTGTTGCGTGCAGCGGACGAGGACGTCGCAATTGCGCTTGCAGCGCTGCGGCCGATCATCAACTGGACGGCGCGCGTCAGTCAGGATTTTTCGCGCGCGCGGATCGATGATACCGTCACTTCGGACGAACCGTCCGAGTTTTTCACGGGTCTGACGCTTAGTCAGTTGATCTATGACGGCGGCGCGTCGATCCTGGGCAAACAGTCCGCACAAGAGACTGTGCTTTCGACACGTCAATCCCTGATCGATATCGAACAGCAGATCCTGTTTCGGGCCACGACCGCTTATCTGAGCGTGCTGTTGCAGGAAGAAACCGTGGGTATCCGCCAGAACAACGTCGATCTTTCGGCTGAAGAACTTCGGGCCTCGCAAGACAGGTTCGAAGTGGGCGAGGTAACGCGAACAGACGTTGCGCTTTCCGAAGCCCAGCTTGCAAGCTCGCGCGCGGATCTGGCTGACGCCCGTGGCGCGCTGAGCACGGCGCAGGCGGAATATGTAAATGCGGTCGGCAAGTTGCCTGGTCGCACCGCTGGCCAACCCAGCCTACCCAACCTTCCGCGTTCCGAGACCGAGGCGCAGTCACTGGCGCAGCGCAATCACCCGGCGGTTCTGTCTGCCCAACATCAGGTGCGTGCGCTTGATTTGATCGTGCAGCAGCAACGGGCAAATCTGGGCCCCAATGTTCGGCTGAACGCCGAAGCGGGCATCACTGAAAGCTATGACAACGACGACTACCGCAACTCTGGACGGGTCTCACTGGATCTGACCCAGCCGCTTTATGCGGGTGGTCGGTTGGCCGCATCGGTGCGGCGAGCCATGGCGACACGGGATGCATCGCGGGCAAATCTCTTGAATGTTCAGAAGAATATCACGCAAGGCGTGACCGATGCTTTTGTTCGGTTCCAGACCGCGACCGCCAGTTTGACAGCTTCGACGGAACGGGTCCGCGCTTCGCAGGTCGCCTTTGACGGTATCCGCGAAGAGGCAACTCTGGGCGCACGGACCACGTTGGACGTGCTGGCAGCTCAGCAGGACCTGCTGGACGCGCAATTGGCCGAGGTTGCTTCGCGCACGGAACGGTCTTTGGCGGCTTACCAGCTGTTGCAGGCGCAGGGCCTTTTGACTGCAGAACGGCTGGGACTTGCCGTTCAGATCTACGATCCAACACTGTACTACAACCTTGTAAAAAAGGCGCCGGCGCAGGTCAGCAAGCAAAGCAAGGATCTGGATCGGGTGCTCAAGGCGTTGCGTCGCGACTGACAGGCAATTCAACCGGTTGTTCGCTCTGGTCCGATTGGCTACACTCGGACCAAAGGGCAAGAGCGGTAGAGAGCAATGTCAGACAATGTCGTGAAATCCGGTGTTGGGGACGTATTGTCCTCGGTCAAGCGATTGGTCAGCGAAGAAGTGCGCGAAGACTCTGAGTTTATCTTCATCCCGAACGCGCCCGGCCGCAAACCGGGCCGTCTGGTTCTGACCGAATCGCTGCGGGTATCCGAACCCGAGGCTTCGAAACCGCTGAAGCTTGTTCCCGAGCTTGGCGCGAAAGAGGTTGCCACTGAGAAAGCGGCGAACAAGCCTGAACCAATGCGGCTTGAACCCAGCAATATCGTCAAGCCCGCAGAACCTGCGGCCAGTCCGGACAAGAATGAAGACGGCAAAACCACCTCCAACGAAGGTGAAGCCTCGGACACGGACGGAAAACGCGACCTCGCCGGCAGTCTGAGCGCCAAGATCGAGGCGCTGGAAGCGGCGATTGCCCGGACCGAAGATCAGTGGGAACCGGATGGTGAGAGTGACGATGCCTATTCCGGTACGCCCACCAAAGCTGTGGATTGGCCAGACGCACCCGAAGCGCAAAAGCCAGAGGGCGAAGACCAAACACCTGTCATCTTCACCCGAAGCTCCGACGCGGCGTCTCAGCCCGTTAGCGGACCCGTTGCATTGGACGAAGACAAGCTGAGCGAGCTGGTGGCGCAGATTGTCCGCAAGGAATTGCAGGGTGCGTTGGGCGAGGGGATCACGCGCAACATCCGCAAGATGGTGCGACGCGAGATCAACAAAGCTCTGGCCGAACAGAACGCGAAATAGCGCCTAGGGCCTGCGGGGTTCTTGCGCCAGCGAAAGCAGCAGATCCAGGTCCATGTGCCGCTCAAGGTGATCTGCCAGGGCATCCAGAACCTCTTCGACCCCGTCCTCGTAGGCAATCTCAGACGTTGCGCCAAGTTGTGCCAGAAAGCTGGCCCGGAACGCATCAGACGAGAAAATACCATGCAGATAGCTGCCGCGGATGCGCCCGTTGGGGCTGGCTGCGCCTTCGGGGCGGCCTTCGATCTCAAGCCATGCGCGGTCGCAGTCAGGCCCTTCGGTGCGCCCCATATGAATCTCGTAGCCGCTGACCGGTTCGCCGCCGGGCAGAGCCACGGCATCGCGCAGGGTAACCTGCTTTTGACCGGCCATGACCGTGTCTACGTCCATCAGCCCCAGCCCCGGCACCGAGCTTGGCCGCCCATCAACGCCATCAGGGTCCGATAGCGTTTTGCCCAGCATCTGGTAGCCGCCGCACAGGCCCAGAACATGCCCACCGCGCCGCACATGCGCGTACAAGTCCACGTCCCAGCCCTGGGCCCGGAAATAGGCCAGATCGCCGATCGTGGATTTGCTGCCGGGCAACAGAACAAGATCGGCATCGCCGGGCAGGGCGCGCCCGGCAGGCACAACCTCGACCGAGACACCGGGTTCGGCGGATAGCGGATCCAGATCGTCGAAATTCGCCATCCTTTCCAACTGCGGTACCACAACCTTGCAGGCACCACCGGGATGAGAGCGAATGTCCATCATGTCTTCGGCGGGCAGCTTCCACGCATCGTCAAACCATGGCACCACGCCCAGACAGGGCCAGCCGGTGCGGGTGGCGATTTCGTCGCGACCCTCGTCGAACAGGGTCACATCGCCTTTGAAACGGTTCACCGCAAAGCCCTTGATCATCGCCAGATCGCCGTCATCCAACACAGCTTGCGTGCCGACGATCTGAGCAATGACACCTCCGCGATGGATGTCACCAACCAGAACGACGGGAACGCCTGCGGCACAGGCGAACCCCATATTTGCCACATCGCCTTTGCGCAGATTGGTTTCCGCCGGGCTGCCGGCCCCTTCGATCAGCACAAGATCGGCGTCTTCGCAAAGCCGGTCAAAGCTTTCCAGTGCCGCGCTGAGAAGCTTGGACTTGTCCTTGCGATAATCTGCCGCCCGCATCGTTCCCGCCCGCTGACCATGTACGATGACCTGCGCGCCGGTATCGGTTTCAGGTTTCAACAGGATCGGGTTCAAGTCGGTGTGGGTGGGGCGCTTTGCGGCCCGAGCCTGAAGCGCCTGCGCGCGCCCGATCTCGCCACCATTCTCGGTGACCGCAGCATTATTGGACATGTTCTGAGGTTTGAACGGTGCCACCCTTAAACTGCGCCGGGTGAAGGCGCGCGCCAGACCGGCCACGAGAACCGATTTCCCGACATTGCTGCCGGTGCCCTGAATCATGATGGACCGAACCATGGCCTGTCTCCTATGTTGACCGGCAGATGACCTGATTTGCGGGTAAAGGAAAAGCTAAACTTGAACACCCCAGCCCATCTTTTGATCGGGGCAGCCGCGTTTGCCCGCCCCGCCCGAGGTTCTGTGCTTTGGGCGGCCCTGATCGGGTCGCTGCTGCCGGACCTGTCGCTATATGTGATGGTAGGAGTTTCAGTTTTTTTGCTGGGTATCCCCGAAAGCGTCGTTTTTAACGAGCTCTACTTTTCGCCTGCGTGGCAAACGGTCTTTGCCATCGACAACTCCTTTGTGCTCTGGAGCGTCGCGTTGGTGGCAGGCATCTGGTTTGGCCTGCGGGTCCTGACCGTTGCGGCGTCGGCAGGTCTATTGCATCTGGCGACGGACTTTTTGCTGCACGCAGGTGATGGACGACCGCAGTTCTGGCCGTTCAGTGACTGGGTTTTTCACAGCCCGGTCAGCTATTGGGACAGTGCGCATCACGGGAATTGGGTTGCGCCGATCTCGATTGCAGTCTGCGCCGGGGCATTTGTCGTGTTGTGGCAGCGCGGATTGACGCCGGGGGCAAAGCTGTTTTTTACGATGCTGCTCGCGGCGGAACTCTGGGTGGCGCGGCAATGGTTGCTGTTTTTCTAGAACTCAGCGGGCAAAAGAAAAACGCACTCTGTTAAGAAGAGCGCGCTTTTTCAACCAGATCACTGGTGCGTTCAGGCAGCTTCGGCCTGATGCGCAGCGTTGCGGCGTTCGCTTTCTTCACGCGACAGCGCAACCGAGGTCCGCACACCGCGGCCTACGAACTCCATCAGCCCGTCCACAACCCGCTCATTCGGGTCGATACCGGCGCAGGACAGCACCTCACGCCCATCGCGCGAGCGGGCCCAACGGGCGATCTGTTCGGGGCCATTGCCGTATTTCTTGTCATCGGCGATAGCGTCGTCAAGTGCGGCCAGCACAACGGCCGCGAAAAGTTTGCGTGCACGATTGCCTTGCTCATTGTTAAAGGCAGTGCCGTCAACGAAATCTCTCATCTCGTCTTCCTTATTCTTCTTGCTCTTGCATTTTCGGCGTGACGGTTCTTATGACCTATTAGGTGTGATTCGGATACAGCTAAAATGCATAGTTGCGTTGCGTCATTTGCATGGCTTTCTGCAAGTGCAGCACTAGGTCTCGTTGTCTTGCCAGGTGTGATCCCGCCAGATATAGGGACGGGAACTGACGCATCAACCGTTTGTGAAGGATTTAAGTCATGCCCAAGATAAATGGGAACGAAATTCGCCCCGGCAATGTGCTTGAGCATAACGACGGGCTGTGGGCGGCGGTTAAGGTGGACCATGTAAAGCCCGGTAAAGGCGGCGCATTTGCACAGGTCGAACTGCGCAACCTGCGCAACGGGTCCAAGCTGAATGAGCGGTTCCGGTCTGCCGATAAGGTCGAGCGCGTGCGGCTTGAACAGAAGGATCAGCAGTTTCTTTACGAATCCGACGGCATGCTCGTCTTCATGGATTCCGAAACATATGAGCAGATCGAACTGCCGTCCGAACTGCTGGGCGAACGCCGCCCGTTTCTGCAGGACGGCATGACCATTGTGGTCGAGTTCTACGAGTCCGAGGCGCTGAACGCGACATTACCGCAAAAGGTGACCTGCAAGATCGTCGAGACCGAGCCGGTCGTCAAAGGTCAGACCGCGGCGAACTCGTTCAAACCGGCGGTTCTGGACAATGGCGTCAAGGTCATGGTGCCTCCGTTCATCGGTCAGGACGAGATGATCGTAGTGAACACCGAGACCATGGAATATTCCGAGCGCGCCTGACGGCGTGATCAATCAGGAAAATGGGCCGCAAATGCGGCCCTTTTTTATGGCTGGCGCTTCAGTTTCCGGTAACGCTCGGGGTGGGGGCCGAACAATTCCAGCATCAGGTCGTATTTGATCCGATTGGCGCTGACCTGTCGGTAAAAGGCGATCAGGAACGACGTTGGGCCCTGGATACGGCTCAGGCCGCTAGTGGCCGCGACCACGGTGCCGACGTCGGTTTTTCCCTGCAAAACCAGCCAACCACCCAGCATGAGAACGCCAACGGTTCCGGCACCGTTGATGACGCTCAGCAGGAATTTGGCAGAGAGTTTCCACAGAAACATCTTGCGGCGGGTCTCGAAAATCTCATCGAACTGAGCCTCGATGTCCTTGGACACTTGCTGGACGTCCTCTAGCGTCATTTCATCGGTGGCATTGCGCAGAATGCGAACACGCTCGGCGACGAAGGTGTTTACCTTTCGCTGCGAGATCAGCACGATGATGATCTGCGGCAGGATCATGGAAAAGGCGATCGCCCCAAGCCCCGGTTGGGTCGAGGATATATAGCTGATCACACTGACCAGGGTTCCGATCTGGACAACCGGGTCGGAAAAAGCGCCACCGGCGAATTTACCCAACTCCTCAGCCTCGGCCGAGATTGCTGTGGTCATCGTGCCTTTGCGGATGTTCTCGCCGTCTTCGCCGACATCCACTGCCCGGACCAGCAAGCGTTGGCGGATCATGCGGATCAGGTCTTCTCCCAGCGTTCCGGCGCGAAAGCCCAGGACCCACTTCAATACGAGGCTCAGTAGAATGACGGCCATCATTCCAGCGCCCAACAGCATCAACCGTTCGGCCTCGATTTCCTTTGTGGTCAGATGGTTGATGATATCGCGCTGGAATTCCAGTGGGACGGCGGCCAGTGCTGCGATTGCGATGGACAGAAGGATAAGGATGATCTGACGACCGGCGCTGGCGCGCCATATCGCTGTATAGAGGCGAAGCATGCGTAAGAATCCAATCGGTTACCTGACCTAAGTGATACCGCGCGTTGCGGCCGGGTCAAAGATGGAACCGTTGCGCCGCCTTCGCGATTATCCGCGTTCAGGGCAGCAGACGCACAACCGCTTCGCCAGCCTGCATGTCTCCGGTTGCACGGTCGAACCTCAGGTACGCAATCGCGCGGTCTCCGGCCCGGGTGAACAGGGTGCCCGCAGGTTTCCCGTTGGCGGTGATTTCGGATCCGACCGGGGCGTCGCCTTCGATTTCGACCTGACGAAGCCCTTTGCGCAGCTCGGTTTTATGCTTCATCCGAGCGGTGACCTCTTGCCCAACATAGCAGCCTTTCTTGAAGTCGAGACCGTTCAGTTTTTCGAATCCCGACTCGAGGATATAGCTGTCAGGCGTCAGTTCGATGCCGGTTTCCGGGATGCAATGAAGCACTCGGATCGCGTTCCAATCGGTGCCGTCATCACGTTCAGCGTCGGTGGAATAGGCCCGCCAACCCAGTTGCGGGTGACGCGGATCGGGCAGGGCACCTGACGGCGCAGGCCCGGTGCCGCGTTGAAGGTTCAGATCGGTGCCTTCGATCGCGACATCCGCGCGCAGCTTGTACATGCTAAGGCGTTTGACCAGCCCATCGGCCAGGTCCTCTGCGACGTCCAGCAGGATCGCTTCACCATCGCGAAGTAGAAAGAAATCTGCCAGGTACTTGCCCTGCGGGGTCAGCAGGGCGGCATAGACCAGCCCGTCCTTCAACCGGTCCACATCATTGGTCACAAGCCCCTGCAGAAAGCTTTCGGTATCCGCCCCGGTCAGGCGCAAGATGCGGCGATTGGGCATGGGTTGGTCCTTATCATTTGTCTTGGCCCCGTGATATAGGGGTTCGCACCGCCATGACCAGAGGGTTTCGTTCGTGTCCGCGCCGATCAGCATTGTGATTCCCACTTTGAACGCCGCTGCAGAACTGCCCCGCACGCTGCCGGCGCTGATGGAGGGGTTGCATGCCGGTCTCATACGCGAACTGATTGTCAGCGATGGCGGGTCCGATGATCTGACATTGGAGATTGCGGATGAAGCTGGGGCCAAGCTCGTTTCCGGTCCGGCCTCACGCGGTGGCCAGTTGCGACGTGGTTGCGCGACCGCCAATGGGGAATGGCTGCTGATCCTGCATGCCGATACCGAACTGCAGCCAGGTTGGGCCGAGATAGTCCGGGATCATCTTCAGACAGGACGTCCGGCAGTCTTTCGGCTGCGGTTTCGCGCCACTGGTTTCGGTCCGACCTGGGTGGCCGGATGGGCCAATCTGCGCAGTCGCCTGTTTGGTTTGCCCTACGGGGATCAGGGATTGCTGGTCCGACAGCAGCTCTATACCGACGCTGGCGGGTACCCGGATCAACCGCTGATGGAGGATGTCGCCCTGATCCGCGCTCTGCCGCGTGCGTCGGTCCTTTCAGTCGATGCCATCACGAGTGCGGCGCGTTATGCGCGTCAGGGCTGGTTGCGCCGGGGGGCGCGGAATCTGTGGACTCTGGCGCTGTATTATCTGGGTGTAGATCCTGAACGGTTGGCGCAGGCGTACCGGCGCTGAGCGTCGAGCGCAGCTCGACCACGGATTTGCCCAGACGGAAAGGGGCGGCGAAGCTGACGAGGCACAGCGCGATGATCTGCAGCACCAGAATATGCGCATTGGCCTGCAGGTATTCCCACTCGTCCTTCAGCTTGCCGACCTGTTCGATCAGATCGTCATAGCTTTGTGCCAAAATCAGATAGTCGCCAGCGATAGCGGGCACTTTCCGCCGCATGTTGTCGATAGCGGCTTGGGTCGCGTCGTCCAGCGAGGTGAAAACGAGAAACTGCTCTATGTCGAAAGCATCGGCCTTGGCCGCCATCCCGCGCGCCTCTTCCTTGTCGTCGCGGGACTGGCGCCCGAACAGGAACTGAAGCCCCTGCAGAGGGGCGACTTCGTTTGTGACAGCGATGAACAGCGGCAGATCAGCATTGCTGGCGGTTGATGCCGACAGAAACTCGACCTTGTCGCACAGTACGGCGGTGTCCGGATCATAGGCCGGGTCACAAAAGCGCAGACGGAACCGCGCCGCATCACGGTCGAAGGCCAGCGTTGCGGCATAAGCCACGTCAATCTGCCGGTCCAGCCGGGAACTGTCCGAGGTATAAAGCCCGGCCAGAACCGCAACCAGCGCACCGATCCCGCCCAGAACGACCCAGACCAGATCTGCCAGCTTCCACGCCCGGTGCCCCGCGGGTTTGCGAAACAGAAAGGCAGTGCCCACCAGCCCGGCCAGAAAGAACAGGATCAGCAGGGGCAGTTGATTTTCCGCGATAAATGTCATGGGGCCGAGTTTACGTCCTGCTTCATCGCTGGCAACACTCCTCACAGGCAGTTGTTGTCAGCTGTTCCCGCGCGCTGGACCCGTCACCGCGCTGCTAAGCCCTTGCCGACCGGCGTCTTGGTCTCTCATATTGGCGGTAACTGATAGGGAGAGAGAGCATTTCATGACCAAAGAGATTGTGCTGATCCACGGCGCGTTTGCCGGACCGTGGTGTATGGAAGATTACGCGAGTTTCTTTCGCGACCGGGGCTGGACGGTGCACACACCCGCGCTGCGCTATCATGGCGGCGACCCAAAGGCCGAGCCTGATCCGGGCCTGACCGATACCAGTGTGATGGATTACGCCGACGACATTGCCGCCTTCGTGCGAGGGCTGGACAGCAAGCCGGTGCTGCTGGGCCACGCCATCGCGGGCGTTGTGGCGCAGCAAGTCGCCTCTCGTGGCTTGACCAGCGCCATTGTCCTGATCAACCCGAACGCGCCTTGGGGGACGCTGCCTGAAACCGACGACGAACGCGCCGTGCCCCGTGCGTTGATGGAGGGTGGGGCGTTCTGGAAACAGCCCATGCGCGTCGATTTCGACCTGATGGCCCCCTTCGCGCTGAACAAGATGCCCGAGGCGCAGCAGCATGAGGTGTTCGACCAGCTTGGTCCCGAAAGTGGTCGGGTAATGTTCGAGATGTTCTTTTGGATGTTCGACGATCACCACGCGATGAAGGTCGATATCGATCAGGTCGATTGCCCGGTTTTGATCGTTTCCGGTACCGAGGATAGGGCCGTGAACCCCAACACCTGCCGCGCGCTGTCGAAGCTCTACGGAGACCGCGCGACGTTTCTGCCCGTCGAAAACCACGCGCATTTTCTGTTCATGGAGCCAGGGTGGGAGGGGCCAGCGGGGCAGATTGCGGAGTGGTTGGATGAGAAGGTGGGTTGAGGATCGGAGTAGGGTGACCCCATGCTGATTGTTCTGCTGGTAGCTTTCGGATTATCAATCGTCTTTCTGTTGATGGCAGGGCTACGGTGGGGGGCGTCTGGCTTCTATTTTGCGGACCCGGCCAAGTTGGATTTAGTGCGAACTCTCGTTTTCGAACGCCAAAAGCGCGGGGATGTTTGGTCGAGCCGGATGAGTATCACCGAAACTCTTCGACGTGTTTACCTTTGTGCAGCGGTATTTGCTGTACTCTTGGTTTTGGGACAATTGGCTCTTAGTTTCTGATTTAGGCTTGCAGATATTCAACCCAATGCTTGATGCAAAGCATCAAGCACGTGCCCGACCCGCCCCCCATGGGCGGGTGCGTGGATTGTGGTGATGTAGGATGGGTGTTTACACCCATCTTGCTGTGAGGAATTTAGTGGGTGTAAACACCCATCCTACGCTTGCTCAAGTCAGACCTATTTATTGGCAACTGTTCTCAACAACGTCCTTTAGTCTCAACTTAGTTTGCGCACGAGATTGACCCGGTTTCACGAGGTCCGAATACAGAACGGTTAAACCTAACGAGTTCGCGTCAAGCCATGAGTTTCCAAAGTCACCTTTGTTATATCTGGCATCTTCGAGCTTCTTAAGGCCCATAGATTTCATCATAGCGGCTTCTACGCAGGAAAATGTATTCTCATCAGAATACCCCAGTTTTAACCAAATCTGCGCGTCCTGGATCGCACCGATATCGTATTCTGTGGTTATCTCATTGCAAATAAGGTTACTTTCCAGCCAGTTTGAGAATATCTTCCTGCGTGTCTCGGAAAATTCCAAGTTTTCGGGGGCGATTATGTTTTCAATTGTAGCGTTATGTTCGCCTGTCGAATCCGCTTCGTCCACAAATACCAGCGCCAAAAAATCTAACGTTTCAGGCGTTTTCAATTGGGCGTGTTTCTCGGTGACCTCATTGAGTTTCGAGAGCGACGACAAAATACTATTTGTTAGCGGTTTTCCTACATCAACGCCGGTTGGGGCTACTATTAACAAGCTATAGTCATCGATGCGCTTTGATGCAGGGCTGTAACATTCGCCCCCGTCATCACAAAAATGGTTATAGTGAATAGAGTCCGCCAGTTTGTTTGCCAAAGATTCAACGTTTCCGCCGAGGCGTTTAAGTTCAGCGCACAGTGCTACGGTTTCGGGATCCGACTGCGCTCCAGATGTTTGGCCCGAAAGGCTAAACAGAATAGCGCCTAGGCTGAATACGATATTTCGCAGAAGCACCTTCGAAAACCCATTTAGAATCCAAAGTGGCGAGACATTGTTATCTGGGTGTTTTATTAAATATCAAATACTTACTATGAACTCAAACATCCAACTCCTCCACAAACCGCGCGTTCTCCTGAATGTACTGGAACCGCAGTTCGGGTTTTTTGCCCATCAGGCGCTCGACCAGATCGCCGGTCTCGCCGGGTTCGTCTTCATCAATTGTAACGCGGATCAGCTTGCGGGATGCCGGGTCCATTGTGGTTTCTTTCAGGTCTTTGGCGTCCATCTCGCCCAGACCTTTGAAGCGGGACACGTCGATTTTGCCTTTGCCGCCCAGACCCTTTTCCAGCCATTCGTCGCGCTCGGCCTCATCCAGACAATAGACGCGTTTGGCGCCTTGGGTCAGGCGGTAGAGGGGCGGGCAGGCCAGATACAGGTGGCCCGCGTCGATCATCGGCCGCATCTGGGTGAAGAAGAACGTCATCAGCAAGGATGCGATATGCGCCCCGTCCACATCCGCGTCGGTCATGATGATGATCTTGTCATAGCGCAGGTCATCGACGTTGAATTTGGTGCCAAGGCCTACACCCAGCGCTTGGGTCAGGTCGTTGATCTCGGCATTGGTGCCCAGTTTCGAACTGGCCGCACCCAGCACGTTCAGGATTTTGCCGCGCAGGGGCAGCAGGGCCTGTGTTTTGCGGTCGCGGCCCATTTTGGCGGAACCGCCTGCCGAGTCACCCTCGACGATGAATAATTCGGTTCCGTCCCGTGTTGAACTTGAACAGTCCACCAGCTTGCCGGGAAGACGAAGTTTCTTAGTGGCGGACTTGCGTTGTGTTTCCTTCTCGGCCCGTCGGCGCAGACGTTCTTCGGCCCTCAGAATGAGGAAGTCGAGGATCGCCCCGGCGGATTTCGTATCCGCGGCAAGCCAGTTGTCGAAATGGTCGCGGACCGAGTTTTCGACCAGCCGCTGTGCCTCGACCGTGGCGAGACGGTCTTTGGTCTGGCCCACGAATTCCGGTTCGCGGATGAAACAGCTGACCAGCGCGCAACCGCCGGTGATCAGGTCATCGCGGGTGATTTGGCCTGCTTTCTTGTTGTTGATCAGCTCTCCATACGCCTTGATCCCTTTGAGGATCGCGGCCCAGAAGCCCGCGACGTGGGTGCCGCCTTCGGGGGTGGGAACGGTGTTACAGTAGGACTGGATGAACCCGTCGCGCGAAGGCGTCCAATTGATCGCCCATTCGACCTTGCCGGGGGTGTTGAACTTTTCCTGAAAATCCACTGTGCCAGCAAATGGCTGCTCGGCATAAGTGGAGGAGCCGTTCATCGTCTCTTTCAGGTAATCGGACAGGCCGCCGGGGAAGTGGAAGCTGGCTTCGGTCGGGGTTTCGCCGTCGTCGATGGCAGATTTCCAGCGGATTTCGACGCCCGAGAAAAGGTAGGCCTTGGAGCGGATGGATTTGAACAGGCGGGCGGGTTTGAACTTGTGGTGGCCGAAGATGTCGGCATCCGCATGGAAGGTCACCGTCGTGCCGCGCCGGTTGGGGGCGGCGCCGACTTTTTCGACAGGACCCAGCGGGACACCGCGCGAAAACCGTTGTTCGAACAGCTGCTTGTCGCGTGCCACCTGCACCACCATCGAATCCGACAGAGCGTTGACCACCGAGGCGCCGACGCCATGCAGACCGCCCGAGGTCTGGTAGGCCTTGCCCGAGAATTTGCCACCCGCATGCAAGGTGCACAAGATGACCTCAAGCGCCGATTTGTCGGGGAACTTGGGGTGTGGGTCGATGGGGATGCCGCGCCCGTTGTCGCGCACGGTCAGGGCGTAGTCGGCATGCAGCTCAACCTCGATCCGGTTGGCGTGGCCCGCAACCGCTTCGTCCATCGAGTTGTCGAGGATTTCGGCGACCATATGGTGCAAAGCGCGCTCATCCGTGCCGCCGATATACATGCCGGGGCGTTTGCGGACAGGCTCCAGCCCTTCAAGCACCTCGATGGACGAGGCGTCATAGGTATTGGTCGCTTCTGGCGTCAACAGATCGTCGGGCATGGGTGCTGCTCTTGTTTTTGAGTTTCCCCCATTATGGCAGGTGATGTGGTCCGGGGGAAGAGGGGCGCGAGGTGTTGTGTGCTTTTGTCAGCCGCGTCAGAGCGACAACCAAAGCTCGCCTTTACGTTACCCGCCGCGTATCGGTTTCTTGGTAGCCAGTACATCAGAATAGTCTTCAGCCCAATCGCAGAACCGGTCATTGGTGACGATGGCAGCGCCAAGGTCCTTTGCGGCCTGCAATACCAACGGGTCTGCCGGAGTGCCCTTGGGTGCCACCAGAACCCGGCTTATTGGCAGTCCGAGGTGGGAAGCCAAAGCGCTGTCCTTCATGTAGTGCCCCGAGAGCTTGTACCTTGCGTTGGCGTCGAACACCACGCCGGGCGTAAGCCCAGCTTGGGTCAAGGTCGAGATGACTTCGGAAACGGTGTCGATATTCGGGGTGCCGCCGTTCCAGCGCATCACGTTCGATCCGTCGATGATCGCCCAGTTCTTTGGCTGCCTGACATTGCGCAGCCATGTTTGGAACAGGATCAGGGCACTTGCCAGCGCACAGGGCACCGACAGCAACAGCCAATCAGCTGACAACAGATTCAGTAAGGCAGCAAGTGTGCCGCACGCGGAGAAGATGAAGACGAAAAACAATAGGCGCACAGGGTCGGGCCGATTCGAAAATTGAGTGTTGATGTATCGCAGGTATCTGACAAATTACCGCTAAGGCCAGGACAGGGCTAACGGTTTGGGTTCGGTTTGCAAAGTCGGAAATCGAAAGCGTGCAACATCGGACCAATAGGAGAGGCACAGATGAGCTGGATAGCTACGATTCCATTCGAACATGCAACGGGGAAGCTGAAAAAACTCTATGAGCGGGTGACAGGCCCCGGAAACAACGTTGACAACATCATGATGGCGCACAGCCTTCGGCCCCATTCGATGGAAGGGCACATGGCGATGTACAAGGCTGTGCTGCACCATTCGGCGAACAAAATTCCGAAATGGTTTCTCGAAGTTCTTGGGGTTTGGGTCAGCTCGCTGAACCGCTGTGGCTATTGCGTCGAGCATCATTTCAGTGGCTTGCAGCGCTTGCTGAACGACGCAGAACGAGGGGACGCGATCCGCGCAGCGATCGAGGCCAGACGCCTTGAAGACGCGCCTCTGGACAACGCGCAGGTTGCCGCGATGCGGTATGCGCAAGTTCTGACCGAAGCTCCGGCGGAATTGACAGAGGCGGATATCGTTGCTCTGCGAGATGCAGGTTGGGATGATGGCGAGGTTTTGGAGATCAATCAGGTTTGCGCCTATTTCTCCTATGCCAACCGCACCGTTTTGGGATTGGGGTGTTCAACCGAAGGGGATGTGTTGGGGCTTTCGCCCAACAATTCGGATAATCCTGATGATTGGGGACATCGGTGAGGGAGTAAGCTAGGGGCCAGCCCCTCGCGCACCCCGGAGTATTTTTGAAAAGATGAAGGGTGGGGTTTTGGGGGGTATTTTGGGGGTGTAAAGATAAGTCAATTTGACACCAATCAAGGTGGGCATTCGAGGGGGCTGTTAAAGTTCGGCGCAAAGGCAACCCCGAGGAGAATGAACGCATGGATGCAGCGCCCAACACCACAGAAGCCCCATCCCGGATCAATTTCGCAGCGCCGGTCTCGGCCGAGGTGCCATCGCCCAGTCCCGAAAAGATCCGACTCGCCTTCGAAAGCGGAAAATACCCCTATGACCGCAAGATGGGGCGTAAGGATTATGAGGCGCAAAAGGCCAATTTGCAGGCCGAACTCCTCAAGGTTCAGCTGTGGGCGCAAGAGACCGGCCAGCGGTTCGTGTTGCTGTTCGAAGGGCGTGACGCGGCGGGTAAAGGCGGCACGATCAAGCGATTCATGGAGCATCTGAACCCCCGTCAGGCACGCGTTGTCGCATTGAACAAGCCTACCTGGGAAGAAAAGGGGCAATGGTACTATCAGCGCTATGTGCAAGAGTTGCCAACGGTCGGGGAAATGGTGTTCTACGACCGGTCCTGGTACAACCGCGCGGGTGTCGAGCGTGTTATGGGGTTCTGTACGCCGAATGAGTATCTGGAATTCATGCGCCAGACGCCCGAGCTTGAACGTATGCTCGTGCGGTCCGGTATCCAGCTTTACAAATATTGGTTTTCCGTCACCCAGCCTGAGCAGCAACGCCGGTTCACAAGCCGCGAGACCGATCCGCTGAAACAGTGGAAGCTCTCACCCATCGACAAGGCCAGCCTTGACAAGTGGGAGGACTATACCGAAGCGAAAGAAGCGATGTTCTTTTATACCGACACCGCCGACGCGCCTTGGACGATCGTGAAATCGAATGACAAAAAGCGCGCGCGCCTGAATTGTATGCGCCATTTTCTGTCGACGCTCGATTATCCCGGCAAGGATGAAGCAATCGTTGGTGAACCCGATCCTCTGATCGTAGGTCAGGCGCACCATGTCATTCACCGATCGGACCACATTCTAGGAACTGCTCTGCATCCCGAGGCGCGCTCGGATTAGTATGAAAGCACGCTACGCAACGCGAGCTGCTGGTCAGCACGTCGGTCAGCCAACAAAAAAGTGAGTCTCAATTTGAAATTCACTTGATCCGCTCTTGTCCCGCGCCCTTGCCGAGAATAAGGCTGGGGCGATGATCAAGACGATGACATATCCCGCCCATTTTCGCGCCATTGCCGTGCTGGGCCTGCCGTTGGTCGGCGGGCATCTGGCGCAGTTCGCGATCGGCCTGACCGATACGGTCATGCTGGGCTGGTACGGTGTCGAAGCGTTGGCGGCTGTGACGTTGGCCAACAGCTACTACTTTGTGTTGTTTCTGTTTGGCGCGGGTTTCGGTTTGGCCGTTATGCCGATGGTCGCTACTGCCGCCGCTGAAGAGAACGAAACCAGCATCCGCAGATCTACCCGTATGGGATTGTGGCTGTCGCTGATCTACGCATCGGTGATGATGCCGTTGCTGTGGTGGTCCCATCCTATTCTGATCGCGTTACAGCAAGAGCCGGACGTCGCACAAACGGCCTCGCAGTATCTGCGCGTGGCAGGGTGGGGGCTTTTTCCTGCGTTGCTGGTCATGGTTCTGAAGTCTTATCTCGCAGCACTCGAGCGGACGCAGATCGTTCTGTGGATCACGGTCGCGGCGGCGCTGGTGAATGCCGTGACGAACTATGCCTTCATCTTCGGCAACTGGGGCGCGCCGGAACTGGGCGTCATGGGCGCGGCCATCGCGTCGCTGGCGACACAGTTCGTTTCGCTGATCTGCGTCGTGTTCTACGCGATACGCGCGCTGCCCGAACACAGCTTGTTTCAACGCTTTTGGCGTCCCGATTGGGAGATGTTCAGCAGCGTTCTGAAGCTTGGCGTTCCCATCGGTCTGACCTTGTTGGCCGAAGTTTCCTTATTTGCGACCTCGGCGTTCATGATGGGCTGGATCGGGAAAGAGCCCTTGGCGGCGCACGGCATCGCGCTGAACCTCGCTTCGGCCGCATTCATGGTGCATCTGGGCCTGTCCAACGCGGCGACGATCCGGGCGGGCAACGCGCTGGGCAGACGCGATCGGGCGCATCTTGAAAAAGGTGCGATCGCGGTGACCGCCATGTCACTGATCATTTCCTTCGTGACGATCACACTGTTTTTGGTCTTCCCTGAGCCGCTGATTTCCCTGTTCATGCAATCTGACAACCCGCAGCGGGCGCAGGTTCTGGCCATCGGGTCCGGGTTGCTGGCGATGGCGGCGCTGTTCCAGTTGGTTGATGGCGCGCAGGTCATTGCGCTGGGTCTGTTGCGTGGGCTCCAGGACGCCAAGATTCCGATGATCATGGCGGCCCTCAGTTACTGGGCGATCGGGATTCCGGCCTCGTACTATTTTGGCTTCGTGCAGGGCATGGAGGGGATCGGAATCTGGCTGGGGCTTGTGCTTGGGTTGGCCTGTGCCTCAGTGATGCTGATGGCACGGTTCTGGATGCGATCCGTGCGCACGGTTGGTGTGCCGGCCGAGTGAACCCGGTCAGCCCTCGCGCATGCGGTCCGCTTTCTTTCGAACCAGAACCGACCTTAGATCATGCATCGCCATCAGCAGGCGGTCGGTAACGTCTTCCAGCTGATCCGGCGTGGCCTTCGATTGCGCCCATTGCGTTGTCAGGTTCAGATAATCGACGGCGCGGTGTATGTCGTCGATGTCACGCTGCGCCAGCAATGTCTTGCGCTCGTCTATCCAGCGATCGATCTCGGCCTTATCCGCTTCTGACAGCGTGCGTTGACCGTGCGGTTTGACTTCGCCATTGCGAATGTTGATGACCGCGATCTGATCCATTTCGATCCGCCGGTGGCGGTTTTCGGTGTCGATCCTGAACACGACCGCACCGTTTTCGCGCACACGGAAATAATACTCGGGCAACTCTGCGGACATTGTCCCTTCCTTCCGATCAGGTTAACGCCGCGCAGAAACGCTGTATGCGGGTGCAGGCCTCGGTCAACGCCTCGTCCGAGGTTGCATAGCTGACGCGGAAATTCGGTGACAACCCGAAAGCAGCGCCAAAGACTACGGCGACGTCGGCCTCTTCCAGCAACGCGGTGGCAAAAGCTTCGTCGTTTTC
Organism: Ruegeria sp. AM4; assembly: GCF_056540665.1. Classification (NCBI taxonomy): domain Bacteria; kingdom Pseudomonadati; phylum Pseudomonadota; class Alphaproteobacteria; order Rhodobacterales; family Roseobacteraceae; genus Ruegeria; species Ruegeria sp. AM4. The sequence goes on along the minus strand of NZ_JBQFXD010000001.1, from coordinate 968,131 downwards.
GATGACAGTACCCGCAGGCGTGGTCTTGCCAATCAGACCGGCGATCGAGGGGTAGACATAAAACGCGCCTTCGGGTGTTGGGCAGGTGATGCCATTGATGGCATTCAGCATTTCGACCACAAGGTTGCGCCGTCGTTTGAACGTCTCATTATTCGGCGCCAGAAACGCCTGGGTTCCGTTCAGCGCTTCGACTGCCGCCCATTGACTGACCGAACAGGGGTTCGAGGTCGACTGCGACTGGATCTTACGCATGGCAGCAATGATCTCAACCGGTCCCGCCGCGTATCCGATCCGCCAGCCGGTCATGGCATAGGCCTTGGAGACGCCGTTGCAGGTCAGCGTGCGGTCATAAAGGCCTGGTTCAACCTCGGCTGGGGTGCAGAACTCGAACCCGTCATAGGCCAGATGTTCGTACATGTCGTCCGACATGATCCAAACTTGGGGGTGGCGCATCAGAACGTCGGTCAGTTCCTTCAGTTCTTCGCGGCTGTACCCAGCTCCGGTGGGGTTCGAGGGCGAATTGAAGATGAACCATTTGGTTTTCGGCGTGATCGCCGCTTCGAGCTGTTCCGGGGTCAGTTTAAAGCTGTTCTCCAGCTTGGTTTCGACCACCACCGGGGTGCCGCCAGCCAGCAGAACCATATCCGGATAGCTCACCCAATAGGGCGCGGGGATTACCACCTCGTCGCCGTCGTTCATGGTGGCCATCAGCGCGTTATATAGCGTCTGCTTGCCACCGGTGCCCACCGAAATCTGAGCGGGCGTATAGTCCAGCCCATGATCGCGCTTCATCTTGGCGCAGGCGGCTTGTTTCAACTCGGGGATGCCATCGGGTGCGGTATATTTGGTCTTGCCTGCGGCAATCGCGGCAACCGCCGCATCCTTGATGTTCTGCGGCGTGTCGAAATCCGGTTCACCCGCGCTGAGGCCGATCACATCGCGCCCGGCGGCCTTCAATTCAGCCGCCTTTGCCGTCATCGCAATCGTGGGCGAGGGTTTTACGCGTGACAATGTCGCAGACAGGAAACTCATGGGTGGCCTCGGTTTGTATGTTCAGCCTGACTGTCATAGGGTGCGCCCGAATGACGATCAAGCCAAAGAGAGAATGGATTCGGAGACTTTGATGAGCGACGAGAACGACTGGTTCGGACCTGATGCAGCAACCTTCGGAGACCGGCTGGCCGGTGCGCGCGAGGCGGCTGGAATGACCCAATCCGACCTGGCGCGGCGTCTTGGCGTCAAGAAATCCACAATTGCCGGCTGGGAAAACGACCTGTCCGAACCACGCGCGAACCGTCTGTCGATGCTGGCCGGCATGGTCAATGTCTCGATCATGTGGCTGTTGACGGGTGAAGGCGAGGGGATGGAAGGCCCCTTTGATGGGGCCGAGGAAGCCCCGGAACTGGCCAGCCTTGCAGCGGAACTGCGTTCGATCCGCGGCGAGATGCGCTCGACTGCCGAACGCGCTGCCCGCCTTGAGAAAAAGCTGCGCCTGATGCTGGACCAATCCGCGTGACAGAACCCAGAGATATTCGCATCAAACGTATGAAAATGCGTGCGATGCGACGCGGCATCAAAGAAATGGACCTGATCCTGTCGGCTTATGCAGATCGCAATCTGGACGCGATGGATGCGAGTGGGCTGGATGTCTTTGACGCGCTGTTACACGAAAACGATCAGGACCTCTATCAATGGGTGACGGAGCAGGTTGCTGCACCGGGTCCATTTGCCGACCTAATTGCAGATATCGCGCAGACCTTTCAAAAATAACGAAAAATACGCTTAACCGAATTTTGGGGAATTCCACTCATCCTGCCTGAAACAGGACGACTGAATTGGAGGGTCGGATGAGTATGGAAATGCAGGTCTCGGCGCCGGGCAATAAGGGTTTCATGGGCAGCTATCTTGAGGCGCTCGCCCTTGTCGAGCGCTTGCACCGGCTGCTTCTGGACGTCATCAAGGATGAGTTCGAACGGGTCGGCGTTCTTGAGATCAACGCCGTTCAGGCGCTGCTTTTGTTCAATATCGGCGATCACGAGGTAACCGCTGGCGAACTGAAAAGCCGTGGATACTATCAGGGCAGCAATGTCAGCTATAACCTCAAGAAACTTGTCGAAATGGGCTATATGCACCACCAGAGGTGCGAGATCGACAGACGCTCGGTCCGTGTCCGCCTGACGCCGAGAGGCCGGGAAATCCGTGATATCGTCGCCGATTTGTTCGCGCGCCACGCAGATGGTCTGCAAAGCCGAGGTGTGCTGGGTCCCGAAGGGATCGAGGATATCACAAGTTCACTGCGGCGCGTCGAGCGGTATTGGACCGACCAAATCAGATATATCTACTGAGGCGGGATTGGCCGAACCGGCCAACCCCAAAAGGATTGCTTACCAGGTGCCGGTATTGCCCATACTGGCCCAAGGCTCCGCCGGTTGCAGCGCGTCACCATTTTGCAGCAGTTCGATCGATACATTGTCGGGTGAGCGGACAAAGGCCATGCGCCCGTCCCGAGGGGGGCGATTGATCACGACGCCATTGTCCTGAAGGTGCTGGCAGACTTCATAAATGTCGTCGACGCCATACGCCAGATGTCCGAAATGGCGGCTGTCGCTGGGCAGCGCGTCATCGCCATCCCAATTATACGTCAATTCGATCGGTGCGTCCTTTTGGCCGGGCGGGGTCAAGAAGACCAATGTGAACCGGCCGGATTCGCTCTCGTAACGGCGCGTTTCCTCAAGCCCGAGCAGTTTGTAGAACGCCATCGACTTTTCCAGGTCCTTGACGCGGACCATGGTGTGAAGATATCTCAGCCCCATTGTGGCTTTCCTTATGCTGGTTGTTATTTCCAGCAGCTTAGCGCGCAGTCTCGAACTGTCGAGAGGTCGGGTAGACACAAATCCGAAATAACACAAATCACAGCACATCCTGCGGTTCCGGTGAGCAAGTTGCCGATATATAGTGGTCGGCGACTCATTTCTGGAAAGGACCATTTCATGCCGCTGTCGTCCGACCAATTGGCCGAAATCGAAGAACAACGCACGTCGACAACTCCGACGCGCCGGGTTGTCGCCCAAGGTATGGAAGACCACCTGTACACCGCGCACCAGGTTCTGGATCATGGGTTTGTCCGTGTGATTGACTACATGGGCGACGACGCAGCAATCTGTCAGGCGGCGCGGGTGTCCTATGGTAAGGGTACGAAATCGGTCCAGAATGACGAGGGTCTGATCCGTTACCTCATGCGGCACTGGCATTCAACGCCGTTCGAAATGTGCGAAATCAAACTCCACGTCAAACTACCGGTCTTCGTGGCGCGGCAGTGGATTCGACACCGCACCGCCAATGTGAACGAATATTCCGCTCGGTATTCCATCCTCGACCGCGAATTCTATATCCCGGCCCCCGAACACGTCGCCGCGCAATCCGAGGTGAACAATCAGGGGCGCGGGGATACCTTGCAAGGGGAAGAGGCCGCGCGCGTTCTGGAAATCCTCAAGGCGGACAGCGCGCGGTGTTATGACAATTACGAGGCCATGATCGGGCAGGACGGACAGCAAGGTTTGGCGCGTGAACTGGCGCGGATGAACTTGCCGGCAAATATCTACACGCAGTGGTATTGGAAGGTCGACCTGCACAATCTGTTCCACTTCCTGCGTCTACGTGCAGACCCGCATGCGCAGTATGAGATCCGTGTTTACGCCGACACCATGTGCAAAATTGCAGCCGACTGGGTGCCATTTGCCTACCGCGCCTTCGAAGACTACCGACTTGGCGCGGTGAATCTGTCTGCGCAGATGGTGAGCTGTTTGCGGCGGATGCTGGGCGGAGAAAACGTCACGCAGGAAAACTCTGGGATGACCGCGCGCGAGTGGCGCGAGTTTGAAGCGGTGATCCGCGAGACCTGATCGCGCATATCATTTGTCTATACGCTTTGTCATGAGTCTGTTACAACAGGGTCATGACCAACCCTTTGCGCACCCTTGCAATTGGCCTAGCTGTGACACTGGCCCAGCCAGCGCAGGCAAAGTCGCCGATTGCCGAGGTGATTTGCGAGCCGACGGAGGCTTTGCATGACAAGTTGACGCGCCAGTTCGGATCGCAACGCGCAGCTACGGGCGTACGTGGTCCGGAACAGATCATGGAGATCTGGACCAACCGATCCGGGGGCTGGACCATGGTTGTGACCTATGCAACAGGCACATCCTGCATCGTAGCGATGGGGGACGACTGGTCTACCCATACCCCCAAAGATCCCGCACGGGGATAACAATACGGCGATGGCCAACGGCCGAAATCTGGCCGTTAACCTTCGTTGAAATACTCCGCCAATGACGGATAAGCAGTTACAATGGCTTCAAATCAGCTGCCATTTGACGTCCGTCGCGTCCGTCCTGCAATTCGTACGAAACTTTCTGGTTGTCTGCGAGCCCGGTGAGGCCCGAGCGTTCAACGGCTGAGATATGAACAAACACGTCTTTGCCGCCTTCATCGGGGGCGATAAACCCATAGCCTTTGGTGGTATTAAACCATTTCACGGTGCCAGTTGGCATTTCCCGTGTCTCCTTCTTCTTTCACGTTCGCCCGCAAATTGGCGGGGCTGTGGTTGGCGCGACCGCAACACATCACTGTTTCGCCCAAACGAGACGGCCCGAATTGCGTGTTTCACCTTTTTCAACATTGCACGGTGAAGTAAAAAATCAAGAACAACCGGGCTAAGATAAAGTTTTTGCCCAATTTTTAGAAACTATAGGAGCTTCTCCACCATGCGCCTTTACGGGTTGAAAACCTGCGATACTTGCCGCAAGGCATTGAAAAGACTTCCGAATGCTGAATTCGTTGACGTTCGGGCGCAGGGCGTACCCGCCGAAGTGATGGCGCGGGCGCTCGACGATTTCGGCAAGGCTTTGCTCAATACCCGTTCAACGACCTGGCGAGGATTGGATGAGCAGACGCGTGCGCGCCCGGTTCCCGAGTTGTTGGCCAACCATCCGACTCTGATGAAGCGCCCGTTGATCGAAACGGAAGGCCAGTTGCATCTGGGTTGGACGGAAGAAACGCGCAAGAGCCTTGGCGTTGCCTGACGGACTACATATGTAACGCCCGCAACTTCGGAGAAGAATGAATGCGTAACGCAGCCATGATATTGGGCGTCATCGCCGGGCTGGTCGGAATGATCGTCGGTTTTTTCGGCTATGGTTTTGTCGAGTTCATCGATCGTTTCGGTGAAATCGATGGCATTGCCGAACAGGTTACCAACCCTGAACTGGTTCAAACTGCATCAATTCTGGCCCCCTTGCTGGCGCTTGTTGGTGGGGCGATGGCGCATGCGCGCGCTCTGGTTGCCGGGGTGCTGCTGCTCATCTCGGCGGCGGGCATGTATTATGCCTTCGGCTTCGGTGTCTTTACCATGTTCCCAATCGCCTTTGCCGGTGTGGCCGGGGTGCTTGGGCTGGCCGCAGGAAAACCGGACGAGCCCAAGGCACATTTCTAGGTCATTTCACGCGCAGGATGCGGTCAAGTGAAAGCGGACCTGCGCCATTGATCACAATGACAAGCATGAGGAATGTCCACATCGTCCGCTGATCCAGAATATTGGGCGCGGCAGTGAAAAAATTGCCCAACTGCGCACCATGGCCGGCGACGTCGACAATTGTCTGCACCCAGATAAAGCCGATCATGCCCAGTGCGGCAAGGCGTGAGAACAGCCCAACAAGCAGCAGCGCGGGAAGCAAAAACTCTGCCCATGTTCCCGCAACCGCGATGGCCCAGTGAAATACGCCAAGCTGCGAACTGTCATAGCTGACAGCCTCCATCGCCTTGGGGAAAATCTGTACATAAGCGCCATCCGAAGGAAACAGGAAGCCAAAGATCCCGCTGCCGAGCTTTGTAGTGGCGGAATTCCAATAATAGATCAGCAGGGTTGCCGCAAAGACCAGACGGGCCAGTGTCGGTGTCAGCCACCCCGAGGTCAGTTCTAGTTTTCCCAGAGTGTTGTTGTGTAAAGAGATCAGAGCGGTCATGTCTCCTGCCTTTCGATAGTCACGGAAGTTATTGCACTGCCTTGCAAAAGCAGCGCCAGAGTGGGTCCAAGGTCAAATTCGGGTGAATCGGTCAAGGTGGCTTCGAACGCGGCCCCAATGGTGTGCCCCTGCTGGATCAACCCGATCCAGACAGCACCTCCGGCAGGTAGAAGATCGGCCGCCGGATCGAATTCGGGCCGCGCAACCAGAACATCCTGCGCACCGGCCTGCGGTTTGGGGGCGTCGGGTTGCGTGTTGAATTGCCAGATCGAGTGGATCGGCCAGTCCGAAGAGATGATTTGGACCGCAGGCGCAAGCGTCAGTTTCGCCTGCATCAGGTCCTCGGGCGCGATGGCCAGTTGATCGGGGCTGATCGGGGTCTCATCAGCAGCGTGGTAGGCGCGGCGCAGCGCTAACTCCAGCCGTGCAACATCCGGCAGATAACCCAAATGAGACAGCTGCTCCATGCCGGCCAAAAACGCAGGGAATTCTTCCCCGTAAAACATCATCAGGGGTGAGGACGGCGGGTGTTGACGCAGAAAAATCCCGGCCAACCCGTCCATGTTCTGCGGCCCCAAAAGCTTGGCAATGACCGGGAATGCCTGATGCAGCGCTTCGGTCAGCGAAACGGCCACGTTGTTGCGGTAGACACTGAAACGTCGCCCGGCAGGCTGGGCCTCGGCATCCAGCAACCCGTCAGGAACAGGGCGCCTGGCATCCAGCAACGCCGCGTGGAAATCGGTTTGCGAAACGCTCATGCCGGGACCCTGTCCAACGCTGCTTGCGCGCGGTCAGCCTCGGCCCGCAGGATCGGCCACTCAGGGATATCCGTGTCCCATTCGATCAGGACGGGTTTGGGACCGGACTTTGCCAGCACGTAGTCCAGCAGGCTCCAGACCGGGTCGACAACTTCACGCCCGTGGCTGTCGATCAGCAAGGGTTGGCCATGATCGTCTTCGTCTTCGTCATGTCCGCCAAGGTGGATTTCCTTAACCAAAGCCAGCGGGTAGTCGTCGATATAGCCTTGCGGCGCATAGTGCAGATTGGTGGCCGAGACGAAGACGTTGTTTACGTCCAGCAACAGGCCACAGCCAGTGCGACGCGCAACTTCGCGCAGAAAATCAGGTTCGGACCACGTGCTTTCCTCGAACGCCAGATAGCTCGATGGGTTTTCCAGCAGCATTTGCCGCCCGACCACCTCTTGCACCTGATCGATATGATCACAAACCCGCGCCAGTGTCGTGTCGGTATAGGGCAAGGGCAGCAGGTCGTTCAGAAAGTGGCTGTCATGGGTCGACCAAGCCAGATGTTCGGAAAAACTGGCAGGGTTCAACCAGCCCACCAGATGTTTCAGGCGGGCCAGGTGATCGGGGTCCAACGGCGTTTCGCCACCAATCGAGAGGCCAACACCGTGGACGGAAATCGGGAATGTTTCCGAAAGGTGGCGCAGCTGCGCCAAAGGCCTGCCGCCATCGCCCATGTAGTTCTCGGCGTGAATTTCCAGCCATGCAACGGGTTTTGCATGCTCAAGAATCTGCGTGAAATGCTGCGGTTTGTAACCGACACCGGGCGCGGCGGGCAAACGGTTCGACCTCAGAGCATCATCCAACATCTGGCAGTTCCTTGATCACGAAGAAAAGGGGCGGGCGATCATGCCCGCCCCATGAGTTCGTTGGGTCGACCCTATGCCGGCAGGTCGCGATCCAGCGGCTCGAGCGAGCCTTTGCGGTTGTCCGGCAGTTCGATATCGGCACAGGTGCCTGCGTCGACCAGGGTCCAGGCGTTGCCCTGATAATCAACGGTCGATGTGCCCGCGCAGGTTGTGCCGGGACCTGCGGCACAGTCGTTCTGACCGGCCAGCGAAACGCCATAGCATTTCTCTTTGGCTTGTGCAGAGGCGGTTGTGGCGGCGCCCGATACGGCTGCTGCGACAGCGCTTGCGATAACCAGGGTTTTTGCGGTGTTCGACATCTCGGTAATCCCTTTTGATGACTGCGTATGTCTGCTTGTGACATTGACAAGGTAGTTGCTTAACCCGGGCAGGTGAATTCACGAGCCCGTGTCTCACAACCCCGTCAAAGACCGTCATGGCCCCTTGAAGGGTAACAAACTGTTTTTGAATTGAAAATTAGAAAATGTTTCAATCCGGCCCCTTTCTCGGGGCCGGATCGCAGGCAATATGCTGCCGAATGTTACAACAGGTCGGGTGGGGTTGCCGCCTGCGACAGCTCATTTGTTACAGCCTCAAGCGATTGAACCTGCGTCTGTTTCTCACCCAAGCGCCGAACGCTGACCGTGCGCTCGTCAACTTCGCGATGACCAACGGCCAGAATGATCGGCACTTTGCCAACTGAATGTTCGCGAACCTTGTAGTTGATTTTCTCGTTGCGAATATCAGCCTCGGCCCTGACACCTGCGGCGCGCAGCGTTTCGACGACCTCGGCCACGTACTCGTCGGCTTCGGACGTGATCGACGCGACGACGACCTGGCGCGGTGCCAGCCAGAAAGGCAGTTTGCCAGCGTGTTCCTCGATCAGAATGCCGATGAAACGTTCAAACGAACCCAGCGTTGCACGATGCAGCATGACCGGGCGGTGTTTGCCACCATCGGCACCAATGTACGAGGCGTCCAGACGTTCGGGCAGGACAAAGTCCACCTGATGCGTACCACATTGCCAATCCCTGCCAATGGCGTCGGTCAGAACAAACTCGAGCTTCGGACCGTAGAACGCCCCTTCACCGGGATTGAGTTCCGGCTCGATGCCAGCCGCACGCGTCGCGCTGAGCAAGGCAGCTTCGGCCTTGTCCCAAACCTCATCCGAACCCGAGCGTTTTTCGGGGCGATCCGAGAACTTGACCGAGAAGTTTTCGAACCCGAGATCTTTGTAAATCTCGGACAGGAACCGAATGAACTCAGCAGTTTCAGATTCGATTTGATCTTCGGTGCAGAAGATATGGCCATCATCCTGGGTAAACCCGCGTACGCGCATGATGCCGTGCAGCGCGCCTGACGGTTCGTATCGGTTGCAAGACCCGAATTCGGCCATGCGCAGAGGCAGATCGCGATAAGACTTCAGACCCTGGTTGAAAATCTGCACATGGCAGGGGCAGTTCATCGGTTTCAAGGCGTTGATCGCCTTTTCCCGCGCATGTTCCTCGTCAACTTCGACGATAAACATGTTCTCCTGATACTTGTCCCAGTGCCCAGAAGCTTCCCAGAGCTTGCGGTCTACGACCTGAGGCGTGTTGACTTCAACGTATCCGCCCTTGCGCTGCTGACGACGCATATAGTCCTGTAGCTGCGTGTAGACAGTCCATCCATTCGGATGCCAGAAGATCTGCCCGGGGGCCTCTTCTTGCATGTGGAACAGGTCCATCTCACGGCCCAGTTTTCGGTGGTCGCGCTTGGCAGCTTCTTCCAGCATATGCAGGTGCGCTTTGAGTTTTTCCTTGCCGGTAAACGCCACGCCGTAGATGCGTTGTAGCATTGCGCGGTCACTGTCGCCGCGCCAATAGGCACCGGCGATGGACATTAGTTTGAACGCGTCACCGGGCAATTGGCCGGTATGCTGCAAATGAGGTCCCCGGCACAGATCCTGCCAGTCGCCATGCCAATACATGCGCAACGGTTCATCCCCGGGGATGGCCTCGATCAGCTCGACCTTATAGGGCTCGTTGTTTCGGGTATAGAAATCGATCGCGCGCTGACGATCCCAGACCTCGGTGGTCACGGGATCGCGCTTGTTGATGATTTCCTTCATCTTTTTTTCGATCTTGCCCAGATCTTCTGGGGTGAAGGGCTCGGCTCGGTCAAAGTCGTAATACCAGCCGTTTTCGATCACCGGGCCGATGGTGACCTTGGTGTCGGGCCAGATTTCCTGCACCGCACGTGCCATCACATGCGCCAGATCGTGGCGGATCAACTCGTTCGCCTGCTCTTCGTCCTTCATGGTGTGAAGCGCGATCTGCGCATCGGCCTCGATGGGCCATTGCAGGTCCCAATGCTGGCCATTCACAGTGGCCGAGATCGCCTTTTTGGCGAGCGAGGTCGAGATATCGGCAGCCACCTGCGCGGGCGTCACGCCTGCGTCGTAGGATCGGGAATTGCCATCGGGAAAAGTAAGGGAGACTGACTGTGCGTCCAAAGCCATGGTTGGCTCTCCTCGTCGGTTTGGCGCCCACTGAACGCCCGGTTGCGGGTTATGTGTGTTCGGCTCATGTGGCAGGTGGAGGTGTCTGTGTCAAGGGTCGGAGCGAGGGGCGCTGCCCCTCGCGCTCCCCGGAGTATTTCGGAAAAGATGAAGTTGGAATTGCGAGTGCTGGGCAGTCGTGCATGATGTAGGAAAAAATCGGAGAGGGTTCATGGCAGAGGCGGATTTTCTGGAAACACCACAAGGGCGGCGGCTGGCTTATCACAAAAGCAAGGGGGCGGCGCCGACCATCGTGTTTCTGGGTGGGCTGAAGTCGGATATGGAAGGCACCAAGGCAGTTCATCTTGAGGCCTGGGCGCAGGCGCGCGGGCAGGCGTTTCTGCGGTTTGATTACTCAGGTCATGGGGAAAGTTCAGGAACATTCGAGGAAGGCAGTATCGGCGACTGGCATCAGGACACGATTGCGGCTGTTTCTGACCTGACGGACGGGCCACTGGTGATTGTCGGCTCGTCCATGGGGGGGTGGCAGGCACTGTTGTTGGCTAAGGCACTTCCTGAGCGAATTGCGGGCATGGTCACGATCGCGGCCGCACCGGATTTTACCGAAGACGGGTATTGGGCGTCGTTCAGTGACGAGCAGAAGGCCGCTCTGGAATCTGTGGGATCGGTCGAGTTGCCTTCGGACTATATGGAGCCCTATGTCATAACCAAGCGATTGATCGAAGACGGGCGGCAGCAACTGGTGTTGCGGGACGCTCTGAACCTGCCGTTTCCGGTTCGGTTTCTGCAGGGCACGGCCGATACGGCGGTGTTGACCGAAACGGCGGTACGGCTGCTGGATCACGCGGCCGGGCCCGATATGCGGCTGCTGCTGGTCAAAGATGCCGATCACCGCTTTTCAGACGAGTGCTGTCTTGCGATGATCGAGGATGCGATTTTGGATGTCATCGGGACTGAATGATGCGGGTGCTGGGATGGATCATTCTGGCCGTGCTATTGCTTGGGGCATTGGTTTACCTGTTCGGCCCGCGTGAGCAGGTCGATCTGAAGCCGACCTTCGAACCTCGTAAATTCGGCGAAGGCGTGCAGGTCTATTTCGAGTCAGTCGAATCCGCCTATGACGATATTAGGCCCGGCGTGCAGAAGCGAGTGATCTGGCAGGCGGATTTCAAAGAGCGCCGAACGCCGTACTCGGTTCTGTATGTGCATGGGTTTTCAGCCACTTCAGAAGAAATCCGCCCCGTACCTGACAGGATCGCCGAGGCGCTGGGGGCCAATCTGGTCTACACCCGGTTGCAGGGGCACGGCCGGACCGGCGCAGCCATGGCCGAGGCGACAGCTTCGGGGTGGATGCGTGATATGGCCGAGGCTCTGGCGGCTGCGCGCGCAGTGGGGGATCGTGTGATTGTCATATCAACCTCGACCGGTGGAACATTGGCTGCTGCCGCCGCTGTCGACCCTGATCTGAGTGACGGGGTTGCGGCGATGGTCATGATCTCTCCGAATTTCGGCGTGAACACCGCTGGAGAATGGCTGCCGACATTGCCATGGGCCCGGATCTGGTTGCCGATGCTGATGGGGCAGGAGCGGACTGCCTCGGCCACAAATCCGGAACAGGGCAGGTTCTGGACCCTGACCTATCCGTGGGAAGCCGTGGTGCCGATGTCCTCGCTGGTCTACGCGGTGCTGGGACTGGACTTTTCGCAGGCGCGGGTGCCGACGCTGTTCTGGTTTTCCGATCAGGATCAAGTTGTGCGTCCCGAACGGACTCATGAGATCGCCGCAGCATGGGGTGCGCCGTCCGAGGTTCATCTGGTAACGATGGGGCCGGGGGACGATCCGTCCTCGCATGTGGTGGCCGGGCGATTGATGTCACCGGGGCAAACCGATGCGACGGTTACCGGAATACTCGAATGGCTGGCTGAACAAGGAATAGAGTAGCGATCTGATGCGTAAACCGGCCAGCATGTGGAGCCTTGAAACCCTGGGACGGGTGCGTCTGTCCCGGCACTTTTACATGCGGGATTTTCTGTATTCCGAGATCGGCAATTTCCACCAGGTGCAGAATATTCCCGACAATCCGGACCTCGCGATCGAGACTGGCCGGGTGTTTTGCGAAACCTTGCTGGACCCGCTCGAAGAAACCTTTGGTCGCATCGCTGTGCGCTCGGGCTACCGTTCGCCGTCGCTGAACCGGTTCGGGAATGAAAACAAGCTGAACTGCGCGCGAAATGATAATCCGCTGGAGTGCCACATCTGGGACCGGGGTGTGGGTGATGCAAGGATCGCCGGCGCGTCGATCATTGTACCCTGGTTTGCAGACAGGTATGAACAGGGGCGCGACTGGCGGGATCTGGCCTGGTGGATGCACGACCATCTCGACTATTCCGAGATCTGGTTTTTCCCCAAGCTGTGCGCGTTCAATCTTGTTTGGCGGCCAAAGCCTCTGCGCCGGATCGACAGCTATATTGCGCCACGCGGATGTTTGCTGCGCCCGGGCGATGAGCCCGACGAAGCGGTGGAATTGCGGCAAGCCCGATACGCGGATTTCCCGGAGGTTCGAGGGCTTGAATACCCCTGAACTTTCCCTTGCCCATCGGGCGCAAAACTCTCATCCTGCTACGTAACAAGGACGCAAGAGACGTCAGATTTCGGAGGTTCAGCGTGATCGAGCCGCTGGTTCTGCTGCCCGGACTCATGAGCGACGCGCGGCTGTTTCGCCCACAGATCGAGCGTTTGTCGCGCAGTCGGTCTGTCATGATCGCACCTTTGCTGGAAGGCGATCGGGTGGAAGAGATCGCCTCGGGCCTTTTGGATGTTCTGCCGCATCGCTTTGCCTTGGCTGGCCAAGGGCTGGGCGGGATGGTGGCTTTGGAACTGATCCGGCGTGCACCGGACAGGATCACGCGTTTGGGTCTGATTGCGACTGACGGGCAGGCGGATACGCCCCATATGGCTGCTGGACGAGAAGACCTGATCATTGGCGCATTGGCGGGGCGGCTTGAAGACGTAATGCGCAAGGCTGTGGGGTCGGACACTCTGGCACCCGGCCCCCAACGTATTCCAATTCTGAACGACGTGTTGCGCATGGCCAAAGAGTTCGGCGCCGATCACTTTGTGCGTCAGATGCGCGTACTGCAAAAACGGCCGGATCAACAGGGAACGCTGCGCCGAATCAACGCGCCCACCCTGATCCTGTGCGGCGCTCATGACACGCTGACGCCGCCTAAGAAACATGCGTTCATGGCTGAGTTGATCCCCGACGCCAGTCTGGTCGTGCTCGACGATGCCGGGCATTTGCCAACGTTGGAAACCCCCGCGGCCGTGTGCGACGCGATCGAAGGTTGGTTGCAGATACCGGTGCGCTTTCGCTAGTCGTAGAGCGCCGCGCGCTGTTCTTTGGTCAGAATGACGGGGGTTGCAACGGGCGCGCCGGTTTCATGGTCGAAAAACGGGGTTTGCTTCCAGCGCCCAGAGAGGCGCGACTTGGCGACGCGCGAGAACAGTCCAACAATGCCGTGCCGCAGCCCGTGATGGGATTGTTTGCCTTCCGGCCCGGGAACAAACCCGCGGACCAGCACCGGCCCGAGCTTTTCCGGGTTGCGCAGGCGTTTGGTGATGAAACCGATAAAGGGAAATTTCGGGCTCTGCGTGCTTGTACCCAGCGGCGCGTTGCAGCATGTCGCATACCAGCGCAGCATGCCCTTGGGGCTGAGCTGCATGAGCCCCAGATGCTCGACCCCTGAGTCGAACACGATATCTTCAGGTGTGGTCTGAAGAATGTCGACCGGGCCGGGGGCCGGATCGGGTTGTTGAAAGTAAATCTGCGCAGCGCGGCAATCGTGGCAAAAACACTCCACATGAGTGCCTGATTTTACGCCCGCTGAAGTGATGCGACCCTGAACTGCGCCGCAGGTGCAGGAAAAGGCAAGGTCAGTTGTCTGATCCTTGCCCATACCCGTCAGGCAACCTTGTTGTTATTGGCCGCGCGGCGGCGCGGTTTACGGCTGTTTTCGTTCATGAAATCAATGACAAGCGGACGGATGTTGTCGCGCCAGCTGCGGCCTGCGAAGATGCCGTAATGCCCGGCACCGGGTTCAACATGGCTGGCCTTCTTGCTGTCTGGCAGACCGGTGCACAGATCCAGCGCAGCGATGCATTGACCGGGTGCCGAGATGTCGTCGTTCGCCCCCTCGACGGTCTTGACGGCAACATCGGTGATCTTGCCGATATCAACCTTGTGACCGGCGACAACGAACTCATTCCGGGCGATTTCGCGGTTCTTGAAGATGCGTTCGACCGTCGACAGGTAGAATTCGGCAGTCATGTCCATCACGGCGAGGTATTCGTCGTAAAACCGGTTGTGCGCGTCATGGTCCGAGGCTTCACCCTGAATGACGCGGTGGATCTGGTTCGAGAATGCGGTGCTGTGGCGCTCTGCATTCATCGACATGAACGAGGCCAGTTGCAGAAGACCGGGATAGACCATGCGCCCGACGCCTTTGTACTTGAAGCCGACCCGTTGGATCATGGTTTCTTCCAACTGCCCCATGGTGACGCGGCGACCGAAATCGGTAACCTCGGTCGGGGTGGCGTCCGGATCGACAGGTCCACCAATCAATGTCAGCGTGCTGGGTTGCGCCTTTGGTTCAACCTCGGCCAGATAGGCGGTGGCGGCCAATGTCAGCGGAACCGGCTGGCACACGGCGACAACATGTGTATCCGGGCCCAATTCTTTCATGAAATCTACAAGGTATAGGGTATAGTCCTCGACATCGAACTTACCCTCGGACACAGGGATGTCACGCGCGTTATGCCAATCGGTAATGTAAACTTCGCAATTGACCAGCAGGCTTTTGACGGTCGAGCGCAACAAGGTCGCGTAGTGCCCGGACATTGGCGCCACCAACAAAACCTTGCGGGGCTGTTCCTCGCGTCCGTTGACACGGAAATGCACCAAATCGCCAAACGGGCGTTCGATCACGGTGGTGATGTCGACAAGATGGTCTTTGCCGTCTTCGCAGGTGAAGGTGCGGATGCCCCAATCGGGCTTGACGATCATGCGCTGAAAGGTGCGTTCGGTCACTTCGCCCCAGGCCGCCATCCAGTTGAAGGCCGGGTTCGGGACCATCGAAAACTGCGGGTAGGACGCGATGGCACCAGCCGTAGCACCAAGCCATTGGTTGGTGTTTCGAATGGTTTCCATCAGGTCGTAGGTCATCATGTAGCGCATGAAAGGGGCCTCCTAAGTGTCAGCCTGAGAGTTCGGACCATTCGTCGCTTTGCCCCCCGACGCCCACGACGTTATTCTGCATGGCAGCGAAGTTAAGCGGGAATTGTTAAAATGACAACTAGTGAAGGCCAGACGCCCGAAATGACCGACGAACATATTGAACGACTTAAAGAAAATATGGAGAAGGTCGAGGTGCTGTCGAAGCGCCTGATCGAGGTTATGGCCGGAAAAAAGACGCATACCCCCGCGTTGGACGGCCCGAATCAAGAGCTTTTTGCAAAGGCAGCGACGGCGTATTGGTCCGAAGCGTTGCAGAATCCCGCCAAACTTCTGGAACAACAAATCGAGTTCTGGGGAAAGTCGGTCATGAACTTCGCCGAAGCGCAGCAAGCGCTGACCAAGGGCGAGGTTGACGAGGCCGATACTGCCCCCCGCGACCGTCGCTTTGCCAATCCGCTGTGGGAAACCAATCCCTACTTTCGCTTTATCCGCCAGCAGTACCAGACCAATGCGCAGGCAATCGAGCAGGCTGTCGCCTCGGTCGATGATCTGGATCAGAAAGATATGCAGCGGCTCAAGTATTTCTCGCAGCAGATCGTCGACATGATGGCACCGACGAATTTCCTGGCGACCAATCCCGACGCGCTGGAAAAGGCGGTCGAGACCGAGGGCCAGTCGCTGATCCGGGGTCTTGAAAACCTGGTATCGGATCTTGAGGCCAACGATGGCGAGCTGGTGGTCAAACTTGCAGATGACTCAGCCTTTGAGATCGGCGGCAACATCGCCACGACGCCCGGCGATGTCGTGTACCGCAACCGGATGATGGAACTGATCCAATACAAGCCGGTGACCGAAACGGTTCACGAAACACCGATCGTCTTGTTCCCGCCCTGGATCAACAAGTTCTATATTCTGGACCTCAAGGCGCAAAACAGCCTGATCAAATGGGTGACCGAGCAGGGCTATACCCTGTTTGTCGTCAGTTGGGTCAACCCCAATGCGTCTTTCGCTGATGTTGGGATGGAAGACTATATTCAGGAAGGTTTCCTAACTGCAATCGAAGAGGCCAAGAAAATCTGCAAGGTCAAACAGGTCAATGCGGTCGGGTACTGCATCGCTGGCACGACCCTGAGCCTGACGTTGTCGTTGCTGAAACAGAGGGGCGACAAGTCGGTCAAATCCGCAACCTTCTTCACGACCCTGACGGATTTTGGCGAGCAAGGAGAGTTCACCCCTTTCTTGCAAAACGATTTTGTCGACGGCATCGAACAGCAGATTGCCAAAGACGGAATCCTGCAAGCTTGGATTCTGGGGCGGACCATGTCGTTCCTGCGCTCACGCGATCTGATTTATACACCCGCAATCCGCAGCTACATGATGGGGGAAACCCCGCCGGCGTTCGACCTGTTGTTCTGGAACGGTGACGGAGCCAACCTGCCCGGCAAAATGGCAATCCAGTATCTGCGCGGCCTGTGTCAAAACAACGATTTCGTCGGCACCGGGTTTGATCTGCTGGGGCACAAGCTGCACATCAAGGATGTGGATGTTCCGGTAATGGCCATCACCTGCGAGACGGATCACATCGCCCGCTGGAAAGATTGCTACCGCGGCGTACAACAGATGGGGGCAAAGACCAAAACGTTCGTCGTGTCGGAATCAGGCCATATTGCCGGCATCGTGAATCCGCCGAGCAAGAAGAAATACGGCCACTATACCAACCCAGACATGAAGTCGGACGCGGATGGCTGGCTAAAGGCCGCTGATTTCCACGACGGGTCATGGTGGCCGATGTGGGAAGCCTGGTTAAAAAAGCGGTCCGGCAAACAAATACCTGCACGCGATACGGGCGATTCGGACCATCCCCGGCTGGCATCAGCACCAGGAACCTATGTTCAGGTCAAGGCAACCGATTGATTTCAAAATGAAACCAAAATTATTCTGCGGTGCAGCAAGAAAAAACTTGTAATGCTGCGACGCAGCAATCATATTGCCCTCAAGCTGAAGAAACCCGGGGTGGGCCCGGACCAGCTAAGAGGATTAGAACAATGGCAAAGACCCAAGACTTCACCGCGACCCTGAAAGACATGATGGGCGCGTTCCCGGTTGACACGACCGCTCTGGAAGACGCATTCAAATCGACCGCTTCGCTGAACGAAAAGCTGTCGGGCGTAGCTCTGGACGCAGCTGAAAAATCGGCTGAGATCTCGAACAAATGGACCAAGGAAACCCTGGCCAAGCTGAACGAAATCTCGAAAGCAAAGGCAGAGCCTGCCGACTATGCAAAAGCCGCAACCGACTTCGCAAGCGCGTCGGCCGAAGTTGCTGCTGAAAACCTGGCTGCTTTCGCTGAAATCGCGAAAAAAGTTCAGACCGAAACCGTTGAGCTGCTGATGGCGGCTGGCAAAGACGCTGCAGAAGACGCAACCGCAGCCGTCAAAAAAGCCACCAACGACGTGACTGCTGCCGCCAAGAAAGCAGCAACTGCCAAGTAAGGTAAGTCCGCGATCCGCACCTGTTCCTCCCACCGGGTGCCATCGCATTGGGCAGGTCTTTTGACCTGCCCTTTCTTTTTGTTCTGCACTCGCATAATCTCTGCCGCAATGCATCATCCTTGGGGAGGGTAAACGGTGGCAGAAGACGAAAAACCGCTGTTGATAAAACGGTATGCCAGCCGCAGGCTGTATAACACCGAAACCAGCGACTATGTCACGCTTGAAGACATCGCCCGGTTCATCCGTGACGGGCGCGAGGTTCAGATCATCGACCTGAAATCGGGCGACGACCTGACACGGCAATACCTGCTGCAAATCATCGCCGAACACGAAAGCCGGGGCGAAAACGTACTACCGGTCAACGTGCTGAATGATCTGGTGCGCAGCTATATGGTGCCCGGCGGCGGGATGATGCCGCAGTTCCTGCAAAGCTCGTTCGAGATGCTGCGGGAAAGCCAGAACAAGATGATGGAAAACATGAATGCGATTAACCCGATGTCTCAGATGCCGGGGTTTGACGCGATGCAGGCGCAGCAGCGGGCATTTTTGAAGGCCATGACAGGCGGCTTATCCGCCAACTGGTCCGGCCCGGACGACGAGGCCGAGGAAAAGGCCGAGCCCAAGGAAGACCTGGACGACATCAAGAAACAACTGGCCGAGTTGCAGCAGAAGCTGTCCAAGCTGAGCTGAGGAATACCATGCGGGTCCTGGCCCTGATTGCCGCGTCGCTTTGGTCGGCGACAGCGTCAGCACAGGGTCAGTTCTCGACGGTTTGGGAACCCGTTTGTACGATGGGCAGTAACGCGGCGGCGGGATGCGAAGACATTAGGGCTCGCGACATCCTTGATGCGTCCGCAGCACCCTGGCGGGCCATTGGCCGGGTGAATTTTGCCGGTCACAGCCGACGATCTCATTGCACTGGTGTTCTGGTATCGGACAGGCTTGTTCTGACCGCAGCACACTGCCTGTACAACGAAGCGCGCAAACGATGGGTTCCACCTACGAGCCTGCGCTTTGCCGCCGGGTATCAACGCGGTGAATATGCTGCGTTCTCGGCGGTCCAATCCTACCGGGTGGCTGCGGATCAGGGGCAGGGCAATAGGTTTGACAATCGGGCGAGCAGAGACTGGGCAGTTCTCGAACTGCAGGAGCCGATTGGGCAGGAGGTCGGGTATCTGCCGATATTACGGCCAGATGGCGAACCGGCATTTGTCGCGGGCTATCCGGGATTGCGATCGCATGTGTTAAGCCGCACGCCGCCCTGCATGCCCGAACCCATGTCGACCGACCTGATCAGCGCCATTTGCCCGGTCATGATGGGCGATTCCGGCGCTCCGCTTTTGGTTCAGACGGGAACTGGACCGGCGGTGGCCGCTATTCTGTCACGCATCGCGCCGACCCCCGAGGGGATCAACGCGATGTTTCTTTCGACGGAACTATTCGATCTAAGTGAACGGTAGTTTTCAGGTGCCATAAACCGGCATGGGGCCGGTCACTTCGGCAACCGAGGCCAGCAGAATATCCGCAATCACGTCCAGTTCTTCGCGGGTCAGACGCACGGGTAAGCGTACATCGCAAGCGTTCATCAGCATCGCCCGGGTGTTCGGCAGCTCGACCTGCTCTGGCAGGAACTGCCAGTTCCAGAAGGCGCGGGCATTGTCCTCGCTCAGACCAAAGACCTGTACCTTGACCCCACGCCCTTCGGCGGCAGCAACAAAGGACCGGATCTCGGCCTCATCCATACCGACCAGATTGAACTGGATGGAATCGGGCGCGCGCTGCTCGGGGGCAAGCGGGGCCGGGACGTCGATATGAGGCGATCCGTTCAGGCGATCCGCAACATAGTCGTGATTGGCCAAACCGTCCCGCACGCGGCGGGCAAGTTCGGGGATCTGAGGGCGGATGACAGCTGCGCTCAGATTGCTCATGCGCAGATTGTACAGTGGCAACTGGTTTTGCCACTTTCCGAATGCCCGCTCCAACTCTGGCGAATTGTCACCATGCGGGCCTTTGTGCTTCTTCCAGTTGTGCTCATACGCGCCGGACATGATCACGGCACGCGCTATCAGATCGGCGTCGTCGGTGATCATGATGCCGCCTTCGCCGGCATTGATCATCTTGTAGGACTGGAACGAAAAGCAGCCCACTTTGCCGATGGTACCGATATTGCGACCATGCCACGTGGTGCCCAGCGAATGAGCCGCGTCCTCGATCACAGGGATATTGCGGCCGTCGCACAGTTCCATGATCGCGTCCATGTCCGACGTATGGCCGCGCATGTGGCTGATGATCACGGCCTGAACACCGTCCAGCTTGGCCTCAAAATCTGCCATGTCGATGCGATAGTTCGATCCGACCTCGCACAGCACCGGAATGCAGTCGGCGTGCACGATCGAGGACGGCACCGCAGCAAAGGTAAAGCCGGGGATCAGAACACGGGCGTCGCGCGGCAGACCAAGTGCTTTGAGCGACAGGAACAAAGCCGCCGAGCAGGATGAAACCGCCAGCGCGTATTTTGAACCCAACAGCTCGGCAAATTCTGCCTCGAGCAAGGCGACCGGTGCATCCTGCGGCGCGGTGTAGCGAAACAGGTCACCTGACTGCATCAGGGCATCAATGGCGTCGCGGGCTGCTGCGGGGATGGGTTCGGCGTCATGAACGTTTGGAGGAAGCGTCATATTTGGTTTTCCCGAATTTTATATTTGGAATATATAAAGCCAGCTACCAAACAAGCCAAGCCCTGTTTCAGCGCTTGGGCGAAAATTCACCAAACTGTCGCAAATTCGGAAATCTGTCTGACCCGAACGCGCGATGTTTCTATGAACAAGAAATTCCGACTATTGAATTCCATGCCGGGCGTGGTTCGCCTAGGTTCACAGCATGTACATTCTAATTGCCATCATTTTGCTGGGCGCCGGGTATCTGGGTTACCGGTTTTGGTCCAGATCGCAAACCCGGTCGCGCCTGCTGTCAACGCCTTTGACGAACCGGGAGCGCGGGATCATCGAAACAAGTGTGCCAATCCTGCGCAAGCTGCCTGCCGACCTGAGAGCCAAACTGGACGGCAAGGTGAACCTGTTTCTCGATCAGGTCGAGTTTTACGGCTGCGACGGTTTGGAAGTCACTGAAGAGATGCAGCTTTCCATTGCTGCACAGGCTTGCTTGCTGATCGTCAACAGCGACCTCTGGTATGACAATCTGACGACCGTGCTGATTTACCCGAACGCATTCAAATCCCGACAGCAAAGACGCTCGGGCTATGTGGTGACAGAGAAAGAGATCGTGCGCACGGGCGAAAGCTGGGATCGGGGGCCCGTCATTCTGTCATGGGCGCACAGCGAACAGGGGGCCTTGAACGATCACGACGGCCAGAACGTGGTGTTCCATGAATTCGCACATCAGATTGACGACCTGTCCGGTGGCACAAACGGAGTACCGATCCTAAGCGAAGGACAAAGCTTTGCCGAGTGGGAGCGGGTGTTTCTAACAGCCTATAACGCGCATGTTCAGGCTGTTGAAGATGGCAGGCATACAGTCATCGACCCCTACGGCGCGACCGGACATGAAGAGTTCTTTGCGGTTTCGGTCGAGGTGTTCTTTGAACGTCCTCGCGCGTTGAAGCACGAGGAGCCCGAAGTTTATGACCAGCTTTCGAAACTGTTCCGTCTGAACCCGGTCGACTGGACTTAGCGCGCCAGATTTAGCCGGAACCGCATCTTTGCTTTGCGCTCAGCGGGCAAGTGACGGTTCAGGCGTTTGTTAACCATGCCGAAGCCCC
Source organism: Ruegeria sp. AM4 (assembly GCF_056540665.1). Taxonomy (NCBI): domain Bacteria; kingdom Pseudomonadati; phylum Pseudomonadota; class Alphaproteobacteria; order Rhodobacterales; family Roseobacteraceae; genus Ruegeria; species Ruegeria sp. AM4. The sequence continues at coordinate 946,460 of NZ_JBQFXD010000001.1, read as the reverse complement.
AGACAATCACCAGTGTCAGCAGGATGAAGTAGAACGCCAGGATCGGGTAGGGAACAAATGGGTTGAACGTCTTGTCAGCGAAATAGCTGGCATAATACAGCGCGTCGCCCCGTTGCTGCCAGGCCGGAAAGGCCGAGAAAAACACCAGAGTCGTCGACTGGAAAACAAAGATCGCCTCATTCGTGTAGGCGGGCCAGGCCAGGCGCAGCATCGTTGGCCAGACGATCCGACGGAACCGCGACCAGCCGGTCATGCCATAGGCATCGGCTGCCTCGATATCGCCTTTGGGGATGGACCGCAGCGCGCCATAGAAGATCTCGCCCGAATAGGCCGAGGTGTTCAGGAACAGAACGATTAGCGCCCCCAGCCAGGCCGAGGTGAAGGCGTCGAACATCGGATAGGGTTTCTTCAACGACAGGAAGAAGAAATAGGCGAAGAAGAACTGGATAAAGAGCGGCGACCCGCGGAACAGGAAGATGAACCACTCGGACGGTTTGCGCAGCCATTTGTTCGTCGACGCCTTTCCGACTGCCAGCGCGGTGGCCAGAAAGAAGCCGGTGACCATCGCCATGATGCCGAAATAGATATTCCAGATCATGCCCGAGCCGATCAGCGTGAAATGCTCGCACAGGGTAAAGTCAGTTTTGGGCAGCAGGCGTTCGCCAAAGCCAAGCGACCGTAGGCCGTAATCCTGGATCGTCTGGAGGCAGCTCATGCGGTGGTCTCCTTGCGCAAAAGCTCTCCGCCCGAAGTGGCCTGACCGTGGGACAGGCGGCGCATCAGTTTTTCAAGGCCAATCTCGGAAACCCGTGTCATGCCCAGATAGAAGATCAGCAGCGCCAGGAAATACCACATGCGCCAGTCGCCATGGGGATAGTCGGTGAAGCGCGAGGTTTTGGTGCCGCCCAGTTCGCGCGCCCAATAGACGATGTCTTCGATCCCCAACAGAAACAGCAGCGGCGTGGCCTTGATAAGCACCATCCAAAGGTTCGACAGGCCGGGCAGAGCATAGACCCACATCTGCGGCACAAGAATACGCCAGAAGGTCTGGCGGCGGGTCATGCCGTAGGCCTCGGCCGTTTCCAGCTGCGCATGGGGAACCGCGCGCATGCCGCCGAACAGGACGTTGGCGGCAAAAGCCCCAAAGACGATCGAGAAAGTGATGACCGCAAGGAAGAAGCCATAGGTTTCATGCACCCATTCCGGCGAGGTTCCCAATGGCAACTTGGCCGCCTGACAGACGATGAAATCATTGCCTTGCCGGACAGGATCGGTCCAGTCAGGGCAGAGAACCTTGTGGCGCAGCCATTCAAAGCCCTGATCAAGGGCGATCACGAAGAACAGGAAAAAGGCGATATCGGGCACGCCGCGCACGATGGCAATATAGGTTTTGCCCAGCCAGCTAAGCGGCGGGAAATGCGACCGGGCAGCCATTGCCCCTGCAAACCCAAAGCCGAGCGCCACTGGCGCGGTGACGGCCAGGAGGCCCAGAACCTTGAGGAAAGACAGATAGAATGACCAGTGGACGCCATTGGTCAGATAGCACGAGAACCAGCGGAACGTGCCCAGCGTGTCAGGATCAGCGCAGTATGAGAACATTAGGCGTCTTTCGAACGTCTGGCCCGGCCTCAGGCCCGGCATGTCCGGCGCGATGACGCGCCGGACCATTGGTCGGAAGGCTTAGTTGGTAACGACCGAGCCGTCGCTGTTATATGTCGGAACGCCTTCGCCGAACCACTTGACGATCAATTCGTTCAGCGTGCCGTCCGCTTTCATCGAGGTGATGGCCTCGTCAAATTTGCCGCGCAGTTCTGCGTCGGATTCGCGGATGCCAAGGCCTATGCCACCGCCCAGCGGTACGTCATCGCCTACGAAGACCAGCTCGCCGCTCGATTCCTCGACGATCGGAACCAGGAAGTCCTTGTCCGCAAACACAGCGTCTGCTTCGCCGTTGCGGACAGCAGCGATGGTTTCTTCCGGGGTCGCGAACTCGACCAGAGTTGCGCCCGATTCAGCAACGTGACCGGCCTGAATGGTAGCGGTCTGCGCTGCGATGATACCGCCGCTCAGGTCCACACCATCCGATGCGCCGACATAGGCCGATGCTGCGGGCGGGAAGTAGTTCTGGGTGAAGTCGATGACCTCATCACGCTCATCGGTGATCGACATGCCGGCGATGATGGTGTCGTAGTTTCCCGAGACCAGATTCGGAATGATCGAATCCCAGTCGTTCTTGACCCATTCGCAGTCCAGGCTGGCGCGTTTGCACAGCTCATCACCCACTTCACGCTCGAATCCGTCGATTTCACCGGCGTCGTTGATGAAGTTGTACGGAGGGTAGGCGCCCTCGGTGCCCATGCGGACGGTGTCGGCCATGGCCATGCCAGCGGTCAGCGCAAATGCTGCGGTGGTCAGAATCAGGTTTTTCATTGGTTACTCCCCAGTTTGGTTCTGTCCTGATGTTATGCCGCCTGAGTGGCGGAGAGAAAACCCTGAAGCCGCTCGGATTCAGGGGTGGTAAAGATGTCTTCCGGCAGGCCTTCTTCTTCAATGAGGCCCTGGTGAAGAAAGACAACGTGACTGGAAATATCGGCGGCCATTTTCATGTCATGGGTCACGATGATCATGGTGCGCCCTTCAGCAGCCAGATCTTTGATTACCTTGATCACTTCCTGTTCAAGCTCGGGATCAAGCGCTGAGGTGGGTTCGTCAAACAGCAGCGCCTCGGGTTCCATGCACAGACCGCGCGCGATGGCGGCGCGCTGTTGTTGGCCACCAGACAACTGCGCTGGGTAGACATCGCATTTGTCGCCGATGCCGACTTTTTCCAGATACTTGCGGGCGCTGTCCTCGACTTCTGCCTTGTCGCGGCCAAGGACTGTCACGGGGGCCTCCATCACGTTTTGCAGGATGGTCATATGCGCCCACAGATTGAACTGCTGAAACACCATCGACAGGTTGGTGCGGATGCGCAGCACCTGCTTGGGATCAGCGGGACGACGGTTGAGATGACTGCCGGTCCATTGCACCGGCTCGCCCTTGAAAAGAATCTCGCCCTGTTGACTGTCTTCCAGTAGGTTGCAGCAACGCAGCAGCGTCGATTTTCCGGAACCGGATGATCCGATCAACGAGACCACGTCGCCGCGATGTGCCGTGATATCCACGCCCTTGAGGACTTCGAGATGTCCAAAGCTTTTGTGTAGGTTTTTGATCTCGATGACGGGAGCGGTTTCTGTCACGGGCAGTCTCGGGCTGGTTGGTATTGGTGCGGTACTAGGGCTGAAAAAACGGACCAATGCAATGCGCAAATGACAAGATCAAGGGTCGAATCCGCCGAATTGGTCAAACCGTCTGATCAAAACCGTCAGTTTGACGACGTAATTGCCTTTGGATCGGGCGGATTGGGGATGCAGAGGTATTTTTCCGGCGCTATCTCCACCAGCCCCTTAAGGTGCAACACTCGCAGGTCGGCTGGCGACAAACCGTCTATGGCGGTATCAACGGCGTGCGCAACCTGCACAGCATCCTGACCCAAACCTGTGATATAGGGCAGGGCGGGGGTGGGCGTGGTGCTTTCAACTTCGTGCAGTTCTTCGCCCAACAGTGTGTGTTCACACAGCAATGCCCAAGTCAGCGCGTCCAGCGACGCGACGTCAGCGCGCCCGTCTGCCACGGCTTGCGCCGAAAGCGCATGTCCGCCGGTTTCCAGCAGCCGGTTGGGCCTAAGTCCCAGTTCGGCAAGATGCGTGATCGGCGCGGCCCATCCGGACTGGGACATGCCTTCATTATAGGCAAAAACACCCGAGATCAGGCCTTGCAGATCGCGGGCATCGTCCTGGCGGGCCACAAAGACCGAACGGTAGTGGCCCGGCGGGCATCCGGGCAGACCGTAATCGGGGGTCCCAACCAGTTGGACATGCCCGTGCAGCCGCGTTCGGTAGGGCATTCCGCAGGTCTGCGCAAAGATCAGCGACGGGTCTTGCCAAATGTCCCAAACATCGCGGTCGCGGGTCAAATGATCGGGGCCGAACCCCAGCGCGTCGCGGATCAGTGACCAAAAACGATCATTGACCTCCTGCGTCGCGGGCATATCGTACATGCCCAATGCGGCGATCACGGTTTGGCGGCCTTTTGCCGGGCCAGAGCCGAATCCACATCACTGACACCCAGCAGACTGACGACCAGCCTCAGCAGCGAATCCTCTTCCTCGGACCGGTGTCCATCAGCGAGAGCCACTGACCACATGGCCTGAACCACGGCCAGACGGTCGTCATAGGCCACGGCCTCTTTTATGGCACGGGTAAAGCGGACGGTGTCGGGGGCCTCGGATTCGAGGTCTTCGGCACGGGCGCGCAAAGCGGCGGCCTCGAACGGGGACAGGCCATAGCGTTCGGCCGAAATACGGTCGATCCGCGCCATCTCGGTATCGGCATAGTCGTTGTCGGATCGGGCTATTCGAACCAGCAGGGCGGTCAGGGCCAGACGGGCGTCGTCTTCGACAAGCGGATCGGGCTGCGGCTGCGTGAGCCGGGACAGGAAATCACTGAACATGCGTAAGATATAAGCCCGGCTTAGCCGGCTTCCAAGCGCGATTGCACACGCTCGCGCGCGGCCTTGCTGTCATTAAAGCTCAGCCCCATGGCAATACGGGCCTCTTCAACGATCTTGACCTCGCCTTCGTCGGTGTTGCCATCGGCAAGCACAACCTCCCACAGCGCGTCCAAAGCGGCCAGCCGTTCCTTTTCGCCGGTCGTTTCGCGGATAAGCTTGCCGAACGTATCGGTTTCGGGGGCGGCCGCATGCAACTTCTCACAGGTCGCGCGGACCTTTGCGGCCTCAATCGCGTTGTGCTGGTAGAGCCGGGCGAGGATACGGTCGATCAAGCTGATTTCTTCCAGCTTGTAGTCGCGATCTGCCTGCGCAACGCGCACCATCAATGCCCCCAGGGCCAATTCAGCGTCCGGGTCTGGCAGATTGTCGTGCTGCGGTGGGCGAAATGCCTGAAAGAGCTTTTTCAACATGGGGTCAGGTTATTCCATATTTTGTGGTCCGCCAAGCCAGGTCTACCCGTCATAGCCCTGTATGATCACAAGATCGCCGGTCGCAACCGGATCGCGCAGGGCTTTGGCTTGCTGATACTCGGCGCTTTCATAGCAATCCAGCGCCTGCTCATAGCTCGGAAACTCGATTACGACGGTGCGGGCTCGGGCTTTGCCCTCTTTTACCTCGCGTCCACCGCCACGCACAAGAAATCGCGCACCATAAGCTGCAAATGGGGCGGCATTGGCGGCGATATAGTCTTTGTAGGTTTCAAGATCGTCTACATCGACATGGGCAACCCAATATCCTTTGGGCATTGGCTCTCCTCCTGCGCAATCAGCTGCAAGGTGCGGAGGAACAGGACAGAATGCAATCCCCTAAAAGTGGATCATGCTCCGGTTTGCAACGCTTCGCGCGCTTTATCCTGCAACCACGCAACCATCTGCCGATATGGGACCGGCCCATAGCTGATACGTGCGACCCCAAGCGCGGCCAGAGTCGTGGTGTCGGGCGTCCCCGGCAGAGCAATGATGTTGACCGGCAATTCGGTCGCTTCGCACAAGCGGCCGATCATTGCCTCATCCTTAAGGCCCGGGGCGAAAAAACCGCTGGCACCGGCGTCGGCATAGGCTTTGGCGCGGGCCATGGCCTCATCCAGCATCGCTGTGCTGTGTGTTTCCGGGGCGGCTTTCAGAAAAATATCCGTTCGGGCGTTGATAAAGGCCGGAACACCAGCTGCGTCACACCCTTCGCGCATCGCGGCGATCCGAGCAGTCTGTGTTTCGATGTCATAAAGGTCTTTTGTTCCAACGATCTGGTCTTCGAAGTTAAAGCCGATGACGCCGGTACCTAACGCGCGACGCACATTGGCCGCGATACCGAATGCGTCCTCGGCATACGCTCCTTCAAGGTCCATAGAGACGGGCAGGTCCACCGCATCGACGATGCGGTGGACGTTGTCCAGCGCCAGGTCAAAGGGGATATTCTGGCCGTCCGCGAAGCCCTGCGCCATCGCAACCGGAGCACTGCCCGTCGCAAGCGCCTTGGCGCCGGCGTCGCGCACGGCAGCGGCACTGCCGGCGTCCCAGATGTTGTAAAGGATGACCGGATCGCCCTTTTTGTGAAGGGCAGCAAAGGCTTCTGCGCGGGTGGTTTGATCGGTCATGGCCGGTCTCCTGTCGCTGATATGGCGGCAGTTAACCGTGCAAACTGTCGGTGCGTAAAGACATTTCGCACCGACTGGTACAATCCTGTACGTGGCCCGAGATCAGACCAGCCGCGAGGTGTCTTTCGCAGCGCGTACAAACTCTCGGAACAGGGGGTGCGGCTCAAAGGGTTTGGATTTCAGTTCCGGGTGGTACTGAACGCCGATGAACCACGGGTGGTCGGACCATTCGACAATCTCGGGCAGGCGACCATCGGGGGACATGCCCGAGAAGTTTAGGCCCGCCTTTTCCAGTTTGTCGCGGTATTTGATGTCGACCTCGTACCGGTGACGGTGGCGCTCTTCAATCGCGGTGCCGCCATAAACCTCGGCCACTTTCGATCCATCCGCCAGAACCGCATCATAAGCGCCCAGACGCATGGTGCCGCCCTTGTCATCGCCGACTTTGCGTTCGACCTTGTGGTTGCCCTGCACCCATTCCTTGAGGTGGTAAACTACGGGCTCAAAACGCTTTTTTCCGGCCTCGTGGTCGAACTCTTCCGAACCCGCCTCGGTGATGCCCGCTGCGTTCCGCGCAGCCTCGATCACCGCCATCTGCATGCCAAGACAGATACCCAGATAGGGAACCTTATGTTCGCGCGCGTATTGCGCCGCCTTGATCTTGCCCTCGGTTCCGCGTTCGCCGAACCCGCCGGGAACGAGGATGGCGTGGAAACCCTCCAAATGCGGGGCGGCGTCTTCGGTGTCGAAGACCTCGGCATCAACCCATTCGATCTTGACGCGGACGCGGTTGGCCATGCCGCCATGGGTCAGGGCCTCGGCGATCGACTTATAGGCATCTTCCAGCTGGGTGTATTTGCCGACGATGGCGACTTTGACCTCGCCCTCGGCATTGTGGATGCGGTCACTGACGTCTTCCCACTTGGCCAGATCGGGCTTGGGGGCCGGGCTGATTTGGAACGCGTCCAGAACCGCCTGATCCAGACCTTCTCGATGATAGGCGAGCGGCGCGTCGTAGATGGTGGACAGGTCCTGCGCCGCAATCACGCTGTCCGGGCGGACGTTACAGAACAGCGCCAGTTTCTCGCGTTCCTTGGTCGGAATCGGGCCTTCGGACCGGCAGACCAGAATGTCGGGTGCCAGGCCGATCGAGCGCAGTTCCTTGACCGAGTGCTGGGTCGGTTTGGTTTTCAATTCGCCGGAGGCTTTGATGTAAGGCAACAGCGTCAGATGCATGAACAGGCACTGTCCGCGCGGCTTATCCTGGCTGAACTGACGGATCGCTTCAAAGAAGGGCAGGCCTTCGATGTCGCCTACGGTGCCGCCGATTTCGCAGAGCATGAAATCAACCTCATCCTCACCAATGGCGATGAAATCCTTGATCTCGTTGGTGACGTGCGGGATCACCTGAATGGTTTTGCCGAGATAGTCGCCACGGCGCTCTTTTTCCAGCACGTTGGAGTAGATCCGGCCTGAGCTGACCGAGTCGGTCTTGCGCGCGGCCACGCCGGTAAAACGCTCATAGTGACCAAGGTCCAGATCGGTTTCGGCCCCGTCATCGGTCACGAACACTTCGCCATGTTCAAACGGCGACATGGTGCCGGGATCGACGTTCAGGTAGGGGTCAAGTTTGCGCAAACGCACCGAATATCCCCGGGCCTGCAGCAGCGACCCTAACGCTGCAGAAGCCAGTCCTTTGCCCAAGGACGAAACCACACCACCAGTGATGAAAATAAAACGCGCCATGTTTTTCGGCTGCTCCCGTGAGACGTCATTATCTGCTGCCCGGCGGCTTGAAAAAACCGCAGCACCACGGGACTTCACATATAAAGGATTCGCGCCAACAGCGCAAGAGAACCGCAAGATGCTGTTGCAGCTCTCTTTCAGGTTTCTAGGTTTTGTGGCTTAGTCGGCCTGCGGGATCAGTGGCGCGTTGTCGCCCTGTGCGGGTGGCAACAGGTCATCTGCCGAAGGAACCGCCGGATTCGCGTCTTCGGTTGCAGCCGGTGCCGGAACGCCCAGACGGTCGATCACCGAGCTGCCCGATGATTTCTGCGCCGCCAGAATGGTCAACGTGATCGACGTCACGATGAAACATGCCGCCAGGATCCAGGTCAGCTTGCCCAAAGCGGTCGCTGCGGCACGGCCAGTCATGGCCCCACCGCCACCACCGCCCATACCAAGGCCACCGCCTTCGGACCGCTGCATCAGGACAACGGCAATCAGGCCCAGAGCCAAAAGAAGGTGGATAATGAGAACGACGTTTTCCATGGTGTTCCTGTAGGGCGTGGCGTGTATCGCGTGGTACTTATGCAAGTTTGCCAGCGGGGGCAAGGGAGGAGTTGCCATCAACTCTGCTGATGTATCCCATCACGTCAATGAGAGTGGACTCGGTGGCCGTGAATGTCGCAGTCTGCGGGCTATGCCACATGACGATCCCGACCACCCGCACGCCTTGTTGCCACCTGAACCTGCATTGCGCGTCAAGGCAATTGAAACGATTCTTGTCCGCAAAGGTTTAGTTGATCCGGCGGCTCTGGAAGAGATCATCGACACCTATCAGAACAAGATCGGCCCGCAAAATGGTGCGCGCGTCGTCGCCAAGGCGTGGAGCGATCCGGATTTCAAGGCCGCTCTGCTCCAAGATGCGACACCGGTCGTTGCCGATCTGGGTTACTACGGCCGACAGGGCGAGCATATGGTGGTCGTCGAAAACACGCCCGAACGGCACAACATGATCGTATGTACGCTGTGCAGCTGCTATCCGTGGCCGCTTCTGGGAATCCCGCCGGGATGGTACAAATCCGACGCCTACCGCGCCCGCGCCGTGCGCGAGCCGCGCAAGGTTCTGGCCGAATTTGGCGTTACTTTGCCCACTGAAACATCGGTTCGCGTCTGGGACTCAACGGCCGAGATTCGCTACCTCGTCCTGCCCATGCGACCCAAAAACACCGAAGGTTTGTCCGAAGATCAGCTGGCCGCGCTGGTCACCCGTGACAGCATGATTGGTACGGGTCTGCCAAAGGAGCCCTCATGACCCGCGTGCATGACATGGGTGGTCGTTTCGGGGATGGCGCGGTCAATCCCGAATCTGAAGATGCCCCGGTCTTTGATCAGGACTGGCACGCTCGGGCGCTGGCGGTCACGCTCGCTTCGGGGTTTCTAGGGCAGTGGAACATCGATGTCTCTCGCCACGCCCGCGAGAGGTTGTCGCCCAAGGACTACACTCGGTTTTCCTACTACGAAAAATGGATCTCCGGTCTGGCCGATCTTTTGGTCGAAAACGACGTCCTCACCTTGGATGATTTGCGGCGTGAAGGAGGCGGCGGCGCGCACGCCCTTGCCGGAAGAATGCTAAAGGCAGACGCCGTAGCTGCCGCGTTGGCAAAGGGTGGGCCGGCGGACCGGCCTTCGGACGTTGCAGCGCGGTTCACGGCCGGGCAGGCGGTTGTCACGAGCCGTTCAGCGGCGAACCGTCTTGTCGATGGCGGCCACACGCGTCTTCCTGCCTATGCCGCAGGTGCCAGAGGTCGAATCCTGCGCCTGCACGGGACCCATGTCTTGCCGGACTCAAATGCGCACGGGCTGGGTGAAGCGCCAGAACCCCTTTACGCGGTCGCATTTCCGGCCTCAGAGCTCTGGGCCGCGCCCGAGCATCCTGACGACGAGGTCGTGCTGGACCTGTGGCAAAGTTATCTGGCACCGGCATGAGCAACCGTGAATTCCATTCTGCCCCGGAACCTGCTTTCGCCGACCCCTGGCACGCGCAACTGTTCGCCGTCACCGTCGCGCTGCATGAAATCGGGCAGTTCAGCTGGCCAGACTGGGCAGCACGGTTTTCTGCAACATTGAAGCGTCACGGCCTGGACCGCGATCTGGATGGCGGCGACGACTATTTCCATGCATGGCTGGAAACGCTGGAGGCGCTTATGGCCGAGCAGGGTGCCGCCGATCCGCGTGATATTCGCGCCCTGCGCGCGGCTTGGGAACAGGCGTATCTGACCACTCCGCATGGCAAGCCTGTTCGCTTGCCGCAAGAGTAGAGGGGTCAACCCCCGCCGCCCGTTTCGGGAGCCCCCCCCTAGGATGTTTTCGGCCTGTTGAAGCCAGGGGTTCCGCTCTTCATCTGGCCAAAAATATCCGCGCTGGAGGCATTGCCCCGAACGCGCGATTTTCAGATGCGGCGAAATAGCGGTTTCCCTGTCGTTTCTACGTCGCTATACGAGCCGGGTTTGATCACTCAGCACGAAAAGGACCGGATATGGCCAACGTGGTTGTTGTCGGCGCCCAGTGGGGCGACGAGGGGAAAGGCAAGATTGTCGACTGGCTGAGCGAAAGGGCAGACGTGATCGCGCGCTTTCAGGGCGGTCACAATGCCGGACACACTCTGGTCATCGACGGCGCGGTCTACAAGCTGCATGCTCTGCCATCGGGCGTTGTGCGTGGCGGGAAGCTGAGTGTGATCGGCAATGGTGTTGTTCTCGACCCGTGGCACTTGATCAAAGAGATTGAGACCATTCGGTCGCAGGGTGTCGATATCTCTCCCGAAACGCTGATGATAGCCGAGAATACGCCGCTAATTCTGCCGATCCATGGTGAATTGGACCGGGCGCGCGAAGAGGCCGCCAGCAAAGGCACCAAGATCGGAACCACCGGGCGCGGTATCGGACCGGCCTATGAGGACAAAGTTGGCCGCCGTTCGGTCCGTGTGGCGGATCTGGCGGATGACGCGACCCTTGAGGCGCGCGTCGACCGTGCCTTGCAACATCATGATCCGCTGCGCAAAGGCCTGGGGATCGAGCCCGTTGACCGGGATGCGCTGGTCGCTCAGCTAAAAGAGATTGCGCCCCAGATCCTGCCCTTTGCCGCGCCGGTCTGGAAAGTGCTGAACGAAAAGCGCAAGGCTGGAAAACGCATCCTGTTCGAAGGCGCGCAAGGGGCGCTGCTGGACATCGATTTCGGTACCTATCCATTTGTGACCTCGTCCAATGTGATCGCGGGTCAGGCGGCGACTGGCGTTGGTATTGGTCCTGGGTCGGTTGATTTTGTCCTGGGCATCGTCAAAGCCTACACCACCCGGGTCGGAGAGGGGCCGTTCCCAACCGAACTGGATGACGCTGACGGCCAGCGCCTGGGTGAGCGCGGCCACGAATTCGGGACAACCACGGGCCGCAAACGCCGTTGCGGCTGGTTCGATGCCTGCCTTGTGCGCCAAACCTGCGCCACCAGCGGCGTGAACGGCATTTCTCTGACCAAACTGGACGTTCTGGATGGGTTCGAGACGCTGAAGATATGTACCGGCTATGAGCTAGACGGCGAACGTCTGGACTATCTGCCTACGGCGGCCGATCAACAGGCACGTTGCACTCCGATCTATGAAGAAGTGCCTGGTTGGAGCGAATCCACCGAAGGTGCGCGCAGCTGGGCGGACCTTCCGGCGAATGCGATCAAATATGTGCGCCGGGTGGAGGAGTTGATCGAATGCCCGGTGGCCCTGCTGTCCACCAGCCCGGAGAGGGACGACACCATCCTGGTGACCGACCCGTTTGCCGACTGATGACCGAAGAGCGCAAGCCCGGACTCAGCTACAAGGCGCGGCGGCGCTGGTCTCTGATCATTCTCGTGATCGGCCTGCCGCTTTATATCGTGGCGGTCGTGACCGTGGTGAACCTGTTGAACCGCCCGCCGATCTGGGTCGAATTGCTGATCTATGTCGGTCTAGGCATCGTGTGGGCGCTGCCATTCAAGTTCGTGTTCCGTGGGGTCGGCAAAGAAGACCCTGATCAGAACGCAGACTGATCCAAACGCCGTCTTGCCCTTTGAGGGCTGTCAGTATTCCCATCGCTAAGCGGCACTTGCATTAGCGAGCCGCCGACGCCGAGCATTCGGTGCTTCGCGGCATGTGAATACGCGTGACTCACAACGAAAAAGGGCCAGAGACAGCTCTGGCCCAAGGTGTGAGGGGGAAATGTTCTTTTTGGTGCTGATTATCCGGCGGCGCGCTTGTCGTCGGGGCGGAAACCGATCTGGTTCGAGGCAGCAAAACGACCGCCTCCGGCCTTCTCGATCTTGCCGTCGCGCAACAGTTGCCCGAAGGTGCGCAGGCTTTCCTCGCGGTTGAACGCATCCTGCTTGAGCGAGCGAACCTTGTTCATCAGTTGCGGGCGCGAGAATTGTTCCTGACCTTCGATGAAGGCCAGATAGGCGGCGGCGGCCTCAAGCAGATCCGGCAGCGACTGTGCGCCCTGTTCCTGCGCAAAGCGGGCAAAGCCACCTTCTTCGTCTTCTGCATCATCCTGATCCGCAGTCACACGGCGAGGTGTAACTGGACCGACGTCTGAGTCGTCGGTGTCGATACGCTGTTCCGCCACCAGTTTCAGCGGTGCAGTCTCCGCTCCGGGACGGGCGCTGGTGACCTGAACTTCGGGGCGGCGCGGGCTGACAACGGATTGCAGATCGCCACGATAATCCTGATCGCGTGATTTTGCGGCGTCATCCTGCGATTCGGACCGCTCTGCTTCGGTGGCTGCCACGGCAGTGCGCAGATGCGAGTAGGTTTCGCGCTGGCCCGAGGTTTCCGGGTCGTCCATACGTTCACCCGCTGACTCCATCAGGCGTGAGACGTCTTCTTCAAGGTCGTTCGTCTCAGGCAGGTGTTGCGAGGTCCGTTTGGCCAGCTCGGATTCCACCAAGGTAATTTCATCCAGCAGCTTTGCTTCGTCGGCAGCGCTGAGAACCTGAAGGTCTTCTTCGGCTTCTTCCGCTGTTTCGGTCTCTTCCGTCTGATCGTTTAGGATATTGACGATCTCATCAGGTTCGGCGTCGGCTTCGGCTTCGTCCTCGATATCGGTAAACAGGACGTCGTCGGTCGAGACTTCAGCCCCTTCCAACTCGGTCGGTACGTCTTCGGGTTCGACCGATGCTTCTTCAACTTCCGAGGATACCTCTTCGGTTTCTTCCACTTCGGCCAGTTCTTCGGCAGATTCGGCCTGAACCGCCGGGGTGGGCGTCGGCAACTCAGCGGTCGGCTGATCGTCTTCCTCGGCCTCATCTGCTTGCGGCTGCAGATCTTCAGGTTTCAGCGCACCGGCTTCGAACGCGGCCGAGATGGCATCGACTTTGGGCTGAGCAGGGGCGACGAATCCACCGCTTTCGTCCTCATCCTCGCTATAGCGCGCGGGAGCTTCGTCTGAGTGTGACACCACCGCGCGAATGCGCTGCAATTTGGCTGCGATGCTGTCCGCAGCCGCGGGCTCGGCGGTTTCGGATTTGGCAAAGAACTCTGCCGCGGTGTCCGACGGAGCGGCCATGGGCGCGTCCGATGGCACTGCAGGCGCAGCGGGCGAGGCGGGGGTCGGGACCTCATCCGTTGCGCGCAGCAGTAAGCCGCTGTCATTTCGGCTGGCTTCGACCCGCTGCGCCTGATCGCGCTGTGCAATACGGGTCAACATTTCTGCGTCTGGCTGGGGGGGTTCCGACCCGAAATACCGGTCATCCGCTGCAAGATCACGAAAATATTCGGCGATCGCCTTCATCGTCTCGAAGGAGTCGTCAAAACCTTCCAATGTGCAGGAGAATGTACCGTAGGAAACGGTCAATACCTTGTTGTTCTGTACCATCAGACACACGTCCTCTACAAACTACCAAGTCACATTGCGGGCGCAGCCCACCCACAATCGACTCTGAACTTTGTCCATGAGTCTATCATTTTGTGGTCTCATTATGTCCAAAACCGGGAAATATGGTCAATCTTGTGAAAAATGAGCCAATTGTACGTTCAGAGGGGCCAATTGCGCTGTTTGGGGGCGGTCAAATCGGTTCTGACGACCTGAATCTGGCGCTAAACCGCGTCAATGGCATTGTCGCGGCAGACGGAGGTGCGGCGATTCTGGTCGATTCGGGGCACCTTCCCGACGCCGTAATCGGTGATTTCGACTCACTTGGGCAGATTTACCGCGACCGCATACCCGACGACCGGCAATTTCGGATTCGCGAACAGGACAGCACCGATTTCGACAAGGCGCTGCGCCATATTCAGGCTCCGCTGGTCCTGGGGGTCGGGTTCCTTGGCGGTCGGGTCGACCATCAATTGGCCGTTCTCAATACGCTGGTCCGGATGCAGGACCGGCCCTGCCTTCTGCTGGGCGAGCGTGAGGTGATCTTTCATGCACCACCGCAGATTGCCCTGTCCATGGAACCGGGCCAGACCGTGTCGCTGTTCCCGTTTCGGCGCGTGTGCGGGCGCAGCCGGGGCCTGGAATGGCCAATCGATGGGCTGGTTCTGGAACCCGATGGTCAGGTGGGGACGTCGAACCGAGCGCTAGGCGCGATCGAGCTGAAGCTGGACGGCCCCGGTCTTGTGGTGATGCTGCCACGCGACGCTTTGGCTCAGGTCATGCAGGCGTTTCTGTCGGGCCAGACCGGGCAGTGGCCCGCTCGCGCAGAATGACATAGAGGCCAGCGGCAATGGTGATGAGGATCCCAACCGCCGCCAACCCGTTGGGCAGGTCGTGAAAGATCAACCATCCGACCACGGTGGCCACGGGGATTTCGAGATACTGCATCGGGGCAAGTGTGGCCGATGGCGCGTAACGTAGTGACCAAGTCATGAACAGATGTGCGACCGTTCCCAAGACCCCGATCGCCAACAGCAGCCAATGGGACTGCTGTGCGGGGACTATCAGAGAGACCTCCCAAATCGAGAAATAGGTTCCCAGCAGCAAAAGCGGAAACAGAAAGGCCGTTGCCATAGCACCGGATACCGCCTGCAAGGCAATCGGGTCGGTCTCCTTTGCGATCTGTCGTGTCACCAACATGAACAGTGCAAAGACCACCGCGACGATCAGCGGCAGCAGCGCCGGGGCACCAACCGTTGCGAAACTGGGTTGGATCACCAAAAGCGTACCGATGAACCCGACGATACAAGCCATCAGCCGGCGCACGCCAACGACTTCGCCAAGCACATAGCGCCCCAAAAGCAGCATGATGAACGGCATGACGAAGGCAATCGCAACGGCATCGGCCAGCGGAAGATATTGCAGCGCGCTGAACATCGCGGCGATGCCGACGATATGCAAGGCGGTGCGAATGACGGTCAATCGCAGAACCCGTCCCCGCAAGCGCCAGGGTCGGCCCGTTGCGGCGATCAGCGGAATCAGGATTACGGACTGGATACCAAACCGCACAAACACCAGCATCCCCAGCGGCGTGGTCTCGCCCAACAACTTGGCCATCGCATCGCCTAGCGGGGCGAGCAGACAAAAGCCAAGCATCAGCGAGATACCTAGAACGGGACGGTCATGGGTCATGACCGCGACGCTAACGGGTCGCGACGGCACTGGAAAGCCGTCTGTGTCCCAAAATCAATCTATGGGTTGGACCTTGGTATAATCCGGTCCGATGCAATGGGGCAGCCCGTCATCCAGTTTCAGCCAGCGCAGCTTTTCCTCATGCGCCACATTCAGCGTTGGCTCCAGTTCTTCGGGGTTTTCCAGCGTCGCCACGTAAAGGTGCAGCACATCCGACATAGCGGTCGAGCGGAACGAGATTGGCGTCCCGCAGTTGGGGCAGAAACTGCGCTCGACCCCGGGCGAGGACTTGAACCGCTTTGGCTCTTCCCCGGTCCATCGCCATTGGCCGTCCCGGACACCGAAATAGGTCGTCATCGGGGCCGCGCATTGACGGCGGCAACTGTCGCAGTGGCAATTGACGCAGGACAGAACGGGCGGGTCCACCTCGTATCGGACGGCGCCGCATAGGCAATGTCCCTGCATGTCGTTCCTTTCGCGCAGCTCGCCTTTGGTCGGGTCAGCAGTTGGGAATGTTCACCGCCAATCCACCCAAAGAGGTTTCCTTGTACTTTTCATGCATATCATGCCCGGTCTGGCGCATGGTTTCGATCACAGCGTCCAGCGGAACGAAATGCTGTCCGTCGCCGCGCAGGGCTAGCGACGCGGCCGAGACCGCCTTGATCGCCCCCAGACCGTTGCGTTCGATGCAGGGAACCTGCACCAGTCCCGCAACCGGATCGCAGGTCATGCCCAGATGATGCTCCAGCGCGATTTCGGCGGCGTTTTCGACCTGCTCGGGCGTGCCGCCCATTACGGCGCACAGACCCGCAGCCGCCATGGCCGAGGCGCTGCCGACCTCGGCCTGACATCCCGCTTCGGCGCCTGAGATCGAGGCGTTGTACTTGACCAGCCCGCCGATGGCGGCGGCAGTCAGCAGGAAGTCTTCAATCCGGCTTTCCGAAGCGCCTGGAACGTGATCGAGGTAATAGCGCAACACCGCCGGCAACACACCTGCCGCACCATTGGTCGGGGCAGTGACGACCTGACCGCCGGCAGCGTTTTCCTCGTTCACCGCCATCGCATAGACGCTCATCCAGTCGTTGATCGTGTGCGGGGCGTTCAGGTTCATGCCGCGCTCGGCCTGCAGGGCGTCGTGGATGCCCTTGGCGCGGCGGCGCACATGCAGACCGCCGGGCAGTATGCCGTCGGTCGTCAGACCGCGTTCGATACAATCATTCATCACCTGCCACAGGCGCGCCGTTCCTTTGGCGAAACTGTCGGCGCAACCCCGCGCGATCTCGTTCTCGCGCTTCATCTGGGCGATATTCTTGCCGCTGGCGCGGGCCATATCAAGCATCTCGACGGCGGATTTGAACGGGAAGGGGACCGGCGCGCCTTCGTCGGTCGCCTTGCCCTCGGCCAGTTCTTCTTCGGTCAGGACAAAGCCGCCGCCGATCGAATAATAGACCTGCCGCAAGATCACATCGCCCTGCGCATCGGTGGCCATCAGGATCATCCCGTTGGCGTGACCGGGCAGGTTGTTGTCGAAATCAAAGATCAGATCGGTCTTGGGATCAAAGCCAAGCGTCGGCAACCCTTCCGGCGAGACGGTGTGCGTCTCCGCTATTGCGGCCAATGCGGCCTCGGCCCTTTCATTGTCATAAGTGTCGGGCACAAACCCTGCCAGTCCCAGAATGGTTGCCCGGTCCGTCGCGTGACCAACGCCGGTGAACGCCAGCGACCCGTGCAGCGACCCGCGCAATCCCGAAAACTCGAACGGCGAAGCGCGCATCAGGTCCAGAAACCGCGCGGCGGCCACCATTGGGCCCATGGTGTGAGACGAGGACGGGCCGATGCCCACTTTGAACATATCGAAGACTGAAAGAAACATGTCAGATCGCTGACCCTTCTGGAGGATTGGCATAAGTCGGAGAGGTAAAGGGCGTAACCCCCAGCCCCTCGGCGGTGGTGGCGGTGCGGGTGGCAGGTCGCATTTCAAGCTGCATCAAAAGGTCCTGCAAATAAGGTGTATCGGCCAGCTGATACCAGCTGCGATCCGTGCGCGCAGGGTAAAGCGCCATCCAGCGCATCATGCACGCGATGTAATAGCCCAGAACCGAGGGCTGATCGGCGTCAAGCCAAGCGGGCTTTGCGCGCGCCACGGCATCCAGGTTCTGCAAGTGTTGCCGCAGCCGAGGCTGGATGCCCAGGCGCAGCGTTCCCGCCTGCGCGGCCTCGATGTACTTCTCGGCGTAGAAATTGATGCGCAGATCAGCGTGCAAGGTGTTGGATGCAAAGAACAGCCATTTCAGAAACGCCGCCCTGTCCGGACTGTCTGCAGCCGGTGCCATTTGGCCGTGCCGATCGGCGAGCCACAACAGTATCGCGGCGGTTTCGAAAATCGGACCCTGTTCTGTTTCCAGCACCGGGATCAATCCGTTTGGGTTCAACGCGCGATACGCTGCGCTGTCCTGCTCATTGCGGCTGCGGTCGACCAGAACGGTCTGATACGGCAGTCCCATCTCTTCCAGCACCAGTCGGATGACCAGCGAGGCATTGTCGGGGGCATAGTGCAGGCGATACGGCGTTTCCATGCGATCTATCTAGGCGGTCCGGACGCTGGGCGAATACTCGATTGCGACGATTCCCATCGGAAACGCGTATTTCAGCGACATGTTAACACATGTGCAGACGCGATTGGGCCTCGCAGTTGCGACTTGCTTTCCGTATATATCCGACAAATGACCAAGGGGATGCTGCCATGACCGGGGAAATGTCACCGATAGAAAAGGCAAAATACGTTGCTGCCAACCGTGCCGCCGAATTGGTGCAGGACGGAATGCGTGTCGGGCTGGGTACGGGATCGACTGCCGCGTGGTTGGTGCGCCGACTGGGCGAGCGGGTGCAGGAGGAAGGGCTGAAGATCAAAGGCGTGCCGACGTCGACCGCAACTGCGCAACTGGCACGCGAAATGGGGATCGAGGTCGTTTCGCTGGATCAAGCGGGATGGCTTGACCTGACCATCGACGGCGCGGATGAGTTCGACCGAGAGTTCAGCCTGATCAAGGGCGGCGGCGCAGCCTTGTTGCAGGAAAAGATCGTCGCCACCGCCAGCGATCAGATGGTCGTCATCGCCGACGCCGGAAAAGAGGTGGAAACGCTGGGTGCATTTCCCCTTCCGGTCGAGGTCATTCCCTTTGGCTGGCAGACCACCCGCACCCTGATCGAAGAGGCGCTGGACACCATGGACGTGCTGGGCACTTCGGTAACGCTGCGCATGAATGGTCAAGCGCCCAAGGTGACCGACGAAGGCAATCACATCCTGGACCTGCATCTCAAACGCATCGGCAACGCGCGGCAGCTGGCCTTGGTGTTGAACCAGATCCCCGGAGTCGTTGAAAACGGGCTGTTTATCGACATTTGCGACAAGGTGGTCATCGGCCATGGCGACGGTCGTGTAGAGCTGCGCGACCTGAACGAAGGCACGGTCGAAATGGGTGAAGCCAGCAGTGGCGAAAACCTATTCTCGGATTTGGCCGACTAAGTTCTGATCCAATCGCGCCTGCTAATGGCAGAGGAAATACGCTTTTTCCCGGCCCGGGGGGTTGGCAGGCAGGTTTTCTTACGTAGATATGCAGGGCAATTTCAGGTTGAACGAAGGAAACCGGCATGAGCTTTGACTATGATCTGTTCGTCATTGGTGGCGGCTCGGGCGGGGTTCGGGCCGCGCGCGTGGCGGCAGGAGAAACGGGTGCCAAAGTGGCGCTTGCGGAAGAGGATCGTTACGGCGGGACCTGTGTCATACGTGGCTGTGTTCCCAAAAAGCTGATGGTCTTTGCCAGCGAGTTTTCCGGGATGGTCGGCGATGCGCAGCAGTATGGCTGGGATTTTCAGCCCGGTGCGTTGAACTGGAGTACCTTCCACGGCAAGCTGGTGGCGGAACTGGACCGGCTGGAAGGCATCTACCGCAATATACTGAAGAACAATGGCGTCGAAAGCTTTGATCAGCGCGCACGTGTGGTCGATCCGCATACGGTCGAGTTGGCCGATGGCACCCGCAAGACCGCCAAGCATATTCTGATTGCCACCGGTGGTCGCCCAGTTGTACCCGAGTTTCCGGGCTCGGAGCTGGCGATCACGTCGAACGAGATTTTCCACCTGGAGAAACTTCCTGAAAATATCCTGATCGTTGGTGGCGGCTATATCGCCAGCGAGTTTGCCGGGATCATGAACGGGATGGGGGTCAAGACGACTCAGTTCTATCGTGGCGCGCAGATCCTACGCGGCTTTGATGAAGAAGCGCGGGGCCTGATCTGTGAAGAGATGCGCCAGAACGGTATCGACGTGCGGCTGGGTACAAATGTCCTTGAGATGACCAAAGATGGCGACCAAATTCGCGTAAAAGCCACGGACGGCACCGATGATTGCTTTGATGGGGTGATGTATGCCACCGGGCGCGCGCCAAACGCGGATGATCTGGGACTGGAGGCTGTCGGTGTCGAGCGCGGGCGCAAGGGCGAGATCATCGTGGATGAATACAGCCAGACCGGGGTGCCCTCGATTTACGCGATCGGCGACGTGACCGATCGGGTGAACCTGACTCCGGTTGCGATCCGCGAAGGCATGGCCTTTGTCGAAACCGTCTTCAAAGGTAACCCTACGCCGGTGGATCACGAGCTAATTCCAACGGCGATCTTCACCCAGCCGGAGTTCGGCACAGTGGGCCTCAGCGAAGAAGAGGCTGCCGCGCAGGAACCGGTCGAAGTGTACGCGACCTCGTTCAAACCGATGCAAAAGGCGTTTGCAGGCGGGACCCAGCGGGTTCTGATGAAACTGATCGTCAGCCAGGCGACGCGCAAGGTTCTGGGCTGCCACATCGTGGCCCCCGGCGCGGGCGAGATGATTCAGCTGGCCGGAATCGCCGTCAAGATGGGCGCAACTAAAGAGGATTTCGACCGCACGGTTGCAGTTCACCCGGTAATGGCCGAGGAACTGGTGACAATGCGGCAACCTGTTCGCACGGCTTGATTTGCAACCGCGCGCACACAAGTTACAAGGGACCCCGTGATCACACGGGCCTAAACGAAGGAATCGAAAAATATGGCGGGCAACAGCGGTGGCCCCTGGGGGGGCGGAGGCTCATCCGGAGGCGGAGGAAATCGGGGTAACAACGGGGACGGGCGCAAGCCCCCCGAAGGCGACGGCCCGCAAATCCCCGAGATCGATGAGCTGATGAAAAAGGGCCAGGAGCAGCTGCGCGTCCTGATGGGCGGTCGCGGCGGCGGTGGCCGTGGGACCAATGGCAAGGGCGGCGGAAATGGTCCGGCATTCACCAAGGGGACGATCGCGATTGGCCTGGCAGCGGCTGCGGTGCTGTGGGGGCTGGCAAGCTTTTACACCGTCAAGCCCGAAGAGCAGTCGGTTGAGCTGTTTCTGGGTGAATTTTCGGCGGTTGGAAATCCCGGTCTGAACTTTGCGCCTTGGCCATTCGTGACGGCCGAAGTCATTCCGGTCACGCGCGAACAGAACGAGGACATGGGCGGCGCACGCGGCAGCGACGACGGCCTGATGCTGACCGGCGACGAAAACGTCGTCGACATCGACTATCAGGTCGTCTGGAACATCAACGATCCGGCGAAGTTCCTGTTCAACCTGCGTGATCCGCGCCAGACCATTCAAGCGGTATCAGAATCAGCGATGCGTGAGATTATCGCGCAGAGTGAGTTGGCACCGATCCTGAACCGGGACCGCGGCATCATTGCCGAACGCTTACAGGAGCTGATTCAGGCGACGATGGACAGCTATGATTCGGGCGTGAACATCGTTCGCGTTAACTTTGACAAGGCCGACCCGCCGCAGGACGTAATTGCCGCGTTCCGCGACGTTCAGGCTGCCGCGCAGGAACGTGACCGCCTGCAAAACGTCGCCGATGCCTATGCCAACCGCGTATTGGCGGAAGCCCGAGGTGAGGCAGCGCAGGTTCTGGAAGAAGCCGAAGCTTACCGCGCGCAGCAGATCAACAGCGCACAAGGTGAAGCCAGCCGTTTCAGCGCGGTTTTGGAAGAGTATTCCAAAGCGCCGGATGTAACTCGCAAGCGTTTGTATCTGGAACGGATGGAGCAGGTTCTGGGTGACGTCGACAAGATCATTCTGGACGAAAACTCGACAGGATCGGGGCAAGGCGTTGTGCCGTATCTGCCGCTGAACGAACTGCGCCGCAATTCCGGTCAGGAGGGCAACTGATGCGTAAAACGACAATTATCCTGCCGATCATTTTTGTCGCGATAGTCGGCCTTCTGTCCTCGATCTTCATCGTGGATGAGCGTGAGCGTGCGCTGGTTCTGCAATTTGGCCGCGTCGTGGCGGTTAAGGAAGAACCGGGACTGGCGTTCAAAATCCCACTGATTCAAGAAGTTGTCCGCTATGACGACCGTATCTTGTCGATCGACGTTCAGCCGTTGGAGGTGACGCCTCTGGATGATCGCCGTCTGGTGGTTGATGCCTTTGCCCGTTATCGGATTTCCGATCTTGAGCAGTTCCGTCAGGCCGTTGGTGTTGGCGGCATCCCTGTGGCCGAGGATCGTCTGGACCGTATTCTGCGCGCCGAAACCCGCGAAGTCTTGGGTTCGGTATCGTCCCGCGACATCCTGAGTTCTGACCGGGCGGCACTGATGCTACGCATTCGTAACAGCGCGATTGCCGAGGCGCGCGCGCTGGGTGTCAATGTCATCGACGTGCGTCTAAAGGCGACCGATCTGCCGCAGGCAAACCTCGAAGCGACCTTTGACCGGATGAAGGCCGAGCGGGAACGTGAGGCAACCGATGAGCGTGCTCGTGGTAACGAAGCTGCGCAGCGTGTCCGTGCGCAGGCGGATCGTACCGTGGTTGAACTCGTCTCCGACGCCAATCGCGAAGCAGAAATCATCCGTGGTGAGGCCGACGCCGAACGCAACGCGATCTTTGCCGAAGCCTACGGCGCAGACCCTGAATTCTTTGAATTCTACCGCTCGCTTTCGGCCTATGAGAACGCCTTGCAGGGCGGAAACAGCTCGCTGGTTCTGACCCCGGATTCCGAGTTCTTCAACTATCTCAAGTCACCAACCGGACAGGCCCGTCAGTAATGGGCCTGATCCTTCTGGCCATCGGGCTGGTTTTGATCGTAGAGGGGCTGGCCTATGCGCTGGCCCCTTCGCTTATCGAACGTATGCTCGAGGCGCTGCGGTCGTTGCCGGTGCAGGCAAGACAGCTTGCGGGGTTGCTATGTGTGGTCAGCGGTCTGATCCTTGTCTGGCTGGCCTATCAGTTCGGATTTTGACCGCAAGGGCTTCACGCGCGGGTGATTTCCCCGCGATCCTGAGTTGCTAGCTTGGCCAAACTGACTACATTGGTTTCTAAGACCGGCTGCCCGAGGGCCGCCGCCATAAGAGATGTCGACAAGGAGAGCCCAGGTGCAGGCAAAAGCGCGCAGTATTTCCGTCCGGCGGGACGATGTAAGTGTCATGGTTCGATTGATGTGGCTGGCCTTTGTCGGAATGCTGCTGGTTCTGGCGCAAAGCGTGGCAGCGCAGGCGCGTAGTGAAAGCCTTGCACCGCTGGCCGAGCAGATCAGCCCCGCGGTTGTCAACATCACCACGTCGACCTTGGTCGAAGGCCAGACCGGTCCGCAGGGGATTGTGCCCGAAGGTTCGCCGTTTGAGGATTTCTTTCGCGAGTTTCAGGACCGTAACGGTGACGATAACAGGCCACCCCGCCGCAGCAATGCGCTGGGCTCGGGTTTTGTGATCTCCGAGGATGGCTACATCGTCACCAACAACCACGTGATTGCCGAGGCGGATGAAATTCTGGTCGAGTTCTTTCCGGGCGACGGCCAACCGGCTGAGGAATTGCCTGCCAAGGTGATTGGCACGGATGAAAAAACCGACATCGCGCTGCTCAAAGTCGAAGCAACCGGGCCGCTGAGATACGTCCAGTTCGGCGACAGCGACACCGCGCGGGTGGGGGACTGGGTCATCGCGATGGGCAACCCGCTGGGGCAGGGCTTTTCGGTTTCGGCCGGGATCGTGTCCGCGCGGAACCGGGCGTTGAGCGGGTCTTACGACGACTACATCCAGACAGATGCCGCCATTAACCGTGGCAATTCGGGCGGCCCGCTGTTCAATATGAATGGCGAGGTGATCGGGGTGAACACCGCGATTCTGTCCCCGAATGGCGGCTCGATCGGGATTGGATTTTCGATGGCCTCGAACGTGGTCACCAAGGTTGTCGACCAGCTGCGTGAGTTTGGCGAAACGCGCCGTGGCTGGCTGGGTGTGCGCATTCAGGATGTGACCGAGGACATGGCCGAGGCGATGGGCCTGGACAAGCCTGGCGGCGCGCTGATCAGCGATGTACCGGATGGCCCAGCCAAGGATGCCGGGCTGCTGGCCGGTGACGTGATCCTCAGCTTTGACGGGGTCGAGGTCGAGGATACGCGCGGCCTGGTGCGTCAGGTCGGCGAAACCACGGTTGGCAAATCGGTGCGCGTTGTCGTCCACCGTGACGGTGGAACCCAGACCGTTCTGGTGACGCTGGGACGCCGCGAAGATGCAGAGCGCGCCGAAGCCGGCGAGGAAGAGGCTACTGACGAAGATCAGGAAGCCGAAAACACCGACATCCTGGGCCTGACCATCTCACCGCTGACTGACGCGATGCGTGGAGAGATGGGTTTGGACGAAGATGCCGAAGGGCTGGTGGTGTCCAACGTCGACGAGGCGTCCGAGGCGTTTGCCAAGGGCCTGCGTGCGGGGGATCTGATCACGGAAGCCGGGCAACAAAAGGTCACCACGATCGAAGATCTTGAGGCACGCATGGAAGAAGCCCGTGAGGCTGGCCGCAAATCCCTGTTGCTTCTGGTCCGCCGCGGCGGAGAACCGCGGTTCGTAGCGCTTAGCTTAGAAGAGTAGGTGGTTCCTGGCTGGAAGCGACACGACGTCGATTGCTTATCAAAATGGAGCATGTTCAAACAAAAGCGCTGGTACAACTGGCGCGGCAACACCTCCGAGTTTTGCGGAGGTGTTGTCGTTTCAAAGCGACCGGTCTGCGTGGCATAACCTCTAGATGCGTTCCCGCGGCCGAGCAGGCGCAGACAATTAACGCAAAGCTCTTCCGCTTCATCTAGCTCTCTAGTTCAATCTGCTTTCTCCGCGAACGGACTTAACGGTTAGTGGTGTGCCGGGTCTCGCCGAAACCGTCGAAGAGAAAATGAGAACGGAAATTCAGCCCCTTGATACGACAACGTGACATTTGTCTCTTGATGTCGCGTGAAACTCAAAAGGCTCAGTGGTCGGTGACAAGTAGTAGTGGTAATTGATGCCATGTTCGTCCGGAGTGGCTAATCTCAACTCGTAACCAATAATCCCGCCACTCAATTCACGGACCCATCCTCCCGTGCGTACAAGCCTTGCGGAAAAGTTGGTCTCTGACGTATTTCGCAGCGTTAACGAATGAACGATGGTCATATTTGGGTACGGGCTTTCTTCAGGGCAATACTCGACCAAACGCCATGCGCCGTTCAGAATTTTCGGATTTTCGGCTCCGCGAACAATTCCCGAACAGGCAAAGCTGGGAAGTTCCCGCAACTTGCTCAATGTATTGATAGAGAAGCTCGTTGAGAGTGGCTTCATGGTGCTAAATTGCTTTGCCAGTTCCGACATGGCGTGTTTTGTTTTACGCCCGAGTTTTCCATCTGGCTCGCCTGCGCCACAACTCAGCCTGTTGAGTTCCACTTGAATGGAAAAAACAATTTGCTCGTCCTCTGACAACCCTTGCGGACTGTCCGTCAAACTAATGAGCCATCCTCGGTAGTTGTGCAGCAGACACTCGACGTCTGCGCCACACGCGTCTCTACGTTGTTCCCACTCCAAATGTGTCAGCAGCAATTGCCCCCAAAGGTCGCCGCCACCGAGTTCGTCAAGACGCTTGTCAAACAACCTTTGAACGCGCTTCTGCTCGAGCAGCAATTCGGGCGTTGCACAAATCATAATATGCGCCGGCTCTGTAGAATTATGGCACAAATCCAGAAAGTCCAGATCGTCAAGCGGTTCCAATATTTTAACTGGTTGGCCAGCAATTTCGGGCACGGGCGGCAGAGCGGCTACCTCAAGGGGCGGAACCAAAAAAATGTCTTCCCCTGGCAAAGATCCGTAAGTGAATGGTTCTTGGTATCCTTCTGTTAGCGTGAAAACGGAGTCCCGAACTTTCCGGAACATCTTTCCAAGCTCTAGTCCGGGCTCTTCCATATGTGCCAAGAGGGCTTCCGCATATGGGCTATTGCGTCCCTTACCATCAAGCGCCAGAGTTCCGTTCCGCGCAGCATATCCCACCAACACGCCCCTCGGGTCGATGCGACCCAATCCTCGACCGATGGACCGCGTGGCCGATGTGCGATTCATATCCGCGAGAAAAGGGTTATTGCGGCATGCGTCGACAAGGATGATCTTCATACCATCGACGCTGGAGAGCGCATTTACGACAGCATCAAGACGTACCGCCTCAAACTCAACATCTCGATCATTTAGGAGTTCAGCGTTCACGGGAATCAGGTAGTTAGTATTGTCGATCTCAATTCCGTGTCCTCCAAAGTAAACGACAGCCATCGATGCGCCGTCAGCCTTTTCCGCAAAATCGCGCAGTGCCAATCGCATGCCGCGGCCATCCAAATTCATTCCGCGGGTTACGGAGAAACCTATGCGTTCAAGCGCGTCTGCAATATCGGTGGAATCGTTTTCCGGGTTCGACAGATTTGAAACGTGAGCATACTCGGAGTTTCCGATAACAAGTGCGACACGATTGTCTGACGCAATTGCAACGCTGCCAAAACTTGCTATGGCTGCAACAATAATCGTTACCAATACAACAAAGCGTGGATGCATATTTTAATCGTTAGATGCTTGTTTCAGACCAGCATAACACGAGGCATTGCCATCGCGAGTAATAACTTGGCATTATTCTTCGACTTCGCATTTCATCGGTGGCAACTTGTCAAAACGACTTAAATAGGGCTCAAGCCTTTCGTCGTGTGCAAGTGAACACGCAGCCGTGCACGCTTGGTAAATTGTGCTGATACCTAGGGGTTTACGGGTTTTTCTGCCGCTGTTGCCCAAAGAAGAGCGAAAGAAATGAGCCATATGCCGGGCAAGGCATATGGCTCGTGTACAGGGAGAGGTCAGTGGACAGATATCGGGGATGATAAGCTGACCTCCTACGGTAACAGGAATCACCTTAGACCGATCCGGTTTCAACGTATGTGATCCCGGTCACAATAGGGCTGCAAGTGTTTGGTTCAGATCAGATCGGATTCAGCCAATTGCTGTAGCGCGTCGAGATCGTGGATTTGCAGGCCGCCGCGCGACGCTTCGACCACGTTGCTGCGCTTCCAGATCGAGATTGTTTTCGACACCGCTTCGCGTGTGGCGCCAACAAATTCGGCCAGCTCGCTTTGCGACAGCGTGATGCGCTGCGACGGGTCGTCCTGCTCGTTCGCCAGATGCAGCAATTTGCGCGCCAAGCGAATGGGCATGGGCAAAAAGACTTGCTCGTTCAACTGAACACCCATCATCCGCATCCGCAGACCAGCCAGCCGGATCATATCGACCGCTAGGTCCGGGTGTTGGCGGATTTGTCCCATCACATCCCTTTGTCGCACTTTCAGCACGCGCGAGGGTTCGGCTGCGGTCACGGTTGCCGTGCGCGGGCCATCGTCGAACAGGGCAATCTCGCCAAAAACCTCGCCCGGGCGCAACAGATTGAGCGCCAGCTTGCGCCCACTCATCGCCAGAAACGAGACCTCGAGCAAGCCATCGAGAATGGCAAACAGCGCATCGCCTTCGTCACCTTGTTCAAACAGAACCTCGCCCCGATCCAAAGAGACTTCGGTTGCCTGCGCGGCAAGCATTGCCCGAAGCCGTTCCGAGGCTTCGGAAAGGAATCCGCTATTGGGAAATGCCGTCATGTGGTGCGTACTTCTCTGCTGAGTGGGACGGGTGGTGCCTTAATTTTTCACAGCTTCATCAGTATGCCAAGGTTTTTTAGACATAACCGCAGAAACCGCGACCAGGTTGACACCCGTTTATTGCTTGTCCGGGTCGTCCATATAGCTTTGCAACATGCTGATTTGCAGCATCAGGAACACCATCAGGGCGATCGGAAACCCGAAGGTTTCGATCTTGACCCACAGGTCGGTGGACAGTGTGCGCCAGACCAATTCGTTTGCTACGGCAAGAATGGCGAAACAGGCACAAAGGCGTCGGGTCAGAATCATCCAGCCTTCGTCACGCATTGGCAGCATCTCGTCCAACACGTAGGCCAGATAGGATTTTCCCTGCAACAGCCCGATCCCGAGGATGGCTGAAAAGAAGCCATAGACCAGCGTGGTCTTCATCTTGAAGAACCGCTCGTCATTGAACCAGGCGGTCAGACCGCCGAAGAAGATCACCATGAAAGCGGTGAAGATCTGCATCCGGCTGAGTTTCCCCGTCAGAAACCACAGGATGCCCATGGCGGCCAGCATGAGGGGAACGAAGATGATCGTGGCAACGATAAAGCCCGAGTATTCCGTGCCGCCGAATTGGAAACTGTCATCCCGCAGACGCAGGTAGATAAAGAAGAACGCCAGAGGCGGGCCCAATTCCAGCACCTGTTTCAGAAACGGATTGATTTCTTTCTTGCCTGTCATTTCGCGCGTCCTGCTGCTTACCCGCCCATTTCAACTATTATCGCGCCGAGTGCAATCAATGCCATCAGCGCAATTCGCCTTGGTCCCACGGTTTCTTTCAGAACCAGCCAGCCGATGAGGGCGGCAAAGACGGTGGAAGTTTCGCGCAGAACGGCGGCCTCGCCCACTTTGTCCAACCGTGTCGCCAGCATAATCGATCCAAACGAGAGGGGGGCGATGATGCCTCCGGCCAATCCGCGCAGCATCAGCGGCCCGATGGTCGGACGGTCGATCATGGCGCGCCATCTGAGAAAGGCATAGATCGGCATCGCGGCACCATCGATCATGAAGAACCAGGCCAGAAAGGTGAACGGGTCGGCGGTGGCGCGAATGCCATAGGCGTCGTAGGTGGTGTAAAGCGCCACGAACAGTCCGGTGATGACCGCCAGAACCAGCGCGATTCCAAGTGTTTCACGGTTTGTTTCCAGATAGCGCAGATTGTAGGCCGCCAGACCGAAAATGCCGGCCAGCAGGACAGCGACGCCCAGCCATTGCATGCCTGAAAACGTCTCGCCGAACAACAGGTAGGCACCGATGACGGTGAACAATGGGCCGGTCCCGCGAACAACCGGGTAGACTACAGTATAGGACCCTTTGGTATAGGCCATTGCCTGAAGCGTCTTGTAGGCAATGTGGATCAACCAGACCATCCCGAAGATGGGCCACATATAGGGCTCGGGCCAGGGAACTACGAAAAACGCGAAAGGTGCGGCCATCAGGCAATAGCTTGCATCGATGGCACCGCGTGACAGCCAGGGATCATGGCGACCCTTTTGCAGCGCGCCGAATACCGCATGCAGAAAGGCGGCGGACAACGCGAGTGCAAGCGCCAGCCTGTGACCCGCGTCGGTGCCTTCAAGAGAGATCAGCCAGTCGCTCAAGTGTCGGTTCTTTCGCCGTAAGAGAGGTCAAGGGGCTGTCTGCCCCGGCCTCCACGAGGATTTCAAAGCCAGATGAAGGGGCGGATCAGGTCTGGGTCACGCCGGTAAGGGCGGCGGCGAATTCTTCGGGGTCAAAGGGGGCGAGGTCGTCGATCTGCTCGCCCACGCCGATGGCGTGGATCGGCAAGCCGAACTTGTCCGCCAGCGCCACCAGAACGCCGCCTTTGGCTGTCCCGTCGAGCTTGGTCATTACCAGCCCGGACACATCTGCGAGATTGCGGAAGGTTTCGACCTGGCTGAGTGCGTTTTGTCCCGTCGTGGCGTCGAGGACCAGCAGCGTGTTGTGAGGCGCGGTTTCGTCCTTCTTGCGGATCACGCGGACGATCTTGGCAAGCTCTTCCATCAGGTCTGCGCGGTTTTGCAGGCGCCCGGCTGTGTCGATCATCAGAAGGTCGGCACCTTCCTCCTGCGCTTTGGTAAGCGCGTCAAAGGCGAGGCTGGCGGGGTCCGATCCCTCGGGCGCAGTGAGTACGGGTACACCTGCGCGGTCGCCCCAGACTTGCAGTTGTTCGACGGCGGCGGCGCGAAAGGTGTCACCGGCGGCGATGACGACTTTCTTTCCGGCCTCTTTGAACTGGCTGGCCAGTTTGCCGATCGTTGTCGTCTTGCCCGAACCGTTGACACCGACAACCAGAACCACCTGAGGACGTCTGGAATAGATCGGCAGGGGCTTGGCAACCGGCTCCATCACGCGGGCCACTTCCTGCGCCAGCAGCTGTTTGATCTCGTCGGTTGAAAGCTTCCGCCCAAAGCGCCCCTCGGCCATGTTGGCAGTAACACGCAGGGCGGTATCAACCCCCATGTCCGAGGCGATCAGCAGTTCTTCTAGCTGCTCCAGCATATCGTCGTCCAACACCCGGCGGACGACGGTGCGGTTCTCGCTGCGGCCAAAAATCCGCCCGAGAACGCCTTTGCGCTGTTCGGGCGATGTCGTCGCGGGCTCTGCCTGCTCGGACGGGCGTGGCACGTCTGGTTGGGGTGTTTCTGCAACCGGCTGAGGTTCGGGGTCCGGGTCAGGGATGATCGGGTCCGGTGTGCTTTCCTCGCCCCCGTCTTCGACGATGGCATCAAGACCCTGTTCGAGTCGGGACGAGGATTTGAACAGCCGATCCTTCAGCTTGGATAAAAAAGCCATCTTTGGTCTCCGCAGGTGTTGTCTTCACCTAATGCGGAATTGCGGCGGTTGCAAAGGGTCCCGTGAATGCGATCAGTAATCCGGCTTGCGCAGCCCAGTAGAGTATCCAGACCAGAAAGGGCGTCAATTTCAGGGCCGGATCGTTGGGTGGCAGCAAAAACTTCTCAGTCGCCAGGATCAGGTCCGAAGCAATGAACGCGGCTGCTGCGGGTAACGCCCACAGCAAGGCACCAGCCTCGGGCAGCGAAAGTACCGCGATTCCCATGCCCAAGATGATGGGGATATAGGCCAGCACCGGTCCCTTGAGGTCGCCGACGCGCGGCACCAGCACTGTCGCGGTGATTATGCCCAGTAAGATGAGTGACCAGAAATAGCCGGGACGATCGAAAATGAATCCCGCATTGCTGCTTGGGTGGGACAGAAACAGGGCGATATAGGCGATATGGCCTGCGGCGAATGCTCCAATTCCCGCCATGAAAGTCTGGTCGGTCTCACGAGACAGCAAGGCATCCCCAAGAGCGCAAAGCGACAAGGCCAGAACCAGCAAGGTGGGGCCGCCGCCAAGCGCAGCGACGGCGGCCAACACTGCGACCGAGGCGGTCTTTAGCGCCGTGCGCAGACTGCTGGCAGCACGGGGCGACATCGGGAGGTAGGCAAGGGCGCAGCCAGCGGCCAGCCAGATAAGAGCGTTCGTCATTCTTGAAACCCCGTTTCCCGAAACATTGGCTTTGCGAAAGATCAGGCTCAACGGTGACGTGGAGGCAAGTTCTGAAGGTCCATGTGATTGGCGTTGCTCACGTGCATCTGACACTATGACCCTATGGTGAAGTACCTGATGATTCTCCTTGCTTTGAATGCGCAGGCCACAGCGGCGCAAACCGCGCTGTCGGGCGCCGAGTTTGATGCCTATACGCGAGGAAAAACTTTGTTCTACGGCTTCAACGGGACCGTATACGGCGTCGAGCGCTATCTGCCAAATCGCCGCGTTATCTGGTCATTTTTGGACGGGGACTGCAAGGAAGGCATCTGGTACGAGCGGGAAGATCAGATCTGTTTTCTCTATGAAGACCGGTTGGATCCGCAATGCTGGGTCTTTACCCAAACGGGAGCCGGCCTGATCGCGCAGTTTGAGGGGGATCCACAAGCCACCGAACTCTATGAGGCACAGGAGATCGGGGAAGAGATGGTCTGCTATGGGCCGGATGTCGGCGCTTGATGCCGGCCTCAGAACAGCGACCCCTGATCCTCGGTCGGCGGCTTGGACTTCCTTGTCACCGGTTTCGCTGGCGCGCCGGTTGAGAGTGTTCCGTCTGCAAACTCGATCTCCAGCGCAGCGTGGTTTGACGCCTGCTCTTTGGTAGTGACGACTTTCCCGTCTGCCCGCACGACCGCGTATCCTCGGTCTAGGGTGGCTTTGTAGCCGAGCGTTTCCCGTACCCGATCGGTTGCGTCTACCTGGCTGCGCAATCTTTCGATGCGACTGGCTTGTGCAGTATGCATCCGTTCGCCCAACCGGGCTAATGCCTCGTCGCGCAGCTTGATTTCTTTTTGTATCGGCCGCACCGACAGGCGGGACGACAGGTTGCGTAGTGCCTCCTGCCGCGTTGAAACCAGGTTTCTCAACGCCGAAGGTCGCAGATGCGCCGACAATTTTACCATTTGCAGGCGGCGCGCCTGTACGCCGCGATCAAGCGCCGGTGCCAGACGGTCTGCGATCAAGTCAAGGCGTTGTCGGGGGGTGTTCAGCAAACTGTCTGGTCGCGGCAACGCGCGGGACAGGTCGCTCAGCCGTTGGCTGCGGCGCTGTACGGCGTCTGTCGCGGCGCGCGACAGTCGTGCGCCTTGCTCGTTGGTCCAGGCTAGCAGTTCGATCCGCACCGGCACCGCAAGCTCTGCCGCCGCTGTCGGCGTTGGCGCGCGGCGATCCGAGACAAAATCGATCAGCGTCGTGTCGGTCTCGTGCCCGACGGCAGAGATAAGGGGTATTTGCGAACCTGCCGCCGCGCGCGCAACAATTTCTTCGTTGAATCCCCACAGGTCCTCAATTGACCCGCCACCCCTTGCGACGATGATCAGATCGGGGCGCGGCAGCGCGCCGCCCGGCGTCAGCTTGTTGAACCCATCGATGGCCCGCGCCACCTCTGGTGCGCAATTGGCCCCTTGCACCGCGACCGGCCAGATCAGCACCTTACGCGGAAAACGATCGCGCAACCTGTGCAGGATGTCGCGGATCACCGCGCCGGAAGGCGAGGTCACAACACCGATGATCTGCGGTAGATAGGGAAGAGGTTTCTTGCGTTCGGGCGCGAACAACCCTTCGGCCTCAAGCTGTTTCTTTCGCTTCTCCAACAGCGCCATCAGAGCGCCCTGTCCGGCGACGGCAACCTCATCTACGTTCAGGTTATACTTCGATTGCGCACCAAAGGCCGTCAGGCGGCCGGTGACGACAACCTCCAGCCCTTCTTCGGGAACAACAGACAGGCCCGAGATCTGCCCCTTCCACGTGGTGCAGGCCAGCACGTTTCGGTCATCCTTGATGTCGTAGTACAGATGACCTGAGCGTGCCTTGAACACACGGCCAACCTCGCCTCGCACACGGATTCGCCCAAACGTGCCTTCAAGCGTGCGTTTCACCTCGCCCGAGATGTCCGAAACGGTGTATTCAGGGGTATTTTGGCCCGGGATCGGGTCATCGAGCAGGTCGGACATTTCAGCGCCTTGTGTCAAATGCCCGCCCAGCTTAGAACGCCGCGCAGGCAAGGCCAAGCAGATCGGAGAGCATTCATGAATATCCTCATTCTCGGCAGCGGCGGGCGCGAACACAGCTTGGCCTGGGCGGTGATGCAGAACCCCAAATGCGACCGTCTCATCGTCGCTCCGGGCAATGCCGGAATTGCTCAGATCGCTGACTGCGCGGCGCTGGACATCGAGAATGGCGGTGCGGTGGTCAGTTTTGCCGAGGAAAACGCGATTGATTTCGTGATTGTCGGCCCCGAGGCTCCGCTGGCTGCAGGTGTCGCTGACCGCTTGCGCGAAGCGGGCGTTCTGGTCTTCGGTCCGTCTGCGGACGCGGCGCAGTTGGAGGCGTCAAAAAGCTTCACCAAAGAGATTTGCGACGCTGCAAACGCGCCAACGGCAGCCTATGCACGTTTCACCGAAGCCGAACCTGCCAGGGCCTACATCCGAGAGCAGGGCGCGCCGATTGTGGTCAAGGCCGATGGTCTGGCGGCGGGCAAAGGTGTGATCGTGGCGATGGATGAGCAAACGGCCTTGGACGCAATCGACGACATGTTTGGCGGTGCATTTGGCGGGGCCGGGGCCGAAGTTGTCATCGAAGAGTTCATGGAGGGCGAAGAAGCCTCGCTCTTTGTTCTGTGCGATGGCGAGGACATCCTGTCCATCGGAACCGCGCAGGACCACAAGCGCGTGGGTGAGGGCGATACCGGGCTGAACACGGGCGGCATGGGGGCGTATTCTCCGGCCCCGGTTCTGAGTGCCGAGGTCGAAGCGCGCGCGATGGAAGAAATTGTGCGCCCGACCATGGCCGAGATGAAACGGCGCGGCATGCCGTTTCAGGGCGTGCTGTATGCGGGTCTGATGATCAAGGAGGGGCAGCCGCGTCTGGTGGAATACAATGTCCGTTTTGGTGATCCTGAGTGTCAGGTGTTGATGATGCGGCTTGGTGCGCAGGCGATGGATTTGATGCACGCCGCCGCCGAGGGCCGTCTGAGCGATGCACAAGTGAACTGGGCGGACGATCACGCAATGACAGTCGTCATGGCCGCCAACGGGTATCCGGGGGCGTATGACAAGGGCTCGGCGATCAACGGTTTGTCGGCTTTGCCCGAAGACAGCAGCAACATGGTGTTTCATGCGGGCACAAAGGCATCGGACGGGCAGATCGTGGCGTCGGGCGGTCGGGTTTTGAACGTGACAGCACGGGGGGATTCGTTGGTTGCTGCGCGGGATCGGGCTTATGCGATGGTCGATGGCATCGATTGGCCCGAGGGGTTCTATCGTCGCGATATCGGCTGGCGGGCGCTTTAAGCGCAGATCGGGCAGGGGGCATTGCCCTTTCGGCCTGCGGCCTCACCCCCATGATATTTTCAGTCAGATGAAGATGCGGATCCGCAGCTGAATACTGCCGTCAGGTCTTGGCGTTTTTGGAGCGGACCGAGATCGGTGGTTTGCCATCTGTCATTGTATGACACCCGGATGATTCGGGACCAATCAGAGCTTGCAAGCACAAGTACTGGGCGAGCGCGACAGGAGCGTAGACCACCGGATATGAAATCTTCGCCGATCTTGTGGTTGGTGAGGCCGGGGATCGCGGCAATTTCGCTGAGCTTATGGTTTTTGAAGCGCCAGATGCGCAGGGTTTTGGCGAGATGCGGACGATCTACATAGGCAATCTCGACATGGCCATCGCCGTCGAGGTCGGCGGCGCCAACAGGGGCGAGCCAGCGATTGGGGGTGCCGATATGGGGCGTCGCAGCGATTTTTTTTCCGCGTACGTCGTAGATGGCGAGCTGAGCGCCGGTGTCTTGTTGAGATTCAACAACGATAACTTCGTTAGTCCCATTTTGGTCAACGTCCACCAATCGGGGTTCCAGGTCTTCGAACACACGGTCTGCAGGTAGGCGTATCGTGAAGACTGACCGCTTGATAACCGGATTGATTACGTAGTCGGTATTACCGGTGTACGGGTCTTTCGGCAGGGCGGAGTTGTTAATCGTAATCTCGAGAGATCCGTATTCGATGTCATCCCCAAGCACGCCATGCGCATATCGTTTGGTCGGTTCGATGAAACGAGCCGAAGTGATGGTGTCTGCGGCTGTGGCGGGATCGGCCTCTGCAATCCATAGGCACAACATAAGCAGCGCACCGCGTGCCCAACTTCGCCACAGGCAGACGGGCAGATGCGGCGCTTTGTGAAACATCAGATTTGCTTTTCCGGCATCTGTACGACCAGACCGTCCAACGCGTCGGTGACCTTGATCTGGCAGGTCAGGCGCGAGCGCGCAGGGTCGGGTTCAAAAGCAAAGTCCAGCATGTCTTCTTCCATGTCGTCCTTAGCCGGGATTTTCTCGACCCAGGCGGGGTCGACGTAAACATGGCAGGTCGAGCAGGCACAGGCGCCGCCGCAATCGGCCTCGATGCCGGGAATATTGTTGTCACGGGCCCCTTCCATGACGGTCAGTCCGTTGGCGACCTCGACTGTATGTTCGGTACCGCCGTGCTCGACATAGGTGATCTTTGCCATTGCGTGCGTCTTCCTTTTTCGATTGTCGATTTCTTCCTTAGTCAAGGCGAATAGGTCTTTCCAGTGTCATTTGCGACTCGACACGCCGCCCTGAGACTTTCCGCGGAGATTTTCGCTTTTTGTTCTGGCGTTTGGTCGTCAGCCTGTCGAATGACCGCAATGGTCCCGGGGGCAACCTTCTTTGGACAGGTGCAAAACCTACGACGGTCTTGGGCGGAGAATAACTCGGGGCGCCCTCGGTCATCTTGGCGTGCAGAAGTCTCGCATGGGGCGGGTCTGGATTAAAGGCGCTGCACTTGCCCTAGTGCGCTGTCTGATGCAAAACTGAAGCCGGAAGCGCGATGTCTGTTTCATTGCCGGGTCCGTTGGCAAACGGACCGGTGCTAAGCCCAGCTTTGGCAGGAGTGTGTCATGACATCCAAAACCGCAGGTTCCACACCGCCGGAAGATCTGACGCCGCAACCGCAGGTCAAGCTCAAGGTCAACAAAGTGACGGCGGGCGATATCGTTGCATCGTTGAAAGCCGGGGTCTCGGATTTTCTGTCGCGGCCCCTCATGAGCGGATTCTTTGGTCTGTTCTATGCAGTTTTCGGGATCCTGATGGTCTGGTGTCTGGTTTGGCTGGGCAAGATATGGATGATCATTCCCGCCATCGTAGGGTTTCCGCTGGTCGCCCCGTTCGCTGCTGCAGGATTGTATGAAATGTCTCGGCGGCGACAGCTTGGAGAGACATTCGGCTGGTCTGAAATCCTCACCGTCATGGCCGATCAACGCAAGCGTGAGATGGGATGGATGGCCTTTGTCACCTTGTTCATCTTCTGGGTATGGATCTATCAGGTGCGGCTTTGGCTAGCGATTATCTTGCAGAATGCATCGTTCTCGGATTTTGACGGGTTTTTGACTACTGTTTTCTTCACGCCACAGGGCTGGACCTTTCTGGCTGTTGGCACCTGCATAGGCGCATTTCTGTCGGCCGTTTTGTTCTCGGTAACCGTTATCGCAATGCCGCTGCTGCTGGATCGGGAAACCAATTTCGTTTCCGCGATGCTCACATCGATCCGAGTCGTAACGGAAAATCCGGTGGTCATGCTGTCCTGGGCAGCGATCATCTCGGTCACCATGCTGGTGTCCCTGATACCGGCATTTCTGGGCCTGATCTTCACTTTGCCAATTCTGGGCCATACCACCTGGCACCTCTATCGGCGCGCGGTTCAGCCTTTGGAGGCGTGATCGCCAACTGATTTGACCTTTTTTTGTTTGCAGGCGAGAGCATTCGAGGCCTTGTCAGGGACTTTGAGCTTCTGATTTCCGCAATCACCAATTGCAAGTGGTCCGGCGACTGTTCCGACTGCGTCACCGCTTAAACAATACCCCTTGCGACTGCTTGTCCCTGTGATCACCGCGCAGTTCGGCGTTTAGCGCGCGACCGGCCTGAACGCCGGGGCGGGCGCTGACTGTTTCAAGCCAGCGGGCGAAATGCGGCTTGTCTTCCAGCACCTGTTGCTGGCCCTCCCACAGGCTGGCCCAGCCCCAGATCGACATGTCGGCGATGGAATAGAAGTCACCCGCCACGTACTCGTTTTCAGCCAGCCGCCGGTCGAGCACGCCGTATAGGCGCCCGACTTCAGCCCGATAGCGATCTTTGGGGTAGGGCAGGTCCTGCGGTGGGTCCAGTTGCGGGGCGTATTTCAGAAAATGATGCGCCTGTCCGGCCATCGGGCCAACACCACCCATCTGCCACATCAGCCATTCCTCGATGGCGATCCGGTCACGCTCGGTATGGCCGTAAAAACGACCGGTCTTTCGGGCCAGGTACATCAGGATCGCGCCGCTTTCGAATACGGAAACCGGCGCGCCATCCGGGCCATTGGGATCAACGATGGCGGGCATGCGGTTGTTTGGCGAGATTTTGAGAAACTCGGGGTCGAACTGGTCCCCCTTGCCGATATTGATCAGATGGGTTGTGTAGGGCAGCTCCATCTCTTCCAAAGCGATGGACGCCTTCCATCCATTCGGCGTGGGCCAGAAATACAGATCGATCGGGTCTGCCATGAGTCCTCCTGATGTTCAGGTGATCATGCGGTTTTCTGCCGGAACGGCAAGGTCAGCCTACGAAAGCGTGACGGACACGCAGCGCGGGCTTGACGTCATACGGCGCGAGGCGTATTGCCGACGCAGAGCTACGTGGCGATTTGTTACCGGATTGCGGGCCACGCTAAACAACACCGCTAAAAGGTCAGGATGAAAGACCCCTTTCGCTTGGCCGCGTCTGGGGTTTTTTGTTTGCCTCTTACCGGGGCTGAAAGGATTGAGATGAGCAAGAGCTGGAACAAGCGCACCCAAGCCGTCCATGGCGGCACTCGCCGCAGCCAATACAAAGAGGTCAGCGAGGCAATCTTTCTGACCCAGGGCT
The DNA here is from genome assembly GCF_056540665.1 of Ruegeria sp. AM4. NCBI lineage: Bacteria > Pseudomonadati > Pseudomonadota > Alphaproteobacteria > Rhodobacterales > Roseobacteraceae > Ruegeria > Ruegeria sp. AM4. Next base: position 908,462 of record NZ_JBQFXD010000001.1, on the reverse strand, counting down.
TTGTCTATGACAACGCCGAGCAGGCCGAGGCCCGGTTCATCGAATCCGGCCCGGATGAATTCATCTATGCCCGCTATGGCAATCCGACCGTATCGATGTTCGAACAGCGTATCGCGGCGCTGGAAGGGGGCGAAGACGCTTTTGCCACTGCTTCGGGCATGGCGGCGGTCAATGGCGCTCTGGCTTCGATGTTGAAGGCTGGCGATCACGTGGTCTCGGCCAAGGCGCTGTTTGGCTCGTGTCTTTATATTCTCGAGAATATCCTGACCCGCTATGGGGTCGAGGTTACGTTTGTCGACGGCACCGACCTGGCGCAGTGGGAGGCCGCGATCCGACCCGACACCAAGGCTGTGTTCTTTGAATCCATGTCGAACCCAACGCTTGAGGTTATCGATATCGAGGCGGTTTCGAACCTGGCGCATACAGTCGGTGCTACTGTCATTGTCGACAACGTCTTTTCGACCCCGGTATTTTCGCGCGCGATCGAGCAGGGCGCGGATGTGGTCGTCTACTCGGCCACCAAACATATCGACGGGCAGGGGCGCGCGCTGGGCGGTGTCATCATCGGCACCAAAGACTTTATTCGCGGCACTGTTGAGCCCTATCTCAAGCACACAGGCGGCGCGCTCAGCCCGTTCAATGCTTGGGTCATGCTGAAAGGTCTGGAAACCATTGCCCTGCGGGTCAATGCGCAGGCGGAAACGGCGCAGACCATTGCCGAAGCGCTGGAGGGGCATCCGGCCCTTGAACGCACATTGTTCCCCGGGCTGAAAACCCACGCGCAGAATGCTCTGGTGCAATCTCAGCTTGGCGGCAAAGGCGGCACGGTTTTGTCGTTGGATATCAAAGGTGGAAAGGCGGCGGCATTTGCGTTTCTGAATGCGCTGACGATTCCGGTGATTTCGAACAATCTGGGCGACGCCAAGTCGATCGCGACGCATCCGGCAACCACGACTCACCAACGTCTGAGCGACGCACAGAGGGATGAGTTGGGGATTACCCCCGGGCTGATACGCTTCTCGGTCGGGCTTGAAGATGCGTCGGACCTGCTGGCCGATATTCAACAGGCTTTGACCGCGTCGCAGCAATAAACCAAGACCGCCGGAGGGGTCGCTCGTGGGCGGGTTCGATCCCGCGCAGGGCGTGCATGGCCCGAGAATGTCGGATTTGCGCTGATTTTTTCAATCCGATCAGGTATCTTACGCGTATCCGAGGGGACTGGAACAAGTTGCTAAACCGCCTATAGTCCGGCGGCGAAACAAGGACACTGGCGTATGAACGTACATCCACGCACTTTGGACGATACCCCCGATCGTGATGAGGCCGAGGCTGCGCTTAAGGTTTTGCGCAAGTGGGCCTCGTCTGCGTCTGATGCGGAAATCAGTCAGCTTGATCCGGCAGTTGCGCGCCTGATCCCGGGATTGGCGCCTGTCAATTACCCGTCGCTCTCACGTGAGTACCCAGCGGATTTTCGTGTAGACGATGCCTATAAAGCCTCGTTGCCGGATCTGCAGAATGGGCCGTCCAGTCTGATCCGTGGCGCCAAACAGCAGATTCAGCACGTGGGAATTTCCAATTTCCGTCTGCCGATTCGGTTCCACCGCAAGCATGGCGAGGATTTGACGCTGGAAACCTCGGTGACCGGTTCGGTTAGCCTCGAGGCCGAAAAGAAGGGCATCAACATGTCCCGGATCATGCGGTCGTTTTACAAGCATGCCGAAAGCACATTCAGTTTCGAGGTTATGGAAGCCGCGCTGGAAGACTATAAGGCCGATCTCGACAGTTTTGACGCCCGTATCCAGATGCGCTTTTCTTATCCCGATCTGGTCGAAAGCCTTCGGTCCGGCCTGTCGGGATATCAGTATTATGACATCGCGTTGGAACTGGTCGAACAGGGCGGCGAACGTCTGAAGATCATGCATCTGGACTATGTTTATTCCTCGACCTGCCCGTGTTCGCTGGAATTGAGCGAACATGCGCGTTCGACGCGTGGGCAGTTGGCAACACCGCATTCGCAACGCTCGGTCGCGCGAATTTCAGTGGTCGTCGATTGTGATGCCGATTGCCTGTGGTTCGAGGACCTGATTGCCCTGTGTCGCAGGGCTGTGCCCACCGAAACGCAGGTCATGGTCAAGCGCGAGGACGAGCAGGCCTTTGCGGAATTGAACGCCGCCAACCCGATCTTTGTCGAAGATGCGGTGCGTCTGTTCTGTGCCGAATTGCAGGCCGATCATCATGTCGGTGATTTCCGGGTGATCGCAAGCCATCAGGAAAGCCTGCACAGCCATGATGCGATCTCGATTCTGACCGAAGGCCCCACATTCGAGGCCGCAAGCGTTGACCCTAGATTGTTTACAACCCTGTTTCACGTCGGCTGAAAAACCGGCGGAACCGGTTGGAATCAGGCTTAAATTTAAGTGATTGGCGTAAAATTGCCGCAACGCAGCGGGAAATGCTGCATCCGCGTTATTTTTCACGTATGAGTGAGCCGAGTGCAGCTGCTGCGCCGCGGTCAAAATGCGCTGAATGATCAAGTCCCACGAAGACATTCTAAGGTGCAGCCTGAAAGGAAGCCGGTACGTGCAAGGCCCAGGTCCGCAATTTTGTGAAGCCACCCGAACGATCGGGTTGGGCGGGGTTCTTTTTGCCGATTTCCGCTGCATCGCTTTCATAGGAGAGACATGCAATGAATCCAATTTCCCAACCGCTTGAGTTTCAGGCCGCTGCATTCCGCGTCGCCGGGTATGCCATGGTCAGTCAGTTGAAAATCATGCAGATCATGGCGCGTTCGGCCATCGAATTGCCGATGGCCCCAGTTCACGCCCTGCACGCCGCAGCGTCCGAACCCGCTCCGGTCAAGCCGAAGCCCGCTGAGCGCAAAGTCGCACCGAAAGCCAAAGCTGCCCCGGCTGCTAAACCAGCCACCAAACGCAATTCGGTGGCTAAACCAGCCACCAAACCCAATTCGGTGGCCAAAGCGAAGCCCGCTGTTGCGCCAAAAGCCAAGCCCCCGGTTGCTGCGAAACCGAAAGCGACTGTTGCGGCAAAGCCCAAGGTTGATGCCGCGCCGAAAGTCAAAGCTGCACCAAAACCGAAGGCTCCGGCTGCCGCAGAACAGCCCAAAGCTCTGGTCGCCCGCGCACAGGCGCCTGCACCGAAACCCGCGCCGGCTCGTAAAGCTGCGCCCAAACCACGCGCGCAGGCAGCAACACCCGCCGCCAAAGCAGTCGCCGCAGCGAAAACCGCTGCCGCCGCAAAGACGGCACCCAAACCTGCGGACCCGGCACCCAAACCAGAAGCAAAACCGGCCCCCCGGCAAGCGCAACGCGCAGCTCCGGCCAAACCTGCCGCAACCAAGCCCGAGCAACCGGTGCAGTCCAAAGTCGAGCCCACGACACCGGCCCGCCGGACCCGCGCGCCCTCGAAACCGCCGGCAATGCCGACACAAACCGAGAAATCCGGGGATTAATACAAGCCCACCCGCTTGACACCACCGGGCCGCCAAGCCAACCCTTCGCGGGATGATGGACTTTCGCCCGGTCGGATATGTGATTGGCCTGCTGGTCGCCATTCTTGGGGCGACCATGCTGCTGCCTATGCTTGCGGACCTGATCGAGGGCCGGGGGGAGTGGCACGTTTTCCTTGAAAGCGCGGTCATCACGATGCTGACGGGCACCGTCCTGGCGATGGCCTGTTCGAACGGCGTAGGCGAGGGGCTGACCATTCGGCAGACGTTTCTGCTGACCACCGGCGTCTGGGTCGCGCTGCCCGTTTTCGGCGCGATTCCCTTTCTGTTCGGCGAAACCGAACTGCGGTTCGTCGATGCCTATTTCGAGGCCATGTCGGGCCTGACGACCACCGGTTCCACCGTAATCTCGGGTCTGGATGACCTGCCGCGCGGGCTGTTGCTGTGGCGCGGCGTATTGCAGTGGCTCGGCGGTATCGGGATCATCGTTGTCGCGATGGTGTTCCTGCCCGAATTGCGGGTTGGCGGGATGCAGATCTTCCGCTCGGAAGGGTTTGAAACCATGGGAAAAATCCTGCCGCGCGCGCAGGAGATAGCGGGCCAGATCTCACTTATCTACGTGTTTCTGACAGTAGTTTGCGCGCTGGTCTATGCCGGGTTGGGTATGAGCTTTTTTGACGCCGTGGTGCATGCGTTCACGACAATATCGACGGGCGGGTTTTCCAATTATGATGCGTCTTTTGGTACGTTTTCGGGGCCAGCGGAATATGCAGCTTCGGTATTCATGATCCTCGCCGCTCTGCCGTTCGTGCGGTATGTGCAGCTTGCTAACGGGCACAGCACATCGTTGCTGCGTGACAGTCAGATCCGGGCCTTTCTGGCGACAATCCTGGTGCTGGTCATCGTTATGACAGTGTTTCTGACTTCGGTGTTTCCGCACCATTGGGAACAGGCGTTCCGCGAGTCGCTGTTCAACATCACCTCGATTATCTCGGGCACCGGCTATGCAAGCGTTGACTACATGGGCTGGGGCGGGTTCCCGATCATGGTGTTCTTTCTGATCGGCCTGATCGGCGGGTGTGCCGGATCGACCGCCTGTTCAATCAAGATCTTCCGCTATCAGCTATTGATTGCGTCCATCAAATCCCAAATCAACCGGATCAGAACGCCGCATGGGGTCTTTGAACCTACCTATGACGGTCGCCCGATCAGCCGCGATGTTCTGACCTCGGTCATGAGCTTTTTCATGTTCTTCGTTCTGTCGATGGGGGTGCTGTCCTGGGCGCTGGCGCTGACCGGTCTGGATTTCATCACTTCCGTTTCCGGCGCGGCAACGGCGTTGGCAAACGTGGGACCGGGCCTGGGTGACCAGATCGGTCCGGCTGGCAACTTTGCCGGGTTGAATGACACGGCCAAGTGGATGCTGACCATTGGGATGCTGGTCGGGCGGTTAGAGCTGTTGGCCGTTTACGCAATCTTTACCGTCCAATTCTGGAGAGGCTGATGAAAAGACCCCTTGGCGCGCAAATCTCTCACGCGCTGAAAGAACGCGGTGTGGATGTCATCTTTGGCATTCCCGGTGTGCATAATCAGGAGATGTATCGCGGGATCGAAGAGGCTGGGATTAGCCATGTTCTGGCGCGGCACGAGCAGGGTGCAGGGTTCATGGCGGATGGCTACGCGCGCGCGACGGGCAAGCCGGGTGTTGCCTATGTGATAACCGGGCCGGGGTTGTGCAATACGATGACGCCGATGGGGCAGGCTTATAGCGACTCTGTGCCGATGCTGGTGATCTCGTCCTGCCTTGATGAGACGCAGGCGCAGCGCGGCCGATTGCATCAGATGAAGGATCAGAGGGTCGCAGCCGAAACGGTTACCGACTGGTCGTGTCAGGCCGAAACTGCGCAAGCTGCGTACAGCCTGATCGAGCGCGCGTTCGAAGAGTTTGAGCTATCGCGCCCAAGGCCAAAACATATTCAGGTTCCAATCGCGCAGCTCGAAGCCGAAGCCGACCCCGCGCCGTTTCCAAACCAACCCGCGTTACGCACCAAGGTTCTGCCGCTGGATGTTGCACCGGTCATGTCGATGCTGAATATCTCCAAGCGTCCGCTGTTCATTCTGGGCGGTGGTGCACGGTCAAACCTTTGGCGGCAGATTCTGACTCTGTTGGGGGCTGCGTGTTTCACGACCTATGCCGGTCGCGGCCTGACGGGTACCGGCTATCACTTGGACTTTGGAGCCATGTTGCCCAGGCCAAGCAGCGCCGAAGTGATCGCCTCGGCTGATCTGGTGGTTGCGGTCGGGACGGAACTGGCCGAGGTGGATCTGTGGCGCACCGATTTAGGGCATGCAGCCAATCTTGTTCGCGTCGATCTGGACCCCGAAGTGCTGTCGGATCGTCACCGTGCCACAATCAAATTGCAGGCAGATAGCGAGAGCTTTGCCCATGCTCTGCTTGCCGCTTCTGATCAGGTGAAGCCCGCGACAGGTTGGAGCGCTGAGGAGGTCGCACAGGCCCGCAGTCGCTGGCGGGCCGAGATTGATGCCGAACGTCCGGGCATTGTCCCCGTGCTGGATGCGCTGCGGGCTGCTATGCCTTTGGACGCCATGATCTATTCAGATATGACCCAATTTGCGTATGTCGCGAAAGAGGTTTGGGATATGGCTTACCCCGGTCATTGGCACCATCCGACGGGGTTCGGAACGCTGGGCTATGCGCTGCCCGCAGCTATCGGCGGGGCGGTGGCGCGACGCGGGAAACCGACCGCCGTAGTCGCAGGTGATTACGGGTTTCAGTACACAGTGCAAGAATTGGGAACGGCGGTGGAACTGGGCCTGTCGCTACCGATCATCCTCTGGGACAACGGCAAGCTGAAAGAGATCGAAGACAGCATGGTCCGCGGCCAAATCGCGCCGAACGCTGTGGTGGCGCGCAATCCCGATTTCTGCAAGCTCGCCGAGGCCTACGGTGCGCGCTCGGCTGCGCCCAGCAATCTCGACGAGATGCAAATTGCTTTGCGCGACGCATTTGCGGCACCTGTGCCAACACTGATCCGCGTAACGCCGGATATTCTTTGATCCAAAGAAAAACGGCGCTGTTGAATACAGCGCCGTTTACCTGATGGCTTTTGGTTTAGTCCCAGCAATGCACCAGGACGGTCATACCTGTCGCGCGTCGGCTGAGCTCGTTTGGTGAAATGTCGGCTGCGCCTTGACCGGACTGACCTGAAACTCCTGCCTTTCCAAGGATCTCCGTCAACCGATCCACGTTTGCGGCAAGGCTGACGCTGGCAGGCAGGCTGCGCCCGTCCGAAGGTGTCGGCAGCACCATTCCGATAACATTGCCGCTGCCGTCAAAAACCGGTCCACCCGCATCGCCGGGCTGGGTCGACAGGGTCAGGCGTTTCACGCCGGCCTCACCGTTCAGGCCGCGAATATCGGCGACCTGCCCGAAGCTGAGCGTCGGTGCACCCAAAGCCCCCTGATACGAGAAACCGGACACGGCCACATCCGACTGAATGCGCGGCTGTTCCGAATTAAACTCGGCCACGCTGATCGGGCTCAGCGTTCGCGTCGGACGCAGCACCGCAACCCCCAAGTCAGCGTCGGCCCAAGCCACTTGCACCTCTTGGTCGCCATCCAGAGTGATGCGGGCGCAGTTGTTTGCGGCCTCGGCCACGGTCAGGACGGAGCCTCCGGTATCCGCAAAGAAGCCCGAGCGTGATAGACGCGGCTTGCGGACTTGCAGGCCCGAGATCAGGTCGATGCTTTGTTCTGCGTCAGCTCCTGCGCCGTCATCAAGCACCGCGTCGGTGGTCGCAAAACTGGCGCGCATCGCGGCCAGAACCCGGGACCGGCGCGCGTCGTCGCCTTCGGGCCAGACCAGCGTGAACCCTTTGATCTTGCCGTCGTCCAACGCTGCCTGCGTGTATGAAACGATCCCATTGCCGTGCCCCTCGATCGAAAAGCTGTTGCCGCGCAGGTCGCGGGGGCCGTTCAACGGCACGATTTCAAGCGACTGCATCACGTCGTAAAGCGCCCGCAGCGTGGCCGGGGACCCTTCTTGGCTGATAAGCAGGGCCTTTGCGTCCAGATCCGAAGTGGGTTTGAAATGGGCAAACGGGGCTTCGTACCGGTCAAAGGCCAGGACCTCTAGCGGCAGATCCAGCGAAATGCCTGCATCTGTGTCGGCATAGCGACCCATCCCGACGCTGATCAGCGGCGCGTTGTAATCGTCCATCAGCGCCTTGCGTTGCAGGGTGGTTAGAACACCGGTTGCCTCATAGCCGTTAAATCGCTGCCATTCCTGCATGGACCGACGGGTTCCAGCGCCAAAGGCACCATCGATGGTCGAGGCGTAGAACCCTGCGGCCTGCAATGCGGTTTGCAGGTCCTTACGTTCTTGCGCGGTCAGCAGACGTTCGCCGCGCAGGGCTTCGGCCCGGGTTTCCTCTGACGGCTGGATGGTTAAGCTGGCCTGCGGTTGTTCCTCGGGCGTGACCGGCGTGGCTATGGCCGGGCGGTCCAAAGTGTTGATGCCAACGGGCCAGAACTGCTGATTGAACGAGTTCGAGAACGCGATGTAGCTGTCATTGGGAATCTGGCGTTCCGCCCGATAGACGCGCAGAACCTGTTCAGCGTCTGAACGAGAATACGGACCAATAACAATGGCATACCAGCCACTGTTCAAGCGAAATCCGCTGACATCCGGAAGATTGCTGGCATAGGCCTGTGCCCGTTCCTGCGCCTCGCGCAGCGAAGGCTGTGCCTCGACCTGGACCCAAACGCCCTGATCCTGCTGCGCGCTTGCGGCGCGCAGGCCGAAAAGGAAAATCAAAAGAATTACCGAAAATACACGTGTCATTGTCTGCCCGTTTCGCAGTGTTTTGTCTTTGGCGCAGATTACGCGAAAGCATGGGTCAAACGCCATGCCCCTCTGAAGGCGGATCGACAGTGTGGCGGCTCAGTGACAGCCCGTGGCCATTGGCCCGTTGACGCCCCTTAGCCCCTTGCATAGGAAGGGCGAAACCGACCGGAACTGGGTGCAGTTGCACCCAAAGGGAATGTCATGACCGAACCGTCTAGCGCACCACGCTCGTTTCAGGAAATTATCCTGCGTCTTCAGACCTATTGGGCATCCAAGGGCTGCGCCATCCTGCAGCCCTATGACATGGAAGTGGGGGCAGGGACGTTCCATCCGGCAACCACCCTGCGCGCTTTGGGGTCCAAGGCTTGGGCGGCGGCCTATGTGCAGCCCTCGCGCCGTCCGACCGACGGGCGATATGGTGAGAACCCGAACCGGTTGCAGCATTATTATCAGTATCAGGTGCTGATCAAACCCAGCCCGCCGGATTTGCAAGAGCTGTATCTGGGGTCATTGCAGGCCATCGGCATCGATATGGACCTGCACGACATCCGCTTTGTCGAGGATGACTGGGAAAGCCCGACGCTGGGCGCCTGGGGGCTGGGTTGGGAGGTCTGGTGCGATGGCATGGAGGTTAGCCAGTTCACCTATTTCCAACAGGTGGGCGGCCATGACTGCGCGCCGGTCTCGGGCGAACTGACCTATGGGCTTGAGCGTCTGGCGATGTATGTGCTGGGCATCGATCACGTGATGGATATGCCCTTCAACGATCCGCAATCGCCCAGCCCGCTAACTTACGGCGATATCTTCAAACAAACCGAAGAGGAATACGCGCGCTGGAACTTTGACGTTGCCAACACCGAGGTTCTGTTGCGTCACTTCGAAGAGGCCGAGGCCGAATGCGCGGCCATTCTTTCGCAGGAGCACGACGATCCAAAGACCGGCAAACGCATCATCATGGCGCATCCGGCCTATGATCAGTGCATCAAGGCCAGTCACATCTTCAACCTGCTGGATGCACGGGGCGTAATCTCGGTGACCGAACGGCAGGCCTATATCGGCCGGGTACGCGCGCTGGCCAAGCAATGCGCCGACGCCTTCGTTCAAACCGAGGCCGCCGGGCACGTGGCCTGATGCGCCTTTCAGGCCAAACCAGGCAGCAACACCTTCAGTCCAGCCGCGATCATGCCGATTGCGATGGCCGACAGGATCATGCCCATGAAACGGCTCATGATCACGCGGGCATTTTCCGACAGGCGCTTGGCGATCGCCGAGGCGTTCCAGAAAGTGACGAACAGCAGCAACAGGACGACCAGAAATACGCCAGCATAAACAATGGCATCAATGGCATTGCTGATATGATGCGCATACAGGATCAGTGTCGTGATCGTACCCGGGCCAACAAGGATCGGGAACGCCAAGGGATAAAACGCAACTGTGTCGGGCTCAGGGTAGGATTCCTGTTCCCCCTTGGTGCCGTGGTGGGACGTGCTTTGATTACCATTCAGCATGTTCAGCCCGATCATCAGGACGACCAGCCCGCCCGCCACGCGCAGGTCATCAACGCTGATCCCGAACAAGCTCAGCGTTTTGTTCCCGATCGCGGCGAAGGCCGCGCCAAGGATCATGCAGTAGACAGCTGTTTTTGCGGCGACTTTTCTTTGGTCCGCCGGAGGCAACCCGTCCGTCACGCTCAGAAATACCGGCAGGTTCGTAATCGGGTTCATGATCGCAAAAAGCGCGCCAAAGAATCCTACGGCAAGGGTCGTGTCCATTCCAAAAATCTCGTTCTGCCCTGTAATCCATCGGAACCTGTCCTATTTTCGCGCCTCATGAAAGGGGCATCGTAAGCATGAGAGGAAGACTATGACCGGAAAACTGCTTGCGATTGTACTGCTGGTCTCGGCCCTAGCCGCCGGAATCGGGATGTATTACCTGCAAATTTACGGGTTTTACTATGATGTCGAAGCGAAACCCGGACAGGATGTGGCGCTGGTGGCCCAAGGCGCAGAGGACCCGACGGCCATTTCTTACTCCGCCTTTCAGGCGATTGATGCAGACAGTTCACCGATCCGCTATCGCGCCTGTTTTGAAACAGACCTGACGCATGATGACCTACGCGCCTATCAAACAGTCGAGGATGCGGAACCCCTGACCGCACCGGGGTGGTTCGATTGCTATGACGCAGCCGCTCTGGCCGACGCGTTGAAATCGGGGCAGGCACAGGCCTATTTGGGGGTCAAGAACGTCCATTACGGTGTCGACCGAATTGTCGCCGTCACCAAGGACGGTAAAGGATATGTCTGGCACGCGTTGAACAATTGCGGTGAGAAAGCCTATGACGGAACCGTGGTTGGCGAGGAGTGCCCGCCCCGGCCAACCGAATGAGGACCGCATGAGCGCCGCAACCGTTCATATCCCAGACTTTCTGACCGCAACGCTTGGGTTCGCGGTCTACCTTCTGGGAGCCGAGATCAATGCGCGCGTCGCCACGTTGCGGCAGTTCAACATTCCCGAACCCGTCAGCGGAGGGTTGCTGGCCTCTCTGGTCGTGCTGCTGCTGTATCTGGTGTTCGATATTGAGTTGTCTTTTGAGCTTGGTACCCGGGACTTTCTGCTTGTTGTGTTCTTTGCAGGCATCGGTCTGAACGCGCGAATCTCAGATTTGATTTCGGGCGGCAAGCCTCTGTTTTTGCTTCTGATCCTGACACTGATCACGATCATAGCCCAGAACGTATTGGGCGCATTTGGCGCGTCGCTGTTCGGATACCCCGCGCAGGCCGGGGTTCTGTTTGGCTCTGCTGCATTGATCGGAGGGCACGGAACGGCAATTGCATGGGCGCCGGAAGTGGCCGAAGTTACCGGGTTGGACGGCGCGACCGAATTGGGCGTTGCGGTGGCGACGCTGGGTTTGGTTCTGGCGGCGCTGATCGGTGGTCCGATTGCCAAGTATCTGGTCGAAGGTCGCAACCTCAGCCCGTCGCGTCCCAACGAAGAACACACGATCGGCCTACCGAACGACCCGACCGATGCGGACACCAAAATCGACCACCTGACAATCATGCGGGTGCTTCTGTATCTGAACCTCGCCATAATCGCGGGTTATTTTCTGGGCGAAGTCATCAGCGCTGCCGGGCTGAAGCTACCGCTGTTTGTACCCTGCCTGATCATGGGAATTGTCATCGCAAATCTGCGCACTGCGCTTGTTCCCAATCGGCCTCCTGTATCGCAGACACCATCGTTGGCGCTGATCTCGGAGTTTTCGCTGGGTGCCTTTCTGGCCATGTCGCTGATGAGCCTGCAATTGTGGACCATAGCGGAACTTGGGCTTGCGATTGTGGTTATCATGACGGCCCAAACGCTCTTTGCGCTGGTTTTTGTCATCTGGGTGCTGTTCCCGGTCATGGGCTCCAACTACCGCGCCGCTGTGCTGGCTGCGGGCTTCGGCGGTTTCGCTCTGGGCGCGACCCCGACCGCGATTGCAAATATGACTGCCGTAACCAAGCGATATGGCCCGTCGCCTATTGCCTTTATCGTGCTGCCCCTTGTATCCGCATTCTTTGTGGATATCGCCAATGCCATCGTCATCCAGACGATCGTCAATTTCTAAGGACCGAAAATGCCCGACCTGCTGATCGAACTGTTTTCCGAGGAAATCCCCGCGCGCATGCAGACGCGCGCTGGCGAAGACCTGAAAAAGCGGATCACCGACGGTCTGGTCGAGGGCGGTCTGACCTATGCCGGGGCTGCTGCTCTGACCACGCCGCGTCGCCTGACGCTGGTGGTCGAAGGGCTGCTGGCAGAAAGTCCCACGATCCGCGAAGAACGCAAGGGTCCCAAAGTCGGCGCGCCGGACAAAGCCATCGAGGGCTTTTTGCGCGGCGCGGGCCTGGCCCGGGATCAATTGGAAGAGCGTGATACGCCCAAAGGCGCGGTCTATTTCGCCACCATCGAAAAGCCCGGCCGCCCGGCTGCCGAGATCGTGGCCGAGGTTCTGGAAGCGACGATCCGCAACTTCCCCTGGCCCAAATCAATGCGCTGGGGCAGGGGTGGCATGCGCTGGGTGCGACCGTTGCACTCGATCCTGTGCATTCTGTCTGACGACTCCGGTGCGCAGGTCGTGCCGATGGATGTTGAAGGGATCAAATCCGGCGACACGACCGAAGGTCATCGCTTTATGGCGCCGAACCGGTTCTCGGTGACGTCTTTCGACGATTACGCGGCCAAGCTGAAGCGCGCCTTTGTGGTCCTGTCGCCCGAAGAGCGCGCCGAGCACATCTGGAACGACGCCCAGAACATGGCCTTTGCCGCCGGGCTTGAGGTTGTCGAGGACAAGGGCCTGTTGGCCGAGGTGGCCGGGCTGGTCGAATGGCCGGTGGTGCTGATGGGGCAGATTGACGAGGAATTCCTCGAATTGCCGCCCGAGGTGCTGCAGACCTCGATGAAGGAACACCAGAAGTTCTTTTCCGTGAAGAACCCAAAGACAGGGCGGATCGAACGCTTTGTCACCGTCGCGAACCGCGAAACCGCCGACAATGGCGCGACCATTCTCGCGGGGAACCAAAAGGTGCTGTCCGCGCGTCTGGCGGATGCCAAGTTCTTCTGGGAGAACGACCTGCGCGTCGCCAAATCGGACATCGCCCAATGGACCCGTGCGCTTGAGAATGTGACCTTCCACAACAAGCTGGGCACACAGGCCGAACGCATCGACCGCATCGCCGCGCTGGCCCGTGAACTGGCCCCGGTGACTGGGGCTGACGCGGACCAAGCTGAGAAAGCCGCGCGTCTGGCCAAGGCCGATCTGAATTCCGAGATGGTTTATGAATTCCCGGAATTGCAAGGGCTTATGGGGCGGTATTATATCGGAGCGGCGGGCGAAGACGCTGCCGTGGCCGCCGTGGCGCAGGAGCATTACTCGCCGCTGGGGCCGTCGGATGACGTGCCGACCGCGCCGCTGTCGGTAACCGTGGCGCTGGCCGACAAGCTGGACACGCTGGCCGGGTTCTGGGCGATCGGCGAGAAACCGACCGGCTCGAAAGACCCGTTTGCGCTGCGCCGCGCGGCGTTGGGGGTTATTCGGTTGGTTATCGAAAACGACCTACGGTTACCACTAGCGAGAGTATTGGGCTTTGGACTTGGTACTCATGGCGTACTAATGAAAATTTTCGACCCCAATCAGTTTTTTGAGACCTACGAAGCGTTGAAGCTCGTTGCGTCAATCGAGCTTCCAAAATTGGATGAGGCCGTTTTTGATGAGCTTGCTGAGTTGGGAATTGATCATAAGGATTTGCGGGGACCGCATATTACCTACGCAAACCTCCTGTCTTTCTTCCACGACCGCCTCAAGGTCTTCCTCCGAGAAGAAGGCATCCGTCACGACATCATCGATGCTTGTATCGCGATGGAGGGGAATGACGACCTCAACCTGCTGGTCAAACGCGCCCGCGCGCTGAACGCGGTGATTGCGACCGAGGATGGCGAGAACCTCGTGCAGGGCTTCAAGCGTGCCAACAATATTCTGACCCAGGCCGAGGAAAAGGATGGCGTGGAATACTCCTATGGCGCGGATATCAAGTTAGCGGAAACCGACAGCGAAAAGGCTCTGTTTGCGGCGCTGGCGGCGGCCAAGGCCAAGATCGACCCGGCCTTGAAGGCCGAGGATTTCCCGTCAGCCATGGCCGCAATGGCCACGTTGCGCGGACCGGTGGATGCGTTTTTTGAGGATGTGCAGGTCAATACCGACAATGACATCCTGCGGCGCAACCGTCTGAACCTGCTCAGCCAGATCCGTCAGGTCTGTTCCAGCGTTGCCGATCTGACCCGGATCGAGGGCTGATCCAAGGGCGCGCGTGTTCCTGTGCGCCCATAACGCCCTTGCGTGAGGGGCGCAGGTGCCTATGCTGCGGTGAAACCAAAAGGTGCCGCAGTGCAGAATAATCCGCATACAACGCTTATCACCGCTGACGCCCCTGTTGCCGCCGACACGCATGGTGGCCGGGCGAAGTGCCTGCAACGACTGGCCCGGCTGGAATTGCCAGTGCCCCGGACGGTAGCCCTGTCGTTTGAGGCCGTGCAGCAGATTGCAAACGGTCAATTCCCGGACATGGCCGCGATTCTTGAACAGTTCGACCCGTCGTCGTTGTTGTGCGTGCGTCCCAGTTCGCAAGACCCCGATTGGGGCGGCCCCGGTGCGGTTCTGAACATCGGGATGAACGACGCGCGCTATTTGGATGTGTCTGCCGAGATGGGTCGCGATGCGGCGGCAGCGTTGTATCTGAGGTTTGTGCAAAGCTATGCGATGCATGTGGCCCGTCTGGACCCTGATGTGTTCGACGATATCGAGGCGGACGGGCGCGAGGGGCTGAGCCTGTCCTTGCGCGCCTATGAGGACGAAACCGACGAAGCCTTCCCCCAGGATCGGGGCGAGCAACTGATCGGAGTGCTGCGGTCGATGGCGCGTGCGTGGGACGGAACCTCGGCCCGGCTGCTGCGGCAGGCCAAGGGTGCGCCTGCGGATGCCGGTCTGGGCCTGGTGATCCAAGAGATGATCCCGGGCGTTGGGCAGGGCGAGTGCGGATCGGGCGTGTTGCAACTGGTTGATCCGGCCACCGGTATGCCGCAGATCACCGGCCGTTATCTAAGCCAGAGTCAGGGGCGCGATGCGCTAGGTGAGGGGGTCTCGGCCCTCTATCTGGAAAAGGATCCCCGCGGGCAGTCGCTGGAAGATGTGGCCCCCGAGGCATTTGACGAGCTCAAAGCGCATGCCGCCCTGATGCGCGAAAAGCTGCGGGAGGAAATGCAGGTCGAATTCGTGATCGAAAATGGCCATGTGCATATTCTGGACGGAGTTCGGGTTCCGCGCGGCTCTCGTGCATCAATGCGGATTGCGGTACGGCTGGCCGAGGATGGCATCATCCCGCAGCAAGAGGCGGTCATGCGGATCGACCCGCATTCTTTGAACGAATTGCTGCACCGTCAGGTTCACCCGGATGCCAAGCGCGACGTGCTGACAACCGGCATTGCCGCAAGCCCCGGGGCTGCAACCGGGCGCGTCGTTTTCACCGCAGCCGAGGCGCAAGCCAGCGCGGCGCGGGGCGAGCCGTGCATTCTGGTGCGCCGTGAAACCTCACCCGAAGATGTGCGCGGGATGCACGCCGCCGTGGCGGTTCTGACGGAAAAGGGCGGCATGACCAGCCACGCCGCCGTGATTGGACGCGGTCTGGGGCTGCCCTGTATCGTCGGCGCGTCAGAGATGCGGTTTCAGACCAAGAAAAAGCTGCTGACGGCGCCGGATGGGCGCACCTTCAAAACAGGTGATACTCTGACGATCGACGGGTCATCCGGTCAGGTCTTGGCGGGGCAACCCGCAATGCTTGAGGCGGCATTGGACGATTGTTTTCAAACCCTTATGTCCTGGGCCGATGCCGAGCGCGACATTGCCATTCGCGCAAATGCCGACACCCCCGCCGACGCGCAGACCGCGCGGAACTTTCAGGCGCAGGGAATCGGATTGTGCCGCACCGAGCATATGTTCTTTGATCCCGGTCGCCTGACTGTGATGCGCGAGATGATCTTTGCGCAAACACCATCGGGCCGGGCTGCTGTTTTGGAACGCCTGCTGCCAATGCAGCGGCAGGATTTCGTACAACTCTTCCGCATCATGGAGGGTCAGCCGGTCTGTATCCGCCTGTTCGATCCGCCGTTGCACGAGTTTCTGCCGACCACTCGCACTGGCCAACGCGAGCTGGCCGAAGCGCTGGACCTGCCGGTGTCCGATGTCGAACGCCGCGTGGACGCCATGAGCGAATACAACCCGATGCTGGGTTTGCGCGGGGTCCGACTGGGTGTCACCGTGCCAGAGATCTACGACATGCAGGCGCGTGCGATTTTTGAAGCAACGCTTGAGGCCAGCAAGGACGGTGCACCCGTTGTGCCCGAGGTGATGATCCCGCTGGTATCCGCCAAGCGAGAGGTCGAACTGGTCAAGGCGCGCATAGATACGGTCGCCGCCGAAGTCGCCTCGGAAAAAGGGCAAGAGATCAATTATCGGCTGGGCGTGATGGTGGAAACCCCGCGCGCCTGCATGCGCGCCGACGAGATCGCGCCGCATTCGGCGTTTCTGAGCTTTGGCACCAACGATCTGACGCAGATGACCTATGGGCTGTCGCGCGATGACGCTGGGCGGTTCATGTCCGCTTATGTTCGGCTGGGTGTCTTCAACGAAGATCCGTTTCACGTCCTTGACGCGGATGGCGTCGGTGAGCTGTTGAAACTGGGGGCTGAGCGCGGGCGCCAAGCACAACCAGACGTTACACTTTCTGTTTGTGGCGAGCATGGGGGAAACCCCGAATCAATCGCCATCTGCCGCGCGCTTGGATTCGACTATGTCTCGTGCTCACCCTTCCGGGTACCCGTCGCTCGGCTATCTGCCGCTCAACTGGCGATTTCCTCCAAACTTGGGGGTTGACTTAGCCTCAAAGCCCTAGAAATAGTGGGTTTGGGATGGAATGGTGGCCAAAGTTTTTTGAGCGCCTGCGCAAGATTCCTCTTGCGTTTTCCACAAAACTGGACGTTTGCCCTCGTATCGGGTATCAGCCTCCTCGCGCCCGCCGGGGGAGGGTTTGGCGCGTTTGTGTGCCTGTGCGAGGTTATCTGATGAAACGCTACATAGTGGCTGTTGCCTTAGCGGCGGCAACCGTGCTGCCGAGTCTGTCCGCTGCCGAGAGGCGGGGTGTCGAAACCACGAAAAATGAACTGGTCGCCCGGAATGAACTTCCGGCGCAGAGCTTTCGCGACTATCTGAAGCTGTTCAAGCCGCGTAAAGCGCCGGAACCGGTCGAAATCTCTTACACGAAAGCCTGGCTGGATCAGCTGCCCAAGGCATCAGGGGACGAACATTTTCGCTGCCTGGCCGAAGCGCTGTATTTCGAAGCGCGCGGTGAAAGCATCCGTGGTCAGTTTGCTGTTGCCGAGGTGATCCTGAATCGCGTCGACAGCTCTCGCTTTCCTAATTCGCTGTGTGGCGTGATCAATCAGGGAACCGGCAAGAAATACCAATGCCAGTTCACCTATACCTGCGACGGTAAGAAAGAAGTCATCCACGAAAAACGCGCCTATGAACGTGTGGCCAAGGTGGCCCGCGCTGCAATTGACGGCGTGAGTGATGAGATGACGTCTGGTGCAACGCACTACCACACCAAGGCAGTGCGGCCGTCCTGGTCGCGGGTGTACAAAGAAACCGCCCGGATCGGCGTTCATATCTTCTATCGCCACAATTACCGCACCGCCAGCAACTGAGAACCGGCCGAATGTCGCGCGTGACGCCGCATTCGGCGGGTAGAATGGCGCTTGTCGCGATGCTATAGGCCCTCGGGACACCTAAATTGGGTGAACTCTTCATGTTGGCAAAGGGCCCGACCCATGAGTTCTGAGATTCGTCTTGCCTTCGCGCATCCATCCGAACGTTCGGAGGCGACAGCCACGCGCGGTCCGTTGGATCGCATCTCGTTGCGCGACCACATCGTTGATGTCGAGATTGGTGCGTTTCAGGCCGAGCGCGGCACCACGCAGCGTATCTGTTTCAATATCGTGGTCGAGGTTCGCCCCCTGACCGATCCGATAGACGATGATGTTGATCGTATTCTGTCCTATGACCGTGTGACCGAAGCGATTGCCTATGAGCTGGCCGCCGAGCGATTGAACCTGTTGGAAACGCTGGCGGACCGCGTGGCGGAACGGATATTGCTTGAGCCGCAGGCTGTAAGGGCCTTTGTTCGCATCGAAAAACTGGATCGTGGGCCGGGTGCTCTGGGTGTCGAGATCGTGCGTGGCAAAGACGCGGTTCACGCCGAGGTCACCGAGGAGGAGCGTCCGCATCCGCGTTTGGTTTTTCTGTCCAACTCCGCCATCGCATCGGACAATCTGACCGGCTGGATTGACCAGTTGGAAAATCGTCAGCGCCCCCTGATCCTCTGCGTTGGCGCGGCGGATATGGGCGTTCCGCAAACAGGACATGCGATGACGCAGCGCCGGATTGACCTTTTGGCGATCGAGCAGAATGCCTGGGTTCTGGCCGCGCGCGATCACCGTTGTGTTGTGGTCTCGACGCGGACCGAACTGGATTGGGCGATGAAGAACGGTCAGATCTGCGTCTGGGCCCCGTCGAAAATCGTTCTGGATGCGGTGGATGGCCCGTCCGCTGCTCCGTCTGATGCTGTGGCGCTGGCGGCGTGGTTTGCGGCGACGTTCGAGGCCAGCGAGATGCTGGTGATCGGAGGCGAGTTGCCCGATGCGCCGAAAACGCCCCTGCGTGCGGTTTCCACAGCGCAGGCCAAGCTGTGACCACATATTACCGGCCATTGGTTCAACATGGGCCAAACAGGCCTGCCGGTGCGATGCCGCTGGCGGGGCAGGAATTGTGGTTCACCCATGTCGAAGCTCTTGCCCGCCAAGGATCCGCAGAAATTGTTTCCGCACAAGAGGTTCCGCCGGAAACCTTAACAAGATTGACAGCGCCGCGCGCGGCCATCGCTGGCCTTGACATGGCAACCTCGCAAATCATGGGCATCTTGAACGCCACTCCGGACAGCTTTTCAGACGGCGGTGTTCATAATTCGGTTGATGTCGCACTGGCGGCGGCCAGAGACATGGTTGCGCAAGGTGCCAGCATCTTGGATATCGGCGGAGAATCGACGCGCCCGGGTGCAACGCTGGTCCATGAGAAAGAAGAGATCGCAAGAACGCAGCCACTGATCGAGGCGATCCAGGCCGAAACTAACGCGCTGATTTCGATCGACACGCGGAAAGCCGCTGTCGCTCAGGTTGCGCACGAGGCCGGCGCGGGCTTGATCAACGATGTCTCGGGCTTCACCTTCGACGCGTATCTGGCCCCGTTTTGTGCCGAAACCAAAGTGCCTGTCTGCGTGATGCATATGCAGGGTGACCCCGCGACGATGCAGGATGATCCACAATATGATGATGTGGTTTTGGACGTCTTTGATTTTCTTGAAGGTCAGATCGCAAAGCTGGTTTCGCTTGGCCTGCCAAGGGACATGATCATCGTCGATCCCGGTATCGGTTTCGGCAAGACCGAGGCGCATAATCTTGCGCTTCTGCGCAATCTCAGCCTGTTTCACGGTTTGGGTTGCCCAATTCTGCTGGGCGTATCCCGGAAGGGTTTGATTGGGCAGATCGGCAAAGAGCCACGCAAGGACGCGCGCGCGCCCGGATCGATTGCGGTTGCTTTGTCGGGCCTGTCGCAAGGCGTGCAGATCCTTCGTGTACATGATGTCGCTGAGACTGCTCAGGCCTTGCGTCTGTGGGCTGCTGTCCGGTAATCGGTTCGAAAGAAGTTTCAGGAGATCTACACATGCGCAAGCTGTTCGGAACCGATGGGGTGCGAGGCACCGCCAACACGCACCCGATGACGGCGGAAATGGCGTTGCGCATCGGTGCCGCAGTGGGGCGGTATTTCCGCCGCGACGCCTCGGGCGTGCACCGGGTGGTGATCGGCAAGGATACGCGCCTGTCAGGGTATATGCTCGAGAACGCTCTGACGGCCGGGCTGACCTCAACCGGAATGAACGTGCTGCTGCTGGGACCGGTGCCGACCCCTGCGGTTGGATTGATGACTCGGTCGATGCGCGCTGATTTGGGCGTCATGATCTCGGCCAGCCACAATCCGGCCGAAGATAACGGCATCAAATTCTTCGGGCCCGACGGATACAAGCTGTCCGATCAGGCGGAAGCTGAGATCGAACAACTGATCGAGCAGGGTGTCAGCCCGGCGCAGGCTCAGAACATTGGCCGTGCCCGTCGGGTGGATGACGCCCGTTTTCGCTATGGTGAACGGGTGAAATCGTCGCTGCCGCGTCAGGTGCGCTTTGATGGCCTGAAAGTGGTGGTCGACTGCGCCAACGGCGCAGCCCACCGCACAGCGCCCGAAGTTCTGTGGGAGCTTGGTGCTGAAGTGATCCCGGTTGGTATCTCTCCGAACGGTAAGAACATCAATCTGGATTGCGGATCGACCAAACCGCGTGTGGCGGCGGAAACCGTGGTCTCGCATGGTGCGGATGTGGGCATTTGTCTGGACGGTGACGCGGATCGCGTCGTTGTGATCGACGAAAACGGGCAGGTGGCCGATGGCGATCAATTGATGGCGCTGCTGGCCGGCGCATGGTCGCGGGCCGATCAGTTGAAGGGTGGGGCGCTGGTTGCAACGGTGATGTCAAACCTTGGGCTGGAACGGCACCTGACCGGGCAGGGCTTGCGTCTTGAACGGACGGCTGTGGGCGACCGCTATGTGGTCGAGCGGATGCGCGAGGGGGGCTTTAACCTGGGTGGTGAGCAATCCGGCCATATCGTGATGAGCGACTATGCCACCACCGGAGACGGTCTGATGGCTGGTCTGCATTTCCTGTCCGAGATGGTTTTGACCGGGCGCAAAGCCTCGGAACTTGCGCGGCAGTTCGAAACCGTGCCGCAACTGCTGAAGAATGTGCGCTATCAGGCGGGTCAATTGCCGCTCGAAGCGGCTAACGTACAGGCGGCGATTGTTGATGCCGAAGCACGTCTGAGCGGGCAAGGCCGCCTGCTGATCCGCAAATCCGGGACCGAGCCGCTGATCCGCGTCATGGCCGAGTGCGAGGATGATGCGCTGTTGCTGCAGGTGGTCGACGGCATCGTGGCCGAGGTCGAGGCGGCAGCCGGTTAGCGTCCGATCAGCATTTTTCGCAGGCTGAACCATTGGCTGATGGCTAAACCGGTCAGGATCATGATCAAAGCGATGTAGAACCGCAGCGGCAGCGCCTCGGACAGAACCCAGGCGCCGAAAACCATGGACCAGATGGGTACCTGGTAATTGACGAGGTTCATGAAGACCGACCCGGCGCTGCGGATGACAGATACGCGAAGCAGTGTTGCAAACGCGGTTGGTATCAGGCCCAGAACTATGATGGCGAGGCTAGAGCGGGTGTCTTGCCAAGTTGGGACTCCTTCGGTGATCAGCATTATGGGTAGCAGGATTGCCGCCCCGACAACCAGCGACAAGGCGGCCAGTGTTACCGGGTCAATCGGTGGGCAGCGTCGGGTCAGAATTGACGAGCAGGCATAGCAGAGCGCAGCCCCGATGCAGGCCAGCTGTGCCAGTGGAACCGCGCCCTGACCCAATTGAGCAAGACCTGGCCCAATCAGCACCAACGCACCGGAAAAGCCAAATAGCACACCAACAAGGCGACGCAGATTCAGCGGTTCGTCCGAAAAGAAATGCGCAAGTGGCAGCACCATCAGAGGTACCGCAGCCATCGAAAGGCCCGCAAAAGCAGACGGCACATATTGTTGGCCCCAGCTCAGTAACATGAAGGGCAGCGCGGTCGACAGGGACCCGATGAAAAGGATTGATACCCATAGCGAGGTGTCGAGGCTTGGCAGCCGACGCCCCGTCGCCTGCATCAATAGCAGCAAAGTGAGCGCACCCAATGTGGTCCGAGCTGTTGCGACGGTCACCGGCCCATAGCCTTCTAGCGCTAAGGCAACCACCATGAATGTGGCACCCCAGATCAAGCCGAGCGAGAAGACACCGGCCCAGTCGCGTTGGTTGGGTTGTTGAATCATTTCATCCCCTTATCCCGCGTCGTGATCAGAGTCACGCGGTGATATTGACTTATTGTAAGTGTTCACTTACGGTAAGTAATGACTTACGAATTGGCATTTTCAGCTCTGGCAGATCCAACCCGAAGACGGGTGTTTGAGGTATTGGCAGGCAAGCCTCGGGCAGTGGGCGAAATTGCCGCCGAATTGCCTGTCAGCCGACCTGCAGTGTCGCAGCACCTGAAGGTGCTATCTGACGCGGGTTTGGTCATGAGCCAAGCAGAAGGCGCGCGACGGATCTATGCCGTAAGACCAGAAGGGTTGGCAGAACTGCGCGCCTGGCTGGATCAGTATTGGTCCGATGTCATGAACAGCTTTGCCGAAGAAGTTAACGAAGGGGGGGGGCCAATGACCGAGCCAATTGTTAAGACTGTGATCGTCAATGCCTCCGGACGGCGCGCCTTTGATATCTTCGTCAATCGGATCGCGAAATGGTGGCCTCTGGACGGTCATGCTGTTTCGGCATCGAAAGGCAAGCCAGCGCTTGCTGTGGTTATCGAACCTCGGGTCGGCGGGGCGATCTACGAGACAATGTTCGACGGAACACGCGCCGATTGGGGGAAGGTGTTGGAATTCGATGTCGGGCACCGTTTGGCTTTTACCTGGCATCCGGGGACCAACGCTGACAAACCAACCCGCGTGGACGTCGCTTTCGAAGATAATGGGGCTGGGCAGGCAACGGTGACGTTGACGCATTCAGGTTGGGAATTCTGGGCCAGCGACGCCCCGGACAAACGCAGCGGGTACGATTCCGGGTGGGATTTTGTGCTGGGGCAGTGTTTCGCGAACGCGGTCACCGCATGAAAAAGGGCGGCCACCGAGGCCGCCCGTTCACTGACTGAAGTCAGGTTTAGTTCTTTTCTTTGTCGACCATCTTACCGGCCGAAATCCATGGCATCATGCCACGCAGCTTGGCGCCGGTTTCTTCGATCATGTGCTCGTCATTGGCGCGACGCGACGCTTTAATGGTCGGCTGACCAACGGCGTTTTCAAGCATGAAGTCGCGGACGAATTTACCCTGCTGGATGTCGTCCAGAACGGCTTTCATCCGCGCTTTGGTTTCGTCGTATTTCAGGATACGCGGGCCGGTGACGTACTGGCCGTACTCAGCCGTGTTCGAGATCGAGTAATCCATGTTGGCGATGCCGCCTTCATAGATCAGGTCAACGATCAGCTTCACCTCGTGCAGACACTCGAAATAGGCCATTTCGGGCGCGTAGCCTGCCTCGACCAGAGTTTCAAAGCCGCAGCGGATCAATTCGACCAGACCACCACAGAGAACCGCCTGTTCACCGAACAGGTCGGTTTCACATTCTTCGCGGAAGTTGGTTTCGATGATGCCCGAGCGTCCACCACCGATGGCCGAGCAATAGGACAGCCCGATTTCCAGCGCTTTGCCGGTTGCGTCGTTGTGAACGGCGACCAGGCAGGGCACGCCGCCGCCTTTGGTGTATTCGCCGCGCACCGTGTGACCGGGGCCTTTGGGGGCCATCATGATGACGTCGACGCCTTCCTTTGGCTCGATCAGGCCGAAGTGGACATTCAGGCCGTGGGCAAATGCGATGGCAGCGCCTGGCTTGATGTTGTCGTGGACGTATTTCTTGTAGGTCTCGGCCTGCAATTCGTCGGGCATGGTGAACATGATCACGTCGCACCAGGCTGCCGCTTCGGCGATACCCATGACCTGCAGACCTTCGGCTTCGGCTTTCTTGGCCGAAGGCGAACCTTCGCGCAGGGCGATGACCAGGTTCTTGGCGCCCGAGTCGCGCAGGTTCAGCGCATGGGCGTGGCCTTGCGAGCCATAGCCCAGGATAGCCACTTTTTTGTCTTTGATCAGGTTGATGTCGCAATCGCGATCGTAATAGACGCGCATTTTGCCGGTCCTTTCTGTTTCAATTGCGGTGGTTTTATCTGGGTGAATGGGTATTGGCGAGTGTTGTAGAATTGGGTATTTGGGAAAAAGGCGAAGATTAATTCTTCAATGAAGAAAAAAATGTGAAAATCATGCTCGATGATCTTGATCGGCGTATCCTGCGCCATTTTCAGGCCGAACCCAGCCTGTCGGCCGCAGAACTGGCGGAACGATGCCGCATAAGTCCGGGCGTCTGTTGGCGGCGGATCGAAAAGATGCAGGCGGCCGGGATCATTGAGGGGCAAGAGGCGGTGATCGACTGGGCCGCGCTTGGCTATGCGGTTGAGGTTTCCCTGCGTGTCACGCTGGACAAGACTCAACCGCGCGCCTTTGACGAGTTTACTGCCGCGGTCCGAAGCGTGGCCGAGGTCATCGAGATTCAGACTTTTCTGGGACGAGTGGATGTGCGCCTGTCGGTTCTGGCGCGGGATATGGCGCATTATCAGCAGGTCTATCGCGATCGCATTCTGACGCTGCCCCATATCGCCGATATCGAGGCCCTGATGCATATCGCACGGGTCAAGCACGACGAGGGGCTGCCGGTATGACCGAATTGGACGAAATCGACCGCAAGATTTTGCGCGCGCTGGCCCAAGACGCGACGCAAAGTGCCGGGGCGCTGGGGCGGCGTTTTGGGCTATCTCAGCCCGCTACATGGCGGCGCATTCGCAGGCTGGAGCAGGCAGGCATCCTCAAAGGTCGTCGCCTGCGGCTGAATGCCGAGGCGCTGGGTTTTGGCGTCACCGTGTTTCTAGGGGTCAAGCTGGCCCGCAAAGGGCATGTCAGCCTTGAAGATTTTGAACGCGCCGTAAGCGCCATTCCCGAGGTTCAGACCGTCGAGCATGTGCTGGGGCTTTACGACTATCGCCTGCGGGTGGTTGCGCGCGATCTCTCGGATTTCGAGCGCGTGTTGCGGCGTCGGATCATGACCTTACCAGGGGCGGGTGACGTCGAGGCCAACGTGCTGCTGAGCGAAGAACGCCTTCCGGGACCGATCGGATAGGCCGGTATCAGTACCTGGACCGGATGCAGTATCCCGGGTGATGCGTCATGCGGGCAAATGTCATCGGTGTGCCGTCACGCCACGTCGTCCGTTCGAGCTGTATCATGGAAGTCCCGGTCGTGGTGCCCATGAATTCGGCCAAACGTCCGTCAGCGGATACCGCGCAGAACGAGATTTCCGCTTCGGTAAAGGGTGCAGCGCTTAGCAACCATTCGTGCGGACCGCTATTGTTCAGGTCGGCATGCTCGACCTCGGGGACGGCACCGATGTTGATCCAGCGTTCTTCCAGTTGGAAAGGTCGATTGTCGGCGTAGTGCATACAGATCACATGCAGGACCCGCGCATCGGGTTCGACATTCAACTGTGACGTCAGCCAGCCCGGGCTGTAGACGACTTTGCGTTCGACCAAAGCGTAGCGATAGGCCGAGTTCTGCTTTTCGACTGCCTGCCGGGCCAGCGAAATTTCTAGCTTGGCCTGTTTCTGCGGTTCCTTGGTGACGCGCGTCCCGCTTTTGCGTTTGCGCTCGACAAAGCCTTGATCGGCCAGCTCGCGCAGGGCGCGGTTCACCGTCGCTCTGGCACAGTTGAATTCCTCTGCCAATTGGGTCTCGGTCGGAAGCAAAGACCCTTGCGGCCAGATGCGCGACTCGATCCTGCGTTTGACTTCATCTCTTACTACTTGAAAACTGATCCGCTTTTGCGAAGCCACTGGCGGTAATATCCTTCTTACTCAAAGTCAGCGTATCTGCTCAGAAACACGTCACGGTGTAAAGAGATGGTGACACTGGTTGGCGTCATTTCGTCCATTTGTTGCATGGGGAGTTTTAAAATAAAACCTTGGGTTGCTCTTTCCGTTAGGTCAGTTGGTCGCATTTCTTTGCGGCTTTACCGTTGCGTCAAGACAGTGCAGAAACGATTCAGCCAAGGAGAGGACAGATCATGCCAGCTTTGTTGAACACCGTTGACCCCGATGGTCTCGAGGAGTTTTCGGTCGTGTTTACCGACCGTTCACTCAATCACATGTCAGCCGGCTTTCAGCAGGTGATGCGCGATATCTCGGACATGCTGCGCGACGTTTATTGCGCTGAGGGGGTTGCGATTGTGCCCGGTGGCGGCACCTTCGGGATGGAGGCCGTTGCACGACAATTTGCGCGCGGTGCAAAGGCGGTTGTCGTGCGGAACGGGTGGTTTTCCTATCGATGGAGCCAGATTTTCGAGGCCGGAGGGCTGACCGCCTCGTCGACGGTGCTGAAAGCGCGGCAAACCGGCAATTCCAGCCCGTCACCATTTGCGCCTGCGCCGATTGATGAGGTGGTGGAAACAATCCGGGCGGAACGCCCGGATATCGTCTTTGCACCGCATGTCGAAACATCAGCCGGAGTGATTCTGCCCGACGACTATGTGACTGCAATGGCGGCCGCTGCGCACGAGGTCGGCGCGCTGATGGTGCTGGACTGCATTGCTTCGGGCTGCGCTTGGATCGATATGAGGGCGACTGGCGTGGACGTCCTGATCTCGGCCCCGCAAAAAGGGTGGAGCGCTACGCCCTGCGCCGGACTGGTCATGCTGTCGGAACGCGCCGAGGCCAAGCTGGCCGAGACAGAATCGGACAGCTTTGCCATCGATCTGAAGAAATGGCGGCAGATCATGCAGGCGTATGAAAACGGTGGTCACGCCTACCACGCAACGATGCCGACGGATTCGCTGCGCGCCTTCCGCGACACGATGATCGAAACGCGCGACTACGGGTTCGAAAAACTGCGCGAGGCGCAATGGGCACTGGGCGATGGCGTTCGGGCGCTGTTGCGGGAGCGGGGTATCGTTTCGGTTGCAGCGGACGGGTTCGGCGCACCGGGCGTCGTGGTCAGCTACACTTCGGATCCCGAGGTGCAGAACGGCAAGAAGTTCGCAGCCCTCGGGACGCAGATCGCTGCAGGTGTGCCGCTGCAGTGTGACGAGCCGGAAGGCTTCAGCACCTTCCGTCTGGGCCTGTTTGGTCTGGACAAGCTGTATGATGTTGATGGCACCATCGCGCGTTTGACGCGGGTTCTGGACCAGGTGCTTTGACCAGGTGGCGGGCGGAAGCCCGCTCAACGGTCTATCGCACGCCAAGACCCATCTGCATCAACGTCTTGCGCACGGGCGGCATAGAATAGAGCGCGTTCAGCCCCATCGCCCGCGCATCCCGCAAAGGCCGCGCTTCGATCATTGAGGCGCGGTTCAGCAGATCGATCCCTTTGACCCTTAGCGCGATGTCGGTGTGGCGGGCCTTGTGATAGGCATCCAGCATCTGCATCTCGCCCAAACCATCAGGTTTTGCCTGCGCCAAGTCCAACAGGCAGCGCAGATCGCCAAGCGACATGTTCAACCCCTGCGCCCCGATCGGGGGCACCACATGAGCAGCCTCTGCCATCAGTGCGATACGTTCTCCTGACAACCGCTCGGCGGATTGGGTTATGATCGGCCAGATCGTCCGGCGTGAAGCGAGTTTTAGCGGCCCAAAAAGCCCGCAGGACCGTTCGGTCATTGCGTCCTCGAACGCCGTCGCGTCGAGGTTCAACAGTTCAACCGCCCGCGGGCCGCGTTCCATCCAGACAATGGCTGACGAGGGCTGCCCCTGCCAATCAGGCAGCGGAACCAGCGTGAAGGGGCCCCCGGACCGGTGGATCTCGGTCGAGACGTTGTCGTGGGCGATCGGGTGCGTAACCGCGAAAGCAAGCGCCTTTTGACCATACCGGATGGTGTGGGCGGCGATCCCGGCGGCTTCGCGCATCGGGGATGCGCGGCCGTCCGCAGCGATCACCAGCTTGCAACGGACCCGGCTGCCATCGCTCAACCCAACGCGCGCCTCGGCGGTCCGGGTGAACAGGCTGACCGTGCCGACACCGGGTCGAAAGTCGACGCTAGGCAACTCCGCAAGGCGGGCGACCATTTCCCGTCTCAGCAACCAGTTCGGCAGGTTCCAACCAAATGGCTGGTCCGAGATATCGGCGGCATTGAAATCGCGCACGACACGCGGCTCTGGTACATCTCCGCCAGCGTCGACGATGCGCATGATCTGAAGCGGTGCAGCGTCAGACTCAAGCCGTTGCCAAAGACCGCATTGATCAAGCAATGCGCGGGCCGGTTGCAGAAACGCGGTGGTGCGCATGTCCGACCCGTCAACGTCTCGCTCTGTCACCGGAGGCGTCGGGTCGACGCAGATCACATCATAACCTGCAGCACCGAAGGCCGCGGCGGCGGTCAGCCCCGCGATACCACCGCCGGACACAAGGATATCACAACTGTCGGTCATGGCGCTTTTCTCCGTCTTACGCAGACCCTAGTTTGCTTTTGCCGCATCCGCCAAGTGACATCCTGTCCCGTTTTCAGCCGCGCGAAATCAGGATGAGGATCAGGAACATCACCGGCACCATGGCCAGCGCTGGCAGGTATAGCCCGGGCAGACCAAAAAGCAGCGCTGAACAACCCCACATGCTAAAAATAGCCGCGGCTGTATAGCCCAGATCTTCGGGTTCGCCGTCCGCCACATCCCGTGCCATCCAACCAAAGAGGGGGACTGCAAAAACAAGGCGCTGCCAGATGGGCAGACGCCTGGGTATTTCGATCGTGGCCATGATGCCTCCGGCTCTGTTCGTCGCTAACGGGCATATAGGGTTGATGCTGCGCATGCAGAATGTGCGGATCGTCGCAGTGTGACAGCCTACCGCAGCTGAGCCAAAAAGGCGGTTAGATCGTCTGTGTGATGGTGGATGTGATCGGCGCTGTGCGGGTCGGGTGCGACGTGAACCGTGCGCATCCCCATCTGATGCGGGGCTGCCAGATTGCGAGGGTCATCCTCGAACATGGCGGCTTTTTCTGCCTCGATACCATCTTGCGCAAAGATAGTCTCAAAGGCCGCCCGTTCGGGCTTGGGTCGGTACCCCGCATGCTCCACACCGTAGATCGCGTCAAACAGCCCGGTCAGACCGCGCGCCGCCAGAACACGTTCTGCATACGGGGCCGAGCCGTTGGTGTAGACGATGCGCCGTCCGGGCAGGGCACGGATGTGATCGGCCAGTTCCGCGTCGGGCTCCATATGGCTCATGTCGACCTGATGCACCGCATGCAGATAGGGGTCGGGGTCCAGATCATGCTCGGCCATCAACCCGGCCAGAGTGGTTCCGTATTCCCGCCAATAGTGCGAGCGTAGCCTGTCCGCCTCGGACCGTTCCACGCCGATTGCCTGCACCACATAGTCCGTCATCAGAACTTCGATCTGATCGAACAATTGCATGTGTGGCGGATAAAGTGTGTTGTCCAGATCGAACACCCATTGGGTGACATGTGCAAAAGCCGGTTTAACCATGATCCCGGGTGTAAGCCGCGCGCGCGAGGTTTTCAACGGTCGCACTTGATTGCGGTCCGTTTCGGCGGATAGACATGTCCGAACGAGGAGTAAACACATCCCATGCCCCAATCCAGACAGTCCCACACGGATGCCTATAGCCTGATACTCGAAGCCATCGACGTGGGGGTGTACAAACCCGGTGATCGTCTCGTCGAAAGCGAGCTGGCCGAGCGGTTCGGCGTTTCACGCACGCCTATTCGCGAAGCGCTGCAACGACTCGAGACCCAATCGCTGCTGGAACGGGACGGTCGGTCGCTGATCGTGGCGTCGCTGGATCACAACCAGATGGCCGAGCTGTATGTGGTGCGACGCGAGTTGGAGGGGTTGGCCGCGCGACTGGCCGCACGCCACGCAACACCCGAAGAAATCAAGGTGCTGCAAGAGATGGTTGCCGCTGATGACGCGTTGGTGAATGACCCGACCGCTTTGTCGCGCGCGAACCGTCGCTTTCACGAACAGATTCATCTGGCCTCTCACAACCGTTACCTGGTGCAGCAATTGGATCTGGTTCATCGCACCATGGCATTGATGGCAACGACCTCGCTTGCGGTGCAAGGGCGCGGCGAGATTGCCCAAAGCGAGCACAAAGGGATTGTCGAGGCTATCGCGGCGCGCGATGAGGACGCAGCCGACAAAGCCCTGAAAGAGCACATTTCGGTCGCATTCATGACGCGGCTGAAGCAGGACGCTGTTCAGCGCGAAAAGTAGGCCGGATCAGACCGCCAGATCTTCCTCTTCAGCATGTCCATGCTGGGTTTTGTCCCAGTAGAACGGGGCCACCAAGAGCTCCCATAATGCCTTGTAGGCTGCCAGCACGCCAAGCGGGAAATACAGAGCCATGGTCGGCGTCCAGGGGATCAGGAAACGCCTGTTCCCTGCGGCAACGCCAAGCGAGCCTACCAGAATATTCGCGATCTCGGCCGCGATGAAAAGATAAAGGCAAGGCGTCAGAATGCTGTCAGCGACCTCGCCATCGAATGGATGAGGCAGGCCAAACGTGGCCAGCCAGAAGGTCCAAAGCACCGGGGCCAACAGGAATTGCCCAAGTGTGCCCAGAAAAAATGCCTGCACACCCAGAAACCGTTTGATCCCAAGTTGTTGCAACAAGCGCAGCGGGGTGCGCATATGCACGAGATAGGTCACCATAAACCCTTTGAGCCAGCGCGAGCGTTGCTTCACCCACGGCCAGGCGCGAAAGTTGGCCTCTTCATAAGTGGTGGTGTTCACGATGTCGGTGCGGTAACCCGCCCGACACAACCGCACGCCCAGATCGGCGTCCTCGGTCACGTTATGCGCATCCCATCCGCCCAGTTCCAACAACTTGTCGCGCCGGAAAAAGAAAGTCGTGCCCCCTAGGGGCACAACCAGGCCCAACCGTGCAATCCCGGGCAGGATCACGCGAAACCAACCGCTATATTCGATCGTAAAACAGCGCGACCGCCAGTTGGTGCGCGGATTATAGTAGTCCAGTACACCCTGAAGGCAGACGACCTCCTCCGGTACCTGCTCGAATTTTTGCGCGACAGTTTCAAGCTGATCGGGAACCGGCGCGTCTTCGGCATCCCAGACCCCAACGATTTCACCCCGGCAGAAATCCAGCGCATAGTTCATGGCACGAGGTTTGGTGGTCAGGGTGCCGCGTTCAGGCACCTCGATTGCGCGTATCCAGCTGGGAAGGTCTACCCGCGCCAGCGCCTTGCGCGTGACATCGTCGCTCTCTTCCAGCACCAAAATGACATCGAGCAGAGCTTTGGGATAGCTCAACCGCCGCAACCGCGTGATCAGCGCGTCAGCAATTTCGCGCTCCTTGTAGAGCGGCACCATGATCGAGATACAGGGCAGGCGGGTCGGTCGGTCGTCGCGTTCGGTGGTGCCCGACCTCCAGTTAAGCAGTGTCACGGCCGAGCCAAAGACGCGAAAAACCATGAAAAGCGAGAGTGTCACGACAGCAGCCCAGAACAGGACGGCCAGCCCGATCTTTGGCGCCGTGGCGGCAGCGGCGCACAGGGCCAGCACAACCGAGGCCGCCCGTAGCTGCGATCCTGCCCTCCAGTTGCGGCAACTTTGCAAGGGCTCGACGCGTGTTTCTGCGGATTTTGCAAGTTGTCCAGAATGACATCGGGCAATCGCAGCGTCGATCTGTTCAGTTCCAGCCAGAACCGGCACCACGGTCAGGCCGCAATCACGCAGGGCTTTGGAAACGTTGGAAAACTCATCCGGTCGCGCGGTCGCCACCAACAGCAATGGCCCCATCCGTAGCCAGGGCACCACGTTGTGTTCCAACCAGAAGCTCACTGGTTTCAACTCGCACAGTTCGGGGGTCGGAGGGGCCTTTTCAAGATCGGCAATTTGCCAACCACTCTGATCGGACAGAGCCGCCAGTACGTCCTGACGGCTAGCCCATCCTTCGGCCACTAGTATTTCCCCGAGCGGCGCTTTCTGCTGGGCCTGCATCTGTAATGCCCGCACCAGCTGTCGCCGCGTGATGATCCCCCGATCAACCAGACAGGCCCCCAAAGGTTTGCGCGACTGCGGCCCAGGAACCGGCTTAGCCGATTTCAGCCGCTGCAAATTCAGATCAACCATACGCAAACCCTGCCAGTACCAACGTTCGGCAGGTTTGCTGAAACAGGGTTAACGGTCGGTTAATAGGGATGAATCTGCGGTTATACCTGTGCTTTTCGTTCCGCCATCGCGGCCGAGAACCGTTCGAACAGATAAAAGCTGTCCTGCGGGCCGGGCGAGGCTTCGGGGTGGTATTGCACCGAATAAACCGGGCGATCCACCATCCGAATGCCGCAGTTCGATCCGTCAAACAGCGACTTGTGGGTCTCGACGACGCCCTCGGGCAGGGATTGCGCGTCAACAGCGAAACCGTGGTTCATCGAAGTGATTTCGACCTTGCCGGTCTCGAGGTCTTTGACCGGGTGGTTTGCGCCGTGGTGACCGTGGTTCATCTTGACCGTTTGCCCGCCCAGCGCCAGCGCCAGCATCTGGTGTCCAAGGCAGATGCCGAACACGGGCAGATTGGTCTTGTCCAGAACCTCTTTGATCATCGGCACGGCATATTCACCGGTTGCTGCCGGATCGCCCGGGCCGTTCGATAGGAAGACACCATCGGGCTCATGCGCCAGAACCTCGGCGGCGGTTGCGGTCGCAGGCAGAACGGTCACGTCGCAGCCAGCCGAGGCCAAGCAGCGCAGGATATTGCGTTTGGCGCCGAAATCCAAAGCAACGACCTTGTGTACTGGGTCATTCTGGCGGGCATAACCATCCGGCCACGCCCACCGCATTTCGTCCCAGCGATAGCTTTGGGCACAGGTCACGTCCTTGGCCAGATCCATGCCTTCCAGACCTGCAAAGCCACGCGCGGCAGCGACCAGCGCCTCAATGTCGAAATTGCCTTCCGGGTCGTGCGCCAGTGCCACGTGCGGGGCTCCTTGCTGGCGGATGGCCCGGGTCAGGCGACGGGTGTCGATGCCACCGATGGCGATGCGGCCGCGCCGCTCCAGCCAGGTTTTCAGTTCTTCGGCCGAGCGCCAGTTCGATGGTTCGGTCGGATTCCATTTGACCACCATGCCAGCGGCTACCGGGTCGCCGGTTTCATCATCTTCCGGGTTCACCCCGACATTGCCGATATGCGGAAAGGTGAACGTCACAATCTGACCGGCATAAGAGGGGTCGGTCATGATTTCCTGATAACCGGTCATGGCGGTGTTGAAGCAAAGCTCGGCCACGGTCTGACCGGTTGCGCCAAAACCCATACCGTAGAACAGGGTTCCGTCGGCCAAAGCCAGACATGCGGTGGGCTTGGACGGGGCGTTCTGGGCCATGACGACGACTCTCCTGCAAGGTAAATCGGCGCATACCTAAGGGGGTTGCGCGGCCGGGTCAAGTCTGTTCAAATTTTGGGCTATCTAGCAAAATCAATGGTTTAGATGTGATTGCAGGCAGTTGTGTCCCCCTTTTTGTTTCGATATTGTCAAGGTTCCTTTGCCATGGGGATGGATAGAACAAATGGATATGCGATCACGGGTGACCACCGCCCTGAAGCAAGCAATGAAAGACAAACAGGCTGAACGCCTGTCGACCCTGCGTCTGATCAATGCCGCCATCAAGGACCGCGATATCGCGACGCGCGGTGGCGACAGTGATGAGGCCAAGGGCTGTGGGGACTCGGATGTCCTTGAAATTCTTGGAAAAATGACTAAGCAGCGCAAGGAAAGTGCCCGCGCATATGAAGAAGGTGGCCGCCTTGACCTGGCCGAGCGCGAGCTGCGAGAGGTCGAGGTCATCGAGGAGTTTCTGCCCAAGCAACTGGACGATGACGAGGTCTCCAAAGCGATCCAGACCGCGATCACGGCCACCGGAGCGGGTTCGATCCGCGATATGGGCAAGGTCATGGGCGAGTTGAAAACACGGTACACCGGCCAGATGGATTTCGGCAAGGTTGGACCGATGGTCAAAGATCACCTCTGCGCCTCGACGAACGGCTGCTAGGTTCAGGCTGCGGGTGCGCGCAGCCTTTCCACCAAATCGTCATACAGGGCAATGCGTTCCTCTTCTGACAGGAACGCGCCGATTTCGACCTGCCGTCCGTCACCGATCAGCGTGATATAGTGGGGCACTGGGCCGCCGTGCACATGCAGTTCGGGTCGGGCCCAGTAACGGTTGCAAGTCCACTCCAGGTCGCCCCTGCGCGGATCACGGTGAACCAGGTGCGCCTGCGTCGCGCTGAGCGTCAAAACCTCGGACGCGCTGCGATCGCGATAGTTCCTCTCGAACGCCAGCCAGAGGCCAAGAACGGTCAACAGCAGGAACGGCAGCAACCCCCACAACAAAACCGAACCCAAAACCGCAATCAGCGGAATCAGACCAAACAGGAATACCGCAAGAACTACACCCATCGCCCCGCGCGGGGGCAATGAGTTGTGGGGCCAAAGGCGTAATTGCTGATCCCCATCCGGGGTCCGGGTCCATTCATATGGCATGGCAGGAACCTAGCTTGAGCGTTGCCAAAGTCGAAGTGCAAATCAGACGACGTGTCCGACCCGCGCCCAGGACAGCGCGTCATCCAGCCTGTCATCGCCCCAAAAGACCTCTCCGCGCACAACAAAGCTTGGTGCGCCAAAAACGCCAAGACCTGTCGCTGTCTCGGTTTCGGTCTCTAGCGCTGCGACCGTGTCGGGACTGCGCGCGCGGGCAATGATCAGGCGCGGGTCTTGCTGGCAGCGGTGCAGCGCCTCGGAAATGGCGGAGTCACTCCCGGCCTCGATGCCGTCTTCGAACCAAACACGATAAAGCGACTGCACATAGTTTTTGCCCCAACCTTCGCCCATGCCCAGTACTGCCACCTGATTGGCTAGCGCCAGATCAGAAATCGGATAGGGCGCAGGCAGGCTGGCATGGATATGATACTTGGCAGCGCGACGTTCGATATCGCGCCACATATAGGCAGACTTTGTCGGCTTTCCCGCGAATGGAACATTTTGCTGAACCGCCATCACTGTACGCACGTTGAAAGGCCGCCAGCGTACGGTCGCATCGTGTTCGTTGCTCCAGTCGTCCAGCCGCATGATCGTCAGGAAGCTGTAGGTGCTGCCGATGGAAAACCAAAAGTCGATTTCGGGCATCTGGAACCTCCGATCTGACGGATAAGTCGTGCCAACCAGAATAGCCTATTTTTGTCGTTCTGGCGACTTGCTGGAGAGTTTTGGTGCGCCAGGCAGCACTTAGAACGAAAAAACCCCGCCGTTTCGGGCGGGGTTTTCTTGGGTTTCCGACAGGATCAGTGCGCGTGGCCCTTATCCCAGTCTTCCTGCTTGGGCAGCTGCTCGAACGTGTGTTCGGGCGGCGGCGAGGGCAGGGTCCATTCCAGAGTATCCGCGTATTCGTTCCAGTAGTTGTTCTGGGTGATCTTAGCGCCACGGAACAGCGCGTAGAACACGATGCCGAAGAACAGCAGGAACGAAGCGAAGGACACGAACGCGCCAATCGACGAGACAAAGTTCCACTGGGCGAATGCCTCAGGGTAGTCAATATAGCGGCGCGGCATGCCCTGACGGCCCAGGAAGTGCTGTGGGAAGAAGGTCAGGTTGGCGCCGATGAAGAACAGCCAGAAGTGAACCTTGCCCCAGAACTCGGAATACTGACGGCCCGTCATCTTGCCGAAGTAGAAGTAGACCCCGGCAAAGATCGCAAAGACCGCACCCAAGCTCATCACGTAGTGGAAATGCGCGACGACGTAGTAGGTGTCGTGATAGGCACGGTCTACGCCCGCTTGCGACAGAACCACCCCGGTCACACCGCCGACGGTGAACAGGAACAGGAAGCCGAATGCGAACAGCATCGGTGTCTTGAACTCGATCGAGCCACCCCACATGGTCGCGATCCACGAGAAGACCTTAACGCCGGTCGGAACCGCGATAACCATCGTGGCCAGCATGAAGTAGGCCTGCTGACGCAGCGACATGCCAACGGTGTACATGTGGTGCGCCCACACGACAAAGCCCAGAACACCAATCGCGATGATCGCCCAGACCATCGGCAGGTAACCGAAGATCGGCTTGCGCGCGAAGGTCGCGATCACGTGGCTGATGATGCCGAAACCGGGCAGGATCACGATGTACACTTCCGGGTGGCCGAAGAACCACAGAATGTGCTGATACAGGATCGGGTCACCGCCACCGGCCGGGTCAAAGAAGGTGAAGCCAAAGTTCCGGTCCATCAGCAACATAGTGATCGCGCCCGCCAGAACCGGCAGCGACAACAGAATCAGCCACGAGGTGACGAAGATCGACCAGCTGAACAGTGGCACCTTGAACAGAGTCATGCCCGGCGCACGCATGTTCAGGAAGGTGGTGATCATGTTGATCGCGCCGAGGATCGAGGAGGCGCCCGATACGTGTACGGCAAAGATCGCAAGGTCCATCGACATGCCGCCCTCGGTCGTCGACAGCGGCGGGTAGAGAACCCAACCAACGCCCGAACCCAACTGGTCGTTGCCACCGGGGCTGAGCAGCGAGGCGACGCCCAGCGAGGTGCCGGCAACATAAAGCCACAGGGACAAGTTGTTCATCCGCGGGAACGCCATATCTGGCGCGCCGATCTGCAACGGCATGAAATAGTTGCCAAATCCACCGAACAGGGCAGGGATGACAACGAAGAACATCATCAGAACACCGTGATAGGTGATCATAACGTTCCACAGGTGCCCGTTGGGCGTACACGGATCGGCCATAAAGCCTTCGAGGCACATGTACTGAACACCGGGGTGCATCAGTTCGAGCCGCATATAGACGGTCATCGCGACCGAGATAAACCCGGCGATGGCCGAGAAGATCAGGTAAAGAATCCCGATGTCCTTGTGGTTGGTCGACATGAACCAGCGGGTAAAGAACCCACGCTGGTCTTCATGATCGTGACCATGAATGGCTGCGTCTGCCATTTAGGTGCCTCCTGTTGCAACTGCACCGCGCAGCCAGACCTCTCCGGCGCGCGGGATTCCTGCTGGTTTTAGAATGCGAGGGGGCGACCTTCAATGGTCGAGTTTGATATGGATCAAGAATAATTGTCGCGGGCAGATTCAGCTGCGCGCGGTTTTTGAGTTCGATCGCAGCTTATCTGGTCGTTATGGTCGCAATTTCAAGAGCGTTACTGCGGCCGATTTCGCGGCTTGACCCTAACCGGGCCCGCCCGCACAAACAAAGCACAGCGCCAACTCGCCGGAGACCTGACATGACCGCTTACGACCCCGACAATATCTTTGCCAAGATCCTGCGCGGCGAAATCCCCGCAACACGCGTTTATGAGGACGACGAGACGCTGGCTTTCATGGACATCATGCCGCGTGCGGACGGGCATCTGCTGGTGATCCCGAAAACACCCTGCCGGAATGTGCTGGACGCCGCGCCCGAGCAACTGGCGGCGGTGATCGCAACGGTACAGAAACTGGCGCGCGCGGCCAAATCGGCGTTTGACGCCGAGGGCGTGACGATCCAGCAATTCAATGAGGCCGCAGGCGGGCAGGAGGTCTTTCACCTGCATTTCCACGTTCTGCCCCGGCACGAGGGTGTCCCGCTGCGCCCGCCCGGTCAGATGGGCGATTTCGATCTGATCGCACAGCACGCCGAGAAAATTCGCGCCTCATTGGGGTGATGTCGCTGCGACCTGCTGGGCGGACGCGCCGAGGGGTTGTTGACGCTGCTCGAAGCTGATCGACCGCGCCGCCCATAATTTCAAAGGTCTGTCGGACACAAAATGTGTTTGGCGCTGGAAACTGCGTGGGCTCAAGCAGGTTCAATCAACCTTCGTGGCGGCGATGCCGTAGGTTGACGTGCGGTTGCGATGAAACTCTGCGTGAGTTCCAAGAGAATTGCCGTTCCGATATGGGGTCGGAACGGCAGACTCGTAACCAAACACTAGTCGGTTTTCGCAGGCAAACCCTTGATCACCGGTTAACACACCACTCACTCTTGAACGGCGATTACATACTATGTGGTTCAATGTGGTTTGTATTGGGCAGGCGTAAAGAATCCCTGAATTTTAAGCGTTTTTAGGTTAACGCAGCGGCAACTTCGGTGCGATTGGAAACAGAGCCCCCGTGATCAGCGGATTGTCGTCGCCAAAAAGGCCGTCGAGCGATTCGCGAGCCTTCAGCGCTGGGTTGAGTCAGCAAAGACCTGTTCAAATGTCCGGTGCAGGGCTACGTCCACATCCGACAGCGATACCGGCAGTCCGAGATCGACCAGAGACGTCACGCCATGTTCCTGTATCCCACAAGGAACGATGCCTGAGAAATGGCTGAGATCCGGTTCGACATTGATCGAAATACCATGAAAGCTGACCCATTTCCGCAGGCGGATGCCGATCGCGGCGATCTTGTCCTCGGCCGGGCTGCCAGCGGCGGTCAGAGGTTTGTCGCCGCGTTGAACCCAGACCCCGACGCGGCCATCGCGGATTTCGCCTTTGACGTTGAATTCGCCCAACGCAGCGATCACCCATGTTTCGAGTTGATTGACAAAGCGCCGCACATCATGTCCGCGCTTGCCCACATCCAGCATGACATAGACGACTCGTTGGCCAGGCCCGTGATAGGTATATTGGCCGCCGCGCTTGCTTTCGTAGACAGGAAACCGATCCGGGTCGGTCAAATCCTCGATCCGCGCCGAAGTCCCCGCCGTATAAAGCGGAGGATGCTCAAGCAGCCAGATGCATTCTTCGGCCTCGCCGGCTGCAATCGCTGTAACCCGCGTCTCCATAAAGGCGACGGCCTCATTGTAGTCGGTCAGCCCGTCTGTCGTCTTCCATTCCATGACACGTCCTTAGACGGATTGAGGTGCGGGGGAAAGGGATCAGGCGGCTTCGGTCAGGCACCGTTGCAGCACCTGCGCATAGGTATCGGTGCCTTGCGCGCCCGTCAGCAGGTATTTGCCGCCAAACACCATCGAGGGCACGCCCGAGATCCCCCGGCTCGTCCAGAACTGCTGTTTCTGACGCACCTGCTCCACACGCTCACCCGACGCCAGGATCTGGCGTGCGGTCTGCGGATCCAAGCCAGCATCCTCGGCTGTGCGGATTAGCACCTCGACGTCCGATACGTCCCGTTGTCGGGTGAAATAAGCCTCGAACAATGCCAGTTTGAAGGGATGTTGCCGCCCCTGCGTCTCGGCCCAGTCCAACAACTGATGCGCCGCAAAGGTGTTATAGATTCGGCTGCTGTCGTCGAAGTTGAACGTGAAACCAAGCTCGTGCCCCAAGGCCGTGAGCCGGTCACGAGCCTGCTGACTTTGTTCTGTGGTCGAGCCGTATTTTTCCGCGATATGTTCGCGCAGGTTCTGGCCATCCGGCCCCATAGCAGGGTTCAATTCAAATGGATGCCACCTGAGCTGCGCCAGAACGCCCTGCTGCTGCAATGCAATATCCAACTGGCGAAATCCCACGATGCACCAGGGGCAGACCACATCGGATACAATATCGATTTGAACAATCGGGCGGGAGTCGGGTGATGACATGAGAGCTCCGCATTAGGATATTTCAGGGCTTTGCGCGCAAGATATGACTGGGCCGCGCGAATTCAATCGACCGACATAATTTGCCTCTTCACATCCCCATGATCAACGTCTATACGCGCCTCTACCAAGTCATTGGCAGTGCGGTCGTGGCGGAATTGGTAGACGCGCAGCGTTGAGGTCGCTGTGGGGTAACACCCGTGGAAGTTCGAGTCTTCTCGACCGCACCATTTCACATTTTGATGTGAAATCCGCTAGAAACTCAAAGATTACAGATGTTTGTGGAGTTCGATAACCGTTTTGGCGGTCGTATGCCAATGGGGCCTTGAAGGCTGCATTGAGGATGGTTTTCTTCACGAGGAGTGATCCATTTTCATAGATACTCCAAGGGCTTGAGAGGAAGTCTCGCAAGAGTTCGATAATTTCGCTGAGGCTGCGTGCGGGTTTCGTAGTGTGGGATAGCTTATCCGTCAGCAGCAGCTTGTCCTCTTCCAGCTTGGCGATTTTGCTTTCAAGCGCCGCCATGACTTTTGGATTCGACGTCTCAATCATGCGCTCAACAAGTGCGTCTTGTTGTTTGTCCAACTCTTTGTGCTGACGTTTGATTTCGGCCTTTGCTTGCTTGGCCTGATCTCCGCGCTGATCCCATGCGTCTTTCAACATCGACATTGCGATATCGAGCATGTTCTTGCTCGGGGCCAGAGAGCGCAGGATGGCCTCAAAGCCTGTATCGATTTTCTCGGCACGAATGCCTTTGCGGTACTCAGAACAGCCTTTCGTCTGGCAATTGTAGTAGGGGTAACGTCTACCTGTGGCGCTCCGCGCGTGGTACGCGGTCATGGGTTTGTCGCAGCACGCGCAATTCACCGCACCACGCAGTGGAAAGTCTTCGTTGATGTCAGGACGCTTGGCCGCAATACCTCTGCCACTGCGTCGCTCTTGGATTGTCTCAAATGTTTCCAACGAGATCAGAGCTT
This sequence comes from Ruegeria sp. AM4, assembly GCF_056540665.1. Lineage (NCBI taxonomy): Bacteria > Pseudomonadati > Pseudomonadota > Alphaproteobacteria > Rhodobacterales > Roseobacteraceae > Ruegeria > Ruegeria sp. AM4. The sequence goes on along the minus strand of NZ_JBQFXD010000001.1, from coordinate 868,193 downwards.
CATGATGACCTTTGCGACAGGTGATGCCCCACGGCTCATGCTCAACATAGCCCGCGTAGATCACGCGGTTCAGCATGTCCGTCACTTTCTGCTGGCGGATTTTTCCATCCGGTAAGTCTTTGGGAAAGTCAGGCTGGGCCTCTAGAAAGCGCCGAACGTCAGCCTGTGCCGAGAACCGACCAGAGGCATAGCCTTCCAATGCTTCCTTGATGATGGTGGCGATGGGTTCAACACGGGTCAGCAGTTTGCCGTGTGAGCCTGTCTTCTTGTACGCGTAACCGATAGGGGCGGCGAACACGGAATAGCCGTTCATCATTCGCCCTTTCATCCGGTTGGAGGTTTGTTCCGCGTTCTTTTCGCGCTGATGCTGAGCCACAGACGCCAGCATGTGTTCGACAAACCGGAATGTTTCATGGATTCCGTCCTTACACGGATTGGTTATCGTAAGCGTGCGAAAACTCGACAGCCCATCTTGAAATCGCTGTCTTTACCTTCTTTCACTCGTTGGAATGGCCATTCGCTACCATGAAGAGAGTGACTTTTAGAGAGTCGGGAAATTGTTCGCCCAAAATTCAAGCCATATATTTCTTAATAGCATTTTCCAGCCGCTTGAATTCTATTGCGACGCGTTGGGGCGTTTCATCAATGCTTACATCTCTACAGTTCTGGGTGCAGTCGCCATCGTCGTCTAGCTCACAAACTTGGATAAAACCAGTCCTGTGAGGATGCAATTTGTAACACGTTTGCGCCATATCAAGTCTCCTTTATCTAAAATTCACTGCTTCGCCGACAAGACGTGCGTCGTGCACGGCTTGAGCTTCCCTAACCAAGTTTTGACGGTCTTTCGCTAGAGGGCCAAATGTTACAAGAACTGAGTGGGCCGTCGCTCTTCCAGTGTTAAAGAGTCCGCCAGCATTGCTTGGGCTGCGTTGTATGAATAACCAGTTGGGCGTTAAACTACCTCTGTTGGTTATTTCGAATTTCACTTCATAAGTGAACGAGTCTTTCGCGCTTAGTAGCGGAAAGTTATTGTTATCTGCCAGATTTATTCGAGTTATTATCCACGGCCTTATGCCGAGATCATTTCCAAATGGGGCTATGCCCCGTTCAGGAATATCGGAGCATTTCTTTATCTGATTTAAACGTTTTACTGTATTGAAATAGGAATCCTGTTCTGTTCGTGTAGCTTTGGCGGATGCCGAGAGTAGTCCTCCTACCGTAGCCACCGAGTTTCCGGGGTTCAGTGTCGAGACTGGTGCTGTGGGATTGAGGGCCGTTACGGATAGATTGGCATTTGTGTCAGTAATAACCTTGAGTGTCAGCGTATAGCGAACACCCCATTCTTGAAAGAAAGTGAGCGGCTGCCCTCTCAGTTTTGAGATTGCGTTTGCTTGCGAAACGGCTTCATGAATTGAAGATACAACTTCGCATCGGATTTTTTTGTGGACATCCTCTACGAAGAGTGAGTCATCTCCATTTTGAGTAAGCTGAGGCACGCTGGTTCCGCATTGTGGCAAGCAAAGGAGAGCCAATGAAATTACAATTTTTTTCATTGAATGTTCTTTCTAATGACATGAGAGACGTGGGCTAAATTCTATATTCCTTAGATTAAAGCATAGAGATAGTTGGTTTATCTGATCGGTAAAAACACGAATTCTGAAATGTTAAGCGATAGCTTAGCAAAAGTGCGTTGCTTTTTCAATCTGAGCCGACCAGTCTACCAGTAGGCCCCTATGTGACGCCATTTGGCGGACTTAGCAGTGATTTACTTGGGGCTACCGCCCCCGGCGCGGATCAAAGGTTGGGTCCTCGCCATACTCGCTTCATGTGCATTGCAGCTCCGCGTGGCTCTGGTCCCGTGTGGCAAGCACACGCCCTTGATCCTTGCACCCCCGTTCCTTGGCGGAGGCCAGACGGTTGCATGCGCAACACGTCAGGATAAAGAGAGAAACAAAACTGCTGAAACAAGCCGTACCTCAGAATTACGTCCGCAAGACGCGTCCAGAAATGAATTTTAGAAACGTCGTGTATCAATTCTGTGGATAACTTACCGATATCTCGGATGTGCATCAGCCTGATTTGATAGCATCCCACCATGAAAGTCCTAGATGAATGGCAGTTATTTATCCAAACTCAGAATGACGGTGATCTGAGTGAATCATGCAACTGCAAGGATGTTTCATTTGATGAGGGTTATGCCTACCTAGAGCGGTTCTTAGACGAACATTTCATAGGCGAACGATTGCCCGATGAAAAGCCAATCACACGTACTCCAGAGCGCTGCAATGCCATGGATTTTCATTTGATCCCTTCTGATGAGCGGAGTTTCACGCCGCCCAGATGGAAGCCATCTCAAACTAAGGAGATCACCCTCAGCCGTGTGCGAGCCGGAGAGCGTATCACCAAAAACTAGCGTTTGGCGGGAATCATATTTTTGGGTGAATTGCCCATGTGTCACACTCACCTTTTGACTATGTCTCGATTTCGTTGAGCAAGAATTCGTCGTCATATTCGGCTTTTCTTGCTCTTGGGATGGTTTTCTGCTTAGTCGCGGCTGGACAGAATGAAGGGAAACAAGATGTCGATAGACATTAGCGGCCTGAATGCGGCTGAACTGAAAGAGCTTGCAGTGAAGATCGAAAAGCGCGCTGTGGAAGTGGAAAAAGAAACGCTGCAAGCGGCTCTGAAAGAAATGCGCGCGATTGCGGATAAGCTGGGCGTGGCTTTTGAAGATGTGATTGCTCTGCATGGCGGCAAAGGCAAGAAAGCAGCGACCAAACCGGCTGCCAAATATGCCAACCCTGATGATCCGACACAGACATGGACCGGGCGAGGTCGCAAACCTGCATGGGTGAAAACGGCACTGGAAGCTGGGAAATCCATCGACGATCTGACGATCTGAGTTTTCGGATATTGTTCTTTATAAAACTGAATGCCCCGATGCGGGGCATTCTAGGTAAGTTGGATAGGTTCCATCACTGCTGACGATTGGTTTTTTTCCAGCGTGACAAGCTAAGACAGCCAAAGACGATAGCCAGAGCCAGGAACACAAAGAAACCCGCCTTGTCCTCGGGAAAGGCATTCTCAAATCCACCGTGGCGTTCCGTGAATGAATAGACGTTATGTGCGAGGAATCCGAAACCACCACACAGCACAGCCAGCGTACCGGGATGTTTGAAGAACCGTACCAACGCTTCTCCCGGATCACCCTCAATCAACGTTTTTGATCTATCCGACCTTGGGTAGTTCGAAGTCGCTCTTCTCGACCGCACCATTTCATCAAATACATCGGTGTATCGGGCGCTTGTTGCGGGTGGTATTGCGCTGCCGTTAGACCAAATGTGTCAGCGCGTCAGTTCCCGCATGCCCTGTTCCAGGCCGGCCAGGGTCATCGGCATCATGCGGTTCTCGAAGATCTCCTGGATCATGCCGATGGAATGGGTGTACTCCCAGTACTTCTCGGGCACGGGGTTGATCCACAGGTTCGAGGTCCATTGTTCCCGTGCGCGGTGCAGCCAGACCTGACCTGCCTCCTGGTTCCAATGTTCGCTGGCACCGCCGGGATAGGCGATCTCGTAGGGGCTCATCGAGGCGTCGCCGACGAAGATGCATTTGTAGTCCGAGCCGTAGGTGCGCAACACCTCGTGGGTCGGCGTCTGCTGATCCCAGCGGCGACGGTTGTCGCGCCAGACGCCTTCGTACAGGCAATTGTGGAAATAGTAGTATTCCAGATGCTTGAATTCAGTTCTGGCGGCCGAGAACAGTTCCTCGACCACTTTGATATGCGGATCCATTGACCCGCCTACATCCAGAAACAACAGCACTTTGACTGCGTTATGACGCTCGGGACGGGTTTTGACGTCCAGATATCCGTGTTCTGCAGTTGCGCGGATCGTGCCGTCCAGATCCAGTTCATCCGCAGCGCCTTCGCGCGCCCAACGGCGCAGACGTTTCAACGCAACCTTAATGTTGCGGGTGCCGAGTTCGACCGTATCATCAAGATTGCGAAACTCGCGCTTGTCCCAGACCTTTACAGCACGCTGGTTGCGGCTTTCCTTCTGGCCGATCCGCACGCCTTCGGGATTGTATCCATAGGCCCCGAACGGAGAGGTCCCGGCCGTCCCGATCCATTTGTTGCCGCCCTGATGGCGCCCTTGTTGTTCCTTGAGCCGCTCGCGGAGCGTCTCCATCAGCTTGTCGAAGCCGCCGAGTGCTTCGATCTCGGCCTTTTCTTCGTCGGACAAGTGCTTTTCGGCCATCTTGGCCAGCCAGTCTGATGGGATATCGACGGCCTCGAGCACCTGGTCGAAGCTGATGTCGTTCAGACCTTCGAAACTGGCGGCAAAGGCGCGGTCGAATTTGTCGATGTTGCGTTCGTCTTTCACCATCGACACGCGGGCGAGGTAGTAGAATGCCTCAACGTCGTAGGTGGCCAATCCCCGTTTCATGCCCTCGAGAAAGGTCAGGTATTCGCGCAGCGAGACCGGAATACCTGCGTTTCGAAGATTATCGAAGAAGGGCAGGAACATCAGCCTAAACCACTACCCGCACCAGGATCAGGGACAGGATCAGTCCCAGCAAGGCAAATGCGATACCGTACCCGGCGGCGTATTGCGCCATGTCAGCCCGATTTCCGTTGCGCTTGCGGGCTTTCAACACCCCCAGCACGGCACCCAGAACAGCCATTCCCCAAACCAGCAGCATACGTTGTCATCCACCTGTATTGCGCGGAGGCCGCTGCGCGATTTCTTGAGTCACCGAGCGTACCACCAAATCCGAGCCGAACCCGTAGCGCGCCCACCCGATACTGTCCAGCCTGACAGCGCGTGCCTGATCGGCACGCCCGGCCTGACGCAGCGCTTCGGACTTGAGCAACATCAGCGTGGCCATCAGGGCAGCATTCTCGGCTCGGGTCATGACGTCGATGGCCTGGTTCAGTTCGGGCAAAACCTGTGCACCGCGCCCCTGGGCCAGTTCATAGGCCGCGGTTTGAGCCGTGATATGCGCTTGGTGAACTTCGGTTCCGGCTGTGGCACGGAGGTATTTCAGCGCGATCTCGTATTGCTGCCTTGCACCATCGGGGTCGTCGAACTGGCTCATCCGGCCCAAAAGATAGTGCGGATAAGCGCGGCGTTGATCTGTCCAGCCCTGTGACTGACCGATCCGCATAGCCTCTTGCGCGGACCGAACGCGGCGGGGTGACGGCGAGCCGGGGCCGAGCGCCCGCTGCATCGCGTTGATCCATTCTCGCGGCGTCTCGGTCCGTGGCTGCGTCTTTATGTACTCACCCTTCGGATTCAACCGTCGCAGAACGTTTGGCATGACGCGCGCGACCTGTTCTTGGGTCATTCCGTTGCGCAGTTCCGGTGAATAGGCCGCGCGCAAGATCAGCATGTCGAAACCGGTCAGGATCGTGTGAAAATTGTCGTCGTTGAAGACCGAATCCGGCAGGTGGTAAAGGTCGTTCAGCGGCCCCAGCGCCTGCGCCAGTTCCTCGTGCAGACAATCGCGCATCTCTTGCGGGCTGACGTCATAGGGGATGAATATCCCGATACGGTCGCGCCTGCGCAGCTGCGTCCAATTGCTTTTGGCTTTGCGCCGGTCGCGGCGGTACTCTTCGAGGCTCGAGGAATTGGGCACGACGAAACAGGCCGCTTGTGGCAGGATACGGCGGATCTGCTTTTGGCTTACGGCCTCGATCGTGATGTTGGCCGGGCCTTCGGTTACCTGTTCGATGTCAATTCCGGCCTCGCGCCGAAGGCGCGACAGAAGGCGGGTCAGATCGGATTGCATCGATGCGGGCGGCGTTCCGGTCAATCGCAGCGTTATCGGTTCTTCGAACCGCGTGAAAACCGGCAGTTCCGCACCGCTTTCCAAGGCAAAATGCAATGCGATGAAGTCTTCGGCGATATTAACGTTCGAACGCGACGGTGGCGCTGTCCGCGTCTGCTTGAAACTTGGGATCGGGGGCAGGGCGGCTTCGACAAATACCGCGCGCGTCGACAGGTCGGCAGGGGCAATTGTATTGCACCCGGTCAACGCCAGCACCGCTAATGTTGCCACCCAGCGCATCATGGGCGTTGATACCGGATAAACGGCGTCTGTTTGCCAATGCGGTCATACAGTTTGCGCGCGGTGTGGTTGAAGTCCTGCGTCAGCCAATAGACTGAAGGTGCGCCGCGCCGGTCGGCCTCATCATAGACGGCTTGAATAAGCGCCCGACCGACACCGGTTCCGCGCGCCTCGGGGCGTGCAAAGAGGTCTTGCAGGTAGCACACATTTTCCTGTTTCCATGCGTGGCGGTGAAACAGGTAATGGGTCAAACCTACAAGGTGACCGTCGAATTCCGCGACGAAACAGGAAAAGTCCTGAGGATCATCTCCCAGCAGCCGCGCGAACGTCGTGTCATAAACCTCGTCCGCGACAGCTGTTTCATAAAACGCCAGATAGTCGCACCACATCTCGGACCATTCGGGCCGATCCTCAGGACGCAGGGGACGGTTGAGCGGTGCGTCGGGCAATGCGAAAATCCTCTTGGCTCGGAACTTCTTCCCCGACGGTGGCGGAGCATCTGTGGCAATGCTGGCATCCGGCCCTGGCCGTGGCAAGAGACGATCGCAGGATAATCGCCGAATGTGACGTGGTCACCGCTTGCTGCGCGCCATGAAAGCAAGGCGTTCGAAGAGATGCACGTCCTGTTCATTCTTCAAAAGCGCCCCGTGCAGCTTGGGCAACGCATTGGCACCATCGCGTTTCAGGTCCTCGGATGTCAGATCTTCGGCCAGCAGCAGCTTGAGCCAATCCAGCACTTCCGAGGTCGAAGGCTTTTTCTTGAGCCCCTGCGTCTCGCGGATTTCATAGAATTGCGTCAGCGCGGTGGTCAGAAGCGCATCCTTGATCCCGGGATGGTGTACTTCGACAATCCGGCGCATCGTCGCCTCGTCCGGAAAGCGAATGTAGTGAAAGAAACAACGGCGCAGGAACGCGTCGGGCAGTTCCTTTTCGTTGTTCGACGTGATGATTACGATCGGTCGGTGCTTTGCCCGGATCGTCGCGCCCGTCTCGTAGACATGGAACTCCATCTTGTCGAGTTCCTGAAGCAGGTCGTTGGGAAATTCGATATCTGCCTTGTCAATCTCGTCGATCAGCAGAACCACCTTTTCGTCTGCCTCGAATGCCTGCCACAGTTTTCCCTTGCGGATGTAGTTTGAGACGTCGTGGACACGCTCATCACCCAACTGGCTGTCGCGCAACCGGCTGACCGCGTCGTATTCGTAGAGACCCTGTTGCGCGCGGGTCGTGGATTTCACGTTCCACTCGATCATCGTCAGTCCCAGCGCGCCGGCCACCTGCTTGGCCAACTCAGTTTTGCCGGTGCCGGGCTCACCTTTGACCAGCAAAGGACGTTCCAGCGTGACGGCGGCATTTACAGCGATGGTCAGATCATCCGTGGCGACATATTCTGCCGTGCCTTGAAATCGTGCGGTCATGGGCCTCATCCGGATCTTAGAAAAGCGTTGTTGACCGGAGTTACAGAGCGCTTGCGCGATTTACAAGCGGTCCGCCGCGTCCACTGGTCGGGCGCCATCGGAAAACGGCGACCGAATCCGGTTGATTCGAAAAATGTCCGACGCCCCCTTGGTTGCACGCGCCTTGAAATCGCCCTGACTGTTTCACAGAAAAACAGCGATTTGTTCCTATTAAGTCTCAGAATTGAACCAGCCTGTCTGGCGACGTAACGGCGCTACGTTTGTGTAGTGACATTCCTACGCCTGTCAGATAAATGCTGCGCAGAAGGGGGTGCCAAATGTCAGGTAACACTACCACGACCGACGTTTCTGGCCATACCGAGGGAGCCAAAATGAAGCAGGAAGTTTTTCTGCCGGAGGATTATCGTCCGGCCGAAGATGAACCTTTCATGAACGATCGACAGCTTGAGTATTTTCGCCGCAAGCTGCTGGATTGGAAGAATGAGCTACTAGCAGGCAGCCGCGACACGATCGAAGGGTTGCAGGACAACACCCGTAACATTCCGGACGTTGCCGACCGCGCGAGCGAGGAAACCGACCGCGCACTGGAACTGCGGACCCGGGACCGCCAGCGCAAGCTGGTCGCCAAGATCGACTCGGCCCTGCGCCGGATTGACGAGGGCGAGTACGGATATTGCGAAATGACCGGCGATCCGATCTCGCTGAAACGTCTGGATGCGCGTCCGATCGCGACCATGACACTGGAAGCGCAGGAACGGCACGAGCGCCGCGAAAAGGTTCACCGCGACGATTGATCGCCGAACCGTCGGAACAAATCGACGCCGGGGCCTGTGGCTCCGGCGTTTTTTTTGGGATACATCGGATTTATGCAATTAGCGGGCGTGAAATTTGCCGTGGTGGGCGCAGGGATCGGTGGTCTGGCGGCCGCGGTAGCGCTGCGGAAACGCGGGGCACAGGTTGTCGTGCTTGAACAGGCACAGGCAATCACCGAAGTCGGCGCCGGGCTGCAGATCAGCGAGAACGGCATGAAAGTCCTGCGCGCATTGGGCGTGGTTGGGGATGTTCCCAAGGCCGGGCTACGCTCGTACGGTACCGTCGTGCGTGACTATCGCAAGGGGCGCTTCGTTAGCCGCCTTCTACCGCCTTCTGCGGGGGCGACCTGGTATTATCACAGGGCCGACCTTGTTGATCTTCTGTATGCGGCGGCGGTTGATGCGGGTGTCGACATACAATTGAACAGCTGTGTTCGGGACGTCGACGACGCCGCCGAACAGATTGATATCCGGCTTGAGGACGGTCGACTGCTGACGGCGGATTGCCTGATAGCAGCCGATGGTGGGCGCAGCGCAATCCGACCTCAACTGAACGGAGAGGAGATTCTGGGATTTACCAACCAGGTCGCCTGGCGTGCCACAATCCCATGGGATCGCCACCTGAAAGCGCCCAAAGCGCATCTGACGATGGGTCCCGGTCGCCATGTCGTGACCTATCCCCTCCGGGATCAACGCCTTCTGAACATCGTCGCGATCGAAGAGCGCTCGGACTGGCAAGAGGAAGGCTGGCGCTTGCAGGGCGACCCGGACGAGTTGCGCGCGCGGTTCGCCGATTTCGGCGGCAAAGTGCGCGAAGTGCTTGCCGAGGTGCATCAGACTTACCTCTGGGCCCTTTTCTTGCGCCCGGTCGCACGCAAATGGCAAAATGGTCGCATCGCACTGCTTGGTGACGCGGCGCATCCGACCTTACCTTTTATGGCGCAGGGGGCTTGCCTCGCGCTGGAAGATGCCTGGGTTCTGGCGCGATCCTTTGACGCCGAAACATTGGCCGACAGCCTTGCGGCTTATGAACAGGCGCGATTTGCGCGCGCCCGGCGCGTGGTTGACGCCGCGGGGTCCAATGCCCGCAATTTCCATCTGCGGGGGCCGATGCGGTTGGCCGCTCAGATGGTGCTTACAACAATGGGATCGCGATTGGGGCGGCGTTACGACTGGATCTACGAGTTCGACGTAACGACCTGAAGTTTCAGAGATCCAGATCGACCCATACCGGTACGTGGTCCGATGGCTTTTCGTGTCCGCGAATCTCGGCATCAATCTTGCAATCGCGCAACAGATCGGCGGCCTGCGGGGTCAGCAGGAAATGGTCGATACGGATGCCGTCGTTCCGGTTCCAAGCGCCAGCCTGGTAATCCCAGAACGAATAGTGTTCGGGACCTTGCGTGACAGCGCGAAACGCCTCGGTAAACCCCAAGTTCAGAATTTTGCGATATGCGGCGCGGCTTTCTGGGCGGAACAGAGCGTCCTCACGCCAGGCGTCAGGACGCTTGGCATCTTCGGCCTGAGGGATGATGTTATAGTCGCCGGCCATCAGCGCGGGCGCTTCCGAGCTTAGCAACGTGCGTGCGCGGTCATAAAGCCGTTCCATCCATGCCAGCTTGTATTCGTATTTGGGGCCGTGGGTCGGGTTGCCATTGGGCAAATACAACCCACAGATTCTGAGGGCCTGCTTGCCGATCACGGTCGCCTCGATCCAGCGCGCCTGTTCGTCTTCGTCGTCACCAGGAAGCCCGCGCGAAACATCCTCAAGCGGCAGTTTCGAGAGTATCGCGACACCGTTAAAGCTCTTCTGCCCGTGAGTTTCGACGTTGTAGCCGCGTTCTTCGAACAACTCCCGAGGGAAATTCTCGTCAATCGATTTGATTTCCTGCAGCAGAACCACATCCGGCTGCGCGTCATCCAGCCATCGGGGCAGAGCCTCGGCCCGCGCCTTGATGCCGTTGATATTGAACGTGGCGATTTTCATGCGCTGCCCTCCGAAAGCCTGTGGCAACCTATCGCCCAGAACTGGCCCAACGGCAAGTCGGATGCGGGGTGCCGAGGCGCTGCCTCGCGCTCCGGGATAACTTGGCCAGATGAAGAAACACGTCTTTGACCAATCTGACCGAACAAATATCTGCGGCATGGGCGGGGTGGACGAACACGCCAGCTGAGGCTAACTGGCGTGCTGAAAGTCAAAGATGTTTGACTTTTGCGTCATTACATTGCCTCAACTGAACCTCGGTCGAATTCACCTACTCTCAGCATCAATTTTCAGATGTTTTGGCAGTGCGCCATACTGCATCGCGGTAAGTCGGTTTTGAGCCACAAAGACGACATTTCAGAGTTTTGCTGCTAAGAGTTGAACCTGAGGCTACCATACAGGCTGAAACCCCGCCAAAAGGAGGGACAGCATGATTATGCGCATTTTTCAGGTATTGGTTCGAGAAGGTAAGGAAAAAGAATTCAGCGAGTTCTTTCGCAACACCGCTATTCCGTTGATGAAGGGAACCGAGGGCATCGTCCAAGTCTTTCCAGGTGCACCTCGTGCAGATAGCCCGAGAGAGTTCAGTTTCGTGATGATCTGGAAAGACTTGTCGTCGCTTAAAGCTTTCGTGGGAGATGACTATCAATCGCCTCACATTGATGCGGCAGAAGCCGAATTAGTGGAGGCTAGAACGATCAAACACTACGATTTGGTTGAAGGTTGACGCCGGTTTTCTGGGAAGCAACCAAGGTCTGCTTCGAGTCCAACCTGTTCATCCGCCAAGGTGCGGCGGTTGTCAGGTCTCAGGTGACGTCCTCGGCTGTGTTCTGGTGCCTTCTAACGGTGTTCTTTAGGCACCCAGTCTTCGGCTTCATTGTTCCAGAACCTATTGGGGTTGTCCTCATCCATTCCCCGAATATGGAGGGTGCGAACACAAGTTTCCACGAAAATCACCGGCTGTTCGTAGGGGTGCGATGCATAGATGCGCTTGAGAGCCTGAGCAGCCTTCGCCTCGCTATCACCTACAAAGAAAGACAGCTCCACACAGGGCACCTCCACCACATCTTCGGTTGCTACATTGCGCCCGCTTCCAAGCGATCTAAATTGCTGGATGCCCGGCGCGGTTCGAAATGTGACGCAATCATAGTCACCATATTTCAGGCTATCCTCGACCAGAACAGCATCCACAATTTTCTGCGCGTGGGTATCGGGCACCTGAACGACGATCCGCAGACCGCATTCGGGCACGAACCTGTCATTGTTGAGCTTGGGCAGTGTCATGGGTATCTCCAACAGCGTTTTTGTTGGCATAGCCTCTATCGGCGCAGTTGCGGGAAAGGACGGTTCGCTAACGACCGAATTGTCAGACCCCAGTGTCGCCATCAATTGCTTGTTTACCCAGACCAAACCAGCGTTCCAACGCATCGAATCCGTTATCGGTGATGGTTAGGGCACGGCTACCAGTCCGACGCTGAAGCCATTGCTCTTCAAAGAACTTTGCCATCAGCGCCGTCGCAAATTGCCCGGAAATGTGATGCTTCCGCTCCGTCCAGTCGAGGCAGAGCTTTGCCGGAGGTTTGCCCGACGAAACTGACGAAGGCTCGATTCCGAGGTCTTCGAGAAACGCACGATAGCGCCGACCTGCCATCACAGCGTCATCTCGGAGGATCAGCACATCGAGCGAAATAAGACGCTCTTTCATCAAAACCCCGAGCCTGCCAGCGATATGATTGTAGCAGCTACGCGCACGCAGGGTATCCGTGGCGGCCTGTCCGGATCGAGATAGATGATCTGTCGGCGACAGGCTGGCATGTCCTTCGAGGACCTGGGCAACTTCGTCAGTCGCAATCCGGTGATAGACATACCGACCACTGCGCAACGAAGAAGTCAGACCGGTGCTTTCTAGTTGTTTAAGATGCCCGCTCGCTGTCTGTGGGCTAACATCGGCCGCGCAGGCCAGTTCCTTGTTCGTAAACGCGCGCCCATCCATCAACTCGCACAATATGGGGGAACGGCTGGGATCGGCCAACGCAGCTCCAATGATGTCCAGTCTCGGTTCGATTGCCATGTCGACAGACTAGAGCCAGAATGCAAACCGAGCCAGCATGAAAGGTTCGGTGACGGCCGAAGTAAGAAGCGAAAGCGGATATTAACCCAATGGCGGCAAAGTCCGCTCTTCCGCCATTAGGTCAGTAGTGCTTGATGTTTGGAGCAGTATTTCACGATGCAGCCCGACGATCGGGTTCAAAATTCTCAATGCAACGAGGCAAAGATGCGAGACGTTCCAAGTGACGCAGTTGCCAGAGAGTGGATCCCCACTTCGTCTCGCTGAAAATGTCTTGAGGGCGTGGGCGCTGGCCGGCCAGGTGATCACATTGAGAACGAGGTGCCGCAGCCGCAGGACGAAGTCGCGTTTGGATTCTCGATCACGAACCTTGCGCCGATCAGTTCCTGTGTAAAGTCGATTACCGCGTTTTCCAGAAACGGCAGCGAGATTGAATCGACGATAACCTTTTGGCCTTTGCCCTCCAGCACAAGGTCATCCTCTTTTGGTTTGTCCAGCGCGATTTCGTATTGAAAACCGGAACATCCGCCACCCTCAACGGCGACGCGCAGGGCTTGACCCTGATCTGCGGCGCCAATCTCGGCCAGCCGGTCGAAGGCGCGTTCTGTGACGGTTGGAGGCAGATTCATGCCGGACTCCAAAGGTTTATTTCCTCAGCACGGTACAATATATGAAATCAGAAGACAGGCGACAAGGATAAGACCATTGGAACGAGCGGGTTTTGCTTCGAACCCGGGCCGCGCACGTGGGCGGCTTGTGCCCGAAGAGGAAAGCAGTTTCCGATCGTGCTTTCAACGCGACCGTGATCGGATCATCCACGCCAGCGCGTTTCGGCGGCTCAAACACAAGACGCAGGTCTTTGTCGAACATGAGGGCGACAGCTATCGCACGCGACTGACACATTCCATCGAAGTGGCGCAGGTGGCGCGCACGATTGCGGGGGCGCTGGGGTTGAACCCCGAGCTGACCGAGGCTGTCGCGCTGGCGCATGATCTGGGGCACACGCCGTTCGGGCATACCGGCGAGGACGCATTGCACGCTTTGATGAAACCCTATGGGGGGTTCGACCATAACGCTCAGGCCATTCGGATCGTAACCAAGCTTGAGCGTCACTATGCTGATTTCGACGGCTGCAACCTGACTTGGGAATGTCTTGAGGGGATCGCCAAGCATAACGGCCCCGTCACGGGTCGGTTGCCCTGGGCCCTTGCGGAATGCAACAACGGCTTTGATCTGGAACTGCACACGCATGCCAGCGCCGAGGCGCAAGTGGCGGCACTGTCAGATGATATCGCCTACAACAATCACGACCTGTTGGACGGCTTGCGTGCCGGGTTGTTCACCGACGCGGAAATTGGCCAATTGCCCATCGTCGGCGCGTGTTACGCCGAGGTAGACCGCAAATACCCTAAGTTGGATCCATATCGCCGCAGGCACGAGGCGCTGCGCCGCGTGTTTGGTGTTATGGTCGCAGATGTCATCGACACTTCTCAGGCATTACTTGCCGGGTCCAACGCGCTGACGGTCGAAGATATTCGCCATCTGGGTTATCCGGTCATTCGCTTCTCGGCAGACCTGTGGGCGCAGCTAAAGGAAATCCGCGCCTTCCTGTTTGCGCGTATGTATCGCGCCCCCAGCGTCATGCAGGTGCGGGCTGAGGTCAGCAAAGTGGTCGAGGAGTTGTTTCCCATCTACCTCGACGATCCCAAACAGATGCCCGAGCGATGGCATGAGGATATTGAGGCAGCAACAGACGAAACGGCGCTGGCGCGGATCGTGTCTGACTATATCGCCGGAATGACGGACCGTTTTGCGTTGCAGGATCATGCACGGCTGTGTTCCGGCTGATCATTCCGTCGGTAGGACATTCTGCGGCAATGGTGATGCTCAATTCCAGTGTGCAGCCGCAATATCTATCGGTGTTCAAGCCGCATGGCCGCCTCTGGATCAGCGACGCGGCGCAATGCGGCGGTCGATCCGCGCCTAAACTGATCGCTTCCATTGACGTTGTCGCATTGCGTGATAAACCGCCCGACAAGCAAAAGGACATCCGAAATGAACCTGTTTTCCGAGATCCGCGGCCTCGTACTGGACGCGCTGACCCAGATGCAGTCCGACGGTGCTCTGCCCGAGGGGTTGAGCTTTGATAACGTGGCAGTCGAGCCGCCGCGCGACGCGGCGCATGGCGACATGGCGACCAACGCGGCCATGGTATTGGCCAAACCTGCAAAAATGAAACCGCGCGACATTGCGGATGTGCTGGCGGGCAAGCTGGCAAACGACAACCGCATTACCAGCGCCGAAGTTGCAGGACCGGGCTTTCTGAACCTGCGGCTGGCGCCGTCGGTCTGGCAGGGCGTTCTGGCAGCGGTGCTGGAAAAGGGCACCGACTATGGTCGCTCGACGATGGGGCAGGGGCAGAAGGTCAACGTCGAATATGTCTCGGCCAACCCAACCGGTCCGCTGCACGTGGGTCATACGCGGGGCGCGGTATTCGGCGACGCACTGGCGAGTTTGTTGGCGTATTCTGGCCATGACGTGACCCGCGAGTACTACATCAATGACGGCGGTGCGCAGGTGGATGTGCTGGCGCGGTCTGCTTACGAACGCTATCGCGAAGCCAATGGCCTGAGCCCGGAGATTGCAGAAGGTCTGTATCCTGGTGACTATCTGATCCCGATCGGCGAGGCGCTGAAAGAGAAATACGGCGACAGTCTGATCGACAAGCCCGAAAGCGAGTGGCTGGAAGAGCTGCGCGAGTTCGCCACCGATGCGATGATGGATTTGATCCGTGCCGACCTTAAGGCGTTGGGTGTCGAGATGGATGTGTTCTTCTCGGAAAAGTCGCTCTACGGCACGGGCAGGATCGAGGCTGCGCTTCAGTCTCTGACCGACAAGGGCCTGATCTACGAAGGCGTGCTGGAACCGCCCAAGGGCAAGAAGCCCGAGGATTGGGAGCCGCGCGAGCAGACCCTGTTCAAATCGACCGAGCACGGCGATGACGTCGACCGACCGGTAAAGAAATCGGACGGCAGCTGGACCTATTTCGCACCGGATATCGCCTATCACTATGATAAGGTGACCCGTGGCTTTGACGCGCTGATCGACGTATTTGGCGCCGACCATGGTGGCTATGTCAAGCGGATGAAAGCGGCGGTGTCGGCACTGTCCGATGGTAAGGTGTCGCTGGATATCAAGCTGACTCAACTGGTGAAGCTGTGGAAGAACGGCGAGCCGTTCAAGATGTCGAAACGGGCAGGGAACTTTGTCACCCTGCGCGATGTGGTTGATCAGGTGGGCCCTGATGTGACCCGTTTCGTGATGCTGACTCGCAAGAACGATGCGCCCTTGGATTTCGATTTCGACAAGGTGCTGGAACAAAGCCGCGAGAACCCAGTTTTCTACGTGCAATACGCCCATGCGCGGGTCATGAGCGTGTTGCGTCGCGCGGCCGAGGCCGGGATCAAGGCTGATGAAGCGACCCTTGCAGCCGCCGATCTGGGCAAGATTGACCACGCAACGGAACTGACTGTTGCCAAGAAACTGGCCGAATGGCCACGCCTGATTGAAATCGCGGCTCGCACGAATGAACCGCACCGCGTTGCCTTCTATCTCTATGAATTGGCTGGGGATTTCCACGCTTTGTGGAATAAGGGCAATGACGAAACCCAGTTGCGGTTTATCCAGGATGGCGATGTTGCCACAAGCCAGTCAAAAATCGCATTGGCCCGGGCCGTTTCTGTTGTGATTTCAGCGGGCTTGGGTATTCTTGGGGTCACTCCGGCGCAGGAGATGCGGTGACCAACACCGCCCGAACCGCCGGTCTGAGGCAGACAAGAAATGACCCGCGCGCAACGTTTTAAGGCGCAATCGGGCGGTGAGGCGGAAATGGCGAGTTACGATTACTCGGGGCAGGCGAGCCCCGAGCAGATGTATTACCCGAATCAAGCGCATCCCGAGGATGCGTATGACTATTCTGACGACATGCACGCGTATGACGACGCGCCGCGCGGCGTCGCAGGGCTTGGCCGCGTGGTCAACTTTCTGGGGGCTGCGGCCTCGCTGGCGCTTGTGGCGGGGGTCGGGGTCTGGGGCTACCAACTGGTTATGCGCGACGTCAGCGGTGTACCGGTTGTACGCGCCATCGAGGGGCCGATGCGTATCCAGCCTGAAAATCCGGGCGGGACTCTGGCCGATCATCAGGGGCTTGCCGTAAACACTGTTGCCGCCGAAGGGTCGGCAGCCGCGCCAGCGGATCGCCTGATCCTTGCGCCGCGGCCCGTTTCGCTGACGGATGAAGATACTCCGATGGGTGTTCTGAAGCCGACCAAAGCGGTGCATGTGGTCGAGGAAGAGATTACCCGGGAAGATGCCACGAAACTGCGGCAGAGCGCTGTTGACGCGCTGGTCGCAGAAATCGCAGGTGAGGCAAAGACCGATCCTGCGGTCGAGAGCGGCGTGCAGGTTGCCTCTCTGGCAATCTCGGATGACGAACCCGCCATCGATCCGGCTGATCTTGCCGCATTGCAGCCTGATCCGAAAATCGCAGCGTTGCCCGGCGTACGCCGTTCGCTGCGGCCAGTGACGCGCCCGGCGCGCGCAACGCAAAGCGGGATCGCCGCAAACAGCAACACCGAAGCGACGATCAATGCCGCCGTCAAAGCGGCTGCCGGATTGGATGTCGCACCCGACACGCTGGCCAAGGGGACGCGTCTTGCCCAGCTTGGTGCCTATGAAAGCACTGAGGTCGCCAAGTCCGAGTGGAACAGGATCTCTGGTCGCTTTGGCGATTATATGAATGATAAACAGCGCGTTATCCAGAAAACTTCAAGTGGTGGCCGCACATTCTATCGTCTCCGTGTTCTTGGGTTTGACGACCTGAGCGACTCGCGTCAGTTCTGTGCAGCGCTGGTCGCGCAAGGGGCAGACTGCATCCCGGTTGCCGTGCGGTGACGTTTGGTGCGGTGATCACCGACGCCGAAGGATTGCGCCTTTCGGCAGATGAAAAAGCCCTGTTTCGCCAGATGAACCCGTTCGGGTTCATTCTGTTTGCTCGCAATGTTGATACCGCCGATCAGGTCCGCGCCCTTTGCGATGACTTTCGCGATGCGGTCGGGCGCGAATGCCCGATCACCATTGATCAGGAGGGCGGACGCGTTCAGCGCCTTCGTTCTCCGTTGGCGCGCGAGTGGTTGCCTCCGCTAGACCACGCCGAGATTGCAGCTACGCAGGCCGAGCGCGCCATGTATCTTCGGTATCGCCTGATTGCTCATGAACTCCGGTCGCTGGGGATCGATAGCAACTGCGCGCCGATGGTGGACGTGGCCCGGCCCGAGACGCACGCTTTCCTACGCAATCGCTGTTATGGAAGTTCGGTCGAGCAGGTCGCGCAGATCGGACGGGCCGTAGCGCAGGCGCATCTGGATGGCGGTGTTCTGCCTGTGGTCAAGCACATGCCCGGACACGGGCGTGCCACGCTGGACAGCCATCACGAACCGCCACATGTCGACTTGCCACTCGAGGAACTGGAACTCGCGGATTTCGCGCCGTTTCGTGCGCTGAATGACTTGCCGATGGGGATGACCGCGCATTTGGTTTACGATCAGATCGACCCGCAGCCTGCAACGATTTCACCCAAGATAATCCGCTTGATCCGAGAACAGATCGGGTTTAGCGGGCTGATCATGACCGACGACATCTCGATGAAAGCACTTCGCGGCAACCCGGCCGAGGTGGCAGGAAAGGCTCTGGCCGCCGGGTGCGATGTTGTTCTGCATTGCAACGCATCCCTTTCGGATCGTGAGGCCGTACTGAACGCCGCAGGCGAGATGACCGATGCGGCACAGACCCGCGCAGAGCGGGCCTTGGCCATGCGCACGGCACCTCTGGCGCTTGACATTCAGGCCGCCGAGGCGGAACTATCTGCCCTCATGGGCGGGCAGGTATATGTCGGATAACCTTTTCAGCGAAGACCCGATCTCGGTCGCCGATCGTCTGGCCGCCGAGGCGCTGATCGTTGACGTAGACGGGTTCGAAGGCCCACTGGATGTGCTGCTGACTTTGTCACGCACACAGAAGGTCGATCTGCGAAAAATTTCGGTTCTGGCCTTGGCGCAGCAGTATCTGGCCTTTGTCGAACGCGCCCGCGCGCTGCGGATCGAGTTGGCCGCAGACTATCTGGTGATGGCCGCCTGGCTGGCCTTTCTGAAATCGCGCCTGCTGCTACCCCCTGATCCTGACGAAGAAGGGCCGACCGGCGAAGAACTCGCTGCACACCTTGCCTTTCAGTTGGAACGCCTGCAAGCCATGCGCGATGCCGCCGCGCGGTTGATGGCGCGCGACCAGCTTGGCCGCGATTTTTTCAAGCGCGGGCAGGGCGAAGACATCCGGCGTATTCGTACGGTCACATATTCGGCGACCTTGCTGGACCTGATGCAAGGCTACGCCCGCATTCGCACAAGGGACGAATTCCGCCCCTTCGTAATGGATCGCGACGCAGTCTTCACGATGGAGCAGGCACTGGAACGCATGCGCCCGCTGATCGGGTTTGCAGGAACCTGGACCGATATGGAGACCTATTTGCCTGACGGGTGGGAGAGTGATCCAGTGCGCAGGCGGTCTGCCACGGCGGCGACCTTCGCGGCCTCGCTGGAGCTGGTGAAAGAAGGACATATGGAGATCAAGCAAAGCGATACCTTTGCGCCGATCCAATTGCGCAAGAGGACAGAAACACGTGACTGACGCCCCAGAAGAGACCGGCACACTGTTCGAAGCACCGCCGCTGGCCGAGCAGGAGCGTATGGTCGAGGCGGTGCTGTTCGCCAGTGCAGAAGCAGTGACAATCGCCGACCTTGAGGCGCGGATGCCCCATGGCAGCAATGCCGCGCAAGCGGTTGAAATGCTTCAAAAACGTTATGAGGGGCGCGGTGTTCGCGTGGTTCAGGTGGGTGAGGCATGGGCCATTCGCACCGCGCCCGATCTTGGCTTTCTGATGCAGAAAGAGACGGTCGAAACCCGGAAACTCAGCCGTGCGGCCATCGAAACCTTGGCGATTGTTGCCTATCATCAGCCCTGTACCCGCGCCGAGATCGAGGAAATCCGCGGTGTGTCGGTATCGCGCGGGACCATAGATCAGCTGCTGGAAATGGAGTGGATCAGGCTGGGCCGCCGCCGCATGACACCCGGGCGTCCGGTGACGTTTGTAGTAACGCCGCAATTTCTGGATCATTTCGGGCTCGAGAATGCACGCGACCTGCCGGGCCTCAAGGAATTGCGGGCGGCGGGGTTGCTGGAAAATCGCCCGCCACCGGGGGCAGTGCCACTTGGGTCCTCAGAAGATCACGAAGACGAAGACCAATCGGAACTGTTCGAGGAAGAGTGATCGCGCAGCCCTTATGTTGCCGCAAGGACAACCTATCTAGGGTGTCAGAAAACGGAGACAACAATGAACGCCAACCGCATCATCGATATGATTGTTCGCCGTGTCATGCGCCGCCTTGTAAACAAGGGCGTGGACAAAGGATTTGATATGGCAAGCCGGACGGGCGGCCCGGATCAAGGTAAGCCTGACCCAGAAGCGAAACGTCAGATGCAGCAGACCGCCAAGAACCAGAAGCAGACGATGCGGCAGGCGCAGAGACTGACGCGCCAGGCGCGCAAGTTCATGAAATTCTGAGGGGTTATCATGCAGCTTTGAAGTGTTTTGATAGCTTCAAACCCTGTCCCTGGTAGTTTGATGCAATCCCAGCCCCGTAAAGCTGCGTGGGCAATTCTGCCATCTTCTCATACACCAGCCGTCCGACAACCTGTCCGTGTTCCAGCACGAAAGGCGCCTCGTGACAGCGGACCTCAAGCACACCGCGTGAGCCGGCACCACCCGCCGCAGCATGGCCAAAGCCCGGATCAAAGAACCCTGCATAGTGGACGCGGAATTCGCCGACCATCGCCAGATAGGGGGCCATTTCGGCTGCATACATCGGCGGAATATGCACGGCTTCACGGCTGACGAGAATATAGAACGCGCCCGGGTCCAGGATGATACGTCCATCCGTGGTGCGGACCTCTTCCCAGTAATCCTGCGGCGCGTACCCGCCGATGCGGTCCAGATCGATCACGCCGGTATGAGGCTTGGCGCGATAGCCCACCAGATCGGACTCGGGCAATTGCAGATCGACCGAAAACCCCAACCCGTCCTGAATAACGGCCGGACCATCAACCAAAGGTGAGTCGGCATGGAGCGCGCTTAGTTCATCATCGCTCAGAACCGCCTGACCCTGCCGGAACCGAATCTGATTCAGCCGCATGCCCGGGCGCACCAGGACCGAAAAAGAACGCGGGCAGATCTCGGCATAGAGAGGGCCAGTGTACCCCGCCGGAACACGGTCGAACTCGGCGCCGCCATCGGTGATAGTTCGGGTCAGCAAGTCCAGTCGCCCGGTTGAGCTTTTGGCGTTGGCCACTGCATTTGTTCCCGGGGGCAGGGCCAGAGATTCCATCAACGGCACCAGATAAACGCAGCCCTTTTCCAGAACGGCACCATCGCTGATGTCGATGCGGTGCATCTCAAATTCCGCCAGACGGTCCGCAACGCTGCGACCTTCGCCCGCAAGGAACGAGGCGCGCACACGGTAAGCGACTGTACCTAAACGCATATCCAGGCTGGCAGGTTGAATCTGTTCCGGAATGATCGCAGGTTGCGCGGTGATCTCACGCCGCTCGATCATTGCCTGTATCTGCTGGTTTGCGCATACGCCTGTCATTCCGATCCCCCCTGTTGCCAGAGCGGGATCTGGCCTATGTGCCATTTACGTCGGTGTGATTTGGTCGGGCTAGCAGGACTCGAACCTGCGACCTTCCGTCCCCCAGACGGACGCGCTACCAGGCTGCGCCATAGCCCGACGTTGCAGCGTTCATAAAGACTTTCCCGGCAGGGGCAAGAGGAAATCATCGCCTTTTTGTCTTATCCCGCGGCTTGTGCATCGACCCGGTTCAGCCAGACGCGCAGGTCCTTGGCGATGGGCGCGATCCGCGCCAGCAACGCGTCGTCGAATTCGGAGCGGTTCCAGGCCAAAGACGTGATACCACCCATAAGGGGGGCGGCGTCCACTTCATTTGCCTGCGGCGGTTCTGGCTGGCTGGCGACCGCTTCCGGCGCGGCGGCGGTGTCGGCAGTGCGCGCGGCCTGATCCGGAGGTGTGTCCAACTCCATCCGAATCTGCTCAGCCGCAGGTGCGGGTTTTGCGGAAAATGGCACAATGGTGTTGTCTGTTGCCACTTCTTCGGCTGCGGGATCGTCCAGACTGGGCGACAGCGAGGCAACATGAGCAACGCCCTGCTCCCGCAGGATACGCTGAACGCCCTTGATCGTGATTCCATCCTCGTGCAGCAGCTTTTTGATACCGCCCAGCAACCGCATGTCGTTGGGCCGGTAATATCGCCTGCCACCCGCGCGCTTTACGGGTTTGACCTGTGTGAAACGACTTTCCCAGAATCTCAGGACATGAGCCTGAACACCGAGCCAATCCGCAACTTCACTGATTGTGCGAAACGCGTCGGGGGACTTGCTCATCTTAACCGAACCTCGGGGTTATTTCCGGTTCCCGGCGGCGACGCGATCTTTCATCAGATGCGACGGGCGGAACGTCAGCACGCGGCGGGGCTGAATGGGCACTTCTTCACCGGTCTTGGGGTTGCGGCCTATGCGGGCTGTCTTGTCTCGAACGCTGAATGTGCCGAAAGACGATATCTTGACCTGTTCACCGCGCACAAGTGCGTCGGACATGTGGTTCAAGACGCTTTCAACCAGTTGCGCACTTTCATTGCGTGACAGCCCAACTTCGCGAAAGACGGCCTCGCTCAGATCCATTCGAGTCAGTGTTTTATCGCCCATGCTTATTCCCCTGTAGATATCAGAGCATAGGGTGAGGGGAAATTCGCTGTCAATATCAATGAATTGCGTGAGGGCACGTAAGCCGGATTGTGCCGGTTACCAGCGTAGGGCAACCGCACCCCAGGCCAGACCACCTCCGATTGCCTCGGTCACGATCAGATCGCCGGGCTTGATTTGGCCCCGGTCCCTGCCAACGGACATCGCCAGGGGAATCGATGCGGCGGACGTGTTGCCGTGATCCTGTACTGTTACCACGACCCGATCCATCGGCAGGCCCATCTTTTTGGCGGTGCCCTGAATGATTCGGATATTGGCCTGATGCGGAACGATCCAGTCGACATCGTCACCGGTCAGACCGGCGCGTTCCAGTGCAACTTCGGCGGTTCTTGCAAGTTTTTCAACGGCATGGCGGAAAACCTGATTGCCCTGCATGCGCAGGTGGCCCGTAGATTGGGTCGAAACCCCACCATCGACATAAAGCAAGTCCCTATAACGACCGTCGGAGTTGAGGTCGGTAGCCAGAATCCCGCGATCCTCCGAGGTACCTTCACCCTCCTGCAGTTCAAGAACCAGCGCGCCGGCCCCGTCTCCAAACAGAACGCAGGTCGACCGGTCGGTCCAATCCATGATCCGGGAAAACGTCTCGGCACCGATGACCAGAACGCGTTTGGCCTGACCAGAGAGGATCAGCGCGTTGGCGTTGCTGAGCGCATAGACGAACCCGGCACAAACCGCCTGAACGTCAAACGCAAAACCGTTGGTCATTCCCAAACGGGCCTGAACCATCGTCGCGGCTGAGGGAAAGGTCAGATCGGCGGTCGAGGTCGCAAGGACAATCGCGTCGATATCGCTTGCATCGAGGCCAGCATCTTTCAGTGCCGCCTGCGCGGCATGGGTTGCCAGATCAGAGGTCGTTTCGCCTTCTGCGGCAAAGTGGCGGCGTTCGATCCCGGACCGGGTTCGAATCCATTCGTCGGTCGTATCCAGACTGTTTTCAAATTCGGTGTTGGGGACAATACGCTCGGGCAAATAATGCCCAACACCTACAACAACTGAACGGCCTGCCATGCTTGGGTACTGCCTTTTTTATTATTCCGACTGCGATGCAGATTGCGCGGCATCTTGTGCAAGCGCGGCTGTGGATGCAACCCGTGCCGCCAATTTTTCAGAGAAGCCGGATTCGGCCAGGGTAAAGGCCAGCTTGACCGCAGCCGACACGCCGGTTGCGTCCGCACCCCCGTGCGATTTGATCACTGTGCCATTCAGACCCAGAAACACACCACCATTGACGCGGCGCGGGTCGATCCGCTTCTTCAGACGGTTCAGGGATGTGATGGCAAGGATCGAGGCCAACCGGGACAGGGGCGAATACTTGAACGCCTCGCGCAGCAGATCGCCGATCAGGCTTGCCGTGCCCTCGCCGGTCTTGATCGCCACGTTCCCGGTAAATCCATCCGTTACAATGACATCCGCCTTGTCGCCCGGTATGTCGCTGCCTTCCACAAAGCCCACAAACTCGAAGTTCGCCTGTTCAGCGAAATCCGTGATCATCGCGTGGGCTTCTTTCAACTCGGCACGGCCTTTGTGTTCCTCGGTGCCGACATTCAGCAAGCCGATCCGGGGGCGGGCCAGCGCCATGCCGTTCCGGGAGTACGAGGCCCCCATCAGCGCATATTGCAGCAAATCCTTGGCATCGGCGCGCACATCCGCGCCCACATCCAGCATGACGTTAAAGCCCTGCGGGTTGCGCGATGGCCACAGAATTGCAATCGCCGGTCGGTTCACGCCCGGCAATTTGCGCAGCCGCATCATCGACAACGCCATCAGCGCGCCGGTATTGCCGCAGGAGACGGCTCCATGGGCCTCGCCCTGACGGACCGATTCCAGAGCAGACCACATCGAGGTCTGCTTGCCATTGCGCACCACCTGGCTGGGCTTGTCCTCCATCGTGACCACGTCAGGGCAATCACGAAAAACGACGCGCCCTTCAAGGACACGCCGTTTGGCAACCAGTTTGCGCAGTACGGTTTCCGGCCCGTGCAGGACGAACCCGATCGTGGGGTTCTTGTCCGCAGATTTGGCTATGCCCGCGACAACGGTGGCGGGACCCGAATCTCCGCCCATCGCGTCAACCGAGATGATGATCCGTCCGGTTTGCGTGGGCTGATCCGTCATGCCTTGGCCTGCGTCCGATCAGGTTCAGGCCGCGTCTTCGTCCAGGTCGATTTCGTCGGCCTGCGCGACGACTTCGCGATCGTCATAGTGGCCGCAGGACGCGCAGACGTGGTGCGGGCGCTTCAGCTCACCGCAGTTGGGGCATTCGTTCGGGTTTGCAGCAACCAGAGCGTCGTGTGCGCGGCGGTTGTTGCGACGCGACTTGGAAACTTTGTTCTGTTGGACGGCCATGGTCTCAACCTTTGTCTATTTAAGGGCCAACAGATTCGCTGTGGGCCGGGTTTCATTCTTCGTTTTTCTCGTGGTTTGACGCGCGTTTAGGGTACATGCCCCACGTTGTCCAACCCAAATTCCGATGAGCGCGCGAAAATACTGCGATTCTCGGCATGTTCAAGCGATTTTTCTGAGCGCCTGCTATGACAGGAAATCAAACCTCTGTCACTTGTCTTTTTTCAATGCATCGCGCAATTCCGCCAACCCCGCGAATGGTTTGACGTCCTCGTCGGTCA
Organism: Ruegeria sp. AM4; assembly: GCF_056540665.1. NCBI lineage: Bacteria > Pseudomonadati > Pseudomonadota > Alphaproteobacteria > Rhodobacterales > Roseobacteraceae > Ruegeria > Ruegeria sp. AM4. Next base: position 843,266 of record NZ_JBQFXD010000001.1, on the reverse strand, counting down.
TCGCCTGTTTTCCGGGTTCGGTATAATCTGACGGTCCCAACTCAGCGCCGTCCTTTCGAGGATATTGGGGCAAGGCCAGCGAAAGCGCCTCGGCCATGACCGCAGATGGGTCGATTTCAGCGCCAAGGGCTTCGGTTTCGTCATCTTCGGGCATCTCAAACTCGGGTTCGTCCGGTTCGTCCCAATCGGCCAGAAAGACCCGGCGCACCGGGGCTTCGATCCGGGTTGTCACCGGCTCCAACGAGATCACGCAGGGTTGAACGACGGTTGCGCCAAGCTTGGCTGTCAGAACCCAGTCGCGCTTACCCTGCGCCTGCACAGACCCCACAAAGGACAGCTTGCGAAGACCCAGCAAGCCCAGGTCTTGTTTCAACACGTCCAGCTCGGCGGTTCCGGGGCGCAGTTCGAACGACGTGGCGGCGTTCTGCGAAAGATCCGCGACGCGCAAGGGGGAAGGTGTGGTCATTTTTGACCCTTTCTTTGTGTTGAACCACGGCAGCGGTTTCTGTAATCGGATAGAAGTCGCGCGCGGCCAAGACAAGAGGGTGTAGGTTTTGAAGGTGAAGAACAACATAAAACCGATGATCAGACTGCTGGCATTTGGCAGCATCCTGGCCGCGGTCGCATGCACCCCAATCGTCAAGAAACACGGATATATTCCGCCGCCCGAGGAATTGGCGGAAATCAAGGTTGGTGTTGATACCCGCGATACCGTGATCGAGGCTATCGGCGCGCCGACCTCGTCTGGTGTGGTGCGGGATTCGGACTATTACTATGTTTCGTCGCGCGTCCGTCATTACGGTCCCAAACGGCCCGAGGTCGTTTCGCGCGAGCTGGTGGCCATCAGCTTTGATCAGCGGGGGGTCGTGCGCAATATCGAACGCTTTGGCCTTGAAGATGGTATTGTCGTGCCGCTTGACCGGCGTGTGACGGATTCCAGTGTTCAGGACAAAGGATTCCTGCGGCAGCTGCTGGGCAATATCGGCAACTTCAACCCGGCGAATATCCCCGGCGTCAACAACTAAATCTCTGATTGGTCTTGCAGCTTCACGTGACGGTCACAATCTTTGTGCTAGGGACGTGGCAGAGACAAGCGGGTCGGCAACTGCGGAGTATGCGACCATGGTCAGAGCAACTGTGTTGAATGCCGAAGTGCTGAACCGGGGCCGCTATCGCGCCAGGCTGGCGCAGTCGGCGCGTGATATCGCGGCAGCCCAGAACCTCAGAACACGTGCCTTTGCCACCGATCAACTCGACCGGGATGAGTTCGATGCGCTGTGCGCGCATATTCTGGTTGAGGATATGCGCGAGGGTGGGCAGTTGGTTTGCTGTTTTCGGATGCTAACCATCGAAAGCGGAACACAGATCGCAGACAGTTACTCTGCCCGCTACTACGACCTTTCCGCGCTGCAGGGCTTTGGTGGGCGGATGGTCGAGATGGGGCGCTTTTGCGTTCATCCGGACTGGACCGACCCGGATATTCTGCGCGTTGCCTGGGGGGCGATGACGGCCTTTGTCGACCAGAACGATGTGCAGATGCTGTTTGGTTGCTCGTCTTTCGCGGGGACCGAAACCGAAGAATATCTGGATGCATTCGCCATGCTCAAGCATCGGCATCTGGCCCCGAAGCGCTGGCTACCAAGGGTCAAGGCGCCGGATGTGTTCAAGTTTGCCGCGCGCTTGCGCCGTCGGCCCGATGCGAAGAAGGCCATGCTCAGGATGCCGCCGTTGCTGCGCACCTATCTGATGATGGGGGGCTGGGTCAGCGACCATGCGGTCGTCGATCGGCACATGAACACGCTGCACGTGTTTACCGGACTTGAAATTGGCGCGATTCCCCCAGCCCGCAAACGTCTGCTACGGGCGGTAGTCGGGTGATTTGAGTATTTCAGAAAAGGTGAAGCCGGGGCGTTGACGCGTTCGTCTAGCCGGTTTAGCTGGCGGGCATGGCGAGAATTCCTTTGTTGCAGATGTCCGGTATTTCCCTGACCTTTGGGGGCGATCCGGTGTTTTCCGATCTCGATCTTGTGGTGCAGCCCGGTGATCGTGTCGCGCTTGTCGGGCGCAATGGCTCGGGCAAATCAACCTTGATGAAGGTGATGGCCGGTTTGGTCGAGGCCGATCAGGGCGACATTGTCATCCCCCCAGGAAAGTCCTTGGGTTATATGGAACAAGACCCCAGCATGCAGGGCTTTGCCACACTGGGTGACTATGCTGCCAGTGAGTTGGAACCCGGGGAGTTGTACAAGGTCGAACGCGCCGGTGAGGGGTTGAAATTCGACCCGTCACGCGCAGTCGAAACCGCCTCGGGCGGTGAGCGGCGCAGGGCGGCGCTGGCCAAGCTCATGGCCGAGGCACCGGATTTGATGCTGCTCGACGAGCCCACCAACCATCTGGATATCGAAGCGATCGCCTGGCTCGAGCATGAGTTGGGCGCAACCCGCGCGGGGTTTGTTCTAATCTCTCACGACCGCGCGTTTCTGCGCGCCCTGACACGCGCAACCCTTTGGATTGACCGGGGTATGGTGCGGCGGCAGGAACAGGGGTTCGAAGCTTTTGAGGCCTGGCGCGACAAAACCTGGGACGAGGAGGATCAGCAACGCCACAAGCTGAACCGCCTGATCAAGTCCGAAGCGCGCTGGGCCGTCGAGGGCATCAGCGCCCGCCGCAAGCGCAACCAGGGCCGAGTGCGCGCGCTGCAGGCGCTGCGGGCCGAACGTGCCAGTCAGATCAAGCGGCAGGGAACGGCGGCGATGTCGCTGGACGCGAGCTCCAAATCCGGGCGCAAGGTGATCGAAGCCAAAGGGTTGGCGAAACGGTTTGACGACAAGCAGATTGTGCGAAGCTTTGATCTGCTGGTGCAGCGCGGTGATCGAGTGGCCTTTGTTGGCCCGAACGGTGTCGGCAAGACGACCTTGCTGAATATGTTGTTGGGCCGCGAGACGCCGGATGAAGGCACGGTAACGCTGGGTACAAACCTCGAAGTTGCCGTGTTTGATCAGGCGCGCGCACAATTGGACCCCGAGATGACCTTGTGGGACAGCCTCACCGGCGATCCCGAAATGCGGGTCTCGGGCAAGGCAGATCAGGTCATGGTGCGGGGTGCGCCAAAGCACGTGGTCGGGTATCTCAAGGAGTTCCTGTTCGACGATCAGCAGGCGCGGGCCGCTGTCAAATCTCTGTCGGGTGGGGAAAAGGCGCGTCTGCTCTTGGCCAAGCTGATGGCCAAGCCGTCAAACCTGTTGGTGCTGGATGAACCGACAAACGATCTGGACGTTGAAACGCTGGATCTGTTGCAGGAGCTGCTGGATGACTTCGACGGCACCGTGCTGCTGGTCAGCCACGACCGCGATTTTCTGGACCGCGTTGCGACCACAACCATCGCGATGGAGGGTAATGGCCGCGCCACCGTTTATGCGGGCGGCTGGACGGATTATGTCACCCAACGAGGTGACGTTGCTGAAAAAAGTGAAGCAAAATCAAAGGCAACCAAGCCGAAAATAAAGCAGGAAGCAAAGCGGAAGACGGGCCTTTCATTCTCGGAAAAACACCGTCTGGAAAAACTGCCGGCCGAGATCGATCGGCTTGAAGCCGAAATAGCCAAACTGGAAGAGTTGATGTCCGACCCGGAACTGTTCACCCGGGAGCCGGTCAAATTCCAGAAGGCAACCGAAGCGCTGGTCGAACGGCAGGATAAGCTGTCAGCTGCGGAAGAGGAGTGGCTGACCCTCGAAGAAAAGGCCGAAGGGGCCTAGGATCGGACAGGACGCGCCGGATTGCCGACAACCGTCTGTCCTTCGGGAACGTTTTTGGTCACCACAGCTCCAGCGCCGACGATCGCATTGTCGCCAATCGTCACACCGGGCAGGATGATGGCGCCGCCACCAATCCAGACGTTGTTGCCGATCGTGACGGGCAGGGCGATTTCCAATCCCCGGGCGCGCTTGGCCGCGTCTTTGGCATGTTGTGCGCAATAGATCTGCGCATGTGGACCAAACATCGTGTCGTTGCCGATCTGGACGCGCGCGGTATCCAGCACAACACAGCCAGAGTTGAAGTACACGCGCTCGCCCAGATGGATATTGATGCCATAGGCGCAATGAAAGGGCGTCTCTAGAAGACATTCTGAGCCGGGATTGCCCAAGAGCGTACGCAGGGCCGGGGCCATGCCACCCCGCGCGTCGGGGTCGCTTGTATTGTGGGCGTAGACAGCGCGGCGGGCCTCTGCGCGTATGGCGTCAAGTTCGGGATCAAGGCAGCAATACCAAGTCCCGGCCTCCATTTTCTCGCGTTCGGTCATGTGATTGGTCTAGCGCATACGCAGCGCACCGTCGATGCGAATAACCTCTCCGTTCAGGTATCCCATCTCGACAATGAACGCGGCCAGTCGGGCGTATTCGTGCGGGTCACCCAATCGCGGCGGGTTGGGAACATCGGCTGCGAGTTGCTGTTGCACCTCTTCCGGCAGGCCGGCAAGCATCGGGGTCATGAATATGCCCGGAGCGATGGTCATCACCCGAATGCCGCTCGACGCCAAATCGCGTGCCATGGGCAGTGTCATTCCGACAACTCCGCCCTTGGATGCAGCATAGGCTGCCTGACCTTTCTGGCCGTCAAACGCGGCGATCGAGGCGGTGTTGATGATCACCCCACGCGCGCCCTCTGGATCGGGGTTGTTCTTTGCCATCTCGGCGGCGGCCAGACGTGAAAGGTTGAAGGTTCCAACCAGATTGATGTCGATGGTGCGTTGAAACGCGTCCAGAGGATGCGGGCCATCCTTGCCGACGGTCTTGATGCCATAGGCGATGCCGGCACAGTTTACCACCACGGTGATCTGGCCCATGTTTTGCTTGGCTTCGGCAATGGCTGCGGCGACCGAGTCAGCGTCTGTCACGTCGGTCTCGACAAAATTGCCTCCAATCTCGGCGGCGACCTTTGATCCGCGCTTTGTTTCGCGGTCCAGAATGGTGACCTGCGCACCTTCGGCAGCAAAGTGACGGGCTGTCGCTTCGCCCAGACCCGACGCACCGCCCGAGACGACTGCGGCTGTATTGGAAATGCGCATCGTGGACTTCCTCCAAGGATATGAACGCTCGTTCATTAAACCCATCGCGGGCGGTCTGTCCACAGGTTTTGCGCGCCAGCGATCCTCAAGGAAAGCTCAGCAAGACTTAACAATCGCTTCATGCTGGGTGGCCATGTCGGGTTCAGACAACCGGAAGTGGTTGGGTGTACATCACTCAGGAGGTAGTGAGATGTCAAAGAGTTCAAAGCAGAGGTTGGGCGCGATCATGGCCGCGCCGGTCATGGGTGTGTTTATGGTTGGCAGCGCAGCAGCGGCGCCTGAAACCTGCAACTGGAAAACGGCGCGGGATCTTGCAAACGCAGGCGATTACGCCGCTTTGTGTGATTGCGCGCAAGTCACGCCCAGCTTTCTGGATCGTCTGCAAAGCCGGTCGGACTTTGAAACGACACTTCAAGTAACCGCCGCACAATGCCCGGGGCTGGCCAGTCTTTTGACAGATCTGCCCACGGCGAGCCTTTCAAACGCTGTTGGCTCGGGGAATGCGGGTGAAAACCGGAACTCCGATGGATCTGATTTCGACCGCTCATCCGATGCGTCTGGTGGTGGAACAGGCACTGGCAACAACAACTCGGGTGGAGGCGATAACAACGCGGGCGGTGGGGGGTCCGGGAACGACAACCCCGGTGATGGCGGCGATCCTGGCGATGGGGGCAGCGACCCGGGTGACGGCGACGGTAAAGGCGGCGACGGTAAAGGCGGTGGCAAGGGCGGCGACGGCAAAGGTGGCGGCAAGGGCGGCGACGGTAAAGGTGGCGGCAAAGGCGGCGACGGTAAAGGCGGCGGCAAGGGCGGCGACGGTAAAGGTGGCGGCAAGGGCGGCGACGGTAAAGGTGGCGGCAAGGGCGGCGACGGTAAAGGCGGCGGAAAGAGCGGTGACGGTAAAGGTGGCGGCAAAGGCGGAAAACGCTGATGCCGCGAATCTGAAACGCACCGGCAACGACGCGTAATACGAAAACGGCCATCCCAAAGAGGATGGCCGTTGTTTTACGTAAGTGACCGACAGGTCAGCCTTGCTGCACCAGCGCGTGACGCTTTTTCCCGGCGCTCAGCTTGATCGGCGTCGAAAGTGCGCCCGCGTCGATCATCAGCCCGGCATCGGTCAGCGGCGCGTCGTTCAGCTTGGCACCGTTTTCTGCAATCAGGCGCTTGGCCTCTTTGCCCGACTTGGCCAGACCCGATTTGACGATCAGTTGAACGATCGAGATCGGCAGTTCTGCGTCGGACAATGTGAGCGTTGGCAGATCGCCTCCAACTCCACCCTTTTCGAACACTTCGCGCGCGGTTGCCTCTGCGGTTGCTGCGGCTTCGGCCCCATGCAACAAGGCGGTCACTTCGTTGGCGAGGCGGATCTTGGCTTCGTTGATCTCGGCCCCTCCCAGCGCGGCCAGACGGTCGCACTCGTCGACGGGCAGTTCGGTGAAGATCTTCAGGAACCGGCCCACATCCGCATCGGTGGTGTTGCGCCAGAACTGCCAGAACTCGTAGGAACTCAGCATGTCGCCATTCAGCCAAACCGCGCCGCCCTGCGACTTGCCCATCTTGCGGCCATCGCTGGTGGTCAGAAGGGGCGTCGTCAGTCCATAGATCTCGTGATCCAGCACCCGGCGGGTCAGGTCGATGCCGTTAACAATGTTGCCCCACTGGTCGCTGCCTCCCATCTGCAGAACACAACCATAACGGCGGTTCAGTTCGAGGAAGTCATAGGCCTGCAGGATCATGTAGTTGAACTCGAGGAAGCTGAGCGATTGCTCGCGATCCAGTCGCGACTTCACAGACTCGAACGACAACATTCGGTTGACCGAGAAATGCCGCCCGATATCGCGCAGGAAATCGAGGTAGTTCAGACCGTCCAACCATTCGGCATTGTTCAGCATCAGTGCGCCGGTCTCGCTGTCGTCATAAGACAGGTATTTCGAGAACACCTGCTTCATGCCCGCAATATTTGCGTCGATCTGTTCGGGACCCAGCAAGGGGCGCTCGTCCGAGCGGAATGAGGGGTCGCCCACCTTGGTGGTGCCGCCACCCATCAGGGTGATCGGTTTGTGGCCGGTCTTTTGCAACCAGCGCAGCACCATGATGTTCATCAGGTGACCCACATGCAGCGACTGCGCGGTCGCGTCATAACCGATATAAGCAGTTTGCACCCCACTGATCAGCGCGTCGTCAAGGCCCTGATAATCGGTGCAATCGGCGAGAAAGCCGCGCTCGATCATCGTGGCGATGAAATCCGATTTGGGGTGGTAGGTCATATCGTGCCCTCGGGGTTACTATTGCGGGGCACTGTATAGGCGGCGTCAGAGGCAAGGAAAAGCCACCTTTTCCAAGAAAAACGCGGCTCGCGCGGGATGTGTCTTGCCTTGGCTTCGCGTTACCGTGCAGGTTGTGCGAAACACCCGGCACGGCGGGCGATCAAAACAATGAGGACAGTGTGAGCAGGGTCATCAGCAAATCAGGTGTGCTTCGATCGTTAGGGGCCATGTCGGGCACGTCTTTGGACGGCGTCGATGCAGCGGTGATCGAGACTGACGGGCAAACGATCTTTGGGTTTGGTCCAAGCGGATACCGCGCTTATTCGGATGAGGAGCGCGCAACGCTGCGTGCTGCACTGGGTCAGTGGCACGGTCCGGACGTCGATATCTCGGCCGAGTTGGTAACGCGTGCGCATGCCGAGGTTTTGTCGGAGTTCGAAGAGGTGGACCTGATTGGTTTCCACGGTCAGACGCTGGCCCATGAACCGCGTGGTCGCGGGACGTTGCAGGTGGGCGATGGGCTGGGTCTATCGCAGGCGCTGGGGCTGCCCGTAGTTTGGGATTTCCGCAGCGATGATGTCGCGCTTGGGGGTGAGGGCGCGCCGCTGGCCCCGTTCTTCCATTTTGCCTGTGCCAAATGGATCGAAGCGCAAGAGCCGTTGTGCTTTCTGAATCTCGGTGGCGTTGGGAACCTGACTTATGTCGATCCGACCTTCGGTGGACCCGAAGAGCCGGGCGCGCTGCTGGCGTTCGATACCGGCCCGGCGAATGCGCCGGTGGACGATCTGATGCAATCGCGGTTGGGTCAGGCGATGGACCAGGATGGTGCAGTTGCGCGTGGCGGAACCGTCGAGACCGGTGCGCTTGAGTTATTTCTGGCGGAACCGTTCTTTTCCAGGATGCCGCCAAAGTCTCTGGACCGGAACGACTTCGCCCAGATGATCGAACTGGTGCAGGAACTCAGCGATGCGGATGCCGTCGCCACCCTGACCGCCATGTGCGCAGCCGGCGTAACGCAGGGGATGGAGTACTGTCCGAAACCACCCAGCCGCGTGCTGGTCACCGGTGGAGGGCGGCACAACCCCGTTCTGATGGAGATGCTGCGGGTCGCGCTGGATTGCCCGGTCGAACCGGTCGAGGCCGTTGGTCTGGACGGTGATATGCTCGAGGCGCAGGCATTCGCCTATCTGGCCGTGCGCGTGGCGCGCGGTCTGCCGACCTCATGCCCGGGAACTACCGGTGTCAGCGCGTTGGTTGGGGGAGGGGTCGTGTCATCTCCAGCGCGGGGCGCTGTGGTTAGCGGTTAAGGGCGCTGCGCTCATAGCGAGGCGACTCCCGGGATATCTTTGGTCAGATGGAGAGGCGGATCTAACGCCGGAGCGATCGTGCGTAATCTGTGGTGAACCGGCCATAACCTTCTGAGGTTGACTGCAGGTGATCCTGTGTCCAGCGGTGAAACGCTGGCAATTGGTGAAAAGGCACGTTTGGAAAGGCGTGGTGTTCTGCGTGGTAGGGCATATTCCACGCCAGAAACCGTATCAGCCGGTTGGTGAATGTGGTGCGCGAATTCTCCAGCATATTTGCGACCGGAGGACATAGCCCATGCTCTGCCAGAAGGTAGAGGCGCAGGAACGGTTGGCCCACGATTGCGGGCAGTAACCAGATCCAGAACAAAACGGGCGTGTAGAAAAGGCTTACTGCCGCCAAAGTGTACAGTGTAAGCAGTGCGACCGCCTCGGTCCTGATTGCGCGATACTGACGGCGGGGCAGGTATTCGGCACTGATCCGCCCTTTTGCGTTGTCGAGCAATACCTGCGCCATGCTTGTCCAATAGGGCCAACCGCTAAGGTAGACGGCAAGGCTGCGCCAGCTCTCAGGCCGAGGTTTGCCATCAAGTTCGGGGTCTTTGGTTGGGTGGTTCGTCCATTTGTGATGGGCGAGGTGGAAATAGCGAAACCAGGTGAAGGGCAGGCAGATCGGGACCGAAACGAGGTGGCCGATTGCGTCGTTCAGCCAACCAGATCTGAACGGCGTTTTGTGTGTGCATTCGTGGCTGAGCGTGAACAGGAACACCAGCAAAAGGCCCTGAGGCAGTATCAACAGTGGCCAAAATGGAACGTGCAGGGCGATACCGGAAGTGGTCAGGGCCAAGGCGCCAAAATATAGCAAAAGTTGCTTTAGGCCCGCTGTGTCCGAGCGCCGTTGTAGCCTGTCTTTGGTTTCGGCCGGGATCGAAGCGATCAGGGCGCGGTGGTCCATCTGGTCACTCCGTTGGAATGTCGAAACCGGGTTCTGCGAGTTCGAACCCGTCAAATTCAAAGCCGGGCGAAACGGTGCAACTGACCAGAGTAAACGCGCCGGTGCTGCGCGCGGCTTGCCAGTGGCCCACTGGGACAATGAGTTGCGGCGCTCCTCTGGCCAAGTCTGGTGTCAGCAGGTGATTGGTTGCCGGGCCGTCATCGGTTGCGCTGAGCGACAGAACCAGCGGCGCGCCGCTGTGGTATAACCAGATCTCGGTTGCGTCCACCTTGTGCCAATGGCTGCTTTCGCCGGCTTGCAGTAGAAAATAGATGCAGGTGCCGGTGGCGCGGCCGGGATTGTCGGCGCGCCAGGTCTCGCGGAACCAACCGCCCTCGGGGTGGCGTTGCAGGCTCAGGTGGTCGATGATCTGTTGCGGGGTCATGGGCTGTCCTTCAGTCGCCTCGCGATTATGCATGACCCGCGCTGATCCGCTATGGCAATCGCGCGAATAGGCCATATGTTTGGCGCATGACCCTGACAATCCCGTTTGATAACAGCTATGCCCGACTGCCGAACCTGTTTTATGCGCGACAGGCCCCGGTTCCCGTCCGCGCACCGCGTCTGATTGCGTTTAATGCTGATCTGGCCCGTGTGCTGCGGGTAATGCCGGGAGAGGTTGCCGAGATGGCCGAAGCGTTTGCGGGGAACACGCTGCCGGACGGGGCAGAACCGCTGGCGCAGCTTTATTCCGGTCATCAGTTCGGGCATTACAACCCGCAATTGGGTGATGGCCGCGCGGTTTTGCTGGGCGAGACGGTCGGCACCGATGGGGTGCGCCGCGATATTCAGTTGAAGGGCTCGGGCCCGACACCGTTCTCGCGCCAGGGGGACGGGCGCGCCTGGTTGGGGCCGGTTTTGCGCGAATACGTGGTATCCGAGGCAATGCATGAGCTTGGTATCCCGACCACGCGCGCTTTGGCCGCTGTCGAGACCGGTGAGATTGTGCTGCGTGAGGGACCGATGCCCGGCGCGGTTCTGACACGCGTCGCGCAAAGCCATTTGCGGGTCGGCACGTTTCAGGTCTTTGCGGCGCGGGGTCAGTTGGATGGATTGCGAATGCTGACAGACTATGCCATCGCGCGACACTATCCGGACGCTGACGGCCCAATGGGTCTGTTGCGATCTGTCCGGGACGCGCAGGCCCGTCTGATTGCGCAGTGGATGAGCGTCGGGTTCATTCATGGGGTTATGAATACCGACAATTGCTCGATCGCGGGCGAGACCATCGATTATGGCCCTTGTGCTTACATGGATGTTTATCATCCGAACACGGTCTACAGTTCGATTGATCAGATGGGGCGCTATGCCTATTCGAACCAACCAGAGATTGCCGTTTGGAACATTGCGCAGCTTGCGACCGCTTTGATCCAGCAAATGGATGACAAGGATGCCGCCGTTGAAGAGGCGACCGAAATCGTTCACGCCATGCCCGATCTGTTGCAGGAAAACTGGCTGGAGAGATTCCGTGCCAAAATTGGTTTGGCGACGGCAGCAGAGGGCGATCTAGCGCTTATCTCGGACCTTCTGACCCGCATGGCGCAGAACCAGGCTGACTTTACCAACACGTTCCGGGCGCTGGGCAGCGACGCGGCGCGTGATCATTTCATTGATCCAACGGCATTCGATACGTGGGCCGAGGGCTGGCGCGCGCGACTTGAACAAGAACAATCCCCTGACGCGGTCATGCTGGCCGTCAACCCGGCCTTTATCCCACGCAATCACCGGGTCGAGCAGATGATCCAGGCCGCGGTAGCGGGCGATTTCGGGCCGTTCCATAGATTGAACACCGTTCTGGCAAATCCATACCAGAGCCAGCCCGACGCCGTAGACCTGACCCGCCCGCCAGCCGAGAATGAGGTGGTTCAGGCCACGTTCTGCGGCACCTGACGGCGGCCCAGAATCTCGAATTGCAAACAGGCTTCGGAATGCTCGATAGGCAGAGTAGGCGAGATCAGCCCGCTGTCCGCCAGCATCACCGATTCCCGTTTGAGCTGGATTTCCCGGCCAGCCTCGGATTTGACATAGGTCCCCGAGGTGCTGCGGTCAGACAGGATCAGCTTGCCGTCCTTCATGCTCAGCACCGCGTGCAGGCGTGATACCCAGGGCTGGGTCAGGATGACATCGCAATCCGGCGACCGGCCAATCGTCAGCTCACCATTGTCATGGCAGCGCCACGAGCGATCTTCGTGGCTGAGAACCAGCGTCAGTCTCTCGGCGCTTTTCCAGTGTTCTTCGGTCCGACCATAAGAAAGGGGCAGTCGGGTCTGCGTGAACGGGTCCATCGCCGGGCTGATCAGCGAATGCGCCATGAACTGTTCCGTCAACCCTTTGAGGTTGAGCCGCCCAAGAGGTTTCAGCATCCGGCGCAGATCGCCCTGCAACATCTCTGCGACCCCGTCGCTGACGCAGGCCTCACCGGGATTGGCAGCGGTGGCCAGCCGGGCGGTGACATTAACCGCTTCGCCATAAACACCCTTTTCGGCAATCACGATCGGGCCGCAATGCACACCCACATGCACCGATAGCGACGTTTCAGGAGACCCCTCGATCAGGTTCAGTGCGGCATTCAGCGCGGCGTCGGGGTCCAGAAAATAGCTGAGTACATCGTCGCCTTTCTGTCCAACCTGCGTGCCGCCATGCTCGCGCAGAACGCGCCGCAGTCGGTCCAGTTCCAGTTGGATCAACCGTTGCGCCTCGCCATCGCCAACCGCCTTGTACAGCGGTGTGCTGCCCGAGATGTCGGCGATTACAAGAATGGCAAAAGTTGTATCCACGGTGGATCCTCGGGTTCGGTTCAGGGGCACTTTAACGGCACTGTCCGTTCTGTACACGCGATTTACGTTCACACACAGCACTTTAGGGTTAAATCCTCTTCAGAATTCCGTTTGCGATCCCAATCAGCGTTGTTTGCCAAAGTTACGGGAAAATCGGGTTGCACTGGGCGCTGGGCGTGGCACTGTTGGAATTCGCATATTGACCCGAGCGCCATGACATCCTCACCAACCCTTCGCATTGCCAGCTACAACATCCAGAAATGTGTCGGTTTGGACTTTCGTCGCCAGCCGCAACGCATCATGCAGGTGCTGGCAGGGCTGCGCGCCGATATTGTGGTGCTGCAAGAGGCGGACAAAAGGCTGCCTCCCCGCCCGGCAGCGCTGCCGCATTTCATGCTGGATGAAGCTGGCTGGCAGATCGTCGATCTCGGGGGCGCGGGCAGCCTGGGGTGGCACGGCAACGCGGTGATCTGGCGCGGAGACGCGATAAACGTACGCCAGACCGGCCATCACGACCTTCCGGGGTTCGAACCGCGCGGTGCGGTGCGCGTGGAATTCGACACCCCGATCGGGCCCTTGCGGGTGATGGGTATGCATCTGGGTTTGCTGCCCGCCTCGCGCCGACAGCAGATCACGCATATCCGTCGATGCGATTCTGATCTGGACAGCATGCCAACGGTCTGGGCCGGAGATTTCAACGAATGGTCCCGGCAGCCGGTCCTGGACCATCTGGTGCCGGACATGCAGTTCCTGCCACCTGTTCCCAGCTTTCCGGCCGCGCAACCGCTAGGGGCGCTGGATCGCATCGCGTTGGGGCAGGGGTTGCAGGCCAGTGGACATGGGGTGCATGACGCGCGACCGGCGCATATCGCCTCAGACCACCTTCCGATCTGGGCCGACCTTCAGCGTGTTGCCTGAATTGCCTTAATTCTGATGTGGCGCAAGCGCGTCAGACATATTAAGACAGAGAACCGAACAGTTCCGAGGGTAACAATGTCCGACACGATTATCGCCCGGTGCGAGGCCAAGGGCCTGCGTATGACAGGTCAGCGCCGTACCATCGCGCATGTGCTGCAACAAAGTGAGGACCACCCGGACGTTGAGGAACTATATGCTCGTGCCTCGGCCGAAGACTCGGGGATTTCGATCGCCACCGTCTACCGAACAGTAAAACTGTTCGAAGAGGCCGGGATTCTTGAACGCCTTGAATTCGGCGATGGCCGCGCGCGCTATGAAGACGCCGAGCGGGATCACCACGACCACCTGATTGACATGCAGTCGGGCGAGGTCATCGAGTTTGTCGATCCCGAGATCGAAGCACTACAAGAAAAGATCGCGGCCAAGCTGGGCTATAAGCTCAAAGGTCATCGGCTGGAACTCTACGGCGTCCCGCTGGACAAGGACTGACCCATCAGGAACCGCGATTGACCGTATCACGGCACTTCATCGAAGCTGTCGCAATCGGGCTTGCGATGTCGGGAAAGTTGTTGTTTTGCTGACATGAGGGCTCGGATTTTGCCGACCTGTCCCAATGGAAATACGCATGAACAACGTAAACGGCATCCTGCTGCTTGTCGGATCGATGGCAGCTTTCGCGATCGAAGACATGTTTATCAAGCACCTGTCGGTCACCGTACCGACCGGGCAGATTCTGATTGCTTTGGGCGTTGTTTGCGGCCTGACCTTTGCAATTTTGTCGGTGGCCACCCGAAAACGGATCTTTGACCCCGCGGCATGGACGCTCTTGCCGCTTGCGCGCGCCGGGGCCGAGGGGGTAGGCGCGGTGTTGTTCGTGACCGCGCTATCGCTGATCGATCTCTCCACCGTCGCAGCGGTGTTTCAGGCCCTACCGCTGGCGGTGACAATGGGTGCTGCGCTGTTTCTGGGCGAAACCGTCGGTTGGCGGCGTTGGAGCGCCATTGGTGTTGGCTTCATCGGCGTTTTGATGATCATCCGTCCGGGCCTCGAGGGGTTCCAGCCGGAAACTCTGTTGGTCGTCGCCACGGTCTTTTTGATCGCTGCACGTGACCTGATCACGCGCAAACTGGATGTGCGTGTGGCGTCCACCGTTGTTGCGATGCAAGCCTATATTGCCGCAATCGTGGCCGGGACTGTACTGATGATCGCCACTGGGCAGTCTTTGACACCGGTGCAATCTGCGCAGGTCGTACCGTATCTGGCTGCCGTTATTTTCAGCATGTTGGGTTACTATGGCATCGTCGCAGCGATGCGGGTGGGCGAGGCCTCGGCGATGATGCCATTCCGATATACGCGCCTCGTGTTCTCGATGATTGCAGGCGTGTTGATGTTCAATGAACGCCCAGACGCCATGACCCTGGCAGGGGCCACGTTGATCATCGGGTCGGGTCTTTACACCTTTGTCCGCGAACGTCGTTTGGCAAGGCAACTGGCTGTCGCCTGATCGGTGTTGGCGCAAACAGCTGGCTGTTAGCCCTAAAGGCAGGAAAATATACGTGTTAGCGATAACGTGACCGGTTTACTTTTCGCCGGTTGCTGCTATGACGCCTGCAACTGAATGCAGCCATAGGGACGGGCCTCATGAGCACGATCATCGACATCCACGCACGCGAAATTCTGGACAGCCGGGGCAATCCGACGGTCGAGGTGGACGTGATTTTGGAAGACGGCACCATGGGCCGCGCGGCGGTACCTTCGGGAGCGTCGACCGGAGCCTATGAGGCGGTTGAAAAGCGCGATGGCGACAAGTCGCGTTATATGGGCAAAGGCGTGCTCGAGGCCGTCGCCGCCGTGAACGGTGAGATTGCCGAAGAACTGGTGGGCTTTGACGCGACCGAGCAAGTGGCCATCGACGCCGCGATGATCGAGTTGGACGGAACCGAGAACAAAGGCCGTCTGGGTGCCAACGCCATTCTGGGGGTCTCTCTGGCGACGGCCAAGGCGGCGGCAGATTTCACCACGCAGCCGCTATACCGCTACGTAGGCGGCACCTCGGCCCGCGTTCTGCCGGTGCCGATGATGAACATCATCAACGGCGGCGAACACGCCGATAACCCCATCGACATTCAGGAATTCATGATCATGCCCGTTGCAGCCAGCAACATTCGCGAAGCGGTGCGCATGGGTTCCGAAGTGTTCCACACCTTGAAGAAAGAGTTGTCAGCAGCAGGTCTCAGCACCGGGATCGGGGATGAGGGCGGATTTGCCCCCAACATCGCCAGCACCCGCGAAGCGTTGGATTTCATTCTGAAATCCATTGAAAAAGCGGGCTACAAGCCGGGCGACGAGATCCACCTCGCATTGGATTGCGCGGCAACCGAATACTACAAGGATGGCAAATACGTTCTGTCCGGCGAGGGCAAAACGCTGACCTCGGAAGAAAACGCAGCCTATCTGGCGGCGCTGGTCAACGACTACCCGATCATTTCGATCGAGGATGGAATGTCCGAAGATGACTGGGACGGCTGGAAGGCCTTGACCGACGCCATCGGTGACCGAGTCCAACTGGTGGGTGACGACCTGTTCGTGACCAACCCCGAACGTCTGGCCGAAGGGATCGATCGCGGCTGTGCAAACTCGATGCTGGTCAAGGTGAACCAGATCGGTTCGCTGACCGAGACGCTGCGGGCCGTCGATATGGCCCATCGTGCGCGGTATACCAACGTGATGTCGCACCGCTCGGGCGAGACCGAAGACGCGACCATTGCCGATCTGGCTGTGGCAACGAATTGCGGTCAGATCAAAACCGGCTCGCTGGCGCGGTCGGACCGGCTGGCCAAATATAACCAACTGATCCGTATCGAGGAATCGCTGGGTGAAATCGCGGAATACGCAGGCGCGTCGATCCTAAAGCGATAATTCTGTAGAATTCGAAAACACAAACCCGGCCCCTGCTATTGAGGCCGGGCTCTTTCTATCATCTTTCGTCATTTGGTTGTTTTCCTTGGGATGTAAACTATCCTAAATTGTTCCGAGTCATTTGATATCGGACGATATACTTTGCGGAGGAAACACTTGATTGCCGCTGCCGCGATGCAGCTTTTTTCGCATCCTGCAAGGGCGGAATATCGGCTGGCGGACGGCACCGAAGTCTCCACATTCGAGATTTTTGAGGAATGCGATGTTTGCCCCGAGATGATCGTGGTACCGCTGGGTGAATTCCTTATGGGCGGGCCACCGGGGGAATCGCGCTATAACGTGCATTGGGAATTGGGAAATATCCGCCTTGCAACGCCCGATGATCCATACATCGCCCATCATGAAGGTCCTGTTCATTCCGTTGAGATCGACGTGCCATTCGCCATGGGCCGGAATGAGGTCACCTACGATGAATGGATGGAATGCGTCGAAGATGGCGGTTGCGGTGGACACTTGCCGCAGGATTATATCCTTCAGAAAGACGCACCGCGTGCCAAGATCGTTGGAAAGCACCCGGTCATTACTGTTTCCTATTTGGATGCCATTTCGTACGTTCAATGGCTCAACAGCAAAGTCGGTGCGGACGTGTATCGATTGCCAACTGAAGCAGAGTGGGAATACGCCGCGCGAGCCGGAACGCAAACCCCATTTGCGCAGGGCGAGGAAGTTACGACAGATCAGGTGAATTTTCTTGGCAGTGCGACGGAAGTAATGCTTGGTGAGAAACGCCCTGACCTCGCCTCGCGCGGGAAACCGGTTCCGGTTGATGCTCTTGATGCCGCCAATGCCTGGGGCTTGCGGCATATGTCGGGGAACGTCATGGAAATAACTTCGTCTTGCTGGACTGAAACATACGACGGTTGGTCCAAATCGAGTATCTATCTAAGAAATTCCTTTAGCCCTTTCTGTAGCCGGCGGGTCACGCGCGGGGGTGTGTACTTTGCAGCAATGGACTTGTCCCGCGTCGCTGGTCGAGGACGAGCCCGCGAGGATAGTAGGTCCGATTCCAGAGGCTTCCGCGTTCTGCGTGATTTGACGCCCGTTTCGCGCTAAACTTGCCGAGCAGTGGCTGAATGAGGTCAACTTCTCAGCAGCTCATGAGTTTCGATATTCAAAGTTGAGGGTAATCAGATGACCATATTCAATCATTTCTCTGGTGCAGCTGCGCTGCTGATCCTACCTCTGACCGCCTGGGCAGGACCACCGGCCCCGGCGGTTTGCGCCAAAATGGTTGCGAGTGATGTCAGCGGGCAGATCACGATGGAGGAATGCCTGTGCACCTATCAGGTGGCCAATCAGGTACTGGATGACGACATCAAAGAGCTATTGTTCCAATCGTGGTACACGGGCGAAAACGTAACCGATCAGTTGAAAGCATTGCCAAATCCCAAGCGTGTCCCAAAGCAATTCAGCAGGATGGAGCGGGGAATGAAGCAGAATTGCCCAAAAGTGAACAATTACTAAAAATTGGTAGAACTGGTGAAAAACACCTTTGCAAGCATGCTTATGTGTGAACTTGTTCATATATAAACGCGTCCAAATTTGCTATCCTGCCTGCGTTGCAGAAAGGAGAGCGCGATGTCTGCCTCAAGAATCCTTCTCGTCGTTTCCCTGTTTTCCTTTGGAATTCTGGCCGCCTGCACCGAACCTGGCACCTATCCGATCACCGGAAAGGAAGTGTCGCAGGATGATCCGGTACGGGAAATGTACAACCCGGATCTGATTTTCCGCGGCGAGTCCCGCTAGAGCGTTCTGCTCATCAGCATATAGCGGTCGCGCGCTTTGAAGCCTGACCGAAGATACAGCTTTTGTGCGGCCGCGTTGGTGCGGTCGACCTCGAGATGCAGAGCGGTCAGCCCGGCATCTGCCAGCGCTTTTGGCAAATCATGTAGCACTTCGGTCGCAATCCCGCGCCCGCGCACGGCGGGTCGGATATAGATTTCGTCGACAAACGCATCCATGCCGCCAAATTCAACCGACCAGCCGAATGTCAGGATGATGTAACCCAGTGGCGCGCGGCCCGGTCCGATCAAATAGATGCAGCCATGAGGGATACCTTCAAGCAGCGGAGACAACGCATCGCGCCGCATGTCATGGTCCTGTTCGATGCCGGATTCGGCATGAAACGCGGCGACAAGCGCCATCAGACGGTCAATATCGTCCGGGCGCGCTAGGCGAAGTGCAGCGGTCATAGACGGGCCAGCCTTTCGGTCAGCAGGGCAAAAAAGCCATTTGCGTCAACGTCTCCGATAAACAGTGCATTCGGAGGGTGATCGGTCACGCCCCACCAGTCGGCAACCGTCATGCCAAGGGTCAGTTCCGATTGCGTTTCGATCTGAACGTTGACGTGACGGCCTTTGAATAGCTCGGGCTGGATCAGATAAGCGGTGACGCAGGGATCGTGCAAAGGCGCACCCTCGGATCCGTATTTTTCCTTGTCGAACCGTTCGAAGAAATCGGTCATTTCGGCCACGGCATGACCAACCTCGCTGTTAAGTGCGCGGAAGGCGTCGTTGCGGTGCGGGGTGACAAGGGCGTCATGAGTAACGTCCAGCGGCATGACGACGATATGAGCGCCGCATCTGAACACGATATCAGCGGCTTCCGGGTCGACATAGATGTTGAATTCTGCGGTCGGAGTGATGTTGCCAACCTCGAAATAGGCCCCGCCCATCAGCACGATTTCCTGGACCCGATCGATGATATCGGGGGCCTTTTCAAAGGCCGTGGCAATGTTGGTCAGCGGTCCCAGCGGGCAGAGCGTCACTGTACCCGGCTCGTGCGCGCGCAGCGTGTCGATGATGAAATCGATCGCGTGTCCGTCTGCCAGCGCCATGTTCGGGTCGGGCAGGACCGGCCCATCGAGGCCGGTTTTCCCATGCACATGTTCGGCTGTCACCAGATCCCGTTTCAGGGGGCGGTCGCATCCTGCATAGACCGGGATATGCGTGTGACCCGCGAGTTCGCAGACGATCCGTGCGTTTTTGGCCGTCAATTCCAGCGGCACGTTGCCGGCGACAGCCGTGATGCCCAGAACCTCGATCTCTTCGGGGCTGGCCAATGCCAGAAGGATGGCGACGGCGTCGTCCTGTCCTGGGTCGGTGTCGATGATAATTTTGCGGGCGGTCATGCTGTGCCTCCGGGGTCTCGAAGCGCGGACACTCGCAACTGTTTTCCCACTTGTCCAGCGGTTTCAGGCATCCGTCGGCGCATCCACCGGCGGGAGTTTGCCATTGGCCCGATGCTCGTCGGTCTTTACCTCGTCCCACAGCGCGTCCATCTCGGCCAGATCGCTTTGCGCGGGCGTTTTGCCACGGGCGGCGAGACGTGCCTCAACCTGTTCGAAACGCCGGGTGAACTTGGCGTTGGTGCGACGCAGAGCGGCCTCAGGTTCGATGCCCAGATGGCGGCCCAGATTGACCATGACAAACAGCAGGTCGCCGAATTCATCCTCAAGCGCATCGGGGTCCTTGGCATGGCGCGCTTCTTCCAGTTCGGCGGCCTCTTCCGTGATCTTGGCAAGGACATGGCTGGCATCGGGCCAGTCGAACCCCACGCGCGCGGCGCGATTTTGCAGCTTGTGCGCCCTCAATAGGGCAGGAAGGTTGGCCGCCACTCCGTCCAGCGCTCCCTTTTGTTCCTTTCCCGCACGCTCGGCAGCTTTGATCGCCTCCCAGTCCACGGTTTGCTGATCTGCGGATTTATCCCGGGATTCGTCGCCGAATACATGCGGATGGCGCGCAACCATCTTGTCAGACATGGTGCGCACCACGTCCTGAAACGTGAAATGCCCGGCCTCTTCTGCCATCTGCGCGTGGAAGACGGACTGGAACAGCAGATCGCCAAGTTCACCCCTCAATTCGTCATAGGCTTCGCGCTCGATCGCGTCGGCGACCTCATAGGCTTCTTCGATGGTATAGGGCGCGATGGTGCCGAAATCCTGCTCGATATCCCAGGGACAACCGGTCTTTGGGTCGCGCAGGCGGCGCATGATTTCCAACAGGCGCTCGATACCCGCATCCGTATCGTGGATCAGAGAGCTTTCGACCATTGCGAACCCTTTCATTCCGGTGTCAGATGCATCCATCCCGCAGTCCGGATCAGGAGTCCACCCTATATGCCCGTCGTCAACCGAATTGCCGAGTTCACTGCCGATATGGAGCAATGGCGGCAGCATCTGCATACAATCCCCGAACTGGAATTCGAGTGCTTTGAAACCGCAGCTTTTGTTGCAAAACGTTTGCGAGAATTTGGGGTCGATGAACTGCACGAAGGGATCGCGAAAACCGGAATGGTTGCGATCATCAATGGGCAGGCGGATGGCCCGACAATCGGTTTGCGGGCCGATATGGACGCCTTGCCGATTGCTGAGGAAACAGGGCTGGACTACACCTCGAGAAACCCGGGCAAAATGCATGCTTGCGGCCATGATGGGCACACGACGATGTTGCTGGGCGCTGCGCGCTATCTGGCAGAAACGCGGAACTTCAGCGGCCGGGTCGCGCTGATCTTTCAACCTGCCGAAGAAGAGGGCGGCGGTGCAGGCGTCATGGTCGAAGAAGGCATCATGGAGCGGTTCGATATCGCTCAGATCTACGGTATTCACAACGATCCGGGGAATCCTGAAGGCGCGTTTCACACTACGGCAGGCCCGATCATGGCGGCTGTGGACACGTTTGATATCCACGTTCAGGGACTGGGTGGCCATGGGGCACTGCCGCACCAGACCAAGGATCCGGTAATGGCGGCCTGTGGGATCGCTCAGGCCATTCAGACCATCGTCAGCCGCAACCACTATGCGGTCGAGGATCTGGTTGTCTCGGTCACCCAAATCCATGCCGGTACGGTCAATAACGTGATCCCCGATACCGCTTATCTGAACGGCACTGTGCGCACCTTTGATCCTTCGGTGCAGAAAATGGTGGTCCAGCGGATGGAGCAGATCGTGCAGGGGCAGGCCGCCTCGTACGGGGTTGAAGCAAAACTGGATTATCAGATCGGTTATCCAGCGACGATAAACGACGCGGACAAAACGGCCTTTGCCGCAGACGTCGCCCGTGAGATTTCCGGTGCCGAGCGTGTGGTTGACAACATGAGCCGCGATATGGGGGCCGAAGATTTTTCGTACATGTTGCAGGCCCGACCGGGTGCTTATCTGTTTCTGGGGCAGGGCGACGGCCCGGGCCTTCATCATCCGAAATACAACTTCAACGACGACATCGCGCCGGTGGGGGCATCGTTTTTTGCGCGCCTTGTCGAAATCGCACAACCTTTGGACAGATAGAGAGACGCAATGTCATTGGAAGATTCGAAAAACTACGTCGATGAGGCGTTTACCAACGCGGACCTCAAAGGCGTCTCGTACGAGAACACCTTTGGCGGGGCGACTTCATTCCTGCGGCGTTTGTATACCAAGGACCTGACCGGGGTTGATATCGCTGTCACCGGTGTGCCCTTCGATCAGGCAGTGACCAATAGGCCCGGCACCCGCCTTGGCCCACGTGCCATCCGCGAGGCCAGCACGTTGCAATCGCCGGACGAACCGTATGGCTGGCCGTTCAAAGCGCTGAGCGAACTGGCAATCACCGATTACGGGGACCTTGCCTTTGACTATGCCAATATTCCTGATTTTCCCGATACTTTGACGGACCACATCCGGACGATTCTGGCAGCCGATGTCGCCTCGGTCGTACTGGGAGGAGATCACTATATCAGCTTTCCGATCCTGAAAGCCTATGCCGAGAAATACGGACCGATGTCATTGCTGCAATTCGATGCGCATTCGGATACCTGGGCGGACGACAATATGGACCGCGTGGATCACGGAACCATGTTCTACAAGGCGGTGAAATCGGGAATCGTCGACCCCAAACGCTCGGTTCAGGTCGGTATCCGCACGACGAATGAGGACACTCTGGGCGTCAACATCATCGACGCGCGCGAGGTCTATGAAGCGGGCCCAGCGGCTGTGGCGCAGAAGATCAAGGGTATTCTGGGCGACAGTCCGGTCTACCTGAGTTTCGACATCGACGGTCTTGATCCGGCCTTTGCCCCCGGCACCGGCACACCGGTCTGGGGCGGTCTAAGCTCGATCCAGGCGCAGATCATCTTGCGCGACATCGCCGGGATCAACATCAAAGGCGGGGACGTGGTCGAGGTCTCACCACCCTATGATACTTCAGGTGCGACAGCGATTGCGGGTGCGCATGTGGCGACGCAGATCATCTGTCTTCTGGGGTGGAACAAACTGACCTGAGCCCGACTTTAACCTTTGGTTAGCCATATCTCCGGTATTGGCTTGTTGAGGTGATCAGGCAGGACGGGAGCTAAGACGCAAATGAACGATTTCAATCAGCCCATCAGTGGCAACGATCTGGCCCGGTTTTCCGGTCCGAACACGTTCATGCGCTTGCCACAGGCGGCCTCGCTTGCGGGATTGGATGTTGCGGTTCTGGGTATCCCGTTGGATATCGGAACGTCCTGGCGGTCGGGCACGCGGTTCGGGCCGAAACAGATCCGGTCCGAAAGCGCGATGATCCGGCCTTACAACATGGCAACCAAAGCTGCGCCCTTCGACAGCCTGCACATCGCCGATATCGGGGATTTGGCGATCAACACGTTTTCGTTGGCGGACAGTCTGAAGATCATCAAAGACAGCTATGACGGCATTCTGGATCAGGCCGTGATCCCGGTCGCGATGGGCGGCGATCATTCGATCACGCTGCCGATCCTGCGGGCGGTGGCAGCGAAGCACGGGCCGGTTGCCTTGGTCCATGTCGATGCCCATGCGGATGTGAATGACGAAATGTTCGGTGAGAAAGAGACCCATGGAACGGTGTTTCGCCGCGCCTATGAGGAAAAGCTGATCCTGCCGGACAAAACCTTTCAGATCGGTATCCGCGGCTCGGGCTATGCTGCCACTGACTTTACCGAGGCGCAGGACTGGGGTTTCCGTCAGTTCCCCGCGTGGGAGTTGTGGCAACAGAACCTGACCGAGATTGGTGCGCAGATCCGCAAGACAATTGGCGATCATCCCGTCTATGTCACTTATGACATCGACAGCCTCGATCCGGCATATGCGCCGGGCACAGGCACACCCGAGATTGGCGGGCTGACCACCCCGCAGGCGCTGCAACTGATCCATGCATTGCACGGCATCAAGGTCGTCGGGTGCGATCTGGTCGAGGTGTCTCCGCCTTATGATCCTTCAGGCAACACGGCTTTGACCGCGGCGAATATCCTGTTCGAACTGCTGTGCATTCTGCCCTGAGTGACGGCGCGGTAACGCGGCGCGATTTGCCTTGTCGAAACCTCCGTTCCGGATAGTCTTCCCGGAAAGGGCGCAAGAGAGATGGCAAAGATGGTTCTCTGGTTGATTATCGGGCTCGTTTTGTTGGCCGGGGCTTACGTGCGGTTGGCCCCATCCGATCCAACCCGGTGGCATGTTGCCCCGCTAGGGGACGTGCGAGACATGAAAAACGGAGTGGTGCGGGTTGTCGAAACCGGCCCCGACAGTCTCGCCCGCCTGGACGCCATCATTCGAGCGACCCCGCGCACTACTGTTCTGGCCGGTTCGGTCGATGAGGGGATGATCACCTATATCACCCGCACCAAAGTGCTCGGTTTCCCTGACTACACCACAGTGCAACAGGACGGTGATACGTTGCGTATTTACGCGCGCTCGCGCTTCGGGCGGAAGGACTTTGGGGTGAACAAGGCGCGGGTTGAGCGGTGGTTGGAGCAGATGTAAATCTTTGAGTGTCAACGAGGGTTAGGATCAGCAGATTGAACGACTACGAGCGGAAATTCGGGAACGCTCAGGCAGAGATGGAAGCCGCTGGGCTTAGCGACCCTGGTGATGTTGTCATAATCATCAGGTATCTGAGAGCATTGGGTTTCGAACCAAGGCACTTTCCCTATTGGGAATCTCCTTTATCCTACGTGTATTTATTTCTCTTCTGCTTCGTTTTTGCAATCGCAGGCTGCGTCTTGTTGGCGTTCGTGTTCACGATTGAAATCCGTATTGCCGAAATTGTACGGCTCGCTGTTATATTTGCGATTGCCGGAACCATTTTAGCATTTGTGGGCAAACTGTATCAGCGAAAAAAGTGCAACCTGAGTAGATGGTCTGATTTGTAGTCAATCACATTGTGCCGACGCTTGTTTTAGGCACGTCTGATTCAGACCTAGGCTGCGACAACCACGACGACAAACACCCTTCCTGAACCTCGCGCCACATCGGCACGTTCAGCGACATCTGGCACTGGGCCATGAACATGCGTCCATCGACTTGCAGGCAGATCATCTCGCCGAGTTCCACACGTGTGCCGGATTTGTCCGTACAATAACAATCCTGAACCTTGCCTCCTGGACCGACAACATCGGCGAAGGCGGGGGTCGAGAGCAGGGTTAGGGCCAGAACAATTCGTTTCATACCTATCAACGTAGCACACCGTCGGCCCTTGACCAAAGCCCCCGGATGAGAGACACCGCCGGGATGATCCCCGAAGAACGCCTTGAACAGATCACGCAACGATTCCAATACCTCGAAGCTGCCATGGCCGATGGCGCTTCGGGCGGGGACATCGCGGCGCTGGCCAAGGAATATTCGGACCTCAAGCCCGTCGTCGATCAGATCATGGCGTGGCGGCAATTGGTGGGTGATCTGGCCGAAGCCGAAGCGATGCTGGCCGATCCAGACATGAAAGAACTGGCCGAAGAGGAAATCCCCGACCTGCAGGAGCGCATTCCGCAGGCCGAACATGCGTTGCAACTCTCCCTGCTACCACGGGATGAGGCCGATGCCCGCCCCGCGATGCTGGAAATCCGTCCCGGTACGGGCGGGGATGAGGCGGCGTTGTTTGCCGGTGATTTGTTGCGCATGTACCAACGCTATTCCGAAGCGCGGGGCTGGCGGTTCGAGATCATCGAGGAACAGGCCTCGGATCTGGGCGGTATCAAAGAGGTCGTGGCCCATATCAAGGGCGACAATGTCTTTGCCCGGATGAAATACGAATCCGGTGTGCACCGGGTGCAGCGCGTGCCCGAAACCGAAAGCGGCGGGCGCATTCACACCTCGGCAGCGACCGTGGCGGTGCTGCCCGAGGCCGAGGATGTGGACATCCAGATCGACGCGAATGACCTGCGGATCGATACGATGCGCAGTTCGGGTGCAGGCGGGCAGCATGTGAACACCACCGACTCGGCGGTGCGGATCACTCACCTGCCCACCGGTTTGGTGGTGACCAGTTCCGAGAAATCACAGCACCGCAACCGTGAGATTGCGATGCAGGTGCTGAAGACGCGGCTCTATGATCAGGAGCGTCAGCGGATCGACAGCGAACGCTCGGCGGATCGGGCCAGTCAGGTGGGCTCGGGCGACCGGTCGGAACGGATCAGGACCTATAATTTTCCGCAAGGGCGCATGACCGATCACCGCATCAACCTGACGCTCTACAAGCTGGATCAGGTGATGCAAGGCGATCTGGATGAGGTTATCGACGCATTGACCGCTGATGATCAGGCGCGGCTTTTGGCCGAGATGGCGCAATGATCGCCGCGCTGACAGCCGCTCAGGCAATGGTTGCCGCAACGGCCCGATTGCGCGCAGCGGGCGTGCCCGATCCGGCGCGGGATGCCCGCGTACTGCTGGCCCATGCGGCCAGGATTGAAGCCAGCCGCGTGACGCTGATCGCACCCGAAGAGTTGGCCCCCGACATTGCCGAACGCTACGATACCCTGATCTCGCTGCGCGCGGTTCGTGTGCCGGTGTCGCACCTGCTGGGTGAACGCGAATTCTATGGCCGCCGCTTCCGCGTCAGCCGAGACGTGCTGGATCCGCGCCCCGAGACCGAGGCGCTGATCGAGGCCGCGCTCAGCGAACCTTTCGATCACCTGCTGGATCTGGGTGTCGGCTCGGGCTGTATCCTGATCACATTGCTGGCCGAACGCACGAGTGCCACCGGAATGGGAGTCGATCTGAGCGAAGCCGCCTGCCTTCAGGCCAGTGCAAACGCGGTACAGCACAATGTGCAGGATCGCGCGGATATTCATCAGTCCAATTGGTTCGCTGCGGTCGAAGGCGAATTCGACCTGATCGTGGCGAATCCGCCCTATATCTCGCGGGAGGAAATGCGGGACCTGTCGCCCGAGGTGCGCGAGCACGAGCCGCGTATGGCCCTGACGGACGAGGGCGACGGATTGGCGGCGTATCGTCACATCGCGGCCTCAGCGCCGGACTTTCTGACCTCGGGCGGGCGGATCCTGGTCGAGATCGGCCCAACACAGGGTGCGGCGGTATCGGCGCTATTCGACGCAGCGGGCCTCTACGATATCCGCGTGATCCCTGACCTGGACGGTCGCGACAGGGTCGTCAGGGCCAGATTGCCGGGTTGAATTCAAAAGGTGAGGCGTAAAAGCGCCGGTTGAGGTAAAAAACCTGCGAAAAGTCTCACAAACCCCTTGTCTGCACCCTCAGGACATGTTTACTCAGGGTAGTCGGAGAGGCTGACGCTGTTTCAGCGTACCCCTGACGCCAAGCCCAAAAAGTCGACGACACGTCATGGCAAACGCCTGAAAGTGACGTGAGATACGGGTCGACAGACAGCGAATTGACAAGGCTGACGTAAAGTAAAATGAGATCCTCGAAATCCCGTTCTCGGGCCAAGAATAACCGCAATCGTCCTTCGGGCGGCAACGTCGTAAACCGCGTTTTCGACAGCTCGGGTCCCGAAGGCAAGGTGCGCGGTACCCCGCAGCAAATCATTGATAAATACAATCAGCTTGCGCGCGATGCGCAGCTGTCCAATGACCGCGTGGCCGCCGAAAACTTTCAACAGCACGCCGAACATTACCTTCGGCTGCTCGGCGAAGCGCAGCGTGAAATCGAAGCCCGCCGGGAAGAGCAGGAGCGGCAGAACCGTGAACGCCAGGCCGAGCGGGACCGCGAGCGTGCCGAACGCCAGGAGCGCGAGGCCGTGCGTCAGGCCGACCCGGCCGAAGCTCCGCAGCCGGATGTGATGGGCTTTGACGCAGAAGCGCCGGTTCAGCCTGAAAGCGGGCTGGTCGAGACACCGGAAAGCCAGAGCGCCGAGCCTGCTGCGC
Organism: Ruegeria sp. AM4; assembly: GCF_056540665.1. NCBI lineage: Bacteria > Pseudomonadati > Pseudomonadota > Alphaproteobacteria > Rhodobacterales > Roseobacteraceae > Ruegeria > Ruegeria sp. AM4. The sequence goes on along the minus strand of NZ_JBQFXD010000001.1, from coordinate 815,856 downwards.
CAGAAGCTAAAGAGCGCAAGGAAAAACCCGCACGCCGCCCGCGCACGCGCAAACCAAAGCCCGCGCCCGAGCAGGCCGCTGGCGACGGCGATGCCCCCGAGGCGGCGGAATAGAGTTTTCTCCAGAACGAGCTAGAAGAACCCCGGCAATTGGCCGGGGTTTTTTGTTAGCCGTGGATTTGCCTGGCGAGCGCACAGAAGGCTTCCAGCGAAATTTGCTCGGCGCGTTCGGTGGATTTGATACCGGCTGCTATCAGGCGATCCTCGATATCGGGTGCCACACCTTTTAGCGAGGCGCGCAGCATCTTGCGGCGTTGGTTGAACGCCGCCGCAACAACGCGCGACAAGGTGGCGGCATCTGCCGGGTAACGGGGCTCGGGCAGGGCGGTCAGGTGGACGACGGCGCTCGAGACTTTGGGCGGCGGGGTGAAGGCGCCGGGCGGCAGGGACATGGCGATGCGAGCATCGGCTCGCCATTGCGCCAGAATTGCGAGGCGCCCATAGGTTTTGCTGCCGGGTTGGGCGACGATACGTTCGGCAACCTCGCGCTGGAACATCAGGGTCAGGCTCTTCCAGAACGGTGGCCATTCCGGCGGCGTAAGCCAGCGCACCAGAAGCTCGGTGCCGACGTTATAGGGCAGGTTGGCCGCGATCCGGATCGGTGGCGTCAGATGTGCCAGCGGGTCGATTTCCAACGCGTCGCCATTGATCACCTCAAGCCTTCCGGGATACGCGGCAGCGATATCGTTCAGCGCAGCGATGCAGCGGGTGTCTTTTTCCACTGCAACAACCTTGCGCGCGCCTTCGGACAGTAGACCACGGGTCAGGCCACCGGGGCCGGGCCCGATTTCCAATACGTCGCATTCGGTCAGATCGCCCGCCTGTCGCGCAATCTTGGCCGTCAGGTTGAGATCGAGCAGAAAGTTCTGGCCCAACGATTTTCGGGCCGAAAGCTGATGCGTCGCGATCACTTCGCGCAGAGGGGGGAGGGAGTCGATGGCGCTCATGCGTTACCGTGGCGTGTATTTGTGGACGCGCGCCATAGGTTTTTTCCTCTGGCGTGGATAATTTTGACCAGACGAAGCATCAGCGCGACCGCGCCATGGTTTGCGCAAGCTTCAGGGCCTCGATCAAGCTGGTCGGGTTCGCGCAGCCCTGTCCGGCGATGTCCAGCGCGGTTCCGTGATCCGGCGAGGTCCGGACGAAGGGCAGGCCCAGAGTCACGTTCACCCCACGGTCGAAATCAAGCGTCTTGATCGGGATCAGGGCCTGATCGTGGTACATGGCGATCGCGGCGTCATACCGGCTGCGCGCGGCGGCATGAAACAGGGTGTCCGCGGGGTGCGGTCCGGTCACCGTGTATCCATCGGGATCGAGGTCAGCAAATAGCGGGGCGATCCAATCCATTTCTTCGCTACCCATTTTGCCGCCTTCACCTGCGTGCGGGTTCAATCCGGCCACCGCAATTCGGGGATGCACGATCCCAAATTGCGTTTGCAGACCGCTTGCGGTGATGGCGATCGTCTCGCGCAACACATCCGGTGTCAGTTCGGCCGGAACGCGCGCGAGAGGAATGTGGATGGTGGCAGGTACGACACGCAGTTGATCACTGGCCAGCATCATCACCACACGCCCGCGTCCTGCAAGAGCCGCAAGAAATTCGGTGTGGCCGGGATAGGAAAATCCGGCGCCATCAATCAGGGCCTGTTTGTGGATGGGTGCGGTGCACAGGGCAGAGGCTTTGCCGGACTGCACCAGCGACACACCTGTTTCAATCGCATCGATAACGCATGGTGCGTTGGTCGGATTCAATTGGCCGGGCGTTGCCGGTGCGGCAAAGTCCTGTTGCAGAACGGGTAGGGCTTGGGCGCAGATTGCCTGCGCTTGGCTCAGGTGTTCGATCTGTTGGGCGGGGGTGCCATCCGGCAGATGCCGGGCATCGCCGATATAGACAAAGGGGCAGGCGTCGCGCAGCGTGTCCCAAGCCTTTGCAGCGATCTCAGGCCCGATCCCGGCCGGTTCACCGCAGCTGAGCGCGATGGGGCGTGTCATTGCTCGATGATGATGGCATCGGCGCGCAGCTGTTCCAGCAGGCTTTCGGCAAAGGCCTGCAACCGCTGCTGCGTCAGCGCGTTGGCGACATCCACGCGCGAGGTATCCTCACCCAATACACGGGTTCGGTTGCACATCATCAGGAACACAAGCGTCTGGCCATTGTTACGGGTCAGGGCGGTCGACACCTCGTTGGGGTCGAGTTTTGCCAGCTCCAGCGCCACGTCGCGCGGGATTTCCGAAGGGCTGACGGACTTGCGGTCAAGAACTTCTGGCGGTTGGCCCTTGGCGACTCCGTAGAGGTCGTCGCAGGTATCCACGCTTTCTTTCAGCTTGGCCGCGGCGGCCAAAGCCTCGGGACTGCGCCCGCCGGGGATGTAATACTGCAGATAATCGATCTTGGAGTAGGTCGGTGCGCCCGACGCGACCTCGCGGATGCCGCGCATCTGAAACAGGGCAATAGCGTTTGGCAGCGTCAGGGGATCTGTGATCTCGCCATTTTCCAACCCCAGGATGACGGGTTGCAACGCGGGTGGCAGGTTCGTCAGCGACAGCCATTCGAGCCGACCGCCATTGGTTCGGGTCTCGGCCGCAGAATACTGCGCAGCGGCTGAGGCGAAAGCATCCTGACCGGTAACGCGAGAGATATCTTCGGCCAGTGCTTCGGCTTGTGGCAATGTCTGCGGCGTGACCGGTATGATGATCTCTGACAGCAGCACCTGAAGACCGCCGCCGCCGCCTTGACCCAGCGCGCGGTCGATCTCTTCCTCGGAGGGGCGGGCCTGCGAGACAAAGCGCGCCCCGATGAAATCGCGCCAGGCGACTTGGTCGCCAATGAAATCGCGTACCGTTTCCTGCGAAACCCCGGCGTCATTGAGCAGTTTCAGGAACTGTTCGGCGCTCAGGTTGCCGCGGGCGGCGAATTCGTCGATGCCGTTCTGAATGTCCTCGGGTGCGGGTTCAATACCTGCTTCGCGCATCGCCTGTTTGCGCAGACGTTGATCGATCAGGGCTTTCCGCACCTCGTCCTCGGCACTGCCCGGAACGCCAAGCAGTTCGAGAAACTGTTGCCGCTGCTCCAGTTCGTACCAGGTCACAATGTCTTGATTGACCCGGATCGCTGGTGAGAACAGTCCTTGAGCGAGAGTTTGCGCGGGCATGAATGGCAGCAAGGCCGCCGCCAGAATCGGCAGAATCGAAACGCGGTGCGCGCGGCGGACCATTTGTGTGAAACCTAAGATCAACTGCATCTTTTCTTGTACTTCTCACCATCGCTTTCGACAGAGTACCCGGTCAGGGCCACGCTAAAGCCGAATTCCGTCGTAGGATCAATACTTGATGTGGATGTAAATCGTCTACTGGCGGTCACATTAAATTCCACACATTCGTTACTGTACGTAACGGCAAGTCCGGCGCGGATCGGTTCGGATGCACTAAAATCATAGCGCGCGTTCGCCCGTGTCAGCCAGTTTTCGTTGATCCGGTAGCGCCCGGTCACCAAAAGTTCCGAGATCTCATCCCCACCAGTTTCCACCGGATCGGGTTTGAGCCAGACATAGCTGCCCGACACACCGGTGTCACCATTTGTCCAGGCGGTGCGGAATTCGGCTTTGGTAAAGCTCAGATCACCGCTCAACAATCCGCGCGCAGCGACAGTCAGCCCTTTGCCATTGCGTAGTTGACCGGCCAGCAGCAAATCCGATGATGTGCCTTGCAAGCCAGAAGACAGCGTGAAATCCGGGTCCGCGCTGGTGCGGAAAACCTGTCCGACGGTGGCCAGCGCCTCCCACCCGTCGGTGTGATAGCGGGCCCAGTTCAGGCCCACCACGGCGGTGGCACTGTCTTCGCGTCGGTCTTCCGCCGGGAAGCGCGACAGAGACAGCAGATCGCCCTGATCGAATTCCTGAAAGGTGCTTTCGTCGTTGGGAACGTCGGTGTTTGTCACATGGGCCCAGCCGATTTGTGCAATTGGTTCCAGATACTGGGTTGCACCGCTCTGTTCGCGCCGCACCATTGGGTAGCGCAGCGTCAACGCCGCGCGAGGTGTCGACCGCGTGACATTGTCGGGATAGTTGCTGTCGTCGTAGATGTTGAACGTGTCGATCGAGGCACCCAGTCGCGCGTCCGCCCGTAGGCCCGTCGCAAATGTCCAGCTACGTAGCCAGGCAGCGTCAAAAGTGGCGCGGGCCACGTCGCGACCAATGATATCTTCGTCGCTGGTGCGCTGGTGCGCATGGCCGATGAAGGCCAGACGAACCTCTCCGCCCACCGATTTCGGGAAATATCGTTTGCGGTAGTTCAGATCGAACACGCGCGAGGGGATCTCGTCCTGCGGCTCGCTGTCACGAAGCGACTTGTAATGGATAAACCCTGTTTTGAACGCTGTATCTCGCCGGATCCGTTCGACCGATATTTCGCTGCGCAAGCGGTCGAAATCCGGCAGGCCGTAATCGGCAAGGTATGAATCGTCCGAAGTGGTTCGGATATCGAATTTCAGCCTATAGCCTTTGCCGAGGCTGAACCGCCCATCCGCGAAAAAATACCCCCGGTCCTGGTTGGGACGCAGATCGTCGCGGGTGAAGGCACCACGCAGGCGGATGTCTCCGCGTTTGAAGGCTTGCCGGTATCGGTAGCCCAATGTGCGCGTTTTGGATGAGACATAGGGCGTCAGCGTCAGGTCTTTGTGGTCGCCAATCCGAATGAAATAGGGCACCTGCAGGCCCGTGCCCAGTTGCGAGGTTGTACGGATCGACGGTACCAGAAATCCCGTTGCCCTTTCGAGCGTAGGGTCGGGCAGACGCAGAACCGGAAAGTAGAACACCGGCAGGTCGAGAATGCGGAACTGCGCGCCTTCGAAATAAAGTTGGCGTTCAAGTTGGTCATGCGTGACCTTGCGCGCCCGGATCTGCCACAATGGGGGCCGCCCATCGGCGCAGACATGGCACGAGGTAGCGGACACCTTGCTGAATTGCGTATACCGACCCGCCGCGCGCGTGGCCTGAACCGAGGCGATCTGAACCTGTTGATCGAAAACCATTCGCGCACCGGTCAGTAACCCGTTCTGAATTCCGTCATCCAGTTCGGCAGAATCGGCCAGCAGCGTTGACTGCCCCGCCTGATCAATCCGGATTGGCCCGGTCAGAGTCAGCGATCCGGTCTCACGGTCATAGACGACACTTTGTGCGGTCAGTTTGACATCACCCTGATAGGCCTCGACATTCCCTTCGGCCACTAGCTTGCGGTCCTTGGTGATAAAGATCGTGTCAGCCACCAGCAACGCTGGTTGGTCCTGCCCGGCAGGCGACTGTTCTGCATCTGGCGCATCAGACTGGGCCAGAGACACCGCGGGCAGCGACAGGATCAGGGCGCTGGACAATAGCAGCGAAAGCAACGACCGCATCAGCCGTCCTCCGCGTGCAGCAACAGGCCAAGCGACAGCAGGATCGCGGCAACGGGCGGAGCCCAGGCTGCGACCATGATCGGCAGTTGCCCGTTCTCACCCAGTATCTGAGCGAAGTTGCGGACAAAATAGATGCCGAACCCCAGCAAGACCGCAGACAACACTGCAACTCCGGTTCCACCAAACCGTACGTGGCGCATGGTGAAGGCTGCACCGATCAGGACCATCGACACCAGAAACAGCGGCCGGGCCAGTTCGACCTGCAGCCAGACCTCGTACTGTTTCGTCGAAAACCCAGCCTCGCGCAGATCGCGAATCAATTGTGGCAGATCGTAGATCGACACCGAATCCTGCTGGCCCAAAGTGTCGATAATCCGATCGCGGGTCAGCGAGGTCGGCAGTTTCAGTACCTCGTGGTTGATGGCATTGGCCTCGGGGTTCAGATCATCCTGGATGGTCCAGACCTTTGCGTTGTGCAGCGCCCAGTTCCCATCTTCCAGCACCGCCGTCTCGGCAGCGATCTGCTCGGTTGGTTTGCCGTTGGGCAGAAAGGCCGTGATGGTCACGTCGCTCAGGCCGAATGCCTCGCTGTCCAACATGCTTTTGGCGTGAATAACGGATTGCCCGGTGGCAGTGCCCTGACGCAGCCACAGTCCTTCTCGGCTGATCGAAAGGGTCGAATCGCCGTTGTTTCGGTACCTGTCCGACAGGCGCTGAACCTCTTCCGATGTGGCCGCTGCGATCGGGTTCAACATGGAAACCGCCAGCGCACCGATCACCAGCGCCAAAAATGCAGGGGCGACAAGGGCGCGAATACCGGACCGGCCAATGGCGCGGGTCACCACCAGCTCGGAACTGCGGGCAAGTCCAACGAACAACGCGATTGTTGCCAGAATGACCAGCAACGGCAGCATCTCGCTGATGGCGGCAGGCGTGTTGAGCAACGTGATCTGCAACAACTGGCCAAACGACAGGTTGGCGTCATCAAATCGGCGCACCTGTTCCACCAGATCAATCAAGATCAGAAGCGTCAGAAAAATACCGCCTATGACGAAAAAACTCTGGAGGAAGCGGCGGGCGAAGTAACGGTCGAGGATCACGCAGGACCCTCCGAATTTCGACACCTTGCGGGAATCGCCTGTGCAGCGTCCCGGCACGCGTAGATGCGCGACGGCTTATGCCTGCCGATTGGTCTCAAACTTCTTCCCCCGAGCCTGCCGGTTATTTTGCGGCGACCTTAATGCAATTGCGGGTCGGGGAAAACTGCTATCTGGTCAACTGCCGCAGTGCGGGCTAGGTCTTGGGCAACGCATTTTTCAGGAGCATGATATGAGCAGCCTCAGACCGGTCCGTTTTCAACCATTCGATCTGGACGAGATCGCGCAAGCGCCCGGACGTGTCGCGGTGATCATCCCTGCTGAAGGCAAATTGGGCCCGGCGGCGCGACGCGCCAATCGTCTGACAAAAGGGGCCCTGGCCCGGCTGGTCGAAAGCGAAAGGTTTGCCAAGGTGAAGACCGGCGACGTGATCTCGCTGGCCTGGCCAACGGGAACCGAGGCCGAGGCGCTGGACATCCTGATCCTACCGCGCCGTCCCGATCCCGACGAGGCGCGCAAGGCTGGGGCAAAGCTGGCGAAGCTGGCGGGCAACAAGGATGTTTTGGTCATGGCGGGAAATCAAGTCCGCACCGAAGATCTGACGCTGGGTATGGTGCTGCGCAGCTATGAGTTCGACGCGCACAAGAGCAAAGAGGCTGACGCGCTCGGATCCATCACCATCAGCCACAACAAACCCGATGAGGTCGAGGCCGCTTTTGCCCCGCTGTATGCGATCGCCGATGGCGTTCACATGACCCGCGATCTGACCAATGAGCCGGCCAATGTGTTGACCACCACCGAATTTGCCAACCGCCTGTCCGAGATGCGGGATCTGGGGCTTGAGGTCGAGGTTCTGGAAGAGGACAAGCTGGCCGAACTGGGTATGCGTACGCTGCTGAGTGTCGGGCAGGGCTCGGTCAGCCCGTCAAAAGTTGTCGTGATGCAGTGGAAAGGCGGCGATGTGGATGACGCGCCGCTGGCTCTGGTCGGCAAAGGCGTTGTGTTCGACACCGGCGGCATCTCGCTGAAACCGGCGGGCGGCATGGAAGACATGACCATGGACATGGGTGGCGCGGGTGTTGTTGCAGGCACCATGCGCGCGCTGGCCAAACGCAAGGCAAAGGCCAATGTCGTGGGGCTTGTCGGGTTGGTCGAAAACATGCCGTCGGGCAATGCGACCCGGCCTGGGGATGTGGTCAAGTCGATGAAGGGAGACACGGTCGAGATCATCAACACCGATGCCGAGGGCCGCTTGGTTCTGTGTGACGTGATGTGGTACGCGCAGGATCGATTCAGCCCGGTCGGCATGATCGATCTGGCGACGCTGACCGGAGCAATCATTATCGGTCTGGGACATCAGAACGCTGGCGTGTTCTCGAACAACGACGTATTCTGCGACGCGTTCCTCAAGTCTGCCAAAGCCGAAGACGAAGGCGCATGGCGGTTGCCGCTGGGGCAGCCCTATGACGATCTGCTGAAATCGCGCATCGCCGATATGAAGAACGTCGGCGGACGGGCAGCGGGATCGATCACCGCAGCGCAATTCCTGCAACGGTTTGTCAAAGAGGATACGCCTTGGATTCACCTGGATATCGCCGGTGTCGCGTCGGTCTCGTCCGAGACGTCCTATGCTCCCAAAGGGGCAACGGGATGGGGTGTCCGCGCCCTCAGCCGATTTGTACAGGACAATTTCGAGTGACCTGATGGGGGCCGTCTACTTCTATCACCTGACGCGACAACCGCTGGAGCGCACGCTGCCGGTGTTGCTGGACAAAGCCCGGCAGGCCGGTTGGCGGATCGCAGTGCGCGGCACCGATCCTGCGCGGCTGGATTGGTTGGACGAGAAACTGTGGTTAGGACCCGAGGACGGGTTCCTACCGCATGGTCGGGACGGTGGACCGCATGACGCGGCGCAGCCCGTTCTGTTGACCTCGCAAATGCAGGCCGCAAATGAGCCGACCTGCGTTATGGCGGTGGACGGTGCAACGGTGGCGCCTGACGAAGTGGCGGCGCTGGAGCGGGTCTGCATTCTGTTTGACGGCAACGACGACACGGCGGTGCAGCAGGCGAGGGGGCAGTGGAAAGCGCTGACCGAGGCAGGGTGTTCCGCGCAATATTGGTCCGAAGAATCCGGCCGGTGGGAGAAGAAGGCGGAATCCTAGGTGTTTCGCCCATGGAGTTCAGGAGTTTTTAGTATGAAAATGAACCCTTTAGGCCGTACCGGCATCATGGTGTCTGATTTATGCCTTGGCACAATGACCTTTGGAACCCAGACACCAGAGGCCGAGGCGCACCGACAGATGGATATGGCGCTGGACGCCGGAATCAATTTTGTCGACACCGCCGAGATGTATCCGGTCAACCCGGTCTCGAAAGAGACCATCGGTCGTTCCGAAGAGATTCTGGGCACATGGAACGCCGCCGACCCCGCGCGTCGGGGCGACTATGTTCTGGCGACCAAGCATTCCGGCGAAGGCTTCATGCACGCACGCGACGGCGCACCAATTTCGGGCGAAACGATTCCGCAGGCCATCGAGGGCTCGTTGCGTCGGTTGCAAACCGATTGCATCGACCTCTATCAGTTTCACTGGCCCAATCGCGGCAGCTACATGTTTCGCCAGAACTGGCACTATGACCCCTCGGGCGGGAACCGGGATGCGGTGATCGCCGACATGCGAGCCTGCCTTGAGGCGTTGCAGGAGCAGGTCGACAAGGGCAACATCCGCGCCTTCGGTCTATCGAACGAAAGTGCCTGGGGAACGGCCCAATGGGTGCGATTGGCCGATGAGATGGGTACGCCCCGTGTGGCGTCGATCCAGAACGAGTATTCATTGCTCTGTCGTCTTTTCGACACCGATCTGGCCGAGTTGTGCCTGTTCGAAGAGGTGGGCCTGATGGCATTTTCCCCTTTGGCCGCCGGGTTTCTGACTGGGAAATATCAAGGCGGTGCCGTGCCCGAAGGGTCCCGAATGTCGCTGGTGCCAAATATGGGAGGGCGCAAATCTGATCGCGTGTTTGACGCGGTTTCTGCCTATCTGAGTATTGCTGAACGATACGGTCTCGACCCGGTTCATATGGCGTTGGCCTGGTGCCGGACCCGGCCGTTCATGATGTCCGCGATCTTTGGTGCCACGACAGAAGCGCAGTTGCAGCACATTCTGGACGGGGTCGAGATGGAACTGCCGGACGCGGCGCTGGCCGACATCGCGGCAGCGCACAAAGCCTTTCCGATGCCCTACTAGCCCGGCTGGCGGGATTTACCCGCCCGCGAAGTTCACAAAGGTTGTGAGTGTCAGTGATGCGTGGGTTGGCCGCTATCCTGCCGCAGATCCCGCGCGGACAAGCCGTGCGCGGTGCGGAATGCGCGGGCGAAACTGGATTGCGACGCAAACCCGGTGGCCGCCGCCACGTCCAGCAGCGACATGTCGGTATCCGTCACCAGCCGCCGGGCCTCAGCCAGTCGCAGTTGCAGATAGTGGTCCTGTGGCGTGGTGTTGAAGCGCAGGCGAAACTGCTGTTGCAGAGTGCGCGGGCTGGTGCCCAGTGTTTCCGCGATATCCACCAGTGGCAGCGGATCGTCCAGCGCGGCAGCCATAAGTGAGTTTGCTTGCTCGGTCAGCGGCGTATCGCGGTGCTGCACGTTTGGCTTGGTTTCGGATGGTGCGACGGTGATGTCTTGCGCAAAGACGCTGGCGACGCGGGCGGCAAATCCAGCGCCCATGCGCTTGGACATGATGTGCAGCATCAACTCGACAATCGGTACCGCGCCGCCCGCTGTCAGACGGCTGCCCGAGGCTGTAAAGCGTTCGGAACTCAGCTCAATCTTGGGAAACCGGGTGGCAAAGGCGGTGTGATCCTCTTGCCTCGGTGCTGCGGCATGTGAATCCAAAAGCCCTGCCTCGGCCAACAGCCATTGCCCACCATCAATTCCGGCCATAGCTGCACCTGTGTCGGCAATACGCTGCAATCCGGTCAACAGCGCCGGTGTCGCGTGTCGTACCGACTGGAACCCGGCGATGACGATCATCAGGTCGCAGCGATCAAGACGGGCCAGCGGAATACCGGGCACCAGCAAAGCGCTGCTAAGCCGGACCGGATCCGCTGTGGCGGTTACATAGTCCCAGTCAAATGCGGGGCGGTCCGCAAGCCGGTTCGCGGCCCGCATCGGATCGACGACCGAGGCGAAACTCAGCGTACTGCATTCGTCCAGAACCAGCACGGTTGTTTTCAGCGCCCGGTGTTCGGGTTGCAGGATGTTGATTGCGGATTTCATCAAGTTCGATTCGCATTGTGACAAGTGACGGGCCAAGGCTGGCGCACCCAAGGGTCCAAAGGCAAACCGGTTTCGGGGGAGAAGGCTGGGGATAACCCAAGCCAAAATCCTGTATATTGTGGGGAAAAGTCTCGGGCCCAAAATTCCGCGCGTTCAGGCGCAACCGTAGGGTCGCGCCTGGCCTGGTTTTTGGGGTCAGTTAGTCATTAACCTTGGTTCGGTCCGCGAATCTGGCGAATGGTCTGGCGGACAGCCTGCCAGTCCTGCGCTTGCTGCTGGTTCCCGGCCGCCTCGCATTCACGCATTTTCTGGGCGGCTTCGGCCTCGGCGCGGTCTCCGTGGGCGGTATAGAGCGCGCGCGCATATTGAGCGGCTTTGAGTGCGTCCATTACTGTCATCCTCCTTGTCTGGGGCGGATTGCCCGAATGTTCACGCATGGCGATCATACTACAGGATGGCTGGATTGGCATCCGCCACTTCGGAGCCGCCTGAAATCTTGGCCCGTAATTGCCGAAGATGGGTCGGAACATCGCGGGCGGTCAGGTCAGCTTCGCGCACTAACGTATCGAAATGATGAGAAAAAACTTCGATTCGATTGCGGTCGCGGAACGCCATGTAGTGCCCACCCGCGTAGAACGCACAAAGCATGGGGCCGAAGATGGTCATCGGGGCGCTGTAAAGCCGTTTTGCGTCAAACAGATAGAGGCGCAGGCGCGGATAAAGCTGCTCACACAGCTCGATCAGGTGGTCGATCTGTTCAAGTCGAACCTCCTGCGCCAAACCCTCATAATAGCCGGTTGCCTGGGCAAGACTGCGGATTTCATACATAGGCATGGCGATCTCGTAATCCGACTGCGCGCTGCGCATCCAGGCAAGCCGGTCAGCAGAGGCGCCGATGGCCTGATCCGCCGTGCGTCCAAGATGCGGTGCATATTCCCATTCCAGCACGGCACGGGTTTTCAGCATGTCGGGCAGGGCCGCGGGAACATAGCGGATTTTGTAACCGGCGGCTTCGCGGTGCCATTCAAAGATTCGCTCGTCCACCAGCGCCCGCGGGGCCTTGGTCAAAGACAGCGAGCTTGCCAACAATTCAGCCGCGCTTTCAGGGCGGTCGGACAGGCTGAGCAGCCAATCCGCCGAAACTCCCAGCGCCGAGGCGCACGAGCCGACAACATGCGCATTTGGCAGGCGCGCGCCTGAACCCGTTAGCAATTGTGAGACAGTCGAACGGTCCACGCCAATGCTGCGGGCCAATGCGCTTTGGCTTACATTTCTGTCCTCCATCGCGCGGGTCAGACGTTGCCGGAACTGCAACGCCCGGTCGCGTTTGTCAATTTTTTCAGTCATGTGTTCAAAAATATCACATTTGATGAATTTTGTTAATCATATTCAGAATTCTCAATTCCCGCGATTGTCCGTAACGTTTTTAACAAAGCAATAATTATGGGGTCCGGAATGGAAACGCGACGAAGATCGGTCGTGAAAGCTGTCGTATGGAATGCGATGGGGTTGGCGGTCATGACTTTGGTGGGCCTGATCGCCACCGGTTCTGCTGCGGTGGGCGGTGCGTTGGCGGTGGTGAACACGGCCATCGGTTTGACCATGTACGTGGCCTATGAACGCATCTGGGCGGGTATTTCGTGGGGCCGAAATGGTTGAGCCCACGTCCCCCAAATCCACAGAATGGATCACCGCTGGCCTGATGGCGGCCTGCTATGCAGCATGGCTGGGCGTCGTTTTTTGGTTGGCAGAGGGGTCCCTTTGGGCGGCAATACCAGCGATGGCGCTGGTCGCCGCACTGCATTCATCGTTGACGCATGAGGCTTTGCACGGCCACCCGTTCCGCGCGCAATGGCTGAACGAGGCCATCATGGCGTTGCCGTTGACTCTGTTCATCCCGTTCAACCGGTTTCGCGACTTGCATCTGGCGCATCATCTGGATTCGAACCTGACCGATCCCTATGACGATCCCGAGTCGAACTATCTGGACCCATTGGTCTGGGCATCGTTGCCCGCATGGCGAAAGCGCCTCTATGCGGCGAACAACACGTTGCTGGGGCGTATTCTGTTGGGCCCCGCCATCAGCCAGATCGCCTTTTTCGGGGATGAATGGCAGGGTGCACGGCGAGGGGATCGGGCAATCCTGCTGGCGTGGGCACTGCATATGCCTGGTGTCTTTGTGGTTTTGTGGGTCGTTACGGTGTCTGCGATGCCGATCTGGGCCTTCGTGCTGTCGGCTTATCTGGGTCTGGGGCTGGTCAAGATCCGCACCTTTCTGGAACACCGCGCACATGAAAAGTCGCGTGCCAGAACCGTTATTGTCGAGGACAAGGGCTTGTTGGCATTTTTGTTTTTGAACAATAACTTGCACGTCGTACATCATATGCATCCAGCGGCCCCTTGGTATCGACTTCCAGCACTTTATTGGTCTGGCAAAGATCGGTATCTGGCGTGCAATGAAGCCTATGTTTACCGGTCTTACGGGCAAATTTTTCGCGAATACTTGTGGCGTGCCAAAGACCCGGTTGCGCATCCGCTCTGGCCAAAGTCCTGATTTAACGACAAAACGGGGATCATGAGTTTATGGATTCCCGTCACCATCGCTGCCGCGTCTTTCCAGACTGTGCGGTTCATGCTGCAAAAATCGCTCAGCACCATAAAGCTGTCTGCGGCGGGCGCTACGTTTGCCAGGTTTGCCTATTCGGCACCGCTTGCCCTTTTGGGCTTGATGGTAGCGCTTTGGGGCGGCGGGATGGCACTGCCGCACTTGCCCGGCCTGTTCTGGCTGTTTGTTGTCATCGGCGGAACCTCGCAAATCTTAGCGACAATCTGTGTCGTGGCCCTGTTCAAACAGCGCAATTTTGCGGTTGGGATCACGTTCAAGAAAACCGAAGTGATCCAGACTGCGATCGTAGGCTTTCTGATCCTTGGCGATCAAGTCTCAGCCGGGGCTTTCGTGGCAATTCTGCTTGGATTGATTGCGGTTTTAGTGCTGTCGAAGGCGCCAGACGGGCAGGGTGCGTGGTGGCGGCATCTAACCAATCGCGCGTCACAACTGGGTCTGGGATCGGGCGTTCTGTTCGCGTTTTCAGGAGTCAGCTATCGCGGTGCGTCTCTGCAACTGGGCGATATCGACGCCTGGTTTCGGGCGCTTGTCACACTGGCGGCGGTGGTGACGTTCCAATTTCTCTGCATGTGGCTGTGGTTGCTGTGGCGTGACAGGGCCGAGTTGCGCGCAGTTTGGGAGACACGCCGAACCGGAGTGTTTGTCGGTCTCACCAGCCTCGGCGGGTCCTTCTGCTGGTTTCTTGCCTTCACCTTGCAGAACGCGGCCTATGTCAAGGCGCTGGGGCAGGTGGAACTGATTTTCAGCCTGCTGGCGTCGATTTTGGTCTTCCGCGAGACCGTCACCCGGCGCGAAGTCGCCGGCATGACGCTGTTGGGTCTGTCAATTTTGGTATTGGTTCTGGCGATCTAGCCTGCGCGGCGTTCATCAAAGCTGAGCGCAATGAAGCTGGGCATATGGTCGCCCATACCCACGACCGCAGGGCCCGCATCACCGCGACGGTCACGGCCTCTGGTCTCTTTGTCCTTCTTGCGCTCGCCTTTCTTGGCCTCAGGCGCTTTTGACTTCTTCTCGGACTTCGGCTTTTCGGGTTTGGGCTCGTCTTTGACCGGATTGTCGATGCGCGGGATGTCTTTCTGGATCAGCTTTTCGATCGCATCCAACGCCTTTTCATCGCGACCCGAGCAGATGGTCATCGCTTTACCTTCGCGCCCGGCACGGCCTGTTCGACCGATCCGGTGAACGTAATCCTCGGCATGACCTGGGACGTCAAAGTTGAACACATGGCTGACCGAAGGAATATCCAGCCCGCGCGCGGCGACATCTGATGCTACCAGCAACCGCAGTGAGCCATCGCGGAACCCATCCAGCGTTTTCATACGCTGCGACTGATCCAGATCGCCGTGGATAGCAGCGGCGTTATAGCCGTATTTCTTCAGCGATTTCGCGCAAATATCTACGTCGGTCTTGCGGTTGCAGAAGATGATTGCGTTGGTGCATTTGTCGCCTTCGCCGTCGATCAAGGCACGCAGAACCTTGCGCTTGGCGCTGGCTTCGCGGTCGCGGCGACCGCCTTTGAACATGACGACGCCCTGCTCGATGGTCTCGGACGCGGTGGCCTGACGGGCAACCTCGATCCGGGCAGGGGCGGACAGGAAGGTGTCGGTGATCCGTTCGATCTCGGACGCCATCGTGGCCGAGAAGAACAGCGTTTGACGCGTGAAGGGCGTCAGCGAGAAGATGCGCTCGATATCAGGGATAAAGCCCATGTCCAGCATCCGGTCGGCTTCGTCCACCACCATGATCTGCACACCGGTCAGCAGCAGCTTGCCGCGTTCGAAATGGTCCAGCAGACGGCCCGGAGTGGCGATCAGAACATCGACCCCGCGATCAATCAGCGCGTCCTGTTCCTTGAAGCTGACGCCGCCAATCAACAGCGCTTTGGTCAGCTTTACGTTTTTGGCGTAAGTGTCGAAATTCTCGGCCACCTGTGCGGCCAGTTCCCGTGTCGGGCACAGCACCAGCGACCGGGGCATCCGCGCACGCGCTCGGCCACGGGCCAGCAGCGTGATCATCGGCAGAGTGAAACTGGCGGTCTTGCCGGTGCCTGTCTGGGCAATGCCCAGAACATCACGACCTTCCAGCGCAGGGGGAATCGCACCTTCCTGGATCGGAGTGGGGGTTTCGTATCCGGCTTCCTCAATGGCTTTGAGGACCTTCGGGTTCAGGTTCAGTTCGTTAAACTTTGTCATGTATGTCCGGTAGTTGCGGACACTAGACCTGGCCCGCGCGTCTGAAAAAAGTGCCGGGCCCGGATGGCCACGCGCAAGTTGCGCGGTGCGGCTTGGGCGGGACATAACAAAATCGTGGGACAGGGTCAAATGAAGAGGTCTTAACCCGACGAAACTGCCGCTTGGCCGCAAATTCCCGCAACAATTCAGGTGCTTCCGGGGAAGTGTTTCGCTACTTTTTCGTCCAGTTTCAATGGCCTGTGCCGAAGCAGGCCGTGCTTGCTCAGCCGTGCACGAACCTCGGGCTCGGCCCCACTCAATTCGTCATAAAAGGCACGCAGGCCGGGTTCGCCCTGTTCCGCTTCGATCCAGCTGAGCAACTCGTGGATGGTCAACCCTCCCAATTGTCTGGGGACGTTGGGCGACTTTCCGGGCTGGTAGGACCCGCGTTCCAGACGAAACCGGTAATGTGCTTGCCAATGCTCCCAATCGGGTGCGTGTCTGTGGCAAAGCTCGATCTCGGGCAGCTCTAGATTGGTGGGTAGCAGCTCATTGCTCTGATAAATATTGTGGATGCGGTCTTTGACATATTTCAGACCGGACCGAACGAATAGCTTGCCCTGAACGTGACCAAGAAATCCGGCCCGGACAAACCCTCCGAAATTGGGATAGAGCGTTTCGACAAGCGCGGCGCGGTCCGGACCTGACGGGATATACGCCTTGTACATGTCGTCGTCGCCCGACAGCGCTTCGATCGGACGAATTCGTGCGGAAGGTACGTCTGCAGGTACATCAGCCAGGACATCCTTTATTGGAGCGCGCGGCCACAGAAACTCATCAATGTCGATATGAAGCAGCCAATCCAGATCGGTCTGGCGATAGATGAAGGTCGCGTTATGGGATTGTCGCACCTGATGTTTTTCGGGCCTTTCGATCTGGCGCCGTTGCCAAAATTCTTCGTTGCAAACCCGAATCTCAATCTTCGGGTGTTTGCGCAACACCCGTACCGCGCGCCGGTTGGGCTCGTCCAGAAACAGGTGCAGACGGTCGACGCCAAGGTCGATGTGGTAGGCCGCAAACCCCAGAATTTCGTCAAGTGGCGCGCGGGTTGTGCACACAATTCCCCAAGTCGGCCTGCCTTGCGTCATGCCATGCGCCATCGATTTCGCCGGGGCCGGGCAGGGTGAGAGGCGCGGGGCGTTATGTCATCATCTCCTTCGTCGCTGTCAGGTTCAACTCGGGGTAGTCGCGGACAACGCGGTCGATATCCCATTGCAGGCGTGTCAGATAGACGATGTCGCCATCATGGTCATGGGCGATGTGCTGTTTGTTGGCGTTGACGAATTTTTCGACTGCAGCCTTGTCGCCGCTCACCCAGCGGGCAGAAGTGAACTGAGACGCCTCAAACCGAACAGGCAGCCCATATTCCATCTCAATCCGGCTGGCGAGTACCTCGAATTGCAGCGCACCGACGACGCCCACAATGAAGCCCGAGCCGATTGAGGGCTTGAACACCTTGGCGGCGCCTTCTTCTGCAAACTGCATCAGGGCTTTCTCCAGATGCTTGGCCTTCATCGGATCACCGGCCCGGACCCCTTGCAACAGTTCCGGCGCGAAGGAGGGGATGCCCGTTACCCGGATCGCCTCGCCTTCGGTCAGAGTGTCGCCGATGCGCAATTGGCCGTGGTTGGGGATGCCGATGATGTCACCGGCCCAGGCCTCTTCGGCCAGTTCGCGGTCTGACGCCAGAAACAGTACAGGGTTGGAAATCGCCATCGGCTTTTTCGACCGCACATGGGTCAGCTTCATACCGCGCTTGAAATGGCCAGAGGCCATGCGCACGAATGCAACCCTGTCGCGGTGCTTGGGGTCCATGTTGGCCTGCACCTTGAAGACAAAACCCGCGACTTTTTTCTCGTCCGGGGCGATCTGACGGGGTTCGGCCGACTGAACCTGCGGCTGCGGGCCATAAGCCCCGATGCCTTCCATCAACTCCTTCACACCGAACGAGTTGATCGCCGAGCCAAACCAGATCGGGGTCATGTGACCTTCAAGCACCGCCTGCGGGTCGAGATTGGGCAGCAATTCGCGCGCCATTTCAACCTCTTCCAGCAGTTTCTCCAGCAGATGTTCGGGCACATGTTCGGCCAGTTTCGGGTCGTCCAGACCGTCGATCTGGATGCTTTCGGCCACCTTGTTGCGGTCGGCGCGGTCCATCAGTTCCAGCCTGTCGCGCAGCATGTCATAGCAGCCGATAAAATCGCGTCCTACACCAATCGGCCATGCGGCTGGCGTTACGTCGATGGCCAGCATTTCCTGAATCTCGTCGATAATCTCGAACGTATCCC
The DNA here is from genome assembly GCF_056540665.1 of Ruegeria sp. AM4. Taxonomy (NCBI): domain Bacteria; kingdom Pseudomonadati; phylum Pseudomonadota; class Alphaproteobacteria; order Rhodobacterales; family Roseobacteraceae; genus Ruegeria; species Ruegeria sp. AM4. The sequence goes on along the minus strand of NZ_JBQFXD010000001.1, from coordinate 797,890 downwards.
GGCTCTCGCGGTCCATCTTGTTACAGAAGGTCAGGATCGGCAGGTCGCGCAGGCGGCAGACCTCAAACAGTTTCTGCGTCTGGCTTTCCACACCTTTTGCGCCGTCGATCACCATCACAGCGGCGTCTACGGCGGTTAGCGTCCGATAGGTATCTTCCGAGAAATCGCTGTGGCCGGGTGTGTCCACCAGATTGAAGCGGAAGTTTCCGTAATCAAAGGACATCGCCGAGGCCGAAACCGAGATACCGCGATCTTTCTCCATCTGCATGAAGTCCGAGCGTGTCCGTCGCGCCTCACCCTTGGCGCGCACCTGACCGGCCATCTGAATCGCGCCCCCGTAAAGCAGGAACTTTTCGGTCAGCGTCGTCTTGCCCGCATCCGGGTGCGAGATGATGGCGAATGTCCGGCGCCGGGCGATCTCGGGCGGCAGGGTGGGTTGGTTCGAGGTATCAAGCATATTCGCGCGTATAGGCGGGGAATCCTGCAGAGGCAAGACAAAGGGGCTGGTTCGAATCGTACGCTTATGGCAATAAGAACATATAGTGAACAAAAGATGGAGTGGATCAATGGATTTGAAAGAAATTGCAAACGAACTGGTCGCCGGATGCCGTGAGAATCGGGCCAAGGAAAACCTGGACAAGCTTTATGCTGCCGATGCGGTCTCGGTCGAGGCTGCGGATACGATGGGCATGGGTCGTGAGACCAAGGGCCGCGACGCGATCCGGGGCAAGCATGAATGGTGGGAAAGCGCGCATGAGGTTTCGGGTGGGTCGATCAGCGATCCGTTCCCGCATGGTGACGACCGTTTTGCCGTGATCTTCGAGGTAAGCGGAAAGGTGAAGGAAAGCGGTGAAACCTTTGATATGAAAGAGGTTGCTGTGTATCACGTTGCTGATGGCAAGATCGTACGGGAAGAGTTCTTTTACTGATCCATGAACGGTCGCTGGTCTTCCCTGATGGGCCGGTGCTAGATGTGCTGCAAAGACAGGGAGGATCAGTATGGACCTGGGAATAAAAGGAAAACGTGCGCTGGTTTGTGCCAGCAGCAAAGGTTTGGGCTTGGGCTGTGCCGAAGCGCTGGCCCAAGCCGGGGTCGATCTGGTGATGAACGCGCGCGGGGCGGACGTCTTGGAGGCTGAAGCCGTGCGTCTGCGCTCTGAACATGGCATAGAAGTCCGGACCGTCGCTTGCGACGTAACATCTGCCGACGGTCAGACACAGGTGATTGAGGCCGCGCAAGGCATTGATATTTTGGTGACAAATGCTGGTGGCCCACCGCCGGGATTGTGGTCGGACTGGAGTCGAGAAGACTTCGTCAAGGCGCTGGACGCGAATATGCTGACACCGATCGCCTTCATGAAGGCGTTGTTGCCGGGAATGATCGACAGGGGCTGGGGCCGAGTGGTCAATATCACCTCGCAATCGGTGCGCGCGCCGATCCCTGCACTGGGGCTGTCAAACGCAGCCCGAACCGGGTTGACCGGCTATGTCGCCGGCACGTCCCGGCAGGTGGCGCCGCATGGGGTCACGATCAACAACCTGCTGCCCGGCATACATGCCACGGACCGAGCGGTTTCGCTGGATAGCGGCGTCGCGGCGCAACAGGGGATTTCGATCGACGAAGCCAAGGCCGCGCGCGCTGCGACGGTTCCCGTGCGCCGTTACGGTACGCGGCAGGAATTCGGGGCGACGTGCGCCTTCCTGTGTTCGCAACATGCTGGGTTTATCGTCGGGCAGAATATCCTTCTGGACGGTGGCGCAACCAATCTGACGATGTGACCATGGCACAAAGCTTTTCGCTTAAAGATCAGCTGTTTAACGTCGAAAAGACAGGCTATCTGTCGGGATTGTTCTCTGCGGCGGACCCGGGATTTGATGGGCCAGCCTTTGAGGCTCGGGTCATGTCACGGCTGCTTGAACTTGAGCTGAAAGAGCGGATCGCCTGGATCGCCGAATGTCTGCAAGAGGCAGTACCCGGGGACCTGCTTGCGATTGCGCCTTTGCTGCTGCGGGCACTGCCACCGCCTCTGGATCCGGGCAAGTCGGATGATGATTTCGGCGATTTCATTTTCGCACCGCTCGGCGATTGGGTTGTCGCGGTCGGGCTGGACCACCCCGAACTGGCGCTGGATGTGCTCGAGGAACTGACACAGAGGTTTTCGATGGAATGGGCAATTCGTCCCTTCCTGAACCACCACCCCGAAATCGTGATGGTGCGGATGCAGGCATGGTGCGGGCATTCCAGCTATCACGTGCGCCGTCTGGTCAGCGAAGGAACCCGGCCCAGACTGCCTTGGGGGCAGGCGGTCTCGCTGGACCTGTCTGACCCGTTGCCGCTGCTGGATCGTTTGCATAGTGACCGATCGCGATATGTGACGCGGTCCGTGGCCAATCACTTGAATGATATCACCAAAAAGGATCCCGATTTGGTACTGGACCGCCTGCAAGGTTGGCGGGACGGCGGGCAACAGGACAGGGATGAGTTGACGTGGATGACATCTCACGCTGTTCGGGGGTTGGTCAAATCTGGCCATCCGCGCGCAATGAAGATGTTGGGATATGAACCCGAGGCCGAGATTTCAGCGTCGATCGCTTTGTGTGGCGAAGCGCGCATCGGTGGCGTGCTGGAGTTCGAGGTTGCGCTTAAGGGGGAACAGAACCAGCCGGTTCTTGTGGACTACATCATCCATTTCATACGGCCTGGCGGCAAGGTTTCAGCCAAGGTTCACAAACTGAAACAGGCTGCGTTGAAGGGGGGTGAACTGGTGTTGAAGAAGTCCCACAAGCTTAAAGCGAATGCCAGCACCTTTACCCTGATCCCCGGCGCGCACCGGCTGGAGGTTCAGGTCAACGGGCGCGTACGTGCTGAAGTTGATTTCGAACTGTTGGGCTAAGTCGATCGAGCAAACTTTCACGCTTTTGTCAGGTCATACTGGCCCCGATTGCGCTATGTGCGATGCCGAACCAGTTACGGACCGACCGTTCAGATAAGGGATGCCCGATGAAACACGAGGCTGTGCAAAACTACTATGGCGAAGTGCTGCAGGGCAGCGCGGATTTGCAGACCAACGCTTGCTGCACGCCGGATGACATGCCCGACCATGTCAGGAAAATTCTGTCGAAAATTCATGATGATGTACTGACACGTTACTATGGTTGCGGGTTGATTGCGCCTTTGGATCTGGAAGGGATGCACATTCTGGATCTGGGCTGTGGCGCGGGGCGCGATGTCTATGCCCTGTCCGCCATGGTGGGTGAAACGGGGCGCGTCGTCGGTGTCGATATGACGCCCGAGCAACTGGACATCGCCCGTGCGCACCAAGACTATCATGCTCAGGCGTTTGGGCATTCAAAAAGCAATGTTGAGTTTCACCATGGCTATATCGAAAAATTGGAAGAGCTGGATCTCGAACCGCGCTCATTCGACATAATCGTCTCGAACTGCGTGATCAATCTAGCCACGGACAAAGCAGCGGTTTTGCGCGGGGCGCATCGGCTGTTGAAGGACGGGGGCGAGATGTATTTCTCGGACGTCTATGCGGATCGCCGGGTACCGCAGGCGATGGCTGAAGATGAGGTTCTGTACGGCGAGTGCCTGTCGGGTGCGCTGTATTGGAACGATTTTCTGACACTGTCACGCGCTGCGGGCTTTGGTGATCCACGCAAGGTGACGCATCGTCCGCTGACCATCGAAAACCCGGTGCTGGAGCAACGCGTTGTACCGCTCAGGTTCCTTTCCGCCACGTGTCGGCTGTTCAAGCTGCCCGCACTGGAAGCGGCGTGTGAGGATTACGGTCAGGCCGTCATCTACAAAGGCACGATACCGCACGCCCCGCATGAGTTCGTGCTGGATGACCACCATGCGATCGAAACGGGCAAAGTGTTCCCTGTTTGCGGCAACACCTGGATGATGCTGCATGACACCCGCTTTGCCCGGCATTTCGACTTTATCGGCGACTTCGCCACCCATTATGGGATTTTTGAAGGCTGCGGCGGGGATAGCCCGTTTTTGGACCAAGGTGAAAGTGCCCCAGCCAGCTGCTGCTGATCCCTTGCGCCGGACGGACGAGGTTGTTATCCCCGTCCAAGCCCGATGGAATTGATCGGGAATGGAATCGGGGTCCATCAGTGACAATGAACGCAACGCCTCCTCGTCTGGAAGTCCGCAATCTTGTGGCCCGGTTTGAGGGGCGGACCGTCGTTGATGACGTCTCGCTGAGGGTTCAGGCCGGGCAGGTGACCTGTCTGCTTGGGCCGTCGGGCTGCGGCAAGTCTACCACCTTGCGCATGATTGCCGGGGTCGAGATGCAAAGCGCGGGCGAGATCTTTGTTGACGGCAAGCTGGTCTGCGACACGGTGTTCCGGGTGCCGCCTGAGCGACGCGAGATCGGCCTGATGTTTCAGGATTTTGCCCTGTTTCCGCACCTTAGCGTAGCAGACAATGTGGGCTTTGGGCTCAAAGGCGGTAAGGACGAAAAACGCGCCCGGGTCGAAGAGCTTCTGAACCGCGTCGACCTGATGCGTTACGTCGATGGGTTTCCACACCAACTCTCAGGGGGCGAGCAGCAGCGCGTGGCGTTGGCGCGCGCACTGGCTCCTCGGCCGCGGATCATGTTGATGGACGAGCCGTTCTCGGGCCTCGATAACCGGTTGCGTGACGGAATCCGTGATGAAACGCTGGCGATCCTGAAAGAGGAAGACGCAGCGGTACTGCTGGTGACGCATGAGCCCGAAGAAGCGATGCGCATGGCAGACGAAATCGCCCTGATGCGCGGCGGAAAGATCGTGCAACAAGGCGCACCGTACAACGTCTTCACCCGTCCGGTTGACAAGGCCGCAGTATCTTTCTTCAGTGATGTCAATGTATTGCGTTCCAAAGTGAATGGAGCCTTGGCCGAGACGCCCTTTGGTCAGTTTCTGGCGCCGGGTGTATCCGACGACACCGAAGTTGAAATTGTATTCCGGCCGCAACATGTCCGCCTTGATTTCGACCGCAACGGCAAAGGACCGCTACCAACCGCGACGGACGGCGTTGCCGCGCGCGGAGTGGTCGAGCGCGCTCGTTTCTTGGGCAATGAAAGCCTTGTCGAATTTCGGATGGACCATGATGGCTCGGTCCTCAAAGCGACTGTTCCGAATGTGTTTGTGCCTCAACCGGGTCGTGTCATGTGGCTGACCGTGCGCCGCGACCGGTGCTTTGTCTTTCCGGCCTGACGCGCGGACCTGCCGATTTCCTTCCAAGTGGTGCGCGAAAGCCTCAGAATGCGGTTGGGCATTGCTTGCCGCAGCGCGAGGGCGGGTCTATCAAGGGAAAAACTTGGGGCTGGGGCAAAATCATGCGCATTCTTCTGACCAATGATGACGGCATCAACGCGCCGGGCCTGGCCGTGCTCGAGGCGATTGCCGGGGAACTGGCAGGTCGCGATGGCGAGGTCTGGATTGTCGCCCCCGCATTTGAGCAATCGGGCGTAGGGCATTGCATCAGCTATACCCACCCGTTCATGGTCGCGAAACTGGCCGAACGTCGCTTTGCCGCCGAAGGGTCGCCAGCGGATTGCGTTCTGGCCGGATTGCACGAAGTCATGAAGGATTGCCGACCCGATCTGGTTTTGTCCGGTGTGAACCGAGGCAACAATTCTGCAGAAAATACGTTATATTCCGGTACGATAGGCGGCGCAATGGAAGCGGCGCTTCAAGGTGTTCCGGCGATTGCGTTGTCCCAGTATTTTGGGCCGAGAAACGCCGATCTGGACAATCCGTTCGAGGCCGCGGCGCAGCACGGGGTCGATCTGGTCAGGCGCATTCTGGATGCAACGCCCAGCGGGCAAGAAGACTATCGACTGTTCTACAATGTGAACTTCCCACCGGTTCCGGCCGACGAGGTTCTGGGAACGCGCGTCGCCCCGCAAGGGTATCGTCGGGACACGCGGTTCGCGGTCGAACCGCATAGCTCTCCGTCCGGTCGGCGTTTCCTGTGGATCAAGGGGGGGTATCAGCACAACCCGACAGCGCCCGGCACCGATGCGGCAGTGAACCTGGATGGCTATATTTCGGTCACACCGATGCGGGCGGATTTGACGGCGCATGATATGCTTGGCGCGCTGAAGGCGATCGAATGAGCGGACTGGACCCGGAAAAGACCATGCAGTTTCTGTTCTCTCTGCGCTCGCGCGGGGTGACAGATGCGCAAGTGCTGGCAGCGATGGAGCAGGTGGACCGTGGCCTGTTCGTCAAAGGCCTGTTCGCCGAGCGTGCCTATGAGGATACGCCACTGCCGATAGCCTGCGGGCAGACGATCAGCCAGCCCTCGGTCGTTGGGTTGATGACGCAGGCGTTGAAAGTGCGGCCGCGTGACACCGTTTTGGAGATCGGTACAGGCTCGGGCTATCAGGCGGCGATCCTGTCAAAGCTTGCGCGCCGGGTTTACACGGTCGAACGGCACAAGCGTCTGGTGCGCGAAACAGGCGAACTGTTTCGCGAGTTGGGGATGACCAACGTGACCGCCATGCTGTCGGACGGGTCGTTCGGGCTGCCCGAACAGGCCCCGTTCGACCGCATCATTGTGACCGCAGCTGCGGAAGATCCGCCCGGGCCGCTCTTGGCGCAGCTTAAAATCGGCGGTATCATGGTGCTACCCGTGGGCCAGTCGGACGCGGTGCAGACCCTGATCCGGGTTACCCGCACCGAGGACGGTCTGGACTATGACGAATTGTTGCCCGTCCGTTTCGTGCCTTTGCTTGAAGGACTTGGAAAGGACGAGGCGTAAAGGTTTATTACGATATTTGCGCCAGAACCCCGGAAAACAGGGGCAGGTGTTGAGGACAGAATGATGAGAGCAGTTTCAAGATCAGCCATGCGCCGATACGTGGTGGGCGCAGCCACCATTGCCCTTCTGGCCGGGTGCGAAGGGCCTTTTGACTACGACTTGCGCGGCAATGTCGGCGGATTTTCGACCGCAGACGCTGCGCTGGCGGCGACCACCAGCCGCCCCGCTCCGGATGCACGCGGCGTCATCACTTATCCGAACTATCAGGTTGCTGTGGCAAGATCCGGCGATCGGGTCACCGATGTGGCCAATCGGGTCGGCCTTCCCGCAGCGGAACTGGCCCGCTTCAACGGCCTTCAGGCCGATGATGCCCTGCGCGACGGAGAGGTCCTGGCGCTGCCACGGTCCGTTGGTGGAGGCAGCAATGTGGATATTGCCACACTGGCAGGCTCGGCAATCGACGCGGCACCTGAAACAGGGGGCGTACGCACCACAACTTTGGAACCGGTTCAGCCTGCGCCTGCGGCAGCACCCGCGCCGTCGGGGCCGGAACCCATTCGGCATAAGGTCAAGCGCGGCGAGACGGCCTATACGATCTCACGCCTGTATCAGGTACCGGTCGAGTCGCTTGCGGAATGGAACGGGTTGGGCTCGGACTTCATGGTCCGCGAAGGGCAGTTCCTGCTGATCCCGATCAAGGATCAAGCCGCGCCGACACGCAGTGCAGCGCCTGCCGCCGCAACGACCGCCGCAATCACGCAGCCAGGGCAGGGCTCGCCGACTCCGACGCCACCCAGTGCGACGCAGCCTCTGCCGGATGAAAAGGTCAAGCCTCTGGCCGAGGCCGCGCCCGCCCCGGATGTCACGGCCGAAGCACCAACCAACAGTGGGTCGTCAGCTTTGGCGCTGCCGGTGTCAGGCAGGATCATCCGGTCTTATGACAAGGGAAAGAACGAAGGCATCGATATCGCGGCCTCCCCCGGCACATCCGTAAAGGCTGCGGACGGCGGCACCGTTGCCGCTGTTACGGCAGATGCGGATCAGGTGCCGATCATCGTGGTGCGGCACGCAAACGATCTGTTGACCGTTTATGCCAATGTCGAAGGGATCACGGTCAAGAAAGGCGACCGGGTGCGGCGCGGGCAGAAAATTGCGGCGCTGCGCGGGGGTGACAATGCCTATGTGCATTTCGAAGTGCGCAAGGGCTTCGAATCCGTTGATCCCGAACCCTATTTGAAGTGAGTCGAATGGCCCGCGTCGGGCCATGCCACCGGCGCGGATATTTTTGGCCAGATGAAGGTCGGATCACGCGTGCGGATCGTAATCGCTCAGGCGTTTTCCGGGTTCATCAGCAAAAAGCTCGGGCAGGGCGGACACCGCTTCGATCAGATCGATGCGGAAGACGCGGAATCCATCGCGCAACTCGCACCACGCGGTCAGGGTCCAGACCCGGCCCCAGTATTCCATATGCAACGGGCGAATAGTGCGTTCGGTCATCACGCCGTCGATACGGCGGTAGGACAGACGCAGTTTCTGGCGGGATTTGATTGCCGCGCGGATGGGGGCCATGTGCGCCAGGCCACGGGCGGCATCCGCAAAGGGGTAGACGGCAAATTTCCAGGTATCGGCCTCGGCGATGACCTGTGTCGGTAGCACCGCATCAACCTTGTTTGCCAAGGACTCTGCCGCAGCCTTGAGATCGGGGTCGGCGGCCTCGGCCACGATTGCCATGCCGAGGTTCAGCGCCTCCAATTCAGCCGTTGTCAGGTTCAATGGCGGCAGCGTTATCTGGTCGCGCACCATATAGCCGACGCCGCGTTCCCCTTCGACTGGGACACCTGAGGCGACCAAGGTGTCCATGTCGCGATAGATCGTGCGAACCGACACTTCGAGCCGGTCCGCGATGTCCTGCGCCCGGTGCAGTTTACCGTCGCGCAGGATCTGTATGATGTCGAACAGACGGTCAGTGCGGCGCATGACGGTCTGTTCCGACATTGGTTATGTGGTCATGTTCCATAGTACATTCTCGTGGCGCATCTTTTCGCTGCCGGGTTTGATGGCCGCCATCAGAGCGGGCGCAAATTCTTGCTGGGGAAACTTGGCTGCCGCATTCTGAGCGGCATCCATATCTTGCCAGACCACACAATCCGTCCAGCACCCATCATCGCCCTGACTGAGGTGACGATGAACAAAGCCGGGCGCGGCACGAACAAACGCTTCGGACGCTTGGCTAAGCTTGACGAAGTCTTCGGCCGTGGTGCCGTCGGCGAGGGCGAAAGTGACAAATTCTGCTACTTGGGTCATGTGAGTCTCCGTTGACCAGGTTTCGATGCCCAGCTTTTATGTCTCTGCAACTGACATAAACCTGTCAGTTGAGAAAAACCAGCCCGCAGAAAATGCGCGATCTGCTCAAATTTGAGTGGTGAAAGGACCTGCCGCACTTTTGTTGATGCGCGTCCGGGCGTAGACACGGGGCCAGATCATATTCCCGGCGCGCTGCGCCGACGTAGAAGGAGACAAGACATGCTTAACAATATCGGCCTTCCCGGTCTGCTGCTGATCGCCGTTGTGGTGCTGGTGCTGTTTGGCCGCGGCAAGATCAGTTCGCTGATGGGTGAAGTGGGCAAGGGCATCACGTCGTTCAAACGTGGCGTCAAGGAGGGCGCTGACGAGCTAGAGCAAGACGCCGCCGAAGTGGCCAAGGATGTCACGCCCGAGACTGACAAAGACAAGGTCTAAGCGCAGATGTTTGATCTGGGCTGGACCGAACTATTGGTCATTGGCATCGTGGCCCTGATCGTCGTGGGGCCCAAGGATCTGCCGGTGTTGTTCCGCAATATCGGTCGCTTTGTCGGCAAGGCGCGCGGCATGGCGCGTGAATTCAGCAGCGCCATGAACGAGGCTGCGGATCAGGCGGGCGTGAACGAGATAAAAAAGGGCCTGAACGCTGCGGCGAACCCGGTCGGTAGCGCCATGGACAGCGTCAACGAGGCGGCGCGGGATGTGGCCAAATCTTTGGACCCAACGAAGTTTGACCCGGAAAGCGAAACCGGCAAGCTCGCCGCGGAACGCGCTGAGCAAGCGAAAAAGATCCAGGCAACCGCTGCGCGCTCGGCAGCCGAGCGCAAAGCCAAGGAAGCCGCTGACGCGCTTGCCAAGGCCGAAGAGGCCGAAGCCGCGCTGAACACCGAAAGCAAGTCATGAGCAAAACGGACGAGATCGAGGACAGCTCGGCCCCATTGATCGAGCATCTGGCGGAACTGCGAACGCGGTTGATTCATTCTGTTGTGGCCTTCCTCATCGGGATGATCATCTGCTTTACGGTCGCTACGCCGATCTTCAACTTTCTGACGCGGCCGTTGTGCGAAGTTTTGACCGAGCGCGGACAGGATTGTGGGTTAATCTTCATCTCGCCACAGGAAGGGTTCTTTGTCGCGATCAAAGTCTCGCTGCTGGGTGGGTTCATTCTGGCATTTCCCTATATCGGGATGCAGATGTGGCGCTTTGTTGCGCCGGGTCTGTATCGTTCGGAAAAGAACGCGTTTCTGCCCTTCATGTTGGCCTCGCCATTTATGTTCCTGTTGGGGGCGAGCTTTGCCTTTTATGTTGTAACGCCGCTTGCATATGACTTTTTCCTGGGTTTCCAACAGTTTGGGGCAGAAGGCGAAGCTGTTTCCGAAGGGGCTCAGGCTGCACCGTTGAGCGTCGTTTTCCAAGGTTCGGCGCAAGAGTATTTGAACCTGACGATCAAGTTCATCGTGGCCTTTGGCTTGTGTTTCCAGTTGCCAGTTTTGCTGACGCTGATGGGCAAAGCCGGGTTGGTGAGCGCGCAGGGGCTGGGTGAAGTTCGAAAATATGCCGTGATCGGCATTCTGGTGCTGGCCGCCGTGGTCACGCCACCGGACGTAATCACACAGATCATTCTCTTCACGGTCGTCTACGGCCTCTACGAAGTGTCGATCTTCCTTGTTGCCCGTGTCGAGAAAAAGCGCGAAGAACAGCTGCGTGCTGATGGCTACTACGATGATGAAGAGGCTGAGGCCGATGCGGAAATGATGCAGGAAGAAGACCAGAAATAACCTTTCGACGCATTGCAGTTGGCGCGCCAGCAATGGCGCGCCTTTTTTATTGAAGGCTCTTGTTGCGACAACCGTAACGTGGTTTGAACCCCCGAAACCGACCGGAGGAGCCGATGGACGACCAAGCCCTGAACCGTATCGCAGATGCTTTGGAACGCATGGCCCCGGCACCTTTGGCTGCGCCCGACTTCAACGCGGCCCCGGCCTTTGTCTGGCACGTGGAACCGGACAGGCTGGAACCGGTTGTTCAGGTCAACCGCGTCGATTTGGACCTGTTGGTCGGCATCAATCGCTCTCGCGATACGCTGCTGGACAATACGCACCGATTTGCCGCTGGGTACAAGGCCAACAATGCGTTGCTGTGGGGCTCGCGCGGGATGGGGAAATCCAGCCTTGTCAAAGCGGTTCACGGAACGCTGCAAAGCGAACACCCGGACCTGAAGCTGGTCGAGCTTCAACGCGAGGATATGGGCTCGGTCGCGCGCTTGCTGAACCACCTGCGCGCGTCCTCGCATCGGTTCATTCTGTTCTGCGATGACCTGTCCTTCAGCCACGATGACCAGCACTACAAATCGCTCAAGGCTGTGCTGGACGGCGGTATCGAAGGCCGTCCCGAGAACGTCGTCTTCTACGCCACCTCGAACCGTCGCCACCTGATGCCAAGGGATATGATCGAGAACGAACGTTCCAGCGCCATCAACCCGTCCGAGGCGGTCGAGGAAAAAGTCTCGTTATCGGATCGGTTCGGCCTTTGGCTGGGCTTCCATCCCTGCGATCAGGATGAATACCTGGCGATGATCGACCGTTATTGCACGGCCTACGGCATCTCAGTTGACGCAGAGACTCTGCGGGCCGAAGCGATCGAATGGCAGGCGACCCGTGGCGCGCGTTCGGGCCGTGTGGCCTGGCAGTTCTTTGTCGATCTGGCCGGGCGCAACGGCGTTCATATCGCCTGATCCGACCGCGTCATCTCGCCAAAAATTTTTGCCGCCGGAGGTATGGCCCAAGGGGCCATTCCTAAAGCATAGCCAGAATACGTGCGGCTTCATCTGTTGGACTGGTCAGCGGGTCACGATCCTCGCCGGGGTGAAAGCGTGCGCGTACTGCCGTCGGCATCGGTGCCGGTTCCACAATCGATACGCGCGGACCGGTTCGTTCTGTCTCGACCGCCCAGCTGCGTGCCAGGGCCATCTGTGCCGCTTTGGTCGCGCCATAGATGCCATAGAACTTCTCGCCCGCTTTGGGGTCGTCAAAGAACACTGCATGGCCGGTTTCGCCCAGCAACGGGGCGACATATGGAATCAGAACTGAGGTGGCCGTAGCGTTGGTATTCACAGCCTTAGTCCATTCCTTGGGATCCACGAAATGTGCAGGCGTCAGGGCAGAGGTGTGGACCGCGGTGTGGAGCCACAGATCGACCTTGCCCCAGCGGTCGTGAATGCCCCTGCACAGGGTCGCCATGGCGTCAGGGTCCGTGATGTCCATCGGGGCCAATGTGGCAGAGCCACCTTTGGCCTGGATACGGTCGTCCAGTTCTTCCAGTCCACCAGTGGTACGCGCGACGGCAACGATGTGATACTCGGGCGACAGGGCCTCTGCCAGCGCAGCCCCCAACCCACGAGAAGCGCCTGTGATGAGGGCGATTTTGATCTGATCGGTCATAGGCGCGGTTTGAACGCCAGAACGAAGGGCGTCAAGCCCGGATCAACTTCCGGGAATTGCAATCCGTCGTGTCTGCCCGCTTTGTTGCAGCATGACGCCGTGTTCATCAATTGCCATGACCTTGCCAGAGGCAACGCGACTGCCGAGTCTGACCTCTTTTACCCGGCCCGAGGCCAGGCGCATCAAGGCGCGCATTTCAGATTTGGAGCCAAAAACCCCAAGGACCGAGACAGTGTTTTTCTTAAGCGCGCCCTTCTGCGTGGCCGCGCTTTTGACAGCGGTGTTTGACATGGATTGCGGTCAGGGTATGGCCCCGACCCCTTAAGCTGAGTGGTGTCAGGCGCGCGGGCTATCAAACAGCGTCGGTGAGGAAAAGCCCCCTAGCGTCTCGGAATCGTGACGCTGGCTATGCACGGGGCGAAGTCCTTGCAATTGCGGCGGGTTCCTATCCCATGCGTCGGCGGAATTTCACCGCCTCTCTCAATTGCCTTGGCGTCAACTTTTGTCTCTCAGCTGCCGCTGATCAGCGACCGATTCGCGTTACCCCGACGCCAGTTTGGCGGCGTTCCACGATCCACCCACAACTTGCATGTCTTCACGTTTCTTGCTGACCCGGCTGCTGTTCTCCAAACTGTCCAGATATTCCTCTTCCAACCCGGTGACGTAATTGCCGTCAAAGCACGAGCAGTCAAAGGCTTCGATCTCCGGATTGCCCTCTTTGGCGGCCCAGATCAGATCGTCGAGATTTTGATAGAACAGAGCGTCTGCCCCCAGTTCCTCGCGAATTTCCTCGATCTCTTTGCCATTGGCGATCAGTTCATGCCGGGTTGGCATGTCGATGCCGTAGACATTGGGGTATTTCACAGGCGGTGACGCGCTGGCGATATAGACTTTCTTGGCACCAGCTTCGCGGCACATCTGCACAATCTTCTTGATCGTGTTTCCACGCACGATCGAGTCGTCGATCAAAAGCACATTGTGCCCGTCGAATTCCAGCGGAACTGCGTTCAGCTTGCGGCGCACCGATTTCTGTCGTTCGGCCTGTCCGGGCATGATGAATGTGCGCCCAACATAGCGGTTCTTTACCAGCCCCTCGCGATAGGGAATGCCGGTGATCTTGGCAGCCTCAAGCGCAACGGGGCGGGCGCTATCGGGGACGGGGATGATCCGGTCGATCTGCAGGCCCGAGTCCTGAATTTGCTTTGCCAGCGTTTGCCCCATACGCATCTGAGTTTTGTAGACAGACACGCCATCCAACAGCGAATCCGGGCGGGCCAGATAGACATACTCGAAAATGCAGGGCGTCAGCTTGCCTTCGACCGCCTGGAACTCGTGCATGTTCCCGTCAAGGTCGATCAGGATCGCCTCACCAGGGCGCAGGTCGCGCAGCTTTTCGAAACCGTTGATGCCGAAGGCCACATCCTCGGAGGCAAATGCATAGTCGTCGCCATCACCCGGAGCTTCGCGTTTGGCGACCGAAAGGGGGCGGATGCCGTGCGGGTCGCGGAAGGCCAGCATGCCGACACCGGCGACCAGACAGATCACCGAATAGGCACCCTGCACACGCTCCATCGTCATCTTCACGCCGGCAAACAGATTGCGGATTGGATCGACGTTGCCGTTGACCTTAATCGCGTCGGCAACCTTGTCGGCCAATACATTCAGCAGTACCTCGGAATCCGAGGTTGTCCGCAGGTGGCGGCTGTATTTTGCCGTGACTTTCTCACGCTGCTCTTCGGTATTTGTGATGTTGCCGTTATGGACCAGATAGATGCCATACGGCGCATTCACGAAGAATGGTTGCGCCTCGGACGCGCTCAACGAACCGGCTGTGGGATAGCGCACGTGACCGATCCCGACCTTGCCCAGCAGCGTCTCGGCGTCATTGGCGTTAAACACGTCCTTGACCAGCCCGTTGGCTTTCTTTTCGCGAAAGAACTCACCCGAATATGTGACGATGCCCGAGGCGTCCTGACCCCGGTGCTGCAGCATCAGCAGCCCGTCATAGATTTCCGCAAACACATCATGCGTCCGGCTTGCGATTCCCAAAATCCCACACATGTACGGGCTCCAATTTCTATGACGATGATGTTCTGATTTGATTCAGCAATCGGGATCGACGAGCTTGCCGTGTGTCGCTTGAGCAACCGCAAATGACATACTTGGGTACGGGCAAGGTTCACACGCTCCGATTCCGTGGCTGTTCCGGCCCTCACATACTGCCTTACGCAGCCCTTGTCATCAAAGGATCACATTCACCTTTTGCCGCAGTCACGTTGCGAAATTGGCAACAATCCCTTGCTGTAGGTGACAAAGCACAGGGCATGTGCTGTCATGACCCAGCGATGGTCGCACATCAATGGCCGGAAATCCGGGGTGGGGAACAACAGATGTGGCAAAACAAGCCAGGACCGAAGAAGGACGAGCCAGTCAAGCGACGGTGCCATAGATGCCGGGGGATGGGTCGCGCACCCTGCGAGATTTGCAAAGGTACCGGCGAAGTAATCAAGGGTCGGGATTTACAAGGCAACCCAAACAGGGCGCGTTGCGACGGCTGTTTCGGTCTCAAGACAATCCGTTGTGCAGTCTGCGGCGGCGAGGGGTTCGTCTAAGAAAAAAGCCCGGCGCTGGCCGGGCATTCTCTGGCAATCTAATGATGGAACCGCCGGTTATTCGCTTGCGGTGCCTTCGGTGCTGTCCGCTTGCGGTGTCTCGGCATCGGCTGCGCTGTCCGCTGTGCAGCTTGCGACCAGCTCTTCGTACTGTGCGGTCACCCAGCCCAGTGCTTCTTCTGGGTTCTGCTCTTCGATCCGGTCGCTGAACTGTTCGAACACCTTGGCCGACCGGCTTTCGTCAACGATCGTGTAGGATTGGCCGGTCATCACGGTGTCGTAGACAAAGAACGCGATGGCGACCAGAAGGATGCCGCGCGCGATGCCAAAGAAAAAGCCCAGTGCCTGATCCAATCCGCCCAAAGCGGACCGTTGCACAAGCGAGGAAAAGAGCGGGGTGAATATGCTGACCACGATCAGTGCGACCGCAAACACCGCCGCAAAGCCGGTGATGACCGATAGTTCGCAGCTGTCACGCAAGAAATCCCCAACGACCGGAATCTCCTTGACCAGCGGAACCACTTGCGGTGCGAAAATGAACGCCAGAACCGCAGCTGCAACCCAGCCGGCGATGGCAAGGACTTCGCGTAGGAACCCGCGAGAGTAGGCAAGAATGCCCGACACCACGACGATCAGGGCAACGACCCCGTCAATTATTGTAAAACCTTCCATGGCCCTCGCCTGTTCTTTTCTGCCCCTCAAGGCGCGACTTTAACCTGCTCCGAAGGTTTCGCCAACAAACCCAACCAAATCAGAGGGTCGGGTGAGTGTCAGACCTGCCACAGTGCCGGTTTTGCCACCCGCCGGAGCAATTGCCGCCGTGAAACCAAGTTTTTGCGCTTCTTTCAACCTGTTTTCGGTCTGTGGGGCGGGTCTAAGTGCCCCGGATAGCGAGATTTCTCCGAAAACGACCGTATCTGCGGGCAGGGCGGTGTCTTCGCGGGCGCTGAGCAGAGCGGCGGCCACTGCCAGATCAGCGGCAGGTTCACTGATTTTCAGGCCCCCAGCGACGTTCAGATAGACATCGAGCCCTGCAAAGGGAATGCCACAGCGTGCCTCAAGCACCGCAAGGATCATCGCCAGACGCCCGCTGTCCCAGCCCACAACGGTGCGGCGGGCCTGCGAATGGGGCGAGGGGGCAACCAATGCTTGCAATTCCACCAAAACAGGGCGGGTGCCTTCGATACCGGCAAACACCGCCGATCCGGGGCTGGGCGTGCCGCGTTCGGACAGGAAGAGTGCGGACGGGTTGGTGACTTGGGCCAGACCTTTGCCCGTCATCTCGAAAACACCGATCTCATCGGCGGGGCCAAAGCGGTTCTTGACCGCGCGCAGGATGCGGAACTGGTGGCCGCGCTCGCCTTCGAAATATAGCACTGTGTCGACCATATGCTCGACCACGCGGGGGCCTGCGATCTGGCCTTCCTTGGTGACGTGGCCGACCATGATAATCGACACACCATGGCGCTTGGCAAAGGTCGTCAACTCATGCGCAGCGGCACGCACCTGGCTGACCGACCCGGGAGCGCTGTCCACATTGTCGGCCCACATGGTCTGGATCGAGTCGATGATGGCCAGGCCCGGTTTCTCGGCCTCCAGGGTGGTGAGAATGTCGCGCAGGTTGGTCTCGGCTGCCAATTGGACCGGCGAGTCCTCAAGCCCCAGACGGCGCGCGCGCATTCGGACCTGCGCGCTGGCTTCCTCGCCAGAAACGTAGATGGTTTTGACACCCTCTCGCGCGAACCGAGCTGCTGCCTGCAGCAGCAGGGTGGATTTGCCGATGCCTGGGTCGCCGCCCACCAGCAGGGCCGAAGCGGGGACCAGACCACCGCCCAGCACCCGGTCGAGTTCTTCGACCCCGCAGAGGGTGCGGGGGGGCGGGATTTCCTCGGTGGCGAGGTCCGTGAGTGCGATGGACTGGCCGCGTTTGCCACCGAGGGATTTCTTTGCGGGGCCAGCCGAAAGGGGCGTTTCCTGCGTGATGGTGTTCCATTCGCCACAGGCGTCGCAGCGCCCGGACCAACGTGAGTGTGATGCGCCACAGGCGGAGCAGGTGAATGCGGTTGTCTTAGCCATGGCGCAATTCGTGCCCGAGGATGGGCGGTTCTTCAAGCCCTTGCGGGCTTTCATCTCCGCCGGTGGGGCGTCGTGCGCTCAGGCCCTGCGGGCCATCGCCCCCGACGGGCGCGGATGCGCCTACTCAGCGGCGCGCGGAGGCGACATGGCGATGACGCTGGATGCGCTTGGATCCTTGTCATCCGAGGGGGTTTGCAATTGAGCGGACAGTTCCGGCAACAGTTCGAATAATTCATCGCGCAGGCGTCTGAGCTGCGACTTGGCGATGGATTCCTCGATCTCGATATCGCGCGTCCACTGGCGTAGCTCGTGCTGGATCGTTTGGGCATCCTCGATCCGATGCTGGAACTGCTCAATCTCTTCCTGACGCTGTTGCAGGAACATCCGCGCCCGCGCGACCTTGGCATCGCCGTAGGTTTCGGCCAGGTCCTGACTGACCTGGCTCATCTGGGCGGCAAGCTCCAGAATCTGCGGTTCCAACGCCTGCAGGTCTGGGTGGTCGCGCAGAAAGGCCATGCGTTCCTTCACGGCGTCGAATTCCGAGCCCAGGGAAAACGCACCGCTGCGATCGGCAGCATGGGCGACCTGATAGGCATCGACAATATCGCGCATGTTCAGGGCGAATTTGCGATGGTTGTTCTCCAACGCCATCATGCGTGCATTTGCGGGAAGGTAGAATGCGAGCATCAGAATCAGGCAGGTGAGCCCGATCTGGATGTACATTCCTGCATCAAGTGTTTCGGTCCCAAAACCCGCCTGCATGGAAAGCCACGGCAGGACGTCGAGCGCGGAAAGCATGGTTGCAGTGACGGCCAGAAAAGCTGCCGCACAGATTAGGAAAAAAGTCAGTCGAATAAAGGCATTCTGAAATTGCAATGTAAGAGTATGGAGGCCGGACATAGACGTGCATCTCCTTCAAAAACCGGTACAGGCCGGGCCGAAGCGGAGGAACACATCAAACAGTCATTGTGATCCGCCAGGGACCGGTGCGTTACAAAAAACTTTGCTGCTCGAATACTAAAGATGATACTCAGATTAATGATTTCAATCAATTAGGTCTGAGAATTTCGTGAACTGGATGTCATTTCCGTAATGTAACCCAGCGCGATCGAGACCAGAATGCAGCCCGTGAACAGGTACAATCCCCACGCCGTTTCGATGGTGGCGTATGAGATACCCTTGGCCAAAGTAATGTAGAGCGCGATCAGGAAAATGTCGGCCATCGCCAGTTTGCCCATAATGTTGAGCGCTGGCTGAACGCGGGGGTCCAGCATGTTCCACTGAACCAGCGCGGTGCCGATCGTTTTGACGTAGGGCGCGAACAGGGCAAAGACGGTGACGACCAGGGCAAGGAAGATGTCGGATTTCCACAGCGACTGGAGCCCGGTGATGACGCTGATCTCTGATAGCCCGAAGATCGGGAGGAGACCCGCTCGCATCAGCGGGGCGAACCACGCGATGGGGTAGAGGATCAGGAGGGAAAGGGTGGCGATGCGGAGGGTCATTAGATCCAGTCAGATGAAGATAACTAAGCTCATTGCCCAAACCTAAAGATCTAAGGGGTCAGTGAAAGCGCACCATCACGTAAAACCATGTAATGAGCGGGCCCATCAAGACAAATAGTATTCCCAAAGACTTAGAGAGCCAATTTAGCCCTAAATTTCGGCTTTGAAAGATAACAAGCGAGGAGACTGAAATAAAAACAAATATGTTTTCGATTGCCCACAAATTTGCTTGAAAAATGCTGACTTGGATCCAGCTTGAGAACACTAAGGTCAACAAATCCGTCAAGCTGATCTGTACCCACAAAATTGATAACAGATCTAACACAACTATAATGATGAACATTGAAAGCACTTTGAATCGGGAACAGCTGCGAACCGCAACGTAAATCGCAAATATCCAACACAAAGGCCAACCGAAAATGGCAATAAGCGAAGCGACCCGCTCGATCACCGCACCGCCTCAATCGGCCCCTCAGCACTCCCGCTGATGAACTGCTCCACATAAGGATCACCCGAGCTATCCATCTGCGCCACAGGCCCGGTCCACTGGATCACGCCGTCATGCAGCATCGCCACGTTGTCGGCAATCGCGCGGACCGAGCTCATGTCGTGGGTGATGGTCATCGCGGTGGCGCCCATCTCGGTCACGATCGCGCGGATCAGGTCGTTGATGACGCCGGACATGATCGGGTCGAGGCCCGTGGTGGGCTCATCGAAGAAGATGATCTCGGGCTCGGCGGCGATGGCGCGGGCCAGGCCGACACGTTTCTGCATCCCGCCAGACAGTTCCGAAGGGTAACGGTCGGCGACGTTGGATTTCAGGCCCACGCGGCGCAGTTTTTCGATGGCGATCTCGCGCGCGTATTCGGCGGGGCGTTTCAACGGGCCGCGCAGCAGGCGGAAGGACACGTTTTGCCAGACCGGCAGCGAGTCAAACAGGGCGGCCCCCTGAAACAGCATGCCGAAGCGGGCCAAAAACGCGTCTCGGTCGCCTTTGGTGGCGTCTTTGCCGTCCACGTAGATCATGCCGCTATCGGGTTTGATGAGGCCGAGAATGCATTTCAGCGCCACAGATTTGCCGGTGCCCGAGCCGCCGATGATGACCATCGACGTGCCCTTGGAAATCTCAAGGTTCATCCCCTGCAGCACATGATTGTCGTCAAAGGCTTTGTGTACATTCTCCATCCGGATCATAGCGAGAAGAACACCCCTGTCAGAACGAAATTGGCGGCGAGGATCAGGATGGCGGCGGACTCGACCGAGGATTTGGTGGCACGACCCACACCCTGCGCGCCCCGGCCCGAGTTCATCCCGTAATAGCAGCCCATAATGGCCGCGATCAGGCCAAAAGCCGCGCCTTTGACCATGGATGAGACGATGTCGCGCGCCTCAAGGAAATTCACGGTATTCTTGAGATAAGCCGCCGGATTGAAGCCCAGGTTCTGCGTGGCGACCGTATAACCGCCTGCGATGCCGATGACGTCTCCGACCGCGACCAGCAGCGGAACGGTTATCAGCGCCGCCAGAACGCGCGGGGCGGTCAGGTATTTCATCGGGTGGGTCGACAGAGTGACCAGCGCATCGATCTGCTCGGTCACCTTCATCGTGGCGATCTCGGCCGCGATGGACGAGGTCACCCGCGCGGCAATCATCAGGCCGACCAGTACCGGGCCAAGCTCTCGCACCATGCCGATGGCGACGATCTGGGGCACCACGGCCTCGGCGTTGAAACGTGCGCCGCCCGCGTAGATTTGCAGCGCCAGCGCGCCGCCGGTGAAAATGGCGGTCAGGCCGACGACGGGCAGCGACAGCCAGCCGACGTTCAGCAGTGCAATCAGAAACTCGCGCGGATAAAAGGGCGGGCGGACGATATGCGAGATCGCGTCCACCGCAAACAGCGCAACACGGCCAAAGGTCGCCAACATGTTCAGGATTGCCCGTCCCAATCCGCCGGGCAGCGCGACAGGGCTCATTCCACATATCCCCGCGAAAACCGCCGGCCCATCGAGGTCAGGATTTCATAGCCGATGGTTCCGGCAGCTTCGGCCAGATCGTCAACGGTCTGATGGCCGTTCAGGATGCGCAGTCGGTCGGGGTCATAGGGCAAATCGGTAACATCCACGGTGATCAGGTCCATTGAGATACGTCCTACCACCGGGCAGGGTTGATCACCAGCAAAGGTATCGATGCCGCCGCCAATGGCGCGATGCAGCCCATCGGCATAGCCTGCGGCCACGGTTGCTATGCGCGACGGGCGGCGCGCGGTCCAGCTGTTGCCGTAGCCCACGGTCTCACCAACTTCGACTGACCGTACCTGTATGACCGGTAGATCGACGGTGACGACCGGCTTCGCCCCTGCAAAGGGCATTCCACCGTAGAGGCCAATACCGGGTCGGCAGAAGTCAAAGTGAAATTCGGGGCCCAACAACGTGCCGCCGGTAGCTGCCAGAGATCTGGGTGCTGATACGCCGTCGGTCATATCCTTAAAGCACTGCAATTGCTGACGATTCATCGGGTGGTCAGGCTCATCCGCGCAGGCCAGATGTGACATCACGACAACCGGGTCTTTGGCCAGCGCCTCGGACCGCAACGCGGCCCAGTCGGCGGGCTCGAGCCCCAGACGGTTCATGCCGCTGTCTAACTGGATGCCGAACGCGTGATCGGGCAGGGCCTCATGGTGGCGCTTATATTGCTGAGGCGAATTGATCAGAGGCGTCAGGTCGTGGTCACGCAGCAGGTCATGGTCACCCTTCATGTGTCCGGAGAACACAGCCACCAGCGGTTCTGGGCCGACGGCCTCACGCACGGCGACGCCTTCTTCGGCTACGGCGACAAAGAACTTCTGCACACCTTCTTCGGCCAGCGCGCCTGCAACGGGTCCCGCCCCCAGACCATAGCCGTCAGCCTTGACCACGGCGCCGGTTTCAATATTCGTTTTTGCATCCAGCGCACGCCAGTTTTGCGTCAGGGCGTGTAGGTTGATGGTCAGATGTGCAGTACTCATGGCCCGTTCATGACATTGGGGTGACTGAGGTCAAGAGGGTACGCGGCGAAATCCCCTGCATTCGGGCGCGCATTTGCCGAGTTGTGGCAAAACAGCCAAACGTATCAAGGCGCCGCGCGCTGGAAGGACGGAGTAACTTGAACAATCAGATTGTGAACCTGTTGCCTCCAATGCCGCACTGTTGCGATCATCGTTGATCCCCGTCAGGCGGTCGGCCGATGCCGGTCGGACCCGTGTCCCAACAAGGGTTTGTTATTGTCGACATGGCGCGAGATCAGTTTCATTTGCCGACGCCCATCGGGAATGTAGCAAGCTGGAACCTGAGTCAGCGTTTCCGCGATATCCGGAAACAGCAGCTTAAGCTCCGCACGCGCTTCGGCTGGCATCGAGGCAAGCGCCTGCGGGCCAGTGAACAGGCTTTCACTGGGTGCTCCTTCGGCCAGCAGGATCACATGCTGGTCAAAGATAAGGTGGTGATAGGTAACCTGCGTGACGTCCGTGTCCACAAAAACACCGGGCAAGTCGGTCAATCGGATCGCAGAGATCAACACATTACGTGTGCCAAACATGCGTTTCGCAATGGGCGAGTCGGATTGCATCCGGTGTTGGCGCGATACCATCAGGTCCCGACGCGGCAATCCTTGCCCAAAGGCCCCGGTCACAATGCGAACGGGGCGCAGGTGCGGCAGCCGTATCAATTCGGACAGACGAACCGCACGGGACAGGCGCAGTCGCAGAATGTGAACGGTGTCATCTGCCGACACAACCTGATCACCCGGTGCCAGCTCTTCGACGGGCACGGGACCATTGATTGTCTGGATATGGGTGCCCGAAGCGAAACAGGGGGCACCGGGGCTTGGGTCCGGATCGACGACAAAATTCACCCCGTCCGTTGAGCTGAGCGATGATGTCGAGTCGTCGCCATTGGTACCCACCTGCGTCGAGGTCGTGCCATCCGCAGGACCCTCGGTCGCGGTAACTTCGGCGTCGAATGACACAAAGCTCAAAACAGTGCCATCGTCAGATAGCGATATGGCCCCAAACCGGTTGATCCGCGCATTCACGACGTAATAGTCGAAGTTGCCAACTGTCGTCATCGTGCCGTCGCTGACATCGGTCGAGCTGCGCACGGTTCCGTTCGGGTTGTAGACGTCGACCGTCAGGTCCGAGACGTCGGTGCCGGTTGGAACCCGGATTTCGATATAGTCGTCGTCTGGGCTGAACCCAGGCCCGTTGCGATACCTGATTTCCGAAATAATGGCTGGCACGTGCTGGTCGCCTCGACAAAAATCAGCGGTCTGCGCCGCATTTGCAAATTTAGATTAGCACAACGCATGACCAACACCAATAAAGCGAATGCCCTTTGGTGTTGAACGTGTTTACGGTGTATTTGTGATCGTTCAGTAGCCTTCGATCTCGCCACCCTGTTGCCAGGGTTTGACCAGATTGCCAAAGCGGGTGAACTGCGCCTCGAACGACAATTCGACCGTTCCGATGGGGCCGTGGCGCTGCTTGCCGACGATGACCTCGGCTTTACCGTGCAGGCGTTCCATTGCCTGCTTCCACTCTTCCATCTTTTCCAGCTCATGATCGCCGGGCTTTTCACGCTCCTTGTAGTATTCCTCGCGGAACACGAACATCACGACGTCCGCATCCTGTTCGATCGAGCCCGATTCCCGCAGGTCGCTGAGTTGAGGGCGCTTGTCGTCGCGGCTTTCTACCTGACGCGACAGCTGGGACAGGGCCACCACCGGGATGTTCAGCTCTTTTGCGATCGCCTTCATGCCCATCGAAATCTCGGCAATTTCGTTGACGCGATTATCGGCCATACCTCGGCAAAGTTGCAGATAGTCGATGACCAGCAGGTCCAGCCCATGCGTTCTCTTCAGCCGCCGCGCGCGCGCGGCGAGCTGAGAGATCGGGAGGGCGGGGGTGTCATCTATGAATAGCGGGCAGGCTTCCAATTCCTTGGCCGCGTCCACGAAACGGCGGAACTCGGCCTCGGTCATGTCACCCTGACGGATCTTGTGGCTGGAAATTTCCGAGGCCTCGGCCAGAACCCGGCCTGCAAGCTGTTCGGCGCTCATCTCAAGCGAGAAAAACCCGACCACGCCACCGTCAATCGCACCCTCAGAACCGTCAGGTTTGGTGCCACGTTTGTAGGCTTTGGCCACGTTGAACGCGACGTTAGTCGCAAGCGAGGTTTTTCCCATCGACGGGCGTCCGGCCAGAATGATCAGGTCGGATGGGTGCAGCCCTCCCAATTGCTTGTCCAAGTCGGCCAGACCGGTGGAAATCCCCGCCATGCCACCACCGCGCTGATACGCCTCGTTGGTGACGTTGACGGCTTCTGTGACCGCCTTGAGGAAGGATTGGAAACCCTGTTCGGTCTGGCCCTGCTCGGATAGCTGATAGAGCTGTTGCTCGGCCTCGACGATTTGTTCTTTTGGCTCGCTGCTGACATCGACGCGAGCGGCCTTGTCGGAAATATCCCGACCCAGCCGGATCAATTCGCGCCGAATGGCGAGATCATAAATCATCTGGGCATAGTCATGCACCGCAAAGGCACTGATCGACGCGCCGGCCAGCTTGACCAGATAGGCCGGGCCGCCCAGTTCCTTCAGGCCCTCGTCCTCGGCCATGAAGGATTTCAGCGTCACAGGAGAGGCCAGCGCATTTTTGGCGATGCGCGCTGCGGCGACCTCGTAGATACGGGCGTGGACCGGGTCAAAGAAATGCTCGGCCCCGATAATCGACGCCACCCGGTCGTACAGATCGTTATTGGTCAGGATCGCACCCAGAAGCTGCTGTTCCGCTTCAATGGAATGCGGCATTGTCTCGGCATTCTGAATCTGCGCCGCTGCCTGCTCGATGCTGCTGATCTCGTTCATATTGTCCCCGCTGCCCACGGTGTTCTTACACGCTATTTCGGCGTGGCGGCTATCTGGAAATACCTGTGGCTAACTATGGATAAAGCCTTGGGATAACTTTTGAGACGGCCTGATATACGCAAAGGATTTGGTGTATTATGTGGGTTTCTAGACAAAAGTCACCACATATTGTTGCGGTCGGGCTGATTCTGCCTGACTTATCCCCAAATCACTCACAGTGGTAAATTCAGCTTTTATTGGCGTCCTGCCAACCGCGCGGGTCGTTCAGAAACGCTTCAACCCCGTCAAGTGTTTCCTGATCAAAGGCTTTCTGCGCCTTGGCCTCGGCCAGAACGTCCCACCATGTGCAAAGGCTGTGCAGCGTGATGCCATGGTCGCCCAGCGTCTTTTCCGTGTCGGGAAAGATGCCATAGTAGAAGATCACCGCCGTGTGCCCGCAAGTCGCGCCGGTTTCGCGGATCGCATCCACAAAAGACAGTTTCGACCCGCCATCGGTGGTCAGATCCTCGACCAGCAGGACGCGCTCGCCTTCGCTCATCGCGCCTTCGATGCGGGCGTTGCGGCCATAGCCTTTGGGTTTTTTGCGCACATAGGTCATCGGCAGGGCCAAGCGTTCAGCAACCATCGCGGCAAAGGGAATACCGGCGGTTTCGCCCCCTGCGATATTGTCAAACGCCTCAAAGCCTGCGTCGCGCATGACGGTGACAGTCAGAAAATCCATCAGGGTCGAGCGGATGCGCGGATACGAGATCAGTTTGCGGCAGTCGATATAGGTTGGGCTGGGCAGGCCCGAGGCCAATGTAAACGGCTCGCGCGCGTTGAAATGGACGGCCTTGATCTCCAGCAGCATGCGCGCGGTCAGACGGGCGATTTCGGTGCTGTCGGGAAAGGAACTGGGGATCATGGCGCAAACCTCGGGGCTGAAAGACGTTGCGGGCTGATAGCCTGAGCGTCGGCCCAGAGTCGAGAGGGGCAAAAAAGAAAAGCGGACCCCGAAGGGTCCGCTTTGCCCTCGCGGGCGCAGCAGCCAAGGTGGGCTCAGCTGCTCATGTCGTAAGCGCGTTCTCCGTGTACCGAAAGATCGAGCCCGTTTGTTTCAGTCTCGGCATCTACGCGAAGCGGGGTGATCATTGCAACCACCTTGACCAACACAAACGTGACAACTGCCGTAAAGACACCCACGATCAGCAGCCCCCCCAGTTGCGCGGTCCAGGTGCCAAGGCCGAACAGGGCGATCATGAGCGTCCCAAAGATTCCACCGACACCGTGAACGGCGAACACGTCCAGCGTGTCGTCGATGTTCAGCTTGTTGCGGATCACGAAAACTGCCTCTTGGCACAATATGCCTGCGACAGCACCGATAATCAGCGCCTGCACCGGGCCGACAAAGCCCGAGGCCGGGGTGATCGAGGCCAGACCAGCGATGGTACCGGTCACCAGACCCACCATCGAGGCTTTGCCAAAGCGCACCTTCTCCCACAGGGCCCAGGACAGAGAGGCGGTCGCGGCGGACAGGTGCGTGACCGTCATCGCCATTGCCGCGCCGCCGTCAGCCGCCAGTTGCGAGCCGCCGTTGAAGCCGAACCAGCCGACCCACAGCATCGCGGCCCCGACCATGACATAGCCGGGGTTGTGCGGTGGCGTTGTGCGATTGCGGCGCGGTCCCAGAGCAACCGCGATGATCAGCGCAGCCAGACCTGCGGTTTCATGCACAACAATGCCCCCGGCAAAGTCACGAACGCCGACTTCGCCCAGAATGCCGCCATCGGCCAGAATGCCACCGCCCCAGATCCAGTGAACTACAGGCGCATAGCACAGCAGCATCCACAGGGCCGAGAAAGTCAGGACAAAACCAAAACCCACGCGTTCGACATAGGCGCCAACGATCAGGGCAGGCGTGATGATGGCAAAGGTCATCTGGAAGGCAAAGAACAGAATCTCGGGCAGGGTGCCTGCAAGGCTGTCTGCGTCGACACCGTTCAAAAACGCTTTGCCCAGCCCGCCCCACAGACCGCTTTCACCTGGGCCAAACGCGATCGAGTACCCTGCGACCAGCCAGAGAATGCTCATCAGGCAGGCAATGGAAAAGCAATGCATGAACACGCTCAGTACGTTTCGCGCCCGCACGAGGCCGCCATAGAACAGGGCAAGCCCCGGTAATGTCATGAACAGGACCAATGCCGTTGCGACGATGATCCAGGCTGTGTCGGCTCCGTTCATGGGCCGGTCTCCTTTCCCTGAAAAACTGTGTCGTCTGGCGCAAATCTGTGCCAAACGATGTTGCGTGAGTGGTTTTGCGGGTGTTGAAGCGGAGAGGCGTTGAGGAAAAAAGAGGCATAGACACAAAAAGCCGCCTGTTTTGGCGGCTTTTTCTCAAGTGACGATTATTCTTGCAGCGATCAGGCGGGTATGCCCTAATTTTGTGCGGGTTGTGAAAGGGCGTCCAACAGCAGGTTCAGCGCATGGTCTCGGGCCGCCTTACGCACGGTGTCACGCCCGACGGCACCAAACTCGATTGTTTCGGTGCGGGTCGCTCGGCCCTTTGCTGCCAATCCAAAACACACGCGGCCTTCCGGCTTGAACTCGGAACCGCCGGGACCTGCGATTCCGGTGACCGAAACCGAAAGCTGTGCATTGGAATTCTGCAAAGCGCCCTCGGCCATTTCGCGGGCGACCTGTTCGGATACTGCGCCGTGGGCATCGAGCGTATCGGCGCGCACCCCCAACATGTCCTGTTTGGCGGCGTTGGTATAGGTGACAAAGCCGCGGTCGACCACGGCCGAACTGCCGGGGATATCGGTGAGTGCAGCCGCAACCATGCCTCCGGTACAGCTTTCTGCCGTTGCGATCATTGTTCGCTGTGCCTTGGCGCGGTTCAGGACATCAGTCGCGCTCATGCCCCCAGAACCCCGTGCGCAAGCCCGGCCAGCAGCAGCACCCCGACTGCTGCAAAGGCCCCGGCAATCACGTCGTCCAGCATCACGCCCATCGGGTCGCCACGACGGTCGGCCCAGCCGATTGGGCCAAGTTTGGTGATGTCAAACAGACGGAACAGCACAAACCCGGCAATCCAGCCGGGCCAGAGCGCGGTTATGGCGATACCGTGCGCCCAGGCAGGATAAGAGATCGCCCAGATTGCAATGAACTGGCCTGCGACCTCATCAATGACGATCTCTGACGGGTCATGGTTGTCGGATCCTTCGGTCATGACCCGCGTTGCCCAGAGACCCGCGCCGAAGGCTGCGAGTGTTGCCAGCACAAGCAGCGGGAAGCCACCGATCACATGAAGTATCCAAGCCAACGGAAGCGCGACCAGCGATCCCCAGGTTCCCGGGGCAGGGCGCAGGTACCCGACGCCGCATACTGTGCCGATCAAGCGCGCCAGCGTCATGACGCCACCAAACAGGCTGTCGCAAGCGAGGCAATGCCTTCGCTGCGGCCGGTAAAGCCCAGACGTTCCGATGTGGTGGCCTTGATCGAGACCTGATCGGCGCTCAAGCCCATGATTTCAGACATTTTCTGTTGCATCTCTGGCGCATGCGGGCCGATCTTTGGAAACTCGCAGACCAGTGTACAGTCAATGTTCGATATGCGGTATCCCATCGACGACGCCAATTCGACCGCGTGGCGCAGGAATATCTCGCTGGCCGCGCCTTTCCATTGCGGATCAGAGGGTGGAAAATGCTGGCCAATGTCGCCTTGTGCAAGTGCGCCATAAATCGCGTCGGTGACGGCGTGCATTCCGACATCCGCATCCGAATGCCCTTGCAGCCCGCGGCCATGCGGAATTTTCACGCCGCAGAGGATCACATGGTCGCCTTCGCCAAAGCGATGCACGTCATAGCCATTGCCAAGTCTTACATTCATACCTTTTCCCAAGATACTTTCGGCTCGGGCAAAATCCTCGGGCCGGGTGATTTTCAGGTTGTCCGCATCGCCAGGTACGATGGCCACGTCCAACCCCGCAGCGCGGGCAACCTCGACATCGTCCGCAGCACCGCCGGAATGTGCTGCGTGGGCCGCAACGATGGCGTCATAGTGAAAGCCCTGCGGCGTTTGCGCTGCAAACAAGCCCGTCCGGTCCTGGACCCCGGTTACAACCGACCCGTCTCCGGTCCAGAGCGCATCCGTGATCGCAAGCCCGGGTGCAGCGGCTGGATGGGTCCTTAGCGCGTCCAGAACGTCATCGATCACGCGCGCGCTAACGCAAGGGCGGGCAACATCGTGGATCAGGACATGTTCAACACCTTTGCCCGCCAAGGCATCCAACCCGCTGCGTACCGAGGCGGCGCGGTCGCTGCCGCCCTGAGCCAGTATCAGGGGGGTCTCCTGAAACTCGGCCCAGGCATCCTGATCGTCAGGGGAAAGGACCAGAACGACGTGATCCACACGCCCTGAAAACTGCTCAATCGTCCAATCTGCCACCCGCCGACCAGCCAGGCTGCGCCATTGTTTGGGCACGTCTCCTCCGGCGCGGTGTCCGCGGCCTGCGGCGACGATGATGGCGGCGGTGGTCATGTGTGGGCGATCCTTTTGATGTTGGAGGTTGTTTAGGGTGCGGTGAATGCAGAGGCAATGACCCCAAGTCAGTTGCCTAAAAAATAGGCATATGATGATTTTGCAGGCTTGAATGCCGCCATTTTATTGTTCACATGCTGCTATTTCGATATCAGAACCTCAATTGCTCAAGGATTAAGCACGTTGACCCTGCGTCTTGCTGACAAGGACCTGACCCCTCCGGTGCTGCTGGCACCCATGGCCGGAATCACCGACCGGCCGTTCCGCGACCTCGTCATGCGTTTTGGCGCGGGGATGGTCGTCAGCGAAATGGTGGCCAGTCAAGAGATGGTGCAGGCCAAACCCGGTGTGCGCGAACGGGCCGAGCTGTCTGCGGATGTGGAAAACACCGCCGTACAGTTGGCCGGGCGCGAGGCGCATTGGATGGCCGAAGCGGCGCGGCAGGTTGCGGATCGCGGCGCACGCGTGATCGACATCAACATGGGGTGCCCGGCCAAGAAAGTGACGAACGGCTATTCCGGTTCGGCGCTTTTGAAGACGCCGGATCATGCCCTGACATTGATCGAAGCGGTTGTCAGCGCCGTCGACGTCCCCGTGACGCTGAAGACCCGATTGGGTTGGGACGACACGTTGCTGAACGCCCCCGAGGTGGCCAAGCGCGCGCAGGACGCGGGTATTCAAATGGTCACGATCCACGGTCGCACCAGATGCCAGTTCTACAAGGGCCGCGCCGACTGGAGTGCGATCCGCGCCGTGAAACAGGCGGTCTCGGTGCCCGTCATCGCCAACGGAGACATCGTTGATACACCCGCCGCCCGATCCGCGCTGGACCAGTCCGGGGCTGACGGTGTCATGGTCGGGCGCGGTGCGCAGGGCAAGCCGTGGCTTCTGGCTCAGATGTGCCACGAATTGTACGGCTCGGACGCGCCCGAGATTCCGGCAGGAGCCGACTTGGTTGATATGGTGCGGGCGCACTATCAGGCAATGCTGGCGTTTTATGGGACCGACCTGGGCCTGCGCGTCGCGCGCAAACATCTGGGCTGGTACATGGACGAGGCGAGCACGCCCGCGCCCTTGCGAAGATCAGTTCTTACCTCACGCGATACCGAAGACGTGCTGCGTCTGTTGGAACACGCACTATCGCCCGAGCATGAGGTCGCAGCATGACATCGGACCAGAATATCTGGGCCTCGCTGCCCGTACCGGCTTTCATCATAGATGCAGAAGACCGGATTTCGGACGTGAATTCTGCCGGTGAGGGGTTTCTGAACGCCTCGCGCAAATCTGTGATCGGGCAGCCGGTGTGGGACCAGATCGCCGTGGACGCCCCGCTGGAGGCTGCGTTCCTGCGCGCTCGCCAACAGGGCGCGCCGCTTTTTGTCAACGACGTCGATGTCGGATCGGGCAATCGCGCACCCTTGCAATGTGCCTTGCAGATTGCACCGCTGATGGGACATTCCGGGTCGATGATCATGATGGTTTCACCGCGCGAGCTGTCCGGGCGCATGACGCGTGGAAACTCGGTGAAATCGGCCGCGCAATCCGCCATCGGCATGGCAGAGATGCTGGCGCATGAGATCAAGAACCCGCTGGCCGGAATTACCGGGGCGGCGCAGCTGCTCAGCATGAATATTCCGGCGCAAGACTTGGAACTCACTGATCTTATCGTTGCTGAAAGCCGCCGGATTGTGAAGTTACTGGAACAAGTCGAGCAATTCGGAAACCTGTCTCAGCCAGAATTCAAACCGGTCAATATCCATGACGTTCTGGATCGCGCTCGGCGTTCTGCATTGCTTGGGTTCGGGGCGCATATGACGATCGTCGAGGACTACGACCCGTCGCTGCCGCTGGCCTATGGCGACCCGGATCAGTTCTTGCAGGTCGTACTGAACCTGCTGAAGAACGCGTCCGAGGCTGCCGGAACCGACGGTGGCACGATCCGTCTGCGGACGTATTTCGAACATTCTTTCCGCCTGCGCCGCAGCGACGGATCGGGCCACTCGCTGCCATTGCAGATCGAGATCATTGATGATGGTCCGGGTCTGCCCGACAAGATCCGCAGCGACATTTTCGATCCCTTTGTCTCTGGCCGGGATAACGGAACCGGTCTGGGGTTGGCACTGGTCAGCAAGATCGTGTCCGACCACGACGGTTGGATCACTGCGGATTCGGTGCCGGGAAAGACCGTGTTTCGGTTGTCCCTGCGCCGCGCACCGAAAGAAAATAGCACCGAGGAGAGCATCTGATGGATGGCACAGTACTGGTCGCCGACGACGACCGCACGATCCGCACCGTACTGACACAGGCACTGACCCGCGCCGGTTGCAAGGTGCACGCCACCTCTTCGTTGACCACGTTGATGCGATGGGTTGGCGAGGGCAAAGGGGACGTCGTGATCTCGGATGTGGTCATGCCGGACGGGAACGGGCTTGAGATGCTGCCAAAGATCGCGCAGGACCGGCCCGGTTTGCCAGTGATCGTGATCTCGGCACAAAATACGATCATGACGGCCATTCAGGCGGCCGAGGCGGACGCCTATGACTATTTGCCAAAACCCTTCGATCTACCGGACCTGATGAAGCGTACAGCCCGCGCGCTGGACCAGAAATCGCGCGTTCAGCCTGAAATGAACCGCGAGAGCGGCGACCGGCCTGATGAACTGCCATTGGTTGGGCGAACGCCGGTCATGCAAGCGCTGTATCGTCTGGTTGCGCGCGTCATGAACACGGACCTGTCGGTGATGATATCCGGTGAAAGCGGAACCGGAAAATCGTTGATTGCGCGGGCTATTCACGATTTTTCGGATCGCCGGACCTTACCTTTTGTCACGGCAACCGCTGCCGATCTGAGCGATCTTGAGGGCCCTGCGCGCGTGATGGCACGGGTGCGGGGCGGAACGCTGTTGATCGACGAAATCTCGGACATCAGCGACGAAATTCAGGCCCGGATTGTGCGGATGATGGATACCCCCGGCGATCACGTGCCGCGGTTCATGGCAACCAGCCAGTCGGACCTGACCGACGCGATGGAAAGCGGGAAGGTTCGACAGGACCTCTATTATCGTCTCTGCGGCGCGACGATCCATGTGCCTGCCCTGCGCGAGCGTGTCGATGATATCACCCTGTTGGTCGATCACTTTCTGGCCCGGGAAGAGCGTGATAGCGGTGCAAAGCGCTGGCTCAGCCCCGATGCGGTTGAACTGGTCCGTCGCTATTCCTGGCCCGGAAATGTGCGACAACTGGAACACGCGGTTCGGCGGCTAAGTCTGACCAGCCGAACCGACGAAATCTCGAAGCTTGAGGTTGAAATGGCACTGGGTTCGCAGCCCGAGGCCGAGCCAGTACTGGGCGATGGAGATCGCGAAAAGCTGTCATCCTCGGTCGAGCGCCATCTGCGTCGGTATTTTGATCTGCACGGGAACATTCTGCCGCCTCCAGGTCTCTACCAGCGCATTCTGCGCGAGGTCGAGGCACCCCTGATCGAGATTGCCCTGGATGCGACCGGCGGTAATCAGGCAAAATGTGCTGATTTGCTGGGGATTAACCGGAATACGCTGCGTAAAAAGATCACCGATCTCGATATTCAGGTGACACGTCGCCGCAAACTGATGTAATATCGCCACACAAACCGTGGCATCCGGGTTCGTCCCGGCCAACGACCACGACATATGGCGGTTAGCCGCGCAAGCGGCACATCAGTATGAGGGCAGACGGTGGCAACCCGGGCACAGAACCGGCCGATCCTATCGATCAATCGGTGGCGCAAGTCACGGAGATTGCGCAATATTGGCAGCCTCGGACTGGTTGTTCTTGGACCCATCCTGACGCTGGCAACTTATCTTGTTATTGGACCATTCGATCTGGGGGCAACGGCGCCCACATTGCGGCTGATTCTGTTGGCCGATCTGGTTTATGTTTTGGTCGTTGCGGCGCTGGTTCTCAGCCAGTTGGGCAGTCTGATCGCCGCGCGGCGGGCCAAATCAGCGGGGTCTCGCCTGCACCTGCGACTGATCGGAGCGTTCACGCTGTTGGCATTGGTGCCGACGGTGACGGTGGCGATCTTTGCCGGTCTAACCGTAAATATCGGCCTTGAGGGCTGGTTCTCGGACCGGGTGCGGCAGGTGGTCGGGTCGTCGCTGACAGCGGCCGAAGCTTATGAGCAGGAACACCGACAGGGCCTAACGCAGGATGCCTCGGTTCTGGCGCGGTTTCTGGACAATGCGCGCGCGCGGGATTTTTATATCTCGGATGCGGAACTTCGCGAAGTTCTCGCGCAAGGGCAGGCCCAGATTCAGCGCGGTCTGCGCGAAGCCTATGTCATCGATGGCAGCGGTGAGATTCGCGCGCGCGGAGACCGGTCGTACCTATTTGACTACGAAGAACCGACACCCGAGCAGATCGTCAAGGCCAACGATACCGGACTTGCCATCATCGACGATTGGGACAACAGCGAATTTCGCGCGCTGGTGCCGTTGCAGGCCTATGCGGACCGATACCTCTATGTCAGCCGCGAGGTCGACGGGGATCTGCTGACGCTGCTCGACGACACCAAGGAAACCGCGCAGTTCTACAGTCAGCTAGAAAGCGAACGGGGCAGGGTCCTGTTCGAGTTTGGCCTCTTGTACCTGGGCTTTGCGGTGATCCTCATTTTGGCCGCGGTTTCGCTGGGGATGTGGTTTGCCGAACGACTGTCGCGCCCGGTCGGACGGCTGACAACTGCCGCGCAGCGCGTGGGAGCCGGGGATTTGAGCGTCCAGGTCATCGAAGAGGCCAGCGACGACGAGATCGCTATGCTCGGACGGTACTTCAACCAGATGACCCGTCAGTTGAAAGGCCAGCGCGACACGCTGCTGGAGAACACCCGGCAGATCGAAAGGCGGCGGCGGCTGTTCGATTCGGTGCTCAGTTCGGTGACCTCGGGCGTGGTTGGTGTTGACTCCGAAGGCTGCGTGACCTTTGTGAACCGGTCCGCCGAAAGGTTGTTGGACTGGTCGCGGGGTGAGAGCCAGCTGGCCATCGGCATTGCAGTGCCCGAGTTTCTGCCCTTGTTCGAAAGCCTGAAGGAAAGCGGCCAGGAGGCCGTGCAGGGTGAGATCAAGGTCACCCGCAAAGGCCGCGCAGAAAACCTGCTGGTACGGATGGCGACCCGTCGCGGCGAAGATGGCGGTCTAGAGGGCTATGTGGTGGCATTTGATGATGTCACCGATCTGGTCAGCGCCCAACGGATGGCGGCCTGGGGCGACGTGGCCCGTCGGATTGCCCACGAGATTAAGAACCCTTTGACCCCGATCCAATTGAGCGCCGAGCGCATTAAGCGAAAGTTCTCGCGCAAACTGGATGAGGAAGATTGTGACAGCCTGGAATCCATGACGGATGTTATCGTTCGCCAGACCAACGACCTGCGGCGGATCGTGGACGAATTCTCGAAATTCGCGCGCATGCCCGAACCGGAACGGCATGAAGAAAACATTGTGAATCTGGTGCGCGAAGCCGTGTTGTTGCAGCAGGCCGGACAGCCGGATGTTCAGATCGATGCGGATTTGCCGGACCATCCACTGCCGGTGGACGTCGATGCGACCATGTTGAACCAGGCGCTCACAAATCTCATCAAGAATGCAGGCGAAGCGATTGGAACACTGAAAGAAAAGGGCGCACCGGACAATTTGGTACCGCAGATCAAAGTGGCGGTTTCCGGAAACGATTCTGGGACGTTGATTACCATCGCCGACAACGGCATCGGCCTTCCGGAAGATCGGGCACGGCTGTTTGAACCCTATGTGACCACCCGAGACGAAGGCACCGGCCTTGGCCTGCCCATCGTCAAGAAGATCATCGAAGAACATGGCGGAGCGCTGACTTTGGAAGACGCGCCCGTTTTTGACGGACAGGACCATTTCGGCGCGATGGCTGTCATTCGTTTGCCCGGGGTCGATCCGACCTCAACCGCTGCGTCAAAGAAACAGGCACTTAAAATAAACAAACTGAAAGCAGGCTAAAGATGAGCGATATTCTGATCGTAGACGACGAACGCGATATTCGCGAACTGGTGTCCGACATTCTAGAGGACGAAGGCTATTCCACCCGGTTGGCTGGAAATTCTGACGACTGCATGGCTGCAATCAATGCTGAACCCCCTGGGTTGTTGATCCTGGACATCTGGCTGAAAGACAGCCGCATGGATGGGATCGATATTCTGAAAGCGGTGAAACGCGACAACCCCGATGTTCCGGTGGTGATTATTTCGGGCCACGGCAACATTGAAATCGCTGTCGCGGCGATCAAGCAGGGGGCGTATGACTTTATCGAAAAGCCGTTCAACATTGATCAGTTGATGGTGGTGATCCGCCGCGCGATGGAAACGTCGCGTCTGCGCCGCGAGAACGCCTCGCTCAAGCGCAAAGAGGTCAGCAATTCCGATATGATCGGCAAATCGGCCTCGTTCCGCGCGATGCAAAGCAATCTGGACAAGGTGACCAAGTCGAACGGGCGCGTGATGCTCAGCGGCCCGGCCGGATCAGGCAAGGAAATCGCCGCGCGCTACATTCACGCGCATTCCAACCGCGCCAACGCGCCCTTTGTGACCGTGAACTGCGCCGGGATCGAGCCTGAGCGCGTCGAAGAGGTTCTGTTTGGCCGCGAAAGTGCCGAACGCGGCATCGAATCCGGCCTGTTGGAAGAGGCACATGGCGGAGTGATCTATTTCGACGAAGTGGCCGATATGCCGCTTGGAACACAGTCGAAAATCCTGCGGGTTCTGGTGGATCAGCAATTCCAGCGAGTCGGCGGGTCCGACAAGGTTCGCGTTGATTTGCGGGTCATCTCGTCGACCAACCGCGATCTTGAAGAAGAAATCGCAGCGGATCGATTCCGGGAGGAACTGTATCATCGTCTGAACGTTGTACCGATCGCCGTGCCCTCGCTGGAGGAACGGCGTGAAGATATACCGGTTCTGGCGCAACATTTCATCGAAATGTGCAATGAAACTCAGGGCTTGCCGATACGCGAGTTGACGGATGAGGCCATCGCATTGCTTCAGACGATGACATGGCCCGGAAACGTGCGCCAACTCAAGAACCTGATCGAGCGTGTTTTGATCCTTGGCGACGGCACTGGTCCGGTTGAGGCGCGCGAGTTGCCAAGTGACGAAGAGAAATCGGACGAATCCGGTCGCGTCGTTCTGTCAGGCGCTTTGGCGACGCTGCCGCTGCGCGAGGCCCGAGAGGCTTTTGAGCGCGAGTACCTCCTGACGCAGATCAACCGGTTCGGCGGCAATATCAGTCGAACCGCCAGCTTTGTTGGCATGGAACGCAGTGCATTGCACCGGAAACTGAAGTCGCTGGGCGTTGTGACCTCGAACAAATCCGGTGCGCGGGTCGCACAGATTGACGAGCCGGAACCGGCAGAGTGATCTGCCGGGATTTCTGACCTTTCGGCAGTCCGGGAGGACGGTTTGGAAAAGACCTCTCCATCGCGAGGGAAACCCCGCCTTAATCCGCAGGGGTTTCCGGCGTTTGGCAAGCGCCTCAGGCGCCTGCGCAGATCGGTGGGGCTGAAACAAGCCGCGCTGGCAGACATATTGCAGGTTGATCAGACGACGGTGTCACGATGGGAGAACGGAACTCAAACGCCGCCCCCGGCCACGCAGCAATCTGCGTTTTCAGCCTTTGGTCCGACAAGATCAGACGACGCTGTGCTCAAGCGGCTTGTCATGCACTCGGCCGACTGTCTGCATCTGGTCGAGGAAAGCAGCCACAGGTGTCTGGCCTATTCGGCGAGTCGGGCGCGAGACTGGAAAACCAGCCAGTCCGCATTGCTGGGTGTTTCGCTCTGGCAGTTTGCCACCGATGAGATCCAGTCTGCCGAGGCGGAACTGGATGCAGAAGGTTGGTGGGACATGCATACGCCGACGCCGAAATCTTTTCTGACCTCCGAGGCGGTGCATGACCAAATTCGGATCAGCGCCGGCCAGATCGTATGGGAGAGGTTGTACCTGTCTGATGGCACGCCGGTCAGATTGGTCAGCGGTAGGCGGGTAGGGGACGCATAATTTATGCGTTCCAACGTCTGACGGCTCTCGCTAAAAGCGGCTTATGTCTGTGTCGGCGCGCATTTTCCTTCAGGTTCTTCTACTTTGGGCCGCAGGGCTCGGGGCGGCCACGCAATTTGCCAAGATCGCCGTTCCTTTCGCCCAAGTGGCGCTGCGCTATTCCGATAACGCCGATGCGATTGGCTGGCTGCTGTCGATCATCAGTTTGATGGGTGCTGTCCTGGGCGCTTTGTCCGGTGCGCTTGCTGGTTGGATCGGACCCGTTCGTCTGTTGATTTCGGGTCTTGTACTGGGTGGGCTCATCTCGCTGTTTCAGGCATTGGGGCCGGGCTTTTACCCCATGCTGATCAGCCGGGTGATCGAGGGCTTTTCGCATCTCGCAATCGTTGTCGCGGCGCCCACTCTGATCGCTCAGATCACAACCGGTCGGGCGCGCAACTCCGCGATGGTATTGTGGAGCACATTTTTCGGCGTTGCCTTCGCGGCCAACGCCTGGGTCGGGTTGGATTTTGTCGCACGGTTCGGGTTGTCGCCGTATTTTGCACTGCATGGCTTGCTGATGGTTCTGATTGCTGGCCTGGTTGCAGCTAGCCGCATTCGGATCGAACCGCATAGCCGCAGCGATCTTACGTTGGGGTGGAACGCGGTACTGAGCGTGCATGCGCGAACCTATGGCTCGGCCCATGTATCGGCCCCGGCGATTGGATGGTTCTTTTACACTCTGACCTTTGTGTCCTTGCTGGCCATCCTTCCCGGTCGCTTGCCCGCAGAGATCAGCGGCACGATTGCGGGTCTGATGCCTCTGGCCGGGATCGTCTTATCATGGCTTGTGGTTCCGCTGCTGTTGAATGCACTGCCGAGTGTCACCGTGGTCAACATTGGCTTTGCCCTGGGAATAGCTGCGCTGGTTGCGGGGTTTGCCGGTGCTCCGCTACCTGTTGTCTGCATCGCTTTGTTTGCGGTGCTGGGATTGGTGCAGGGGGGCAGTTTTGCCGCAGTGCCGCACCTGAACGACACGGCGGAAACACAGGCGCTCAGCTATGGTGCGATGGCGCAGATGGGGAATGCGGGGAACCTGCTGGGAACACCTGTGCTGCTGGCTGTTTTGTGGCGCACGAGCGAGGCCGGGATGCTTACGGCCGTGATCGGAATATACCTCGCTGCAATCCTTGCCCACTTATGGCTTGCGCGTCGGCGCCGCACAGAGTCCTGACGCGTCTTACCCAGCCTGTCCCGGCGTGATGATCTGGAACGACCCATCCTTGAACTTCACGAAACAGGATTGGGTGCTGATCGGTGGCAGGGTGGTTGTGCGCACCGCAGGCACGCGCGACTTCACAGCGCTTCGGCAGGGCGGCAGGCTGATCGGGCGAAAGCCTTTTTTGGCCATGCATTGCGCCTCGACGTTGTTGCGTAGCCCCTTGTTGGCATCAACGGTGTAGATGTTCCCCGGCTGCCACCAACCGGGCGTGCGATAACACCGGCCCCGGCTGTCGCAATAGGACCGTCCCGGCCAATAGACCGGAGGGCTTTGACGCACCTGGTTGTTCACCGGCACATCCTTGAGCGCTGAGACCCGGCATTCGGTTGTCGCGGATTGCATACGCGCGACGCTTTCACCCTCGCGATAATACATCGAAAGCGGCCCGCAGGCAGACAGCATCGTCAGACAAAGAAGCAGGGGCAGTACTGTTTTCATACACTTACCTTGCCGCATTCATGGGGTCATGACAATTCAATTGACCGCTTTGGGGGCATCTGTCATTCAAAGAATTCAGGCAGAAGGGCCAGGGACATGAAGGTCATAATTTGCGGTGCAGGCCAGGTTGGCTGGCAAATTGCGCGGCACCTTTCGGGCGAGTTGAACGACGTCACCGTTGTGGATAACAATCCCGATCTGGTCCGGCGCGCGACCGAAACACTGGATGTTCAGGGTATTGCCGGGTTCGCCAGCTATCCGGATGTGCTGGAACGGGCCGGGGCGCGGGATGCGGATATGATCATCGCTGCGACGCATTCAGACGAGGTGAACATGGTCACCTGTCAGATGGCGCATTCGGTGTTCTCGATCCAGCGCAAGATCGCCCGTTTGCGGTCGAAATCCTACCTTCAGGCGATCCACTCTGACCTCTACCGCCGTGATCACCTGCCCATCGACGTGGTCATCAGCCCCGAGCGCGAGGTCGCCGCTGCTGCGATGCGTCGACTGTCCGCGCCATCCGCCTTTGATACCGAGATTTTCATGGACGGTAAGGCGCAATTGCTGGGTATTCGCGTCGAGGAAGACTGCCCCA
This sequence comes from Ruegeria sp. AM4, assembly GCF_056540665.1. Taxonomy (NCBI): domain Bacteria; kingdom Pseudomonadati; phylum Pseudomonadota; class Alphaproteobacteria; order Rhodobacterales; family Roseobacteraceae; genus Ruegeria; species Ruegeria sp. AM4. The sequence continues at coordinate 758,437 of NZ_JBQFXD010000001.1, read as the reverse complement.
TCGTGAACACGCCGTTGCGTCAGCTTACGGATCTGTTCTCGACCCTCAGTTCGATCGTGGTGGGTGTGCGGCGCGAGGGGTCCCTCTTTGCACCTGAATCCGAAGACCAGCTGTTTGTCGGCGACGAATGCTATGTGTTCACCAGCGTCAAGGATGTGGACCGCACGATGGAAGTGTTCGGCAAGGCGCAGCGCAAGCAGGACCGCGTTGTGATCGTCGGCGGTGGTAATGTCGGGCTGGAGGTCGCGCGCGCCCTGGAGGAACGCGAAAGCCGGGTGCGCGCCAAGGTGATCGAGCGGGACCGGCGATGCGCCGAGATCGCTGCCGAGGCTTTGGAACGCACCATCGTATTGAACGGTGACGGGCTGGATTCAGCGTTGCTGAACGAGGCCGGGATCGACCGGGCCGACGCGATGCTTGCGGTGACGGATGATGACCGCACCAATATGTTGGCCGCCGTGCGGGCCAAGGGCGAAGGCTGCGCGTTGGCCATCGCTCTGATCAACGACCCCAGCATGGTTGCCCTGATGGGGCCGTTGGGCATCGACGCCTATATCAACCCGCGCGCCACGACCGTCAGCTCGATCCTGCGCCATATCCGCCATGGGCGTGTGCGTCAGGTCTATTCGATCGGCGACGCCGAAGCCGAGGTGATCGAAGCCGAGGTTATGTCGACCTCTCCGATGGCCGGGCAACGGCTGCGGGATATCGACTTTCCGGAAGGGGCGCTGGTAGGCGCGGTGCGCAAGGGCGACGAGGTGCTGCGTCCCACCGGTAGCCTTCGCATCGACGAAAAGGACGTCGTATCGATCTTTGCGCTGGCCAAGGACGTGCCCGAAGTTGAGCGTCTGATGCAGGTTTCGATCGACTTTTTCTGATGAACCGGCTGCGCACACAACAGCACGGGGTATTACGGCGCTTGCCGCTGTTGCTGATGATCTGGGGGATCACCTCGTTTGCGATGTGGATTCCTGCGATCTATGCGCTGGCGTTGGACGACCACGACACGTCGCGGTCGTTCTTCTACTCGGGCTTGCTGGGGATATTTGTCGTCACATTGATCGCTGTGGCCCAGATGAACCGTGTGCCGCGCCGCGGAACGCTTGGTCAATTGGCGGTCATGCTGGCCTCGTTCACGATCTTGCCGCTGTTTCTGGCCGTTCCCTTTCATGATGCGCTGGGGACAACCAGTTTTCTGAATGCCTATTTCGATATGGTCAGCGCGGTCACGACAACTGGCGCGGATCTTTTTCCCGATCCTGCGCGACTGTCTGCTCCGCTACATCTGTGGCGTGCACTGGTCGGTTGGATGGGTGGATTGCTGATGTGGATCGCCGCCGCGGCTATTCTGGCGCCTTTGTCTTTGGGCGGGTTCGAGGTCACCGCGCGAGGCCAACCGGGCCGCCCTGTCTCGGGTGTGGCGCAAAGCGAAAAAACAGACCCTCGCGGCCTGCTGATCCGGGTAACGCGCACTCTGGCTCCGGTTTATGCCGGGTTGACGGGGATCATTTGGATACTGCTGCTGATTGCCGGCGAACAGGGATTGACCGCCGTATGTCACGCCATGTCGACGATGGCGACGTCGGGCATTTCGCCGGTCGGAGGTCTGGAAGGTTCGACCGCAGGCATCACGGGAGAGGCGATCCTGTTCCTGTTTCTTTTCTTCGCTCTGTCTCGCCTGACGTTTTCAGCCGACACCGCGACAAGCGGCTATGCACGTCTGGATAAGGATCCAGAGTTTCGTATCGGGCTGATCATCGTTCTTGCGGTTGCGGCTTTGCTGTTCTTCCGGGTGCTGGCGGGGGTCGCTGAGCTCGGGCTTGAGATCACCATGGGGCAGGCTTTGCATGTGATCTGGGGCATGTTCTTTACCGTCATGGCGTTCCTGACCACAGCCGGATTCGAAAGTGCCAATTGGAACGATGCGCAGCAACTGTCGGGTTTGGGGACCCCCGGTTTGATCCTGATGGGGCTGGCACTGATCGGAGGTGGTGTCGCGACAACCGCAGGCGGGGTGAAACTCCTGCGGGTGTTTGCACTTTACCTCAATGGGCGGCGCGAGATCGACCGGCTGATCTATCCATCCTCGGTCAGCGGAGAGGGTGGCGGAAATCGCCGTATACAAAGTGACGGCGCCTTTATCGCGTGGATCTTCTTTATGCTGTTCGCTCTGACGCTGGCGGTGTTCGATGTTCTGCTGGCTGCTATGGGGGTCGGGTTCGAGCAGGCGATGTTGTTGAGCGTCGCGGCCCTCAGCACCACGGGACCGCTGATCGAACTGGCGACGGATACCCCAATTCGCCTGATCGACCTGTCGAGTTCCGCAAAACTGACACTGTGCGCCGCGATGGTGATTGGACGGTTGGAGACGCTGGCGATCATCGCGCTGATCACTCCGTCGTTGTGGCGCGATTGACCGGACAACAGGTCATTGGTGTCGTTGCGTAAAATTTCGTCTGGAATATCTGCGCGCGCCACTCCATACTCCGCCAGAGGGAGCGCGTTGGTCCGCAGCGCGTAGCAAGAACAATGGCGAGATTATAATAATATGGCTTCGGACAGACAAAACCTTCAGGACGCGTTCCTGAACAATGTACGGAAAGCAAAGGTCCCGGTCACGATTTTCCTGATCAACGGCGTAAAATTGCAGGGTGTTATCACCTGGTTTGATAACTTCTGCGTCTTGTTGCGCCGCGACGGACAGTCGCAGCTTGTCTACAAGCACGCGATTTCGACCATCATGCCGTCGCAGCCGATCAGCCTGTATGAGGGCGAAGACGCCTCTTGATGGAACATGAACGGACGCGCACCCGAGCCTGGGTGCTGCATCCCGAAATCAAATCAGACGAACAGCGCCGTGTCCCCGAACCGGCGCTGGCCGAGGCGGTGGCATTGGCCGCTGCTTTGCCCGATCTTGACGTGATCGGCTCCGAAGTTGTGCGCCTGCCACGCGCACAGGCCGGGTTGCTGTTCGGCAGCGGCAAGATCGAAGAACTGGGCGCGCGGTTTCACGACCACGAGGTTGAACTGGTTTTGATCGACGGGCCGGTTACGCCTGTTCAACAGCGCAATCTGGAAAAAGCGTGGAAGGTTAAGATCCTCGACCGGACCGGGTTGATTTTGGAAATTTTCAGCGACCGCGCTCGCACCCGCGAAGGTGTGTTGCAGGTTGAAATGGCAGCGCTCAGCTACCAGCGTACGCGGTTGGTGCGCGCGTGGACTCACCTTGAACGCCAGCGCGGCGGATTGGGTTTTGTCGGCGGTCCCGGTGAAACGCAGATCGAAGCTGACCGACGTGCGATCGATGAACAGCTTGTACGCCTGCGACGGCAGTTGCAGAAGGTCGTCAAAACGCGGACCCTGCACCGGGCCGCGCGGGCCAAGGTGCCGTATCCGATCGTCGCATTGGTTGGCTATACCAATGCCGGCAAATCCACGTTGTTCAACAACCTGACCGGGGCCGAGGTGATGGCCAAGGACATGCTGTTCGCCACGCTCGACCCGACCATGCGGCGGGTGGAATTGTCGGACGGACCCGAGGTTATTCTGTCCGACACGGTTGGGTTCATCTCGAACCTGCCAACCGAACTGGTTGCCGCCTTTCGCGCCACGCTCGAAGAAGTTCTGGGCGCGGACCTGATCGTGCATGTGCGCGACATTAGTCACGAAGAGACCGAAGCGCAGGCGCAGGATGTCGAGACGATTCTGACCTCATTGGGTGTGGACGAGGATCGCCCCCGGCTAGAGGTCTGGAACAAGATCGACTTGCTGGGCGCGGATGACCGCGAGGCGGTGCTGGCCCGGGCAGACCGTGACCCGTCCATCTTCGCCATATCGGCTGTGACTGGTGAAGGCGTGGACCCGCTGCTCGCAGAAATCGCCACGCAATTGCAGGGTGCCAGACACGAGAAGAAGCTGCATCTGAGCTTTGCCGAAGGCGACAAGCGGGCGTGGCTGTTTCGTCAGGATGTCGTGCGGTCGGAAGAGCAGGACGAAGAAGGTTTCCAGATCACCGTTCTTTGGACCGATAAGCAGGCGGCTCAATTCCAAGGGCTCTGACGATCAGCTTCCCACTGTTTGACGCTGAAAATCTTCGGCATCGAACCAGTTCTGCGATGACTGAATCTTGTGATCGCCACCCAGTTCCCATTCTTCCCAACCGCGTGAGACAACACGGTTGCCGGATTCAGAATGCTGCCCTTCAAGCGTCCAGACAAAGATCGCATGCGGGCCAGCCCAGCGCAACATATCGCACCTTAGTTCAAGGTCGCCAATGTCGTTGAAAAGCTTTTGCGCAAGGTCTGCGATCGCTTCACGACCTTGCACGGGTTCGCCACGATTGATGGAAATCTGCCCATCCGGAGCAAAGAACGAGGCGACGGCCGCAGGATCACCCGAACTCCAGGCGATGGCATAGTCGCGAGCGAGATTGTTCAGCACGTCACGAACGCTGGCCATTTGAGTACCCCCTTGGTCGTCTTGCCGTAACTTATGCCAAGCAACGCGGACTCGTCCACGCGAGGTGTAAAAAGGGGCGAGGAATTGCCGATCCGCTTACCGGGGTGTCAGTACCGTCACACCGACTGCCGCAGCCCGGGCCAAGCCGATATCCAGAGACATTGGAATATATTCTCCCCGACGCCATAGTTGAGCCTGATCATCATAATAGCGCGACAGAAAATGACCGGATTGCCCGGTGGCAGTGATAAAGACGGAACTGTCCGGGTCGGCAAAGTCATACACGCCACGATAGCCCGCGCCGTGAACGTTCTGGAACGGGTCGGGTCCTTCGCCCGATGTGCGCCCGCGCAGCAGCGTATTATCGCCGCCGCTGGTCGATTGGCGGATATTCACGAAGTACCGAAGCACGGGAACCTTTCCCAGAACAAGGTGATCATGCGTGGCCTGATGAGCATCGCCCCAGCGTAGGGATTCCAGCGCGCCGCCATACCGTTCGGAAATCCAGATCAGCGCATCATCCAGCGCCAGCCGCGCCATGTCGGTGCAGGTCTCGACAGGCGCGCTTTGCTGAACGTCGCACCAGACCGAAGCGCCGTCGATGTCGCGGTAGACCCGCTCGATGAACAGCGGCTCGACATGTTTGAACTCTTTCGCCAGCGGCCCCAGCTCATCCGAGATCAAACGGATCTGCAACGCGCGTAGCCAGGCGGCATAGATCAGCGGCTCGGGCAGGTGTTCGTTCATCTCACCATTCCAGTTCGCCAAAAGGCTCAGCGCGATCCGGCGTTGCCGTTCGGGCGTGCCTTCGGATGCGGATTCGCCGGTGAACCAAAGGTCCGCTCCGACCAGTGGCAGAAGCGAACGCGCGGTAAAGCTGACCGTGTCCAGTTGCGCCTCGATAAAGCTGTCGCGGGTGTGGACCTCGCGGGATTGCATCAGGCGTTCCCAGCGTTGCACACGTTGGGTATCGCCCCATTCATAGGACACGTGCAACGGAAAGGGGCGGTCGATGATCTTGTTGTTCGTGTTGCCCAGAACGCCGCCAATTGGGGCGACGAATTCGGGGTTGTCGGCATAGGGCAGGCGGCCCTGCCACCGGTTTCGCGCCAGCCAGCCCGGCGTCGGGATACGCCCGCGGCTTTGGTTGTTCAGATCGCGGTCCGGCATTGCACCGATCAGCTTCAGGCCGATTGTGTCCTTGTCGACCAGCGACAGGTTCTGCGAGGGCGCGATGAAATCCTCGGCGATCGTGATGGCCTCGCGCACGGTATCGGCCTGCATCAAGGCCATCGACGCCGTCATCGACGTATCGCGCGGGCTGAGCGCGGTCCAGGACAGAGACGCAACATGGCCGGGCGGAGTTATCGTCTCAAGGTCGTAGTGCGTACCGGGCAGCACCGGCCCGTTGTCTGTCCATAGCAGCTTTAGCGTGATCGGAGAGGCATCCTTGATTTCGATGATCGATGGACGTTCCCGGAACGGCTTGTACCCATCGGGCGTCAGGTATTCTTCGGGGTTTTCGGGATTCAACTGTTCGATGTGAACGTCCTGATCGTCAAGGTATGACGATGTCAGCCCCCAGCCCAGCCGGTCACTGCGACCGGTCATGACCGCCGGGACCCCCGGAATGGTAGCGCCGATCACGCCACCCTTGGCCAGTTCCAACCGGGCCAGATACCAGATCCCGGGCGCTGTGAAGCCCAAATGGGGATCGTTGGCCAGCAACGTGCCGCCGCTGGCCGAGCGCGATGGCGCGGCTGTCCAGGCGTTCGAGGCCCCCGCCAGACCGCGTTCCGGAAATGGCGAAAGTGGCGTGTCCGGCATGTCGCCGCCCGAGGCATAGCGGGGCAGACCGGGAAACAGTGCTGCGTATTCGGGCAGGGCAGCGATACCTGGGCCGGGCACGTCGGGCAGAATGTCCATCAGACGCGACTGATCGTTCAGGATCAGAGAGGTTCGCGCGCGCAGCACCTCGTCCTTCAGGTGTCCGGACAATTGCAGGCTCATCAATTTGATCACGGCAAGGCTGTCGCCCGGTTGCCACGGAGAAACGGGCGCGTTGAACAGGAACATCTCGGGCGCGCCGCGTCCCAGTGCCATTTCATTGATTTCATCCAGACGCGCGTTCACGCCGGCGGAATAGGCACGCAGCGCGGCTTTGGTGTAATCGTCCTGAACCTCGACCGAGCGATGCGCCAGACCGTACAAATCAAGACGCCGTAACAGCTTGTCGACCGGCACAGTGCGTTGGCCAAAAACTTCGGACAATCGGCCCTGCGCGGTGCGGCGCAGCACGGTCATCTGCCACAGCCGGTCTTGTGCGTGTGCATAGCCCAGCCCAAAGAACACATCCGGGTCATTTTGCGCCAGAACATGCGGGACATTTGCGGTGTCGCGGACGATCTCGACAGGGGCGGTAAGCCCTTTGACTTCAACGGTCTGGTTGTAGTCCGGCAAGGATTGGCTGGCCAGGAAATAGACCAGACCGACCGCCGCCAGTGTCAGCAGGATCAGACCCGTCACAATTCGTACCAGCCAGCGAAAAACCAGACCCATTCCTGCCCCACAATTCCTGCGTTTATCAATTGCGCCAGAGACTAAAGGAACGCTGCCCGGACCGAAAGGCCATTGCAGTTGGAAACTGCATCAGACCCCCAAAAGCACCGAGCCCCGCTGTGTTGAACGGCGGGGCTCGGCAGCGGGGGGAGTGGTATTCGAAATCAGGGAATAATGCGGGTGTATTTTGTGCCTTCGACCGTCGCGCCGAACAGCATACCGGCCTGACCAAATATCGCCGCGATAACAGGGCTGCGCAGGGTTGTCGTTGAGGTCGAAAGAGTACTGCCCGTTGCATCGACCACGTAACCGATGTCGGCGCCAGCGGTCCAACCGTTCGAGCGGCGGAATTCGTTTAGCGCATCCTCGGTCATGAAGAACAGGACATGCGCATATTGCTGGGCGCCGATCTGCAAACCGGCGCTGCCTTTGACGGCTGAATAATAGTCGACCGTCGCACCCTGGATGCGCAGCGCGCCCTGACCGAAGCCGCCGCCAAAGATGAACCCGGCCTCGGTGATAAGCGGCATTACCAGCATGCCGTTTGCTTTGTTGCCGATTTCGACCGTGTTTGGGTACTTGGTGTACATTTCGTTCAGCGTCGCATCGACGCGGGCGTCGATTGTTGCGGCGTTGGAATTGCCAACTCCGTTGCCGCAAGCGGCGGTCATTGTCAGACCGGCCATGCCAAGCGCAAAGCCGCGACGGTTCAGTCGGGGAGAATTGGAACTGCTCATGTTTTTACTCTGTATAACTGCCTGATATGTCGGGTGTTCCCGATCTTATGTGCAAGAATACGCCGAATGCGCCCACATGTCACGGGAAAGCTGGGCCAGCGCCCGGTGCAATCGGCGAAAAATCGCGGGAAGGCGGTGCCTTACCCGTTCAACAGCCGCGCAACCTGCGGAGCAAAATAGGTCAGGATCCCGTCGCATCCGGCGCGTTTGAACGCCAACAGGCTTTCCAACATCACCTTTTCGCCGTCGATCCAGCCGTTTTGCGCCGCCGCTTGTACCATCGCGTATTCACCAGACACCTGATAGGCATAGGTGGGTGCGCCAAAGGTGTCTTTGACCCGGCGGCAAATGTCCAGATAGGGCATTCCGGGCTTCACCATCACCATATCCGCACCTTCGGTCAGGTCACGCTCGATCAGGCGCAGGGCTTCGTTCGAGTTTGCGGGGTCCATCTGATAGGTCTTCTTGTCCCCGGTCAAAGCACCTGACGCCCCAACTGCATCACGAAACGGGCCGTAGAAAGCGCTGGCATATTTGGCGGCGTAGCTCAGGATCATGACATTGTGGTGCCCGGCGGTCTCAAGCGCGCGCCGCATCTCGCCGATGCGGCCATCCATCATGTCCGAGGGGCCAATGATGTCGGCCCCGGCCTCGGCCTGCGCCAGCGTCATTTTTACCAGCGCTTCGATTGTCTGATCGTTCACGATCTCGCCATCGACCACATAGCCATCATGCCCGTTGATGTTATAGGGATCCAGTGCCACATCGGTCATCACGGCGATGTCTGGCGCTGCCGCCTTGATCGCACGAATGGCGCGGTTGGACAGGTTGTCGGGGTTCCAAGCCTCGGCGCAGTCCTCGGTCTTGAGCGACGGATCGGTGTAGGGAAAAATGCAGATCGCAGGGATACCAAGCGCCTGCGCGTCGACAGCAACTTTTTCAATCAGATCAACCGACCGGCGCATAACGCCCGGCATCGAGGGTACGGGTTCTTCGATACCTTCACCATCGCGCACAAAGACAGGCCAGATCAGATCATCCGTGGTCAAGGTGTTTTCGCGAACCAGTCCCCGGATCGCCGGAGATTGGCGCGCGCGGCGAAACCGGGTCAGGGGATAGGGGGCAATGGTCGGTTTCATGGCGCGCTCTCCTTGAACATTTGCGCATTGGGTGGCATGAATTCGATGCAGTCTCAAGGGTAGCATTGATCGCGTCGGCACGACGAACCCCCCTGATGGCGGTGAATAAAGGGCTGACGCTTGGACATATACTCTTCGATCTTCGAACTCATCGACATGCGCAGCTTTTCGAATCTGTGGTTCTGGATAGCGCTTGCCGTGCTGTGGTCATCTGTCAGCCACTGGGTCCTGGGCGTGCCTTATGATCTGGTTGTACGCGCGCGTCGCGTGGGTGGACAGAACGAACGAGACCTGCTGGATATCGTGCGCATCAACTCCAACCGGTTGCTGTATGTCATGGATGTCTCGGGGCTGGTCATATTCGCCCTGTGCTGTTTTTTCTTCACCGGTCTGGCGACATTGGGTTTTCACTATGGCGTTGAGTTTGCCCAGGCGGTGTTTTTGCTGTTGTTTCCGCTCAGCTTCGTCACCGCAATCAACATCCTTGCTGCCAAAAGGTTGCGGCAAACCGAGCCAACGTTGGAAATCGTATCCAAAACCCTGACGCGGTGCCGGTTCTACACACAGATCATCGGGATGATCTCGATACTGGTCACCTCGCTCTGGGGGATGTATCAGAATTTTTCTATCGGCGTTCTGGGTTGGTAATATCGGAAAGGCATGGCGATGAAGGCTCCGAACCACGTGACGGTTGGCGGCGCCCCCGAGGGGTTTGACGCACAGCTTGTTCTGAATGAGGTCGCGAAGTCCGGCCGCGTCTGCCACGTCGCCCGTGATGACAAGCGGATGGAGGCGATGCGCGCGGCGCTGGCCTTCTTTGCACCTGACATGCCCGTCTTCGTTTTTCCGGGCTGGGATTGCCTTCCGTATGACCGGGTGTCGCCCAATGCCGATATCTCGGCAGCACGTGTTGCGACGTTGGCGGCGCTGGTGCATCAAATGCCGGCGCAGTTTGTGCTGTTGACCACGCTGAACGCCGCGACGCAACGGGTTCCGGCCCGCGATGTGCTGCGCGAGGCCGCGTTCACTGCGCGCGTTGACCACCGTGTGGACGAAACCGCGTTGCGGAATTTTCTGGTGCGGATGGGTTTCACGCAAAGCCCGACGGTGATGGAGCCCGGCGATTACGCGATCCGTGGCGGGATCATCGATATCTTCCCGCCGGGGGATTCGGGTCCCGTGCGGCTGGACCTGTTTGGTGACGTTCTGGACGGTGCCCGCCGGTTCGACCCGGTGTCGCAGCGCACGACCGAAAAACTGGACATGGTCGAACTGGCCCCGGTGTCCGAAGTCATTCTCGATGACGCCGCCATCACCCGGTTCCGCCAGAACTATCGAATTGAATTTGGCGCGGCCGGTACAGACGATCCGCTATATGAGGCAGTCAGCGCAGGCCGCAAACATCAGGGCATCGAGCATTGGCTGCCGTTTTTTCATGAGAAACTGGAAACGCTGTTCGACTATCTGCCGGGCGCGACGATCTCGCTGGATGATCAGGTCACACCTGCTCGGTTGGCGCGGTGGGAGTCCATAGAGGATCAGTATGAAACACGGCGGCTGGCGCTGGAAAACCGCTCGCGCATGGATACGGTTTACAAACCGACCCCGCCGGGCCTGCTGTATCTGAATGATGCCGCATGGGAACAGGCTGTGGGGGATCGGCGCGTTTTGCACTTTAGCCCGCTGCCTCAGTCCAGCGGGCCCGGTGTGATTGACGCCGGTGGGCGGATCGGGCGGAACTTTGCGCCCGAACGCCAGCAGGAAAGTATCAGTCTGTTTGGCGCTCTGGCCGGTCACATCACCGACAAATTGTCCAATGGACCGGTGTTGATTGCATCCTATTCCCAAGGCGCGCGGGAACGTCTGACAGGTCTGATCGAAGATGAAGGTCTGGCCGAGGCCATTCCGGTCCCAGACGGCACCCGTGTTGGCAAACGTGGGCTGCACCTGGCGGTCTGGGCACTGGAGCATGGGTTTGAAACCCCCGACCTCACAGTGATCGCAGAACAAGACGTGTTGGGCGACCGTCTGATCCGCCAGCCCAAGAAACGCCGCAAGGCTGAAAATTTCCTGACCGAAACCCAATCGCTGTCCCCCGGTGATTTGGTGGTGCATGTCGACCACGGCATTGGCCGCTACATGGGGATGGAGGTCGTCACCGCAGCCGGAGCGGCACACGAATGCCTGCTGCTGGAATATGCCGAACAGTCCAAGCTGTATCTGCCGGTCGAAAACATCGAACTGCTGTCGAAATACGGTCATGACGAAGGGCTGTTGGACCGTTTGGGTGGTGGCGCATGGCAGGCCAAGAAAGCCAAGCTGAAAGAGCGCATCCGCGAGATGGCGGACAAGCTGATCCGTATCGCTGCCGAACGGGCGCTGCGCAAGGCCCCGATCATGGACCCGCCTCCGCATGCGTGGGAGGAGTTCAGTGCCCGCTTCCCCTATCAGGAAACCGACGACCAATTGCGGGCTATCAACGAAGTCATGGAAGACATGCATTCCGGCGCGCCGATGGATCGTCTGATCTGCGGCGATGTGGGCTTTGGCAAGACCGAAGTCGCCATGCGCGCGGCCTTCGTCGCCGCCATGTCCGGTGTGCAGGTGGCTGTTGTCGCGCCGACCACGCTGCTGGCGCGTCAACACGCGGCGTCGTTCAGGGAACGGTTCCGGGGCTTTCCGCTGGAGGTGCGGCAATTGTCCCGGTTCGTTTCGGCAAAAGAGGCGCAACAGACCCGCGACGGGCTGGCGCGTGGGACGGTTGATATCGTGATCGGGACCCATGCCTTGTTGGCCAAAGGGATCCGGTTCCAGAACCTGGGCCTGCTGATCATCGATGAAGAACAGCATTTTGGTGTAGGCCATAAGGAACGTCTGAAACAGCTGCGCAGCGACATTCACGTGCTGACCCTCACGGCAACGCCGATCCCGCGCACACTGCAATTGTCGCTGACCGGTGTTCGCGATCTGTCGATCATCGGCACGCCGCCAATCGACCGGCTGGCGATCCGCACCTATGTCAGCGAGTTCGACGCGGTCACCATCCGCGAGGCATTGCTGCGCGAGCATTACCGCGGCGGGCAGAGTTTCTATGTCGTGCCCCGCATCTCGGATCTGCCCGAGATTGAAGAATTCCTGAAGGAGCAACTGCCGGAACTGACATACGTTGTCGCGCATGGGCAAATGGCGGCGGGCGAACTCGATGACCGCATGAACGCGTTTTACGACGGAAAATACGACGTGTTGCTGGCAACGACGATTGTGGAAAGCGGGCTGGATATTCCGACCGCGAACACCATGGTCGTGCATCGGGCGGATATGTTCGGTCTCGCGCAGCTCTACCAAATCCGGGGCCGGGTAGGGCGGTCGAAAACCCGCGCTTATGCCTATCTGACCACCAAGCCGCGCCAAAAACTGACAGCGACGGCCGAGAAACGTCTACGGGTTCTGGGCTCGCTCGATACGCTGGGCGCGGGCTTTACGCTTGCCTCTCAGGACCTCGACATTCGCGGCGCGGGCAATTTGCTGGGCGAGGAACAGTCCGGCCAGATGCGGGACGTGGGCTATGAGCTCTACCAATCGATGCTGGAAGAGGCGATTGCCAAGATCAAAGCCGGTGAGATGGAGGGGCTGTCGGATGCCGACGATCAATGGGCGCCGCAGATCAATCTGGGTGTGCCGGTTCTGATCCCCGAGGATTACGTGCCCGATCTGGACGTGCGTCTGGGTCTCTATCGTCGCCTGTCTTCGCTTTCGACCAAGGTTGAACTGGAGGGCTTTGCCGCCGAGCTGATTGACCGGTTCGGATCGCTGCCGAAAGAGGTCAACACCCTGATGCTGGTCGTGCGTATCAAGGCGATGTGCAAACGCGCCGGGATAGCCAAGCTGGATGGCGGGCCGAAAGGTGCGACGATCCAGTTTCACAATGACAAATTCGCGTCTCCGCAAGGGTTGGTGGAATTCATTCAAAACCAGCGCGGATTGGCCAAGGTCAAAGACAACAAGATTGTCGTCCGGCGCGACTGGAAGAAGGACAGCGACAAGATCAAGGGTGCATTTGCCATTGCCCGTGATCTGGCCGAGAAAGTGGTCGCCCAGAAGAAAAAAGCCAAAGCCTAGTCACCGGTCACGAAGGTACATAGCTGCCAGTCGCCTGCATCCGACTTCACCAGAGCCGCTCGATAGCCGGTCATCGACCACAAAAAGTCCCTGTGCATATAGCCTGGAGTTCCGTCAGTAAGTAACACCCGCTGATAGTCGAGACCGGGCTGGAACGCAGGGATTAATACGATCTCATGGCTTATCAGCCCGACAACCGGCGCATCGCGGGACGCGCTCTGGCGAAGGGTGACATTCTCGCCGGTGACAAAAAAAGCCAAGCCGGGGTCAAGTGAGGCGGGCAGGGTAATCTGCCACTGATGCGGCATCCAGAATTCGCCCTGATCATCGAAGTAACCGGGTTGCGCAAGCGTGTCTTCCAGCGCCGTCCAGATAGCGTCCGGCCCGGCCGAGGGTGGCACCGTCGCGTCCTCGGCTGGGGCGTCGGGACCAGAGGTCAAAGTGGCGCGCCACGCGTCCAGTCCGCTGTCTTGGCCAAGCTCGATGTCATCGCAACTGGCCGAAATCACTGCGTCGATCTGGCGATCCCGTACCTTGGTTAGCAGATCGGCACGAAAGGCGGCGACGGATGGATCCTGCGCTGCTTCGTCGATCGGCGGGAAACTTTGGCGATCCGCAAAAACCGGGTTTCCGAAAAAGGCGGCTACCAAAACAATGCGCAGTCTCATTCGGCGACCGTCATCGCGGCTTGCGCGCAGAAACACGAGGCCGCAACGGCTCTGTCGGCACGTGCCAGAGCCAGGTCCAGCCTTTGTTTTATCTGTGTTATTTCAACCTCTTCGCCGCGCTTCTTTAGGCAATCATGCAGGCCTTTAAGGCTCCAGACGTTATCCGGGTGTATCGACGCGCGGCCGAGCGAACCGCCCAACCCGAGGTCTTCGCGATAAACGGCCTCGGCCTCGGCCACATGCCCCTGTTCGAACAACAGCGCGCCCAATGCGTGGCGTGTCGGCTGCATCCAGCCCCAGGGCTCATCATAAGGCAGCGTATCGTCCAATTCGACCGAGCGGCGCAGATGCCCGAATGCCAGCTCGAAGTTACCTTTTCGGTATTCGATCTCGCCACGCAGCATTTCTGTTGCGATTTCAAGCAGATCGATAACACGGTTATTGTGCAGCAGGCGCGCCTCGGGGACGCATGCCTTGGCGCTGAGGAACAGTTGCTCTTCGGCTTCGGCCTCGGCCACCTGTCCCGTTGCGGCGTATGCAAGCGCGCGCGCGTAATGGGTGGTCGCCGTTAGCGTGCGATAGAGATCGGGGTCTTCCGGCAATTCCAGTGCCTTCGCCTCTTCCCACCGCCCAAAACGGATCAGGATGTGCGGTCCCATGGACATGTAGCTTTCGAAGAAATCTGCCATAGGCGGGCTTTCAATGCGCAGCATCTCTTCGGGCGTTGTGTCCCAGATGCCTTTGTTGGCGCACAGGGCGGGTTCGATCTGCCCCAGGAACAGCGCACCGTAGATAGCGAAATGGTAATTGTGCTGCCGATATCCCGTGTAGATGTTGAGCGCGCCCTCGCGTTCGAAATATTTCAGATCGGCAATCGAAGCCACTTCGTTCCAATGAACAACGTTGTGATAGTGCCCGCACTGAACGTCGATATGCGTGGGCATATGCACAAGGTGTCCCGCGTCGGGAACCAATGTGCGCAGGACATCGCCGGCTTTCAGCGCCTTTTCCGGCGTCGGCGACATTTCCATCAAGTGCACGTAAAGATGCAGAAGGCCCGGATGCGTCATGGACGCAGGATCATCAGTCATCACGTCCTCAAGCGCCTTTTGCGCCTCAAGCGTGGCGGCACCTTCCGCAGGTTGCCCGGTCTTCAGGTCCCACATTTGCCAGGGGGTCAGGTTCAGCAGCGATTCAACATAGATCGTACGCAGATCCAGGTGGTCGGGCTGCCCGGCAAAGGCCGCGCGCATGGCATCGGCAAAGGCATAGTCCCACTGATGCATATCCTCGACCGGGTCACGTTGGGGATAGCGCGCGGGCAGCGCGCGGATCAGAGCCTGCTCGACAGCCGTGCAGCGATCGCAAAGCGACAACGCCGACTGCATGGCGTCATATGCGATCTTCAGAGATTTGGCACGGCCCCGGTCGTCCTGCAACTCCCACGGAATATTGTAGTTTGGACCTGCCGCATAAGCCACGCCCCAATGCGCCATCGCGTACTCGGGGTCATGTTCGAGGGCACGCTGAAAACAGACGACGGCTTCGTCGTGATTGTAACCGTATGTCCAGATCAAACCTCGATCGAACCAAAGCTGCGCTTCGGGCGATGATGTTGTGACGGGGCAGGAATATGTCCCCAGATCATAGTCGTAGCTCATGGTGCCCCCCTTGAATTCGAGGGCAGGATAGCGCGATTCAGCCTGTGTGGACAGGTCAGGCAAGCAGTCGGTTTTCGACCCTTCCCATATGCAGCATCAGGCCAAAGCCAAGGGTGCTCATGGTCAATATGCCCAAAGCCAACGGGGTGATCGAACCATCGAACAGAAGCCCGACCGGCGCTGCAATCGCGGCCGCGAGAACAGTTGAGATCGACCCGATTACCGAGGCCGCCATGCCCGCGATATGCCCCATCGGCTCCATCGCGATGGCGTTCAGGTTGCCCAAGGTCATGCCAGCCATGAAGAACAACGTCGTCTGCCAGAAAACGAACAGCGCAAAGGACGCGTCCGGCGAAAGGTCGGTTTGGTTCAACAAGATGATCGTCGTTGTGATCGCGATCTGTCCACCCAGCGCCCAGGTCACGATGCGGCGCATGCCAAGCCGGACCACAACCGCAGCGTTCAGCAGGCTTGCCGAACCCGACAGCAGCGCCACGAACCCGAACCAGAACGGAAAGCTCTCGGCGCGGTCATGGATTACGTCATACACTGGCTGCACCATCGTCAGCATGGTGAACAGCAGACCCATGCACAGCGTTTGCACCGCGATCGAAATGCGCACGGTGGGATGTGTCATCATTTCACGCACGGCAGAGATCATAAGCGGCAGGCGGAACGGACGACGATTTTCCGGGGCCAGTGACTCGGGCAGGCGCAACGTCATCCAAATGATGATGAGCACGGCAAACAGGATGAACGAGACGAAGATTCCGCGCCATCCAACGAGTGCGATCACACCCGCGCCCAGCATTGGGGCCGCAGCCGGAACCAGCGTAAAGATCAGCATAGCAATCGAAATGATCCGCGCCATTTCGCGCCCTGCATAAAGGTCGCGAATGATGGCCATTGCGACGACGCGCGGGCCTGCCGCACCAAGGCCCTGCGCAACGCGAGCGGCCAGTACCAATTCCAGCGAGGAACTGGCCCATGCCACCGCCG
Source organism: Ruegeria sp. AM4 (assembly GCF_056540665.1). Classification (NCBI taxonomy): domain Bacteria; kingdom Pseudomonadati; phylum Pseudomonadota; class Alphaproteobacteria; order Rhodobacterales; family Roseobacteraceae; genus Ruegeria; species Ruegeria sp. AM4. The sequence goes on along the minus strand of NZ_JBQFXD010000001.1, from coordinate 742,097 downwards.
AGGCCAGAATATAAAGCGCGGCACCACCATAGATGACCGGTTTGCGGCCAACCGCGTCAGAAAGGGGGCCGGTAAAAAATGTCCCGATCCCCATACCCAGTACAAAAGAGGTCAGGATTAACTGCGCTTTGTTGACATCATCCGGGCTGAGCTGCGCGCCGATCTCGGGCAGCGCAGGCAACATGGAATCGATCGAAAACGCGATAGTGGCAAACATCATCGCGATCAGCGCGATGAATTCGCCGCGTGACATGTGCTTGGTCATGGGGGCTCCTTCCCAACTGCGCTATCACGGCAAGCGCGGTCGGGCTAGGTGGGAAAACGCACAGGTATATGTGCTATTCTGCGGAGGAGGCCTCAATTTGAGACATGATCTCACTGATCACTTTTGCCCATAATTCAGGAGGTTGAGCGCCTGGTACAGCATGCTGATTGGCAACGATGTAAGTTGGCACCGAGGTCACCCCCATCTCGCGAGAATGGTTGTCGCGCTTGCTGATATCTTCACGATCCGCATCGGATTTCAGCAATTTCTGCACAACGGCCGCGTCCATGCCAACACTGTCTGCGATGTCGCCCAGAACTTCATGATCGCCGATATCCCGCGCTTCGACGAAATAGGCGTTGAACAGCGCGTCAACCACCGCACTCTGTTTGCCCTCAATTCCCGCCCAATGGATCAGGCGATGGGCGTCGAGCGTGTTGGGCGTGCGCTGCATGCCGTCGAAATCGATCTTGAGACCGGCGTTTTCGGCATGTTCGACCACGGGCGCATAGGCGCGCACGGCACCGTCCTTGCCGCCGAACTTGCGCTCGAGGTATTCGCGGCGGTCCATTCCGTCGGCGGGCATGTCCGGGTTCAGCTGAAATGGGTGCCATTCGATAATGAACGGATGGTTGGGCACTTCGGCCAGCGCCTTGTCCAGATGGGTCTTGCCGATATAGCACCACGGGCAGATCGGGTCGGACATGATATCAAGCTTGACGGTCTGGGTCATTCGGATGGTGCCTTGAAATAGGCCGGCAGGGCCCGGCGCAGGAGTTTGCCGTTGCCTCCGGTGGGAAGCGCGGACAGGTGAACAAAGGCGCGCGGCTGTTTATAGCGCGCCAGATTTTTGGACACATAGGCGCGTAACGCTGCCTCGTCCAGTTTTTCCGGCCCGGTATAGAAGGCGGCGATGACGGATGTGTCTTGTTTGACTTCGACCGCGGCTGCGCCGACCTGCGAAATGCCAGGGTATCGGGCCAGCACCGACTCGACCTCGACCGGAGAGACGCGGTAGCCGCCGGCATTCATCATGTCATCGTCGCGGCCCAGATACGTGATCTGTCCCTCAACGGTCATTGCGCCCTGATCGCCGGTCAGGAACCAGTCGCCCTGCATTCGGCTGGCGGCCTCGCCCGGAGCGTTGAGATAGGTCAGCATCAGGCCCGGGTCGTCGCGATGTACAGCGATGGTGCCTTCCTGACTCTGCGGAACCGGTCCGTCAGGACCAAGGATTGCGACCCTTCGGCCCGGTTGTGGCTGGCCCAGTGCCTCGCTACGGGTTGGATGAGTCGGGCTCGACGAGATAAAGGTCGAGCATTCGGACATACCATAGGCTTCGTAGAGTTCGGTGCCCGTCACCCGGGTCCATTCTTCGTGCAGATGGCGAGACAGTTTCTCACCCGCGCACAACCCGTGGCGCAGATCGGGCAGGTCCGGCAGGTCTGGCCGTTGCAGTATCTTGCGGAACACACCCGGTGCGGCGGCGAATATCGTGGCTTGGTTTTCTTTCAGAAGCTCAGGCAACGCGTCCAGATCGGTACCTGGTTGCGGGATCAGGGCAGTCGCGCCGATGGCCCAGGGATCCATCAGCCCGGTTCCCAGCGTATAGGTCCAGTTGAACGCCCCAGCGTGACACAGACGATCCGAAGGGCGCAGCCCGTACCAGCCATCAACCATCATTTGCCGCGCCCATATCGCGCGATGCGCATGGGCCACCGCACGGGGTTTGCCCGAGGTGCCAGAGGTGTAGACCACATAGCCCAGCCGGTTTGGATCCCCCATCGCAAAGGCGGCAGGGGGCAAGTTCCGCATCTCGGCCAGTTGCTCCAATCCGATCTGATGCGGATGAGGTGCACAGGCTATGCCGAGGTCCCGCAGGACAGCCGTGGGCGACAGGTCGTCAATGATCCGCGCGGTTTCGGGTTCCGTCAGTTGCGATGAGGTCGGTATCGGGATAATTCCGACCGTAATGGCAGCCAGATAGGCGATTGGAAACTCGACGCCATTGCCTAGCCGCATCAACACCCGATCACCGGGTTTCAGACCCGCTTTCAGCAATCCGGTTCCGGTGCACAGAATGGCGGCCTGCAGTTTGCCATAGCTCCAGTCCTCTGACCCGCCTGCGGACAGAACCGACAAGGCCGTCTTGTCTGCCAAAGCGGGGGCATGGCGTAGGACATGCGCCGCCATGTTGAACGGGGTGGGGCAGGGATCTGGTGGGCCCTGATCGAAAATGGATAGCATGCGTCTTGGCTAGCGCGGCGGCAGCCGCGTTGCAAGCGCGTGCTGCTGGCCCTATAGAGTTGGCCATGACGACAAGTGATCCCAAATCCCTGATCCGCATCGCGCGCGACAGTGGCGAGCCTGCTCATGTCGAGCCCCTTGACCTTGGTGCGCGCGTTCGCGAACTGCGCAAGGCACGTAACTGGACGCTTGAACAGGCCGCCACGCAGGCGGGGCTGGCGCGATCAACGCTCAGCAAGATCGAAAACGGGCAAATGTCCCCAACTTATGACGCGCTGAAAAAGCTGGCGACGGGACTTGAGATTTCGGTGCCTCAACTGTTCACACAGCCGCAAAGGGGTCAGGTGCTGGGGCGCATGGCCGTGACCAAGGTGGGTGATGGTACTGCACATGCAACCGCCACCTACGAGCATGAATTGCTGGCTGAGACCCTGACCAACAAACAGATGTTGCCCTATCGTGCCCGGGTGCGCGCGCGATCAATGGACGAGTTTGAGGGATGGGTGCGCCATGATGGCGAAGAGTTTCTGTATGTGCTGACCGGTGTCGTGCGGCTTTATACGGAATATTACGAACCCGTCGAAATGCGCCGGGGCGACAGCGCTTATTATGATGCCAGCATGGGGCACAACGTCGTTTCGGTCAGCGACGAAGATGCTACAATCCTGTGGGTGACGTCACTTGCCTAAGGCCAGGTTGACTTCGCGGTTGAGCCCTTCGGTAAACAGGAAATCCTCAAGCTCTTCCCGGGCTTCGTTCACGGTCAGATGATGGCGCTCGGCCAGGTACGCCTCGAACCGCTTGCGGTCGTCTCGCATACGCGCCATGTCCTTGTCCCGCAAGTTCGGGAACCTGCGTTTCGCGCGCGCGTAGCATGCGCTCCAGTCTTGTGTCAGATCAGCCCAGTTCAGCATCTGCGAGCCTTCCTTTGGTGACGTTTCAGGATTGCTCTCCCCGGTACAAGCCTACGAATGCCTACATGTCGCAGCGCACATGACAAAATGTCGCAGGCTGAATGGGTCAGGTTTGGTAACAAAAAACCCGCTGCGGATGACCGCAACGGGCAGACGGACCAGCTTGAAAGTGAGTGGCGGTTGGTCCGTTTTTACGAAGGCTTTGAACAACGGATAACCGCTATCTGCCATGTAAAATAAGCGTTTCTTTGCCTTGAATTATTCCATTCCTTGCATGCAACGTAACCAATTACCCACGAGCCAGTAAACCCCTTGTGTCAAGTTTGTTCAAAGTCGCAGTTATTGTGGTAGAGGCAAGATTTTGAGGATCTTGCGCATTCTCATACCATGTCTTGGGCATTCGTCGACTGTGCTGATTTCCGCCGAAACCAACGCGCAGCGTACTTTACGCCACGTCACGGAGGGGTGTCTTGCGCTCAGTGGCAGCTATTTGCCTGCGACAAAGCGGATTACGACCACGCCTCCCCATCCGAGAACGAACGTTGCGGGCCGATCAACGGCTTAGTCTTCGTACCACCACATCTGCGGCATATATTCCGGCCCATCGCCGTAGATGGGCAATGTGTCCGGGAATTTTAGCTCTTTTGCATGGGCGATGCGCCCGACATCAAAACTCCAGATCGGGATAACATAGCGCCCGGCTGTCAGAACCCTGTCCAGCGCCCGCGTGGCGGCCACAAAGTCATTGGGGTCTTCCGAGGTCAGCATGGCGTCGATCAACCCGTCAACGGCGGGCGATGCCACGCCCATCAGGTTTCGTGTTCCCGGCGTATCAGCGTTCTCGCTTCCCCAGTACAGCCGTTGTTCGTTGCCCGGCGACAGAGACAGCGCGCGACGGAAATTGGTCATGTCGAAATCCAGTGCAGACGTGCGGCCCGCATATTGAGCGCTATCTACGGTTTCCGTCATCACCTGGATGCCCAAACGCTCCAGCGCGCGGGCATAAATCTCGATGGCAGTGTGATTGTCGGTGTCTCCTTGCTGCAGAAGGACCGTGATCAAAAACGGCTCGCCCTTGTCATTTCGCAGCACACCGTCCTGAATGGTCCATCCGGCCTCGGCCAGCAGTTTGGAGGCTTTGCGGATATTGGCCCGATTGCGGGCCGAACCGTCGCCCTGGGGCGGCGTATAGCCTTCGAGCGTTCCGGGCAGCAAGTCATCTGAGTAAGGTTCCAGCAATTCCCTGACGCGACCTGTAGCCGGTCCGGGCTGCATCGCCAGATCGGAGCCCGAGAAATACGAGGTGATCCGGGGCTGCGCGCCGCCGGTTATCGTGTCGTTGATGAACTCGAAATTGAAAGCCAGCGTCAGCGCTTCGCGTACGCGCCAATCGTCAAAGGGCGCTTTGCGGGTGTTCATAACAAAACCCGTCATGCCCGAGGGTTTGCGATGCGGAATCTCGGTTTTGATTACATCGCCGCGCTGGACCGCCGGAAAGCCATATTGGCCGTCCCATTTGTCAGCATTGAACTCACGTACGGCAGAAAGCTCTCCGGCTTTGAAGGCTTCGAACAGAACTGTGCCGTCGCCGTAGAACTCGATCCGCATGTCATCCAGGTTCATCGTGCCGCGCCGGAACGGGATATCGGCCCCCCAGTAATCGGGGTTGCGGCGCAGGTTCACGTATCGACCTGCCTCATAATCATCGATCACATAAGGGCCAGTTCCAACCGGGATGTCCTGCAAGGAGGCGTTGGCAAAATCCTTACCCTCCCACTGAGCTTTTTGCAGGATCGGGCGCAGGCCCGCGATCAGAGCAAGCTCACGATCTTCTTCGTTAAAGGTAATCCGGACGCTGCGCGGTCCGGTTTGTTCGATACTGTCGATCTTGCCCCACAGCCCGCGATACCGAATATGGCCTTCGGTTCCAAGCGTCTCATATGACCAGATGACGTCCTCGACGGTGACCGGGCTGCCATCCGAGAATCGGGCGTTTTCGCGCAGAGTAAATTCGACCCACGAGCGGTCCGGCGCGGTCTCAACCGATTCGGCTAACAACCCGTAAAGAGTGAAAGGTTCGTCCCAGGACCGCCCCATCAGCCCTTCATGCGTCCAAAACCGCAACTGCCAGGGCGAGGTGCCTTTCTGAACAAAGGGGTTCAGACTGTCATACCCTCCGGTATTGCCAAAGACGACCTTGCCGCCCTTTGGAGCATCCGGGTTGGCATAGGGTAGGGACACAAAATCCGGTGGTAGGGCCGGGTCGCCATACATAGCTATGCCATGGGCCGAATCTGCATGGGCAGTCGAGGCCAGAAAAATTGCGGCGATTCCCGCGATCAGACGCTGTGCGGGGCGTGAATAAAGGGGGCGCATTTTGGAAACAATCCTGCTCTGGCCTTATTTTGTTGGGATTCACCGTAGCCATGATTTTTCATATTATCAAACTTTTAGCTTGGATGACGGCACGGAATTGCTTATAAAGGTTGCACTGCTCGATAGGTTTCTTGCCTGTATGAAACCTGCCTCAATAACTTAACGCCCGCTTCGCGCGGGCGTTTTTTTTGGTTCAGGCGGCCCCTGCGTAAGCTGGCAAGTCAAGGTGATGTTTCCCCGTTTTCTTTGCAGGTGCAGCATGGCACTGTGTCGACAAACCTGACTCTGTAGGAGAGACAAGATGAGCCTGACGGGAAAAACTGCAATCATCACCGGATCCAATTCCGGCATCGGCTTGGGTGTCGCGCGTGAATTGGCCAAGGCGGGGGCCGACGTGGTGCTGAATTCCTTTACCGATCGGGATGAGGATCACGCCCTTGCCGCCGAAATTGCCAAAGAGACCGGCACCAACGCGCGCTATATCAAGGCGGATATGTCCATGGGCGATGAGTGCCGCGCGCTGATCGAACAGGCGGGGGCCTGCGACATATTGGTGAACAATGCAGGTATCCAGCATGTCTCGCCCATCGATCAGTTCCCGGTCGAAAAATGGGATGCGATTATCGCGATCAACATGAACTCGGCCTATCACACTATGGCGGCAGCTTTGCCGAAAATGCGCACCGCCGGGTGGGGGCGTGTGGTCAACATCGCTTCGGCGCACGGGCTGACGGCTTCGCCCTACAAGGCCGCCTATGTGGCGGCGAAGCACGGTGTTGTGGGTATGACCAAGACTGTGGCGCTGGAAACCGCGCAAGAGCCGATTACGGTGAACGCGATCTGCCCAGGCTATGTGCTGACGCCACTGGTCGAGGCGCAAATCCCAGACACGATGAAGGAATACGATATGAGCCGCGAGGACGTCATCAAAAACGTCATGCTGGAACGGCAGCCATCCAAGGCATTTGCGACGGTCGAGCAACTGGGCGGAACCACAGTGTTCCTGTGCTCGGACGCAGCGGCGCAGATTACTGGAACAACGATCTCGGTCGATGGTGGTTGGACGGCGTTGTGAGGTTGCTTGGGGGCGCTGCCCCCAAACCCCCGGAGTATTTGGGAAAAGATGAAGGGGCATGGCCATGAAACGGATCAATCTGGCATTGCAGGGTGGCGGCGCGCATGGCGCATTTACTTGGGGTGTGCTGGACCGGCTTCTGGATGAAGAGGATATCGAGGTTGCGGCGATTACCGGAACCTCGGCCGGGGCGTTGAACGGCGCAGCGTTCAAATCGGGCATGGTGCGCGCCGGGCGCGAGGGCGCGCGCGAAACACTGAACGGGTTGTGGAAACGTATGGGCGCAGTAGGCGATATGCGCATTGCCCACTGGATGCGCGGGCTTGAGCCGGCGCATATTGCGCAGGCGATCGAGTATTCGGTGCCGTTTTCCATGGCGGATGCGTGGTCGCGGCTGGTTTCGCCCTATGCTTATGGTCCGTTTTACCGCAATCCGCTTGAGCCGGTCGTGGACAACTTCAATTTCGACGAAATTTGCGCCGACGATGGCCCGGGGCTGTTTGTGTGCGCCACCTGCGTGCGCAGCGGCAAGATCCGGGTGTTTACAGGTCACGAGATTTCGACCGATGCCATTCTGGCTTCGGCCTGCTTGCCCAATCTGTTTCAGGCCGTTGAAATCCATGACCCGAAATCGGGGCGAAAAGAAGCCTATTGGGATGGCGGCTACACCGGGAACCCGGCGCTTTACCCTCTGTTTGGGGGCGGCTTGCCCGATGACGTAGTGATCGTGAATATCAACCCGCTGGAACGGGATGAGGTGCCCAAGACCCCTCAGCAAATCCAGAACCGTATCAACGAGATCAGCTTCAACTCGTCGCTGTTTCGCGAGTTGCGTGCGATCAGTTTTGTCCAACGACTGTTGCAGGAGGGCAAGTTGAAAGCGGGCGAGATGAGCCGCGTTCTGGTTCACATGATCGCGGATGATGAACTGATGAACGACTTGTCCGCGGCCACCAAAACGGTACCAAATCCAGTCATTCTGAACCGGCTGAAACAGGCAGGGCAGGCGGCAGCGCATCAATTTCTACGCGACCACAAATCTGATCTGGGTCAGCGAAGTACCGTCGACCTGCCAACGATGTTTGGCTGATCATTCAGGCGGTTGCGTCGGGTCTTTGTCATTGGGGTAGACAAGACCCGCCGAGATCACCAGTTTGGCGGCGTCTTCGATCGACATGTCCAGCAGGATCACATCTTCGGCCGGAAAGAACAGCAGAAAGCCGGATGTCGGGTTGGGCGTTGTCGGGACAAAGACGCTCAGCAATTCGCCCCCTGTTTCGGCGCGTTCGCTCACCTCACCCCGGGCCGTGGTTGAGACAAAACCGATGGCCCAGATGCCCCGGCGCGGATATTGGATCAGGCAGGCCTTTTCGAACGAACGCTCGGTCTGTGCAAAGACGGTTTCAGAAATCTGCTTGATCCCGGAATAGACCGACCGGACAACCGGCATGCGATCCACAAGGCTTTCCGCGAAATGGATCAGCGACCGGCCAAGAATGCCCTTGGCGATCCAGCCAACGATGACCGTGAAGATCAAGAAAATGACAACGCCGACGCCGCGCAGGTTTATGCCGACATATTCCTGCGGCTGAAAGCGTTGCGGTACCAGCGGTAGAACCGCGCTATCGATCCACCCTACAACCGACCAGATCAGCCAGACGGTCAGCCAGACGGGCGCGATGACGACGATCCCGGTCAGAAACGACGCGCGTAGACCGGCGAACAGCCCGGGCCGGCGATTGGGTTCTTCGTCAAACGGTGTGTTCATGGCTGTGCTGAGCAGGCGATCCTGAGTGGTTTGCGGAATTAGTTAATCAGTCCGGGCGCTTGGTACAATAGGGCAGCGTCATGCCTTGTCTTTGACCAGAGCGATGGCGATCGACGCCGCCAGCCGCGCATTGTTGCGAACCAGCGCAATATTTGCGGTTAACGAGCGGCCTTGGGTCTGCTCGTAGATCCGTTGCAGCAGATAGGGCGTCACACCTTTGCCAGTGATCCGATGGGTGTCTGCGTCGCGCTGCGCGGCGGCGATGATCGGGGCAAGCTCTTCGGCCGGGATCTGGTCCGCCGTGGGGATCGGGTTGGCCACAAGCTGCCCGCCTGGCAATCCAAGCGCACGCCGGGTTGCGTGGGCTTTTGCGATTTCGTCGGCGCTGTCCATGCGCAGGGGCGCGGCAAAGGGGGATTTCGCAGACCAGAAGGCGGGAAACTCATCCTGCCCGTGGGCGATGACGGGCACGCCGAGGGTCTCCAGCACCTCAAGGGTTTTCGCCAGGTCGAGAATCGCCTTGGCCCCAGCGGCCACCACCGTCACCGGAGTTTGTGCCAGTTCGTGCAGGTCGGCAGAGATGTCGAACGAGGTCTCGGCCCCCTGATGTACACCGCCGATCCCGCCGGTGGCGAAGACGTCGATGCCAGCGTACTGCGCTGCGATCATGGTTGCCGCCACAGTGGTGGCACCAGTGCCACCGGTCGCCATGCAGGCAGCCATGTCGGCGCGCGACAGTTTGGCGACGCCCTGGGCCTGACCCAGTGCGCTCAATTCGTCCGGCTCAAGACCCACATGCAGCTTGCCTTTGATCACGGCCATCGTCGCCGGAACCGCACCGGCGTCGCGGATATCCTGTTCGACCTGTGCCGCGACCTCGATATTCTGAGGGTAGGGCATGCCGTGGGTGATGATTGTGCTTTCCAACGCGACAATGGGTTGACCTGTCTCTTTTGCAGTCTGGACCTCGGTGGAATATTGGATGTCGATCACAGGGGAGTATCTCCGGAAACATAGGTGGCCGCGGCCTTTAGGGCGCGGGTGAGTGCGGTTTCATCGTCTGCACCGCTGGTCTCGGCAGCAATATGGGCCGCCATGAAAGTATCGCCCGCGCCGGTCACGCGCGTGACCAGTACGGATGGAGGCGTTTGCGTCAGGATGCCCGAGGCCGATCCAATGGTGGCGGAATTTCCGCCATCTGTGACCAACACCCGCAGCGCACCACGATCCAGCAGCCCCTTGGCGGCAGACGCAGAATCGGCGAATTCGCTCCGGCACAGCAACCCGGCTTCTTCCAGGTTGACGTATAGCGTTGCGCGGGCGTGTTTGAGGAAGGGCAGCAGCCGTTCGGCCTTGCCCGGTGACGCGGGGGCAACCCGCAAGTCGGCGCGGGCAAAGGCGGGGCTTTGGGCAATCTCTTCCAGCAGGTCCAGCGTCAGGTTTCCGTCCAGCGCGATCGGGCCTTCGTAAGGCGTGTTTTCATATCCCAAGGGGCCCTGCATCAGCGGGCGCAGGATCTTGGACGCCGCAGCCTCAAGCGAGTGGGCATCCGCGATAGCCGCGATCAGACCATTGGCCCCTTCGACTGCCATGTAGCGGTCAGTCGGCAGGTCTTGCGAGCGATAGATATGGTCCGTCACCAACCCGAGCCGTACACAGGCATGCACCAGTTCATCGCCTTCAGGATCGCGGCCGACTGCAGTTAGCAGCGTCGGGGTCATCCCAAAACGCACCAGCGTCATCGCGATGTTCAGGGCGACCCCGCCCGGCAGGCGCGTGATCCGCCCGGGCACATCCGATCCCTGCCGCATGGCACTGGCCGAACGTCCGATCACGTCCCACAGGACCGAGCCGATACACAGGATATCACTGTTCTGGTTCATGCCGAACTCATGCCGCAGCCCTGACGTGGGTGCAAGGGTTAACGCTCACATCGCGTCCGACAGTGTCTTGAGTGCGGCCAGCGGGTCATCCTGTGACCAGATTTCCTGACCGATGCCGAAGAAATCGGTGAACGGGGCGATGGTGCTGATCAGGTCCGCGCTTAGCCCGCCTTCGGCCACCACGGGAACCTCGATCATTTCGGACCACCATTGAAACAGGTCCTGTTCCGCACATGTGCCGTCGCCCAGCGACGCCGCTCCGACAGGGCCGAATGCGACATAGTCCGCACCAGCCTCACCCGCGGTCATGCCGTCATGGCTGGACGCGCCGCAAAAGCTGCCGACGATCGCATCTGCGCCCAGTTCTTTGCGCGCCGCCCGGACCGAGCGTGCGGCGTCATCCAAATGCACCCCGTCCAGCCCCAAACGCTGCGCCAGCAGAACATGGTTCGAAATCACCAGCGCCACGTCGCGCGCATGCGCCACCTCTCGGCAGACATCCGCAGCGCGTGAGATCGCATCTTCGTCGCTGCCGGCCAGCGCCAGGCGAATGCAGGCGATATCGGCCCCGTCCAGTACACGGGCCAACTGATCGGGAAAGGTGCTTAGCGCGATGGTTGGTGGAGTAATCAGGTAAATCTGCGGCTGCTCGGGGGTGTCCATTGGCGCATCCTTCGGCTTTTGGTCTTTGGCGGGGTTTAGCGGATTGCGGCAGGGAAGCAAACTTTATTGCCAGCCCAGCCGGTATTGGCGGACGGAACCGGCAGCGGCGCCTTGCCCTTCCGCCAAGCGGCTATTAGAGCAGGCGGAACTTTCGGAGTAAGCCATGCCCAGCGATAAATCCCAACCGTCCTTCGTGCTTGTGCGCCCGCAGATGGGTGAGAACATCGGTGCCGCCGCGCGAGCAATGTGGAATTTCGGTCTGGACCGGATGCGGATCGTTGCGCCTCGGGACGGATGGCCGAACCCCAGGGCTGTGGCGATGTCCAGCGGGGCCGGGCGTTTGCTGGACGAGGCGCAGTTGTTCGACGATCTCGCCGGATCGCTTGCCGACAGCACCTTTGTCTTTGCCACCACGGCGCGCCAGCGCGGCCTGACAAAGCCCGTTTACAGCCCAGAACGCGCCATGCAGCTGGCCGCCGAGAAGGTCGCGGCGGGCGAGAATGTCTCGGTTCTCTTCGGGCCAGAACGGGCCGGGCTGGAGAACGAGGATATTGCCAAGGCAAATGCGATCATCTCGGTGCCGGTGAACCCAGAATACGCCTCGCTCAATCTTGGGCAGTGCGTGCTGCTGACCGCCTATGAGTGGATGCGACAGACCGGAGACGTGGTGCACGAGGCCACCGATTTGGGCAAAGGTGACTGGGCCACAGGTATCGAGGTCGAGAAATTGGTCGAACACTATGAAGACCGGCTGGAACAGGCTGGGTTCTTCTACCCGCCTGAAAAAGCCGAAGGCATGAAGACCAATCTGCGCAACCTGTGGTCGCGGATGCGGATGACGCGGGCGGACGTACAAATGCTCCATGGGATCATGCGGCAGATGGTCCGCTGGAAGGAGAAGGGCTGAGGGTGGACCTCGGCGTCCCTTCACCCTAGCTTGCGACGAAATCCAAGGCACAAGAGGACAGCATGAGCGGTAAGCGCAGCATCTTCGAAGACGTCTCAGACACGGAAAAACAACAGAGCATTCAGCCGGGTATGATTGATCGCGGGCGTGGTGGCGCGCGGTCGGCCATTCGCGTCTGGCTGATGATCCTGTTTGCGCTGGTCGTCGTCATGATAGCCGTTGGCGGCCTGACCCGCCTGACCGACAGCGGTCTTTCGATAACCGAATGGCGGCCGATCACCGGGGCCATCCCGCCGATGACCGAGGCCGACTGGCAGGCCGAATTCGAGAAATACCGCCAGATCGACCAATGGCGCATTCAGAACCAGTGGATGGAGTTGGATGATTTCAAATTCATCTACTGGTGGGAATGGGGCCACCGCCAACTGGGTCGCGTGATCGGTTTGATCTGGGCTGTTGGATTCTTTGGTTTTCTGGTTGCTCGGAAGATCCCGACAGGCTGGACCGGAAAGTTGTTGATCCCCGGCATCTTGGGCGGCGTTCAAGGTGCTGTCGGCTGGTGGATGGTTGCTTCGGGCGTTACGCAGGGTGAGGGCATGATTGCCGTCGCCAGCTATCGGTTGGCCGTGCATCTGGGGCTGGCCTTCGTCATTCTCGGCTTCTTGGCCTGGTATATCTTTGAATTGGGCCGGCAAGAGCGTGACCTGATGCAGGCCCGTCGCGCGAAAGAGGCGCGGCTGTTCTCGCTCTCGACCGGGCTGCTGCATTTCACCTTTTTGCAAATACTCATCGGCGCCATGGTCGCCGGGATCGACGCCGGGCGGTCTTACACCGACTGGCCCCTGATCGGCGGGCAGTTGCTGCCGCCCGATGCCACCGCGTTAGAGCCGATCTGGCGCAACTACTTTGAAAGCCCGGGTCTGGTACAGTTCATCCACCGCTGCGTTGGCTATCTGCTGTTCGCCTTTGCCGTCGTGGTCTGGCGGCGTGGCAGCACCAGCGCGCACCCGCAAACGCGGTTCGCTTTCAACGCCGCCTTTGCTGCGATTTCCGTGCAGGTGGTCATTGGCATCCTGACCGTGGTCTATGGCGCACCGTGGCAAATCGCGATCGTCCATCAGTTCCTGGCCGTCGTAGTCTGGACCTTGATCCTGCGCGCGCGCTTTCTGACCGCCTATCCAATCGCAACCTCGATCCGTGGAGCATGATCCAGATGACAGCTTTTGACGACCTGATGGCCTATCAGCGCGAAACCTCGGCCCTGGGGCAGATTGCCGGACGCCTCGGTTGGGATCAGGAAACGGTGATGCCGCGCGGCGCCGCGCCGCAACGGGCCGAAGAGATGGCAGCCATCGAGGCGGTCCTGCATTCCCGCCGTGCAAACAAACAAGTGGCAGAGTGGCTTGATCAGGCAGCCCCGCAGGACGAGGTTGGCAAGGCACAGCTACGGGAAATCCGCCGGGCCTATGATCGTGCCGTAAAAGTTCCAGCCGACCTGGCAACGGCGATTGCCCGAGTGACCTCGGCTGCGCAGGGGAAATGGGCGCAGGCACGCGCGGATGAGGATGTTTCGGCCTTCCTGCCGGTGCTGCAAGAGGTCGTATCTCTGAAGCGGCAAGAGGGTGAAGCGCTGGCCCAGGGTGGCAACATCTACGACGCCATGGTCGAGGACTACGAGCCCCATACGACCGGCGCGCAAATTGCCGGGATCTTCGACGAAATGCGCCCGCGACTGGTCAATCTGCGCGCAGCCGTTCTGGATCGCCCGGAACCACCGGCGCTGAGCGGCAGATTCGATGCACAAGACCAGATGCGTCTATCGCAGAAACTGGCGGTTGCCTTCGGTTATGACCTAGACCGGGGGCGGGTGGACAAGGCGGTGCATCCGTTCAGCTCGGGCAGCGGGTCCGATGTGCGTATCACCACACGCACCGCCGAGGATGACCCGTTCAACTGCATCTATTCGACCATACACGAGGTCGGCCACGCCGCCTACGAACAGGGTATCGACGCGGCCTATGCGCTGACCCCGTTGGGGCGCGGCGTGTCGATGGGGGTTCACGAAAGCCAGAGCCGGATCTACGAGAACCAACTCGGCCGCTCGCGCGCGTTCACGGGCTGGCTATTTACCCGGATGACCGAGGTATTCGGCGATTTCGGAATCGCCGATGCAGATACGTTCTACGCGACGGTAAACCGCGTCCATAACGGCTATATCCGGACCGAGGCGGACGAGGTGCAATACAACCTCCACATCATGCTGCGCTTCGATCTTGAGCGCGCGCTGATGGCAGGTGATTTGCAGGTCGGCGATCTGGAAGCTGCCTGGAATGATCGGTTTGAGGCGGATTTCGGATACCCCGTCGACAAGCCTTCGAATGGTTGTTTGCAGGACGTGCATTGGTCGGTCGGCCTGTTCGGCTACTTCCCGACCTATTCTCTGGGCAACGTCTATGCAGGGTGTTTGTATCAGGCGCTGCGGGTAGCTGTGCCTGATCTGGACCAGCAACTGGCCCAAGGCGATACGAGCGGGGCAACAGGCTGGTTGCGCGAGAATCTGCAACAACATGGAGGGCTGTATGCCCCCCGTGAAACCATCCAGCGCGCAAGCGGAATGGAGCCGGGTCCGGAACCATTGTTGGTGTATTTGGAACAGAAATTTGGGTCACTATACGGACTTTAGCGCTGCGGCTGTTGAAGGGATCAGCGAGGCCGATTTAGTTTGACGATCGATCCGGTTGAAAATTGTGCAATGTCTGCAATGAGTGCCTGAGCGGGCATTGGTTCTGTTCTCGCTTAGCATGGTAAAAGTTGCCTAATCGAAACCAAAGTGCGACAGTTTTTGAGCAGCGGATGGGGCTACCTACTATGATCTCCGATGTTTCTTTTGTTTCCAAAGTGCCTGACGTGGCGGCATTCGAGGAGTTGTTGCTCGACTATTACAGCGTCGTCCTTAAGGCGTTTGAAGCTGCCGGTGGACCAGTCCTGGCACCCGAAGATTTGGCACGCAGTTCTATCGACCATCTTGATGAGATGCTGCCACCAGATGGGCGTCTGGCATTGGCTCGTGACCAAGATGGGCAACTACTGGGCTGCGGTGCAATGCGGCTGATCAGGCAGGACGCCGTCGAAATGAAACGCATGTTTGTCAGGCCTGAAGTACAAGGACAGGGACTTGGGAGACGTCTGTTCGAGATGCGCATTGCAGAAGCCAAGGCCATGGGGTGTCGAACAATTTTCGTGGATACAGCTAGAGGCAATCGTTCAATGCTCTCAATGTATGAGAAACACGGTTTTCAATACATTCCGCGCTATCCTGAAAACGCGAACCCACCCGAGTTCGAACCCTATTTGGTCTATATGAAGTACGACTTGTGATCGCCGACTGACTATCCCCAACCTCCGACCTTCTGGCGTAATCAGTGCACTACCAGTGCTCTCAAAAGTCAGCTTCGTTGCGCGGAACGACTGAAAGATCGAATTAGACCCGAGGCGTAACCGCCTCAGGTTTCATGCACGATCCGTTACTCTTCGGCTTCTTCGTCGCCCTGATCTGCGATCCATGCGACGCTCACGACCTCTTCGCCTTTACCGGTGTTGAACACTTTCACACCGCCCGCGCTGCGGGACCGGAACGAGATGCCGTCCACTGGCACCCGGATCGACTGGCCCTTGGACGTCGCCAGCATGATCTGGTCGTCGATCTCGACCGGGAACGAGGCCACAAGCTCTCCGCCGCGCATCGCTTTGTCCATGGCCGCAACGCCCATGCCGCCGCGTCCGCGCACCGGGTAGTCATGGCTCGAGCTCAGCTTGCCCGCACCACCTGCCGTAATCGTCAGGATCAGGTTTTCGGCGGCCGACATCTCGGCGTATTTCTCTTGGCTGAAGTCGCTGCTTGCAGTTGCCTCGTCTTCGTCGCCAGAGTCCTCGTCGGTCAGCCCCGCAACAGCACGGCGCATCTTCAGATAGGCGACGCGATCTTCGGGGCTGGCTTCGAAATGGCGGATCACGGACATCGATACCACGCGGTCGCCGTTGGACAGTCGGATGCCCCGCACACCGGTGGATTCGCGCGAATTGAAGACGCGTACATCGGTGGTGCGGAAACGGATTGCACGGCCGGAATTGGTCACCAGCATCACGTCCTCATCCTCGGAACAGATGCGCGCGTTTACCAGTTCCACCCCTTCGGGCAGCTTCATCGCGATCTTGCCGTTGCGGCGGACATTGGTGAAATCCGACAGGCGGTTTCGGCGCACGTCACCCGCGCTGGTTGCGAAGACGATCTGCAGGTTCTCCCATTCTTCATCCGGCACGTCGACCGGCATAATTGCGGCGATCGAGACCCCGGTCGGAATCGGCAGAATGTTGACGATGGCCTTGCCCTTGCCGGTGCGCCCCGACTGCGGCAGGCGCCACGTTTTCAGCTTGTAGACCATCCCGTCGGTTGTGAAGAACAGCAACTGCGTATGGGTATTTGCAACGAAGAGGTTGGTTACGACGTCCTCTTCCTTGGTCTGCATCCCCGACAGGCCTTTGCCACCCCGTTTCTGAGCACGGAAATCAGCCAGCGGTGTGCGTTTGATATAGCCGCCCGAGGTGACGGTCACGACCATATCTTCGCGCTCGATCAGGTCCTCGTCTTCCATATCACCAGACCAGTCGACGATCTCGGTGCGGCGTGGAACGGCGAATTGCTCGCGGACGCTGCGCAGTTCATCGCCTATGATCGACATGATGCGTTCGCGTGAGGATAGGATATCCAGATATTCCTTGATCTTGGCAGCCAGTTCTTCCAGCTCGTCCGTGACCTCTTTGACGCCAATCTGGGTCAGGCGTTGCAGGCGCAGGTCGAGGATGGCGCGGGCCTGAACCTCGGTCAGGTTATAGGTGCCGTCGTCGTTCATCTTGGACAGAGGATCGTCGATCAGGCGCAGATAGCCCTCGATCTCGGCCGCAGGCCAACGGCGGGTCATCAGTTTTTCGCGCGCCTCGGCGGCGTCAGCAGACGAGCGGATCGTGGCAACCACTTCGTCTACGTTCGACACGGCCACGGCCAGACCACACAGGATGTGGCTGCGTTCGCGCGCCTTGCGCAAGTCGTAGGCTGTGCGGCGGGCGACAACGTCTTCGCGGAAGTCGATGAAGGATGTCAGGAAGCGGCGCAGGGTCAGTTGTTCGGGGCGGCCACCGTTCAGGGCCAGCATGTTGCAGCCAAAGGATGTCTGCATCGGCGAGAAACGATAGAGCTGGTTCAGTACCACCTCGGGCGTTGCGTCGCGTTTGAGTTCGACCACCACGCGCACACCGTTGCGGTCGGATTCGTCCTGAACGTGGGCGACGCCTTCGATACGCTTTTCGCGCACCGCTTCGGCGATCTTTTCGATCATCGCGGCCTTGTTCACCTGATAGGGAATTTCATCCACGACAATGGCGTAGCGGTCTTTGCGCAGCTCTTCCACGCGGGTCTTCGCACGGATGATGACGCTGCCACGCCCTTCCAGATACGCTTTGCGCGCGCCGGACCGGCCTAGCATGACACCGCCGGTCGGGAAGTCGGGGCCGGGGACGTATTCGATCAACTGTTCGGACGTCAGGTCCGGGTCGTCGATCAGTGCCAGTGTGGCATCGACCACTTCGCCCAGATTGTGCGGCGGGATGTTGGTCGCCATGCCCACGGCGATACCACCGGCACCGTTGACCAGCATGTTCGGGAAACGCGCAGGCAGAACAGTTGGTTCTTTGTCCTTGCCGTCATAGTTGTCCTGAAAATCAACCGTCTCTTTTTCGATATCGGCAAGCAGGGACGCGGCGGGTTTGTCCATCCGTACTTCGGTATACCGCATGGCCGCCGGGTTATCGCCATCCATCGAGCCAAAGTTGCCCTGACCGTCCAGCAAGGGCAGGGACATCGAGAAATCCTGCGCCATCCGCACCAGTGCGTCATAGATCGCGCTGTCGCCATGTGGATGGTATTTACCCATCACATCGCCAACCGGGCGGGCCGACTTGCGATAGGCTTTGTCGTGCGTGTTCCCGGTTTCGTGCATGGCATACAGGATGCGCCGGTGCACCGGCTTCAGCCCGTCGCGCAGATCGGGGATCGCGCGGCTGACGATGACCGACATCGCATAGTCCAGATAGGACGTGCGCATTTCGGATTCGATTGAGACCGTCGGGCCGTCGTAAACGGGGCGCTCGGGCGGGGTTTCATCCATGTTTTCAGGGATTTCTGGCGTATCGCTCACGTAAACTGCCCGTGTCTTGTTCTGGGTCTATATCTTGTGGATGCATCTTATCAGACCTGGCACATAAGGTGCAAGCAACCAACCTTTATGCACGCGAAAAACACCCGTAACATCCCAGTAACATATTGTTAACTAAGGGTTAGGGTGTTTTCGTGTTACCCTGCAGAGACCTTGCAAGAATTTGGAGGTCTGCATGGAGCAAAACGAAACCGAATTGATGCTCAAGGGGTACGGGCTGACGACGGCGGAATTCTTCTACCATATGCCCGACTATATTCACGTGTTGAACACGTTCATCTGGCAGGACTACGATCTCGCACCTGACCATCCGAAACTGTTCAAATTCATCGAATTCTGGCAGCGCGAGATCGAAGGTCCGCTGCACTCGGTCAAATTCACCCATCGCAAGATGATCGCGCCCGGGGAATGGCGCAATATGGTGGGCGAGTTCCGGGTCAATTGAATTTCTGGCCGGGTTCATGGTCAGTAATGATTGAGATGCATTAAATTTCCTTGTGCTTGGGCTATGGTGTCGACCAGATCTTTGGTCACAAATGGAATCACCCCATGCCCCGCGCTTTGTTGTTCGCCTCTGTCTTTTTGATCAGCGGGTCAGCCCTCGCCGATGGCGTCTTTGACAAATTCAAGAAAGGTGCAGAAATCGCAGCCGAAGCGATTGGTAAAGGCGCTGAATCCGTGGGCAACACCGTTGAAAAAGGCGCAGAGGTGGTCGAGGGAACCATCACCTCGACCGCTGATTTGGTGACGAACGAAGCCACCCCGGAAGAAACGCGCGCCAAGCTGGACGGTATGGCTGACCAGGTTCTTACCCAATTGCTGGCAGAGAATCCCGACGCGCAATCGCTGTATGATGTCAGCGCAGGATATGCGGTCTTCGACTCTCGCAAGGTCACGGTTTTTCCGGTCTCAGCCGGGTATGGGCGTGGTGTGGCCGTGTCATTGGAAACGGACCAGCGCACCTACATGAACATGGGCACCGGTGGGGTCGGTGCCGCCCTCGGCATCGGGGGGTTCGAGACCAAGTTCGTGATCCTGTTCGAAACCCAGGCTGATCTGGAGAAATTCATCGAACATGGCTACGACGCGACGGCGGAAACCGGCGCCATGTACGGCGAAGAGCGCAGCGGCGAATCCATTCACTTTACCGATGGGCGGTCCTTTTTCGTTCTTGGCAAGAAAGGTTGGCGTGTCTCGGCTGGGGCGTCAGGCACGAAATTCTGGAAATCCCCCGAGCTGAACTGATCAGGCTGAGCAACTTGCCCCACCCAGCACGCAGAATTTGGCGCAATGCGGGTGGTTCAGGTGTACGTCCGCTTCAGCCTCGGCCAGCGAATGTCCCATCTCGAACTCCGGCGAATAGGGCAGAAGGGTGCAGGCAAGAACTGCTGGTTTCTCGGCGCCTTTGCGCTTGATCACCATGCGCGAACTGGCGCACATCACTGCATCCGGGGACTTGTTCAGAATGTCCCAACAGGCGGTCGTAATCTCTGGCACCTCAACGGTTTCGTCCATTTCGGGGAACAACACGGTCATCCCGGGGTCATGCGCGTCAATGTCAAAGCCGTGTTTGGCAAAGAAAGCCGCGTATCCGGCGCGGCTTTCGTCATCGGTATCACCCCAAACTGTGCGCCCGGCAATCGCCATTTTGAAGCCGTTGTCCCGCAGCCACTCCATCCCGATCAAAGTCTTGGCAAAGCTGTCTTTGCCGCGTTCTTCGTCATGTAATTCAGGGCGGAAGTGATCGACCGAAACCCTTAGTGTCAGCCTGTCGCCATAATCGCGGTGCAGTTCAAGAAGACCGTCGCGCAACTTACGGCGCATCATCGGGGCCATCGCATTGGTGAGGATCAGGACCTTGTAGCCACGCTCGAGCGCCGCCCGCGTCATTTCGATCATCTGAGGGTTCATGAAAGGCTCACCCCCGGTAAAACCGATCTCGCGGATGGGCCAGTTCCGTGCTTCGATCTGGTCCAGATAATCGACGACCTCGGACGCGGTGATGTAGACCAGCGCATCGTTGGTTGGGCTGCTGGCGATGTAGCAGTTCACGCATTCAATGTTGCACAGCGTCCCAGTGTTGAACCAAAGCGTTTCGGGATTGGTCAGTGCGACACTCGCCCTTGTTTGGCCATCGGCTGTCACCAACTTGTTTTGAAACTTGCCGATATTGGCGACCTGAGCGGCGTTGTCTTTCATTCCGGTATCCGGTTTCTTAGCAGCGGTCCGACTGATGTAGTCCGTTGCCGCGCCATAGGGAAGGCTGACGCGCCAATTCTGACAGAGTTTTGAAGACGCAGAAAAACTGGCATATGGTTGCGCTAACATTGGACATGCGGAATGGGGCAGGGTAAGGACAGGTCATGGTTTCTCGTGTCATCCCAGTTGACCCGTTCGATCTGGTCATTTTCGGCGGAACCGGCGATCTGGCGCAGCGCAAGATCCTGCCGGCTATGTTCCGTCGGTATTGCGCCGGGCAATGGCCAGAGACGGCGCGTGTCATCGGAATCGCGCGCGGTGAACTCGACTCGGCTTCGTATCGCGAAATCGTTGGTCAGGCTCTGAGGGCAAACGAGAAAACGGTGGACGACTCGATGCTGGCAGCGTTCGTTGATCGGCTCGAATACCTGCGGCTGGACGCGCATTCGAACACGGGCTGGGATCGGCTTGCCAAGGTGCTGGGCGACAATCGCGTGCGCGCCTATTATTTCTCGGTAGGGCCAGAACTGTTTGGCCCCTTGACCGAACGGATCCGCGACAATGCTATCGCGAACGAAAACACCCGCATCGTGGTCGAGAAGCCGTTTGGGCACGATCTGCAAAGCGCACGGACGCTGAATGCGACCCTGGCCGCGCATTTTGATGAAAGCCAGATTTACCGAATTGACCATTATCTGGGTAAGGAGACCGTCCAGAACCTGATGGCAGTCCGGTTCGGGAACATGCTGTTCGAACCGCTCTGGAACAGCCAATACGTCGATCACATACAGATCACCGTGGCCGAAACCGTCGGAATTGACGGGCGCGAGGCGTATTATGAGCATTCGGGTGCCATGCGCGATATGGTGCAGAACCATCTGATGCAGTTGTTGTGCCTTATCGCGATGGAACCGCCCGCCAAGTTCGATCCGGACGCGGTGCGAGACGAGAAGCTTAAAGTTATCCGCGCGCTGGATCCGGTTGAGCCGCACCATATCGTGCGTGGTCAGTTCTCGGCTGGTCCTTTGGGCCCGGGGTATCGAGAGATCGCCGGCAATCCGCGTTCGACCACCGAAAGCTACGTGGCGCTTCGGGCCCATGTCAGCAATTGGCGGTGGGCGGGAACACCGTTCTATTTGCGCACGGGCAAGCGGTTGGTGGCACGATCCTCGGTCATCAATGTGATGTTCAAGGACGCACCGCATTCGATATTTGGCGAACAAGCGGGTCGCCACGCGAACGTCTTGTCGATCCGGTTGCAACCGAACGAGGGGATTACCCTCAAGGTCACGATCAAAGAGCCGGGGCCAGGTGGCATGCGTTTGGTCGATGTGCCTTTGGATATGAGCTTTGCTGACGCTTTGGGCCCCGAGAATCAGGACCCTCCGGGCGCCTATGAACGACTGATCATGGACGTGATCCGAGGCAACCAGACGCTGTTCATGCGTGGAGATGAGGTCGAGGCCGCCTGGGCCTGGACAGATCCTGTCATCGCCGGATGGCAGGCGCGGGGCGATGTGCCCAAACCATATGACAGCGGCAGCACAGGGCCGGGCGACGCCGAGCTGCTGATGAAACGGGATGGTCGCCAGTGGCAGGGAATAAAGCCATGAATATCAAGGAATACGCAGATCGCGACATGTTGGCCATTGACGTGGCAAACGCGCTGGCTGGCGAGATCGAGGCCGCATTGCTGCATGATGAACAGATCGCGCTAGCGGTGCCGGGCGGTACGACGCCGGGGCCGATGTTTGACGTGCTGTGCGCGGCGGATCTGGCATGGGACCGGGTGCGCGTTCTGCCGACGGACGAGCGTTGCGTGCCAAGCGACGATGATCGCTCGAACGAAAAACTGATCCGAAAGCGGTTGCTGACAAACCGCGCATCGGTCGCCGAATATGTGCCGCTTTATGTCCCGGGGCGCGCACCAGACGAGGCTCTGGCCGAAATCGAAACGCTGATCGCACCAGTACTGCCGCTTTCGGTACTGGTGCTGGGCATGGGTGAAGACATGCACACCGCCTCGCTGTTTCCGGGGATGCAGGGACTGGACGCCGCGCTGGACAGCCACGCGCCGACGCTGGCCGTTGCGCGGACCGATGTACAGCCGGAACCGCGCATCACACTGACAGCGCCGGTATTGGACGGTGCCTTGTCGAAACATTTGATCATCTTTGGCGCGGCCAAGCGTGATGCCTTGGATCGCGCCATGAGCCTGCCGCCCGAAGAGGCCCCGATCGCGGCCGTGCTGAGCGGCATGACGGTTCATTGGGCGGAGTGAGTGTCATGCAATTGGACGTATTGAAATCTTTGGCCGCCAAACACGCCGACCGACGCATTCTGGACCTGTTTGACGCTGATCCACAGCGTGCGCAGGGCTTCTCGGCTACGTCCGGGGACATGTTGTTCGACTACTCGAAAACGTCCATCGATTCAGAGATTCGTTCGGCGTTGATCCAGCTTTGCGAACAGGCCGATCTTGCCGGACGCCGTGCTGCGATGTTTGCGGGCGAAAAGATCAACGAAACGGAAAACCGTGCGGTCCTTCATACCGCGCTGCGCAATCTGGATGGCGATGCAGTCGAGGTGGACGGGCAAGATGTCATGCCGGGCGTTCTGGACACGTTGCAGCGGATGCGCGTTTTTGCCGAAGAGGTGCGCGGCGGTGCGATCAAAGGAGCAGGGGGCAGCTTTACCGATGTGGTGAATATCGGGATCGGCGGGTCCGATCTGGGCCCGGTTATGGCGACGCAGGCGCTGTCTCCGTACCATGACGGGCCTCGGGTGCATTACGTCTCGAACGTGGATGGCGCCCATATCGCGGACACGCTGCGACAGCTCGATCCGACGCGAACGCTGGTGATTGTTGCCTCAAAAACCTTCACGACAATCGAAACGATGACCAACGCGCGCACTGCGCGCGCGTGGATGCAGGACGGCGGCGGCAATCCGGAACAGCAATTCGCGGCTGTGTCCAGCGCCTTGGACAAGACTGGCCCATTTGGCATCCCGGCCGATCGCGTCTTTGGCTTCGCCGATTGGGTCGGGGGACGCTATTCGGTCTGGGGGCCGGTTGGTTTGCCGGTGATGATCGCGGTCGGTTCGAACGCGTTTGACGCGTTTCTGCGCGGCGGTCAGGCGATGGATTTACATTTCCGCTCGGCCGACTGGGTCGAGAACATGCCCGTGATGCTGGCGCTGGTCGGTATTTGGCACCGTCAGGTTCTGGGTCATGCCAGCCGTGCGGTTCTGCCCTATGACCAGCGCCTTTTGCGGCTGCCTGCCTATTTCCAGCAGTTGGAAATGGAATCCAACGGCAAATCCGTGGCGATGAATGGCAGCGCATTGACGATGGCCTCGGGGCCCGTCGTCTGGGGCGAGCCGGGCACCAATGGTCAGCACGCCTTTTACCAACTGATCCATCAGGGTACAGACACCATCCCTTGCGAGTTCATGGTCGCCGCCGAAGGGTTCGAGCCCGAACTGGCCCATCACCATCGTCTGCTGTTGGCCAACTGTCTGGCCCAGTCCGAAGCGCTGATGCGCGGTCGCTCGCTGGAGGAGGCGCAGGGGCGTGTGGCCGACAAAGGCTGGCAGGGTGCCGAGCTGGATCGGCAGGCCCGCCACCGTGTCTTCCCAGGAAACCGCCCCTCGACGACGCTGATCTATCCGAAACTCACACCCTTTGTACTGGGTCAGATCATTGCCCTGTACGAACACCGCGTGTTTGTCGAAGGCGTCTTGTTGGGCATCAACTCGTTCGATCAATGGGGCGTAGAACTGGGCAAGGAACTGGCGACTTCGCTAGGTCCGATCGTGGATGGTGATGTCAGCGCAGAGGGCAAGGATGGCTCGACCGCCGCTTTGGTCGCCTACGCTTTGCGACAACGCGATTGATCCAAAGCTGCGGCAACGCATTCTTTTATTGTCAGACAATTGATTCCTTGGCAGGCTTGCTGCCAAGGGAGGTGTTGCGCTGCGCCTCAAAGCAGAGCGCAACAAAAACGACGCCGGCCATATTCGTGCCGCGCCGACGAAGGGAGAATGCCCATGCTGGGACAGATGATGACGCAGCCGCTGCTGATTTCGTCACTGATTGACCATGCCGAACGCTATCACGGACAGACCGAGATCATCTCAGTCGAAACAGATGGAACGGTGACAGAAACCAATTGGGCTGATGTTGCGGATAACGCGCGTCGGCTGGGCTCAGCGCTGACCGCGCTGGGTCTGCAACCGCAGGATCGCGTCGGAACCCTGGCCTGGAACAACCGCAGACATCTTGAGATCTACTTTGGAGCTTCCGGTGCCGGTTTTGTGTGTCACACTATCAACCCGCGCCTGTTCCCCGAGCAGCTCTCGTATATCATCAATCACGCGCAAGACAGGGTGCTGTTTTTTGATGCGACCTTTCTGCCCCTGGTCGCTGGTCTTCGTGAGCATCTGACTGAAGTTCAGCACTTCGTTCTATTGGGTCCACGTGACGAAACGGCGGTTTCACAAGTGCCGGGCGTCGAATTCTATGACGAGCTTTTGGCCACGGGCGATGCCGCGTTCGAATGGCCGGTTTTTGATGAAAACACCGCGTCCAGCCTGTGTTACACGTCCGGCACAACGGGCCACCCCAAGGGCGTATTGTACTCGCACCGCTCAACCGTCTTGCACAGCTTTGCCTCGAACACCCGCGATGTGATCGGGTTTTCAGCGATGGATGTGGTGATGCCGGTGGTGCCCATGTTCCACGTCAACGCCTGGGGATCGCCCTATGCCTGCGCTATGTCGGGTTCGCGCATGGTCCTACCGGGCCCCGGTCTGCATGGCGAGGCGCTGGTCAACTTGATCGACACCTATGGCGTGACACTCGCTTTGGGCGTGCCCACGATCTGGCAGGGCCTGTTGGCGCACGCCGCCAGTTCCGGGTCGCAACTGACCAGTCTGGGTCGCACCGTGATCGGCGGTGCCGCTTGCCCTCCGTCGATGATCGAAACGTTCCGCGAAACCTATGGAGTCGATACCATTCACGCCTGGGGAATGAGCGAGATGAGCCCGCTGGGAACCGCGAATCATCCACTGGCCAAGCACTGCGATCTGCCCTTGGAAGAGCAGCACAGGCTGCGAGAAAATCAGGGCCGACCACCGTTTGGGGTCGAGCTTAAGATCGTCGATGACAACGGCAACGATCTTCCCCATGACGGAGAGACACAGGGCGATCTGATGGTGCGGGGACACTGGGTGCTGGACAGTTATTTCCAGATGCAGGATCAGGCGATACTGACGGACAGCTGGTTCGCTACCGGCGACGTCGCCACGCTGGACGCCGACGGGTACATGACCATCCGCGATCGTTCGAAAGACATCATCAAATCAGGGGGCGAATGGATCAGTTCGGTCGAGCTGGAGAACATCGCCGTGGCGCATCCCAAGCTAGCGACCGCCGCAGTCGTGGGGGTGGCGCATCCGAAATGGGATGAACGCCCGCTTCTGGTCGCCGTCAAGGCCGAAGGAGAGGATCCGTCCGAAGACGAACTGCTTGAATTCTTTGACGGAAAGATCGCCAGTTGGCAGGTGCCTGACAAAGTCGTTTTTGTCGATTCCTTACCTCTGAACGCGACCGGCAAGATTCTGAAACGGCAACTGCGCGCGGATTTTTCGGATGTGTTGATGGGATAGTTTGGGGAATTGGCTCCGGCGGTAGGGATCGAACCTACGACCAATTGATTAACAGTCAACTGCTCTACCGCTGAGCTACGCCGGAACGGTTCGCGCCGTATAGCAACCCGAATTCCCCGCGTCCAGAGGGGCGATGAGTTTTTTGGATGAAAATTATCAGCCGATTTGGTCGGTGTTCCCGACTGCGTTTTCAGGGGCTGATTGGGGGATTTTGGCTCCGGCGGTAGGGATCGAACCTACGACCAATTGATTAACAGTCAACTGCTCTACCGCTGAGCTACGCCGGAACTGAGGGGGCGTATAACAACCCGGATTCTACTCGTCCAGAGGGGAAGCGCATCGGGCGCAAAAATTCTTTGGTTCATGGCACCAATCGGAACGTGGCGGTCACAGACAGTTCGGGTTCCGGTGCAACCAGCCCGCGTCCGGTCAGGTCCACCAGATGCGCGAACACGTTGCGTTCGGCGGCTGGCAACAGCGTTGCGGGTGTGTCCGCGTAGATTTTGCGTGTCAGGTCCGCAACTGTGGCTGCACCGTGTTCTAGCGTGGACACTATCTGGTTTTCGCGCCCCAAACGGTGTTGTATCAGCCAATCCAGACGCGCCGCAGGATCGGTTATTGGCGCCCCGTGGCCGGGGTGAAAGATCGCCCAATCGCGCGCGCGCAGACGGTGGCAGGCGGCCATGAAGTCGGTCAGATCTCCGTCCGGGGGGGAAACGAGCGAACTGGCCCAACCCATCACGTGATCGGCGGTAAAGCATATGTCACCCCAGGCCAGCGCAATGTGGTTGCCCAGGTGCCCGGGCGTATGGATGATTTCGAGCGACCAATCTTCGCCCTCAACGATTTCACCGTCGGCCAGTTCTATGTCCGGTCGGAAATCGACGTCGATCCCTTCACCACCACCTGCCAAGCCCTGACTGGCTAGCCGGGACATGATCGCGCTGCGCCCGGCGTCCGGCCCGCCAAAGGCCAGAATCGGCGCGCCGGTACGCCGGGACAATGGCGCTGCCAGCGGCGAGTGATCCAGATGGCTGTGGGTGACCAGAATATGGCTGATGCGCTGTCCGGGGCGCAGCGAATCGAGAATTGCCGTCAGATGGGTCTCGCTTGCAGGGCCCGGATCAATCACAGCGATATCGCGCTCGCCGACCAGATAGGTATTGGTGCCGCGATAGGTCATCGGTGACGGGTTTGGTGCCAATATCTGGCGCAGGCCTGGTGCAAGCGACATGGCCCGCCCTGGTTGTGGATCGAATTCGTCGGGAGCCTGCATTCTGACCTCTTTCTCTTACCCGGGCGGCCCGCTAGGTTTAGCGCATGTCTTTGCAATGGCTCAAACCATATATGCCGCGCAGCCTTTATGCCCGGGCGGCGTTGATTCTGGTGCTACCGGTGATTGTTGTGCTGCTGGTGGTCGCCGTGGCGTTCTTGCAGAAACATCTTGAAGATGTGACTGCGCAAATGACACTCGCATCTGCGCGAGAGGTGACGCTGATCACGGATGCGATGCAGGGATCGGAAACCCAGCAGCAGGCGTTGGCGGCGGTACGCCCGGATCTGGCTGCCTTGCAAATAACCGCCCGGTTTCTTGCGCCAAACGAAGTCCCCGATATCGGAGGGCGGCGCTGGTACGATTTCATTGCACCGCAGGTGAAGTTCGAGCTGCGGGAAAAGCTGCCCGATTTTCTCGATGTCGCCTTGCCAAGCGGTCAGACCGTTCGACTGTATTTGAATACCGATCTGGGCGTGCTCGAACTGACGTTTGATCGTCGGCGGCTGTCTCCGGCAGCGCCGCACCAGTTGATCGTGACGATGGTTTTCTTCGCCTTCCTGATGACAACGATTTCCTTTCTGTACATGCGTAACCAGTTGCGACCGATCACGCGCCTTGCAGCGGCGGCGCAGGCATTTGGGCGGGGGCGGGTGGTACCCTATTCTCCCAGCGGTGCAATCGAGGTGCGCGCCGCAGGAAGTGCGTTTCTGGATATGCGAACCCGGATCGAACGGCAGATCGAACAGCGCACCTTGATGCTATCGGGTGTCAGCCATGACCTGCGCACGCCGTTGACGCGGCTTAAATTGGGCTTGTCTCTTTTGCCCGAGGATGAGGCCGGGCTATTGGTCAAGGACGTCGATGAAATGCAGTCGTTGCTGGATGCGTTTCTCGAGTTTTCGCGCGGCACAGCAGAAGGCGCGCCTGAAACCATCGCCCCAGAACCCTGGCTGCGCGAAATCACCGATGACGCGCTGCGGGCGGGCCAGAACGTCGAACTGGTCTCGGTCGAGGGCGAGGGGACTGCCTCGCTGCGCCCGACCGCGATGCGGCGGGCGGTCGAGAACCTGATCGGAAACGCCGTTCGCTATGGCGCGCGCGCCGAGGTCGGCCTGAAGCTGACCCCCAAATCCCTGCGTATTCGGGTTGAAGATGATGGCCCCGGAATCCCGGTGGACCAACGGACCGAAGCGGTCAAGGCCTTCACCCGGCTCGATCCCGCGCGCAACCAGAATCAAGGCAGCGGTGTCGGGCTGGGACTGGCCATTGTCGCAGATATCGCGCGCGCGCATGGCGGAACCTTGAGGTTGGGCAAAAGCGAAAAACTGGGCGGCCTTTGCGCGGACATTGTCGTCGCAAGATAACCTACATTCGCGGATCGAATTCACGAATCCCCGATCTTCCTGCCTGGTTTTGAGTGACCTTTGATGCAGCGGTTTGCATCTGTGAAGAAGGTTACTTCTTTTTCCTGCAAAATGTCGGAAATTCCTTTCCATCGAGATTCGAACACATTGATGGGAAGAAGAGAATGGTTGACGAAAAGAAAATCAAAGCGGCGGCGAAAAAAGTAGCTGACAGCATCAAGGCCTGGACCGATGCGCAACAGGACCTGATCAAGTTGCAGGTTGAAATCACCAAGGCCCAGGCCGTTCTCGCCAGCCCGCCCAACCTCGCCACAGGTGGCGGCGCAAAAGTGGCCGAGGCGAACATCAAGCTTGCCAAACTACTGACAAAAATGGGTCCGGCGCACAAGAAATTGGCCGACAAGCAAAAGGCCATGGCCGACGCACAAAAGGCGCTGACCAAAGTCGCGCCAAAGAAATAGCGCGATTAGACCGCAGCATCCGGGCTTGGGTCCGAGGTCACGCGGTCCGCGCAACAGAACATCGCCGACTCGCAAATGCTAGAGAGTGAAAGGCGGTGTGAGAGGGGCTGGGCGAGGGGGTTTTGACCAGCCCCTCTCTTATGTGCGGAGCACGCGTTGAGAAAGGGCCGGATGATCTGCCGTGTGCAGTAAGCCTTGCGCCTTTCAGCATTTGCGGTGAACAATTCTACGAAAGATCGTCAAAAAAGCGGATTTTGGTAGGCCCGGAGGGACTCGAACCCCCAACCAAAGCGTTATGAGCGCTCTGCTCTAACCAATTGAGCTACAGGCCCGCCTGAGCGCCTTGGGTATCACGATCACGCCCCGCGTCAAGCCTGACCGTTGCAACAGTCCGCACAATCGACTAACCCGCGCTCAAAGCATTCTCAGGGGGCCAGTCATGACAGCGGGCAAGAACGGAATCACCTATGCCGATGCGGGCGTGGATATTAATGCGGGGAACGCTCTGGTTGACCGGATCAAACCTGCCGCCAAACGCACAAACCGTCCTGGAGTGATGAGTGGCCTGGGCGGTTTTGGCGCACTGTTCGACCTCAAGGCCGCAGGCTATTCGGACCCGATTCTGGTCGGGGCCACAGATGGGGTCGGTACCAAGCTGCGGATCGCGATTGATACCGGCGTTGTCGATGGTGTTGGTATTGACCTGGTGGCGATGTGCGTCAATGACCTGATCTGTCAGGGGGCCGAGCCGCTGTTCTTTCTGGACTATTTCGCCACTGGCAAGCTTGACACCGATACCGCCGCGCGGATCATCGAAGGGATTGCCGAGGGATGCGCGCAATCGGGCTGTGCGCTGATCGGCGGCGAAACGGCAGAAATGCCGGGCATGTATCCTGATGGTGACTTTGACCTGGCCGGATTCTCGGTTGGCGCGATGGAGCGGGGCGCGGCCTTGCCCGACGGAGTTCAGGATGGCGACGTGCTGCTGGGTCTTGCCTCGAACGGGGTGCATTCGAACGGCTATTCGCTGGTGCGCAAACTGGTCGAGATGTCCGGGCTGGGCTGGGATGCGGCGTCGCCCTTTGGTGACGGAACGCTGGGTGAGGCCTTGCTGACCCCGACGCGCCTCTATGTGAAGCCCGCGCTGACGGCGATCCGGGCAGGGGGTGTGCATGCGCTGGCACATATAACCGGCGGTGGTTTGACCGAGAATCTGCCTCGGGTGTTGCCCGATGCTTTGGGGGCCGAGATAAATCTGAGCACCTGGACTTTGCCACCCGTATTCGCCTGGATGGCTGAAACCGGCGGTATTGCCGAGGCCGAAATGTTGAAGACCTTCAACTGCGGCATCGGTATGAGCGTCGTCTGCGCGGCGGACCGCGCCGACGAGTTGATTGGTCTGCTGTCGGATGCGGGCGAGACCGTCGCGCGCATCGGATCAGTCACGTCTACACCGGGTGTCACCTATTCGGGCCGCCTGTTGTGAGCCACAAACGCGTCGCCATTCTGCTGTCAGGCGGGGGGTCGAACATGGTGGCTCTGGTTGACAGCATGACCGGCGAACACCCGGCGCGGCCCTGTCTGGTGCTGTCCAATGACCCGGACGCGGGGGGGCTGAAAAAGGCTGCTGATCGGGGTATTCCCATCGCTGCCGTAGATCACCGGCCTTTCAAGGGGGATCGTGCCGCGTTTGAGGCCGAGCTTCTGAATCCCCTTGAAGATGCAGAACCCGATATTGTTTGCTTGGCCGGTTTCATGCGAGTTCTGACCGCAGGTTTCGTAACGCGTTTTCAGGGCCGGATGCTGAACATCCACCCGTCACTGTTGCCAAAATACAAGGGGCTCCACACACATGCCCGGGCAATCGAAGCGGGTGATGCCGAGCATGGCTGTACAGTTCACGAGGTAACCGCCGCATTGGATAATGGCCCCATACTAGGGCAGGCCCGCGTTCCTGTGCAGGCCGGAGATGCGCCGGACACTCTGGCAGCACGGGTGCTGACGCAGGAACACAAGCTGTATCCGGCGGTATTGAAGCGCTTTGCCCTTGGTGACAAGACCCCGGTTCTGCTGCCTTAAAGCTGTGGGGTGATTTACACGCCCCTATTATTCGGCCTATGGTCGCCTCTAACGCTCGGGAAGAGGAAAAACAGACGGGCAGTCACCAATAGACAAGAGCAAGAACAGCACGGCGCATGAGAACCCTGACAACGACGCAAGAGCTGGCCGAATTCTGCGCGGCAGCTTCGCAACATCCCTACGTCACTGTAGATACCGAATTCCTGCGTGAGCGGACGTATTATTCAAAGCTTTGTCTGGTTCAACTGGCTTTTCCATCGGATGACGAAAACAGCGCTGTGCTGGTTGATCCGCTGGCTGAAGAACTGTCGCTTGATCCGCTATACGAGCTGTTTCGAAATGAAGACGTGGTCAAGGTCTTTCACGCGGCCCGCCAAGACCTCGAAATTTTCTGGGTCGAGGCCGGTGTGTTTCCATCCCCGTTGTTTGACACGCAGGTCGCCGCCATGGTCTGCGGGTTCGGCGAGCAGGTGGGGTATGAAACGCTGGTGCGCAAGGTCTGCAAGGAAGGCGTCGACAAGAGTTCACGCTTTACTGACTGGTCGCGGCGCCCGTTGACCGAAGCGCAGAAAACCTATGCGCTGGCAGACGTTACGCATTTGCGGAAGATCTACGAATACCTCGCGGCCGAGCTGGAGAAGACCCGCCGCAGCCATTGGGTCGCCGAGGAGTTGCGCATTCTGACCCGACCCGAAACCTACGACATTCGCCCCGAGGACGCATGGCGGCGGGTCAAAACCCGGACTAACTCGGCCAAGTTCATGGCGGTTGTGCGGGAACTGGCGCAATTCAGAGAATCCTATGCGCAGGAAAACAACGTCCCGCGCAACCGGGTGTTCAAGGATGATGCGCTGATCGAGATGGCCTCGATCAAGCCCAAATCGCCCTCTGATCTGGGTGGGTCGCGCCTGCTGCTGCGTGAGGCGCGCAAAGGTGTGATCGCGGACGGTATTCTGGCTGCGGTCAAACGTGGGGTGAATTGCCCCGCCGACAAGCTGCCCAGGATCGACAACAGCCGCGACAAGCTGAAGGTCAACCCGGCGCTGGCTGATCTGTTGCGCGTGTTGTTGAAGTCAAAAACAGAAAGTTCGGGCGTTGCGGCCAAACTGATCGCGACCAGTGCAGATCTGGATCAAATCGCAGCGGGTGAGCGCGAGTTGCCAGCCATGTCCGGTTGGCGCTTTGAGGTATTTGGCGAGGACGCGCTGAAACTGTGTGACGGTAAGATTGCGCTAGCCGCCAAGGGGCAGGTCGTGCGCGTCGTGTCTCTGTAAGGTTGCCTCAGCGGCGGCGTGATTCCAGCGTATTCTGCTGTCCGACCACGCGGACCAGACGTATCCCGTCCAGTTGCTTTCGACTGACACCAACCGCGTCCGACACCATACGAGATCGCGGTGTTCCCTGCGCCGTGGCATAGACCGGGTAGCTCACGCGAAACGTATATTCCAACACCCCGTTCTTGGCGTTTTCCTCGCTTTCCACACGAACCAGGCGGGCGTTGAAGGCTCCCTGACGTGTGGCGGTCCCCGAGGCGTAGATGATCGCGCCTGTTGGTGTCGGATTGATCTGCAACTCGTCAACGACCGTGATTGGAATGCTTGTGTCCTCGGCCTCGGGCCGGGAAAACAGCCCGACGCCACCCTCATCTCCCTGGTCGGGGAGCAACGCGTTTGCATCATCGGGTGACGGGGGCGCATCGCTGCTAGTACTG
This sequence comes from Ruegeria sp. AM4, assembly GCF_056540665.1. Classification (NCBI taxonomy): domain Bacteria; kingdom Pseudomonadati; phylum Pseudomonadota; class Alphaproteobacteria; order Rhodobacterales; family Roseobacteraceae; genus Ruegeria; species Ruegeria sp. AM4. The sequence continues at coordinate 708,970 of NZ_JBQFXD010000001.1, read as the reverse complement.
CTGCCAAACCAGTTCGTCGGGTTTGCACGCGAATCGCGCCAACTGCTGCAAGCGGAAAGGGCGAGGGCGGAAACCAGAAGAACAGATAGAGTTTTGTGCATGGACCCAACACTTTGCGCAACTTGACTTGCAACGGGTTAACGCAAATTCCGCGGCTTGAAAAGCCACGGCTGGGGCTGGACAGCGGGTAAAGCCCGGCATAGTCACAATTGTGATCGCGCAATGTAAGGATACGCCCCGTCATGGCCACACCCGCCTTTGAAGAGATCGTCGAGGATTTCGAATTCCTGGAAGATTGGGAAGACCGCTATCGCCATGTGATCGACCAGGGCAAAGCGATGGCGCCGCTGGATGAGGCGTTCAAAGTACCGGCGACCAAGGTGAATGGCTGTGCCAGTCAGGTATGGCTACATCCCGTGATCGAAGGTGGAACTTTTCGTTTTGATGGCGACAGCGATGCCCTGATCGTACGCGGGCTGATCGCCGTGTTGCGGCGCCTTTATAACGGGCTGCCCGTTGCAGCAGTCGCAGGAGTGGACGCGGGGGCGGAGCTGGCACGGCTGGGCCTGAACGATCACTTGTCGGCCCAACGATCGAACGGATTGCGTGCGATGGTGGAACGTATTCGCGAGGTCGCGCTGGCGCAGGCTTAAACCTGGGGCTTGGTGCGCGTCGCCCAATCTGACAACGTGGTCGCCAGATCGCCATACCCGGTCAACCTACGCTCAAACGCCAGGCCCATCCGGTCGGCACATTCCTGAGCGCGTCTCGTAAGCTCCGGATTGTCAGTTTGGGCCTGATAAACCAACTTGGTGTAATTGCCGAAATACATGTCGCGCAGCTCGGGGTGCCGATCCAGGCCCAGTGGCTTCCAGACAAAGGCGTCGAACTGCCGCGCCAGAAAATCGGTGAGATAAAAAGCAGTTGTCTCGTCTTCTTGATGGCTGGCAAAGACGTCATTGCCTTCGAAGAATGAATAGCAATGTGGGCCTTTGATCATTTCGACGCCCAACCGTTCACAGGCCTGTTGCAGCAACCCTCCGGTTCCGCAATCTGCATAGACGACAAATATCTTATCGAATTGAGCGCGGTGCTTGGCCACGGCCTCTTCGACGGCCTGTGTGATCTTTTCCGGGTATACATGGAGGATTGCGGGCAGGCAGGTCAGCGACATGTGATCCCAGCCGTTGCGCTTTTTCAGGTCAAGGATTTCGCGTGCCAGCGCCCCACAAGCCAGCAAAAGAATGCGGCCAGGCCGGTTTTGTTCCGTATAGCCGTCGGTTGTCAGGCTTGCGTCATCTGGCGGTGTGCTGTGTTGCATGGGTCCGATCCGGCAGGGATTGCCTCATCAAATGCCGATTTCCGGCCACTGGCAAGCCTGCTACCGACATCCCGTATCAGGCCACCGACGCGTAGGTTTCGTACATGCGCAGCGACGGTCTTGCGGTGGGGCCGTAGGCGACAAGCCCGTGGGTTTTCAGTTCGGGAAACAAAGTCAGGACTTCCCGGCGGGTTTCCGCATCCAGGCTGCTCATCCCCAGAACGCCGGGGTGAAAGCTCTCGCTTGGGCAATTTTCGGCCCAGACAAGTTCATGTCGATCGAACAACAGGTGAAAATAGGTCACCAATCCGCCGGGCTGAAGTACGATGTCGCGACCGTTAATCAACTGCTTCGCGGGCGCAAGCGCCTCGGCGTGGCCGGTATGAAGCTCGACCCGCCAGTTCCGGATCAACATCCGGTGCTGCTGAGACACAAGCAGATCGCGCGAATTACCCAGCGCACCCGCCTTGAACAGGACCGGGGCAAAGGCCCCTTCGGCGCGCACTGTACGGGATCCAACCCAGCGGAGCGTTTGTAATCCGTTGTCCAGGGTTTTGACCTTGGCGCCCGCTGAGAGGTGTTCAACCGGAACCGGGCCTTTGTCCGTATCGATAAGTGTCCCCGTCGTGAAACAGGTTGCGATGTTCCATTCCTGCCGATTGGCAGTCAGACCGGTCGCGGTGTCCGTCAGCACGCTGTTGAGGGTCAGCGACTGGATGCCCTTGTCCTCGAGCGCTGCCTGATCTGCGTTGGCCGAAAACTCCGGTACAAGGAAGGTATTGCCAAATGTATCTTGCGCGATAACCGCCGAGATATCAGCTGTTGTTCCATCGACATAGGTGATCGTAGCATTGTACGCCACGGCTGCGTCGAAGGTCAGATTGAACGTGCCGTTGATCTGGAAAGAGTCGTTCTCGACCGTGTTGTCGTTGTTGTAGGTGCCTCCGGGATTGCCCAGAGGGCTCCACGAAAAGGCGTTGTTCAACAAGGGATCGCCCGGGCCGCCAAAGGTCTGACCAACCAACGCACCGGCGTTTTCTGCCGTTGCATTGCCTTCGGTCGGATCGATCAGGGTAAGATTGCCGAGAAACAGTACATTAAAGGTCGTGGGCATTGGAATCCTAAACAAACTGGTTAACGCGCAGCCAGCTAACATGCAGCCGAACGGTGTGCAAACCAGCCGTTACCTTATTCCCGTAAGGTTACGTAATCGTGAACAAAAAAAGCCGCCCGGTGACGGGCGGCCTTGTCTTGCAATCAGCTGAGTTGATCAGCCTGCCAATTGGTTGTGCTTGCGCGAAACGAAATCCTTGGCCGTCTCCACGGCAACGGCTGCGTCGCGGCAATATGCGTCTGCGCCAATCGCTTTGCCGAACTCTTCGTTCAAAGGCGCGCCGCCAACCAGAACGATATAGTCGTCGCGCAGCCCTTGTTCGACCAACGTGTCGATGACCACCTTCATATAGGGCATCGTCGTGGTCAGCAGGGCCGACATTCCCAGAATGTCAGGCTGTTCGGTTTCCAGCGCCTCAAGATAGTTTTCAACCGGGTTGTTGATGCCGATATCGACAACTTCGAAGCCCGCGCCTTCCATCATCATCGACACAAGGTTCTTGCCGATGTCGTGGATGTCACCTTTGACGGTGCCGATAACCATTTTGCCAACACGCGGCGCTCCGGTTTCTGCCAGCAGCGGTTTGAGGATCGCCATGCCGCCTTTCATCGCGTTGGCGGCCAGCAGAACCTCTGGCACAAACAGGATACCATCGCGGAAATCGTGGCCCACGATAGTCATGCCACCGACCAACGCCTTGGTCAGAATGTCGTAGGGCGTCCATCCGCGTTCCAGCAAGATGTTCACACCTTCTTCGATCTCTTCCTTCAGGCCATCATAGAGATCATCGAACATCTGTTCGACAAGCTCTTCGTCATTGAGTTCCGACAGGACGATGTCTTCTTCATCGGACATGGGGCGATTCCCTGTGCTGAGTGGGCGCGCGGCCCAAAGTGGCATTTTTTCCGTTTTGACCATTTCGTCGCAGGTCTACTTTCACGATTGCGACCTCGGTCGTTCCGGGACCGACGTTTAGAATAGATATTCAATCTTTGCAGTGGAAATATTTGCAAGATTTTTCTGTGCAAGATTCATCTTCCCCTTAGGTTCCCGGCGCTGGCCGAGCTTGCCAAATTTCGCTGCCGCGCCTACAAGGGAGAGATGAGAACAAAAGGGAAACAAATGACCGTTCGGGCAGAAACCCCGGGGCGCGGTGCGGCCTCGAACGAAAGCGGGCGGTTTGAGAGGTTTGCCACCTTTGATGCACCAGACGGTTGGGATCTGGAGGAAGATCTACCGGTTCTACGTACCGAAGTTCGGGATGAAATTGCCCGCAGCCTGATCACCTATAACAAGTCGCCGGACCTGCCTTTCGATCGCTCAATCAACCCGTACCGGGGGTGTGAGCATGGGTGCATCTATTGCTTCGCGCGACCGACGCATGCCTATCTGGGGATGTCGCCAGGGCTGGACTTTGAAACCCGACTGATTGCCCGGCCCAACGCAGCCGAAATCCTGCGGCGCGAACTGTCGAAACCGCGCTACAAGGTGGCGACGGTCGCGCTGGGAACCAATACGGACCCGTATCAGCCAATCGAGAAAAATCGCGAAATCACAAGGTCCTGTCTGGAGGTTCTGCAAGAGTTTCGCCACCCGGTCGGTATCGTATCCAAAGGTTCGTTGATCGAGCGCGACGTTGATATTCTGGCGCCAATGGCGAAGCAGGGGCTGGTGCGGGTCGGAATATCGTTGACCACGCTCGATGCAGGTTTGTCGCGACGGATGGAGCCGCGCGCACCATCGCCAAAGCGGCGGCTGCGTATGATCGAACGGCTGACCGGGGCAGGGGTGCCGGTGCGCGTCATGACCTCACCCATCGTTCCCGGATTGACGGATCACGAGGTCGAGCATTTGTTGGAAGCGGGCAAACAGGCGGGTGCGGATGCGGCCAGCTGGATCATGCTGCGCCTACCGCGCGAGGTCTCGGACTTGTGGAAGGCTTGGTTAGCTGAGCACGAACCTGGCCGCGCAGACAAGGTCATGGCGCGTCTGCGCGACATGCATGGCGGCAAAGAATATGATCCGCGTTGGGGCCACCGGATGCGAGGCGAGGGCGAGTATGCCAGTGTCATCGCGCAACGTTTCAAGGCGGCTTGCAAGCGGTTGGGTCTGCGCATCAAATCCGCGCCTTTGCGGACTGATCTGTTCAGCGTTCCACCTCAACCCGGTGAACAGATGCGTCTGTTCTGAAATCTGTCAGAAACTTATGCCGATCCCGACGGTATAGCCGTTCACCGTATCGCTGCCGTAATACCGTACCATAAGGCGCGTCGTGGTGACCCAGGGGACCCAGGTATCGGACAGATCGACCTCAATCCCTCCTCCGACCCGTGCAAGCCAGTCGGTCCCCAGAACCAGCGATTGATCACCGATCAGGTAGGAATAGGAAAAGTCACCGACCCAGCGAACCGGACGTCCGAACATGCGCTTGCCCGTAGGAAATCGATAGCGGGTCCATAGAACGGCATTGGCGGCGGTGGATTGAATTAGAAGGTCTTCGTCATCACCGATCGGCCAATATTCGATATGGGTGTACCGAATGCTCATCTCGAATTCGCGGTCATTCGACAACGGGCGCGCATAATCCAGCGTCAGCGATCCACCAGCTCCGCCGGCCCAAAGACCACCGCTTTTTACAAAGTCGCGCTCGATTCCCAACCGATTGGCAATCACCTGCGTCGCTACCGAGGCGTCAGTCTGCGTGCGCCCAATCGAAATATGGGCCATCGGCGTTATCTTCCACCGCTCCCCCAGATCGAACTGATAGCCTATTCCACCCGTGACCGCCGCACTGGTCCATTTCAGCGGCAATCTGGTCGTCTCACCGGTTCCGGAAAAGAACAGCACCGGATCATAACGCGCATATCCGATATATCCCTCCAGATAGATCGGAACCCCTTCGGAAAGCCGGAACCCCCCGCCAAGCTGGGCCGACTTAAAGTCATAGTCGCGGTCGCCAGTATTGGACTGCAACGAGATGGCACTGGCTGAATCGTCTGGGATACCGGCAAGCCCCATGACCGCCAGCGACCCGGCGGCATTTTCGCGTTGAATTTTCTCGAACGCTCTTTCCGCGAACCCCTGCGCCAAGGCGGGGCCGGATATCAGCAGGGCGGCCAGAACGGCGGGAACAAAAAGCCGGAACATCATCGCAACATGAGACTAGGATTATGCGGCGACCTTAGGCATCGCATACCGCAACGGAAAGCACGCTTGGCCTCGGAGCGTAATTTTTGCTTGCGGGGGCAACAATTCGGTAACACCGTCGAAGGTCGCCACAAAAAAAGGCCCCGAACGATCCGGGGCCTTAGTGTTTTGGATAACCTGCGGTTTAGCGGTTTTCGATATCCACATAGTCGCGCTCGGTCTCGCCCAGATAGAGCTGACGCGGACGACCGATCTTGTTCTGCGGATCTGCGATCATTTCTTTCCATTGGCTGACCCAGCCGACAGTCCGAGACAGCGCGAAGATCGGGGTGAACATCGAGGTCGGGAAGCCCATCGCTTCGAGGATGATACCGGAATAGAAATCGACATTTGGGAACAGTTTCTTCTCGGCGAAATACGGATCTTCCAGCGCTTCGCGCTCCAGTTCCTTGGCGACCTGAAGCTTGGGGTTGTTCTCGATTCCCAGCAGATCCAGAACTTCATCCGCTGATTGCTTCATCACCTTGGCGCGCGGGTCAAAGTTCTTATAGACGCGGTGGCCAAAGCCCATCAGGCGGAACGGGTCGTTCTTGTCCTTGGCGCGCGCGATGTATTCGGGGATGCGATCGACGCTGCCGATTTCTTCCAGCATTTCCAGGCAGGCCTGGTTCGCGCCGCCGTGGGCCGGTCCCCACAGACATGCGATGCCGGCAGCGATACAGGCGAACGGGTTGGCCCCTGACGACGACGCCAGACGCACGGTCGAGGTCGATGCGTTCTGTTCGTGATCTGCGTGCAGAGTGAAGATGCGATCCATTGCGCGGCTGAGGATCGGGTTGACCTCATATTCCTCGGCCGGAACGCTAAAGCACATGCGCAGGAAGTTCGACGCATAGTCCAGATCGTTACGCGGATACACGAAGGGCTGACCGGTATGGTACTTGTAAGCCCAGGCCGCGATCGTTGGCATTTTTGCGATCAGGCGGTGCGAAGCGACCTCGCGCTGGCGCGGATCGTGAATATCGGTCGAATCGTGATAGAAGGCCGACATCGCGCCAACGACACCCACCATGATCGCCATCGGATGCGCGTCGCGACGGAAGCCGCGATAGAAATACTGCATTTGTTCGTGCAGCATGGTGTGGCGGGTGATTGTTGTCTCGAACTGCTCCAGATCCTTGGCCGCAGGCAATTCTCCGTAAAGCAGCAGATAGCAGACCTCGAGGAAATGAGACTTTTCGGCCAGCTGATCGATGGGATAACCCCGATGAAGCAGCTCACCTTTGTCGCCGTCGATATAGGTGATCGTGCTGTCGCAACTTGCGGTCGAGGTAAAGCCGGGATCGTAGGTAAAGACACCAGCATCGCCGTATAACTTGCGAATATCGACAACGTCGGGACCAGCGGTTGGCGAATGGATTGGAAGCTCGTATTCCTTGCCGTGGACAGTCAGAGTGGCGGTCTTGTTGCTATCGGTCATTTTGTCCCTTCCTCATTCATCACGCGTCGAATCGCTGTCCGACTTTGCGGGCAACGGCTGCGCAAGGATGCGCAGTCCGGGTGTTAGCGGAGCAGCGTTACCCGATTGTGAAGATCAGGTTGATTCCACTGCATCAGAAAGCCGCGCCAAGGTTTCATCGCGCCCAAGCACAAGCATCATGTCAAAAACCGAAGGTGTCACAGCCCGCCCTGCCAATACAGCCCTTAGTGGCCCTGCCAGTTTGCCGAACTTTACCCCTTTCGCTTCTGCGAACGAATTGAGGGTTTCCTCCAGTCCATTTCGTGACCAGCTAGCATTTTGCAACTGCGGCGTCAATTCGTTCAGTATACCGTCGGATACAGATTCAAGCGCTTTTGCCGCCTTCTCATCAGGGGTCACCGGGCGATGTGTCAGGACAAAATGTGCTTTTTCAAGCAGTTCTGGAAACGTTCGGGCTCGGTCTTTGAGGCAATACATCGCACGTTCCAAATCACTGGATTGTGTTTGACTCAACGCCGCATGCCCGGCAGCCGCCAAATAACCACCAATTTCCTGCCGCAGCGCAGCATCGTCTGAAACCGCAATATGCTGACCGCAGAGATTCTCGAGCTTCTTGAGGTCGAACCGGGCCGGGCTTTTGCCGATTCCGTTCAGATCGAACCATTCCTTTGCTTGCTGATCGGTAAAGAATTCATCGTCACCGTGGCTCCAGCCCAAACGCGCAAGGTAGTTGCGCATTCCGGCGGCCGGATAGCCCATCGCCTGATATTCCTGCGCGCCCAACGCGCCGTGGCGTTTCGACAGCTTCTTGCCGTCAGGTCCATGGATCAGCGGGATATGCGTCCAGACCGGCACGTCCCAATCCAACGCCTGGTAGATCATCATCTGACGCGCAGCGTTGATGAGGTGATCGTCGCCCCGGATCACGTGGGTTACACCCATATCGTGATCGTCCACCACAACCGCGAGCATGTAAACGGGCGTACCGTCCGAGCGCAGCAGGATCATGTCGTCCAACTGGTCGTTGCGAATGGTGACATCGCCCTGTACCTGGTCGCGGATCACCGTGGTTCCGTCTTGCGGAGCCCTGATGCGGATCGCAAACGGCGCATCCGGGTGCGTCGCGGGGTCGGCATCGCGCCAAGGGCTGCGAAACAGGGTGGATTTCCCCTCGACCCGGGCCTGTTCGCGGAAAGCAGCGATCTCTTCCTGGGTCGAAAAACACTTGTAAGCCTTGCCCTCTGCCAACAGTTGGCGCGCCACCTCGGCGTGACGTTCAGCGCCTTCGAACTGACTGATGACATCGCCATCGTGATCTAACCCAAGCCATTGCATTCCTTGCAGTATTGCGGCTGTTGCTTCGGGTGTGGACCGTTCGCGATCGGTATCTTCGATCCGCAGCAGGAACTTGCCGCCGCGCCCGCGGGCGTAGAGCCAATTGAACAGCGCGGTGCGCGCGCCGCCGATATGCAGAAAACCTGTTGGCGAAGGGGCGAAACGGGTGACGACCTGGTCGGACATTGTGTTGATTAACCTTTTGGTAACCGCGACGGGCATAGAGTTGAGGCCTGTCTAACGAGCCCGAAGGACGGGGGCAACCATGGGTGTTCTGGCACGGGTCGAGGTCGCGTTGCTGCAACAGCGTGGGCATCTGTTCGTCTGGGCTCCGATTTGCCTCGCATCTGGTATCGGTCTGTATTTTGGGCTCAGGTTCGAACCCGATGCGATGACATATACGTTTGTGGTTTCGACTCTGATTTCCGCAGGGTTTCTGGCCCGAACGCTGAACGCCGCATGGAGTCCACTTGCAATCGCTCTGGCTTTGGTCGCGGCTGGTTTTCTTCTGGCCGGAACCCGGGCGCATTCCGTGGCCGAGCCGGTGCTGAGCTGGCGGTATTATGGGCCGATCGAAGGGCGCGTCGTTGCGCTGGACCGTTCAGCTTCGGACGCGCTGCGGGTGACACTGGATCATGTGCGGCTGGAAGATATACCAAAGGGCGAACGGCCGTATCGGGTCCGGTTGTCCCTGCACGGTGGCGACGCCGAACTGAAGCCTGGCCAACGCATCATGACAACCGGCCATTTGTCTCCACCACAGGGGCCTGTGGAGCCGGGAGGGTTCGATTTTCGCCGCCATGCCTGGTTTCAGGGCCTTGGCGCGGTGGGATACACGCGGGTGCCGGTTCTGACCGCCGCCTCGGCTGAAAGTGGTGCAGATGGTGTGCGTGTCACCAGTTGGCGCATGGCAATCTCGAACCATGTTCGCCGGGTTCTGCCCGGCGAGGTTGGAGGGTTTGCCGCCGCGGTCACGACCGGAGATCGCAGCGGCATGCAGCAAGAGACGCTGAACGCGCTGCGCGCATCGAACCTGGCGCATTTGCTCGCCATTTCGGGGCTCCATATGGGTTTGCTGACCGGGTTTGTCTTTGTGGCATTTCGGATCGGTCTTTCAGCAATTCCGTCTCTGGCGTTGCGTTTACCGGTTCGCAAAATTGCGGCGGTGCTGGCTTTGTTTGCGGCCATGATCTATCTGGCGTTGTCGGGCGGAAACGTGGCGACCGAACGCGCCTTTATCATGGTATCGGTGATGCTGGGCGCAGTTCTGGTGGATCGCAGGGCGATATCCTTGCGCGCAGTGGCCCTGGCTGCGGTGATCGTACTGACCTTACGGCCCGAGTCGCTGTTAAGCCCGGGTTTCCAGATGTCCTTCGCGGCAACAACCGCGCTGGTCGCTGTCTTTGGGGCGCTGCGCGATTTCGGACGTTTGCCCGGACCCAAATGGATGAAGCCGGTGGTTGGTGTTGTTCTGTCCTCGGCCATCGCCGGCCTCGCCACCGCACCAATCGGGGCCGCGCATTTCAACACAATGTCGCACTATGGGTTGATCGCAAACCTTTTGTCCGTTCCGGTCATGGGAACGCTTGTGGTGCCTGCGGCTGTGGTGGCCGCGTTGCTGGCTCCGTTTGGGCTGGACTGGATGGCTCTCAAGGTGATGGGCGTCGGTTTGAGCTGGATTCTGATGGTCGCAGATCGGGTGTCGGGGCTGGATGGCGCGCAAGGCTATGTGGTCAGCCCACCGGAATTTCTGCTGCCTGTTCTGGCCCTCAGCCTGCTTTGGATCATTCTATGGCAGGGCCGTGCGCGCTGGGTTGGCCTGATACCAGCCGCGTTGGTTATGACATTTTGGGGGCAGGGGCATCGGCCCGAGGTTCTGGTGGCCGATAGCGGGGGGTTGATCGGTGCCATGACGGAACAGGGTCGTGCCCTGAGCAAAAGCAAGGGCAGCGGTTTTGTCGCCTCGGTCTGGTTGGAAAACGACGGCGACAGTGTGGATCAACCCTTGGCAGCAACGCGCTGGCCCGGTGAGGGCGATCCGATAAAGAGATTCCTGATCGGCGGTAAGGAAATGGTTCACATTACTGGCAAGCGCGCCGCGCAGGGGTTCGATGAATGCGCGGCGCACCAGATCGTGATCTCTCCGGTCGCTTTGAAACTGACCGGAGACTGCGTGTTCTATGATGCACAATCGCTCATGAAAACCGGCAGTCTGGCGCTGGACAAAGGGCGCATTGTCACAAGCGCTGACATCTCGGGTCGGCGTCTGTGGTCGCCGGGCAGGGTGGATCAGTAACTGCGGATCAGACCAACCAGACGGCCCTGCACCTTGACCTTGTCCTCGGGCAGAACGCGGGTTTCGTAAGCGGGGTTGGCAGCCTCAAGCGCAATGGCGTGGCCACGACGGAAGAACCGTTTCAACGTGGCCTCCTGATCTTCGACCAGAGCCACAACAATGTCGCCATTGTCTGCCGCCGAGGTTTCGCGGATCACCACCACATCGCCATCATTGATGCCCGCATCGATCATCGAATCCCCGCGCACTTCGAGCGCGTAGTGTTCGCCCTTGCCCGAAATCATCGACCCGGGCACCGCGACCCGGTGCGAGACATGGCTGATCGCCTCGATCGGGACACCAGCTGCGATGCGACCCATGACAGGCAGTTCCATCGCGTCGACAGTGACGGGTTCGAAATTTGCCGGACGCGGCCCAGTGGGTCTATCGCCTTCAATCACGCGCGGATTGAAGCCCGCTGTCGGCTCACCACCCAAACTTTCGGGCAGTTTGACAATTTCGATGGCGCGGGCGCGATGCGCGAGGCGTCGGATAAAGCCGCGTTCCTCGAGCGCGGTTATCAATCGGTGAATACCGGATTTGGACCTTAGGTCCAAAGCGGCCTTCATTTCATCGAAACTGGGGGGAACACCGTCCGCTTGCACGCGTTTATGGATGAATTCCAGCAAATCCAACTGCTTCTTGGTTAGCATCGCTCACACCTCGTCGCTTATGCGTTTCTTTTTGTTCTACGCATGTTCACGTTTTGTGTCAACGAGTTTGCTTTTCAATCAGATCGGCAGATACGAAACACTATCGCCTGCCGGACGTGCCGGATCATGGGGTGGGCGCAGCAAAAGTGCGTTTGCTTGCGCCAGTACGCTTAGCAACGAACTGTCCTGATCCGCACAGGCTTTGATGCCGGTGTCATCCACAAAGGCGCGCATGTAGTGCTCGCGCGGACCGTTTTCGCCGATCGCTTCGGCCAACCGAGCCGTTCGAAACGGGGGCAGGGCCTCCGCGATACCCAGCATTCGACGGATCATCGGGGCCAGAAACAGATAGCCGCAGACCATGGCGCTGACCGGATTGCCCGGAAGACCGACCATGGCCGAACCATTGATCCGTCCGGCCATCAAAGGTTTGCCGGGTCGCATGCGGATTTGGTAGAAGGAGCGTTCCATCCCAAGCCCCTGCGAGACGTCCTTGACCAGATCGTAGTCACCAACCGAAGCGCCGCCGATTGTCACAACCAGATCAGCCCCTTCGGCCAGACCGAACGCCGTTTCAAGTGATGAAACCGTATCATTCGCGATCGGCAGCCCCCTCACATGTGCCCCAACATCTTCCAGCAACGCTTTGAGACCAAACGTATTTGACGCGATGATCTGATCGGGGCCAGGGGTGTCTCCGGGCATCACCAGTTCGTCGCCGGTCGATATTAGCGCAACGATTGGTTTGCGTGTGACCGGCACCGTTGCGATGTTCATGGCGGCCATCAATGCCACGTCTTCAGCGCGCAAAAGGCGCGGTGCTGTGATTTCTGTTCCGGCTTTGAAATCTACCCCGGCGGGACGGATATTTGTTTTGGCGCCTGGCTCTTCGGTAATGGTCAGCAAGTCGCCCCGCCGATCGGCGTCTTCTTGAATGACGACAAAATCGGCACCATCGGGTACCGGCGCTCCGGTAAAAATCCGAACCGCTTGTCCGGGACCCACGGCTCCAGCAAAGCGATTGCCAGCAGCCGACTCTCCGATGACCTTGAACATGGCGTGCAGTTCAACCTCGGTGGCCTTTACGGCATACCCATCCATCGAAGATGCCGCAAACGGGGGTTGGTCGCGCAGCGCGCACACGTGTTGCGCCAGAACCCGACCTGCAGCATCGGTCAGAGGGACCGCTTCGACGGGCAGACGATCCACCAGATCAAAAAGCAGCGCGCGGGCATCCTCGACGGTAATCATTCCGCCTCGTAACGCCCTGATTTGCCGCCGTCTTTCAGAAGAACGCGGATGCCACCGATTTCCATTGCCTTGTCCACCGCCTTGATCATGTCATAGACGGTCAGGGCAGCGGTTGATACGGCGGTCAAAGCCTCCATTTCGACGCCGGTCTGACCGGTGGTCTTGACCGTAGCCTCGATCTGGACACCCGGAAGCTGTGGGTCCAGCGTCAGATCGACAGCAACGCGCGTGACTGGCAGAGGATGGCAAAGGGGGATCAGATCCGGCGTTTTCTTGGCACCCATGATCCCGGCAAGGCGGGCAACGCCCAGTACATCGCCTTTCTTGGCGCGACCTTCCGATATGATTTCAAACGTTTCCGATGCCATCTTGACATGTCCGGCAGCGACGGCGACGCGGTCGGTCACGTCTTTGTCGGACACATCTACCATATGCGCCTGGCCTTGTGCATCGAAATGGGTCAGTGGCATCACATCACTCCGGGTACAAGCGGATTGGCAAGCAGCGCGCGGGTCGCCGCCGCGACATCATCCTGCCGCATCAGGCTTTCACCGATCAGAAAACAGCGTGCGCCATAGCGGGCGATATCGGCCAGATCAGCAGGCGTGCTCAACCCGCTTTCACACACGATGGTTCGATCAGCAGGAACCAGCTTGGACAGATGGCGGGTTGTATCAAGAGTGGTCTCGAACGTCTTGAGATTGCGGTTGTTTATCCCGATCAAGGGGCTTTTCAGATCGGTTGCGCGTTGCAACTCGGCCTCATCATGCACCTCGATCAGAACGTCCATGCCCCAATCAAATGCGGTTTGTTCCAACTCGGCCGCCTGCGCGTCGCTCACCGAGGCCATGATGATCAGGATGCAGTCCGCACCCAGCGCGCGCGCTTCGACAACCTGATAGGGGTCATACATGAAATCCTTGCGCAAGGCCGGCAGTCCCGTCGCCTCGCGCGCTGCGGTCAGATAGTCTTTCGCGCCCTGAAAGCTAGGCGTGTCCGTCAAAACCGAAAGGCAAGCCGCGCCGCCATCTTCATAGGCTTTGGCCAGGGCCGGCGGATCGAAGTCAGCCCGGATCAAACCCTTGGAGGGGCTGGCCTTTTTCACTTCGGCGATCAACCCATAGCCACTGCGAGTGGCCTTGTGCAGCGCCTCGGCAAACCCGCGTGTCTCAGGCGCGCTGCTGGCCTCAGACTCCAACGTTTCCAAAGACTTCTCGGCCTTGTCTGCCGCGATTTCTTCCAGTTTGTAGGCTTTGATCTTGTCGAGTACGGTCTCGGTCATTCGGCTTCCTGTGTAATGCGGGCCAAGGTGGTAATCTTGTCTTTGGCTTTGCCGCTATCGATGCTCTCGGCCGCCAACTGGACCCCTTCGCGAAGGTCCGCGGCGGCGTCTGCCACAACAAGGGCAGCCGCCGAATTCAGCAAGACCGCGTCGCGATAGGCCGAGGGCGCACCGTCCAGAAGCGCGCGGAAGGCCTGAGCGTTTTCTTGGGGCGTACCGCCGATAATGTCCTCGAACGGGTGAACGGGCAGGCCCGCATCTTCGGGGTGCAGTTCTGTTTCTTTGACGGTTCCATCTTCGACCGAGGCCACCCAACTGACGCCGGTGATGGTTAGCTCGTCGGTTCCATCCGAACCGTGCACCAGCCAGGCATGTTCCGCCCCCAGCAAACCCAGGGTTTCCGCCATCGGTCTGATCAGATCGCGGCTGAAAGCCCCGGTCAACTGACGCTTGACCCCGGCGGGGTTGGTCAGCGGCCCCAGAATATTGAATATCGTGCGTGTACCCAACTCTTGCCGCGACGGCATGACATGCGCGATGGCGGGATGATGCATCGGGGCCATCATGAACCCTATGCCCGCCTCTTGCAGAGCTGTTTCAACGGTTTGCGGGCCGACCATAACGTTGATGCCCAGTTGCCCCAACGCGTCAGCGGCCCCGGATTTCGAGCTGAGATTGCGGTTGCCGTGCTTCGCCACCGTGACCCCAGCACCCGCGACCACAAAGGCCGTTGCGGTCGAGATGTTCAGGGTGCCCTTGCCATCTCCTCCAGTACCAACGATGTCCATCGCGCCGTCGGGCGCTTTGACCGCGTGGCATTTTGATCGCATCACAGCAGCCGCAGCGGCGAACTCGTCAACGGTTTCGCCCCGTGTGCGCATCGCCATCAGAAGCCCGCCAATCTGGCTGGGGGTCGCCTCTCCTTCGAACAGAATGTCAAAGGCATGTTCCGCTTCGGCGCGTGTCAATGGTCGGTCGGCCGCAGCACCGATCAGCGGTTTCAGGGCGTCACTCATGCGGGGACTTTCATTTCGTTCAGGAAGTTCTTGAGCAGGGCGTGCCCATGCTCGGAAGCGATGGATTCGGGGTGAAACTGTACGCCGTGGATTGGCAGTTCTTTGTGTTGCAGTCCCATGATGGTGCCATCTTGCAATTCCGCCGTGATTTCAAGGCAGTCCGGCAGCGTCTCACGGTCGACGATCAGTGAGTGATAGCGGGTCGCTTCAAACGGCGAGGGCAACCCGGCGAAGACGCCTTTGCCGTTATGATTCATCGTGCCCATCTTTCCGTGCACGATCTCGTGGCACCGCACGACCTTGCCTCCGAACGCCT
The DNA here is from genome assembly GCF_056540665.1 of Ruegeria sp. AM4. Classification (NCBI taxonomy): domain Bacteria; kingdom Pseudomonadati; phylum Pseudomonadota; class Alphaproteobacteria; order Rhodobacterales; family Roseobacteraceae; genus Ruegeria; species Ruegeria sp. AM4. The sequence continues at coordinate 693,720 of NZ_JBQFXD010000001.1, read as the reverse complement.
GGCCGATTGTCTGATGACCCAGACAGACGCCCATAAGGGGTGTCTGCGTTTCAGCAGCGGCTTCGGTCAAGGCAAGGCAAATTCCGGCCTGATCGGGATCGCACGGACCAGGGCTGAGCAGTATCCCGGCAGGATTCATCGCCATCGCTTCCTGCACGTCCAGCGCATCATTGCGTCGGACGACCATTTCGGCCCCCAACTCGCCCAGATAGTGTACCAGGTTGTAGGTAAACGAGTCATAGTTGTCGATCAGCAGCAGCATTTGAGCTCTTATCTTCACTTGGGCATTTCAGGCTGGCGATGCAGCCCCGGGCCACGGTATAATGTCGGGACATACATGCTCAGGCTTGCAGGGCAGCGTCAAGAGGACATCCGTCCGGGACGCGCGCAAGTGAGTGCCGCACCAGATGGCGCAGGGGTATGTGAGGCAGGAAACAACGCGAGAGGCAGGTTTTCGATGGGCGGATTTTACGGTGGAATGATCGCCGGGACAGTTTCGGTTCTGGCCCTTGGTGCGGTGTTGTCGCTGAACACACCGCTGACCGGCAAACCGCAAGTCGCTGCGACCGCGCCCGACGTTGCGGACGCTCCAGCTACGCCTTCTTCTTCGGAAGATGTCAAGATTCAGGGCAAGGACGCCGATCTGGTCGAGCGGCCCGCGCAATCGCCGACCGAACCGAAGGCTGAGTCCGACACGTTGGCCGGTTTGGACGGAATCGAAGTGCAACCGGATGAACTGCCTGAAGCCGTTACGCTGCCGGCCGAGATCGAAGCCCCCTCTGCGGCTGACGTACCTGCGGCAGTGGCTGCGCCGGATACGGCGATAGTTTCTTCGGAACCAGCCCCTGTCGGATCCGCGCCGACAGAGGATTCAGCACCCGGCCTGACGGCGGACAGCCTTCAGCCACCCGAGCCGAGACCAGCACCCGAACCAGAAGTCGCCGAAGCCCCAGCGCCAGAGGTTGTGGAAGCGCCTGCACCAGAGTTACAGCCGAACCCACAGCCCGAGCCCCCATCTGACGCACCGGACACCCAGGTCGCCGCGCTGCAACCCGAGGTGGAAGAGGACGTTTCGGTCGAGGATAATCCCAGCGCCGTCGAGGGGGACGAGGATACTCTGCCCCGAAACCAGCCTCGTATCCTGACCTTGCCCGAAGCTCCGACAGAACAATCGGGCCCATCCGGAACTCTGGTGGGCAAGCGTGTAATTCCTTTGACCGAACGCGACGATCCTCCTGAAGAGCAAGCCGAAGCGCAGCCTGAATCCTCTGGCAAGCCGATTGAGGAATATGCCGCCGATTTCGATAACCCGGAGTCCAAGCCGCTGATGTCGATCATTCTGATTGATGACGAAGGCGCTTATGGCGCTGAGGCTTTGAAGGATTTTCCCTATCCCATCAGCTTTGCTGTCAGCCCCACCGACCCGGACGCCGCCGAAAAGATGGCCCGCCACCGAGAGGCCGGTTTCGAGGTCATGGCGCTTGTCGATATGCATCAGGCTGCAAATGCACAGGATGCAGAGGTGTCGCTGTCCGTATGGTTGGACACGTTGCATCAGACGGTTGGAATTCTCGAAGGTGTCGATACCGGTATCCAGGGCAACCGCAAACTGGCCGATCAGGTCGCTGCAATCGCAGGCGATACCGGACGCGGTCTGGTGACGCAGGACAGCGGTCTGAATACCGTGCAGAAACTTGCTGCGCGCAACGGCGTGCCTTCAAGTGTTGTGTTCCGCGATTTCGACGGCGCGCGTCAGGATGCCAAGGTCATGCGCCGCTTCCTGGATCAGGCGGCGTTTCGCGCCGGGCAGGAAGGCGCGGTTGTGATGATGGGTCGCTTGCGCCCCGAGACGATCTCGGCCCTGTTGCTGTGGGGGCTTGAGGATCGCGGCAACCGCGTCGCGATGGCACCAATCTCGGCCGTTATGAAAAGCGAGGTCGAACAGGGCGCCAACGCGCTGGAATACTAGGTCCAAGGGCGGTACAACTGCCGCCCGTTTTCATCCATTTCCGTTGCCGGTGAACCGCGCAGCATCTGCCGCCGCGCGTCGTATGGCGTTGGATTTGTGCACGGTTTCCATATATTCCGCCTCGGGGTCGCTGTCATAGACGACGCCGCCGCCTGCCTGAATATAAAGTTTGCGATCCTTCACAATGGCTGTGCGCAACGCGATGCACATGTCCATGTCGCCACCGGCGCTGAAATAGCCAACACCGCCGCCGTAGACGCCGCGCTTTTCCGGTTCCAGCTCGTCAATGATTTCCATCGCACGCACCTTGGGTGCGCCCGAAACCGTGCCTGCGGGCATGCCCGCAAAAAACGCATCCAGTGCATCTTTGTCCTCGGACAGTTCACCGACAACATTTGATACGATGTGCATGACGTGGCTGTAGCGTTCGATGATGAACTTTTCCGTTGGATGGACGGTCCCGATTTTCGACACGCGACCGGTATCGTTCCGCCCCAAATCAAGCAGCATCAGATGCTCGGCCAGTTCCTTTTTGTCGGTCAGCAGATCGGCTTCGTTGGCGCGGTCCTCTTCCGGCGTGGCACCGCGGGGACGGGTGCCGGCGATGGGGCGAATGGTCACTTCGTCGCCAAAGACGCGCACCAGAATTTCGGGGCTGGCGCCCACGACCTGAAAGCCGCCGAAGTTGAAATAGAACATGAACGGCGAAGGGTTGGTTCGCCGCAACGATCGATAAAGTGCAAATGGCGGCTGCGGAAAATCCTGCGACCAGCGCTGCGCGGGAACAACCTGAAAGATGTCTCCGGCGCGGATATATTCCTTGGCCTTTTCAACAGCTTCCATATAGCCGGACTTGGTGAAGTTCGATTCAGGAGGCGCGACTTCGCGCGATTCACCCAGATCGCGGGTTTCGGCAGGCATCGCGCGTTCCAGATCGCGCACCGCGTCCATGACGCGTTCTGCTGCCTGGGCATAGGCTGCCTTTGCCGATTGTCCGTCGGCCACCCAGGCAGGCGAAACAACGGTAACCTCACCCTTAACGCCGTCCAGAACGGCGATAACAGAGGGGCGCAACAAGATGGCATCCGGCAGGCCCAGCGGGTCCGGGTTCACGTCTGGCAGGTGTTCGACCAGGCGCACCATGTCATAGCCCAGATACCCGAACAGACCGGCGGCGGCTTGCGGCAGATCGTCGGGCAGGGCGATGCGCGACTCGGCCAGAAGGCTGCGCAGATTGTCCATCGGGTTACCGTCTTGCGGCACGAACCCTTCGGCGTCGAAGCGGGCCGACCGGTTGATGGCCGAAGCTTCTCCTTGGCAGCGCCAGATCAGGTCCGGCTTCATCCCGATGATCGAATAACGTCCGCGAACCTCGCCACCGGTGACCGATTCCAGCATAAACGCGTCCTTTTGCGCGCCGGTCAGCTTGAGCATCAGCGATACAGGCGTATCCAGATCGGCGGCAAGGCGGGTAAAGACAACCTGATTTTCGCCTGCTTCGTAGGCGCGCGCGAAATTGTCGAAATCGGGGGTCAGGGCCATGGACGCTCTCGGTTAGTAACTTGCCTGCACGGCGTTCAGTGCCTGTTGATCCACCACCGGACGCGCGCGGGTCTGCGTATCAAGCACGTAGGCATCAAAGATGTTCTGCGCCAGCGCCTGATTCAATTGCGCTGCCAGTGCGTCTTGCATCTGTCGCTGCTCGTCGGTTTCTGCCGGTGGAAGAACCTCGTCCAGACGAACGATCAGAGCAGTGCTGTCGCCGGGGACAACCCGAATGTCGCCCGGTTCCATTTCGAACACCTGAGTCATGAAATCAGCGGGTACATCTTCCAGAAAAGCGGTGCGGGTCAGCGCGTTCTCGACACGGAAGGGCAGACTGGTTGCCGTGAAATCGCCATCAGTTACCAACTGGGTCAGAACAGATCCTGCCTGCGCTTCCAAGGCTTTTGCAACTTCGGTCTGCGTCCACGCCTGGATGACGCGGTCGCGGGCGCTGTCCAACGGCTCGGGCCGTGGGGCGAGAACTTCGTTCAGGCGCAGGGCAAAGATCGAGCCGTCCTCAAGAAACGCGACTTCGGGGAAATCGCCATCCTGAACAGCTTCGGCAACCGAGCGGAAACCGTCATAGGCGGCCACACCCTGATCGCTTTGCTGGGTCCAGTCGATCTGGCCCAGTTCCATGTCGGTTTCGCCAACCAGCTCTTCAAGAGTTGCGCCCCCGGCCAGCAAATCGTTGATATCTTCGGACTGAGCCTCGATCTGACGGCGAGCCTGATCGGCAGCAAGCTCTTCGCGCAGTTCCGGTTCGGCGTCTTCCAGGGTCACGATATTTTCGGCCAGCGATCCGTTTATCCGAAACAGCGCGGGGCCGAATGTCGAGGGCAGCGGGCCGACGACGTCGTCGATCTCGGCCGCAAAAATCTCATCGGCGGCTTCGCCCAGATCCTCGCGGGTCACGTCGCCCAGATCGACATCACTTAGCTCAAGCTCGCGCGCTCGGACCAATTGTTCGAACGTGGTCCCGCCGACCTCTAGCTGGGCCAGCGCCTCGGTCGCGGCGGTATCGTCGGGAAACACCAGACGTTCGACCAAGCGCCGTTCTGGCTGCTGGTACTGTTCGGCGCGCTGATCGTAGAGACGTTGCACCGCATCGGCGTCAACCTCAACCGTATCCAGCAGCATGTCAGGCGACAGGATCGCATAGGTCAGTTTCTTGGTGCGAGGCAGGGTAAATTGATCGGTGTTCTCGTCGTAGTACGACTGCACCTGCGCATCCGTCGGTGCAGCAACTGGTGTTTCAAGCGCGTCCGCAGACAGCGTCGCGACAGTAAAGCTGCGCCGGGCCAGCACATAGTTGGCCAGTGCTTCGGTCAAGCTGCGTGGCATTTCGACACCGCTCATGACAGCACCCTGAACGATGGTGCGGGCGTTTTCCTTACGCAGATCCGATTCGAAATCTGTGTCGCTCAGACCAATCTGATCCAGTTGAAAGCGATACGCCTCGCGATCAAAGGTGCCGTCAACGCCCTGAAAGGCCGGGATCTGAACGATTTCACGTTGCAGGTTTTCATCGCCAATCGAGATGCCAAGCTGCCCGACCTCGTTGTCCAGAGCGGCCAGAGCCACCAGTCGCGACAAAGCTTGCCGATCCAGCCCAAGTTCATGTGCGGTTGAAATCTGCATTGCCTGCCCGGTCTGCGCCTCGACCGCGCGAATTTCACGCTGCAATTCGCGGACATATTTGTCGACCGAGACGCTTTCGTCGCCGACCTGCGCCACGGTTCTGACCGTACCGGTCAGGCTGGTCGCGCCGAACCCAGCAAGGCCCAGCATCAAAAGGCCCATGAGTATCCAGACAAAGGTCTTTGATAGGTTTTTCATGCCTGCGGCCATGGCGCCCTCTGTGTTATGTGGTGGCAGGTGCTGCCCTGTTGGTTGCGGCCCTGAATACGACGCGCATCGCCGGGGGGCAAGGTCAGAAGGGCAGTGCACACAGCCGATCAAACAACTGCGCGATTCCTGCACGGTCGAGATTGGCAAATGCCACGCGAACCTGTCGCTTGCCGGCGGGGTCACGCGCAGGCATGAACATGGTGCCCGGGAGCAGCAGTATGCCTGCCTCTGGCACAAGACGCTGTGCCAACTGATCCGAGGCCAGGTCGAAAGGGTGTTCGAGATAAGCGAAATACGCACCCAAGCCCAGCAAGCGCCAACCTTTGGTTTCCAGCTTCGGCATGCCCTCGGCAATGGCTGCGCGGCGATCAAGGATTTCGTCACGCTCACCCGCCACCCATTGCGACAGGTTCTGCATCCCCCACAGGGCGGCGAATTGCCCGATCTGGCTGGGGCAGATCGCTACTGTGTCCAGAAATTTTTCCATTTCGGCCAGAAGTGCGGTGCTGCTGGCAACTGCCCCTACGCGATGCCCGGTCAGCCGGTAGGCCTTGGAAAAAGAATACAGATGAACAAGCGTTTCTTGCCAGTTTTCCTGCTGGAAAAGATCGTGCGGAGGACCGCTGCGGCTGTCGAAATCGCGATAGGTTTCGTCGACGAGGAGGCGGATGTCAGCCTCGCGCGCAAGATCAAAAAAGGCACGTACCAGATCGGCAGGGTATTCTACTCCGCCGGGATTGTTCGGCGTCACCAGCGAAATGGCGCGCGTTTTGCTGGTGATCAAAGCGCGGGCTTTTTCCGGATCGGGCAAAAGATCATCGCCGGTCGACAGGTCAACAGCTTTGACGCCGGCCATGTCCAGCCACATCTTATGATTGAAATACCAAGGGGTTGGTATGATTATCTCATCCCCTTGATCGGTAATCGCCGACACCACAGCAGAAAACGCCTGATTGCAGCCCGAGGTTATGGCAACCTGATCGGTCGCTACATTTGCGGCATAGTGCTCGCCGATCTGACCCGCCAATTCCGCGCGCAGATCGGTGTTGCCCAGAACGGGACCATATAGATGCGCGCTGTCTTCGTTTATGGCGAATTCTGCCATCGCTTGCCGAAGTGCCAGCGGCGGTGGATCGACCGGCGCGGCTTGGCTGACATTGATCAGCGGGCGGTCGTCGGGAAAGATTACACCGTCTAGCCAGCGTCGGGCCTCCATCACCGGAGGAGGGAAGGTGGCGGCGGTGCGAGTGTTGCTCATGCGGTTTTTTTGCGAGGCTCTGCCTCGCGCTCCGAGGTATTTTTGAACAGATGAAGCCCGGGTGTCAGTCTGTGCCCCGATAGGGTTCGACATATTGCAGCGCCATATCCCATGGGAAGAAGATCCAGGTGTCCTGGCTGACCTCGGTGATGAATGTATCAACCATCGGTCGGCCCTTGGGTTTGGCATACACCGTCGCGAAATGGGCGTTCGGGTACATGTCGCGCACCAGTTCGAGCGTTTTGCCGCTGTCGACCAGATCGTCGATGATCAGAACGCCGGTACCGTCGCCCATCAGGTCGGCATCGGGGGCTTTCAAAACTTCGGCCTCGCCTTGTTCCTGATGGTGGTAGGACCGCACGCTGATCGTGTCCACGGTGCGAATATCCAACTCGCGGCTGACGATCATGGCGGGGGCCATTCCGCCGCGCGTGATGGCAACCACGGCGCGCCACGCCCCGTCGTCCGGGCCTTGTCCATCCAGCCGCCAGGCCAGAGCGCGGGAATCCCGGTGGATCTGGTCCCAGCTTATGTGAAAGCCTTTTTCGTGGGGCAGGCGGTCTTTGGCGCTCATCGATTGTTATCCTTTTTCCACGTCCGGCGCGTCGACGGCTTTCATGCCGACGATGTGGTAGCCCGAATCCACGTGCAGATTCTCGCCCGTGACGCCGCTGCTGAGATCGGACAGTAGATACAGTGCCGATTTGCCGACATCGTCGATGGTCACGTTGCGGCGCAGGGGCGAATTGTACTCGTTCCACTTCATGATATAGCGGAAATCACCGATGCCACTGGCGGCCAATGTTTTGATTGGCCCCGCTGAGATCGAATTGACGCGGATACCATCCTTGCCCAGATCTTCGGCCAGGTATTTCACCGATGCTTCCAGCGCCGCTTTGGCGACACCCATGACATTGTAATGGGGCATGACCTGCTCGGCCCCGTAATAGGTCAGCGTGATGGCGCTGCCACCTTCGGCCATCATCTTTTCGGCGCGCTGCATCACGGCGGTAAACGAATAAACCGACACATCCATGGTCAGGTTGAAATTCGCCCGGCTGGTATCGACGTAGCGACCGCGCAATTCGTTCTTGTCCGAGAACCCGATCGCATGGACCACAAAATCCAGTTTGCCCCATTTTTCTTCCAGAGAAGTGAACAGGGCATCTATCGATGCCTCGTCGCTGACGTCACACGGAAGAACAATCTCGCTGCCCAGTTTCTCGGCCAACGGGTCAACACGTTTTTTCAGCGCGTCGCCTTGATATGAAAAGGCAAGTTCGGCTCCGGCGTCGGACAGCGCTCGGGCGATTCCCCATGCGATTGATTTATCATTGGCCAGTCCCATGATGAGGCCGCGTTTTCCGGCCATCAACTGATTTGACATGTTTGTTTCTCCGCATGTCGTCGCGTTATGTTCGGTTGGTTTATGCCATTGATTGCCCTGCATCAAGGCCATGCGCTCTTGCTCGCAGCGGGTTCTCGCCTTAGTGTCGTTAACAATTGTTTCCAGGGGATGGAAATGAACGAGCGTAGTGGCATTTTTGCTGGCGCTGATCCGTTTGAAATAACGGGTCGGTGGCTGGAAGAAGCTGAGAAAACGGAACCGAATGATCCGAATGCGATTGCGCTGGCAACCGTCGATTCCGAAGGTATGCCCAATGTCCGCATGGTGCTGTTGAAGGATATCGAACCCGCAGCCTTTGTGTTTTATACCAACTATCACAGTGCCAAGGCAGGCGAATTGGATGATGCCCACAAGGCCGCCTTTGTGATGCATTGGAAAACGTTGCGGCGTCAGGTTCGCGTTCGTGGTACAATCACCCGGGAAGACGGGCCGCAGGCGGATGAATATTACGCCTCGCGTTCTCTGAAAAGCCGGTTAGGGGCGTGGGCTTCGCACCAGTCGCAGCCGTTGGACAGTCGAACGTCGCTTATGGCCGAGGTGGCGAAGGTGACCGCTAAACTTGGCCCGAACCCGCCGCGCCCCGAATTCTGGGGTGGCTATCGGCTGACGCCAGTTGAATTCGAGTTCTGGGCGGATGGTGCGTTCCGGTTGCATGACCGGTTTCGCTGGACCCGGAACTCGCCGGACTCGGAATGGCAAGTGCAGAGGTTAAATCCATGACACTCGCGTATCGTGAAATGCAACAGCCCAGAATCAAAGAACTTTTTCGGCTTGAATTTGCGAGCCATTTGCATCAACAACGAACCCCTGACGAACTGCGCTATATCGTGATGGGAAAACAGTGCCAGAAGATCTGAACAGCATGTATCGCGTCCGTGGACACGTTAAATGGTTCGACCCCGCTAAGGGGTACGGATTTGTTGTGTCCGACGAAGGTGGTCCGGACATTCTGCTGCACGTAAACGTCCTGCGCAACTTCGGGCAGAGCTCGGTCGCTGATGGCGCCGGGATCGAGATCATGACCCATCGCACCGACCGTGGTGTGCAGGCGGTAGAGGTGGTCAGCGTCGACCCACCGGAACGCGCCGACACCATGATGCTGGCCGACTTCGCCGAGCTTGATCCGGGCGTGATTTCCGAGGCACCACTTGAGGCGGCCCGCGTAAAGTGGTTCGACAAGGGCAAGGGGTTCGGATTCGCGAATGTCTTTGGTAGCAGCGAAGATGTATTCCTGCATATCGAGGTCCTGCGCCGGTCCGGGTTGGCCGATCTGCAACCGGGCGAAGCGCTGGCGATGCGGGTCATCGATGGTAAACGGGGCCGGATGGCTGCTCAGGTTTTGGCCTGGGAGGCAGCCCTGAACGGCTGAGCCTCATGCAATGAAGAAGTTCTTCCCGGCGCTTGCGATCCTGATGGTGTGTTTCAGCGCCGCGGCCCGCGCCGAGTGCCGGGCTGACCGGGTCGAATTGCGCAACGATCAGGCCCAAGTTCGGTTTGATATCGAATTGGCAATCACGCCAGCGGAAAGATCGCGCGGTTTGATGTTTCGTCAGGAACTTCCCGCGCGGGCAGGGATGCTGTTCGTGTTCGACCCCCCGCAAAGGGTCGCGTTCTGGATGAAGAATACGCTTATCCCGCTAGACATGATCTTTACTGATCGCGCCGGGACCGTAACCCATGTGCATGAAGGTGCGGTACCGGGGGATCTTACCCCAATCGAGGGCGGCGATTCGGTATTTACCGTGCTCGAAATCAATGCCGGGCTGGCGCGCCGTTACGGTATCGGCCCTGGAACGCAATTGCGTCATGAAGTTTTTTCGCAAGGTCCTGCAGTTTGGCCCTGTTAGGGCTTTTCAAATCAGATCGGCGCGTTTAGGAATGCGCACGGTCCGGGGCGTGGCGCAGTCTGGTAGCGCACCTGTTTTGGGTACAGGGGGTCGTAGGTTCGAATCCTGCCGCCCCGACCACTTCTTCTTAGATCGGCGTTCCGCCATATCTGGCGTAGAGCCGACTGAAATCCTGATCCAGCGTTTCGCTTTGCACCGGGATTCTCAGCGTTCCGCCATCTTGTTGCGGAACCAGAAAGAAAAGATCTGCGTCCACGCGATACCCAAGTTGATTTTTGGTTGATTCCAGACGGGTCACGATTTGCGGCAGCTTTTGCGGGTAGCCGTCATAAGACAGAATCAGAAAAGCTGTCGCTTCGGGCGAAAGATGCTCGCGGCATTCAAAGCTGCCTTTGCCAGTGTATACGTAATCTTCTCCCGGCCCGGCGCAGTCTGTTTGAAACGAATTGAACATCTTTTTGGGATACTCGGCGAATTGCGCACTGCGTGATCCGGATGGGCTGTCCTGTGATGTGCAGGACACGATCAGGGCCAGAGCAGGAATTGAACGCAACAGACGCATACCGAAACCGATTCCCAGGTGAATGAGTGTTCCTCGTTTCAACTATGGCACGCGGACCAAAGCCGAGGCGATGATTCTCTGAACTTTTCGTAAACGCTGAACTGGTTGATCTCTGGCCGCTAAGGTGGCCGAGGGAAACGAATATTCTCTCTGGTTCGAAGCCGGGTGTAAGGCGCTGCGCGCGGTGGTTGGCTGTGGAGGAATCGGTTCGCGGCGGTTTTCCGCCGATTTTGGAACGGCGGTCAACAAAAAAGATTTCAAAAAACTCTGAAAAAGGTCGTTGACCAACTATGGCATCATACGTCAGATTGTATGGGCCGAGGGGCGCGACACTATATCTGGTAGGACATCCAGGGTGGCGCCGGGCAAGGGACGGACAACAAACCATTCAGACGTGCGACCGGATTGTACGGTTTTGCGCTGTTAAAGGCAGCGACGGTCTTCCTGTGTTCGAACTTGGCTAGGCAAGGCGAGCGGCACCTCGCCACTCAAGATTTTGTGCCTGAGACTAGAATTTGGACGGATTGAAGCTGGGGCAGCGGATATGAAGATTGAAAGAAAGTTCACCAAACCGGGGCAGGACGCATACGCCGAATTGGACTTTGTGTCCGCGACCTCGGAAATCCGCAATCCCGATGGGACCATTGTGTTTCGCCTGGACGAGATTGAGGTTCCCGCCAAATGGAGCCAGGTGGCCAGCGACGTCATCGCGCAAAAGTACTTTCGTAAGGCTGGCGTTCCGTCAAAGCTGAAGAGGGTAAAAGAAAAAGACGTTCCTGAATTCCTGTGGCGTTCGGTTCCCGCTGATGGCGCTGAATTTGATGGAGAAACCTCGTCGAAGCAGGTGTTTGACCGTCTGGCGGGCGCGTGGGCCTATTGGGGCTGGAAGGGCGGCTATTTCTCGACCGAGGACGACGCGCGCGCCTATTTCGACGAGATGCGCTATATGTTGGCGACCCAGCGCGCCGCACCGAACTCGCCGCAATGGTTCAACACCGGCCTGCACTGGGCATATGGAATCGACGGCCCGGCGCAGGGGCACCATTATGTCGACTACAAAACCGGCAAGCTGACCAAGTCGAAATCCGCCTACGAACATCCGCAGCCGCATGCGTGCTTTATCCAGTCCGTTGATGACGATCTGGTGAACGAAGGCGGCATCATGGACCTGTGGGTGCGTGAGGCACGTTTGTTCAAGTATGGATCGGGCACCGGGACCAACTTCAGCCATCTGCGCGCAGAAGGCGAGGCGCTGTCGGGTGGCGGCAAATCCTCGGGCCTGATGGGCTTCCTCAAAATCGGCGACCGCGCCGCTGGCGCGATCAAATCAGGCGGGACAACCCGTCGAGCAGCAAAGATGGTGATCGTGGACGCCGATCACCCCGATATCGAGCAGTTCATTGAATGGAAGGTGCTCGAAGAACAGAAAGTGGCCTCGATCGTTGCCGGATCGAAGATGCACGAGAAGATGCTGAACGGCATTTTCGAGGCCATCCGGTCTTGGGATGGGTCGGCGGATGATGCCTATGATCCGAATTCGAACGATGCGTTGAAAAAGGCTGTTCGTGAGGCGAAAAAGGTCGCGATCCCAGAAACTTACATCAAACGCGTGTTGGATTACGCCAAGCAGGGCCACGACAGCATCGAGTTCCCGACTTACGATACGGACTGGGATTCGGAAGCCTATAGCTCGGTCTCGGGTCAGAATTCGAACAACTCGATCCGTGTGACCAATGCGTTCCTGACCGCCGTTGAAAAAGACGCGGATTGGGAGTTGATCAACCGGACTGACGGTAAGGTCGCCAAGACCGTCAAGGCGCGCGATCTGTGGGAGAAAGTCGGCCATGCGGCATGGGCCTGTGCTGATCCGGGCATTCAGTTCCACGACACCGTCAACGAATGGCACACGTGCCCCGAAGACGGCGCGATCCGTGGGTCGAACCCGTGCTCGGAATACATGTTCCTCGATGACACGGCCTGTAACCTGGCGTCGATGAATCTGCTGACCTTCCTGAAGGATGGTGAGTTCCAGGCGGCCGACTACATGCATGCCTCGCGTCTGTGGACCCTGACGCTCGAAATCTCGGTGACCATGGCGCAATTCCCGTCCAAGGAAATCGCTCAGCTGTCCTATGACTTCCGCACCTTGGGTCTGGGCTACGCCAACATCGGCGGCCTTCTGATGAACATGGGCTACAGCTACGACTCGGATGAGGGGCGGGCGATCTGTGGTGCGCTGACCGCGATCATGACCGGTGTGGCCTATGCGACCTCGGCAGAGATTGCAGGTGAGCTGGGTGCCTTCAAAGGCTATGAGCGCAACGCGGATCATATGCTGCGCGTCATCCGCAACCACCGCCGTGCGTCGCAGGGCGTGACCGAAGGCTATGAGAAACTGGCGGTCAAGCCGGTGCCTCTGGACCACGACAATTGCCCAGACAAACGTCTGGTTGATCTCGCCATGTCAGCCTGGGATGAGGCACTGAGCCTCGGTGAAAAGAACGGTTACCGCAACGCGCAGGCCACTGTGATCGCACCGACCGGCACCATTGGTCTGGTGATGGATTGCGACACCACGGGGATCGAGCCGGACTTTGCGCTGGTTAAATTCAAAAAGCTGGCCGGTGGCGGTTACTTCAAGATCATCAACCGCTCGGTGCCGTCGGCCTTGGAAAAGCTGGGCTATTCCTCGTCTCAGATCGAAGAGATCGTCAGCTACGCTGTTGGTCACGGCACCATCGGCAACGCGCCGGGGATCAATCACACCTCGCTGACCGGCCATGGCTTTGGCCCAAACGAGTTGGCCAAGGTGGATGCCGCGCTGGAAAGCGCCTTCGACATCCGGTTCGTGTTCAACCAGTGGACGCTGGGCGAAGACTTCTGCACCGGCGTTCTGGGCATTCCGGCGACCAAGCTGAATGATCCGACCTTCGACCTGCTGCGCCATCTGGGCTTTACCAAGGCGGATATCGATGCGGCCAACGACCATGTCTGCGGGACCATGACGCTGGAAGGTGCGCCGCACTTGAAGGAAGAGCACTATTCGATCTTCGACTGCGCCAATCCGTGCGGCAAGAAAGGCAAGCGTTTCCTTGGGGTTGATAGCCACATCACCATGATGGCAGCGGCGCAAAGCTTCATCTCGGGTGCGATCTCGAAGACGATCAATATGCCGAATGATGCGAGCATCGAGGACTGCCAGAAGGCCTATGAACTTAGCTGGTCGCTGGGTGTGAAGGCAAACGCGCTCTATCGTGACGGCTCGAAACTGTCGCAGCCTCTGGCTGCGGCGCTGGTCGAGGATGACGACGAGGCGGCGGAAGTTCTGGAAAGCGGTTCGACACAGGAAAAGGCTGTCGTTCTGGCCGAGAAGGTAATCGAGAAGGTTGTGGTCAAGGAAATGATCCGCAGCCATCGCGAGAAACTGCCGCATCGCCGCAAGGGGTATACCCAAAAGGCTATCGTCGGTGGCCACAAGGTCTATCTGCGCACTGGTGAGTTCGAAGATGGCAAGCTGGGCGAGATCTTCATCGACATGCACAAGGAAGGTGCAGGCTTCCGGGCGATGATGAACAACTTTGCCATCGCGGTCTCGGTTGGCCTGCAATATGGCGTTCCACTGGAAGAGTTCGTGGATGCCTTCACCTTCACCAAGTTCGAACCGGCGGGGATGGTGCAGGGCAACGACTCGATCAAGAACGCGACGTCGATCCTGGATTATATCTTCCGCGAACTGGCCGTGTCCTATCTGGACCGCACTGATCTGGCCCATGTGAAGCCCGAAGGCGCGACCTTTGACGATTTGGGCCGCGGCGAGGATGAGGGTGTCGCGAACGTATCCGAAATCAGCGAAAGTGCTGCAACAAAGTCTCTGGAAGTGCTGAAACAAATCAGCTCGACCGGTTATCTGCGCAAGCGTCTGCCGCAGGATCTGATGGTTCTGAATGGCGGGCAAGCAGATGTGACCGGCATGGCGGAAACCGCCGCGCAGTTCGACGCCCCAGCTGAAACCGCCGTCGCGACCAGCATTGATGCCCGCACCAAGGCCAAGATGCAAGGTTACGAGGGTGACCCGTGCGGTGAATGCGGAAATTACACGCTGGTGCGCAACGGCACCTGCATGAAATGCAACACCTGCGGCGCGACAAGCGGGTGTAGCTGAGAATACCGCCCCGGCACCCCGGGGCGCAGGGACCTCGATTTCCCCCCGGATCTCGGGTCCCGACGAACAACGGCTCAAGGCGCAAAGACTTACCTAAGTTGCCTTGGTCCATCCGGTCGACATGCCCGTGTTGGCCGCAAACAGGGTGGGGCGGAATATTTGCTCCCTCCCACTCTTTCAGGGGGCGGGTGCGCTCGCCCCATGCGCAGTCCAGGCCGCAGGCAAAAAAACACCGGGCGGTCAACGAAAAGAGCCTGGAAGGCGAAACTGACAGGGGGCTTCGGCCCCCTTTCTTTTTTTGGTCATCCGAGTCGCGGTTTCAGGCAAAGGCTTGCCGGATCGGTGATCAAGCGTCGGGCAAGTTTCGCCGACACCTCGAACAGCCATTTCGCCCAGCGGTTGATTGCGGATGCGACTCGGACAAACACGCGGAGAATGGCGCGAATTCCTGATCCTCTCTCACATGGGGTGACTGAGACAGGCAATTGCGTGTGTCTGTGCCCTGTCCGGACAAAAAAACTTTGAAATCTACTCAGGAGGCACACTCATGAAACCGCAAAAACTGGCCGTCATTTCCGCAATCGCTTTTGGCCTGCCCGCACTCGCACTGGCGCAGTCCAGTGCGGACACCAACGGAGATGGCGTTCTGACCATCGAAGAGGTACAGGCCGTTTTGCCCGAGGTCGATACCGACGGGTTCTCGGCAATGGATGCAAATGGTGACGGCGCCTTGGACGCGGATGAAATCGCTGTGGCGCAAGAGGCGGGATTGCTTCCGCCGAATAACGGCTAACGCTGCAACAACAGGCGGCTCGTCTCGTAACGGGCCGCCTTTTCAAGTGCTTACGATGGCAAGTGAATGTTGAACTTCGCCCGAAGTTCGCTGTCCAGCAAAGGGTCGAACTTGGCCGTAGAAGGGTTCGCCAGAATCTCATCCTTTCGCGCAGCAGCTTTGGCAAGCAGATCCGGCTTTCCAAGTTCTGCCCATTCCTTAGGCGAAGTGCGATCGCCGAATGTCGGATAGACATAGTCCGCCTGCATCCGGCTGAGCGTGGCGTCAGTTCCCAGATAATGACCCGGCCCGCCGATGCAGACCTCGGCCATCTGGTCCAGCGCCAGTGTTTCATCGGTAACTTCGATCCCACGGACGCAGCGTTGCGCCTGTCCGATCAGATCGTCCGCCAGGATCAGGCTCTCAAAGCAGAATCCAAGCAGTGAGGCGTGCATGCCCGCAGCCTCATAGACCATGTTCACACCAGACAGCCCGGCCATCACGTTGGAACACATCTGCTCCCACCCGGCCTGCATATCGGGCATCTTGGAATCCGACGCGCCGGCCGCCGCGCCGCCAGGCAGGTCGTAGAACTGGTGCATCTGGGCGCAGCCTGCGGTCAGCAGGGCCTGTTCGCCCGAACCGATTGACATGGCTCCGGTTCGAAGGTCCAACCCAAAGGGCCAGGTGCCAAAAATCGCGGGCGCACCGGGACTTACGGCATTTACGTAAACCAAACCGGCAAGGCATTCTGCCGTTGCCTGCGTAATCGCGCCGGCAATCGTCGACGGTGCAGTGGCCCCGGCCATCCCGGCAGACAGCAAAAGAACCGGCATCCCACCCTTGATGCAAAGTTCCATCACTTCGCAACTTTCGGTCGCGAACTTCATTGGTGGCACGACAAAACAGTTCGAATTCGAAACAAATGGCCGCTCGCGGTATTTATCCTCACCGCCTGCAATCATGTAAGCCATTTCGAGTGCCGGGGGGACATGACTTGGTTCCGTGAAGGACGTGCCGACATGTTTGAACGTGCCGGAACAGGCCGCGTAGATCGTGTTCAGGTCCATTTCAAGGTTGTCGGCAATGTCGCGGCACACCATCGGGCGCTGAACAAAGTGAATATTATCAAGTTCTTGGCAGATACGCGCCGCGTCGTGCAGGTCTTGTACGGTCGAGTCGCGATAGGCGTTACCCTGCACATCCACCATACTGACCGCGGCCCCTGCGGTTCCGTAGTGAACGCGACTGCCGGAAAGATTCAGATCGGTCTTGCCATCGCGGCTGTACAACGTGACCGAGCGGTTCGCCTTTGCCAAAGTATCCTCGACCAGCGCGCGCGGAAACCGGATTCGACCGTCATCGCCCAAGGTACAACCGGCACCGACCAGATAGTCGATACCGCTTTGCGGGGCGTCCGCTAGGCCGATAGTTTCAAGGGCGGTCAACGCCGCCTGGTGGATTTGCTGTACCTGCGTGTCGGTCAGAACCTTGAGAGCGCCGCCGGACATGCCGGGCCGGACAGGGCGCAGATGCTCGGGTAGGGCAGACGCGCGCGCGGCTCGACGGGCAGAGCGCCCACCGCTGCGGGAAGAGGTACGGGATTGATCATTCATGAAGTTGGTCCGGAACAAAGGGCTGGTTTGGTGGTTTGCGCAAGATTCAACCGCGCGCAGGCCGACCGCGCGCTGCCCGACCCCGATCAGCACCAATCGTCCGGCTGATCAGTTGGACTTTCCAGACTTCGTTTTGCATCGGTTCCCTCGATAACCTGTCGCTAGTTTTCCAACCGCGCACGACAATATCTGTCCTGTTTGCGACCTGG
Organism: Ruegeria sp. AM4; assembly: GCF_056540665.1. NCBI lineage: Bacteria > Pseudomonadati > Pseudomonadota > Alphaproteobacteria > Rhodobacterales > Roseobacteraceae > Ruegeria > Ruegeria sp. AM4. The sequence continues at coordinate 676,521 of NZ_JBQFXD010000001.1, read as the reverse complement.
AACAGAGTTTATTTCTGGCGTTTTCGGACATTACTTTCACGATGAACTGCGCAAGACCGCGTGAAGAAATGTTTTTTCCCGTTATGATAGAAATCTGTTAAGATATGCATAGTTAATTGAATACATGTTTTGTTGTTTGCTGTTGTGGGGGCATGTGCGACGCTGTGCTGGAGCCGCCAAAAAGGTTCCGGCGTCATCTGTTTGGAGGTCTGTGTGACACCAACAAAGGCGATACTGGTCGTATTGATGCTGACGGGGGCTGCCCCGGCACTGGCCGAGGATTGGACCGGCCCCTATGTGGGATTCAGTTTTGGCTATGCAGATGCAGACGGGCCGGATGGTGTGAGCGGTAGCGATTCGGTCTTTGGCCCGCATATCGGCTATGACCATGATTTCGGCAGTTTTGTTTTGGGTGGTGAGCTGGAATACAACCGTCTCAACCTTGATCTGGGGCAAGGTGAGGGGAGTCTGGACAGCATCTCACGTCTGAAACTGCGCGGCGGCTATGATTTCGGCCCGGCGCTTGGCTATGTCGTTGTGGGCACCGCGCGCGCCGATACTTCGGGCGATAGCGATACGGCGGCTGTCTATGGGATTGGCATCGCCTACCCATTGAACGACAGGTTCGTGATCAGCGGCGAGGCGCTGCGTCAGGACTTTGACACCCCGACGCGAACCAACGGGCAGATCCAGACCAACGTTTTCAATTTGCGGACGACCTTCCGGTTCTGACGCTTACGCCGCCCCTTTGTTCATGGCCAACTCAGCAGCAAAATCGCAAACGGTTTGGACAGCGCTTGCGAACCTGTCGTCGTCGATTGTCATCGCCACACGGATATGCCCTGCGGCAGCTGTGCCAAAGCTTTCCCCGGGCATCACGGCGATGGCGTGCCGATCCAGCAGCGCGTTGGCAAATGCCTCGCCGCTCAGGCCCGTAGCACGAATGTCCAGCATCAGATACATCGCCCCCTGCGAAGGGATCGCGGTCACGGTTTGCTGCGCGCCCAGAACCCGCTTTGCCAATGCGCGACGGCGGCGGAAGGGCTCGGCAATTCTCTCTTCCATCTCGTGCCCGGCATTCAGGGCAAAACTGGCGGCGTCCTGAATGAAACCGGGCACGCCATAGGTGGTGTGAGTCGCCAAGTTTATCAGATGGTCGATGACCTCGGCTGGGGCAACGATCCAGCCGCAGCGCGAACCTGTCATGGCATGCGACTTTGACATCGAGCCCACGACCAACGTGCGTTCGGCCATGTTCGGCAACGCGCGCGGGGACAGGTGGCTACCTTCCCAGACCTGGGTGTCATACACTTCGTCCGAGATCAGCCAGAGGTCCCGTCGCTGACAGACATCCGCGATAGCCTGCAAGGTCTGGTGTGAATAGACCACCCCGGTCGGATTGTTCGGCGTGTTGATCAAAAGCGATACGGCACCGTCTGTTGCGGCGTCTATGTCGCTGGCACGCGGTTGAAATGCGTCTTCAGCATGCGTTTGTACCGCTCTGGCTGCAGCGCCGGCACCGCGAATCGTGCCTGGGTACGTGGCATAGTAGGGGTCCAGATAGAGGCCCACATCACCTGGGTTGCATGTGGCCAGATGCGCCGCAAACAGGGCCGCCTGACCGCCCGGCGTGATCAGGACGTTTTCGCGGGTTGTCGCCACACCGGTGCGGATTTGCAGCCTCGCCGCCACGGTGTCACGCAGCAAGTCAGTGCCCGGGACCATGGCATAACCGGTGTGACCGCCACGGGCCGAGGCATCCATTGCATTCAAGATCTCGGCATCGGTCTGAATGTCATGCTCGCCAATGGTCAGCTCGGTGACGGCGTGACCTTCGGCAATCATCCGACGCGCGCGGTAGAATACGTCCCAGCCATCCGGACCGCCGCCGGTCAGATGGGTAATGCGATGCGACAGTTTCATGGCGCGTCTCCCTTAAGCCCATTGGCGGAAATGGGACAGAGCGGCAAAGAATTGTCAATCAACTTCGCGGCGGCAACTGCGTCTGAACTTTTTTCGTCAGCGACGCGCGTACGATGTCATAAGACGCGATCAGGCGGTGCTGCATTTCTTCGGGGTCGGTATCCCAAGGCAGCCGAATCCAGCTGCGGTGAAAGTACGGGGCCTTGGTCCCCACGCCGGCGTCGATCAGCATTTGAGCGGTTTCGATATCCGGGGTTTTGACGGAAACGCCATCCCCGGCGGACCCGATACAGGCGAACATTTTGCCACCGACCTTCCATGCGTCGTGCCCGCCGCCCCAGGGGTCGGACAGGTCAGCGCCAGGCAATCGGGCGCAGATGGTGTTGACGGTTTCGCGGCTCATGCCGTGCACAGTGCCGCCCGAATGAATTGAACTCAAGTCTTGGCTCAGGTCGCCGCACGTGATATGCGATGGCTCATGAACCCGATGACCTGCATCATTATTTGCTGCATTACCTACTGATCCATCAAGCGGGCCGGTTTCTTTCGTTTTCATCCCTGAGACAAGTTGCTAAGCCCGCGCCAACGCGAGACGTAACTGCTGTTTTAGGAGCATGACCTGATGACGACGATCAAACTGCACAACACAAGGACGCGGGCGAAAGAGGATTTCGCGCCGATCGACCCTGAAAACGTGCGGATGTATGTCTGTGGTCCAACGGTCTATGACCGGGCCCATCTGGGCAACGCGCGCCCGGTTGTGGTCTTTGATGTGCTTTATCGGCTGCTGATGCATGTCTATGGCGCCGATCATGTGACCTATGTGCGCAATTTCACCGATGTGGATGACAAGATCAACGCGACCGCATTGGCCCGCAAGCAGGCCGGGGCCATAGGATCGCTGGAGCAGTTGGTTCAGGAGCGCTCGGACGAGACCATAGGCTGGTACCTGCACGACATGGGCGCGTTGGGTGCGCTGGAGCCGAACGAGATGCCGCGCGCGACACAATACATCGCTCAGATGATCGCGATGATCGAGGGGTTGATCGAAAAGGGTCACGCCTACGCGGCCGAGGGGCATGTGCTGTTTGCGGTGGATAGTTGGAAAGAGAGCTATGGAAAACTGTCAGGCCGGTCTGTCGATGACATGATTGCCGGTGCCCGTGTCGAGGTCGCACCTTACAAGAAGAACCCGATGGATTTTGTTCTGTGGAAACCATCGACTGATGATTTGCCGGGTTGGGAGAGCCCTTGGGGCCGGGGGCGTCCGGGCTGGCACATCGAATGCTCGGCCATGAGCTATGAACTGCTGGGCGACAGCTTTGACATTCATGGAGGCGGCAACGACCTGATGTTCCCGCATCATGAAAACGAGATCGCCCAGAGTAGTTGCGCGCATCCGAATGGAGAGTTTGCGCGGTACTGGATGCACAATGAGATGTTGCAGGTTGAAGGCAAGAAAATGTCCAAATCATTGGGCAACTTCTTCACTGTGCATGATCTGTTGGAAGAGGGCGTTCCGGGAGAGGTGATCCGGTTCGTTTTCTTGCAGACCCATTACCGCAAGCCGATGGATTGGACAGCCAAGAAGGCGCGGGACGCCGAGACGACGCTGCGCAAATGGCGGGCGCTGACAGCGGGCATCGAGCCCGCCGCCAGCGCGGCACCCGCGGTAATTGACGCGCTTGCGGACGATCTGAACACAGCGGGTGCCATCGCCGAGTTGCATCGTCTTGCCGCCGATGGCGATGGTGCCGGATTGCTGGCAAGTGCGCGGGTGCTGGGGCTGCTGTCTGAGGACCTCGGGGCGTGGGCCGAAAGCGCCGAAGCGGACTTTTCTTCTTACGAGGAAAAGTTGGCAGCCGCACGCGCCGCAGCCATGATCAGCAAGGATTTTTCCGAGGTGGACCGTTTGAAATCCGTCTTCCTTGCCGCCGGTCTTGAGGTTCGGATGAGCAAGGATTCGATTGAACTGGTGCCGGGTGCCGGGTTTGATCCCGTCAAACTCGAAAACATCTGACGCTGATCCATTCGCCGCACCTACAAGTCAAGCCAAAGAGCCAGAACATGACCAAAGAACGTCTTTACCTATACGATACCACGCTGCGCGATGGGCAGCAGACGCAGGGCGTGCAATTCTCGACTGTTGAGAAGGTCCAGATCACGCAGGCGTTGGACGCGTTGGGAATTGACTATATCGAAGGCGGCTGGCCCGGTGCAAACCCCACCGACAGCGCGTTCTTTGAGAGTGCCCCCAAGACGTCGGCCTGTTTGACGGCGTTTGGCATGACCAAACGTTCGGGTCGATCTGCCGACAATGACGACGTGCTGGCTGCGGTGATGAATGCCGGGACCCGGGCGGTTTGCCTGGTCGGTAAATCGCATGACTATCACGTAACGCACGCGTTGGGGATTGAACTGGATGAGAATGTCGAGAATGTTCGCGCCTCGGTCGCGCATATCGTCGCCCAGGGGCGTGAGGCGTTGTTCGATGCTGAACACTTTTTCGACGGTTACAAGGAAAACCCAGGTTATGCGTTGAAGGTCTGTCAGGCCGCCCTTGATGCGGGTGCCCGTTGGGTGGTGCTGTGCGACACCAATGGCGGTGCCTTGCCGGCCGAGGTCGGGCGGATCGTGTCCGAGGTGATCGCCGCCGGTATTCCCGGGGACAAGTTGGGGATCCATACCCATAACGATACGGAAAATGCCGTTGCCTGCTCGTTGGCGGCGGTTGATGCGGGCGCGCGGCAGGTTCAGGGCACGTTGAACGGGTTGGGCGAACGCTGCGGCAATGCCAATCTTACCGCGCTGATCCCGACCTTGCTGTTGAAAGAACCCTATGCCTCGACCTACCAGATCGGGGTCGATCCCGAGGCGCTGGCAGGGCTGACGCGCATCAGCCGGATGCTGGATGACATCCTGAACCGCGTCCCCAGCAAGCAATCGGCCTATGTGGGGGCCTCGGCCTTTGCCCATAAGGCAGGGCTGCATGCCAGCGCGATTTTGAAAGATCCCACGACATATGAGCACGTAGACCCAGCAAGTGTAGGCAACGCGCGGATCATTCCAATGTCGAACCAGGCAGGTCAATCCAACCTGCGTAAGCGCCTGACCGATGCGGGGCTTGTGGTCGAAGCAGGGAACCCTGCGTTGGGGCGTATTCTTGACCGGATCAAAGAGCGCGAGGCCGAAGGCTATTCCTATGACACCGCTCAGGCCAGCTTTGAATTGCTGGCGCGGGACGAATTGGGGCAGCTGCCGCAGTTCTTTGAGGTCAAGCGCTATAAAGTGACGGTCGAGCGGCGCAAGAACAAGTACAACAAGATGGTCAGCTTGTCCGAGGCTGTTGTTGTCGTGAAAGTCGACGGAGAGAAAAAGCTGTCGGTGAGCGAGTCTATGGATGACAGCGGCAGTGACCGGGGGCCTGTGAATGCGCTGTCCAAGGCGTTGGCCAAGGATCTCGGGCAATACTCCCGCATTTTGGATGACATGCATCTGGTGGACTTCAAAGTGCGGATCACCCAGGGCGGTACCGAAGCGGTGACTCGCGTCATAATCGACAGCGAAGACGGGCAGGGGCGGCGCTGGTCCACTGTGGGGGTCAGTGCCAACATAGTCGACGCGTCGTTCGAGGCATTGTTAGAGGCCATTCAGTGGAAACTGGTGCGCGATTGCGGACCGCAGTCCGCAGCGGCCGAGTAGCCCGTGCAGTTCGACGACGACGTCAAAGCTTGTGCCGCGCTGGTACATCGTGCCGACCCTGATCGATTCATGGCGGCGATGGCAGCCCCGGTTGCAGCACGAGCAGTGTTGTTTCCGATCCACGCGCTGAATGTCGAGGTCGCGCGCGCGCCCTGGGTCACGCAAGAGGCGATGATCGCGGAAATGCGCCTGCAATGGTGGCGCGATGCTCTGCAGGAGATCGCCAACGGTCCAACCGTTCGACGGCACGAAGTTGTAACGCCGTTATCGCGCGTATTGTCTCCGCATCTCGCCGCGATGTTGGATGAATATGTCGCCGTAAGGCGTTGGGATATCTACCGCGATCCGTTCGAGGATGAGGCCCATTTCGATGCCTACATCAACCATAGCTCAGGTACGCTGCTGGTGGTTTCCGCGCAGGCATTGGGATCGGCGGACGAAGATGTGGTGCGAGATTTCGGCTATGCGGTGGGCGTAGCCAACTGGTTTCGCGCCATACCCGATCTTGAGACGCGCGGCCGCATCCCTCTGCTTGATGGAACTCTGGCCGGTGTGCAGGCACTGGCGCAAAAGGCGTTGGATCGGTTGCAATCTGCACGGTCTGAGGGTGCGCGTGTCTCAAAGGCCGCGCAACCGGCGCTGTTTGCAGGTTGGCAGGCCGAATGGGCGCTGCGGCGTGCGTTGGCAAATCCACAACTTGTGGCAGCGGGCGCACTGAAGCAGGGAGAACTCCGCCGCAGGCTATCCCTGATGCGCGTGGCGGCGACAGGACGCTGGTAACCTGATCAGGCAGTCTGGGTATCCGACGGCCTCAGCACCAGCCACAACAACGCGCCGCCTGCAAGTGTCAGCAGCGGGATCATGGCGAGATTGACGGCAGTCCACCCTTCGATCGGTGATCCGCCCGAGCAGTTCATCAAACCGCCCGAGGCCAGCGAGGCGAAGGTGACCCCACCGAACACCAGCAGGTCGTTCAGACCCTGCATACGGCCGCGTTCGTTAACGTCGTGCGAGGCGGCCAGCATACTGGTTGCTCCGATGAAGCCGAAATTCCAACCGACGCCAAGCAGCACGAGGGCGACGAAAAAGTTTCCAAGTTCAACCCCTTGCAGGGCGACCACACCAGCTGTCGCCAGTATTGCCAGACCAAGCGCCACAATTTTCTCGACCCCGAAGCGGGCGATCAGGTGGCCGGTAAAGAAACTGGGGACATACATTGCCAGCACGTGGCTGGTGACAATATCCGCTGCGTCATTGGCGGTGTAACCGCAGCCGACAACAGCTAGTGGGGTCGACGTCATGACAAGGTTCATCAGGGCGTATGATACCATCGCGCAGATGACGGCGACGGCGATGCGGGGGGTTTTCAGCAGCTCCCACCGACTGCGCCCTTTGGGGGTATTCGCAGTTGGCCGCTCGGGCGTTGGAATATCAAGAAGGAAGAACAGAGCCGCGCCAATGACATTGAGTGCAATGACGGCGATATAGGTGCCCAGAAACGGAATCACATAGGCGGTTGAAGTCAGTTTTACGATCTGAGGACCGATGACGGCCGCAGCAAGGCCACCTGCCATCACATAAGAGATCGCCTTTGGGCGGAAGTCATCCGATGCGGTGTCAGCTGCGGCAAATCGATAGAATCCGTGCGCGCTCATGTAGACGCCGGTCAGCAGGCTGCCGAGCAGAAAGATCGGGAATGATCCGAGAAAGAGCCCATAGGCGCCAACCACGCCCCCGCAGGCCCCCGCAGTCGACCCGATCAGAAAACCCGCCCGACGACCCCAGCGCTGCATGATGGCTGAAACGGGCGTTGCCGACAGCATTGATCCCAACACAAGTAGCGAGATCGGCAGCGTGGCCAGACAGGCGTTGGTCGCCAGCGATTGCCCTGCCAGACCGCCAATAATGAAGATTATCGGCAACTGCGCACCCAGAACAGCCTGCGCCGCGACCAAAACGGCAACGTTGCGTTTGGCCCGGTTGTTGTCAGGGGTGGCGGAGGTCATTGTCATGGGCTCATCCGTATCCGTGAAAAGCCCGTCGTACAAGCGGGTTGCATCTGCGGCAAAGCAACCTAACGTGAGCGCATCTTTAACCGCCGGAGCACACATGTCTGTCGGACGCATCATCGAAACGCCTGACTGTGTTGCCGAAGGGGCGGACTGGCTAGCGGAAACATGCCCCCGCATGGCCTATGCGATGGAACAGACAGGTCCATTACCGCTGCGGCGCAAGCCTGATGGGTTCGCCCAATTGCTAAGTGCGATCGTCAGTCAGCAGGTCAGTGTCGCCTCGGCCAATGCGATCTGGAAGCGGATGGTCGAGGCAAAGCTCACAGGACCGCGCAAGATCATGTGGGCCAGCGATGACGACCTGCGCACCGTCGGTCTGAGCCGACAGAAAATCCGCTATGCCCGCGCGCTGGCCGATGCGCGTATCGACTACAGGGCGTTGCGCAGTGCCCCGGATGACGAAGTTGTCGCCATCCTGACACAAGTGCCCGGGATTGGCGTCTGGACCGCTGAAATCTATGCGATGTTTTCGCTGGGTCGGGCCGACGTGATTGCGCCCGGAGACCTTGCGCTGCAAGAGGCCGCGCGCGTTTTGTATGACCTGCCCGAACGGCCCACGGACAAAGAACTGCGTCAAATGGCTGAGGCCTGGTCGCCCTGGCGGTCGGTTGCCGCGCGGGTGCTCTGGGCCTATTACCGGGTCGCAAAAGACAGAGAAGGGATCAGATGACACGGGTTTTGAACGCGCTCAGGAAAGAGCCGGTTTCGGGTGATACACGCTCGGTTGTGGTGTTCGTGCATGGCTATGGCGCAAACGGGGCCGATTTGCTGGGATTGGCCGACCCTTTGGGGGAACATCTGCCCGACACGCTGTTTGTCGCTCCTGATGCGCCCGAACAGATCCCAGGAATGCCAAACGGCTTTCAATGGTTTCCGATCCCCTGGATCGACGGATCATCGGAAGAAGAGGCGCGCCGCGGCATGGAAATGGCGGTCGAGGACTTCAACGCCTTCCTGGACGCGCTGATGGTCGACGAGGACGTTTTGCCCGAACAGGTTGTCTTGTTCGGTTTCTCGCAAGGCACGATGATGAGCCTGCATGTCGCACCTCGCCGCGAAGACCCGGTGGCGGGCATCGTGGCTTTTTCAGGCCGTTTGCTGGAACCGGACATGCTGGCAGAGGAAGTGGTCAGCCGGATGCCGATTCTGCTTGTGCATGGCGACGTGGACGACGTGGTTCCCCCGCAATCTTTGCCCGAAGCCGCCGAAGCCTTGCAGGAGGCTGGATTCAAAGAGGTCTACGCGCACGTGATGAAAGGCACGGGCCACGGGATCGCACCCGACGGGCTAAGCGTGGCGCTGGCCTTTATGCGCGATAAACTGAGCTTGTAGTCGATGATCACCATCCGTCCCATGATGCCCGAAGACGTGGCCGAAGCTTGCGCGATCCTCAACCAGATCATTGCCGCAGGCGGAACCACGGCGCATGAGACGCCCTTTTCAGAGGCGCAGTTCGCTCTCTGCTATATGGACGGGGCAGACAAGCTATGTTGCCATGTTGCTCTGGACGACACCGGAGATGTGGCTGGATTTCAGTGGCTGGGTACATATGATGCCTTGCCCGAGGATTGTGCAGATGTGGCTACTTTTACACGACGATCACCGACGCTGCGTGGAGCAGGGCGTGCCTTGTTTGCCGAAACCGAGAGGGTCGCAAGATCGCTTGGTTTCAATGCCATTAACGCCACCATTCGTGCGGATAACGTTCTGGGGCTAAGCTATTATGAAAAGATGGGTTTTCGGGATTACTCGGTGGCCTATGGCGTTCAGCTTCAAGATGGAACACCTGTGAACCGGGTATCCAAGCGGTATGAGCTAAGAAAGGACGTGTCATGCTGATCGTGACAGGAACAGTTGAGGTCGCGCCGCAAGGCGTTGAAAAAGCGGTCAAAGCTGCGCTGGAAATGGTTGCGGAAACCGTGCAAGAACCCGGATGTCTGATCTATGAGTTCAGTCAGATTCTGGGGCGCAAAACCTGTTTTCGCGTCTACGAAGAGTGGCAGGATCAGGCCGCGCTCGAGGCGCATTTCGCAACACCTCATATGGCCAGGTTTCAGGCCGTTCTGGGCGAGGTTGGGGTGACGTCTAGCGAGATTTACCGTGTAATTGGCGGTGAGAAACTGCCCCTGCGCTAGACGGTTAGTCCCACAATCGGCCTTCTGAAAACTCGACCGAGTTGCCCGCCGGATCGCGCACATATAGCGACCGCGCGCCGTTGGGCCATTCAAACTCGGCATCTATGGGGATGTTCCAATCCAGCAAGTGCTTGCGCATGACGGCGATCTCCTCGCGGGCGAGTACAAGGCACACATGCCCAGGGCCGCGCGCGCCGTGAGGCGGGACAGGCAGGTCGGGGTTGGTTGGCGGTTGTTCGGTCTGATCGGGGTTGAACAACAGCAGAACCGAGTGGCCGATGCGATAAAACACGTGCCGGTCCTCGACGCGCTGGATGCGTTTCAGCGCCAGAACCTCGCCGTAAAAAGTTTCGGCTGCGTCCAGATCGTCGACATACAGAGCCGCCTCGAGAATGGCCGAGGGCACAGGTATTTCGGGCGTCAGTTTCATAACCCTAGTTTAGCAGATCGGGCCTTGGTCGTCATCGACGCGGACGCCGGTCCCGTTTTCGCTGCACAGAGGTGCTCAGGGCTGGCATGGGCAGGCTGTCCCAAGCGCCGGGTTCCAGTCCGTCCAGCGTCCAATCGCCGATGCGCGCGCGGATCAGCCGAAGGGTGGGGTGCCCAACCGCTGCGGTCATGCGGCGGACCTGTCGGTTTCGGCCTTCGCGGAGCGTAAGCACGATCCAGCTGTCGGGCACCGTTTGGCGCACCCGGATGGGTGGGGTACGAGTCCAGAGCCCCTCGGGTTCGTCTATTAACCGCGCCTTGGCCGGCCGCGTCGGGCCATCCTTCAACTCGACACCGTCCCGCAATGCGTTGAGCGCTGCGCCGTCCGGGATGCCTTCGACCTGAACCCAATAGGTCTTGGCCATCTTGTGCTTTGGGTCCGATATCTGCGCCTGAAGCCGCCCGTTATCGGTAAGCAACATTAACCCCTCGCTGTCACGGTCCAGACGCCCGGCGGGATACACATCCGGCAGATCGATGAAATCTGACAGGGTGCTGCGCGGCGAATCCGCATTCGCGCGATCGGTGAATTGCGGCAGCACGTCGTAGGGTTTGTTGAAGCGGATGAACCAGGACATAAATCTCGCCATAGCTTGCTGACAAAACCGTTGCAACCTGTGGATAACTGTCACGCCACTGTTACGCTTTGGGCTTAACCAGTGACCGAGATATTGTGGAAACTCAGGGCTTGTCAGAGTTTTAACACGATATATAGTTAGATTAAGGCCGGGGCGGGTGTTCCCCGCTCTGATGTCAAAACAGGCAGAGCAGAGCGAGGAGCGATTCTGATATGGATGGAGACTTCAGGACCGAATTTGTCAGGGAAACCGGTGCGCTCAAGCATCATCCGGCATTGGTTTTGAACGCAGACTATCGCCCCTTGTCCTACTACCCTTTGTCCCTGTGGCCCTGGCAGGAAGCAATCAAGGCTGCCTGGCTGGACAGGGTCGACATAGTCGCTGAATATGACGAGGTTGTCCGCAGTCCGAGTACCGAGATCCGAATACCTTCGGTCGTTGTCCTGAAGGATTACGTAAAACCCAGAAAGCGCGTGGCCTTCACGCGCTTTAATTTATTTCTGCGGGACGAATTCAAATGCCAGTACTGCGGCAGCCGCGACAACCTGACCTTTGATCACGTGGTGCCGCGCGCTGCAGGTGGGGTCACTAGCTGGCAGAACGTAGTGGCGGCGTGCAGCCCGTGCAATCTGCGCAAAGGGTCCAAGTCGCTGCGACAGGCGCGCATGTCTTTGAACAAGCCACCGCGCCAGCCGGATGCCGAAGCGTTGCGCAATATCGGGCGCAAGTTCCCGCCGAACCACCTGCATGAAAGCTGGATAGACTTCCTGTATTGGGATGCCGAGCTGGACGCTTAGTAACGTTCAGCGTGCGCGCCAGGCTGCAAGCCATAGCAGCACCAGACCGGCCGAGAACAGCGCGTTCCAGCCCGCCATGGACAGGCCCAACATCTCCCACGAAATCTCGTCGCAACGCACCAGCGGGGCGGACATGATCTGATCGAAAAGGTCTTGCTGCGACAGACCACCGATGTCGCCCGAGGTGCATGTCGAAGGACCCTCCCACAATCCGCGTTCGACACCGGCATGGAACACGCCGATCCCAGCGGTGATCGCCGCTGCAATCGCGCCCAGTAGGGGAAGAAAGCGAACACCAGGGAAGGCAAAGGCGCATACTCCCAGTCCAATCGCAGCGGCATGCGGATACCGCTGCCAGATACACATCTTGCACGGCGCCAACCCGCCAAGATGCTGAAAAGCCAGCGCGCCCAGCAAAAGTGCCGTTGATCCGGCTGTGGCGAGGAGTATTAGAAGGTTGCGTTTCGTCATAGATATCTAACCGCCAAGAACCCACCAAACAGCAAGATGATGAAGAGGGTGAACATCAGTCCCAAACGTTTTTCGATGAATTCCCGGATCGGTTCGCCAAATCCCCAAAGCAAACCGGCGACAAGGAAAAAGCGCAGTGCACGAGCCAGGATCGAAGTGGCAATGAACGTCCCAAGCGGCATTCCCGTCCAGCCGGACATGATGGTGATCACCTTGTAAGGGAAGGGGGTCACCCCGGCCGCCAGAACCGCCCAGAACCCGAAATCGTTAAAGCGATGGTTGAACTCTTCCATGGCATGCGCCTTGCCCATCGACTCGAGAATGGGTTGCCCGATGCTTTCATAAAAGAACGCGCCGATTGCATATCCCAAAAGCCCGCCCAGGACCGAGGCCACCAACGCGACGGACGCAATCAACCACGCCCGAGATGGCCGCGCGATGATCATCGGGATCATCAGCACATCCGGTGGAATCGGAAAAAACGAACTTTCAACAAAGGCCACGACCGCAAGCGCCCAAAGAGCGCGCGGATGTTCGGCCAGACGGATGGTCCAGTCATACAGGGATCGTAGCATCTGATGCAGGGTTCCAATTCAATGTTGATGCTAGCCAAACCATGCAGGTGTTTAACCGTCAACTGTTAGAGGCAAAACAAACTGGGGTAAGGTTGATTTTTGCCTCTGGACCTTCCCGACTGGTGACGGTAATCCAATGATCGTGGCCCAAGTGGCGGAATGGTAGACGCAGGGGATTCAAAATCCCCCGCCTTCACGGGCGTGAGAGTTCGAGTCTCTCCTTGGGCACCACATCAGTTTCACCAGAAATACTTGAACAGATTTTCAGGGTCTTTGGCTGATTTGCAGGCACCGCTTTCTACACTCAAGCCTTGAGCCTTGCGTGAATTTAAAGCGCGTCGGCCAACGTCCAAACGGACGATCGCCATTCCGCAGAAAGGATCCTCGACACCGTCAAGGTAGAAAAAGAAGTCGTGCGCTGAACAGATCCTGTTCAGCTCAGCTCATCGCCTAAGTTACCGATTTCACCCAACAATTGACGGGCCTGATTCAGATCGTCTTTGAAATCAGAAAGCCCCAGTCGCTCTCGGACCTGGCCGAGCCTGAGGTGACACTGTGCGGCGAGCGGGCGCATGTTGAGTGAGTTGGCGTGTTTGAGCGCGCTTTCGTAACATTTGATGGCGTCAAAATCTCCGCCATGTCCGGCACCGTTTGACGTTTCTCCCATGACAAACAAGGCAAAGGCTTCGTGGCCGCGCTCGCCTCGGCTGCGGGCGATGTCCAAGGCGCGGGTCAATTGCGCCATTGCATCCTCGCGGCGACCCGCTTTGAGATAGCCCAGGGCCAATTGGGCGGACACAAGTGACTTGAATAGGCCAAGACCGATGTCGTTGTACAAATCACAGGCTTGTTCCAGACGCTTGACGCCTTGTTGAACCTCACCAGACAAAATCTCGGCATAGCCCAGAAAGCCATTCGTGAAGGGCGAAAGGTAGGTCAGCCCCCAGGTGTTGATGGTTGCGCTGGCATCACCCAGAGTTTCAAGTGCGCCGTCAATGTCACCCCGGATAATTTGATAGTAACCAATATCATAGCCGATATGGGCCCGATTGAACGGGTTATCCTGGCGATCTACAAGTGCTTCGGCCTGTTTTGCGTTTTGTTCGGCGTTTTTGAAGGCTCCGCGTTCGGCATATGACCAAACCAGCCAAGACCGTGCGATGATGGCTGGTGCAAATGGAAGTCCACATTTTTCAAGCGCCAAATCGCCGGGCAGCAATGCGACGACGCGTTCAAAATAGTTTTCCGCTGTTCCCAATTCGCCCGAAGTTACGTAGGCGCAGCCGAGATAGAAATTCGATGCTGCCTCCAACGGCAGGTCACCCGCGACACGGGCGATGTCTCGTCCGCGTTCTGCAGCAGCCTTAGCCTCGGCCGAACGGCCGACCTGCCAAAGGCTGGCACCGCGATAGACCGAAACCCAGCCGAGCCGAACGTTGTCCTTCAGCATGATGGACAGCTTTTCTGCTTCTTCGAGCGGGGCAAGAATTGCGCCGAACTGGCCCAATGCCCAAAGTACGTTTCGCAATGCGAATTGCACGTCAATCGTGTCGGACGCAGTTTCGATCTCCTGACCTATTTCGTTGCGCGCCTCCAACGCGCGTCGAAATTGGCCAGCGGCTTCGCGCAGCGCGGATCGTTCCACCGCATCTTCTCCGGCCCGACGAAACTCGCTGAAAGCACGTTGCCAGTCCTCACCCAGAAAGGCGTGGTGGGCGACGATCCCGGCGGTCTCGCCCGGTCGTTTGAAACGCTTGCGTTCCAGCAGGTCGGCAAAGGCGCGATGCAGTTCGTGACGCCGGCTTTTCAGTAATGTCGAATAGGCTGCGTCCTGAACCAGAGCGTGTTTGAACATGTAACAAACCGCTGGCGGGACGCCGCGCCGCTGGACCAGTCCCGAATCCACAAGTTTTTCCAATTCGCCATCGCAGTCGAGATTCAGGTCCTGTGCCAGACCGATAATGTCCTCGTGGTCGAATTCTCGCCCGATGACCGACCCGACCTGCGCCAGCGCCTTGGCGGCCCCCAGCCTGTCCAGACGCGCCGAGAGCGAGGTTTGAAGCGTCGCCGGAGGGGCGTCCTTATAGTCAGGCCCAGCCTCCTGAAAGGCCTTGGTCAATTCCTCGATATAAAGCGGCACACCGTCGGCGCGTTTGACAATCTGCGCCGCGACGTCTTCGTCCAGGATGTCGCTGGCCACAGCATTTACGATACGCAGCGACTGACGACGCCCGACCCGATTGAGGGATAGTTCTTGCCAGTGCTCAAAATCATGCCAGTCGGGTGAGAATTCGCACCGATAAGTCAGCAGAACCATAATTGGCGCGTCGGCAATTGCTGCGAACAGTTTGCGAAGCAGTTCAAGCGTTGTTGGGTCGGCCCAGTGAATATCCTCGAACACAATAATGATTGGGTGCTGTTTGCTCATGCCCAGGACCTGATCGACGAGGCAGCTGTTTATCGCGCGACGCAGTTGCACCGGCGGCAGGTCCAATTCGTCATATCGACCCTGGGTGGGCACCCGAAGAAGCGAGGCAATCAATGGTATGCTTTTTTCCAGCGGGTAATCGGTCAGGCCCAGGATGTTTTCCAGTTTTTCCAACTGCGCGGCGTCGGTGTCCTGTTCCGCGATCCCTGCGACCCTGCGCAGACCGGCGATCACAGGATGAAGCGCGCTGTTGGTGTGGTGCGGAGAGCATTGATAGCGATAGCCGAAGCGCCGATCTTCGGCGATCTCGCGACGCATTTCCTCGAGCAGTCGGGATTTGCCGATCCCCGGATCGCCGCACAAGGAAATCACCTGACCGGATCCCGACTTGGCGGTGGTCCAGGCATCACGAATGACCCGCAACTCGGCGGACCGACCGACCAGAGGTGTCGAGCCTTCGAACTGCGACGCTTCAAATCGGGTTTCGGCCTTCGATTCGTCGCCTACGCGCCAAACCTGTATCGGTTCATCAAACCCTTTCAGAACGTTCTGACCAAGATCCTCGACCTCGAAACGGCGGCCCAGAAGCTGGCGGGTTAACGGACCAACGACAATCTCGTTCGGGCGCGCCAGGCGCTGTAGACGGTCCGCCAGGCCCGGGGTCGCGCCGATGACGGCGGCGTCATCGTTCATGACGTCGCCCACGATGGTGCCTATCACAACCTCTCCGCTTGCTGCGCCCGCACGCGCCTTAAGGCGGGTCCCGTCGCGCGCACGTATTTCCCGAATGGCTGCGAATGCGTCCTTTGCGGTTCTGACAGCCCGCTCGGCCTCGTCCTCATGCGCTTCGGGCCATCCGAAATAGGCCAGAATGCCGTCGCCGAGAAACTTGGCAACATATCCGTTATAGCGCAGCACGGCCGACACCACGGCAGATTGATACCGCTTGATCAGATCGCGCATCTCCTCGGGGTCAAGTTCGCGGGACAGGACCACGGAATCCACAATATCAACGAATAACACGGTAAGCAGTCGTCGTTCGGGCTCGGAATCAGCAAGCGCGCCTTTGGCTTTTGCCTTCTGCGTTGGCGACACCGCCGCAAGCAGGCGGCGCCGATGCCCAAGGCTTAAGCCCAGCTCTTTCAGGTCTTCGTCGTTCAGATGGCTCAACGTTTCAAGGTCGACGTCGTTCTCTTCAAAAGTCGCCGCGTAACGTTCCAAGCCAAGGGCGCTTAGCCAGTCGTGCAATTGTTGGTCCACGACATCCTCCCGCCAAAATAATGTGCATTTCTTATATCACAACATCGGCATCTATCCGGAATCTTCTTCTTTTTTTGTTTCGGCAGAGGTGGTCCGTGTGTTCGCCACCCCGGTCGGTAACCTGGTGTTGGGGGCAGAATTTCGCGACCACGACAGCAAACACCGTCAGCGATCGCCATAGGCATTCATAAGCGATTGTAACTCTTCCTGGGTCTGAGGGAACTTGCGGTAACTGTGTGCGGTTTGCAGGTTCACCCACGGCATCTTTTCGTCTGTCATGAGTTCGACAAACGGAGCGAAGGACGCCGCATCGTTCAAAATTGTTGTTCGCAGGTTGGCCCGTTGTGCAGGGTCGCCGATCAGAGAAAACACAAAGCATTTACAGGACTTACAGAAAAAATGCGCGCGTCCGGGCTTGCCCAATCCACCTTTGATCAACTCACCCGTACAGGTGAAACTGTCGCGCGGAAACATGGTCGTGAGTGAATAGGCGCTAGCGCAAAGTTTCTGACAATCGCTGCAATGGCATGCAAATGTCAAAAGAGGTGGTGCACTGACGTGAACCCGGACGGCTCCACACAGGCAGGTTCCATCATACGGGGGATTTGGAAAAGGCATCGGACAACGACCTTCCTTGGCGTTCAAAATTAGGGGGGAATCGATGGCCTCGGAACCGTCAAACGGGCAGGCAAAAGCGGCAGCCTTTGCCGGTTTGCCCACTGGCACTGATACAGGGATTCACGACAATAGTCGGAATGAGGCCCTGAACCGATCCAATCAGTTCAGGACGATCATTGCAAGACAACCGCTTAGGTTTTCTCAGTCTGTCATTACGATCGCCGGCGACGACGGCGACCTGAATTTTCCTCGTCTCCGCCACCGGTGTTGAACGACGGCGCAGGCAGCGTGACGACCTGACCGAGTTCCGGGAACGGGTCTGTCTTGTGCGGAATCGCATTGGCGGCGACGAAGTGATCCTGAAACTTTGGCTCGATGGCGGTTTCAACCTTGGTGATCTCGCGCACAACGCGTTCGATCTCGGCCCGCGATCCGATGTTGCACAGCGCGATCCGCGCCCCGGTGCCTGCGGCGTTCCCGGCGCTAGAAACACGGTCGAGCGGCGCGTCGGGAATCATTCCCAGAACCATCGCGTGTTTGGTCGAGATATGCGCGCCGAACGCGCCAGCCAGAACCACGCGATCGACCTTGTCGACTTCCATTTCGTCCATCAGCAGGCGCGCACCGGCGTAGAGCGCGGATTTTGCCAGCTGGATGGCACGGATGTCGCCTTGCGTCACCGTGATCCGGGGCCCGCCGTCGGCGCTGGCATCGTGGATCAGGTAGGAATGGGTGCGCCCTTCGGGTACGCAGCGTTCGGTGCCGGTTTGGGCTGCCGATCCGATCAGGCCGCTTTCGTCGAGCAATCCCGCGATGCGCATCTCCGCCACCGCTTCGATGATGCCCGAACCGCAGATGCCAGTGATGCCGGTTGTCGCGACGTCCAGATCGAAACCCTCTTCGTTGGACCATTTGTCGGACCCGATGATGCGGAACCGGGGCTCTTTGGTGACCGGGTCGATCTCAATTCGTTCAATGGCACCGGGCGCGGCGCGTTGACCCGAACTGATCTGGGCGCCCTCAAACGCCGGACCAGTAGGCGACGAGCATGCAAGCACTCGGTGCGTGTTGCCCAAAAGGATCTCGGCATTGGTGCCGACATCGACGATCAGAACCAGATCGTCTGACTTGCCGGGCTCTTCGGACAAGGCAACCGCGGCGCAATCCGCCCCCACATGACCGGCGATACAGGGCAGGATATAGACCTGCGCACGTGGGTTCATAGTGGTCAGGTCCATGTCGCGCGCGGGCAGGGACATGCTTTCCGATGTCGCCAGCGCAAACGGAGCCTGCCCCAGCTCGACCGGGTCCAGACCCAGCAGCAGGTGATGCATCACCGGATTGCAGACAAACACGGTTTCCACGATCAGCGAGGCATCAATTCCGGCCTCATCCGCGATCGAGGTTGTCAGGTCGTTGATCGCCTCGCGCACGGCTTTGGTCATCTCGGCGTCTCCGCCGGGGTTCATCATTGCGTAAGAGACACGACTCATCAGGTCTTCGCCAAAGCGGATCTGCGGGTTCATCAGGCCCGAAGACGCTTTGACTTCACCGGTTTCAAGATCGGTCAGGTGGGCCGCGATGGTGGTTGAACCGAGGTCGATGGCCAAACCATAGAGACCGCCTTCATGCAGGCCGGGCCAAATCTCGACGATCTTTGAAACCTCATCCTTGTGGCCTTTGTGAACGGCGACCGTAACCTCCCACTTGCCCTTGCGAAGGACGGGTTGCAGCTTGGACATCAGGGACAGATCGGCGGTGATCGCGTCAATCTTCCACTGTTCGCGCAAGGCGCGTTCCAGCCGTTCCAGATCGCCAGTGGGCGAATGCATGTCAGGTTCTTCGACGACCACGAAATACAGACGCGTTGCCGGGTCCATGGTGATCGCGCGCGCAGCGGCGGCCTTGCGGACGACCTGCCGGTGCACCTGACTTTCAGGTGGGACGTCGATGACCACATCGCCCTGCACCGACGCCTGACAGCCCAGACGCCGACCCGGTTTCAGCCCGCGCTTGTCGTCATAGCGCTGTTCAACCGCGTTCCATTCGCTCAGCGCGTCCTCAGACACCGTCACGCCGTGCTTGGGAAACTCGCCATAGCTGGGCGTGATCTGGCACTTTGAGCAAATCCCGCGCCCACCGCAAACCGAATCCAGATCGACGCCCAACTGCCGGGCGGCGGTCAGTATCGGAGTGCCGACCGGAAAATGGCCGCGTTTGCCGGACGGGGTAAAGACGACAAGAGGGTCGGTGGTCATTGAGGCCTGCCTTTTTGTGTTCGCGCGTGTTGCGCGCAAGATATGGCTTTGCGCAGAAAGGGAAAGGGCTGTCAGCGGCACGATTTGCACAGCTTGCGTCGTTTTCCGGCGCGGCATCCGCGCACGGAGGACAACAACTTGGCGGCTGGGGCTTTTCCTCGGGGCAATTCCATGCAATAGGGTCACCGCCAAACGGGCTTTTGCATGGGGTAGTCAGATGCAGATTCGTGAGGCACTCACCTTTGACGACGTTCTTCTTGTTCCAGGCGCATCTTCGGTGCTGCCTGCAACGGCGGATACGACCACGCGTGTAACGCGGGCCATCAGCATGAATATCCCCTTGCTCAGCTCGGCGATGGACACGGTGACCGAGGCCCGGATGGCCATCGCCATGGCGCAAGCCGGTGGCATCGGCGTCGTACACAAGAATCTTTCGGTAGAAGAGCAGTCGCGCGAAGTGCGTCGCGTCAAACGGTTCGAATCGGGCATCGTTTACAATCCGGTTACGTTGCGCGCCAATCAGACGCTGGCTGATGCGAAGGCCTTGGTCGAGCGCTACAATTTCACTGGGTTTCCGGTGGTTGACGACATCGGTCGCGTGGTCGGCATCGTGACCAACCGCGATATGCGCTTTGCCACGTCGGACGATACGCCGATCATGGCGATGATGACTTCGGACAATCTGGCGATGCTACAGGAGCCCGCTGATCTGGAGGAGGCCAAAAGCCTGATGCGCGCGCGCCGGATCGAAAAGCTGCTGGTCGTCGATGGTGAAGGCAAGCTGACCGGCCTGCTGACGCTGAAGGACACCGAGCAGGCCGTTCTGAACCCCACCGCCTGCAAGGATCATCTTGGCCGCCTGCGCGTGGCGGCGGCAACTTCGGTTGGGGATGCGGGTTTTGAACGGTCCGAGCAACTGGTGGATTCCGGCGTCGACATCATCGTCGTCGATACCGCACACGGCCACTCGCAAGGCGTGCTGGACGCCGTGAAGCGGGTCAAATCTTTGTCGAACGAGGTTCAGATCATCGCTGGTAACGTGGCGACCGGTGACGCAGCACGTGCGCTGGTTGATGCCGGTGCCGACGCAATCAAGGTCGGAATCGGGCCGGGCTCGATCTGCACCACGCGGATGGTTGCGGGCGTCGGGGTGCCTCAATTGACGGCGATCATGGATTGTGCGGCAGCGGCCGGAGACGTTCCGGTCATCGCGGATGGCGGTATCAAATTCTCGGGCGATTTTGCCAAGGCGATTGCCGCAGGGGCGTCTTGTGCGATGGTCGGATCGATGATCGCGGGCACCGATGAAAGCCCGGGCGAGGTGATCCTGTATCAGGGCCGTTCGTTCAAATCTTATCGCGGTATGGGTAGTCTTGGAGCGATGGCGCGCGGATCGGCAGACCGATATTTCCAGAAGGACGCAGCCAGTGACAAGCTGGTGCCCGAAGGGATCGAAGGGCAGGTGCCCTACAAAGGTTCGGCCAGCGCGGTGATTCACCAACTGGTTGGCGGTCTACGCGCAGCCATGGGCTATACCGGATGTGCTACAGTCGACGAAATGCGCCGCAACTGCAACTTCGTGAAAATCACCGGTGCCGGGCTGAAGGAAAGCCACGTGCATGACGTCCAGATCACCCGAGAAAGCCCGAACTACCGGGTCATGTGATCGATCGAAAAACAGGCGGGTCCGGTCGATTGATTGGACCGCCCTTTGGGACCGGATAGCAATATGACACCCGCCGCGCGCGTTCAGGCTTCGATCGACATTCTGGACGAGATTTTGGCAGGCGTGCCGGTCGAGAAGGCTCTGACCGGTTGGGCAAGGCGCAGCCGGTTTGCAGGGTCCAAAGACCGCGCGGCGATCCGGGATCATGTGTTCGACGCCTTGCGGTGTCGCCTCTCCTTCGCGGCTTTGGGCGGGGCGGATACCGGGCGCGGACTGATGATCGGCGCGCAACGTTCGGCAGGTGCTGATCCTGCCGAGTTGTTTACCGGAGATCGTCATGCACCGAATGTGCTGCGCGCCGACGAAACCCCGCGCGAATTTAGGTCCGAAGCCGAGCAGCTGGACATTCCCGACTGGCTCTGGCCCGAATTCCAATCCTCGCTGGGCGCAGAAGCCCAAGCCGCAGCGAACGCGCTGCGGTCGCGCGCGCCGGTTCATATACGCGTCAACCTTAGCAAGGCGGATCGGGCGCAGGCCATTCGGTCATTGGAACAGGATGGGGTTAAGGCGCACGCACATCCGGCCTGCGATACGGCGTTGGAAGTCACCGAAGGCGCGCGACGGGTGGCGCAAAGTGAGGCATATCGCACTGGCATCGTAGAGCTGCAGGACGCCGCAAGTCAGGCGGTTGTGGCAGCGGTGCCTCTGCGATCCGGCATGCGCGTGTTGGATTATTGTTCAGGGGGTGGTGGCAAGGCTTTGGCTCTGGCAGCACGGGCCGAGAATATTGAGGTCTTTGCCCATGACGCCAACCCCGCCAGAATGCGTGACCTGCCCGCACGGGCGGAACGCGCCGGGGCTCGGATCGAAGTTGTCACGACAGATCGGCTGACATCACTTGCTGCTTTTGACGTGGTTCTGACAGATGTTCCGTGTTCAGGCAGCGGATCATGGCGGCGCGCGCCCGCTGGGAAATGGGCGTTGACCCGCGACAAATTGGCCGACCTTGGGCGGACCCAGTTGCAGATTCTTCTCGACGCTGCGCCTTTGGTTACTGCCAACGGCCTTCTGGCATACGCGACATGTTCAATGCTGAACGTCGAAAATGACGCGATTGTTGATGCTTTTCTGTCCGAAAACCCCGATTGGCGGTCGAAGTGGCGTAAGCAATGGCTGGTATCGCAGGGGACTGACGGGTTTTATTCGGCTCATCTGGCGAAAGAAAAATAGGCGCCACAACCTAAAATAGAAAAACACTCTTGTTAGGTTAATAGGTCGTTAACTAATAATGCTCATGACTGGGCAAAAAAGACCTTAATCCGAGCAATTTATGTCTGAAACTTTTGAATTTCCGTTTGAACCGTCACGCCCCGGGCGGACTGGATGGCAACGTATTGCGGTTCTTGCGGTTGTCGCGGCGTTTCTGTGCCTTCTGCCGGTTTTCAACATGGTCCCTGCCGGTTGGAATTCCGGGATCTTAGCGGTGGGCCTAAGCTTTTTTGCAGTTTTTGTCGTCTTCAGCCTGTTCTCAGTGATCAGCGGTTTGTCCGAACGCCGGATACACCAAGCTTTGTCCGCGCTTGCCGAACAGGAAGCCGACGCCTGCTTCGTTGCCAATTCCTTGGGTGAAATCTTTGTATCAAACGAGAACGCCCGAACGCGGTTTCGCGCCGGGCAGGGCACACGGCTGGATCGTTGCCTTCGAACTCATTTTGCCAACCCGCCTGCGATATTACTACGCTTGCAATCACAGGCCCAGGGGCAGGGTGGCGCGCGGGACGACGTTGTCACCCGGGGCCGGGTGATCCCCTTCAGTGTTACCGCCCTTGAAGGCGATCTGTTTTTCTGGCGCATCGGTCCCGAGATCGAACCCCGTTGGAAATCGGTTTCTGTGCCGGTGCTGTCTTTGGGTCGAAACGATATCGTTCTGGATATCAATGACGCAGCCGAGCAGTTGTTGGGGCAGCGTCCGGCGAAGCTGACCGACGTGATATCGCAGGATGTGCACCGCGAAGGTCGCATAGTGCCCGTGCATACACGCAACGGCTCGCGCCCGTCGGTGGCTTCGACGTTGCAGCGCAGCGGCGCCGAACGTGATCTTGTCATTTTGCCATTGGATGGCTGCGCGGGCTCGCATATCGGTGGATCGACCGAAGATCTGCCGGTTCCGATCATGTGCCTTTCCCCGAAGGGCCGAGTTCTGGAAATGAATTCCTTGGCGGCAAGGCTGGTGGGCGAGGACCTGTCCGGCAGAACGGATATAGCAGATATTATGCACGGTCTTGGTCAGCCGATCGAAGATTGGCTTGCGCAAACGGCCGAACAGAACCTGCCGCCGCAGTCAGAGTTTCTGCGTCTGTCCCGCAAGGATCAGGAGGTCTTTGTACAAGTGACCCTTTCGAGGCTTGTCAGCGATGATCAAGTCGTGCTTGTAGCAGTTCTGAACGACGCGACCGAGTTGAAAACGTTGGAAGCTCAGTTCGTGCAGGGACAAAAGATGCAGGCCGTGGGGCAGTTGGCGGGCGGTGTGGCGCATGATTTCAACAATCTGCTGACGGCAATTTCTGGTCATTGCGACCTGCTGCTGCTGCGACACGACCAAAACGACCCTAACTATGGGGATCTGGTGCAGATCAACCAGAACGCCAACCGCGCGGCTGCCCTTGTCAGTCAGTTGCTGGCCTTCTCGCGCAAGCAAAACCTGCGCCCCGAGGTGCTTGATTTGCGCGACACGATTTCCGATCTGATCCACCTTCTGAATCGTCTCGTTGGCGAAAAGGTCCAGCTTAATCTCAGCCACGATCCGGTGCTGAAACCTGTACGAGCCGACAAACGACAGCTTGAACAGGTCTTGATGAACCTTGTCGTCAACGCCCGTGACGCGATGCCCGAGGGTGGGGAAATCAGGATCGAGACCGAAGTTCTGGTTCTGGATCAGCCGATCACGCGCGATCGCGCGACGGTTCAGCCTGGAGAGTATGTGACCGTCAAAGTGATCGACAGCGGCCTCGGCATCGCTGCTGACAAGCTGCAGAAGGTGTTCGAACCGTTCTATACAACAAAGCGGACCGGCGAAGGGACCGGTCTGGGCCTGTCCACCGTCTATGGTATCGTGAAACAGACCGGCGGGTTCATTTTCGTCGACAGTATTCAGGGCCACGGAACTGAATTTTCGGTTTACCTGCCGGTCTGTGCGCAGTCCAATTCCCCGGCCCCCGAACCTTCTGAGATGCCGCCCGAGCAGGGCCCGCGTCAGGGTGAGGGCGTTGTACTGCTGGTCGAAGACGAAGCGCCTGTTCGCGCCTTCGCCACCAGGGCGCTGCGGTTAAAGGGTTACACGGTCCTCGAAGCGGATTCAGCCGAAGAGGCATTGCGATTGCTTGAGGATGAAAACCTGACCGTTGACGTCTTTGTCACAGATGTTGTCATGCCCGGCATGGATGGCCCGACCTGGGTGCGCAAGGCATTGCTGACGCGCCCTGATGTGAGGGTGATTTTCATGTCCGGTTACACTGAAGGGGCTTTTGGAGATTCAGGGCCGCAGTTCCCGAACTCCGCGTTTCTGCCAAAGCCGTTCTCACTGACGCAATTGACCGAGGCTGTGTTTCAACAACTCAGCTGAGGTGCTATTTCGCCGCCTCATGCAATTCGAACTCGTCCGCGTGCGCGGCCAGATATTTTTGACGAACAGTATCGCTTAGATCCAGGGAACGTTCGGGCGAGACGTTCAGGCGTGGAAGGCTGATCGAACAGTTCAGCCGGTCCTGCAGGAACGCGAGTATCTGGTCTTGGTTTTCGTAACGAAATAGATACGTCGCCGCCTTGCCGTTGCTGCGGGGCTGAAAAAACTCGACCTGACTGCCGATATCCGCAAAAGCGGGGCGGGGCGATGACAGATAGGCCAGAACAAAGTCGTCAAAACTCAGGTCGTGTGTTGCGTTCGCATGGCCGAGCAGTTCTGGGCGGCTGCGATACCGGTACCAGCTACCCAGCCAGTCGACCGGTTCGCGCACAACACCCATGATCTCCATCTCGGTGTTGAACATCTTGCGGAACATGTTCTGAAAGAACCGATCAAAGCGGCGAACTGTTGCGTGTTTCAACTCGGGAGGGTTGGCAATCACCAGATCCGCACGATCGCGAAGCGCGGCCTGATACGCTGTGCTGCCGGTTTTGGGAACCGAAAGAAACGCAAGGCGCTCTTCATAAAAAACAAGCATTTAGTCCTGAACCTGCGGCTATTTCTGGAATTCAGATTGTCGTAAACGACTCTTTAACACAATTGAAGAACTGTAAGTTCTGTAAGTTTTTGTTGAAATGTTCTCTTTTTGGTCCCATAAGGAACAAGAGGCGAACAAAGCAGCGATTGCCGCCCGTTCAAGGGTGTGACAAAAGGGAAGGCGACAGGACAATGGCGGATCTTCTGACGATGAGCGACAAGAAAAACGCAGACAAGCAAAAGGCGCTCGACAGCGCGCTGGCACAAATCGAACGGCAGTTCGGCAAAGGCTCGATCATGAAGCTGGGCGAGGATGCCAAGCAGGACATCGATGCAAGCTCGACCGGTTCGCTGGGGCTGGACATTGCGCTGGGAATCGGCGGTTTGCCGATGGGGCGGATTGTCGAGATCTACGGTCCTGAAAGCTCAGGTAAGACCACGCTGACGCTGCATTGTATTGCTGAACAGCAAAAGCGCGGCGGTGTCTGTGCGTTCGTGGACGCAGAACATGCACTGGATCCGCAATATGCCCGTAAACTTGGCGTCGATCTGGACGAGTTGCTGATTTCGCAGCCCGATACCGGCGAACAGGCGCTTGAGATTACCGATACGCTGGTTCGCTCGGGGGCGGTGAATATGGTCGTGGTCGACTCGGTTGCGGCACTGACGCCGAAATCCGAGCTTGAAGGCGACATGGGCGACAGCAATGTGGGCGTACAGGCCCGTCTGATGAGCCAGGCGATGCGCAAGCTGACAGGATCAATCAGCCGCTCGAACTGCATGGTGATCTTCATCAACCAGATTCGGATGAAGATCGGCGTCATGTTCGGCAGCCCCGAAACCACCACCGGTGGTAATGCACTTAAATTCTACAGCTCGGTCCGTCTGGACATCCGCCGCATCGGTGCGATCAAGGACCGGGACGAGGTTGTTGGCAACCAGACCCGCGTGAAGGTGGTCAAGAACAAGGTGGCGCCGCCGTTCAAGCAGGTGGAATTCGACATCATGTATGGCGAAGGCATTTCCAAAATGGGTGAGCTGCTGGATCTGGGCGTCAAGGCCGGTGTGGTCGAGAAATCGGGCTCGTGGTTCAGCTATGGCGACGAGCGGATCGGGCAAGGTCGTGAGAATGCCAAGCAATATCTGCGCGACAACAGTCGTGCCGCGCTGGAGATCGAGGATAAGATCCGCGCCGCCCATGGGTTGGACTTTGAAATGCCGCCCGAAGCGGAAGAGGACGACATCCTCGAAGCTTAACGCACGCTGACGGGAACAGCAGAAATCCCCCGGCACCCCGAAGGTGCTGAGAATACCTGGAACAGGGCGGTCTCTTGGGACCGCCTTGTTTCGTCTCAGACCGGCCAATGCTGTGGACACTCCCCGGGGGTGCGGCTAAACCTTTGCTGACCACAACGACTGCGCGCCGAGAGAGCCTTATGCCCACGCTGAACGACATCCGATCGACATTTCTGAACTACTTTGCCAAGCAGGGGCACGAAGTGGTTGCGTCCAGCCCTTTGGTCCCGCGCAATGACCCGACATTGATGTTCGTCAACTCGGGCATGGTGCAGTTCAAGAACCTGTTCACCGGTGTCGAAACGCGCGACTATCAGCGCGCTACGACGGCTCAGAAATGCGTACGCGCAGGCGGCAAGCACAACGATCTGGACAATGTCGGTTACACCGCGCGTCATCATACCTTCTTTGAAATGCTGGGAAATTTCTCGTTCGGTGACTACTTCAAGCCCGAGGCGATCCCGTTTGCATGGGAATTGATCACCAAGGAATTCGGCATCGATAAGAACCGGTTGCTGACGACCGTCTACCACACCGATGACGAAGCGTTCGAGATCTGGAAAAAGGTCGGGGTTCCCGAAGACCGGATCATCCGCATCGCAACCCACGACAACTTTTGGCAGATGGGCCCGACCGGCCCCTGCGGTCCCTGTACCGAGATTTTCTATGATCATGGTGATCACATCTGGGGCGGCCCTCCGGGATCTGCCGAAGAGGACGGGGATCGGTTTATCGAGATCTGGAACATCGTTTTCATGCAAAACGAACAGTTCGAAGACGGCTCGATGGTGGAACTCGACATGCAGTCGATCGACACGGGCATGGGGCTGGAGCGGATCGGCGCGCTTCTGCAAGGTAGCCACGACAATTACGACACCGATCTGTTTAAGACGTTGATCGAGGCGTCGGCCGACGCAACTGGTGTCGACCCCTATGGGGATCAGAATGTCCATCATAGGGTCATTGCCGACCATTTGCGCTCGACATCGTTTCTGATTGCGGATGGGGTGATGCCGTCCAATGACGGTCGCGGCTATGTGCTGCGGAGGATTATGCGCCGGGCCATGCGCCACGCGCATCTGCTGGGTGCGAAAGATCCGGTCATGCATCGGTTGGTGCCCACATTGGTACAACTGATGGGCGCGCAGTACACCGAATTGGGTCAGGCGCAGGCCCTGATCGAAGAAACTCTGCTGTTGGAAGAGACCCGCTTCAAGCAAACACTCGATCGTGGCCTGAAGCTGTTGGATGACGAAGTCTCGGACCTGCCTGACGGCGCAGCTCTGCCGGGCGATGCCGCATTCAAACTCTATGACACATACGGATTTCCCCTTGATCTGACACAGGATGCCCTGCGCGAGAAGGGCCGGACCGTGGATACCGACGGGTTCGACGCGGCAATGGCCGAGCAAAAGGCAAAGGCGCGTGCCGCATGGGCGGGTTCTGGCGAGTCCGCAGACTTGGCTGTCTGGTTTGACGTTCTGGATACGGCCGGTGCGACCGATTTCCTGGGATATGACACCGAAAAGGCCGAGGGCCAGGTTTTGGCGCTGGTGGTTGATGGTGCTCTGGTCGACAAGATCGACGCCGGGGGCAGCGGCTGGGCTGTTACGAACCAGACGCCGTTCTACGGCGAAGCGGGTGGTCAGGTTGGTGATACCGGCGAAATCCGGCGCCTCGAGAATATGCAGGACGTCGCGCAGGTCGATGACACGCGCAAGTTTGCCGAGGGCAAAGTCTATGCACATCGTGTCATCGTCAGTCAGGGCACATTGTCCAAAGGCGATGCGGTCGAGCTTGCAGTAGATCACGCCCGCCGAACGTCCATACGCGCAAATCACTCGGCAACCCATCTGTTGCACGAAGCCCTGCGTGAAACGTTGGGCGATCACGTCGCGCAGCGCGGATCGTTGAACGCTGCCGACCGGCTTCGGTTTGATTTCAGTCATTCGAAAGGTTTGACACCGGACGAGATCCAGACAGTTGAACGTCAGGTCAACGACTTCATCCGCCAGAACTCGAGCGTTGAGACTCGCATCATGACACCCGATGATGCACGCGAACTGGGTGCGCAGGCATTGTTTGGCGAGAAATACGGCGACGAAGTGCGCGTTGTTTCGATGGGTAAGGCACCGACCGGCAAGGGTCAGGATGGTGAAACCTGGTCGATCGAACTGTGTGGCGGAACCCACGTCCGCCAAACCGGCGACATCGGGACCTTTGTTGTTCTGGGCGACAGCGCCAGCAGCGCTGGCGTCCGCCGGATCGAAGCCCTGACTGGCGACGAAGCGTTCCGCTATCTGTCGGCGCAGGATCATCGCTTGGCGCAGGTTGCCACTGAGCTGAAGGCGCAGCCGGAAACCGTGGTCGACCGGGTCAGATCCCTGTTGGATGAGCGGAAAGCGCTCCAGAACGAAGTCGCGCAACTACGTCGGGACCTTGCGATGGCCGGAGGCGCCGGGCAGGGCGGCGGCGGCGAGGCAAGGGATGTCAATGGCGTCGCTTTTTTGGCTCAGGCGCTGTCTGGCGTTTCGGGCAAGGACTTGCCTGCGCTGATCGACGAACACAAAAGCCGCATCGGCTCGGGCGCGGTGCTTTTGATCGCGGATACAGGTGGCAAGGCGGCTGTTGCAGCAGGGGTGACCGACGATCTGACGGGCCAGGTTTCGGCCGTCGATCTGGTCCGCGCCGCTGTTTCAGAACTGGGTGGCAAGGGCGGCGGCGGTCGACCCGATATGGCGCAGGGCGGTGGCCGGGATGCTTCGAACGCTGAGGCCGCAATAAAAGCCGCAGAGCAGGTTTTGGGAGGATAAGATGGCAGCACTCTGGATCGCGCATGTTTCGGTGACCGATGCCGAAGCATATGGAAAATACGCCGAGTTGGCCGGCCCGGCGATTGCCGCACATGGCGGCAAGTTTATCGCCCGCGCAGCGCGGTATGTTCAGCTTGAAGGCAAGGAACGGCCGCGCAATGTGGTTGCGCGGTTTCCATCTGTCGAGGCGGCGGTCGAGTGCTACAACTCGGCAGAATATCAGGCGGCTTTGGACCACGCTCGGGGTGCCAGCGAGCGGGAATTGGTCGTGGTCGAAATCACCGAATAAGAATCACTTCCGCACGTTACGTAGGGTCATGGCGCTTGGGATGACGAGGCGCCCCGGTCAAGTCTTGGTTCGTGGGCGAACTGAGTGAGCGTTTCAAAAAGCAGTTTATTTACAAATGGTTACCCTCTAGCAGGCCACGCTTTTGCCCTTTACGCAATGGCAATTGTGTTCTGCGTTGCCACTTTGTTGCACGGAAATGGCCACCAAAAGTGACGAAATTCCGCCGTTTTTCCCCATCACTTTGACCTGAGATTGCGTATTGGCCCGGGTTTACGGATAGTTTCCAAAAACCGGTTATGGTCCTGAGTACGCCAATCTCTGGGATGTCACAGGATCGAGGGACAGGCATGAAAACCGTTGCGAACACACTGAACGCTTTGTCAAAGCGCGCTGTATCACTCCGCTGGCGTACCGTCGTGGCATCTGCCGTGCTGGGCAGTTCGCTTCTGTTCGGTTCTACAGCGTCAGCCACCGGGTCAGCCTTTATCGCTGGCGTCTCCGCCTCGCCGCCGCCCTCGGGCGCAGCACAGCTATGCCGCCAGTATTCCTGGGCCTGCGCTCATAAGGCGTCCGTGTCGCTGTCCAGCAGTCAGGAATTGCGACTGGTCAAACAGATCAATAATAGGGTCAATCGGTCCACACGCGAAGTCACAGATCAGTTGCAATACAAAACGCGAGAGTTCTGGGCATTGCCAACCTCGATGGGGGGCGACTGCGAAGACTTCGCCCTTTTGAAGAAACGCGATTTGATTCAGGCCGGTATCGATCCGCGCAAATTGTTGCTGGCCACGGTTTTGGACAATCGCAAGAACCCACACGCCGTTTTGGTTTATCGTTCCAGCCAGGGCGATCTTGTTCTTGATAACCTCACGAATCGCATCAAACCTTGGAATGCGACCCGCTACCTGTTCCTTCGGATGCAAGACCCCAAGCAGCCTCGGAACTGGGTAGGCGTATACGGTCGCAGCTGATTTTTTCCAGAGAACAATCGGCCAGATGCGCCAATGAAAAAGGGCGGTCGCAAATGCGCCGCCCTGTTTCGTTTTTGCTCACAAGTAAGACTACTCAGTCGGTCTAGATTACCGGCCCATGTCGTCTTCGTTGCGCGTTTTGTTGTTCTCTCTGGCTTCCTTCGCGGCTTCGCGCTGTTCCTTGGCCTCTTCGCGGAGCCGGCGTGCTTTTTCACGCAGTTCCTTGGCGGCCTTTCTTCTTTCGCGTGCGCCTTCGATGTAACCCTCTTCCTTGAACCGTTTGGCGTCCTCGGCGTATTGCTTGGCCAGTTCGCGGACAACCTTGGCTTCGGCGGCCTTAGCTTTGGCGTCTTCACGAAGATCCTTGGGCGATGGGTAATCACCTTTCGGAGGTGTGTCTTTCGGCGGCGTGTCCTTCGGCGGCGTGTCCTTCGGAGGTGTGTCTTTTGGAGGCGTGTCCTTCGGAGGAGTGTCCTTCGGTGGGTTATCCTTGGGAGGGTTGTCCTTGGGAGGGTTGTCCCGCGGCGGATTATCGTTCGGCGGGTTATCGTTCGGCGGGTTATCCTCTGGTGTATCATCTGTTCCAGGAGGATCTTCGCGTTCGGTGCTTTCGTCCGCCGATCCGTCACCAGAGCGCTGTTCGGCCAGGCCGATCGAAGCGGTTGGGAAGTCGGTCAGAACCGCCGCAAAACCGGGGCACTCGATCAACGTCTTTTCCAGGATGCTCTCGAAATCCGCCCGACGCTGGATGTATTTCAGCATCCGAGAGCTGACGACATCACAGGCGCACAGCGTGTTGGCTGATACGGATTGTTTCGCTGTCGCGACGGTGCACATCGCACTGGCGGACGTTGCGCTGATGAATGGCAACGATGCGGAAACAAAGGCTGCATATAAGATATTGGACTTGATGCGCATAGCGCTGCTCCTTGATACTCTTTACTAACTCGGTCTGTTTATAGACCCTGTGATTCTAGTTGGCAGTGAACAACGTCACAGTTTGGACATAAATAGACCTTTCTGCGGCCGGATTTACAAGATTGGCCAAAGGTGATCGACAGTAAATTGACTCTTCTTCAGGTAGAACTCGCAACAAAAACAAAAGTTAAACCCGGCGCGAGGCCGGGTTTGGGATTAGTGCGAATTTTCGGCAGGGGCGCAAAAATGTCACAAACATGGCATTGTTTGCGACTTGGAAACAAAATTATCCGGCGCGGGACATACGCTTACGCTCATGGGGGTCGAGATAACGTTTGCGCAAGCGAACTGCATTCGGCGTGACCTCGACCAGTTCATCGTCATCGATATAGGCGATTGCCTCTTCCAGTGAAAACTGGACATGTGGCGTAAGGCGGACTGCATCGTCCGAGCCGCTTGCCCGAACATTTGTCAGCTTCTTACCCTTCAACGGGTTCACTTCTAGATCGTTGTCGCGCGAATGCTCACCGATCACCATGCCCTGATAGACGTCCGCCTGGGGGCCGACAAACATCCGGCCGCGCTCTTCCAGATTCCACAGGGCATAGGCCACGGCCTGGCCTTTTTCCATCGAGATCAGAACGCCTGCTCGGCGTCCCGGGATCGGGCCTTTATGCGCAGCCCAGCCATGGAACACGCGGTTCAGAACCCCGGTGCCGCGCGTGTCGGTCAGAAACTCGCCATGATAGCCAATCAGCCCACGTGAGGGCACATGCGCGATGATCCGCGTCTTACCTGCACCGGCGGGGCGCATCTCGGCCAGCTCGCCCTTGCGCGCGCCGGTGATCTTTTCGATCACCGAGCCCGAGAATTCATCATCAACGTCGATGGTGACCTCTTCGATCGGCTCTAGACGCTGCCCGTCTTCCTCGCGGAACAGTACCTGCGGGCGCGAGATGCTGAGTTCGAACCCCTCGCGACGCATGTTTTCGATCAGAACGCCCATTTGCAATTCGCCACGGCCGGCAACCTCGAAGGCTTCGCCACCGGGGGTGTCGCTGATGCGGATGGCGACGTTGGATTCGGCCTCTTTCATCAGACGATCCCGGATGACGCGCGATTGAACTTTCTTGCCGTCCCGACCGGCCAGAGGCGAGTCGTTGATGCCGAAGGTCACTGTGATGGTCGGCGGGTCGATCGGTTGCGCCGGTAGGGCTTCGTCGACCTGGGGTGAGACCAGAGAGTCGGCAACAGTGGCCTTGCTCATACCTGCGATGGTCACGATGTCACCGGCTTCGGCCACATCGATGGGCTGTTGTGCCAGACCTCGGAAGGCCAGAATCTTCGAGGCGCGAAAATTCTCGATCAATGTCCCATCGCGGCTGAGCGCCTTGAGGCTATCGCCCGCTTTTAGCGTTCCGCTTTCCACGCGGCCGGTCAGAATGCGGCCAATGAACGGGTCGCTGCCCAACGTGGTGGCCAGCATACGGAAGGGTTCGTCCTTGCGCTCGGCCTGCTGCGGGGCGGGTACGTGGTCGACCACCAGATCGAACAGGGCGGTCAGGTCTTTGCGTGGTCCGTCCAACTCCATATCCGCCCAGCCCGAACGACCCGAGGCGTACATGGCTGGAAAATCCAATTGGTCGTCATCGGCGCCCAAATTTGCAAACAGGTCGAAACACTCGTCCAACGCCCGGTCGGGTTCGGCATCAGGTTTGTCGACTTTGTTCAGCACTACGATCGGACGCAGCCCAAGCGCCAAAGCCTTGGAGGTCACGAACTTGGTTTGCGGCATCGGACCTTCGGCCGCGTCCACCAGCAGGACGACGCCGTCAACCATGCTGAGGATCCGCTCGACCTCACCACCGAAATCGGCGTGGCCGGGGGTGTCGACGATATTGATGCGCGTGCCCTTCCATTCGACGCTGGTGGCCTTTGCCAGAATGGTGATGCCGCGCTCGCGCTCCAGATCGTTGCTGTCCATGGCACGCTCGGCCACGGCCTGGTTTTCCCGGAATGCGCCGGATTGTTTGAGCAGCTCATCTACCAGAGTCGTTTTACCGTGGTCCACGTGAGCGATGATTGCGATGTTGCGCAGGTCCATGAGAGGTCAGCCTTTGAACGGGAAGTTGGCCCGGCGCATAACGCGGCATGGCCAAAGATACCAGCCCTATCGCGCGTTCAGTGGCCCGCTGTTGCGGAAAACAGATGGATAACCAGAATTCCGCCCAAGATCATCGCCAGACCTATGATCGCGGGCCAGTCGAGACGCTGACCAAAAACCAGATACCCGATCAGCGCTATCAATGCGATCCCCAAACCTGACCAGATGGCATAGACAATGCCAACCGGCATCACCTTGAGAGTCAATGCCAGCAGATAGAACGCCAGCCCGTAACCGACCAGAACAAGGACTGACGGCCAGAACCGGGTAAATTGCTGGCTGGCTTGCAAGGCTGTGGTCCCGATGGTTTCTGCTGCCACGGCAAGCAGTAGGATCAGATATGTCTTGGGCACGGCGGGATTCCTGACGCAAACTTACGTGTCGCTTGAACACCCAAATCAGCGGTCGGGCAAGGAAATTCGGGCCGCGGCCAGAGTACGTTGTTTCGGCAAAGGTCAGGTAAACCCGACTATTCGAAGTCCCAGAATGCGTGTAACAGGGTCTCGTGTTAATTGTTTTCTGATTTATGAGTTATTTAAAATGACGACATTTGCGAAGACCGTCATTGTGGTTTCGGTTCTGATCGCGGCGTTGGGGTGGCTTGCAGACGGGGGGTCCGTCGACATGGATGCAGCCCAGAGTGTCGAGCGGCTATTGGGTATTCCGGCTTAAACGCCAGCCCGGCCGAAACCACAAAAAAAGGAGCTGCACAGCTCCTTTTTTTTGTGCCTGACTTCAATGTTGGCGGGCGACTATTTCTTTTCGATCGCCTTGACCTTTGACCTGTGCCGGCTGAGGCGTTCGACAACGAATAGCCGTGCCTTGCGCTCTGCCATGCGCACACGAATTTCGGTCAGAAATGCCTCTTCCAGAGATTGGGAGGCTGCACCAAGAACTTCGCCAACCTCGACAAAGAAACGATCCTCGCCGGTTTCGTCCATTACCTTCATCGTGTCTTCGGCAAGCTTGGACGCCAGGGTGGTAATGGTATCGGACATCAGCGTGTGGTCTCGGTCAGGCGGCGTTTCACATAATCGGTCACATCGGTCATCAAGGTGTCCATGTGCCGTTCCTGGAAGAAGTGATCCGCGCCCTCGACCTCGTTATGGGTGATGGTTATGCCTTTTTGTTCGTGCAGCTTGCCGACCAGAGCAGTGGTGTCTGCAGGCGGCGCGACGCGGTCGGCGCTCCCGTTGATGATCAGGCCCGAAGACGGGCAGGGCGCCAGAAACGAAAAGTCGTACATGTTGGCCGGAGGCGAAACGCTGATGAACCCGGTGATCTCGGGGCGCCGCATCAACAGCTGCATGCCGATCCACGCGCCGAATGAGAAACCGGCGACCCAGCAGTGCTTGGAGTTGTTGTTCATCGATTGCAGGTAATCCAGCGCCGAGGCTGCATCGCTCAGCTCACCTACGCCCTGATCGTATTCGCCCTGGCTGCGACCAACGCCGCGAAAGTTGAACCGCAACACGGTGAAACCCATGTTGTAGAACGCATAGTGCAGGTTATAGACCACCTTGTTGTTCATGGTCCCGCCGAACTGAGGGTGCGGATGCAGAACGATGGCGATCGGTGCGTCTTTTTCCTTTTGGGGGTGGTAGCGGCCTTCCAGGCGGCCTTCGGGTCCGGGAAAAATCACCTCGGGCATATGGGCTTTGGTCCTGTCTTTTTCTCGTCGGCACCCGGATATACTTGACGGTTATCCTCGGGCACTTTAGAACGGTTCTAATTGCAATCACATTGCGCGATGGCGCTGTCAGTGGGAGATACGCACTGGCTGCGGCGGCGTCAATGTTTTCGCGCCAATCTTGCCGTGGGGATAGAAGATGAAGCTGTCGACCAAAGGCCGTTATGCAATGGTTGCTCTGGCAGATATCGCTTTGCAGCCAGCGGATAAGCTGGTCACACTGGGCGAGATTTCCGAGCGGCAGGACATTTCTCTTCCTTACCTGGAACAGTTGTTTGTCAAACTGCGGCGTGCCGATCTGGTCGCTTCGGTGCGTGGCCCGGGTGGCGGGTATCGTCTGGCGCGTGCGGCATCGGACATTCGCGTGGTCGAGGTCTTGTCGGCGGTCGACGAAACTGTGGACGCCATGCACAAAGGGGCAGGTGCCTCGGGCGGATCGTCGGGCAGCCGTGCGCAATCCCTTACGAATCGTCTGTGGGAAGGGCTCAGCGCACATGTCTATGTGTTCCTGCATCAAACCCGCCTGTCGGACGTGATCCGCAACGATCTGGCACCTTGCCCTGCGGTCCCCAACCTGTTTGCCGTGGTGGACGACTGAGGTGATGGAAAACCATGGGACCAACACCGCATTTGCTGACTTGCCTAAAAAGATGAATCCATGAAACGTGTTTATCTTGATCATAACGCCACCACGCCGCTGCGGCCCGAGGTCAGGGCAGCTATGCTTGCGGCAATGGATGTGTGCGGCAACCCATCTTCGGTGCACGCCGAAGGGCGCGCGGCCAAGGCGTTGATCGAAAAGGCACGAGCGCAAGTAGCGAGTGCATTCGGCGCAGACGGTGCCGATGTGGTTTTTACATCGGGCGCGACCGAAGGGGCTGCCCTGGTGCTGAGCGGGCGCGACTTGCAAGGTGCAGCGATCGAGCATGACGCCGTAAGAGCTTGGACAAACGAGGTTTTGCCGGTTTCTGCTGATGGTTTGGTCGCAATTTCAGACCCTTCAAACGCGGTCTTGCAGCTTGCCAATTCTGAAACCGGCGTCGTACAGGAACTGCCCTCGGGTTTGGCGGTCACGGATGCCACACAAGCGTTTGGAAAGCTTCCGGTGGCGTTCAACTGGCTGGGTGCGCAAATCGCTCTGGTCTCGGCTCATAAGCTGGGCGGTCCTAAAGGCATTGGGGCAGTGGTGATGAAACGTGGCACCGATCTGGCCGCGCAGATCAAAGGCGGTGGTCAAGAGATGGGCCGCCGGTCCGGAACGGAAAATGTCATTGGAATCGCAGGGTTCGGAGCCGCTGCTCAAGCGGCGGCAGCAGATCTTGCCAATGGTGTTTGGGAAAAGGTTGCGGAACTTAGAAATATTCTAGAAAAGGCACTTGAGGCTGGATCGGAAGCGACTATTTTTGTCGGGAAAGGGCGGGAACGCCTACCCAATACGCTGTGCTTTGCGACTCCGGGCTGGAAAGGCGAAACACAGGTCATGCAGATGGATTTGGCAGGTTTCGCGATCAGCGCGGGCTCGGCCTGCTCCAGTGGCAAGGTGCGAGCCAGCGCCGTGCTGAGCGCAATGGGCTACGACGAAGTGACCGCAGCCAGCGCGATCCGCGTATCGCTTGGCCCGGAGACGACGGAAGAAGATGTGCTGCGTTTCGCCGAAACGTGGCTTGAAAAACAGAAAAAGCATCGCGCGCGTGCCGCGTGATCTGACGGAGGGTGTCTTATGGCCGCTTTGGACCAGACCCAGGTAAAAGA
This sequence comes from Ruegeria sp. AM4, assembly GCF_056540665.1. Taxonomy (NCBI): domain Bacteria; kingdom Pseudomonadati; phylum Pseudomonadota; class Alphaproteobacteria; order Rhodobacterales; family Roseobacteraceae; genus Ruegeria; species Ruegeria sp. AM4. Next base: position 639,437 of record NZ_JBQFXD010000001.1, on the reverse strand, counting down.
AGGTGTCGATCAGGAAACCGTTGACGCGGTGCGCGAGGTCGGAACCTACAAATATGGCTGGGAAACCGATATCGAGATGGAATACGCGCCCAAAGGCGTGAACCCGGATATCGTCCGTCTGATCTCGGACAAGAATGATGAGCCCGAATGGATGACCGAATGGCGTCTGGCCGCGTTCGAGCGCTGGACCAAGATGGAAGAGCCCAACTGGGCTATGGTCAGCTATCCCAAGATCGATTTTCAGGATCAGTATTACTATGCCCGTCCGAAATCGATGGAGGAGAAACCGAAGTCGTTGGACGAGGTCGATCCCAAACTACTGGCCACATACGAAAAGCTGGGTATCCCGCTGAAAGAACAGATGATTCTAGCTGGCGTTGAAGGCGCTGAGGACGCTCCTGCGGAAGGTCGCAAGGTTGCGGTGGATGCCGTTTTCGACTCGGTTTCGGTTGGCACAACGTTTCAGGAAGAGCTGAAGAAGGCCGGTGTCATCTTCTGCTCGATTTCCGAGGCGATCCGCGAACATCCTGAACTGGTGAAGAAGTATCTTGGTACCGTTGTTCCGGTCTCGGATAACTTCTACGCCACGCTGAACTCGGCTGTCTTTTCGGACGGATCTTTCGTCTATGTCCCGCCGGGCGTGCGTTGCCCGATGGAACTGAGCACCTATTTCCGCATCAACGCGGAGAACACCGGACAGTTCGAACGCACGCTGATCATCGCCGACAAGGGCTCTTACGTGTCTTATCTGGAAGGCTGCACCGCTCCGCAGCGCGATACCGCGCAGCTGCATGCCGCCGTCGTCGAGATCATCATCGAGGAAGACGCCGAGGTGAAGTATTCCACTGTCCAGAACTGGTTCCCCGGGGACGAGAACGGCAAAGGCGGTATCTACAACTTCGTGACCAAGCGTGCCGATTGCCGGGGCGACCGGTCCAAAGTGATGTGGACGCAGGTTGAGACCGGTTCTGCAGTGACCTGGAAATACCCGTCCTGCATTTTGCGTGGCGATGACAGTCAGGGTGAGTTCTATTCGATCGCGATTGCCAACAACTATCAGCAGGCCGACACCGGCACCAAGATGGTGCATTTGGGCAAGAACACCAAATCGCGCATCGTGTCCAAGGGCATCAGTGCGGGCAAGGCGCAGAACACCTATCGCGGGTTGGTGTCGATGCACCCCAAAGCCAAGGATTCGCGCAACTATACGCAGTGCGACAGTTTGCTGATTGGTGACAAATGTGGCGCACATACAGTGCCTTACATCGAGGTCCGCAACAACTCCTCACGCGTGGAGCACGAGGCGACGACGTCCAAGGTGGACGACGATCAGCTGTTCTACTGCCGTCAGCGCGGCATGGACGAGGAAGAAGCCGTGGCGCTGGTCGTCAATGGGTTCTGCAAGGACGTCCTGCAAGCACTACCAATGGAATTCGCGATGGAAGCGCAGCAATTGGTGGCAATCAGCCTTGAAGGTTCGGTGGGATAAGCCTGCACTCTCCTGAATATGAAAATTGGGGGCCGGGTGGTCCCGTGCGATACGCAGAAGGACAAAAAATGCTGGAAATCAAAAACCTGCACGTCAAACTTGAGGAAGAAGAGAAGGAAATTCTCAAGGGCGTGGACCTGACGGTCGAGGCTGGAAAAGTGCATGCGATCATGGGGCCGAACGGGTCGGGGAAATCGACGCTCAGCTATGTGTTGTCGGGCCGCGATGGCTACGAAGTGACCAATGGCTCGGCGACTTTGGATGACGAGGACCTATTGGAACTGGAACCGGAAGAGCGCGCTGCGGCGGGCCTGTTTCTGGCATTCCAATATCCGGTTGAAATCCCCGGCGTTGGCAACATGACGTTCCTGCGCACCGCGGTGAACGCTCAACGCAAGGCGCGCGGCCAGGACGAACTGTCGGCGGCAGATTTTCTGAAGATCATCCGCGCCAAAGCCAAATCGCTGAAGATCGACGCGGATATGCTCAAGCGCCCGGTCAACGTTGGTTTCTCGGGCGGCGAGAAAAAGCGCAATGAAATCCTGCAGATGGCCATGCTGGAACCCAAAATGTGTATCCTCGACGAGACGGACTCGGGTCTCGATGTTGATGCGATGAAGCTGGTTTCGGAAGGTGTGAACGCCCTGCGCGACGAAGGCCGCAGTTTCCTTGTCATCACGCACTATCAGCGTCTGCTGGATCACATCAAACCCGATGTCGTTCACATCATGGCCGATGGCCGCATCGTGAAATCCGGTGGTCCCGAGCTGGCGCTGGAGGTCGAACACAATGGCTATGCCGACATTCTGGCCGAGGTGAACTGATGGCTTTGCCCCAAGCAAAACAGACGGCGACCGAGGAAAGGTTGGCAGCGCTGACCATGCCTGATGCCGGGTGCACGCGCAAAGCGCGCGAGGCCGCTCTGGTCCGGGTACGTGAAATGGGCCTGCCCGGGCGGCGGGATGAATATTGGAAATACACCCGTCCTGACACGCTGGTCTCGGCCGAGGCCCCCTCGGCCGCGTTGTTTCAGACCGATGAGCCAATGATGTTCCATGAATTCGATCGTCTGAAGATCGTGTTCATCGACGGCGTGTTCAGCCCTGAACAATCGGATGATCTTAAGCTGGAAGGTGTCACAATTGACCGGCTTGAGGACATCTGCTGCAAAGATATTCATTGGGCCAAAGAGTTATACGGCGTTCTTGAGGCACGAGGTCAGACCCCGGTGCAGCGTCCGTTGGCCGCGCTGAACACCGCGTTTGCGTCTGACGGTGTGGCGATCCATGTGACCGGAAAACCGTCGAAACCGATCAGCCTTATTTATCGCCACGCGTCCGAGACCTCGGATGCGATCCTGCATCATATCGTGCGGGTCGAAAGCGGTGCTGAGGCGACGATCCTTGAAAACGGTCCTGCTGCATCGCGCTTCAACAAGTGCATGGAGATCGATATCGCCGATCATGGCACTTTGCATCACATTCGGGCGCAAGGCCGCGACCATCAGCGGCGGGCGGCCACGCACATGTTCACTCGGATGGGGCAGGAATCTGTCTACAAATCCTTCACGCTGACGGTGAACGGTGTTCTGACGCGCAACGAACAGGTCGTTGAATTGACCGGTGACGATGCAGTTGCGCATGTTGCCGGGGCTTGCGTCGGCGACGGGGATTTCCATCACGATGACACGGTCTTTGTCACGCATGACGCGGTAAACTGCGAAAGCCGTCAGGTGTTCAAGAAAGTGCTGCGCAACGGTGCAACGGGCGTGTTTCAGGGCAAGATCCTGGTCAAGGAAGGCGCACAGAAGACGGATGGTTATCAGATCAGCCAGTCGCTGTTGCTGGACGATGACAGCCAGTTTCTCGCCAAACCCGAGCTTGAGATCTATGCCGACGATGTCGCGTGTTCACACGGATCGACCTCGGGCGCGATTGATGAAACGGCGTTGTTTTACCTGCGCTCGCGCGGCGTTCCGACCGATGATGCCACCGACATGCTGACGCTGGCGTTTCTGGCCGAAGCGGTGGAAGAGATCGAGGATGAGGAACTGGCCGGTGTGATCGTCTCGCGTCTGCAAGATTGGCTGGCACGCCGCCGCTGATGCCTGTCACACAGGACATAGTGGCCACGTATCGCGGCCCAGGCCGTGTTGTCGGGCGGCTTCTTGACATGGGCCAGCGCGAGGATCGCGCGCTGGCTTTCGTCATGATCGGCTGTGCCATCGTGTTTGTCGCCGACACGCCGCGCCTGTCTCGCGAAGCCTACGTAACCGGACAGGAACTGAATGCACTATTGGCAGGCGGCTTGTTCGCTTGGCTGATCTGCATGCCGCTTGTGCTTTACCTTATTGCTGGCCTGACGCATCTGATTGCCCGCGCGCTTGGCGGTAAGGGGGACTGGTTCGGTGCGCGCCTGTCGCTGTTCTGGGCCTTGTTGGCCTCGGCCCCTTTAATCCTGTTGAACGGGCTGGTGGCAGGGTTTATCGGGCCGGGACCGACACAAACCGCTACGGGCCTCTTGTGGTTCATCGTCTTTTTGTGGTTTTGGATGTCAGGGTTGATCCGAGCAGAAGGGCGCACCGCATGACTGAGATTAACCTGCGTTCCCTGATGGTTACGACAGTGACAAACCCCGCCCTGGCAGCGCGTCAGCTGCTGGCGTTGAAACCGGGCCGCGAAACCTTGTGGCTGGGATTGGCTTTGGCCGTTGTTCTGAATGCGCTGATGCACGTTCTGTCCAACGTTCTGGCCCCAATCCAGGACCCGGATCTGCAAGGAATTGGCAACTCTTTGGTGGTCTTTTTTGTTGTTGTCGGCGGCAGTCTGATCCTGAGCATCGCGGCCTTCTATCAGGTCGGTCGCAAGCTGGGCGGAACCGCGTCATTCGATGACATTATGATCGTCATGGTGTGGTTGCAGTTCCTGCGCGTCTTGGTGCAGGCAGCCAATATCGTCGTGCTGATCGTCATGCCCGGGTTGCTTACCATTGTGGCTGTTGCGGTGTTCTTGCTGGGCCTCTACATCACCGTTCATTTCATCGATCAGGCTCATCGCTTTGGTTCTCCGTTAAAGGCGTTGGGTGTGATTGTGCTGTCGGCGCTGGCCATCGCCGTTGTTGTCACTGTCCTGCTGTCTCTTGTCGGTGGGCCGATGCTGGGAATTCCCGCCAATGTATGATGTTCAGAAAATCCGTGCAGATTTCCCGATCCTGTCCCGAGAGGTGAATGGCAAGCCATTGACATATCTGGACAATGGCGCCTCGGCGCAAAAGCCGAAGGCTGTGATCGATGCAGTGACACAGGCTTACGCGCATGAATACTCCAATGTACACCGCGGGCTGCATTATCTGTCCAACCTCGCCACGGAGAAGTACGAGGCCGTTCGCGGAACAGTCGCCCGCTTTTTGGGCGCGCCCAATGAGGATGAGATCGTCCTGAACTCTGGCACCACCGAAGGGATCAATCTGGTCGCCTATGGCTGGGCGATGCCGCGACTGGAAGCAGGGGACGAGATTGTTCTGAGCGTCATGGAGCATCACGCCAATATCGTGCCCTGGCATTTCCTGCGCGAACGGCAAGGTGTCGTGCTGAAATGGGTGGATGTCGATGCGACCGGTCATCTGGACCCGCAGGCCGTGATCGACGCCATCGGCCCGCGCACCAAGCTGGTTGCTGTCACCCATTGCTCGAACGTTCTGGGCACCGTTGTCGATGTCAAAACCATCACGGAAGGGGCGCATGCAAAGGGGGTGCCGGTTTTGGTCGACGGCAGCCAAGGTGCGGTTCACATGCCGGTCGACGTGCCGGATATTGGCTGCGACTTCTATGCCATCACGGGCCACAAGCTGTATGGTCCGTCAGGGTCGGGCGCGATTTACATCAAATCTGACCGCATGGCCGAAATGCGCCCCTTTATCGGTGGCGGCGACATGATCAAAGAGGTCTCGAAAGAACAGGTCATCTACAACGACCCGCCGATGAAGTTCGAGGCCGGAACGCCCGGTATTGTTCAGACGATCGGTCTGGGCGTTGCGCTGGATTACATGATGGAACTGGGAATGGACGCGATCGCGTCGCATGAAGCGGGATTGCGCGACTATGCCATGCAGCGGTTTGCCGGTCTGAACTGGCTTCAGGTGCAGGGCACGACTGCAACCAAAGCAGCGATATTCAGCTTTACTCTGGATGGGGCAGGGCACGCTCATGACGTCTCGACCATTCTGGACAAGAAAGGTGTTGCCGTGCGTGCTGGCCACCACTGTGCCGGGCCTTTGATGGACCACCTTGGCGTGACCGCTACCTGCCGCGCCAGCTTTGGTTTGTACAACACGAGGGACGAGGTCGACACGTTGATCGATGCGTTGGAACTGGCACACGACCTGTTCGCGTGAACCGGTCGGAAACCAACTGATTACAGCGCATTTTCAGTTGCACGCCGTTTCGAAGAACGATAGCTAACGCTCAACGCACCTGTAGCTCAGCTGGATAGAGCGCTGCCCTCCGAAGGCAGAGGCCAGAGGTTCGAATCCTCTCAGGTGCGCCATCCTCAATGCTGCGTCCAGAGGTCTGTGTTCCTGGGTTAGGGGGCCTTTTGTAATAGTCCGAGAGACTTCGCAGCCACTATTTGAACCGGTAAAATGAAATTCCGGCCACGAATGCATCCAACCCGGCCGAGCGCGCGTAGCGGTTCAAGTCGCTGGTTCTGTTGATGAATCCAGAGTTCTGGAAATTCAGAGACGTATTGCAAAGCACTCCGACACCAGAGAGCTTTTTGTATTCTTGCAGCAACATGTAAAGCCGCGCGTTTTGTTGCCGGTTCACGGTTTGCACACGTGCCGACCCGTCCAGATGCTCGACCGCCTTCAATCTGGGGTCGGTGACCCTTTGAAAATGCAACATGTAGGGCGATGGGCCGTCCCAATCGAAATGCTCTGACACGTCTTCCTCAAGGCAAACCGGTGCGATCGGCGCATTTGATTGCCGTCCCTTGATACGGTTCAACCGGGTTCGAGTTGCAGCATCAAACGGTGCGGCAAGAATTGATCGGTTCCCCAACGCGCGCGGTCCGATCTCACAGTTTCCAGTGGCCCAACCGACAACTGCACCCTCACGCAAGGCGGCCGCGACGTCCGATAGGTTCAACTCTGACATGCTGACATCCGCCAGATCGATCTGATCGTCGATGAACGACTGTCCGGAGTTCACGTCCCAGTCCAGTTTTGCCTGCCCAGTATAGTGCCGCATCGCATCCACGGCGGTCCCGATCGCGCTGCCGGAATCGCTGGTACAGGGCGGCACAAAAACATCGCGGAACAAACCGCTGTTCTTCCAGCGCGTGTTCCAGTCGCAATTTAATCCACAGCCGCCGGAAATCAGCAACGGATACCCGTTTGTCAAATTTGCCTCGGCAAATCGGTGGAACCGATCAAACAGAGCATCCGAGAATCTGGCTGCCAGATCATAAAACTGCGAACTATCTGTACCTATGTTAAAAAAGCGCGAAGAAGAAAAGTCGCTTTTTTTCAGCGGCTTCGTATCGGAATCCCAGTCCAGTATGGCTTCGATCAACGCATCCGCATCCCTGTCCACACGGCTCGCATCACCCATGGCACTTGCCGCCATCAGTTTGCCGGCGTTGCTTTTGCGGAACGAACCATCGGATGGCCTGTAGGCCGGGTCGGCCAGGTCATATAGTGACGCATATTTGTGACCAGGTGCGCTGAGAACCTGGCCCAGATGGTGAATATTCAAAGCGCTGTCGATCTCGTAGAAATCGCCCAACACGCCCTCCCATACCAGGGCATAGCAGGGTTCGCCCTGCGGGAATGGCGATAGTGCGTAGGCTGCCCACAAGTGCGACCGCTCATGCGTCGAGGAATAATAGTCCAGCGTCTTGCCGAAAAATGTCGTCTTTCTGAATTGCTCTGACCCCGGACCAACGCCGCGATATCCTGCGCCCGAGACGGTGGCATGATCCGATTGCGGTATGGACCAGCCACTCAGCGCGATCCCGTCCGGTAGTTGGTTGAACCAGAGGCCTGCGTCAATAAAAGTATCCGGTGTTACGGCGGCATTGCGTGGGAAGCCGCCCTTTTCGGCCTCATATGAAAACAGCAATCGTCGTGAAGTTGTGTCTATGCCTGCAATCGTACCGTCATGACCAGGTTTGAAAGACAATATTTTCATGGCATCGCAATCGTTAAATCATCAAAGCTTGGCTTTATGAGCCGCAGAGTGATCAACTCAATCGCGGTCCCAGAGCATCTGCAGCCTGAGCGATTACGAAAGAAAAATAAAGTATATGTTTCACCGCGCTAAACGCGCGGCAATGTCTTGTTGGAACTGGGCAGTTGTTGTCTGGGACGTATCTGGTGCCGTTCAGCCGCGCCATGTACGGACGTCGCCGCAATCCATATGCACGAAATTGGAGCGATAGTACTGGCCCACGCCGCCCGCGCGGCAAGACATGGCGGCCTTTGCCATCTGAGATACCGACCGAGACCCCAGCCGAAGATCCGCAGCCTGTCCCTTCATGTGAAGCGAATTCCGCGCCACGCCGCGAGACCGCGACCGCAGCATCGCGTTGGTCTTTGGTGAACGATAGCCCGACAACAGCATGTAGGGCTCGCTGACATCCAGAAGATTGTGCGAGGCGGCCATGATGTCGATCGTCCGCAGGTCCATCTTCATGACCTGATCATTGCGCCAGTCACGCATGAAGTGGTTCACTTCCTTGACGGCGTCCTTGATGTATTTTCCATCGACCCAATAGACCATGTCGATCCGTTCGCCGGTGCGTCCGGAATACATGCGGATACGACGAATATCGCCACCGCCGCGAAGAAACCCTGCTGCATTGGAATAAGTCGGTGCCGCGATCACTGCCGTAGCGGCAAATGCGCCCAATAGGGCACGTCGGGTCAAACCCGAACTACTGCTCTTGGTCATTTTTGTTTCGTCCCGTACTGTTCCTGCCTGCACACGATGTTACGCATGCTGTCTTAATTTTTTCCCATCCCAGATGCGGATTTTATGACACAGCCGGATTCGTGAGCCAAGCAGTGTTTCGCTCAGGTGCTTTCAAGGGGGAATTTTCGGCAGTTTTTTGCGCAATTGACGCAGACGAGTCACGAAAGTGAGCAGGCGCCCAAAAGCGAGATGCAAACGCGCATCAGCGCGCAAAAGATGCGGATTGGTGATACATTTGTGAATAGACAAGTCTGCAGTGAACGAACATTATTTCCCTTACGCCCTGTTTGAGGCGCTCAAGTCATTGAATAACCAAGGTCATCTCATGTCGCCTGTTGCCCGTACCAGTACCCGTTTCCTCTTTGCGCTGGGTTTTGCCTTGTCCGCGTCCTTTGCCAAGGGGGACACAAGTTCGACCGCGTTCCAGATGGCGCTGGCGGAAAACACCGCATCGAACCCGGCTATTTCGGCGTACTACCGCCAGAACGCTTATCAGCCCGTTTGGGTCGGAACCGCGCCCGAACACAAAGCGCGTCGGGCAGCTTTGGTTCAGGCGTTGTCGAATACCGATCGCCACGGTCTGCCTGCGGCGCGTTATGACGTACAGTCCCTCATCGACCAGATGGAACAGGCGCGAACCACGCGCGACCTGGGTGCGGTTGAGGCGCAGTTGAGCCGGGTTTTTGTGAAATATGCCAGCGACTTGCAGGCCGGAACTGTCAGGCCATCGCAAATCGACGATGGGCTTGTGCGTGAGGTCGAGCGGCGTCCGGCAGCAGACCATTTGCAGCGCCTCGTCGCGGGTCATCCTGGGGGCTATATCCAACAGCTTGGTCCGGACTCGCCGCAATACCGCGCATTGATGAAGCAGAAGATGGCCCTTCAGGATCTGATCGCCCAAGGCGGTTGGGGGGCGACTGTGCCCGTCACCAAACTGGAGAGGGGTGACTCCGGTGCGAACGTCGTAAAGTTGCGCAATCGGTTGGTTACGATGGGGTATCTGAAACCCACGGCGAGTCCCGATTTTGACGACGCGTTGGTCGCGGCAGTTCAGGCTTTCCAAGCAGCGCACGGACTTGAAGCAGATGGTGTTGCTGGCAAGGGCACCATCACCGAATTGAATCGCCCGGCATCGGACAGGCTGAAGGCCGTTCTGGTGGCGTTAGAGCGGGAACGCTGGCTGCCGGAGGAGCGCGGCGAACGGCATGTTCTGGTCAATCAGGCCGATTTCTCGGCCAAAATCGTCGACGATGGTCGGGTGACATTTGAAACTCGCGCGGTCATCGGCAAGAACGTACATGACCGCCGCAGCCCCGAGTTCTCGGATGAGATGGAGCATATGGTGATCAATCCAAGCTGGTATGTGCCACGCTCGATCATCACCAAGGAATACCTGCCAAAGCTGCGCGCGAACCCGAACGCGGTGGGTCACATCCAGATCACGGATCGGCGCGGGCGTCAGGTGAACCGCGGGGCGGTGGACTTTAATCAGTTCACCGCGCGAAATTTCCCGTTTTCGATGCGCCAGCCCCCCAGCAAGAGCAATGCACTGGGGCTGGTAAAGTTCATGTTCCCCAATAAGCACAACATCTATCTGCATGATACGCCACAGAAAAGTCTGTTTGCGCGTGAGGTGCGGGCTTTCTCTCATGGCTGTATCCGACTGGCCCAACCGTTTGAGTTCGCTTATGCGCTGCTGGCCCGGCAGGAAGAGGACCCCAAGGCATTTTTCCATCGTGTCCTGAACACCGGCAAAGAGACCAAGGTCAATCTGGAGAAACCGGTTCCGGTGCATCTGATCTACCGCACGGCGTATATCGGCCCCAAGGGTGAGGTCCAGTATCGTCGCGACGTTTACAAACGGGATCAAAAAATCTGGGACGCGCTGCAGAAGGCAGGGGTGGTCCTGCCGGACGTTCAGGGGTAATCACTGGGGCAAATCCTGCAATAAGGAAGCCCGACATGCAGTTCACTATTCAGCAAATCGCTCAGTCTCTTGGTGCCGAAGCCGAGGGACAAACCGATCTGACGATACTGCGCGCAGCGGAGCCTGGTGATGCGGGGCCAACCGATCTGGCAATGGCCATGGCACCAAAGTATGCCGAGGCTCTTTCAACAGGCGGCGCACGGGCCGCTGTTCTTTGGGAAGGAGCGGACTGGAAGGCCCTTGGCCTAGATGCCGCGATCTTTGTGAAACGTCCCCGAATGGCGATGGCGGGGATAACGTCGATGTTGGACCGGGGGCAGGGTGTCGCCGAGGGCATTCACCCGTCGGCAGTTGTAGACCCCACCGCGGAGATTGGTGCTGACGTATCAATTGGACCTCTGGCCGTGATCGGTGCGCGTGCGCGGGTTGGGGCAGGCTCGGTAATTGGGTCGCATTGTGTGATCGGCATGGATGCCTCAATCGGTGAAAACGCCGTATTGCGCGAAATGGTCAGCATCGGCGCGCGGTGTCAGATCGGTGACAGATTCATCGCCCAACCCGGAGCGCGTATCGGAGGGGACGGTTTCAGCTTTGTGACACCCGAAGTGTCAGGGGCCGAAAATGCCCGCAAAACCCTTGGGGATCAGGGCGAGGCCAAGGCGCAAAGCTGGCTGCGCATCCACTCGCTCGGCGCGGTCGAGATCGGAGATGATGTCGAGGTCGGCTCAAACTGCACTGTCGACAATGGCACGATCCGCAACACGGTGATCGGCAGCGGGTCGAAACTGGATAACCTCGTGCATGTGGGCCACAACACGCGGGTCGGAAATGACTGTCTGCTATGCGGCCAGACAGGTGTTTCCGGTTCGGTTGAAATAGGCAACAACGTGGTCTTGGGTGGCCAGACCGGGGTTGTAGACAACATTTTCATCGGCGATGGCGTGATCTCGGGCGGCGGCACCAAGATACTGTCCAACGTTCCTGCCGGACGTGTCATTATGGGCTATCCCGGCATCAAAATGGAAAGCCATACCGAGATATACAAAGCGCAGCGTCGTCTGCCCCGATTGGCCAGCGACGTAGCGGCTTTGAAAAAGGCTGTTTCCAAACAGCCTCCGAGCGATTAAATCATCCCCAACGCGACAATCAGGGGAACGATATGAGCATCAGCGACCGCGTCATCGCAATCATTGCAGAGCAGGCCGTGCTGGAGCCATCGGATGTCACACCCGACAGCACCCTCGAGGATCTGGGTATCGACAGCCTGGGCCTGGTCGAAAGCATTTTCGCCATCGAAGAAGAGTTTGACATCTCGGTGCCGTTCAATGCGAATGAGCCAACTGCCAGTGATTTTGACATATCGAATGTCGCGAAGATCATCGCGGGTATCGAAAAGCTGGTGTCGGAAAAGGTCTGACATAATCTCATGAAGCGCGTCGTCATTACCGGGGCCGGTACAATCAACTCACTGGGCCACTCGGTGCCCGATACGCTGGAAGCCATGCGCGAGGGGCGTTGCGGAATCTCTGAACTGGAGTTTCGTGATGTCGAGAGACTGGCTATCAAAATCGGTGGGCAGGTGCGCGGGTTTGAGGCTGAAGGCCGTTTCAACCGCCAGCAGATGACCTTGTATGATCGGTTCACGCAGTTCACGCTGACCGCCGCGAAAGAGGCCATCCAGCAATCCGGGATCGAATTTCACGGCGACGTGGCCGCGCGCTCTGGGGTGGTTCTGGGGACAGCTGGTGGTGGGGTTTCGACCTGGGATGACAATTACCGGTCCGTCTATGAGGACGGAAAGAACCGCGTGCATCCTTTTGTCGTGCCCAAGCTGATGAACAACGCAGCGGCAAGCCATGTGTCGATGGAACACAACCTCAAGGGCCCCAGTTTTACTGTTTCGACCGCTTGCGCGTCGTCGAACCACGCCATGGCGCTGGCGTTTCAAATGGTCCGCAGTGGCGCCGCGCCGGCGATGCTCACTGGCGGTTCGGAATCGATGTTGTGCTTTGGCGGCGTCAAGGCGTGGGAGGGGTTGCGCGTCATGTCCAAAGACGCCTGCCGACCTTTTAGCGCCAATCGCAACGGCATGGTGCAAGGCGAGGGTGCTGGCGTCTTCGTATTTGAAGAATATGATCACGCTCGGGCGCGCGGCGCTGACATCCTGTGCGAAGTGGTCGGCTTTGCAATGTCCTCGGACGCGGCAGATATCGTGATGCCCAGCAAACAGGGCGCCTCGCGCGCGATGGCCGGGGCACTGGCGGATGCCGGGCTGAACGCCAGCGACGTTGGCTATATCAACGCGCACGGGACGGGCACCGCGGCCAATGACAAGACCGAATGCGCGGCTGTTGCAGATGTATTTGGCAAACACGCCGATGATCTGATGATTTCATCGACCAAGTCGATGCATGGTCATCTGATCGGCGGCACCGGCGCGGTCGAGTTGTTGGCTTGTATCATGGCCCTGCGCGACGGGGTCATTGCGCCGACAATCGGCTATGAAGAACCCGACCCCGAATGTGCCCTGGACGTGGTTCCGAACGAGGCGCGCGATGCGAAAATCGACGTCGCACTTAGCAATGCCTTCGCATTTGGTGGGTTGAATGCTGTTCTGGCACTGAAACGCGTCTGAAGCGTGGTAACGCCCAAAAAAACGCCGCTGGTTGGAACCAGCGGCGCATTTGTTTCCGCTCGGTTCAGTTCTCGAGCGGTATCAACTTGTCAAAGCCACTGGTGAAGCCCGCCAAGGACATTTCAGTCTCGAGCAACTGAGTGGGGGCAAGAATTGACACCAGAGAAATAGTCGCCGTGGTGCCACCTTTCATCGCGTCAATATCGCCTTGGGTGAAGCCTAGCTGCGCGACACATCCGACCCGGTTGCAATGGTGATAGTCGTAACGCTTGCCCGGTGCGCCGTCGATGGACAGAGCAACCTGTGCCTGAAGCATGGTTTCAAGTGGTACGATCAGGCTTGCACCGGCAACAGCCGCGTTTCCCTCGGGCAGTTTGTTGACGGAAATCTCTGCAAAGGGCAGACCCTCCTCGCCCAAAAGAACCTGGCGTAGAAGACAGGGATCGTTGCCATCTTCGGTTTTCAGGCAGGTGATATTCCAATCGCCGCTTTCTTCTTTGACATATTGCTCGCCAACGCGCGGACCTTCTTCGCCCAGATCCAGATCGGACCCGGCTTCGGTTTGCGGGACCTGTGCTTCGGTCTGCTCTTCTTGGGCCGCTTCTTGTGCGAAAACCGCGCTGCTGAACAACGCTGCGGCGACGACGTTGAAGGTGAGAAGGTTCTTGATCATGAATGCCTCGTGTTGCTGATCCAGCTTTTTGATCCGTCTATCATCCTTGCTTGAGACTGTCAGGTTCAAACCGACGCACCAAAGTTTAAATTGTCGGATTTCCGCCGTTTGAGTGGAGTTTCAATGCGTCAACACAACAGAAAAGGGAGCCGGTACATCGGCTCCCTTGACGTTTTGGTTCTCCCCGTCGGACTGGCCGACTTAGTTATGGCGCGACGTTACGAAAGGCGAACCCAGTGGTCAACTGTTAACCTGAAAAAGTGATGCATTTCCTTCGATAAACCATCAAAGACGCAAAAAGAGCCGTGCCCGAAGGCACGGCCAGTCGACAGGGAGGAAGTCGCTTTCCGCCCGGAACACCGCTTGGAAAGCAGATTGACTATCGCACCCAAAGGTTAACTTTGTATGCTTTGGACAGATCGGTAGAAGTTGGGACAGGTATCAGATGGAAAACAAGTTATTCGTTGGCGGTGGCGGAACCGAGTATGGTCAGCCACAGGGTCTGGCGCTGGATTACGCAAACCGGCATGGTCTGATTGCCGGGGCCACGGGAACGGGCAAAACCGTGACACTGCAAATCCTAGCCGAGGGGTTTTCGCAGGCTGGCGTTCCGGTTTTCCTTGCTGATGTCAAAGGCGATCTGTCGGGGCTCGCAAAACCCGGCAGTGCAGATCACAAGCTGCATCAGGCGTTTCAGGACCGGGCATCCCGGATCGGCTTTGATGCGTTTTCCTACGCAGCCTGCCCGGTGACCTTTTGGGACCTGTTCGGGGATCAGGGCCATCCGGTTCGTACGACTGTTACCGAAATGGGCCCGCTGCTGCTGTCCCGCTTGTTGGAACTGAGTGAGGCGCAAGAGGGCATCCTGAACATAGCTTTCCGCGTCGCGGACGAGGAAGGCATGCCGTTGCTGGACCTCAAGGACCTGCAAGCTCTTCTGGTCTGGATCGGCGAGAACAGAGAGCAGCTGTCACTGCGCTATGGCAATGTATCGACCGCCTCGATCGGTGCGATTCAACGTCGCCTGCTGGTATTGGAAAACCAGGGCGGCACCAATCTTTTCGGCGAACCTGCGCTCGATCTGTCCGATCTGATGCGTGTGGACGAAAACGGGCAGGGGATGGTGAACATTCTGGCCTCGGACAAACTGATGGGCGCGCCGCGCCTGTATGCAACGTTCCTTCTGTGGTTGCTCAGCGAACTGTTCGAGGAACTGCCCGAAGTTGGCGACCCGGACAAACCCAAGCTGGTGTTCTTTTTTGACGAAGCGCATCTGCTGTTCGATGATGCCCCAAAAGTTCTAGTGGACAAGGTCGAGCAGGTCGCGCGCCTGATCCGCTCCAAGGGGGTCGGGGTCTATTTTATCACGCAGAACCCGGCCGACATCCCCGAAGATATTCTGGGCCAGTTGGGCAACCGGATACAGCATGCCCTGCGCGCATTCACCGCCAAGGATCGCAAGAACCTGCGACTGGCCGCCGAAACTTATCGCGAAAACCCGGCCTTCGACACGGAAACAGCCATTCGCGAGGTTGGTGTGGGCGAGGCTGTAACCTCGATGCTCGAGAAAAATGGGATACCGGGGGTGGTCGAACGGACGTTGATCCGGCCACCCGGGTCTCAACTCGGGCCGATCACAGCGAGCGAGCGAAAGGCGTTTGTGGCGGCGTCCGAGATGGCTGCGAAATATGGTGAACGGGTAGACCGCAAATCCGCCTATGAAATCCTTCAAGCCCGTGCCCAAGCAGCAGCGCAAGCCGCAGAGCAGGCGGAAACCGAAGAGGTTCTGGCCAGCCAGTCCCCGATGGAACGCGAGTTCAGCGCCGCCAGACGGTTTTCCGGCAGCCGGGTCGGGCGGTCTTCGGCTCGGATCACCCGGCGCAAGGACACGTTCGCATCAGCCATGAGCGAAGCGGTGATCAAGGAATTGAAAGGCACGACCGGTCGCCGCATGGTCCGGGGCATATTGGGCAGCTTGTTCAAGAACCGCTGATCGCCTGGAAAGGACGCCTTGCACACAACGGCAAGGCGCTCCGACGGTCACTGGTTCAGACGGCGCTGACCTTCCTGTCGGCAATAACCATCCGCTTCGGGCACCGACATCTTGGTTGCCGGGAAGTCGATTGCTCGGTCCCACGTTACCCGGTTTTGCCGGTACAACTGGCAGGTCACCACACCTTTTGGCGTCTGCACTTTGACCGGAGTGGTCTCAAGATCTTCGGGGGTTGGGATACAACCGGCCAGCGTCGCGGCAAGTGGCAGCGCGATCAATACGGTTTTGATACTGAGTTTCATCGGGTTCACTAACGTCCTGCAATGGTTAACAAGAGACTTCGCCCAATCCCGCCAGAGACACCCATGATGCAATGATCGCGGGACGCTTCGGTTAGGTGAGTGGTGACCCCGGCGTTTACAAAATATTTACCTTTCAGGCAAGAAACCGCGCCGTTTCTGAGGCGCGGTTCCCAAAATTCCCCTCTGAATGCGGGCTATTTTTCCGGAATCAGACCTTTTGGATTGAATCTGAGCACAAGCAGCAGAACCAGTCCCATGGTGAACAGGCGCATATGTGCAGCGCTCTCTACCAGATGGGCCTTCAGCGCACTGCCATCGGGCAATCCGGCTGTGATTAGACTCATCAGCCACAGACCGATTGGCTCTACCTGAACCCACAAGAACCAGATCAGGAAAGCGCCAAGAACCGCGCCGAAATTGTTGCCCGAGCCGCCAACAATCACCATCACCCAAACCAGGAAAGTAAAGCGCAATGGGTTATACGTACCAGGCGTCAACTGACCGTCCAGCGTGGTCATCATCGCGCCTGCAATGCCACATACAGCTGAGCCCAGTACAAAGATCTGCAGATGACGACGGGTGACGTCTTTGCCCATCGCCTCGGCCGCGACCTCATTGTCGCGAATGGCGCGCATCATACGGCCCCAGGGGCTTTTCAGCGCCATCTGCGCCATCCACAGCAGCGCCAGCAGGACGATCAAAAACAGCAGCGAATATCCCAGCTTTACCGACAGGGTCGACGCGATTACAGGGTCGAGCCCAAGCCAATCGGCACGCGCAAGGAACGAGGGGTCCTGCTGTAGATCCACCTCATAGCCGACCACCGGCGCGGGGCGCGGAATGCCATAGACATTCTTGACGCCACGCGCCAACCAATCCTCGTTCTTCATGATCGCGATAATGATCTCGGCGATGCCCAGAGTGGCAATCGCGAGATAGTCCGAGCGCAAACCCAGCGCAGTTTTACCGATCAGCCAAGCTGCACCTGCGGCCAACAACCCGCCGGCAGGCCACGCAAGCAGAACTGGTAGATTGAGGCCGCCGATGTTGCCGGCAATGGCAGGATCTATCGCCTCGATTGCGGCGACATTTGGATCGAAAAGGGCGCGGTAGACAAAGAAACCGACGATCAAAATCCCGATGATCGCAAGGGTCTGAGTACGCCCTTTGGGCATCTTCTGCGCCACCATCACGGCCGCAACCACTGTTGCAGCCCCCAGCAGCAGCGCCAGGATGACACCATAACCGCCGCTTGACCAGGCGCCGGGCGTCGGTGGAGTCGAGACAAGCACAACCGCCAGTCCGCCAAGCGCGACAAAGCCCATGACACCGACGTTGAAGAGGCCGGCAAAACCCCATTGCAGGTTCACCCCAATCGACATGATGGCCGAGATAAGACCCATGTTCAGGATCAGGATCGCAGCGTTCCAGCTTTGCATGAATCCCGTGAGCAAGATCAGCGCGCCGACGACGACAAAGAGCAGCGTATTTTTGACCGTCTCGCTCATATCACTTTCCCCTTGAACAGGCCCGTGGGCTTAAACAGAAGCACGATCAGCAGGATGACGAAACTGACTGCGAATTTGTAATCGGTGGACAGGAACTGCACCAATCCGGATGGTTCAAGGCTTTCCGGTGCCAGATAGGTCAGCACCTTTTTCCAG
The DNA here is from genome assembly GCF_056540665.1 of Ruegeria sp. AM4. Taxonomy (NCBI): domain Bacteria; kingdom Pseudomonadati; phylum Pseudomonadota; class Alphaproteobacteria; order Rhodobacterales; family Roseobacteraceae; genus Ruegeria; species Ruegeria sp. AM4. The sequence continues at coordinate 621,784 of NZ_JBQFXD010000001.1, read as the reverse complement.
GCATAGGTGATGGTGACTTCTGAGAACGCGATGATGAACCCGCCCGCGATCGCCCCAATCGGGTTGCCAAGGCCACCGACGATGGCCGAGGCAAAGATAGGCAGCAGAAGCTGGAAATAGACGAACGGCTTGAAGCTTTTGTCGAGGCCGTAAAGCACACCCGCCGTGGTCGCCAGTGCTGCGACGATGATCCATGTGATCATCACCACACGCTCGGGGTTGATGCCGGACAGCAGCGCCAAGTCCTCGTTATCCGAATAGGCGCGCATCGATTTACCGGTGCGGGTTTTGTTCAGGAACCAGAACAACAGCGCCACGGCGACAACAGCCACGATCACGGTAATGCCCTGAGAGGTCTTGATCGCCAGCCCCTCGCGCAGCCCGGTCATCGCCTTGAAGTCCCGCGCCGAGACAATGAAGCGTGCTCCGTCCGAGAAGCGCTGGTCATCCGGTCCGATGATGAACCGCACCAGCCCGTTCATGATGAACATCACGCCCATCGACACGATCACCAGAATGACCGGTTTGGCCTTTTGTTCCCTATAGAACCGATAAACCAGCCGGTCGGTGATCAGCACCAGAACGATACAGCCCAGAATGGCAAAGGGCAGGGCCAGCAGAGCGGTCGGCAACGGGCTGAAACTAACCCCGGCAGCCTGCAGGCCCCACGTGACCAAAACGGCAATCATTGCGCCAAAAGCCATCGTGTCACCATGGGCGAAGTTCGAGAACCGCAGGATGCCATAAATCAGCGTCACCCCCAAAGCGCCCAGCGCCAACTGGCTGCCATAGGCGATTGCGGGAACAAGGACGAAGTTGGAGAGCGCCACAAGGGCGTTGAGGAAGTCCATTAGCCATTTACCTCGCAGCGGCCAAGGCCGGTCAGGCTTATACCTTTGCCCACAAAGACGTGGGTCGTGTAAGCGACAATCCCATCAGCGAATAAGCTGAAGGTGTATGAGGCTGAGCGATCGGAATCCCAGCCATGTGCTGTCATCAGGTCGTCGGTCACTTGCTGGACTTTCAGTAACGGCAACCCACCATCTCCGAGATCAAGACGAAGCTCGTTGTCGGGCAAAAGTACAAACTCAAAATCAACACCTTGACCCGTCTTGGTTGACTGACAAGCATCGATATTGGCACACGTGTAATCCATCTTACACTTTGTGATTTCTTTTGCTGTGGCCCCACCGGAAACGACCGACAGAAGTGCTGTGAGGAACAGAACTTTCATCCTCACCCTCCCAAGAAACTCTTGCGCACTTCGGGATCGGCCAGCAGTTCCTTGCCCGTGCCGGTATAGGCGTTGCGTCCCTGAACCAGCACATATCCCTTGTCCGCTATCTCCAGCGCCTGACGGGCGTTCTGTTCGACCATCAGGATCGGCAACCCGGTGCGGGAAACCTCGATGATCCGGTCGAACAGCTCATCCATCACGATGGGCGAGACGCCGGCGGTGGGTTCGTCCAGCATCAGCACTTTGGGCTGGGTCATCAGCGCGCGGCCCACGGCGACCTGTTGGCGTTGACCGCCCGACAGCTCTCCGGCGGCTTGATTGCGCTTGTCACGCAGGATGGGGAAGAGGTCATAGACCTGTTCCATCGTCTGGCTGATGTCATCGCGGCGGATGAAAGCGCCCATCTCAAGGTTCTCTTCCACCGTCATCGAGGTGAAGATGTTTGAGGTCTGGGGTACAAAGCCCATTCCGCGCACCACACGGTCTTGTGGGCTGAGATTGGTGATGTCTTCACCATCCAACCGCACGGACCCTTGGCGAACATCCAGCATCCCGAACACTGCCTTCATCGCGGTAGACTTACCCGCGCCGTTGGGGCCGACGATTACCGCGATCTCACCCTTGTCGACCGCTATGGTGCAGTCGTGCAGGATGTCCGGTCCTTTGCCGTAACCGCCTGTCATGGTGTCGCCAATCAAAAAGGGCCCGCCTTCAACTCGATGCGTCTGACCGCTTTTACGGTGGGCGGGGGTCATGGTGCCAACCCCATGCGTATTGGTGATCGAAGCGTCCTTGTTGCCCTTGTCGTCCTGGTAGGGGTTGTCGCTCATGCGCCCGCCTCCAGCTTGTCTTTATTCTTCAGGCCGGTGCCCAAGTAAGCTTCGATCACGTGCTCGTTGGCTTTGATCTCGTCCAGAGTGCCCTCGGCCAGAACCTTGCCTTCGGCCATGCAGATGACCGGGTCGCAAATTTTGCCGATGAAATCCATGTCATGCTCGATGACCACGAACGTATAGCCGCGTTCCTTGTTCAGGCGCAGGATCGTGTCGGCGATGGTCATAAGCAGAGTGCGGTTCACACCCGCGCCGACCTCATCCAGAAACACGATCTTGGCGTCGACCATCATGGTACGGCCCAGTTCCATCAGCTTTTTCTGACCGCCCGAGACCTGACCGGCCTTGTGGTCGGCCAGATGTTCGATGGTCAGAAACTCCAGCACCTCATCGGCCTTGGCCTTCAGCGCGCGTTCCTCATCGGCGATGCGCTTGCGTCCGAACCATGTGTTCCACAGCGATTCCCCAGATTGCGCGCCGGGCACCATCATCAGGTTTTCGCGGCACGACATGGACGAAAACTCATGCGCAATCTGGAACGTGCGCAGCAAACCTTTGTGGAACAAATCGTGCGGCGGAAGGCCGGTGATCTCTTCGCCATCCATGAAAACGCGGCCCGAGGTGGGCGGCAGAACGCCTGCGATCACGTTGAACAGAGTGGTTTTTCCCGCGCCATTCGGCCCGATCAGTCCGGTGATTGACCCTTTTTGGATTTCCAGCGATGCCCCATCCACCGCATGAAACCCGCCGAAATGCTTGTGCACGTCTTCGACGACGATCATTTTTCTCCCCCAGCCGCCAATTTTTAGGCGTTATAGTCCCATCCCCAAGCAGGGTGCGGCCTTTTGTCATTGAAACAGCCCGGACACAAGGCCCGGGCTGCTTGTTTTTATGACTGTTCGCGTCTGATCAACGGAAGTTGACGGTCTTGTTTTCGCCGTCGGTTACTTCGATCTCACGGTAGGATCCCGCGCTTTCACCGGGGCCGATCAGTTCAACGCCGGATGCACCGACATAGTCAACCTCCTGACCTGCGGCCAGCAGTTCCAGACCCTTGGCCAGTTCGCCGGGATAGATCTTCTCACCCGGAGCGTTGGCAACGTCCATGATCTTGGAACCATAGTCGGCCGGGTTGGCCGAGCCCGCTGCCTGCATCGCCAGCATGAACAGCGCAGCGGCGTCATAGGCTTCAGGCGAATAGGGCGACGAGCCGTCGAAACCGGCCGCTTCGGCCATGGCAAAGTACTTCTCGGCACCTTCGCCGCCTGATCCTGCGATCTGACCGAACGAGCCGTTCAGGTCAGGACCGACGTTTGCGGGCAGCGAGTCACCGATCATACCGCCGGGCAGACCGAAGGTGTCAAACGCACCGCTGTCCAAGGCAGACTGGATGATGCCCAAACCACCTTGGTCCAGATAGCCCGCAACAACCAGGATGTCGCCACCAGCTGATGCCAGCGCGCCAACTTCGGCCGAATAGTCCGCCTTGCCATCTTCGTGCGCGGCAACGATGGTCACTTCGCCACCCGAAGCCTCAAAGGACGACTGGATCGCGTCGGCCAGGCCTTTGCCGTAATCGTTGTTGGTGTAGGTCAAAGCGATCGAGCTGATGCCGCGGTCGTTCAGGATGTCAGCCATGACCTGACCTTCACGCGCATCCGACGGTGCCGTGCGGAAGAACAAGCCATTGTCTTCCATGGTCGACAGGCCCGGCGACGTCGCCGAAGGTGAAATCATGACCATGCCGTTCGGAATCGCGACGTTCTGCAAAATCGCACCCGTCACACCCGAGCAATCGCCGCCAATGATGCCCGCGACGCCGTCGCCGATCATGCGTTCGCCATTCGATGTTGCCAGACCGTTGTCGATGCAGCCAGTGTCAGCGCGCGTGCCGGTGACGGACGTACCATCCAACAGTTTGCCGGATTCGGTGACCTCGGCCATCGCCAATTCCGCACCCGAGCCCATCGCAGGCGCCAGCGATTCAATCGGGCCGGTGAAGCCGAACAGAATGCCCAGTTTTACGTCGTCGGCCATGGCGGTACCGGCCAGCAGAGCGGTTGCTGCGGTTGCAGTAAGCAGCTTTTTCATTTGGTTACTCCCTGTTTTGAACGTTTTCGTTCTGGGCACGACCCTAGGCAAGCTGCCCGGAAAAGAAAAGTGCTAACGCAACTGTGCTTTCCCAAGCAGCAATCCTATTTGTTTTAATGGATTTGTTGCCGATCTGGCGGCATCACCAGCGGTTTGGACCAGAAAATTGGGCCAAAAATTGGGAGTGTTACCATGCTGAGAACCTGCACCCTTGCGATCCTTCTGCTTTGGGGCGGATTGACCAATGCCCAAGTCATTGAAACCTCGGTTGGGCCGATTCAGGTAACGCCGATGGTAAAGGGTCTGGATACACCATGGGCCATTGGTCTTTTGCCTGATGGCAGTTTTCTGGTGACCGAGCGTGATGGGGACTTGCTGTACATCAAAGATGGTAAATCGCACCGCGTCAAAGGTGTGCCCAAAGTAGCCGTCAAAGGGCAGGGCGGTCTGCTCGATGTGACCGTCGCGCGGGACTTCGGAACAAGCCGCGAGGTATTTCTGTCTTTTTCCAAGCCTCAGAAGGGTGGTGCCGGAACTGCCGTTGCAGTTGCCCGCCTGTCCGAATCCGGCGACCGGTTGACCAATCTGCGCGTGATTTTCGAGGCCATTCCGGGCGGCAGCGGCGGTCGGCATTTCGGCTCGCGCGTGGTCGAGGCGGCGGATGGTGCGCTATTTGTTACAATTGGTGACCGAGGTGACCGACCGCAGGCGCAGGACCGGTCGAACCATATGGGAACAGTAATTCGGATCAACCGAGATGGTACGGTCCCGGCGGACAACCCCTTTATCGGCCAGCCCGGCATGCGTCCTGAAATCTGGAGCTATGGTCATCGCAACCCGCAGGGCGCAGGCTTGGATGCGCGCGGTCGGCTGTGGGTGTCCGAACACGGTGCGCGCGGAGGCGACGAGGTGAACATGGTGCGTCCAGGGGCGAACTACGGATGGCCTGTCATTTCTTATGGCGTCCATTACTCGGGGCAAAAGATCGGCGAAGGGACAACGAAGCAGGGCATGGAACAGCCCCGGCACTATTGGGACCCGTCCATCGCCCCTTCCGGTCTGCTGGTTTATTCCGGCAAGCTCTGGCCGCAGTGGAAGGGCAGCCTTTTTGTCGGCTCGCTAAAGTTCGATTACATCGCAAGGCTAACCGGTCAGCCCTTGCGTGAAATTGAACAGATAAAGGGCGGTGAAACTGAACGCGTCCGTGACATTGTTGAGGCACCGGACGGGTCGATCTGGTTCATTTCTGTGGGGCGGGGCGCGGTTTACAGGATGTCGCCGCAACCCTAGAACGGATTTACGACAATCCAACGGAGAATTCTGTGAAACTATTTCTTGCCAAGATGTTACTTGCGCTCGGTGCGTTACCTGCCTTCGCAGACGAAGCTTTCAGCTCTTACGAGGACTACGAGAACTACATTGAACAGAAGATAAAAAATCGCGAGTTTACGAATGTCGTTCTGCGTTTGGGCGGAGCCGACGAATTCACGCCCGAACAATTGAGGGTCATACAGAATCAACTGCGTGACGCTGTGCCCTATTATCTGACAGACACTGCCATTATGGAGCGTGTTGAGCTTTCCAATGGCTTTTCCCACGAAATGCGCGCGTTTTGGAACGACAAAAACAGCTATTTCTTCTACTATGCGCTTGTCCACGAGCGCGAAGATGGCGTGTTGGTTCTGCGGTTCAACATGAACACAAGCTCCGAAGAACTGTTTAAACTTTATTGATCTTTTAGACCGACAAACGCCCGGCCTGCGCGCCACGCTCACGATAGGGCGTGGTGTTGTAATGGGCCCGGTAGCATTTCGAGAAATGCGACGGGCTGGCAAAGCCGCAGGCGAGTGCCACGTTGATGACGCTCATGTCGGTCTGCATCAACAGGTTGCGCGCTTTGTGCAGGCGCAGTTCCATGTAATAGCGCTTGGGCGAGCGGCTCAGGTAGCGGCGGAAAAGACGTTCCAGTTGCCGGGTCGACATGCCCACATCCTTGGCCAGAATCGACGGTGAGATCGGTTCTTCAATGTTTTTTTCCATCATCAGGATGACCTGACTCAGCTTGGGATGGCGGACCCCGATGCGGGTCGGCGTCGACAGGCGCTGGGTGTCCTGATCGGTTCGGATCGAGGAATAGATCATCTGATCCGCGACGGCGTTGGCCAATTCCTCGCCATAATCATCTGCGATCAGTTTCAGCAACAGGTCGATGGAAGACGTTCCACCGGCGGTTGTCATGCGGTTTCCGTCGATCTGAAATACCGCCTTGGTCAATTCGACCGAGTCAAATTCTTCCGAGAAACTGTCCGAGTTCTCCCAGTGAATCGTGGCACGCTTGCCGTCGAGCAACCCTGCCTTGGCCAACGAATAGGCCGCCGTACACAAGCCGCCGATCTTCAGCCCTTTGCGCGCTTCGCGCCGGACCCAGTTCAGAGCACGCTTGGTCGTTGCCGCCTGCACGTCGACTCCGCCGCAGATCAGAACCACGTCATCGCGCTGCAATTCCTGCAAATCGCTGTCCAGCTTGAATGTGGTCCCCGCCGAACATTGCACGACATCTCCGCCTTCGCCCGCCAGCGTCCAGCGGTACAGCTCGCGATTGGCCATGCGGTTTGCGATGCGCAGACTGTCCAGTGCCGAGGCAAAGGACAGCAGAGAGAACTTGTCGAGCAAGACGAAAACAAAGTGCTTCGGCTTTGTGGTATCGCTGTCCACAGTGACAACTTGGCGTTGCTCTTGCATGGCGAATTGTCCTTGATTCGGTGCTGGCCGGAAACATCCCCGGTCGCTGATGTGGCCGCAACCATGCTCAAAGCTTGTTTGCGGCGTCAAGAGGCGCAAATCGGATATGGTCACTCTTCAAAGCTTTTTGTATAGAGACAGCCTGAATTACCTCAGCGGAGATCAAAGCTATGACCGAGTGGCAAAAATCGAACTGGCGCAACAAGCCCCGAGTTCAGATGCCCGACTATACCGACGCGGCCGCGCTGGCCAAAGTCGAGGCTCAGCTTTCGCAGTATCCCCCGCTGGTTTTTGCTGGCGAAGCACGGCGTCTCAAGCAACATCTTGGTGCCGCCGGTCGCGGCGAAGCCTTTCTTTTGCAGGGTGGGGATTGCGCCGAAAGTTTTGAACAGTTCAGCGCAGACGCAATTCGCGACACATTCAAAGTCATGCTGCAGATGGCTATGGTGCTGACCTATGGTGCCAAAGTGCCTGTGGTGAAGGTCGGTCGCATGGCGGGCCAGTTTGCCAAACCGCGCAGCGCGCCGACCGAAGTGGTCGATGGTGTGGAACTGCCCAGCTACCGTGGCGATATCATCAACGAATTGGCATTCACGCCCGAAGCGCGCATTCCGAATCCGGCCAAGATGCTACAGGCCTACACCCAGGCCGCGGCGACGCTGAATCTGTTGCGCGCATTCTCGACCGGCGGTTTCGCCGATATGAGCCGTGTTCATTCCTGGACGCTTGGTTTTACCGACGAGCAGGATGTTCAGAAGTATTCCGAGATTGCGGACCGCATTCAGGATACGATCGACTTCATGGGCGCGGCGGGGATCACTGCGGATACGACGCATGAGTTCTCGACCGTCGAGTTCTACACCAGCCATGAAAGCCTGTTGCTGGAATACGAAGAGGCGCTGACGCGTCTGGACTCGACTTCAGGCAACTGGCTTGCCGGTTCCGGGCACATGATCTGGATCGGCGACCGCACGCGTCAGCCCGACGGTGCGCATGTCGAGTTCTGCCGTGGCGTTCAAAACCCGATTGGCCTGAAATGTGGCCCAACCACGACAGCGGAAGACCTGAAGGTTCTGATGTCCAAGCTGAACCCGGAAAATGAAGAAGGTCGCCTGACCTTGATCGCGCGCTTTGGCGCAGGAAATGCGGGCGAGCATCTCCCGCGCCTGATCAAGGCCGTCAAGGAAGAAGGCGCCACTGTGACCTGGGTCTGCGATCCGATGCACGGCAACACGATCAAGTCGGCCACGGGCTACAAGACCCGTCCGTTCGATTCAGTCCTGCGTGAAGTTCGCGATTTCTTTGGCGTGCATCAGGCAGAAGGGACAATTCCGGGCGGTGTTCATTTTGAGATGACCGGCCTGGACGTCACCGAATGCACCGGCGGTGTACGTGCGGTGACCGAAGAAGACCTGTCGGACCGGTATCATACGGCCTGCGATCCGCGCCTGAACGCAACACAGTCGCTGGAACTGGCTTTCCTGGTCGCCGAAGAGCTGACGAACCTGCGCCGAAACGGGGCAAAACGCGCCGCAAGCTGATCGTCGGAGCACAGAATTTGAAAGCGGCGGGCCCAGTGCCCGCCGTTTTTCTTTGGATCAGTCGTCGCGCGATGAGACCAGTCTGAGATGCGAGGCTGAGGGTCTGAACTGGGTCTGATCTTCGGCAAACCCGGCGTGCTCGCGCAGCTGGGGCTGCATCTGAACCTCGCGCACCGCCTTGATACGTGTATCCGCGATGCTAAAGCGGCGCGGTGTTGCGCCAATCGCGCCGTCACCGATAAAGACGCCAAGGATGCGGCTGATATCGCCCAAATCACTTTTCAGCGGCAGCAACAACATCCGCGCCTGCATCCGCGCCCGGCCCATCTTGCCGGTCGAGACAAGGCTCAATTCGGCCACCGCAGGTTCGGAAAACACGCGATTCAGATGTTCCGTCATGTCGCTGCGCGCGCTGGGTTCGAAAAACGCGGTCACGGGCATGCCACGAACTTCCATGCCGGCAATCTTGTTCAGGTGGCTGCCAGCCAGCCGAAAGCGGGCCAGTCCCGGCGCGATCCGTTCGAGAATGAAGGTATATTCCAGAATATTCTCAAGTCCGCGTGGATCAATTTGCGAACGCATCGGAACCTCGCTGCCATCCAGCAGCGCGGTCCAATACGCTTCGGCCTGACGGATCGGGGACAGGCTGCGCCCACTGTCAAAGCGGTCCATTGCGACGATCTTTCCAAAACCCGAGCTGGAACCAATTCCAAAAAAGCTTTTCATTTTCATCACCCTAACGCCGATCAGCCGCGATTTTCGTAAAATGCCAACTATTGGGCAGATCACCGGCCTTCCAGACCTTGTGTCTGAAAGATTGGCACGGGTTAATACAATTTTGGAGGAATTCTTTAACGATTGGTTAACTTCCGCATATGAATTGACGAATAAGCGAGGTCTTGCCCCCGACTGGCGGATGGCATTAGGTGCGGAAGGCAGATTTGAAAGGGCAGGCATGATCAAATCCATGACCGGGTTCGCCTCGGGCAAAGGGGCGCATGGCCCTCATAGCTGGAGTTGGGAGCTGCGCAGCGTCAACGGCAAGGGGCTGGACCTGCGCCTGCGCGTGCCAGATTGGCTGACCGGGCTCGAGGCGGCGCTTCGGTCAGACCTGTCCAAGGCACTTGCGCGCGGCAACGTGACCCTGTCCCTCAGGCTGAGCCGGGAAGAGACTGCGTCGGATCTAAGCCTGAACGTCCCGGCGATGCAGGCGGCCTTGCAGGCCCTTGCGCAGACCGAAGCGCTGGCGACAAATCAGGGTCTGACGTTAGCACCATCGAAAGCCAGCGACCTTCTTGCATTGAAGGGAATGGTCGAAGCTAGCGCCGAGGCGGACGATGCGGCGCCGCTGGTAGAACAACTCCGGTCGGAATTTGCCACATTGCTGAACGCATTCCTGGACATGCGAAAGACCGAGGGTCAGGCATTGGCCGAAATCCTGAACGCGCAATTGGACAGTGTCGAGACGCTGACCGGTCGCGCGTCGGTACTGGCCGAGCAACGACGCGACGAAATGGGGCAGTCTCTGCGCGAAAACCTTGCGCGCGTCCTGGACAACACTCAGGGTGCGGACCCGGACCGTGTCGCGCAGGAATTGGCTCTGATTGCGGTCAAGGCTGATATCACCGAGGAACTCGACAGGCTAAAGGCGCATATCAATGCGGCGCGCACGCTGTTGACACAAGACGGCCCGGTCGGGCGCAAGTTCGATTTTCTGACGCAAGAGTTCAACCGCGAGGCCAACACGCTGTGCTCGAAATCTCAAAACGCCGATCTGACGTCGGTTGGGCTTGAGTTGAAGGCCGTAATCGATCAGATGCGCGAGCAAGTGCAGAACGTGGAATAGAGACGGGAACAACAACATGGCAGATCGCCGGGGCCTACTTATCATTCTGTCCTCGCCTTCGGGTGCGGGGAAATCCACATTGGCCCGCCGGTTGATGCAATGGGACAGCGGGCTGGAGTTCTCGGTCTCGGCCACAACCCGCGCGCCGCGCCCGGGTGAGGAACATGGGCGTGAATACTATTTCCTGTCAGAAGACGCGTTCAAGCAACAGGTCGCTGACGGCCAGATGCTGGAACACGCGCATGTGTTCGGGAATTTCTATGGATCGCCCATCGCGCCGGTGCGCGAGTCTATCAATGACGGTCGGGATGTCCTGTTCGATGTGGATTGGCAGGGCGATCTGCAGATTCGCAATTCCGATCTCGGCAAACACGCCTTGTCGATCTTCATCCTGCCGCCCTCGATCCCAGAATTGCGCCGCAGACTGGAAAGTCGCGGGCAGGACAGTGCCGACGTGATCGCCAAACGGATGCAGAAGAGCTGGGATGAGATCAGTCACTGGGGTTACTACGACTACGTTCTGGTCAATGATGATCTCGATGCGACCGAAGAGAAACTCAAGGCAATCGTCAGCGCCGAAAGAATGCGCCGCATCCAGCAACCGAAGCTGCAAGAGCATGTTCGCAAGTTGCAAAACGAATTCGAGGCCTTGTCATGACCCTTTACGCTCTGGGCGGTGATGCCCCGCAGATCCACGAAGACACCTGGGTCGCGCCGGACGCAAATCTCATCGGCAAAGTGGTGCTCGAGCAGGGTGCCTCGGTCTGGTTTGGTTGCACCATCCGCGCGGATCACGAAGAGATAAGGGTGGGTGCGGGCAGCAATGTTCAAGAGAATTGCGTCATGCATATCGACGCTGGCTATCCGCTGACGATCGGGCCGAACTGCACCATCGGCCACAAGGTTATGCTGCACGGTTGCACAATTGGTGAAAACACCCTGATCGGCATGGGGGCGATTGTTCTCAATGGTGCGAAAATCGGTAAGAACTGTCTGATTGGAGCAGGGGCGCTGATTACCGAAGGCAAGGAAATTCCCGACAATTCTCTGGTCATGGGCTCGCCCGGCAAGGTCGTTCGGCAACTGGATGATGCAACTGTAAAAAAGCTGACGCTCAGTGCATTGCACTATCAGGACAATATGCGCAGGTTCCGGGATCGGTTGGTGCCGGTTTCAACAGGCGGTTAGCCAGCAAAGGCCGCATCATGTCTACCGAGCTGATCGAAGAATTTGTTTCGGCCATTCCGCTGCCTGCGCTGATGGTCGATCAGACCGAGCGGATTATTGCGGCCAACACGGACGCCAAGACCCTGCTGGGACACAGTATTCAGGGGCGCCACTTTGCCACTTTTCTGCGGCAGCCTCAGGTTATCGAATCGATCGAGCAAAGCTTGCGTGACAAGGCGCCGACGAGGACCCGGCACCTGTCGAAAGACGGGGCGCAGGATACCACTTTTGATGTCGAATGCAGATATATGAACGGTGTCGGGGCGGTGTCCGGCGGCGCTGTTCTGGTGGTGTTTCAGGATGTGACCCATCTGGAACAGGCCAATCACATGCGTCGCGATTTTGTCGCCAATGTCAGCCATGAACTGCGGACGCCTCTGACAGCGCTGATGGGATTCATCGAAACCCTGCGCGGCCCCGCCCGGGACGACGAGGCCGCCCGCGACCGGTTTCTGCAAATCATGACGGATGAAGCCAACCGGATGAACCGCCTTGTTGGCGATCTGTTGTCGCTCAACCGCGTCGAAAGCGAAGAGCGCGTGCGCCCGAAAGAGCAACTGGAGTTGTCGGGGCTGATCCAGTCGACGCTGAACACGCTGCGCCCGCTGGCGGATGATGCTGAGGTCACGCTGTCTTTGGACGCGCCTGACGATCCGGTGATGCTGCCCGGTGACAGCGATCAATTGCGTCAGGTTTTCACCAACCTTATTGAAAACGCTATAAAATACGGTGGCAGCGGCGGGCGCGTCGATGTGCGCGTTCAGCCATCCGAGCGAGACACCGCAATGCGCGGTCCTGCGGTTCGCGTGCAGATCGTCGACAAAGGGCCGGGAATCGATGCGGTTCACCTGCCGCGTCTGACCGAACGGTTCTACCGCGCCGACAGTCACAGGTCGCGCGAACTGGGCGGGACCGGGCTGGGGCTGGCGATCGTCAAGCATATCGTAAACCGTCATCGTGGACGATTGCGGGTGGAAAGTGAGCTTGGCAAGGGAACGGTCTTTACCGTGATCCTGCCGCGCTGATCCGGCAGCGCCTAAGACCACCGTGGCGTCAACTTAAATAATATTAAGAAATCTCCACGTTGTCATAAAACCGTTACGAACCTGTCACAAAAGGCTTACGCGCGGTCCTTAGGGGTGCCGTCAAGATCATCATGGGGGTGATCACATAATGTACTTTCAAGGAGACTGAGATGTCCTTTGTAAAACTGTCGGCTTCTGCGCTGGCGATTGCTGCCGTATCGGCGACCACTGCTGCTGCTCGTGACAACGTTCAGGTTGCTGGATCTTCGACCGTTCTGCCTTACGCATCCATCGTTGCCGAACTGTTTGGTGAAAACACCGACTTCCCGACACCGGTTGTGGAATCGGGCGGCTCTTCGGCCGGTCTGAAGCGTTTCTGCGAAGGCGTTGGCGAAAACACCATCGACGTTGCAAACGCATCCCGCGCCATCCGCGAAAAAGAGATCAAAGCCTGCGCCGAAAACGGCGTAACCGACATCATGGAAGTCCGCATCGGCTACGACGGCATCGTGTTTGCCAGCCAGCAATCCGGCCCCGCGTTCACCGCGTTCCAGCCCGCCGACATCTACAACGCCATCGGCTCGAAAGTCATGAAGGACGGTGCGCTGGTCGACAACAGCTTTAACAGCTGGGCCGAGTTCAACGGCGATCTGCCGGATGTTGAAATCGCCATGTTCATCCCCGGTACCAAGCACGGCACCCGTGAAGTATTCGAAGACAAGGTTCTGCTGGCAGGTTGTGAAGCAACCGGCGCCATGGAGGCCATGGTTGCAGGCGGTATGAGCGAGGACGACGCCGAAGACGCATGCCTGGATGTGCGCGCAGACGGCAAGTCGGTCGACATCGATGGCGACTATACTGAAACTCTGGCCCGTATCGACACCAACCCCAACGGCATCGGCGTGTTTGGTCTGGCGTTCTACGAGAACAACACCGACAAACTGAAGGTTGCCACCATGGGTGATGTCGCTCCGTCGACCGAGACCATTGCTTCGGGTGAATACCCCGTGTCGCGCCCGCTGTTCTTCTACGTCAAGAAAGCGCATATCGGCGTGATCCCTGGCCTGAAAGAATACGCTCAGTTCTTCACCCATGACGAAATCGCGGGTGGATCGGGTCCGCTGGCCAACTATGGCCTGGTTGCTGATCCTGAGCTGGCACAGACACAGGAAGCGATTGCCAACGAAGAGACGCTTGGCTCGGGCAGCTAATCCTGACATTGGTCCGATGATTGGGGGCGGCCAGGCGTGTCGCCCCCAAGTACTTCTGAATTCCTGATCAAGACCCGTGGGGGTGTTATGCCGATAATTTGGCTCTTTCTGATCGTTGTCACGGTCTCTGCAGTCGGATACGTGCTTGGGCGTGCGCGCGCCTTGCAAAGCGCCGGGGGCGATAGCCGGAACCTGCATTCTCTCCCAACCTTTTACGGCGCGAACGTCGCGCTAAAGACGGTGGTTCCTGCGATCGGCCTTTTGATCGTCTGGTTGCTGGTTCAGCCACTATACGTGAATTCTCAGGTATCCGAGATGGTGCCCGACTCTGCCATCAAGGAGGGTTCGTCGCGCAGCCTTGTTATGGCCGAAGTACGCCGCACGGCCAGCGGGTTAGACAACGCGGTGGCGCAGGGCCAATTGACCGAAGCCACTGCCGCAAACCCCAAAGCCGACATCGCCGAGATCACCCAATTGCTAAAAGATGCCGGGCAGGTTGTGACGGCTGAAATCACACAGCCTATTTTGAACGCGGCGCAGCGTTACAGGGCAATGAATGCAACCGGTTATGCCATCATGTCGGCTGGGGTTATTCTTGTCGCTTTGATCGGTGCCGTGATCAGCTGGTGGCAGACACAAGCCGAATATCGGGCGCGCAATGTGGTCGAACAGGGCGTTCGTATGCTTCTTCTTGCCGCTGCTTCGGTCGCGGTTCTGACAACTGTTGGCATCGTCCTGTCGCTGGTGTTCAACACCTGGGAGTTCTTCAAGCTCTACCCGGCATCCGAGTTCTTCTTTGGCCTGACATGGTCGCCCAGCTTTTCGGGCCGTGGGGGATCGTCGGCTTTGGGTATCATCCCACTGCTTTGGGGCACGTTCTACATTTCGCTGGTCGCTTTGCTGGTGGCTGTGCCGATCGGTCTGTTTGCCGCGATCTACCTGAGTGAATATGCATCGCCTCGGGTCCGCTCGATCGCCAAGCCCATGCTCGAGGTTTTGGCCGGTATCCCGACCATCGTCTACGGTCTGTTTGCGCTGCTGACCGTTGGTCCGCTGCTACTGGGCGTTTTCGGTGCTGACGGTCTGGGCTGGATGAAGGCGGGCACCGCTGTGATGACCGCCGGCCTGGTGATGGGCATCATGCTGATCCCGTTTGTGTCTTCGCTGTCCGACGACATTATCAATGCGGTGCCGCAGGCCATGCGCGATGGGTCTTATGGCCTTGGGGCCACCCAATCGGAAACCATCCGTCAGGTTGTTCTGCCCGCTGCGTTGCCGGGGATCGTCGGAGCCATCCTTCTGGCCGCATCGCGCGCCATTGGTGAGACGATGATCGTGGTTCTGGGGGCAGGGGCCGCAGCCCGCCTGAGCCTGAACCCGTTCGAAGCCATGACAACCGTCACCGCCAAGATCGTAAGCCAATTGACCGGCGACGCCGACTTTGCCTCACCCGAGGCGCTGGTTGCCTTCGCCCTTGGCATGACCCTGTTCATCCTCACACTGGGCCTGAACATCTTTGCCCTCTACATCGTGCGCAAATACCGGGAGCAGTACGAATGACCGACGCCAGCATGCCAACGCCCGCAGCGGACCGCCGCTCGGGCTCTCTGATGGCCTCAGACGCACATACCCGCAAACGCGCCAACGCCGAAAAGCGTTTCCGCGCCTATGGGATTGTGGCCATCGCCACCGGATTATTCTTTTTGTTGGTGCTGTTCGCCTCGATCCTGTCGCAGGGGATACCCGCGTTCACGCGCACCGTGGTCAGCGTTGAGTTCACGCTGACTGAACCACAGTTCGAAGAAGCCGAAGGGACGATGTTCAAGACCAAGGCCTATTCCAACCTCTTCATTGCAGAACTGAACGAAGACCTTGCAGAAAGCGGGATCAGTGTGGATTTCGATGAAGCCGCGATCGAACGGATTCTGGGCAAGATCGGCGGCACGATCCGCGAATTCTACAAAGCGAATCCCGACAAGATCGGTGAGCCGATCGAATTCGATCTGGCGGCTTCCAGCCGGGTTGATGGGTACTTCAAGGGTCGTGTTTCTCGCGACTCCATGCAGGACAGCCGGTTTTTGCAGAAAAGCGACCTGGATCTGGTTGATGCCTTGAAAGAGGCCGGAATTATCAAGCAGGCGTTCAACTGGCCCTTCATCACCGGCTCGGATTCGGGCGTCGACAACCCGGGTGGCGCTGGCATCGGCGCTTCGGTCGTCGGGTCGTTCTTCATGATGCTGGTTGTGCTGGCCCTGTCGTTGCCCATCGGCGTGGCAGCTTCGATCTACCTCGAGGAATTTGCGCCGCAGAACAGGTTCACCGATCTGATCGAGGTAAATATTTCAAACCTTGCGGCGGTGCCTTCCATCGTGTTCGGCATCCTTGGTCTGGCCGTGTTCATCCAGTTCATGCACCTGCCGCAATCGGCGCCGTTGGTTGGCGGACTGGTGCTGACTCTGATGACGCTGCCGACCATAATCATCTCGACCCGAGCCTCGCTGAAGGCGGTACCGCCGTCGATCCGCGATGCAGCGCTGGGGGTAGGGGCCTCGAAAATGCAGGCGGTGTTCCACCACGTTCTGCCGCTGGCCGCGCCCGGTATTCTCACCGGAACCATTATCGGTCTGGCGCAGGCGCTCGGCGAAACCGCGCCGCTGCTGCTGATCGGCATGGTTGGCTTTGTGGCGCGCGGCTACCCCGACGGGTTCCTTGCCGGATTTACCGAGCCGAACTCGGCGATGCCGGCGCAAATCTATACCTGGGCGGCCCGGGCGGATGTTGGCTTCTATGAAAAAGCCTGGGGCGGGATTATCATTCTTTTGATCTTCCTGCTGACGATGAACATCATCGCGATCATCCTGCGCCGCCGCTTTGAACGCCGCTGGTAAAAGGGGGCTAACATGAATGACATGACACGAGTGGAGAGAAACGTGGACTCCAAAGACATCAAGATCAGCGCCAAGAAGGTACAGGTCTATTACGGCGACACCCACGCCATCAAGGACGTGAATGTCGAGATTGAAGACAAGACCGTGACCGCCTTCATCGGCCCCTCGGGCTGCGGCAAGTCCACGTTCCTGCGCTGTCTGAACCGAATGAATGACACGATCGATATCTGCCGCGTGCAGGGCGACATTTTGCTGGACGGCGAAGACATCTATGACAAGCGCGTCGACCCGGTACAGCTGCGTGCCAAGGTGGGCATGGTGTTCCAAAAGCCGAACCCGTTCCCGAAGTCGATCTATGACAACGTCGCTTACGGCCCTCGCATCCACGGCCTTGCTAAGAACAAGGCGGAACTGGATGAAATCGTGGAAAAATCCCTGCGCCGCGGTGCGATCTGGGATGAGGTCAAGGATCGTCTGGACGCCCCAGGCACCGGCCTGTCTGGCGGCCAGCAGCAGCGCCTGTGCATCGCGCGCGCTGTGGCAACCGAGCCCGAGGTTCTGCTGATGGACGAGCCATGCTCGGCGCTGGACCCGATCGCAACCGCGCAGGTCGAGGAACTGATCGATGAACTGCGCTCGCGCTATTCGGTGGTGATCGTGACCCACTCGATGCAGCAGGCCGCGCGGGTCAGCCAGAAGACCGCGTTCTTCCACCTTGGCAACCTTGTCGAATTTGGTGAGACCGGGCAGATCTTTACCAACCCTGAAGATCCCCGCACCGAAAGCTACATCACCGGCCGCATCGGCTGAACACAGGTATTCAGATATGACCGAACAACATATTGCATCCGCCTTCGACCGCGACCTCGAGGCCATTCAGGCGCATATCATGAAGATGGGCGGGCTGGTCGAGGCCGCCATCATCGGCGCGGCGCGCTCGCTGGAAACCCGCGACGAGGAATTGGCGCAAGAGGTGCGGCGCGGCGACAAAGCCATCGACGCCCTGGAAGAGCTGATCGACGAAGAAACCGCACGACTGATTGCGCTGCGCGCACCAACCGCCAGCGACCTGCGTCTTGTGCTGTCGGTCCTGAAAGTGTCAGGAAACCTTGAGCGGATCGGCGATTACGCCAAAAACATCGCCAAACGAACCACGGTATTGGTCAATGCGGGTGAAATCAGCGGCAGCGCAGCAGCCCTGCGCCGCATGGCGCGCGAGGTTGAACGGATGCTGCGTGACGCTCTGGACGCCTATATTCAACGCGACGCGGAACTGGCGACGGATGTCATCAATCGCGACGAAGAGGTTGATCAGATGTATAATGGCCTGTTCCGTGAGTTCCTGACCTTCATGGCAGAAGACCCGCGTAACATTTCGTCCTGTATGCATCTGCATTTCATCGCCAAGAACATCGAGCGGATGGGCGATCACGTGACATCCATCGCTGAACAGGTCGTCTATCTTGTCACCGGAGAGCGCCCCGCAGATGCACGTCCCAAGGCGGACGTGACATCGCAAACGGCCTAGGAGTAACCGAAGATGTCCGCCGATCAACCAACCGTGCTTGTGGTAGAGGATGAATTGGCACAGCGTGAAGTGCTGGCCTACAACCTCGAAGCCGAAGGGTTCAGCGTATCCAAGGCCGCCAACGGTGACGAAGCCCTGCTGCTGGTCGATGAAGACTGCCCGGATATCATTGTGCTGGACTGGATGATGCCAAATCTCAGCGGGATCGAGGTGTGTCGACGGCTGAAGACGCGACCAGACACCCGGTCGATCCCGATCATCATGCTGTCGGCGCGGTCCGAAGAGGTCGACAAGGTGCGCGGTCTGGAAACGGGCGCGGATGACTATGTGGTCAAGCCATACTCGGTCGTCGAACTGATGGCCCGCGTGCGCTCGCAACTGCGGCGCGTTCGTCCAGCCACCGTAGGATTGCGGCTTGAGTTTGACGATATCATTCTCGATTCGGAAACTCATAAGGTCAGTCGCAATGACAAGCCGCTAAAACTGGGTCCGACCGAATTTCGCTTGCTGAGCACCTTCATGGAAAAACCAGGCCGGGTCTGGAGCCGCGAGCAATTGCTGGATCGGGTCTGGGGGCGCGACATCTATGTGGATACGCGTACGGTCGACGTCCACATTGGCCGTCTTCGCAAGGCGCTGACGCAGCATGGCGGCGACGATCCGGTGCGCACGGTCCGGGGCGCGGGCTACGCGCTGGGGTAATGCATTGCGGGGCAGGGTGCCCATTCCCGCATATCGCTATGCGAATTGGTCATGCGTTCTTGATAAAGTCTTGCTGTTTTTTGCGCTCGGGTCCGGGTAGGTTTCAGCAAACCTCTCGAATTTGCGGAGAAATGCCATGAACGCTCCTGATCAAAAACCGATGCTGCGCGCCAAGGATGCCCCGGAACTTGGCGCGTTTACCTGGGACGATCCGTTTCGTCTTGTGGACCAGTTGGCAGAAGACGAGCGCATGATTTCCGACAGCGCCCGCGCTTACGCGCAGGAAAAGCTGCAGCAGCGCGTAACCGAGGCCTTCGAAAACGAAGAAACCGACCCCGAGATCTTCCGCGAAATGGGTGAGATGGGCCTGCTGGGCATAACAGTCCCCGAGGAATACGGTGGGCTAGGGGCCGGATATGTCGGCTATGGCCTTGTCGCGCGCGAGATCGAGCGGGTCGACTCGGGCTATCGCTCAATGATGTCAGTACAAAGCTCGCTGGTTATGTACCCGATTCACGCCTATGGAAGCGAGGATCAAAGGCGCAAATACCTTCCGAAACTGGCCAGCGGCGAATGGATTGGTTGTTTTGGTCTGACCGAACCGGACGCGGGATCAGATCCGGCAGGAATGAAGACCCGGGCCCAGAAAATCGATGGCGGTTATCGTTTGAATGGCAGCAAGATGTGGATTTCGAACTCTCCGATCGCCGATGTGTTTGTAATCTGGGCCAAATCCGACGCGCATGATGGAAAGATCCGCGGGTTTGTCCTGGACAAAGGCACCAAAGGGCTGAGCGCGCCGAAGATCGACAAAAAACTGAGCCTTCGCGCCTCGATCACAGGTGAGATCGTTCTCGATAACGTCGAGGTGCCCGAAGAGGCATTGCTGCCAAATGTACAGGGTTTGAAGGGTCCATTCGGATGTCTCAACCGCGCTCGGTATGGCATCAGTTGGGGTGTCATGGGCGCAGCAGAAAGCTGCTGGCACGCGGCACGGCAATACGGATTGGACCGCAAGCAGTTTAACAAGCCCTTGGCGCAGACACAGCTGTTTCAGCGCAAACTGGCTGACATGCAGACCGAGATAGCTCTGGGTTTGCAGGCCAGCTTGCGTGTCGGGCGTCTGCTGGATCAGGCGGAAGCCGCGCCCGAGATGATCTCGTTGATCAAACGGAACAATTGCGGCAAAGCACTGGAGATCGCACGGCAATCGCGCGACATGCACGGCGGGAACGGAATCTCTTTGGAATTTCAGGTCGTGCGTCACATGATCAATTTGGAGACTGTAAACACCTACGAGGGGACGCATGACGTTCATGCGCTGATCTTGGGGCGCGCGCAAACAGGATTGCAGGCGTTCTATTAAGTGGCGGAGCAATCCGCATAATCGGTATTATGTAATTAAGACTTGTGCGAAGGCGTTAACCCAGACGGCCGACGAAAATCTAAAAGGATCGCCTTTTCATGCAGTTGAGCGGTAAAACTGTTGTTGTTACCGGTGCCGCTCGTGGCATCGGAAAAGCATTGGCGCAGCGCTTTGCAACCGAAGGTGCGCAGATCGTCTGTGCGGATATCGACATCGTGAGCGCTCAATCCGTAGCCGAAGAAATCGGTGGCCATGCAATTGAGTGTGATGTGTCCAGCGAGGATTCGACGCGCTTGATGATTGAAGCCGCTGAAGCCCGTATCGGTGCAATTGACCTGTTCTGTGCAAACGCCGGCATTCTGACGCTTGGCGGGCTTGAGGTGCCGAACGCGGATTGGGACCGGATCTGGAAGATCAACGTGATGTCGCATGTCTGGGCGGCCAGACACGTGATACCGCGCATGGTCGCGCGCGGTGGCGGCTACTTTTTGGCCACAGCTTCCGCTGCCGGATTGCTGAGCCAACCCGGCGCAGCACCTTATGCAGTGACCAAACACGCCGCTGTCGGCTTTTCCGAATGGCTGGCACTGACTTACAAAGACGAAGGTATTCGCGTTTCAGTTCTGTGCCCACAGGCTGTGCGTACGGATATGATCAGCGGTCACGAGGATTCGGTTGCCGCCATAGATGGCATTCTCGACCCGGAAGACATCGCGCAAGCCTGCTTTGAAGCCATTAGTGACGAACGCTTTCTGGTGCTGCCTCACGAAAAGGTTCTGGATTATATGCAGTTCAAATCCGCCGACTATGACCGATGGCTGGACGGAATGTCATCGCTAAATCAACAATATAGCGGTGACCTTTAACGCGTCTTCCGCTTTCGCATCAAACCTTCCTGGGCGATGGACGCCACCAGCGTTCCGTCCTGAGAATAGATTGAGCCGCGATTAAAGCTGCGCCCCTGCCCGGTCCACGGAGATTCCATGGAGTAAAGATGCCAGTTCTGAAACTGCATCGGTGCGTGAAACCAGATGGCGTGATCAAGGCTGGCACCGTCAACCTGTCCCGACAACCAGCTGAGGCCGTGTGGTCGAAGGCCCGAGCTCAGCAAATCCATATCCGAGGCATAAGCCAGCAGCAGATGCTGCATCACCGGATCAGCCTGCGCCGCGGCCGTCATGCGGAACCACAGGTAATGTTTGTCGTCGGCCACGTCCGGGGTCAGAAAATCCAGTGGTTCGATCTCGCTGACTTCGATCGGGCGTTCCCGCAGCAGCTCTGAATGAAACTTCTCGGGCACCCGGTCGAGATAACTGTGGCGCAGTTCATTCCGGGTCGCCAGATTGTCCGGACCGACAACCTTCGGCATCGGATGCTGATGGTCCCAGCCTTCGTCCTGGCAATGAAATGATGCGGAGAGGTTCAAAATCTGTTTGCCATGCTGAATCGCAACCACGCGACGGGTTGTGAATGACCCGCCGTCCCGGGCCCGGTCAACCTGATATATCACTGGAATGGACGGATCGCCTGCACGGATGAAATATGCGTGTAACGAGTGGCACAGCCGATCATCAACGGTTCGGTATGCGGCTGCGAGAGCCTGTGCGATGACCTGACCTCCGAAAATCCGGGTCGGTGTTTCGCCTCCCGAACCGGCGCCGCGAAAAAGATCGACCTCCAGCGCTTCGATATTGAGCAAATCCAACAGGATACGTTCCGCTTCGGTCATGGTTCTGTCTCCGCTTGCCGCGACAGCCGCCTAGCATTTGCGAAAGGATCATTCAATGAGCGCCCCGTGAACCAATGCCTTGAGCTCGGCCCGCGAAGGATAAGAACTGGACGGCGAAAGTTGTGTAAAGAAAACGACCGACATATCGTGTTTGCGGTCGATCCAGAAATAGGTCGACGCCATTCCACCCCAACCAAAATCACCCACCGACCCCGGTGCGCGCGCCCGTGCCGGATCAAGTATAACTGCGCCGCCGGTACCAAACCCTGTGCCATCCATCGGCTGCTCGGCAAAGCTCTGCGGTCCCATCGAAGCGATGTCACCCGGCAAGTGATTGCGCATCATGAAATCGACGGTCGATGCCCCCAGCAACCGACCCGCCGCCGTCGCGCCCTTGTTACGCAGCATTTCGGAAAAGGACGCAAAATCGTCAATCGTGCTGACAAGTCCACCGCCACCGGAAAAGGTGGTTGCATGTTCAAAAGGCGAGGAGCCTGCGCTGTCGACCAACCTTAATGTATCGGAGCCTGATTTGGCAGCATTCAGCGCCATCGCGTCGCCTTCTAACGGGCTATAGAGCGAGGCAAACCGGGCCCCTGCCCCTGTCGGCACCGAAAACCCGGTTTCGTGCATCCCAAGTGGTTCAAATATCTGCTCGGCAAAGAAACGGTCCAGTGGCTGGCCCGACACGACCTCGATCACACGTCCGATGACGTCAATGCCAACGGAATACTCCCAACGCATTCCAGGTTGGAAGGCCAGAGGCAATGTGGCCAACAGATCAACCCGTTCCCTCAACGGACCCTGGTCGGGCGCGAAGATCAGATCCCGAGCGTCCATCGCTTGCGGCAAAATTCCCGGATTGAACGGATAGCTCAGACCGCTGGTATGCGTCAGCAACTGGTGCAACGTGGGTGTCGGTGCGGGTTCGGTTTGGTCGATCGAAGTCGCCTCGGGCACCAGCGCCCGCATTGCGTCGAACCCGGGCAGGAAATCCGATAACGGTGCGTCCAGGTGGAACAATCCGCGCTCGGCCAACATCATCAATGCGACCGAGGTGACGGGTTTTGTCATCGAATAGATTCGCACCATTGTGTCGCGGTCGAACGGCAAGCCGTTCTCGACGTCACGCAATCCGCAAGAATGAAAGAAAACCTCATTCCCATTTTGGTTAACCAACACCGAGCATCCGGGGTATTTTCTTTGATCTACATAGCGTTGCATCCAGATTTGAATGCGAGCCAATCGCGCTGTGTCGAATTTCATCTTGTGTCCCGGTTGCTGAACCCTGGATCCGATCTTGCAGCGCAAAAACGAGGAACAACAGAAAAATCCGAAGGTAGCAAACGATTTTCGTTTACCAACCGGGCAAGCTGCTATGGTATCGGCACACTCAACCTTGGGTGGGTTTGATTCCCGCCCTGGATGCCTGCAATGATGGAGCGGACAGATGGCGAAGAAAATTGAATTCGTTTACGATTTTTGCAGCCCGAACGCCTTTCTTGCCCATAAGGTTCTACCGGGTCTGGCCAAACGGCGTGAAGCCGAGTTGAGTTTTAATCCGGTCTTGCTGAGTGTTGTGTTCAAGGCGACTCACAACCAAAGCCCGTTTGAAGCGTTTTCCGAGAACCGTCAGAAAACGGCCTATCTTACGCATGATCTACACCGATACGCCCGTCGGCGAGGCATAAGTTTCCACATGAGCCCGCATTTTCCGCTGAATACGAAATTCGCCATGCGTGGCGCGTGCTTTGCGCAAGGTAAACCATGGGAAAGCAAATACATAGACGCAGTTTTTGATGCCATTTGGGTGCATGGTCAAAAGCTTGACGAATTGAACGTCCTGACTGATGTCGTCGATGAAGCGGGCTTGCCCGCCAGAAAAATCCGCGAGGCGGCGACCAACCCCGAGATCAAGCAGACTCTGAAAGATCAAACCAAAGCCGCTGTGCGTCGCGGTGTATTCGGCGTACCCACAATATTTGCTGGCCCCGAGATGTTCTTTGGCAAGAACAGCCTTGGCAATCTCGAACTTGAACTAAAACAACCCAAGTGATTTCCGCCGAGCTTAGGAATGACCCAACGCGTCTAATCCGTGCCGGGCGAATACCGGAACGTAAGCTCCAAAGGCCTGGGCCCGGACCGGGTCCGACGCGTTGCCGTCCAGCGACCGTTTGTAAACTCCTTGCAAGATCGCAGCCATCCGGAAGAAATTGAACGCAAGATAAAAGCCGAAATTCTCTATCCCCGCACGACCGGTACGCGCGCAATATTGCTCGATGAACGCCCGATCCGACGGCAACCCAAGCGCATCGCGATCAACACCCGCCAGACCACGGCCCTCGTTCCCCGGAGGCAACTGCCACTGCATGATGACGGCAGCGAGATCCGCGTAGGGATGGCCGATCGTGGACAATTCCCAATCGAGGACCGCAACACAGTCTGTTCCGTCTTTGGCAAACAGAAGGTTGTCGATCCGATAATCCCCGTGAACCAGTGTCCGCTGTCCGTCATCGGCAGGCAGCTGAACCTCAAGCTGTTCAATCAAGAGGTTCATTTCCTTGACGTTTTCGGTTTCCGAAGCCCTGTACTGTCCGGTCCAACGGGAAATCTGGCGCTCGAAATAGTTGCCCGGCGGCCCAAAGTCAGACAGACCGACGGTGTCAATG
The DNA here is from genome assembly GCF_056540665.1 of Ruegeria sp. AM4. NCBI lineage: Bacteria > Pseudomonadati > Pseudomonadota > Alphaproteobacteria > Rhodobacterales > Roseobacteraceae > Ruegeria > Ruegeria sp. AM4. The sequence goes on along the minus strand of NZ_JBQFXD010000001.1, from coordinate 597,149 downwards.
TCCACCAAGTGCAGCTCGGCCAGAACCCGGTTCATTTCGTCTAAGATGCCGGTGCGTGTCGCGTTGCTTTCGCCCGACATGGTTGGATCGGTAAAGCCCCGGCCCTCGCGATATTCCATCACATAGAAATCGGAGCCGATGACCGAGTCGTCCTCGCACAACAGGTACATTTCGGGTACCGGCACATTGCTTCCAGCCAGTGCGGATTGTACCCGATATTCGCGATCTACCGCATGAGCGGACTTCAAAAGTACACCCGGCGGTTTGCGCCGCAGCACGTAGGATTGATCCGGTGTCTGCAAAAGATAGGTCGGGTTTGATTGTCCTACAGCGAATTTATGAACCTCAAGCGGGCCAGAAAACCCTTCGAGATGAGCATCAAGATACTCTTTTACATCGCTGATACTAAATGATTGTTTTTCGTGTTCCACGGCTCAACCCTTCTCGGAAACGCTCAGTTCGCCGCAGCAAAAATATCGCCGCCGGTCTGAACGTTGATTCCGCCGGAAACCGGAATGACCGCACCGGTAACATAGCTTCCGCCACGACCGCAAAGAAACAGCAGGCAACCTGCGATGTCTTCGGGTCGTCCAACGCGACCGAGCGGAACAGATTGCCCGACCCTGTCACGTTTGTCCGCGTCGCCTGTTGCAAATTCCGTCATCCGGGACACAAACGGGCCAGGCGCGAGCGCGTTGACCGTGACCCGCCGCCCCGCGAGTTCCTTCGCCATGATCTTGGTCAGATGCAAAACGGCTGCTTTGGACGCCGAATAGCTGTATGCGCCATCGCCCATTGGCACCTCGCCCATGACAGAGCCCACATTTACAACGCGGGCCGGGTCGTCATCCGTCGCTGATTTCGTGAGCAAAGGCAGCAATTTCTGGGTCAGGTCAAAACCGCCTGAAACGTTCACTGACATGACCTTGTCCCATGCCGCGTGCGGAAATTGCCCGAGCGGCGCGCCCCAAGCGATTCCGGCATTGTTCATAAGAATATCAAGAGATTGCGTACGGCTTCTGACGTCTTCAACCAGCGCATCTACGCCGCTTTCCGTACTCACATCACCCGCGAAACCCTCCGCAGTCCCCGGCGCATCCAGCGCATTCAGCTCGGTGGCAACCGCTTTGCACGCATCCGACTTGCGCGATGCAATCAGAACATGAGCCCCTGCGCGTACAAGCGCTTCGGCCGCCATCCGGCCGATCCCGGTTGCACCTCCGGTCACGAGGGCGGTTTTTCCGGGCAACGAAAACAGGGATTCGGGCGTCATGGGTTCTCCTAACCCCCAGGCACCTTGTCCAAGGGGTTGCATCTGGCATGTCTTTTGACAACGGTTGCCTGCAATCCAACGACTTCACATCTGGCAAAGCAAGAGGCAATGGGCACATGCAGACATTACTCAGCGTCACAAAAGGCGGTCCCGATACATTAGAGCTGACCACCCTGCCCGACCCAGTGCCCGCGCCGGACGAGATCCTGTTGCGCGTCCGTGCTGCGGGCGTGAATTTTCCTGATGGGCTGATGATCCGCGATCTCTATCAGATGAAGCCACCCCGCCCCTTTGCCCCCGGCGGCGAGGTTTCGGGCGACGTGATCGCAGTTGGTGAAAAAGTTCGGCACTTTTCAGCGGGCGATCGGGTGCTTGCATTGGTCGGGCAAGGAGGATTTTCCACTCATTTGACGCTGAAGGCCGACACTGCAGTGAAAATCCCAGATGAAATGCCCTATGAAGAGGCGGCCTGCTTCATCTTTACCTACGGCACATCGTATCACGCGCTCAAGGACAGAGCCGATCTGAAACCCGGTGAGACAGTGCTGATTCTCGGGGCCGCCGGAGGTGTCGGGTCAGCTGCGATCGAACTGGCGAAGGCCGCAGGTGCGCGGGTAATCGCCGCGGTGTCGTCCGACGACAAGGCCGCGTTCTGTAAAGATATCGGTGCAGATGAAACGATTATTTACCCGCGCGCGTTGGACCGTGACGCTCAGAAATCCCTTTCGAAAGCCATCAAGCAGATTGCAGGCGGCGACGGCGTGGACGTTGTGTATGATGCGGTCGGTGGCGATTATGCAGAACCGGCGTTGCGCGCGATGGCGTGGAACGGACGGTTTCTAGTGGTCGGTTTTCCCGCTGGCATTCCCAGTATCCCTCTGAACCTGACATTGCTCAAAGGGTGCCAGATCGTCGGCGTATTCTGGGGCGCGTCGGTGTTTCGGAATCCCAAAGGGCACGCCGCGAACATGGCCGAGCTTATTGCGATGTACCGGGCCGGGAAAATCAGGCCCCGGATCAGCGCAAGGTTCCCATTGGAACGCGCCGGTGAAGCGTTGAGATTGCTCGAAGAACGCTCGGTCCTGGGCAAAGTCGTGGTCACGATGGGAGCGCCCTGAGTACTGGAACAATCTCACTTGATGCAATCGCAGAACATTCTCGGCGAAACTTTGTTTCGTGAACAAATAGTCGGGTGGACGCCCCCTCGTTTCGGGTTTATCACAACGTAACGGGGATGGATTGAAGATGACGAGAATATTGGTTCTGAACGGCCCGAACTTGAACCTTTTGGGCACCAGGCAGCCCGAGGTCTACGGCCATACGACGCTGGACATGATCGTGGATCGCTGTGTCTCGCACGGCGAGGCGCAGGGTCAGACCGTGACGCATGTGCAATCCAATCACGAAGGTGCGCTGATCGACGCGATCCATGCGGCGCGTGGCACGCAGGACGGGATCGTTTTGAATGCCGGCGCTTATACCCACACTTCCGTGGCCCTAAGGGACGCGATCGCGGCGGTAAACCTGCCCGTAGTCGAAGTCCATCTGTCAAACATTCATGCGCGCGAAACGTTTCGCCATCACTCGTATATCGCGCCCGTCTGCATCGGACAAATCTGCGGGTTCGGTGGACAGGTTTACGTCCTGGCCATGGACGCGCTTGCAGACCATCTTTCTGGGGAGGATACCGTTTGAACTTGAACGAATACCTCAACTTCATCAGCTACACCAAAACCCTGGAAGAGCTTTGGGATGCCCACTGTCGCCAAATGGCGAAATACGGGTTCGACCGCCTTCTGTACGGTCACACGCAATACCGTACAGAAACGTCTTTGGGGGACCCCGAAGACTTTGTGATCCTGACCAACCACTGCAACGACTATTTGAACGGGTTCCTGCATTCCGGCCTGTATTTCCATGCGCCCATGCTGAAATGGGCGCTTCAAAATGAGGGCGCGGCCAGTTGGCGAATGATCCAAGAGATGATGTCGACCGGCACCATGACCGAGCAGGAACGACAAGTATATGAATTCAACAGATCCAAAAACATAACCGTTGGATTCACGGTCAGTTTCAACTCGGTTTCCGTGCGATCCAAGGGCGCGATCTCGATGGCCTGTATCGGTGGTCGTACCCAGGACGAAATTGACGCTGTCTGGGACGCGCACGGAGAAGACATCCTGCTCATGAACAACATGGCGCATTTGAAGATCCTGACGCTGCCATACAGTGCGCCAAACCGCGCCCTGACCAAGCGGCAACGCGAGGCGCTGCAATGGGTCGGCGACGGCAAGACGACGCAGGATATCGCGCTGCTGATGGGGCTGACTGCTGCCACCGTTGAAAAGCATCTGCGCCTTGCACGTGAAGCTCTGAGCGTCGAAACCACGGCGCAGGCCGTGTTGAAGGCATCACTGCAGAATCAGATGTTTGTCATGGAAGCGTAACGGTTTTTTGACGCTAAATTGCGTCAGTTTACCATAGGTAAGGAAAACATTACTTCCCTTTCCGCGCAAAAAATCGCAAATTGATACTGTTCCGTGAGTGGTGGCTTTAGCCAGGGAACGATTTGATTGGATCTTTGCAATACCAAAGCTCTCCGGTCACTCTGAATGAGAGGCGTCTATTCGTCCGCGTCTGTCAGTCGGAAATTTGAGGGACCCTGTCCATCCCCATCATGCGGGGTCCCTCATTTCAATACGTCCTAAAATCGTTCAAGTCGTTTGACAAAAAACAAAAAAACCGGCCACGTTTCCGTGACCGGCTGAGCGTTCACGACCCACTGGGGGTCGTGACTTTGTCTTAGCCTTGGGCGGCTTTGGCAACTTCTGCTGCGAAGTCTTCTTTTTCGACAACGATGCCTTCGCCAACTTCCATGCGGACGAATCCGGTGATGGTCGCGCCTGCTTCCTTGGCTGCCGCTTCAACGGTCAGGTCAGGATTCACGACAAATTGCTGGTTCAAAAGAGTCGATTCTGCGACGAATTTCTTCATGCGGCCCTCGATCATCTTCTCGATCACCTGCTCCGGCTTGCCGGATTCGCGGGCGATGTCCATCTGAACCTGTTTTTCTTTCTCGACAACGGCCGGGTCCATGTCCGCCTCGGACAGAGCCGCCGGGTTTACAGCTGCGATGTGCATCGCAACCTGCTTGCCAATCGCTTCGTCACCGCCCGACAGAGCGACCAGAACGCCGATCTTGCCCATGCCATTGGTGGCTGCATTGTGGACGTAGGACACAACGGTGTCGCCCGACAGTTTCGACATGCGGCGCACCGACATGTTTTCACCGATGGTGGCGATTTTGTCGGTCAGGGTGTCTGCAACGTTTTTACCGCCCAGATCAGCCGCCAGCAGAGCCTCGACATCGTCGACGCCTTCGGCTGCATAGGTGATCTTGCCGACCATTTCCTGGAATTCAGCGTTCTTGGCGACAAAGTCGGTTTCCGAGTTCACTTCGACAGCAACACCGTTGCCGCCATTTACGTGAACAGCAACCAGACCTTCGGCTGCGGTACGGCCCGATTTCTTGGCCGCTTTGGCCAGACCTTTGGTGCGCAGCCAATCAACGGCTTCGTCCATGTTGCCTTCGGTCTCGGTCAGTGCCTTCTTTGCGTCCATCATGCCTGCGCCGGTTGCGTCGCGCAGTTCTTTAACCATTGCTGCTGTGATTGCCATCTTTAGGCTCTCCTCAATTCAAACGGAATTGGGGCAGGTCTACCCTGCCCCATATGTCATTTACGTGACGGGCAGCTTACGCTTCGGCTGGTGTTTCTGCTTCGGCGGGGGCTTCTTCTGCAACGGCTTCTTCAACCGGAGCTTCTTCGAACGCACCCAGATCAACGCCAGCAGCACCCATCTGAGCGGTCATACCGTCCAGAGCAGCACGTGCGGCCAGGTCACAGTACAGAGCGATTGCACGGGCTGCGTCGTCGTTGCCGGGGATGATGTAATCAACACCGTCGGGCGAGCAGTTGGTGTCGACAACAGCCACAACCGGGATACCCAGCTTGTTGGCTTCTGCGATCGCCAGCGCTTCTTTTTTGACGTCGATGACGAACAGCAGATCAGGAACGCCGCCCATCTCGCGGATACCGCCCAGCGATGCCTGCAGTTTGCCCTGGTCACGTTCCATGCCCAGACGCTCTTTCTTGGTCAGGCCTTCGGCACCCGATTCCATCGCTTCGTCGATTTGGTTCAGACGGTTGATCGACTGGGAAACGGTTTTCCAGTTGGTCAGCGTGCCGCCCAGCCAGCGGTGGTTCATGTAGTACTGAGCCGACTTTTCAGCAGCTTCTGCGATCGGGCCGGCTGCCTGACGCTTGGTACCAACGAACAGAACGCGGCCACCCTTTGCAACGGTGTCACGAACGGCCTGCAGAGCCTGGTCCAGCATCGGAACGGTCTGGGTCAGGTCCATGATGTGGATGCCATTGCGCGAGCCGTAGATGAACGGGCCCATGCGGGGGTTCCAACGCTGTGTCTGGTGACCAAAGTGAACGCCAGCTTCCAACAGCTGACGCATGGTGAACTCGGGAAGAGCCATGCTATTTTCCTTTTCCGGTTTACGCCTCGGCGGGGGTGAAAGAAGCGGATGCTCCAACCGGCGGGCCAGATAGGGATGTCTCCCCTACAAAGCCCAAACCCCGCCTGCGGGTTTGAATGGCGCGCGTATACGGCAGGTTTTCCTATTGCGCAAGGGCCTAATGCCCTTATTTTTCAAGCCGCGCGAGCGAATGAGCGTGGCGTACGGCCTGTTCGCAATGCGCGGCCAGCGCCTTGCGGTTCGCAAAGTCGCTGACCTTGGCCGGCGCGTGGTAAATCAACTCGACCGAGCCCTGCTTGCGTGCGCCCAGGGTTTTCAAAAGATGCGGCCCGAAATCCATATCACCCCACCATCCGTAGAACCGATCCGGTTGCCCTTCAGGCGCGTGAAAAACAACCGAAACCGGCTGCACATACATGAAATCGCGCAACTCTCTTGCAAAGAACGCGGCGAAAAGTGTTGTTTTAAAAGGTAAAACACGCAATCCGTCGGTCGACGTTCCCTCGGGAAAGAACAACAGCTTGTGCCCGGCTTTCAGCCGCTCTTCGAATATGCGGGTTTGTTCTTGCGCCTTTTTGGGGTTCCGTTCGATGAACACGGTTCCTGTTGCACGGGCCAGCCAGCCGATGCCGGGCCAGTTCGCCACTTCGGCTTTGGAAACGAAATAAACCCGTTTTCGCGAATTGAGCGCGAAGATATCCAGCCAGGATGTGTGGTTCGCAACCACGGCCCCGCGTTCCCGCATCAACTCGCCAGAGGTTCGGAAGACAATGCCCAAAATGCGAAAAGCGTTCCGACACACAAATTGCGCAATGAAAGGGGTAATCGGACGACGCACGCCAAAGAAAGGACGTTCGACCAGCCGGATAAGCAACAGGATAAACAGCCCGCCAAAGACAAGCGTCGCCAAAGGAATACCGCGCAGGAAGACAAGCAACCACCCTAAGAAGCCCAGTTCGATGGGATCGGGCGCTTCGTCGCTCTGCCAAGATGACTGACTCACAGCGTTACGCTCCGCCATAAATGCGCCGTTGCCGTTCGTTCATGCGTTTGGTGTCCAGGATCAGGCAAACATCAGTTGTGTTGAAGGCGTGGTCGATGAAAGCGCCCTCGCCTACGAACCCACCAAGCCGCAAATAGGCCTTGATCAGCGCGGGCACCTGCACCATCGCGGCGCGACGATCCAGGTTTTCGGGCGCTACGATATCCATGCTTTGAAACACGTCGGGCTGCGCGCGGACCCTCAGGTCGGAAGGGGCCAGATGATTGTGGTGCAGCATCGACAGCGGTTGCGCCAGCGCCTGCACATCGGTGCCGTGGAAACTGGCCACACCAAACAACACCTCGATCTGGCGTTCTGCGACATAGGCCGCCAGCCCGTTCCACAGGTGATACATCGCCGTGCCACCGCGATAATCCGGGTGCAGGCAGGATCGGCCAAGCTCCAGCAGTTTGCGCCCGGATTGTTTCAGAATCGTCAGATCGTACTCGTCCTCAGAGTAAAACTGTCCAATTTCCGCTGCACGTTCGCCCGGTAACAGCCTGTAAACACCGATGACTTCGCCAGTAGCGTCGTCATAGGCCAGCATGTGATCGAACACCGGATCGAACCGGTCCTGTTCCAGACCTGCCTCGTGATCAACCATCTCTCCACCGCCGCCCAACTCGCGCACAAACACGTCATAGCGCAACCGTTGCGCGGCTTTGAGTTCAGCGTCGGTTTCGGCGAGCTTTATAGTGAAGGATGGGCCTGGGTCGGGCATTCGGGTTGTCCGTTGTTCGTGTCGTGCGCTGATACCCCAGATTTCCGGGGCAAGGCAACAACTCGACTCTGGTCAAGGTTGTTAACCTTTCCTAAACCAGTTTCACGGATCAAAGACCGGCACCAGGGCAATGCGTGTCCCGTCAATCACCACTTTCCCCTGCTCGCGAAAGTTAACGGTGATCTTACCTGCGATGTTGGACTGGACCTGTCCGACGCCCCAGTCGGGGAAATCCGGGTGGCGGACATACATGCCCGGTGCAAGAATGGCATTGAGGTCTGTCATGCATGGGCTCCGGTCCGGCGGCAGATGCAGCAGGAGGTACGCATGGGCGGCACAGACGTCAACCTGACCGAGCTGGTCGGGTCCCGGATTTGTCACGACCTGATCAGCCCTATCGGGGCGATTACCAACGGATTGGAACTGTTGGAGATGGTGGGGTCGATGCAAGGCCCCGAGATGGACCTGATCACCGGCAGTGTGGCAAGCGCCGCAGCCAAAATCCGGTTCTTTCGCGTGGCTTTCGGGGCGGCAAGCGATCAGCCGCTGGGGCGGACCGAGGTTAACGGCCTGTTGCAAGACGTTGAAAAGGCCGGGCGTTTGCGCGTGGTTTGGCCGCTGAGCGAAGCCATTCCGCGTGATCAGGTAAAGTTGGTGTTTCTGGCGCTAATGTGCTGCGAAAACGCCATGCCCATGGGCGGTCAGGCCAGTGTCGAGGCGCAGGGCGATGGTTGGGTCGTCACCGGTAACGCAGGCAAGTTGAATATTGATGGCGATTTGTGGAAAAACGTGACCACAGGCCGGTTTCCCCAAAAGATCACGCCCGCTCAGGTCCAGTTTGCGTTACTGCCGCAGGCTGCAAGCGCACTCGGGCGGCGGGTTGCAGCTGAAACGGCCCCAACCCGCGTTGTTCTTCGGTTCTAATCTCGGATCGTTCCGTTTCCCCGCACAAGGTACTTGAAACTTGTCAGCTGCGCGGCGCCAACCGGGCCGCGCGCATGCATTTTGCCGGTAGCGATTCCGATCTCTGCCCCCATTCCGAACTCTCCGCCATCCGCGAATTGGGTCGAGGCGTTGTGCATCAGAATTGCGCTGTCCAGACGCTCAAAAAACCGGGCCGCTGCTGCGGGGTCTTCGGTCATGATGCAATCGGTGTGATTCGAGCCATACTGACGGATATGCGCGATCGCCTCGTCGATATCAGCGACGGGTTTGGCGGCAATGATGCTGTCGAGGAATTCCTTGCCCCAATCCGCTTCAGTGGCCGCGTGGCTTCCTTCCACCGCCAATGTACCATTGGCATGTACCTCAACGCCGGCCGCAATAAGTGCTGCGATCAGATCGCGCCCCAGCGTGTCAGCGATATCCTGATGGATCAGCAGGCATTCGGCGGCCCCGCAGATACCGGTGCGACGCGTCTTGGCATTCAGCACCACGTCCAGCGTTTTCTGCGGATCAGCGTCCTTGTCGACGTAGATATGCACGATCCCTTCAAGATGCGCGAACACCGGCACGCGTGCCTCGCGCTGGACCAGCCCCACAAGGCCCTTACCGCCGCGCGGTACGATCACGTCCACGTAATCCGTCATGGTCAGCAACTCCTGAACCGCTGCACGATCGCGGGTCGGAACCAGTTGGATCGCATCTTCGGGCAGGTTCGCAGCCTTCAGCCCCTCGACCAGACAGGCGTGGATTTCCGTGGAGGAATGAAAGCTCTCGGACCCGCCGCGCAGTATCACGGCATTGCCGGATTTCAAACACAGCGCCCCCGCATCGGCTGTCACGTTCGGGCGGCTTTCGTAAATCACGCCAATGACACCGAGCGGAGTGCGGACCCGCTGGATATTCAACCCCGAGGCCATGTCCCATTCGGCAAGAACTTCGCCCACGGGGTCTGCCTGATCGGCAACTGTGCGCAGCCCATCGACCATGCCCTGAACGCGCGCTTCGTCCAGCATCAGCCGGTCCATCATCGCCGGGCTCAGGCCCTTTTCGCGGCCGAACTCCAGGTCTTTTTTGTTGGCCTCAATGATCTGGGTGCGGTTGGTCCACACGGCCTCAGCCGCAGCAATCAGCGCGGCGTGTTTGCGTTCTGCAGTCGCAAAAGCAAGGTCCTGAGACGCAGCCTTGGCCCGCTTCCCAAGATCGGCCATCAGGGCGGGAATGGTGTCAAAGTCCTTCATCTCATCTGCCTTTCTTGTTCCAACTTATCAAATCACGCCGTCACAGCGCCAGATCGTCCCGGTGGATCAGCGCAGCCCGGCCCGGATAACCCAGCGTCGCCTCGATTTCCGAGGATTTGCGCCCCTTGATCGCGTCCGCCTCCTGCGCGGTATAACGGCTCAGGCCCTGCGCCAGCCGCCGTGCTTCAGGATCCAGAATAGCAACAGGATCGCCGCGACCGAAATCTCCGGTGACCTTGACGATCCCCGCTGGCAGCAAGCTCTTGCCGTTTGCCAGAGCCCGTGCCGCGCCGTTATCGACGACTATTTCACCACGCGGTTTCATGGCCGAGATCCAGCGTTTGCGTGCCGCATGTGGGTCCAGCGTCGCCGTAAACCAGGTGCTGTTCGCGCCATTTTCCAGCGATTTCAAAGGGTTCAGGATCGACCCTTCGGTAATTGCCATGTCACACCCTGCTGCTGTTGCCATCTTGGCGGCCAACAGCTTGGTCTTCATACCGCCCTTTGACAAGCCAGAGCCCGCATCGCCCGCCATCGCTTCGATCTCGGGCGTGATCTCGCGGATCACATCATAGCGGGTCGCGGTGCTGTCCTCGTTCGGATTGCCGGTGTAGAAACCGTCGACATCCGAAAGCAGCACCAGCTGATCGGCGCCGACCGTTACCGCGATTTGTGCCGCCAAGCGATCATTATCCCCATAGCGGATTTCGTCCGTGGCCACCGTATCGTTTTCATTGACGATCGGCACCACATCCAAACCCAGCAGAGTTTCCAGCGTTGCGCGCGAATTCAGGTAACGCCGCCGGTTTTCGCTATCCTCAAGCGTCACCAGAACTTGCGCTGTCTTGATCTTGTGCGGCGTCAGAGCCTCTTCATAGGCCCGTGCCAGTCGAATTTGCCCGACCGCAGCGGCGGCCTGAGATTGTTCGAGTGCCAGAGCCTCCATCGGCAGGTTCAGCACGCCTCGGCCCAGGGCGATGGACCCGGACGAGACCAGAATCACGTCTGTGCCCTGCCCTTTCAGCCAGGCCACATCCAGCGCCAAAGAGCGCAACCAATCCGATCGCAACAACCCTGTTTCACGATCGACCAGCAACGCCGACCCGATCTTGACGACAAGGCGTTTGGCGGACGTCAGGGTTGCCAAGGCTGGGCCTCCTCAGAGGGCTTTTGGCGGACCCGGCCGTCGTCGATCCGAGCGCGCAAACTGCGCAGTACCTCAGTCACGCCCTGATGAGCGACACCAGACATGGTCATCACCGGGCCGCCCACCGCATCTTCCAACTCGGCCGTTTTCAACGCCAGGTCGTCTGCATCCAACGCATCGATCTTGTTGAGCACGGTGAGCCTTGGCTTTTCGGCCAGTTCCCCGCCATACGCCTCAAGCTCTGTGATGATCGTCTGGTAGTCCTCGGCCACGGTTTCGGATGTGCCGTCGACCAGATGCAACAGAACCGCGCAGCGTTCCACATGGCCGAGAAAACGGTCCCCGATCCCCCGGCCTTCATGCGCGCCTTCGATCAGTCCGGGAATGTCAGCCACGACAAATTCCACGTTATCTACACCAACAACACCCAGATTTGGGTGCAACGTGGTAAACGGATAGTCTGCGATCTTCGGCCGTGCGTTGGACGTCGCTGCAAGAAATGTAGACTTCCCGGCATTGGGCAGTCCCAAGAGGCCCACATCCGCAATCAGTTTCAGCCGCAGCCAGATGGTGCGGTCAATGCCCGCCTGCCCCGGGTTTGCCCGGCGCGGGGCCTGGTTGGTCGCGGATTTGAAATGCAGGTTGCCAAAGCCGCCATTGCCGCCTTTGGCCAGAAGATACCGCTGCCCGACCTCGGTGAGATCGCAAATGACCGTCTCTTCGTCCTCGTCCAGAACCTCGGTGCCGACGGGCACGCGCAAGATGATGTCGTCACCATCCTTGCCGGTGCGCTGTTGACCGCGGCCGGGCTGACCGTTCTTGGCGAAGAAATGCTGCTGATAACGAAAGTCGATCAGGGTGTTCAGCCCATCCACAACCTCGGCCCAGACAGACCCGCCTTTGCCACCGTCCCCGCCATCGGGGCCGCCGTATTCGATATATTTTTCGCGCCGGAAGCTGACGCAGCCGTTACCTCCGGCCCCGGACCGGATGTAGACCTTTGCAAGATCGAGAAATTTCATAAGTGTCCCCTACTGCAAAGGCCCCATCGGCCACAAGTCAGAGTTTTTTGCTATACGTCCAGGTGGGCACATTCGCATCGCGCGCCACCGAATAGTTTTCGGCATCACCCAAATACTGGAACCCGCAATGCGTGAGCACCCGCGCCGAGGCCGGGTTGTCCTGAAACACGCTGGCAAACATGGTCGAGTTTTCAAGCGGGTTCGCCAGTACCAACGCTTCGACCGCCAGCGATGCAACACCTGTGTTCCAATAGACTGGCGCGACCCAATAGCCTACTTCGGACTGGTTGCGATCCAGCCGTTCAAGCGAGATCAAGCCGATCAGCTCCGGACCGCCATCCTTGGTGGCATCCAATGCCCAGACGTCCTCGTCCCGGTCTTCCGACATCGACCGTGCCACAAACGCCTCGACCGAGCCGGGCGGCAGCGGATGTGGGATCGACGTGGTCATACGCGCAACGCGCTCATCGCCTGCATAATGTTCGATGAGACCCATATCCGACCGACGCAACGGGCGCAGATCGAACCGCTCGGTTTCGATGACCGGCTGGTTTATTATTGTCTCAAGTTTCATGAGTGCGTTCCTCCTCCGAACAACACAAAAAGTACGGACGCAACAGTGACACTCGCTAACGTCCACATCAGATATTTTTCCGCAGGCCGACCTTCAACCGCATGGGCAATTCTATCCCCAGCAAATGTCCAGATCGGGTGCAGAATCACTTGGCAAAACAATAAACAGAGAGCGATTGTTAACGTGGCGTTAAAGCTTGACGTCCCTGCGGCGACAAAGCCGGTAAACCCGGCGATAATCATGGCCCAGGCCTTGGGATTGAGCGGATGCACGATCAGCCCCGCCCAGAACCCCGGAACCTTGCCCCCGGCACTTTCACGCGACAGCCTCAGGTTGGCGATCTTCCAAGCAAGCCAGCAAATATAAGCGGCAGAGGCATATTTCAGCACCGCAAAAACCATCGGCGCCTGCTCTGCCATCTGCATCAGTCCGAAACCAACCGGCCAGATGATCAATTGCTTGCCCAGAATGACGCCCGCCACAAATGGCAGCGCCGCCCGAAAACCATAGCGCGCGCCAGTACCCAGCAGGACCATATTGGCCGGTCCCGGCGTGCCGACCTGACTGGCGGCAAAGATCAGGAAACTGGTGGTCGCGACTGTCATTGCTTCGTGGCTTCACAACTGCGTTAAAACGAGAAAGGGGACCGGCATTTTCTGCCGGTCCCCCATGAAATTTTCTTAAACCTTCTGGGTTTCGGCTTACTCTGCGGCCTCCGCCACTGGCAGGACCGAAATAAAGGTGCGGTTTTTCAGTCCCTTATGGAACTTAACGGCGCCATCGACAGTTGCAAAGATGGTGTGATCCTTGCCCATGCCTACGCCTTCGCCCGGCCAGAACTTGGTGCCGCGCTGACGTACGATGATGTTGCCCGCGATGGCCGCCTGGCCACCATAGAGTTTCACGCCAAGGCGGCGACCTGCTGAGTCGCGACCGTTACGGGAGGAACCGCCAGCTTTTTTATGTGCCATTCTCTCTCTCCTTAGCCTTTAGCCAGTTCTTTGGCCTGTTCGATCCAGCCTTCACGCTCGATCCGGCCTTTGAACGACAGTTTCTCGTCCATAGCAGCTACGTCATCATCCGTCCATGCCGCGATCTGGGCAAAGGTGGTGATGCCGGCTTCGAGAAGCTTTTTCTCAAGCGCGGGGCCAACACCGGACAGTTTCTTCAGATCGTCCGCGCCTGCGTCAGCAGCAGGAGCTTCGGCTTTGGCAGCTTTCTTAGCCGGTACTTTCTTGGGCGCAGCCGCTTCGACAGCCGCCGCAGAAACCGAACCGGTTGCAGCTTTGATGCCCGATTTGTCAGCGCCCGACGACAGGATGTCGGTGATCTTGACCAGAGTCAGTTTCTGACGGTGGCCAACGGTACGCTTCGAGCTGTGTTTACGACGGCGCTTGACGAATTTGATGACCTTGTCACCTTTGATCTGTTCGATCACTTCGGCCTGTACGCCTGCGCCTTCAACGAAAGGTGCGCCAACAACCGGAGCGTCACCGCCCAGCATCAGAACATCGTTGAATTGAACTGTTTCACCTGCGTCGGCAGCCAGCTTTTCAACACGGAGCACATCGCCCGCCTGAACCTTGTACTGCTTGCCGCCAGTCTTGAGGACCGCAAACATGCGTCTTTCCTTTGTCTAACCGCGTTCTGTGGTCCCCAATCGGGTGTTGTCGGCCGAAGCCACCTCGAACAGCGCGCCCTTTTCGGGCTGTGTGACGACCTCGGGCGAACCCTGAAGTCAAATAATAACGATACCCGGCGCGGAGATTCCGGCCGGGATGCGGGCTTATCCAAATATTGCGATCAAAAGTCAACCGCTTTTCGGGTCATAAATCCGAAGCGTTCATGGCGTGGGCGACGGCCTCACCCAAGCGATAGGAAATTGCATCTAACATGTCGTCAAACCCGATGAACAGCGCCTCGTTCAGCGCGCGCCCGGTTTCGGTCCGCGAGAACGCGATGTTCTCGCGCATCTGCGCTTCGCTCAGCGGCTGATAGGCCATGATTAGGAAGGCATAGATCCAGGTCTCGGTTTCTTCGGCCAACTGGGGTTTCCGGGTCAGAAGCTGGTTCAGAATGGCATCCGCATCGACAGGCGACGCCTGGCCCGAGGACATGCCGAGATAAAAGTTGTAGTCAGCGCTTAGCGATCCCTGAACGTTCAAATCGACAAGATCGTTGATCTGCACGTATTCGTCGATGAGCTTGAAGAACGCAGTGTCTCGGTCAAATTCCAGGTAAGTTTCACGCGCCAATTCGTCAACTGAGTCGTCCCTCAGGGCGTTTCGAGCGGAGTTTTCGAGCGCGACAATTGTTTGTCCCAATTCGCTTTCGAAGAACAGGGCGGCTTTTTCCAACTGGCCGTCGTCCATTTTTTCTCCGACGGTGCGCGTTATCCGCTCTTGCATCCAGTCAGGGTCGTAGATCTCCGCGACCTGGGCGCGAAAATAGGCGCCCCCGGTGCCGTTCAGTACGCTTTCGTTAAGCTCATCGCCTTGCGCGCGCCCCTCCTGCCCCATGATCGCCATGACCTCGTGCACCTGCATCGCCTGCATCAGGCGCGCTACCCGTTCATTGGCCGCCAGAGGCGCCGCACAAAGCGCAAAACCTGAAATGGCAAGGGCCAGTAATCGCATTAGATATCCTGCGCGGGTCGCAATTCAGCCATCCGGGCCGCCAGAACCTCGAACCGCATTGCCATGATTTCGTATTGGACGGCATTCAGCAGTTCATACACCTCTTGCATCAGCGGGTGTTCCAGCGCGGTGGCGTAGGCGTCTACATCCGCGTCAGAGAACTCCTGATATGTCTGCGCAGCTCCTGCCAGAGCGGACAATTGTAACACGCGGCGCATCTCAGGCTCTTGCAGCTTCATCAACTCGCGCAGCTCATCGCCGCCCAACTGCAAATCGATCACGCCCGAGGCGCTTGCGGCCAACAGAAACCGAAGCTGAATTTCCTGCAACGCCCTGAGCGACGTGCCGCTTGAATCAACCGCACGGTTCATCCGTTTCAGGCTTTCGACACGCTGCGACCCCTGCTTGATCAGGTCCGAGACAATCCGCTGCCCCTCCTCCTGCCTTGCGGCATCGTCCTCGTCCATATGCGCGGCGTTCTCGGCGACCACCAAACGTTGGCCGAGGTCCGAGGCATAAAACTCAACTGCATGGCCTAACGCTTCGTCGCTGAGAGTTTGCTCCAGAATGCCTACGGCAGTCTCGTGCATTTCGGCGGTATCGAACACTTCTTCGGTCAGGCGCGCCCAATCCGAACCAAAACCTTCGGGATCAATCCCCAACATCCTTGGGGCCGAGGCCGAGGACAGCGCGATGCTCTCAAGCGCTACGTCGAACCCGGTTGTGGTCAAAAACGCCTCGATCCGGTCCCGGTTGGACGATAAGGCGGCGGTCGCTGTCAGACAGGCGGCGATCAGGCCTAACAGGCCCGGCCAAAACAGACGGTTTGCTAAGTAGGTCATGCCTGTCAGCCTAGGTGTTTTCCGCCCGCAGGCAATGGAAAATCCCGGCAAGGCCGGAATCGGGAATTTTCTGCTTGCACCCCTGCCCAATCCTCACTAAATCCCCCCCTCACAGACCCCCGCGGAGAGGTGCCGGAGTGGTCGAACGGGGCGGTCTCGAAAACCGTTGTGGGTGCAAGCCCACCCAGGGTTCGAATCCCTGTCTCTCCGCCACTAACACTCCAAACAAACTGTTATTGCGCAGATTCGAGGCTATTTCGGTTTGCGGCGTCAGTAAGTCGCGCGTCTTGCGCTTCAGCGCCGGCAACTCAGCGCTAACGCCCGTTCAAAAGCGGTAGGTGGCGCCAAACAGGGGGCCGGATTGTTCGAATTTGAAGTCATTGCCGTCGATCTCGTGATCGAACGAGATGAACCGATATCCGCCTCGCAGCAACCACCGGTCGTTGATCGCATAATCTGCGGTCAGTAAGACCTGCCAGGTTTCGCTGTCGCTGCTGAAGCCCCCATAGTCAACAAACCCGGTCCCGGACCATTTGTCCGAAAACTGCACGCGAGCGCGTGCGCCGATGACCGGGTCGGTCCAGCTGTCATCTGCGGTCGTCCGACGCCCGGGCGCGGTATCGGGCCGTAGGTCAAATTCGGTATCGGTGCTGAACCATCTGAAACCGCCAGCCAGATCGACGCTAACGGTTGGTGCATCGTAAACGCGATAGCCGACATAGCCGCTCAGGTATTGAACCGTGAACGAGGTTTCCAGGCCGGAACTGGCCGGACCCGGCGTATCGTTGCTGAATGACAAATCGGTATAGTTGTAGTCTGCCAAAACCAGCCAACGCCCATTCGAGGCGGAAAAGGCCCCCATAAAAGCAAGGTCCAGATTTTCGAGTGCGTCGGAAAAGCTAAGGGTCCCGCTCAACGTGCCGCGAGGTGTTCCCAGCGAGACGTCCGTCTCGGGCATAAACAGATAGATCGACGCCTCATAAGACCAGTCGGATTGCTGCGCCAATGCGGATGTCGCCATCCCGGTTGTCAAAGCCAACCCCAAGGCGGTTCCAAGTTTTGTTGCCGTAGCCATTAGTTAACTCCCTGAAAATACATTGCCCTGAGCTTCATCAGAACCATTGAATACGTCCTTTGTTCCGCCGCGCGAAAACAGTTCATGCAGCGGTTTCCTCAGATTGCGCTGCGCTGTTGCCGACGCGGTTGATGTCAGAGTTTGGAAAAAACTCGGACCAGACGTGCCAGAAAACCCCAGCCCGCAAGGTTTCGACCCGTTGCAACTGCCCGCGGTCAGACTTTCCCCAGAAATCGCAGTGGGACACCGGCTGCCCGCTGTCATTGTACCAAACGCCGAGGCTCTCGTATTTCGGATCAAGGCTGACAACGACGTCGCGCCCGCCGACGCGGGCATTCACGATCCAATTGTTGTCGACGACGAAATCATCGGTCCAGCAGGCAGCGTCTTGCCCGATGCTGATCCCCCAGACATAGGTTTTGTTCGGCAGCCGATTGTCCGAACGATCCATGTTATCCATGACCGGCGCGTCTTCCTGATGCTGACGACCGATGCCCCAGCCAAAAGTTATTTCGGTCCCCATGTCCAACAGTCGCAACAGCGGATTTGGCGAAGGCCTGTTCAGATAGACCTCGCCATTCGGGAAAGCCTTTTGAAACCCGCGGAACGTCATTCGATAGGTGGGCCACGGGGTCATTTGTGCCTCGGGCCGGATCGGACAGGCAGGTCCGTCAGTGTTCGGGTCTCGGTCGGCCTCGCGAAAGCCATAGATGTGCTGAATGGGCTCGCCCGTGTCGTTGTCGCGCAGGATCAGGTTGTTGCCGTGCTGGGCCAAAACCTCGAGGTTCAGACGCTTGCCTTCGATCCGGGGCGTATAGCCCTGCCCCAGATTGGCCATGGCGCAATAGGTCATTACCACGTCCTCGCCGCCCAACCCCTGCGCATCCCCGGCCAGATGCGGCCGCATGATCTGAGCATCGGGATGCGCGCGGGCATGGCCGTTGTTGTCGATGACGATGACCGGAGCGGTGGGACCGACAAATTTCCGCGCCTCATCAATCGAGACGTAATATGCGTCATTCAATTGATTGCGGAGTCCAAGGTGAACCCAGACATATGGAAACCCATAAAGGAACACGACCAGCACAGCGCATACGACCCACAGCCAGGTTGGCGCGCCGCCGAATATAAAATGAGCCAGCGTTGCCACCACAAACCCGCCCAGCCCGACTGCAATCAGGCGATATTCGTTGCGGATGAAACGCACCATATTCTCGCGCTTAACCTTCAATAGCATTTGCGAGACATCCCCGAGGTCGCGGAAATAGACGAAGCCGATCCCTAGCGAGACCATCAGGCCAAGAGCGAAAACGATGGTTCCAAACATGCGGTCAATCCCAGTATCTGTAGCTAAAACCCGGCGAACACGGTCCTATTGCTGTGGCGCTTGGCGTTTGACTGCGAAAGCCTCGACGGCTTTCTGGGTCTCAGGGCGTATGTTCTCGATCCCCTCATACGGCACTCCATAAGCTGGGGGCGTATCGGGGAATTTCTCTTTGCGCGCCTTGTGGCGTCCCAGGATGCGTACGAACTCCTGCCCACCCCAAGAACCAACTTCTGTTGAAACCGAATATTCCTCGCGGGTGTCTCTATAAAGATCGAAGAACTTAGCAAGAATTGCACTTTCCCCCGGCCCAGGCAGTTTGAGCTTGAGTTGATCTTTCACGATCGCCTCGGGCTTTGCGACCGAATAGATGATCACGTGATCGCGCCGCGCTTTGGATTCATCGGCGAACAACAGGGCTGCCGACTGATCGACCCCGTCCACCAGACGGTCGCGAGGAATGTGCTGATCAGCCCCCGCAAACCGCGCCAGCGTTGTGTAAAGGTCCGAGACATGGATGATGCTGTTCAGCATCCCATCGGCCTCGATCATTCCGGGCCAGCGAATAAAGGCATCCACGCGCACGCCACCTTCGGTGGTATCGCCCTTGCCGCCAGCATAGATCATCGGCGTAAAGCCAGATTGCGGTGCGTATTTGGTAAAGTGCCCGTTGTCGCCCATGACGATGACAATCGTATTGTCGGCCAGTCCCAGCGTTTCCATCTTCTCAAACAGATCGCCCAGCCACTGGTCCAGCAGCTGCATCTTGTCCACATAAAGCCCGCCATTGGCGCTTTCGGGTCCGCTGCGACCAGCGCGTGTGTTGTCCAGCGGGATCATCGGCCAGTATTGCAGGAAGAACGGTTCCGCGCCGCCGCTTAGCCGCTCCAGCTCTTCCAGTGTCTTGTTCTGGAAAGCTTCGTTCATTTCATCGTATTTGGCAGCGTTCCAACGCTCGCCTTCTTGCATCCGGATTTCGCGTATCGGCCCGCCTGCCTCACCCTCGATCACCGTCATCATCGCCGAGGCATCGGGGCGAAACCAGTCGTCCAACGTGTATTTGTCATCATAGTCGCGGATCGCGACCGAGACTTGTTCCTTGATCGCGTCGTCGTTGAAAATCGTCAGCTGCCCCTGCTGATGCACTGCCATTTGGGCATAGTCGAAGCCCTGATTCATCGCCCAGCTTTCGGCAATGTCGCCCATATGCCATTTGCCGACATGGCTTGTGGCATACCCCGCCTGCTTCAGAACTTCCGCAAGCGTCACCTCGTCTGCGGGCAAACCAAAGCCAGCGATGTCGACCGTCGTGTCCCCCATGCCCATGCGAACCGGCAAACGCCCTGTCATCTGCGCGACCCGCGTCGGAGTGCAAGACGGTTCGGTGTACATGCGTACCATGCGCATGGCTTCGTCGGAAAAATCGTTGATGTTTGGCGTCTCATACCCGCGCACGGCGTTCAGCTCCGGTATCCCCATGTCGCCGAACCCCAGATCGTCGATCAGAACACTGACAATATTGGGAGGATTGCCGTTATTGGCTTCTTGGAACGCAGCCAATGCGTCATCTACTGCGGCATCATCCTGAACCCATTGCGGGCCGTG
The DNA here is from genome assembly GCF_056540665.1 of Ruegeria sp. AM4. Lineage (NCBI taxonomy): Bacteria > Pseudomonadati > Pseudomonadota > Alphaproteobacteria > Rhodobacterales > Roseobacteraceae > Ruegeria > Ruegeria sp. AM4. The sequence continues at coordinate 577,159 of NZ_JBQFXD010000001.1, read as the reverse complement.
CTGAGCCTTTAGAATATAGAATTCCGCATCGTGTTGAATGGGCTCATCCTGAGCCGACACGGCAGTCGCCAGACAGCTTGCCGACAAAACCAGTACCTTGGAAATCCTCATCCCAAACCCCTCATCCCTTTGCTGGGCGACGTGCAATAACTCATGCGCCAAGCCCCTCACATTGAAACATTAGCATATTTTTACGCTTTGTGTTGTTTGTCCTTACTGCCAACTCATGAAGACATCGCGGGTCAGTTCTGACTCCGGGCGCAGGTTGTCGATTCCCCCATATGGAATGCCCTTCGCAATCTCGGAATGCGGGTATTTTGCGATCGTTTTCTGGTGACGTTTGATCATGTCCTGAAACGAAGCACCGGCCCAAAGTGAGTATCCTACCAGCGGGTGTTCCTCGCGCGGGTCTCGGTAGATGTTATAGGTCGGGGCTGCCGCGCCCGGTTGGCCCGGCGCTGGTAGATGCATTTTGAACTCTTGTTTGACAACCGACCTGAGAACAGGACCTTCGTAGACATACACATAGTCGCGCCGCCCATTGCCTTCGCCGTTCAACAGCAGTGCCGTCTGGTCGATGCCGTCAATCACACGATCACGAGGGATGTAGTCTGTCGCACCGGCAATGCGTGCCATTGTGGTGTAAATGTCCGAGACGTGAAAGATGTCGCCGGCGGCGCTGTTGGCCTCGATCACGCCGGGCCAGCGGATAAACGCATCGGTGCGCACACCGCCTTCCAGATGCTGCGTCTTGCCGCCGCGATAGATCAACTGATTAAGGCCCGAGACGCCCTCGTAGTGATACATCAGGCCGTTATCCGCCATCACGATGACGATGGTGTTCTCAGCCGCACCGGTTTCGTCCAGCTTGGCCAGCACTTCCCCGATCCAACCGTCGAGCAATTGCAGCTTGTCAGCGTGGAACCCGCCATTTCGGGATATCGCCTGATCCGCATAGACGAAGTTCAGCGGGTACAAGGGCCAGTACTGCAGGAAAAACGGCGCATCGTCAGCGGCCACACGTTCGATCTGTTCCAGTGCCTGTCGCTGATATCGTTCATTCATCTCTTCATATTTGGCCTGCGTCCAGATTTCGCCTGCGGCCATTTCTACCTCTGACGCCGTTCCGCCGGCGACGGCCTCAACGCCTGTGACAAGACCATACGGCTTGAACCGTTCATCGATCTGAAACTGGTTGTTCTGGCCCTCTGGCACGTAACCCAACATGTTGTTGGACCGCATCGCCTCGGGGGTCATGAGGCTAAGCTGCACTTGTTGATGCAGCGGGAATGCGGCCCAGTCGAAACCCTGATTATGCGGATAGGCTTCTTCGATATCACCCTGATGCCACTTGCCAACATGCGTGGTCGAATAGCCGACTTCTTTCAGTATTTCGGGGAGAGTTACTTCGCTGGCTGGAAGGCCTTCACCAACTAGCGCAACCTTGACCTCTTCAACACCTGCGCGCACCGGATGACGCCCTGTCAGCATCGCGGTTCGGGTCGGCGTGCACGAGGGTTCGGTATACATACGCATCAGCGACAGCCCCTCGGTTGCAAAGTGATTGATGTTCGGCGTTTCGATCCCGGTGACGTAGTTCAGCTTGCGATCCCCCATGTGACCAAAGCTGATATCGTCGATCAGAATATAGAGGAAATTCGGAGGCTTCCCGCCATTCGCTTCGCGTATTTCGGCCAGTCTGGCGTCGATTTCCGCGTCTTGCGCATCCCACGCGTCTCCGAACTGGGCGCGTAGATACTCAAACTCGCCATCGTGAATGATTGGGCTGTCCTGAGCCAGACTTGGACTCGCACACAATAGAAGCGCGGGCAGGATACGATTTAACAACATGTCAGGTTTCTCCAATCTGGTTAAACTTGCCGGCCATTTGGGTTTCACGACTGCGCAGCCGCCTTTCGATCGTGCTACGCAGATCCGACAGGCTTTCCGCCAAATCCGCGATATAGCGGGACGGCGGAACGTCAGCTGATTGCCGCTGTCGAGACAGCTCTGCAAAAAGATCGCGATAATCCTTGCAGATCCGATCGAGTTCCGTGTCAGCGGCGCGCATTTCGGTCAGCAGGGATGCTGATCTGGGAAATTGCGCATCGAAAAAGTCATCCTCGGTCATGGGCAGCAAATTCCATAAACTTGCCCACCAAGCATGCGCTGCGAAGAATATGTCTTGAAGGTAAAACCGCGCATGCTACCGTAGCAACACGGGGTCAAATCCCTGTGACGAAAGGATAGTTCGTGACAGCGGCGGAAGGTGACACACGAAAGGATGGCGCGGGATCGGCCTCGAATTCCGAGATCGAAACCGCCTTGCAAAGCGTGCTGGGATCCGATGAATTCCGCGGATCGTCCCGGATGCGGTCGTTTCTGACCTATGTTGTCACCGAAGCGATTTCAGGTCGCGCCGACAACATTCGCGCGAAGACAATCGCGATGGACGTTTACGGGTACGATGTCGAGGATTTGTCCAGACGCGAGGGTGTCGTCAGGGTCGATGCCGGTCGCGTTCGCCGAAAGCTTGACGCGTATTACGAAGGGGTTGGTACCTCCGATCCGGTTGTCATATCGCTGCCGGTTGGCAGCTATGTTCCAGTTTTTGAACGCCGGACAACCGCCGGGAATGGGCAGCGAGCACCCCTGCCCGCCGCGTTGTTATTAACAGTTTCTTTGGCGCTATGCGCGGTGCTGGTAGGGACCTTTTTTTGGCTCCGTTCCTCATCTGAAAAATCAGAAATGGGTCGTCCGATGATCTATGATGTAGCCCCCGCGCGCATCGAGGCGATCAACCTGTGCAACGCTGGACGTGAGTTGATCTTTCCGGTCGTCACCTTGGCAAGACTGCGCCCCGCATTGCAGATATTTGAAACCGCGATTGAGCGGGACCCGGACTATTTTTGCGGCTATGCCGGTTCGGCTCAGATCGAGACGATGTTTGCAATTCTTCAGCCGGAAAAACCCGACACGGAAAGGCTTTTGCAAGCTGCTGACAAAAACAGCCGCCGCGCGCTGGAGCTTGCCCCCAGCGATGCCTGGGCATTGTCCGCGCGGGCGTGGTTGGAACTTGGGTTAGGCAACTATGATTCCGCGCTGACGCTTTCGGATCGGGCCGTCAAACTGCGGCCGATGGATGCCCACATCGCGGAATTCGATGCGTTGATCCTGCTCTACACTTCACAGTTCGATCAGCTCCTTGGACAGGCAGACCACTTCCGAGAGCTGGCCAAATCCAGCGGCGGCCTTGTCTTCGAGAACGCGCTTGGGTCGGCCCAGTTTCACACTGGTGATTATGCAGCCGCAATCGAGACCTATGAGACGACCATTTCACGCGGGGGACCGTTCGGCCCAATCTCTGCCGCCTATCTCATGGCCTCACACTGGGAGAATGGGGAACAAGCAGAAGCGCGCCGGCTTGCCAGCGTCTACAATGAAACCTGGCCCAATTTCCCTTTGGAGGCCGTCAAAAGACGCGCCTTTTCCACCCCTGAACCGGTCGATGCCCTGATCAATGCAATGAAAGCTGCGGGTTCGCTGAACCCGACGCCATGAACCCCTGCTTGCCGGCTGCGGTTCATGATCCTGTGGCTGGTTCACGCCCTTTGTCCGGCAACAGGTTTTGTCGCGCGGGACGTTAAGCGGCATGAACCCGCCATCCTGAATGGTTGCTATCAGCGTCGGCTGGCTCATGCCCGTTAAATGACCGAAATACCCCGGTTTTCCCCCTTTTCGACTCAATTGATTCACCCCATCTCGGGCGCATATCTTTTTGAGAAGGAGACCCTCATGTCCCGTGTATTGCTTATTGTTATCGTCGCCGCGATTGGCGTCGGCGCGTATTACTATCTGAATCAGCCCGAACCCACCCCGGCCGAGCAGTTGGAGACCGCAGCACAGGATGCTGGCGACGCAGTAGGCGAAGCGGCCTCGGCCCTGCAAGAAGCCGCAAGTGATGCCGCTGATGCGGTAACTGAGCAGGCAGCGGACGCTGCTAACGCAGTCGCTGAACAAGCGTCCGAGGCAGCGTCTTCGGTGACCGAACAGGCCAGCGAAGCCGCCTCGTCCGTGGCGGATCAGGCAAACGAAGCCGCATCTGAGGCAGGCGATCAGGTTGCCTCGCTTGTGGATCAGGGTCAGGACCTGTTCAATTCATGGGTTGAAGACGGCAAGCTGACAGCGCAACAATTCGACTATGACACCATGGTCGCAGCCGTAGAGGAGAGCACCCTGTCGCAAGACATCAAAACCCAGGCAGTCGCCATACTGGATGAGATCAAAGCCGCGCCCGAAACGGTCGTGCAGAAAATCCAGGAACTGCGCACACTGCTGACGCAGCAATGATGAACGCGGGGCCGTCCGATGGGGCGGCCCGCTTTAGCTCGGCTGAGTCGGCGTCGTTAAGAAAACAGGTAATAAACCCATGACAGACCTACCAGCCACAATGTTCGCAGTCATTCAGACGCAGGATGGTTATTCGGGATCAGCATCCGGTCCCACGCTGGACAACGCGTCCGCCTGGTTGGAGGCGGCTGAAATACCGGTGCCCAAACCCGGCCCGGGACAAGTCCTGATCCGCTTGCGCACCGCTTCGGTAAACCCATCCGACATCCACTTCATCAAAGGCGAATATGGCCAGCCCCGGGTCAAAGGCGCGCCCGCAGGCTTCGAAGGCTGCGGCGATGTTGTTGCAACGGGCGACGGGGTCGAGGCACTGTTGGGCCAACGCGTGGCTTTTGTCGCCTCTGGCTCGGGCGCATGGGCGGAATATGCCCTGACACCGGCCCAGATGTGCATCCCATTGCGCCCTGAAATCTCGGATGAGGATGGTGCGGCGCAAATCGTCAACCCGTTGTCCGCTATGGCGATGGTCGATATCGCGCGCGGCGACGGGGATGCGTTTGTGGTCTCTGCTGCGACCAGCCAATTGGGCAAGCTGATGTGTAGTCTTGGACGCGATCTAGGGTTGAGCCCGATTGCGTTGGTCCGTCGGGCCGAAACGGTCGACACCCTAAAGAACCTGGGCGCTGCCGAGGTTCTGGTGACAACGGACCCTGATGTTGCTCAGAAATTCGCATCCATCAGCGCCAACCTGAAACCGCGCGTGTTCCTTGATGCGGTGGCGGATCAACTGTCCGAACAGATCTTCTGCGCGATGCCCAATCGCGCGCGCTGGGTGTGTTATGGAAAACTGAGCCCTGACCTGCCAACGCTCACACAGACCGGCCAGCTGATATTCATGAGCAAACGGATCGAGGGCTTCTGGCTGACAGAGTGGATGATGTCCACGCCACCAACTGACCAGATGCGCGTGGTCGGCGAGGTGCAGGCGCGATTTGCCGACGGCCGCTGGAAGACCGATATCTCAGAACGTCTGACCCTTCGCGAGGTGGTGCCAGATCTGGCTGACGCGCTGAAGAAGAGCGACGGCAAGGTCATTATCACGCCCTGACCGATCGGTCCCCTTCGTTGTACATAAAAAAACGGCCGCAACATTCTGCGGCCGTTTGTTTTTTCTTCGATCCAGCAGCGGGATTAGCGCTTCGAGAACTGGAACGAACGACGCGCTTTGCGCTTACCGTATTTCTTACGTTCCACAACGCGGCTGTCGCGGGTCAGGAAACCAGCGGCTTTCAGAGCACCACGCAGGTTGGGATCATACAGTTGCAGCGCTTTCGAGATGCCGTGCTTGACCGCACCGGCCTGACCGGTCAGGCCACCGCCTTTAACGGTTGCAACAACGTCGAACTCACCTTCGACACCGGCAACCTGGAACGGCTGGCGCAGGATCAGCTGCAGAACGGGACGCGCGAAATACTTGTCCTGATCTTTGCCGTTCACGGTGACCTTGCCGGAACCCGGCTTGATCCACACGCGGGCAACAGCGTCTTTACGCTTGCCGGTGGCATACGAGCGACCCAGCTCGTCGCGCACGGGTTCACGTGCAACAACTTCTTCAGCCACGGTTTCAACGCCTGCGACGGCGCTCAGCTCTTCGAGAGTATTGATCTGATCAGCCATCGGTCATTAGCTCCGGGTGTTTTTCTTGTTCATGGACTTCACGTCCAGAACTTCGGGCGCTTGCGCCTCGTGGGGATGCTCGGCACCGGCGTAAACGCGCAGGTTGGTCATCTGCTGGCGCGCCAGACGGTTGCCCGGCAGCATGCGCTTGACCGCCTGGGTCACGACGCGCTCGGGGTGTGCACCCTCGAGGATCTGCTGCTTGGTGCGCGACTTGATGCCGCCCGGGTGGCCAGTGTGCCAGTAGAAGTTCTCTTCGCGCTTCTTGCCGGTCATCTGGATTTTGTCAGCGTTGATCACGATAACATTGTCGCCCATGTCCATGTTCGGGGTGAACGACGCTTTGTGCTTGCCACGCAGGCGCATGGCGACGATCGAGGCGAGACGGCCCAGAACAACGCCCTCGGCGTCGATCAGGATCCATTTCTTGTCGATGTCTGCAGGTGTTGCAGAAAAGGTTTTCATGGCAGGATAGTCCTGTTTGATGTGAAAGACCGGCCTGAATGCAGACCGGTCCGAATTCGATGCACGGGGTTTAGACCTACTGGTTTTGCGGGTCAATACATGTGATCATGTTTTTAACGTGTCAAATCAACATGTTACAAAATAGGTATTATTTTACCCCATAATTTGCGGGCCTTCGCGCATGTCACAAAGACCGCTATACTGCCATTGGATACGCGGGCCAACGGAGAGTTGCAAAATGAACTGGCAAAAGACAATCGCGGACTATGGGCTGGCCTGGCAAGAAGAGGATGCAGTCAAACGTCTTGCTCTGCTGACCGGGTGTTTCGCGGAAAACGGGCAATATGTGGATCCAACTGCGGAGGTGAGTGGGCGTTCCAACCTCTGTGATCATATCGGAGAGGTGTTGCAGGGTTCTGGCGGGCGCGTTGAATTGACCAGCGAACCCTCAAATCACCATGACGTCGTTCACTTCACCTGGCATATGATCGGTCAAGACGGCGGTGTCATGGTCGCCGGGCACGATTTTGTGCGATTGAACGAGGCCGGACAGATCGCGCACTTGGCCGGGTTCTTTGGTGACCCTACCCCTTTGAGCTGACGATCAAACGCTGATCTGTTCCGGCGGGTTGTCCAAAAGCGCCCTCAGCCGCTGCATCGCGTCCTCGAAACGCTCCAGCGATACGTGGCCATTCATCGCAATTCGAACGGCGTTCGGCGCGCGCCCGTCGCGCAGGGCGAATTCATCGGCGGACCGCAACTGTATCCCCTCACGCTCGGCTGCACGTGTGAAAGACCCCGCGCGCCATCCCGAGGGCAGGCTGAGCCAAACAAAGGGGACATCCGGCGCCCAATTCAGGTCGAAACCACCCAGTGCGTTCACCGCCACCCGAACATATTCCCCCATCCTGACGCGCACATCCCGGGCAATTTCCCGTGTCCGTGGGTCAGACAACAAAAGCCGTGTCACCTCGGCCAGCGGTTGGGCCAGGCCGAAATACCCATACTCGGCAGAGCGGCGCAGATCGACGCTGCGCTCGCGCGGGGCGATGGCAAATCCGACACGCAGCGCTGGCGTCAGGATTTTCGAAATCGATGACACATGCCATCCACGTTCTGGTGCAAGTGCGCGATAGCTCGGTTCGCGGGCGTCGCCCATGCGATAGCAATCGTCTTCGATGATCTGCACATCAAAGCGCCGGGCGACCTCGACGATCTCTTTGCGGCGTTCGAGCGGTGTATGAGAGCCGGTCGGGTTTTGCACCTCGGGCGAAACGCAAACCGCCTGCGCCGGTGTCTGCCGCAGCAAATGCTCCATCGCTTTGGGGTCCAAACCCCAATTGTCCATCTTCACGCCCACGATGTCTGCCCGCATCAATTCCCCGGCCCGGCGAAATCCGGCATAGGACAGGTCTTCGACCAGAACGACGGGCTTCGGACCGTGCAGAATCGTCTGAAACACAAGGCACAAGCCGTTCTGTCCTCCGTGTGTCAGCACGATATCGTCATGTGTCAAAGGCCCCAACTGCAGGTCCGACAACCAATCGACCACCGATTGCCGCATCGGCTGGTAAGCGTCGCGTGTCGGATAGTTCAGAAACAGGCCCGGATTGGCCTGAGACACCTTTTGCAGACATTCGCGGATCAGAGACACCTGCCCCACATCCGCCAGCCTTGGGCTGAAAAGGCTGACATTGGCATCGTATTTGTCATCCTGCAGATGCAGCTCTCGCGCCCAGACATCATCCGGAACCGGAGATTTGGGCGGGGCGACAAATGTACCACGCCCGACCTCGGCTTGTAACAATCCCTCATCCGTCAGGATTGTATACGCACGCGCGACCGTACCTGGCGTGATTTGTAACTGATACGCAAGTTCACGCACCGGAGGCAGCTTGGTTCCAACCTCCAGCATGTTGTTATCTATCGCTTTTCGGATCGTGTCGGCCACAATGGCATATTTAGGACTTTTGGATTTCGGCAGCGCCTCTGGCCAAATTGTATCCATTACAATTCTTCCTTTGATTTTGACACAATCCTGAATGTATCAACGCCTTGTACCGAACATCTACGCTTTGTGTCAATACAATTTGAAAGGATACCCAAGATGACACGCGCAATGCACACACCCGCCCTTACCCTGCTGACCGACAGCCCCCGGCTGCCGCTAATCGCAGCGCTGGCCGTGCAGTTTGCAGCGACGGTCACCAAATGGGAGCAACGCCGCCGCAGTCGCGTGAACCTCGGCCGGTTGGATGATCGCCTGCTGCGCGACGTCGGGCTGACGCGGTTTCAATCGCGCGGCGAAACCAGCCGATATTTCTGGATGAACTAAGTTATCCCCAGTCCCATTTTTTGGGACCTCTTCCTGGGCCGGGGCTTGTCCCCGGCCTTTTTTATCCGAACTTTGCCGCAGCCGACCCTTCGGGCGGGATCGAATAGGTCATAGTGGCGCGCGCAACTGGTTCGTCATATCCTTCCGAGTACATAAGTACGTCCCCCACAGCCAGGCTGCGCCCGAGTTTCAGCAACCGGCATTTGGCGATCATATCAGCACCACCAACGGGTTTGCGCAAAAAGTCGACCGAACTATTGGTGGTGACGGCCAGAGACTGACGGCCTTTGCGGGCCAGAACCATGGCATAGACACTTACATCCGCCAGTCCAAACATCGAAGGCCCCGAGATGGTACCGCCCGGGCGCAAGTGACGCTCGGCTACAACAAGGCGCACGGTGATCGACGTCTCGGTCAGGTCCTCGATGACGAAATCCGCGTGGACCTGCGGAAAGACCTGCACCAGATAGTCAGACAATTCTTTTTTCGTCAGCGCCAATGACATGCTTTTCCTCCTTGCCGTGCCGCCCTAGAGTTGGCCCACAGCCAGCGGGAGGGCAATATGGCAATTCTGGAACGTAACGACACGGGCGCCGTCGCCCGCCTGACGATGAACGCGCCCGAGCGTCTCAATGCCCTCAGCGACGAGATGCTTGGTGCTCTGCAAGCGGAACTCGACGCGCTGCGCGACGACCGGTCGATTCGCGCGGTGATCCTGTCGGGTGCTGGCAAGGCATTCTGCGCAGGTCATGACTTGAAACAGATGACAAACGGGCGGCAGGCAAACGACCGAGGGCTAGCTTATTTTCAGGACCTCTTCGACCGCTGCGCCAAAATGATGATGTCGATACAAACCCTGCCTCAGCCAGTAATCGCCCAGACCCACGGCATTGCCACCGCCGCAGGTTGCCAATTGGTTGCGACCTGCGATCTGGCCATCGCCGCAGAAGGAACCCGGTTTGGGGTCAACGGTGTCAATATTGGCCTGTTCTGTTCGACACCGATGGTTGCGCTCAGCCGCAATATCCCGCGCAAACTCGCGTTCGAAATGCTGACAACTGGCGATTTCATCCAGGCCGAGCGCGCCGCCGAGCTTGGCCTGATCAATCGCGTCGTACCGGAAACCAGGCTAGAAGAAGAAACCAAGGCGCTGGCCGAACAACTGGCAAACAAGTTGGGATCGGCCGTCAAAGTCGGGAAAGAGGCGTTTTATCAACAACTTCAACTGCCCACCGATCAGGCATATGCCTATACCGCCGAGGTAATGGCGCAGAATATGCTGCATCGCGATACCGAAGAAGGAATAAACGCATTCATCGAAAAACGGCCTCCAAATTGGCAGCAATGAAGCGATTATTCGGCACAATTTTACAAACTGTTCGCAATTTTTCACTTTTCAAAGCGGCGACACTGTGGCAAAGGTGGGACAAGGCCATGGCCTGAAAGACACTTTTGGGTCGCCGTGGGCGGAAGGTCCCTCCAAGCTGGTTTCTCTCACCGGCGTCGACATTCCCGCAGCGGCGACCCCAAGACTTCCCAGATATTCGCGTCGTTGAAATAACACCGCAAACCCACGTTGCGCATTCACGCGCCCTGCCCTATGTGGCGTCTCATGACACAGAGATTGCATATCGTCGGCGGCGGAATGGCCGGGTCCGAGGCCGCCTGGCAGGCTGCTGAATTGGGTGTGGATGTCGTTATCCACGAAATGCGCCCCAAGGTGGGCACGTTTGCGCATCAGACCGGCAATCTGGCAGAAATGGTGTGCTCGAACTCGTTCCGTTCGGACGATGACGAACAGAACGCCGTTGGCTTGCTGCATTGGGAGATGCGCGCCGCAAACGGGCTGATCATGTCCACAGCAGACGCACATCGCTTGCCCGCTGGCGGCGCGTTGGCGGTTGACCGGGATCCTTTTGCCGAAACGGTTACGGCCAGGCTGCACGCTCACCCGCGCGTGTCGGTTACCGCCGAAGAAGTCACGTCTTTGCCGTCAGACGGTCAATGGATTTTTGCCACAGGTCCGCTGACCTCGGCTGATCTGGGCGCTGCGATCCAGTCCGAAACCGGGGCCGAAGCGCTAGCGTTTTTTGATGCGATTGCACCGATCGTCTATGCTGACAGCATCGACATGAGCCAGGCGTGGATGCAATCGCGCTATGACAAGGGCGAGACCGAGGAAGAGCGCACTGCTTATCTGAACTGCCCGATGGACCGTGATCAATACGAGGCGTTCATTGATGCCCTATTGGCGGCAGACAAGACCGAATTTCATGAAGGTGAAACCGCAGGATATTTCGATGGCTGCTTGCCAATCGAGGTTATGGCGGAACGTGGCCGCGAAACGCTGCGCCATGGACCGATGAAACCAGTTGGCCTGACCAACCCGCACAATCCGGACGACAAGCCCTATGCGGTGGTGCAATTGCGGCGCGACAACGCTCTGGGCACACTTTTCAATATCGTGGGTTTCCAGACCAAGATGAAATACGGTGCGCAGACCGATGTGTTTCGCATGATCCCGGGGCTTGAGAATGCCAGTTTTGCCCGGTTGGGCGGCATTCATCGCAATACATTCATCAACTCTCCGACACTACTGGACGCGCAGATGCGTCTGAAATCGCGTCCCAACATACGCTTTGCCGGCCAAATCACCGGGGTCGAAGGTTATGTGGAAAGCGCCGCGATGGGATTGCTGGCCGGGCGGTTTGCTGCGGCTGAGATTCAGGATCGCCCCCTTCCACCGCTTCCCCAGGACAGCGCGATGGGGGCCTTGATCCACCACATCACCGGCGGTGCCGAGGCAAAAACCTTTCAGCCGATGAACGTAAATTTCGGCCTGTTCCGCCCCGTTGAGGGCCTGAAAGGCGGGCGTCGTGGGCGCAAGGACCGCTACAAAGCCTATACCGATCGCGCCAAAGCGGCTTGGACCGAGTGGCTGGCTGGACGATGACCCCTGCGACCGCTTAACATGCTTGCATGAGCAAAAAATTTCTCAAGGATGTCTATGGGCTTGGGTCTGTGCAGGAAACGCAGGACCATTACCGCGAATGGGCAACCTCGTATGACGACGAGGTTGGCGGGCAAGGCTATGTGACACCGCGACGCGTGGCCGAGGCCTTGTGGTCGAAAAAACCGCAGGCGGATGTCCCTATTCTGGACTATGGCTGTGGCACGGGTCTGTCCGGAGAAGCTCTGCACACTGTCGGGTATCGGGTGATTGATGGCATGGACCCGACCTCTGAGATGTTGCAAGGGGCTGAAGCTAAGGGCGTATACCGAACCCTGACCGAGTTCGATATCACTGACCCTGCTCCGGTCAAGTCAAGTTCCTATTCGGTGATTACAGCCATTGGTGTGATCGGCACAGGTGCCGCACCGCCGGAAACACTGGATATGTTGATGCACGCCTTGCCAAAGAAAGGTCTGCTGGCGTTTTCGTTCAATGACCTGACGCTTACAGAACGCAGCTATACCACGCGTTTGGGTGATTGGCTGGACATGGGGCATGCCCGTCTTCTGTTTCGCGAGAACGGCCCCCACCTGCGCGGCATGGACATGAGATCAGACGTTTACGTGATTGAAAAAGCGTGACTTTCAGGACCCGTTTTGCGCCGTCTCCAACCGGGCCACTACACTTGGGTCACGCCTATTCGGCGATCCTGGCCCATGATTTGGCGCGTGAACAGGGCGGAGAGTTCCTGCTGCGGATCGAAGATATCGATCAATCCCGCGCGCGCCCAAAGTGGGAAAATCTGATCTATGATGATCTTGAATGGCTGGGCCTGCGTTGGCCCAAGCCTGTCATGCGCCAGTCGGACCGCTTGCCTGCCTATCAGGTCGCCTTGGATCAGCTTTGGGCGCAGGGTCTGTTGTACCCTTGTACGTGTAACCGAAAAGACATCGCCGCGGCAGCCAGTGCACCGCAGGAAGGTGCGCCGCTTTATGGTCCTGATGGTCTCATTTACCCCGGCACTTGCCGGGAACGTTGGAAACACGGCGATCCTGCTAGCAGGGCGCGGCCAATCGATATTCCGCTGCGGCTCGATATCGCCAAGGCAGCACAATTGGTTCAGGCCCGCGCGCCGGGGTTTCACGAATTAGGGTCAGGTCCAAACGGTGAGACTGGGACGATCTCACTGTCGCCCCAGGATTTGTCGCAGACCATCGGGGATGTCGTCTTGTCCCGGCGTGACATGGGGACGTCATATCACCTCTCGGTAGTGCTGGATGATGCCGATCAGGGCATCACGCATGTCGTGCGCGGGAAGGATTTGTTCGAGGCAACGCGAATTCACGTCTTACTGCAAGCGGTGCTTGGCCTTCCGACCCCGCAGTACACGCATCATCGCCTGATCCGCGATGAGGCGGGTAAGCGTCTGGCCAAACGCGACGATGCGCGCGCGATCGCCAAATACCGTGAAGAAGGTGCCAGCCCTGATGATATCCGGCGAATGATTGGCATCAAAGCCAAATCCACCCCTTAGCGACGAAGCACGTTAACTACCACGCACCGGATGTTCACTCCATCGGTTTCATCAATTCGACTTCTTCGCCTTCGCGAACAGCGGTGTAGAAGCAAGAGCGCCGGTTCGTGTGACAGGCAGGCCCTTGCTGACGCACCAAGACCAACAGACAGTCGCGGTCGCAGTCGACCCGGAAATCGACCAGTTCTTGCACGTGACCCGAGGTTTCGCCTTTGACCCAGAACGACTTACGCGAGCGCGACCAATAGGTTACCCGCCGCGATTCAAGTGTGCGCGAAACCGACTCGACATTCATCCAGGCCATCATGAGAACCTCGCCCGTGCTCTCGTTCTGAGCGATGGCTGGGATCAGACCCGCCTCGTTGAATTTCAGCGTCGATGGGTCGAACGCGACTGTCTGTGCCATTCCAAAAAACCTTTTGCATCGCCGGGTTTGGTCACTATGTATTGGGAACCGCTACCGAGGGAAACCCATGTCCGGCGAAACTGACCTGATCAAGCTGTATTCCGGGCGCATTCTTGCGCTGGCGGCGGATATTCCTCATCTGGATCGTCTGGAAAACCCCGATGCCACCGTCAAAAAGCGCGCGCCTCTGTGCGGCTCGACGGTGACGGTCGATGTAACGCTGCGCGACGGCAAGGTTGCCGAATATGGACAGGATGTTAAAGCTTGCGCGCTTGGCCAGGCGTCAGCCTCTGTCGTTGGTGACGCAGTTATCGGAGCGACGCGTCAACAGGTGGAGGCCGCCCGCGATCAGCTCGCTGCCATGTTGAAGAAAGACGGCCCTGCCCCGGATGCGCCCTTTGACGGGCTCGAAGTTCTGATGCCCGCGCGGGATTACAAGAACCGTCACGCCTCAATCCTGCTGGCGTTGGAGGCCACCGCCGAGGCGATGGGACAAGCCGAACAGGCCAATTGCGCCTGACCTTGGCCTTTTGTACGGACGCCGAATAACCTCGCGCGAAAGTCCTGAGGGGGTCGCGGTTTGAACAATCTGCTTGAACATTTCGTGACCCTTTGGGTGGTGATTGACCCGATCGGCACGATCCCGGTATTCATCGCCGTTACCGCCGGTATCGAGGCTTCTGCCCGCCGTCGTACGGCATTACTTGCAGCATTCATCAGCGCCGGAGTTTTGCTGTTCTTCCTTGTTTTCGGACAGCTGCTGATCGAGGCATTGGATATTGGCCTTAACTCGTTTCAGGTTGCCGGCGGCATCATCCTGTTTCTGTTCGCGCTGACAATGATCTTTGGCGAAAGCAAGCAGGATATCGAGCAGCGCCAGGCCGAAGAAGATCAGGAAGACAAGATTCACCAATCCAATCCAGCGATCTTCCCGTTGGCGGTGCCCTCGCTTGCATCGCCCGGTGCGATGCTGGCGATCGTCATTTTGACCGACAACAACCGATTTAGCGCTGCGGATCAGGGTATCACCGCGCTGATCATGCTTTTGGTCATCGCGATTGCCTTTGTCTTGATGCTGCTGGCCGAGCCGATCATTCGGCTGATCGGCCATTCGGGCGCTGCCATCATCAGCCGCGTGATGGGCATGATCCTGGCCTCTGTCGCAGTCAATTCCGTGCTTTCAGCGATCCTTGAGATCATGAAGACGGGTCAATTGTAAGAAAAAACCGCCGCACCTTCCGGGCGGAAAGGGCGGCGGCAGGTATTGCGTTTCTCGCGTGGGATCCGGAATTCCGCGCGGGGCCGAGGCAGGCCCCTCAAGGGGTTTGGGACAGGCAGGTCACCCTTGACTGAAATGGGGATGACATACGCGGGTTGAACGGCACGAGATCGCAGGCAGAAAGGCTTAGAACCCCAGCGGCAAATGAAGGGCAACCACCAGCATCACAACCAAGGACACGGCACCCGCAGCGTCTTGCAAAATCGTGGCTTGCGAACGGCTGAATGCGGTCTTGATTTGGGTCAGCATGGTCTCACCTCCGGTCAGGGTTTAATCCTTTGTTGACCTTTTGTTCTCATATTTTCCCGAGTCGGTAAAGAACTTTTTGAGAACATTTGTGAACTCACCGGAACTTTCTGTCTAACCCACTGATATCAAACGGATCGCCTGATCCTGCTTCATCAGCCATAACAGAACACGCGCGGCTTGCCCCCGTTCAGAGGTGAGTTTCGGGTCACCGGAGAGCAGATTCCGCGCGTCAGATTGCGCTACAGCCATCAATCCGGCCTGCCGTTCCAGATCAGCAATCCGAAACTTTGGCAGGCCCGACTGCGCGGTTCCGATCAGGTCTCCGGCGCCGCGCATCTGAAGATCGGTTTCGGCAATGCGAAACCCGTCTTCGGTTTCACGAAGAACCTCCAGACGTTTGCGACCGCCTTCACTTAGCGGCGGCTGATACATCAACAAGCAGGTCGAGGCTTCCTCGCCACGTCCGACCCGACCACGCAACTGATGTAGCTGCGCTAGGCCGAAGATTTCTGCGCGCTCGATCACCATGATCGTGGCGTTCGGCACGTTGACACCGACCTCGATCACTGTTGTTGCGACCAGCACCTTGGTCTGCCCGGATTGAAACGCTGCCATCGCGGCATCCTTTTCCGCCGGTGGCATCTGGCCATGCACCAGCCCGACAGTACCGTCGCCCAGCAAGGCCCGCAGCCGTTTGAACCGCTCCTCGGCCGCTGTCAGGTCCGAGACTTCGGATTCGTCCACCAAAGGACAGACCCAGTAACATTGCCTTCCCTCACCGATCGCAAGCCGCAGATGGTCGACCACCTCGTCCATGCGCTGCGTGCTGATGATAGCGGTTTTGATCGGCTTACGACCCGGCGGCTTTTCATCCAGCACCGATACGTCCATGTCACCATATTGCGCCAGCGCCAGACTGCGCGGGATCGGTGTGGCGGTCATGACCAGAACATCCGCTCCCTGCCCTTTTTCGGATAGCTCCATCCGCTGACGCACACCGAAACGGTGCTGCTCGTCAACGATCGCGAGACGCAGATCCTGAAACTCAACATCGCTTTGGAACACGGCATGCGTGCCGACCAGAATGTGAATGTCCCCTCGCGCCAGCGCGGCAAGCTTGGCTTTTCGCTCGGCCCCCTTATCGCGGCCCGTCAGAATCTCCAGAACGACGCCAGCCTCTTCGGCCAGCGGGCGCAGTCCTTCGAGATGTTGGCGGGCAAGGATCTCGGTGGGGGCCATCATGACTCCCTGCCCCTTGGCCTCAACCGCGACCAGCAGGGCCATGAACGCCACCAGCGTTTTGCCCGCACCCACATCACCCTGCAACAAACGGTTCATCCGCGTATTTGAGCCCATATCAGCAGTGATTTCCTGGATCGCGCGCTCTTGCGCTCCGGTCGGTCGATACGGCAGGGATTGCAGTACTCGCCCCTGCAACGCCCCGGTTCCAACACTGACAATTCCGCGCGCCTTTTTTTCCCTCTGCCGGGCCAACGCAAGGGTGAGTTGATGCGCGAACAGCTCATCATAAGCCAGCCGCTCCCTTGCGGGGTCAAATGGCGCGACATCATCCGCACCTTGCGGATGGTGCGCATCGCGGACCGCCGCCGCCCAACCCGGCCAGCTTTTCTGGGCGATCTGGTTGGGGTCAATCCACTCCTGAAGGTTGGGCACGCGGTCCAGCGCACTTTGCGCCGCCTTGTACGCGGTTTTCTGTGTCACCCCTTGGGTCAGATGGTAGACGGGTTCAAACTCTGGCAGTTCGGCGACATCCGCTGGGGCAACAACATGATCCGGGTGAACCATCTGCGCCATACCGTCGAACAATTCAAGTTTACCAGAAACCACACGGCACGATCCTTGCGGGAGGATCTTTTTCAGATAGTCACCGCGCGCGTGGAAGAACACGAGCTGGAAATCCGCCTGGCTATCCTCAACATGAATGCGGTAAGCCCCGCCCCGATTGCGAGAAGGACGATGCGGGCCGACGGTAACCTCAACAGTCAGCGTCGTCGGCAGATCAGCCCCTTTGATCGTGTCTCGCCGCCGCCGGTCAATCACCGCGTAAGGCAACGCAAACAGAACATCCCGTGGTGTTTCGACCCCCAATTGCCCAAACAATTGCGCGGTTTTGGGGCCTACACCGTCCAGCGTCTCGAGGCCCGCAAACAGCGGAAACAGGATCTCCGGACGGCTGCTCATGCATCCCCGATCAGTTGCAGCCAGCCATCTTCGTCCAGCGTTTCAATCCCCAGATCCGCCGCCTTTTTTGCTTTGGAGCCCGCACCTGGACCTGCCACCAGCAGATCGGTCTTCTGGCTGACCGAGCCCGACACCTTTGCCCCCAGCGCCTCGGCCCTTGCCTTTGCCTCGGCCCGGGTCATTTTTTCCAGCGTTCCGGTAAACACAACCGTTTTACCCGCAACCGGGCTGTCAGCGGCTGGCAGATCCGGCGCAATGATCGTCAGGTGCTGCCGGAGGTCATCGAAGGCCCGGCGCTCATCAGCGTTTGCAAATGCGTCCGACAGGGAAAGGCCCAATGTGGTGCCAATCCCGTCAATGCCAATCAGGTCCGACCAGGCCGAAACAGCGGCCGAAGGTACATCGGAATTGGCAATGGCGACGTCCCGCGCCTCTTTCACCCGAGCGCGGCGACCTTCCTGCGTTGCGGTTTGCCGTTCGGCCTCTTCCGCGGCGTCTGCGCGTCGTTGGGCTAGGGCCGCTGGACGGGCCGTGTCAATCGCTTGCGCCATCACATCCCAATCGAGAAAGTGCAGCGCAAGGTCCCGCGCGCCAACCTCACCGACATGGCGAATGCCCAAGGCGAACAGTAAGCGCCCAAACTCGATCTTCCGCTTTTCGTCGATGGCCGCGAACAGATTGCTGGCCGATGTTTCACCCCACCCGTCCCGGTTCTTGAGCCGCGATAGGTTTTTTGCGTCGCGCTCGTGCAGAGTGAAAATGTCGGCGGGGGTATTGATCGGAAGAGCCGTGTCACCATGGAACATCTCGATCTGCTTGGCACCCAGACCCTCGATATCAAAGGCTTTGCGCGATACAAAATGCTTCAGTTTTTCAACGGCTTGAGCCGGGCATATCAGCCCACCCGTGCAGCGCCGGACCGCATCGCCGTCCTCGCGAATGGCGTCGCTACCACATTCGGGACAAGCCGTCGGAAATTCATAGGGTGCGCTGTCATCCGGACGTTTCGTCAGGTCAACATCGGCCACTTTGGGAATGACATCTCCGGCCCTGTAAACCTGCACCCAGTCCCCGACGCGGATATCCTTGCCGCCCCGGATCACACCGCCTTTGGCATCGCGGCCCGCGATATAGTCTTCGTTATGCAGCGTGGCGTTCGAGACGACCACACCCCCGACCGTGACGGGATGCAACCGTGCAACCGGGCTAAGTGCTCCGGTGCGCCCTACCTGAATGTCGATCCCGTCCAACCGGGTCCAGGCCAATTCAGCGGGGAACTTGTGGGCGATCGCCCAACGCGGCGTGGTCGAGCGAAAGCCAAGCCGCGCCTGCAAGGCAAGATCGTTGACCTTATAGACAACGCCGTCGATATCATATCCGAGGGTCGACCGCTGCGCTTCGATATCGCGGTAATGGTTCAGCATTTCTGGGACCGAGTCGCATTTTCGCGTCAACTCGTTGGTCTGAAACCCGAAGGCGTGCAAACGTTCGATGGCATCAATCTGTGTGGTCGCGATTGGCGCCGAGAGCTCTCCCCACGCATAGGCAAAGAACCGAAGAGGCCGGGAGCGGGTGATTGTGGCATCCAGCTGACGCAGCGACCCCGCAGCCGCGTTGCGCGGGTTGGCAAAGGTCTTGCCGCCGCTTGCCGTTTGGCGCGCGTTCAGATCGTCAAAATCCGCGTGCGACATATAGACCTCGCCGCGCACCTCCAGGATGTCCGGGGCGTTCTCGATCTGCTGCGGAATATCCGCAACAGTGCGCGCGTTGGCGGTGACATTCTCGCCGACCTCTCCATCGCCGCGCGTCGCCGCCTGGACCAAAACGCCCTGCTCGTAGCGCAGCGAAAGGGACAGGCCGTCGATCTTGGGTTCGGCGGTGTATGAGAGCGGCGCGTCGTCACTCAGCCCCAGATATTTCCGAATTGAACGGTCGAAATCTGCGATATCGGTATCGTCAAAACCATTGCCCAACGACATCATCCGGACCGCGTGAGAGACCTTGGCAAACCCGTCAGCCGCCCGCGCACCAACTAGATCGGTCGGACTGTCGCTGCGCTTCAGTGCCGGAAAGTGCGCCTCGATATCGGCGTTTCGACGTTTTAACGCGTCGTAGTCCGCATCCGAAAGTTCGGGCGCATCTTCTGCGTGATATAGTCGATTGGCCCGTTGCAGGACATGGGCGAGCCGCTCTAACTCGGCGCGGGCCTCATCCTGCGTCAGCTCGGATACGGGGGTAATTTCGCTCATGGCCTCGCCCTGTCACGTCGTTCTGAAACCCAGTGATAGGGCGAGGCCGAAGCGAGGTCCAGTGTTGTGCTGTACCGTGAGTGGAGGTGCCGCCCTGGACCAACGGCGGCAGTGTTTCAGTCAGGCGCCAACGGCCAAACGAGTTTCCGAGTTTGCCGCCGCCTGCGGATCACGCAGAACATATCCCCGGCCCCAGACCGTTTCGATATAGTTCTCGCCACCCGTAGCGTTGCTGAGTTTCTTGCGCAGCTTGCAGATGAACACGTCGATGATCTTGAGTTCCGGTTCGTCCATGCCGCCGTAAAGATGGTTGAGGAACATCTCTTTTGTCAGGGTCGTCCCTTTGCGCAGGCTCAACAATTCGAGCATCTGGTATTCCTTGCCGGTCAGATGGACAGTCTTGCCCTCGACCTCGACCGTTTTGGCATCCAGGTTGACTGCAACCCGTCCGGTGTGAATGACCGATTGGGAATGACCCTTGGAACGACGGATAATAGCGTGGATACGGGCCACCAGTTCTTCTCGGTGGAAGGGCTTGGTCAGATAGTCGTCGGCACCAAAGCCGAAACCTTTGATCTTGCTTTCCGTGTCATCTGCGCCGGACAGAATCAAAATCGGCGTTTCCACGCGCGCAATGCGAAGCTGGCGAAGAACCTCGTGACCATTCATGTCGGGCAGGTTCAGATCCAGCAGGATCAGATCGTAATCATAGAGCTTTGCCAGGTCGATGCCTTCTTCGCCAAGATCTGTCGCATAAACGTTCAAATTTGCATGAGTTAGCATCAGTTCGATGCTTTTGGACGTTGTTGGATCATCCTCGACAAGAAGTATTCGCATATTACTGCTCCAATTTGGGTCAAGTTCTTCAACTGAATTGAGCCTGAATAAAAATGGTTAATCTGACGTTACCGTTGAATCATTTATTCACGCTCTTCTTTAAGTTGTCGATATTTTTTTAATGTGGTGACCTTCAAAGCGTCGACACCGTGCTCGGCCACGGCTGCGACCCAGGTGTTGAACTCTTCATCACTGATGCCATAGCGTTTCTTGGCATCCGACAAGGTGATCAGCCCATACAGCACCCCCCGGACGACCAGCGCCTTTCGGGACGCGACCCATCTTCTTGTGTCGGCAGACGGCAAATCAGCGCGCGTCAGGATGGTTCCGTCCGGTAATGTAATTGACCGCGGTCCTTCCACTTTGTGCAAATACATCTCTCGCCCCTTTTTCAACTGCGACAAAGCTGCCCCCAGCCTACTTAAAAGGAGGTGAAACCACCCCTTGAGAGTGTGTAGAATTTTCCTATATTCTGCCGGTCTTTCTTAACCCGGACTGGAATCGCCATGGCCCTCGCTGCCGAGACCAAACTCAATTCGCTTGGTTTTGCCAAACCGCCCTCGGAAACGCGGGTGGTTGTTGCCATGTCGGGTGGTGTCGACAGTTCAGTCGTTGCGGCCTATCTGGCCGAACAGGGCTATGACGTGGTCGGCGTGACGCTGCAGCTTTATGACCACGGCGCGGCACTGGCCAAGAAAGGCGCGTGCTGCGCCGGGATCGATATCCACGATGCGCGCCGCGTGGCCGAGGAACGTGGATTTCCGCATTACGTGCTGGACTACGAGAACATCTTCAAGGACGCCGTGATCGACGAGTTCGCCGACAGTTACCTGGCTGGCGCGACACCCGTCCCCTGCATTCGTTGCAATGAACGCGTGAAATTCAAGGACCTGCTGGAAACCGCCAAGGACCTTGAAGCTGACTGCATGGCGACCGGTCATTACATTCAGCGCAAGATGGGCGCAAACGGACCTGAGTTGCACAGCGCCGAAGACGCCAATCGCGACCAGTCGTATTTCCTGTTCTCGACCACGCCAGAGCAGTTGGACTATCTGCGCTTTCCTCTGGGCCACCTGCCCTCAAAGGACGCAACACGTGAGATGGCGGCGCAATACGGTCTGGCGGTTGCCGACAAGCCTGACAGTCAGGACATTTGCTTTGTGCCCAACGGCAACTATGCCAGCGTGATCGAAAAGCTGCGTCCCGGCGCTGCCGAACCCGGCGAGATCGTGCATGCAGATGGTCGGGTGCTGGCCCAGCACAATGGCGTCATTCACTACACAATCGGACAGCGCCGTGGTCTGGGCATCGGTGGCCTGAGTGAGCCGCTTTATGTGGTGAAGCTGGATGTGGACAAAAAACAGGTCGTGGTCGGCCCCAAGGAATTGCTGGCCACGCGGACCATCCCCGTGCGCGAGATCAACTGGCTGGGCGATGCGCCGTTCACTTCGCTAGACGAATGGCACCTGTCGGTCAAAGTCCGATCGACCCGCCCCCCGCGCGAGGCGATCATCCGTCCCTTGTCCGATACGACGGCCGAGGTTGAATTGCTGACGCCCGAAGAAGGTATCTCGCCCGGACAGGCTTGTGTGTTCTACGCCAATGAGGGCAGCCGCATCTTTGGCGGCGGCTGGATCTGGCGCGGTTACTGAAGCCGGAATACCAGGCTAAAGAACGTCCGTTGGGCTGTTGACCAGAATATACAGCCCCACTGACACCATGATGTAAGGCGCAATCCTGTCGAGTCGGGCAAATCGCGGCCCAAGAACCTGCGCACGCGGTGCGCCCCAGGCTGCCACCGCACTCAGAACCGCGAGTGCAGAGAAAGCTCCGATCAAGGCCGTCAAACGAAATGCCGGGGTCGAATCCGCAAATAGTGGCGTCATGGCTGCCAAAGTGTCGAACGACAAGCTTAGAAACAGCACAACGGTCGATGTTATCGCACCCGTATCCGGCAGTTTACGGCCTTCGGCACCTGAAAGCTGTTGCCAGATACCGTAGAGGCCCAAAGACATGGGTATGATCCCAAGATAGCCGACCCACCGCAGAAACCCGGTTTGATCAAGTCCGCTGGCGATCACCATTGCCAGAGTCAGGATGATCACCTGCGCTACAACAAACCCCGCAACTGCGCGCCGTGTTTCCATCACCATGATCAGGCCGAACAAGACAACCAGATTGTCCAGATTGGTCGAGATCGTCACGATCCCGGCCGACACGGCGAACAGGATATGCTCAATCATGTTGGCTTGGCAGTCGTTTTAGCACCGCCTTGGCTGCGCGCAAACCCGGTGCTTCTCCACCGCGTCCCAGGCGGTCCATTGTCATGGTCATCGCCTCGCGCTGCGCCTCCGGATCAGCCGCCACATCTTTGAGCGCGGCTGCGATTTTGTCGGGGACGCAATCGTTCAGCAAACGCTCGGGAACCGACCGCGTGTCGGATACCAGATTGACCAGAGTCACCGTGTCCAGCTTGACCATTCGTTCGGCCATTTTCTGGGTCAGCCAACTGAGCTTGTAGGCGATGACCATCGGTGTCGCCTGCGCGGCCAGTTCAAGCGATACGGTGCCCGATGCGGCCAAGGCCAATTCCGCGGCAGCAAAGGCTGCGCGTTTCTGCTGAACCGCCAGATCTGCAGGGATATTGCGCGGATCGACAACGACCGGAGAGCCCGGCCAGTTCTGCACGTGATCGGTCACGGTCTCGACCATGTGAGCGACGGCAGGAACGACCACCCGCATTTCGGGTCGACCAGTCAGAAACAGACGCAGAGCCTCACCGAATACCGGCGCAAGCCGATCGACTTCGCCCCGACGCGATCCCGGCAGCGCCAGAATAACCGGGCTTTGCCCCAACCCATGGGCCTGCCGGAACTCTTGTATGTCCTCGTCAGTTGCAACGGGTTCATTGACGACCGGGTGACCGACAAAGTCGCACTCCATGCCGGCGCGTTCCATGTACGGCGGCTCGAACGGCAGCAGCGCCAGAACGTGATCGATGACCTTTGCCATCTTGTCCGCCCTGCCCGGTCGCCACGCCCAGACACTTGGAGCGACGTAATGGACCGTGCGGATTTTGCTGCCCGCTTTTACGATCTTGGCCACGCGCAGCGAGAAATCGGGACTGTCAATCGTGATCAAGACATCCGGCTGCGTGTCGAGCACGGCCTCAGCCGTCTCGGCGATACGACGCTTGAGGTGAAAGAACTTGGGCAGAACCTCGACCAGCCCCATAACGCTGAGTTCGGCCATCGGAAAGCGACTGACCAGCCCTTGCGCCTGCATCAGCGGGCCACCGACACCGTCGAACTCGACATCCGGGACCAGTGTTTTCAGGCCTTCCATCAACGCGCCGCCCAGCCGATCGCCCGAAGGTTCTCCGGCGACCAGAAAGACACGCATCAGACGGCCCGCTCACGCACAAGCAGGAACAGGCCCAACCGTTCGCATTCTGCCACCACGCGCTGGCGGTCCAAAACGATGACGCCGCCCTTTTCGATAACGATGCCTGTCAGACCGGCCGCGACCGCTTCGGTCACAGTGTCCGGGCCGATGGTGGGCAGGTCTACACGGCGGTCCTGATCGGGCTTCGGGCCCTTGACAAGCACGCCACCACCAGCATCGGGGCGCTGGGTCAGGGATTGCAGCATCCATGCAGTGCCATAAATCCCTTCAACCGCCAAAGCCTGCCCTTTCTGGACCACACACGCCTGACCGATATCGGCGGCCCCAATCGCACGCAGGATACCCGCAGCCCGGTCCGCGTCGGCCTGATCGGCCCCGGACGGCTGCGCCTGCGTCAAACATCCAACAGGTGGAAGAACCCCGGGCGCGATCTCGTGCGCGGCGCGCACCGTCAGGCCCGATTGTTCGAAAATAGCGATGACCGCCCGCAGCGCGCCGTCATCACCGGACATCATGGCCTGCTGCAAGATCGGAACCAGCGGCATCGTTGCCGCATCGATCCGCGCAGGATCAACGGCAGGTCTGCGCACCGCACCCGCCATGCAAATTTCATCCACCCCGCGCGCCTTGAGGTCGGCGATAAAACTGCCGAGCTGCTCCAGCGGAAACACAATATCCGGGGTCAGAGTGTCGGGTTGAAACCCTTCCAGTGCGCACACCAGCGGGCGCTCGTCCAGTTGGCTCACCACCTCGTCCGGCAAAGCGCCCGTACCCGCGATCAAAGCCAGCATGCCGTTACTTCCCTGGCGTCAGGAACGACCGATCCGACGCGCCGGTGACAAAGTCCAGAATCTCGCGGACGTAATCGCTTTCTGCGCCTTCAAGCCGGTCTACGCGATCCATAAAGGTACCGTCACCCTCGGACAGCTCGCGGAAGGCGGCGCGCAGCGCAGATATATCCTCGCGCGAGACGCCGCGACGCTTCAGGCCCACAAGGTTCAGGCCGTCCAGCTCGCCGCGCGCGGCCTGAACCAAACCGTAGGGAATGACATCTTTTGGCACCATGGTCAGGGCCCCGATGATCGCCCCGCGACCAACGCGCACAAACTGGTGCAATCCCGAGATGCCACCGATGATCGCGTCATCACCAACAACGCAATGGCCCGCCGCACCCGAGTGGTTCACCATGATGACGCGGTCGCCAATTTGCACGTCATGGGCCACATGTACCCCCGCCATAAGCAGGCAATCGTCACCGATCCGCGTTACGCCACCGCCACCATCAGTGCCGGTGTTGATCGTCACATGCTCACGGATACGATTGCGCTTACCGATCTCTAGCCGCGTATTTTCACCGCCAAATTTCAGATCCTGCGGAATTTCCCCGATGACCGAGAAATTGAACACGACGCTGTCTTCTCCGACCGAGGTATCGCCGGTTACCACAACGTGCGATTTCAGCTCCACCCGGTCCCCGAGCCGAACCTGAGGACCGACGAAACAAAAAGGACCGATCTTGCAGTCAGCCCCGATTTGCGCGCCGTCTTCGATTATCGCGCTGGGGTGAATGCTGCTCATGTCGTTTTTTCCATGTCCCAGTCGACATAGGCCGAAAACTCGGCTTCGGCGGCCACCTCGCCATCGACCGTTGCACGGCCGCTGAACTTGAAGATCTTTCCGCCCTTCTTGCCGCGCACGGTTTCCACATGCATCTCAAGCACATCGCCGGGCACGACTTTGCGGCGGAATTTGCATTTGTCGATATTCATGAAATAGATCAGCAGATCGCTGTCGATGACATCCATGCCAACGCCCAACATCACGCCAGCGGTCTGTGCCATGGCCTCGACGATTGTCACACCGGGCATGATCGGAGTGCCAGGGAAATGGCCCTGAAAATGCGGCTCGTTCATGGTGACGTTCTTGATACCGACAGCAGAGTGATAGCCCGAAATATCAACCACCTTGTCGACCAGCAGAAACGGGTAGCGATGCGGCAATATCCGCTGAATCAGCTGAATGTCGGCACTCTGGGTTTCCGTGGTCATAAGCAGAAGTCCTGTGTCTGATGTTTCTTACTGGCGTGGTTAGCAATACTGCCCTTCAAGGGCAAGGCAACCTATTCACCGTCTTCGGTTTGCAATTCCTCGCCATCGCCAATCGCGGCATTGATCCGGGAAATCGCGGTATCGGTAATATCCAGCGCATCGGGGCTGAGGAAAACGTCCGACCGCTCGAGGATCACCGAGGCGCCGGTATCGCGCAACAGGTCGATTAGCACCGGCTCGACCAGATTGATGAACATCGCGCGCGACCGTTCAGAGCGCCGGGCCAGCGTGTCCAGCTTTGCGCGCTGGCTTTCGCGATGGGATTGCACCTTTTCATCAAAGGCTTCGGCCAGAGGTCGAAACGCTTCGGCGTCAAGTTCGGCGCGTTTTTCCGTCAGGTCCCTCTCTTCATCGCTGAGTTCCTGGACGATGCGCTCATTTTCTTCCGCCAAAAGGGCGCTTTCGGCTTCGATTTCACGAAACACACGCTGGCCGAACTGGGATTCGGCAAACAGCCGGTCGCTGGATATCGTCAGGATCGTCGATTGCGGCACACCCAACTGTTGCGCCATTACCGGCGATGCGACCCATAACCCCAACAAAACACACAGGGCCCGGATCGGGCCCTGCATGAACAGCTTGAATCTGTTCTCCATCCGAAGATCAGAACCTGGCCTGAATGGTCAGGTCAAAGTTCTGCTCTTTGTCAAAGTCCTCTTTCTTGAGGGCCTTCGAGAAGTTGAAGCGCAGCGGTCCGAATGGTGTGGTCCACAGGACCGAGACACCCAGGACGTGCCGGATCGATCCGTCGGCCCCGACAATGTCCGCACCAGCCGTGTTCACGTTACTGATGTTGTACAGGTTTCCGACGTCATAGAACACACCGCCCCGCAGGCCGAATTCCTCGGGCAGACCCAGAGGGAAATCGGATTCGAACCGTGCCACCCAATAGTAGTTACCGCCAATCGCATCGTCCTGACCTTCTGACAGATCGCGCGGTCCCAGACCCGCAGGCTCAAAACCCCGGAAAGTGTTCGGCCCCAGAACAAAGCGGTCAATGGTGCGGCTGAAGTCGTTCCCGGTCCAGTTCAGTGCGCCAAGCTCCAGTGTCGCGCGCAGGACGACTTCTTCGTTCAGAACACGCTGCTGTGCGATGGCACGGGCGGTGGTCTTGACGAACTCGTTGTCGCCACCCAATCCGGCCGCGTCCACACCGACTTCGAACAGAACACCGGCATTCGGGTTCAACCCGCCCAGGCGGCTGTCATAGACGTAAGACACACCCAGCGTGCTGGACGTGCGCTTTCCCTGATCGATCTCTGACGAAATCACCGCACCGTTCACATCATTGTTTTGCTGGGTCATTTCGCTGCGGTCCCAACCATAGCGCAACCGCAACGAAGACAGCTCGCCAATCCGATAGCTGAGCTGCGGATTGAAGAACACGCTTTTGGTGTCATAGCTGGCAAAGCTGGAGTTTGTCGTCGTCAAACCCAGCCCCAAATCGAACTGCAGTCGACGGCCCAGCAGGTATGGTTCGGTGAAATTGATCGTATACCGTTCGGAATCCTGAGCCGTAGACAGCGACAGCCCGAGGGTTTGGCCCCGGCCAAGAAAGTTGCTTTCCTGCAGGCCGATCGCAACCCCGAAACCGTCCGAGACCGAGTAGCTACCGCCAATGTTCAGCGATCCGGTTGGCTGTTCTTCAACGTCGACATCGACGATGACCTGGCTCGGCGTCGATCCTTCACGCGGCTCGACATCTGCCACCGCAAAGAACCCAAGCGCACGAATACGTTCGGCGCTTTGACGGATTTCGCGGGGATTGAACGGGTCACCCTCGACTGTATCAAACTGACGGCGGATCACGCGGTCAAGCGTGGTCGTGTTGCCTTCGATATCGATCCGTTCCACAAAAATGCGCGGCCCACGGGTCAGTACAAACTGAACGTCCAGCGTAAGATCACGGTCATTGCGCGTCACACGCGGCTCAACCCGCAAAAAGTCGACGCCTTGCTTGAGGCCCAGACGTTCCTGACGCGCGATCGAGTTTTCGACCAGCGACGGAGAATAGGTAACGCCCGGTTTGATCTTCAGCGCCGCCTGATAGGCAGCCGGATCAACTCCCGGTATCTCGCTGACGGTCGAGATTTGTCCGAATGAGAACTTCTGCCCTTCGGTGATGTTCATCACCAGGAAGAACGCATCCCGTTCGCGCGTGAATTCAACGTTTGCGCTGTTGACACGGAAATCGACATAGCCGCGTGATAGGTAGAAGTCGCGGATCACCTGTTTGTCGAACTCGATCCGATCGGCAATAAACGTATCACCGCGCAGGAATGTCCGTAGAATGTTGGCCTGCTTGGTTTCCAGAACCCGACGCAGGCGCCGGTCAGAATAGGCACGGTTGCCGACAAAGCTGACGCGCTCGATCTCAATCACCGAACCCTCGGCAACTTCGAACACCAGATCGACGCGGTTGTCGCTGCGGCGGATGATGCGCGGGATAACCGTTGCGGCAACCCGTCCCTGCGCCGAATAGATATCAGCGATCAGGTCCGCATCCGTTTCCGCGACCTGCGGTGTGAAGACACGGCGAGGCTGTGACGAAATCGCCTCGAGCAGCACGTCGTCTTTGATCCGGCGGTTTCCTTCGATGCTGATCTGGTTGATCGTCGGATATTCCTCGACCGAAATCACCAGCGTAGAACCACGCGGCGTCAGATCGACTGTTTCAAAAACACCACTGTCAAGCAAACGTTGAAAACTGTCGTTCAACTGCCCGGCAGTAACCGTCTGCCCGGGTTCGATTCCCGTTCGCGCGATAATCGTCGACGTTTCGATGCGGCGATTTCCCTCAACCTCGAACGAATTAATCGTATAGGTCTGCGCCTGCGCGACCTGTGGCGCTGCCACAAAACCCACTGTTGCAAAGAGAAAAAAGAACGTTAGTGCCTGCCACAAAATATTGCCTCGCGGCTTGTCAGAGCCGCAGAATGTGCCCGTGCCCCTGCTGTCATTCATTTTTTTCACTACCCAGAATTTTCAGACTTTACGTGCTGAGTAGCGGGATTGAGGGGTCTTGTCAAAAGCGCAAAACGGCAAAGCGGCCCGACGGGCCGCTTTCATAATTCGCATCGCTGTTGGGAAGAATCACAAACCGACGAGATAGGCGCCAAGCGCCATCGCCAAAGCCGTGATGCCGAAGCTGAGCAGCATGTCCCAATTCAGTACAAAAAGCGTGCTGAAACTCTGATAGGATTTTCTAAGGGCTTTGGTCATCGCAGGCGTGTCCCGATTAAACTCGGTACACACCGTAACCCTGAATTGAGGCAATTTTGCGTCCTTGCGGTGCCGCGCCTGCCTTATTTAGCAGAACAGATCGTTGCTGAGCGCGAATATCATGAGCGACAGAATGAGCGTGATGCCAATCGCCATCAGAACCCGCAATGCTTTGTCACTGGGCGGTTTCCCGGCGACAGCCTCATAGGCATAGAACACCAGATGCCCACCATCCAGCGCCGGGATCGGGAACAGGTTAAGCAACCCGACCGCCGTGGACAGAACAGCGATGAAGAAGATAAAGTTCTGGGCGCCCTGGCTGGCCATCGCACCCGACGTTTCCGCAATCCCGATCGGTCCCGATATGTTGCAGGTGCTGATCGCGCCGGTGATCATGTGCCACATGCCGGACAAAGAGCCCTCGATAATGCGAACGGTCTGGCTGACGCCACCAGTCAACGAGTCCCAAAGGCCAGCAGGTTCGGTCGCCGGTTCCAACATCATACCGCCAACAATCCCCATGCGCCAATGGGTGACAAAGCCGCCATCCGGCTTTGGTTCGTCCGTGCGGCGTGGAACCAGCGCAAACTCAAGCTCGGATCCGTCTCGCCAGACGTTCAGCAGCAGCGCACGGCCATTCGATCCCTCAACCTTTTCCTTGAGCTGCTCAAATGCAAAGATCGGGTCTCCGTCCACGGCGGTAATCACATCGCCCGCTTGCAATTCGATATCCATGGCCGCGCTGCGTGGCGCGACCTGATGGATCAGCGGCGGAAACAGCCAAGGCGCCTGAACGTCAAGGGTTTGGCCATCGCGAACAACCGTATAATCCAGCACCGGCTCGACCGGCAGCGCATCGGTGAAGTCGGACCAGGTGACGGCGTTGTCGTAGTCTGGCGTCGGGATACCGGCCACAGCGATGATCTCGTCGCCATCCTGCAACCCCTGGATGGTCCCGGGAAGCGGCTTGAGCGTATCGACGGTCAGCGGTTCGCGCGACACGCCTTGCGACCAGAAAATCAGCCCAAACACCAGAATGGACATGATAAAGTTGAACACAGGTCCCGCTGCAACAGTTGCGGCCCGCGCCCACAACGGCGCGCCGTGCATGGTGCGGCGCAGTTCCTCGGGACTTTGTTCCTGGATCTCTGCCATCGCGTCTTCGTCCTTGCCGGACGCGGCATTGGCGTCGCCCAAGAACTTGACATAGCCTCCGAACGGTAACAGGGCGATCTGCCATTTGGTCCCGTGTTTATCCATTCGGCTCCACAATACAGGGCCGAACCCGATCGAAAACACTTCGGCATGGATGCCGGACCAACGCCCCACGATGTAGTGGCCATATTCATGCACCGCGACAATCACGGACAACGCCACAACAAAGGCCGCAATCGTGTACAGCAGCCCGCCAAACTGTGGGATCAGAGAAAAAATGTCCAAAAAACTTATCCTGCTCTTTTCAGTACGGCTTCATCGACCCAATGACGTGCCAGATGGTCCGTTTGCCGGACGTTATCAAGGGTCAATTCGGCGTCAATAAGGCTATCTGTGCCCTCAAATCGCTCGAGTACCGCCGAAACGGTGTCGGCCATGTCCAGAAATCCGATCTGGCGCTGGATGAAAAGATCAAGCGCGCGTTCCTTGGCGGCGTTGAATATGGCTCCTGACAGCCCACCGCGCGCCATAACCTCGCGCGCAAGGCGCAGCGCGGGATAACGCGCCTCGTCAGGCGCTGCAAAGCGCAATTGACCCAAGGCGGCCAGATCCAGTCTTTGCACCGGCAAATCGCGGCGTTCCGGCCAGTGCAACGCATACCCGATCGCGTGACGCATGTCCGGCGCCCCCAGATGGGCCATCAAGGCGCCATCCCGAAAACCGACCAAGGCGTGCACGATGGATTCCGGATGTACCAAAACCTCGATCTTTTCAGGCGACACGCCAAAAAACTCTTTGGTCTCTATGACTTCGAGCGCCTTGTTGAACATGGATGCACTGTCAATCGTGATTCGTTGCCCCATGTCCCAGTTCGGATGGCTCGAGGCCTGTTCGACCGTCGCGCGGGCCAGATCAGGCAATGGCCAATCGCGGAACGCACCGCCGCTGGCGGTGATGACAATCCGCTCGACCGCGGTCATGTCCTCACCTGTCAGAGCCTGAAACACCGCCGAATGCTCACTGTCCACAGGCAAAAGGCGCGCGTTGTGCGCCCGCGCGGTCTCGAGCACCAGGGGACCCGCACAGACCAGCGTTTCCTTGTTGGCCAGTGCCAGTGTTGCGCCCTGTTTCAACGCTTCAAGCCCGGGTGCCAGCCCGGCTGATCCAACAATGGCCGACATGACCCAATCGGCGGGACGACTTGCGGCTTCGGTCAGGGCAGCCTGCCCTGCTGCAACCTCGACCCCGCTGCCGGACAGAGCATCGCGCAAGTCCTGCAACCGATCTTCATGCGCGGTGACAGCCAACTGTGCGCCAAGCTTTCGGGCATCCTCAGCCAGTTGCGCGATGTTCGAGCCGCCGGTAAGTGCGACGACGTCATACGCAGAGGCATCACGCGCAATCAGGTCGATGGTGTTCTGCCCGATTGATCCGGTTGCACCGAAAATGGAAACCTTGCGCATCACATTCCCCCTGGCGCGTAAACCAGCCCAGCGATCAGCACAAAAAACGCGGCCCCCATCATACCGTCGAACCGGTCAAGGAACCCGCCATGGCCCGGGATCAGGGACGAACTGTCCTTGACCCCCAACTTTCGCTTGGTGGCGCTTTCCACGATGTCCCCTGCCTGGCTGGCCATTGACGTCACCACCGAGACAAGAACGAACAGAATTCCGAATCCGGCGTGATAGGCAAAAATCGCGCCTACCAAAGCTGCCGCTGCCCATCCTCCGGCCGTTCCGGACCAGGTTTTCTTCGGGCTGACCTTTGGCCAGAATTTAGGGCCTCCGATAGATTTTCCAACAAAATACCCGGCCACATCCGTCGCAACAACCACCGCGATCAGCCAGACCATCCAGCCAAAGCCCATACTTTCTCGGATCGTGATAAAGCCCAGCCCGGACGCGGCGATCCAGATGGCAAAGGCTGCAAACAGACCGCGATGTTGCGTAATTTGCGCCGCCCCGACCACAGCCGGGACCAACAAGATCGGCAACTTGTAACCCGACGGCAAATGGTAACTGATCACCACCGCAACGGCAGTGAGAATAGCCAATTGCAAGGCGATCCCATTGCGCTGCGGATCGACCATGCGCACCAGTTCCCAAGTCATGATGGCGCAGGCAGCGGCGACGAACGCCTCGAACCAAAGGCCGCCCAGCCAGACTTCAACCGCGCCAACGGCGACCAGAACCGCCGCCGAGAGAACCCGCGCAGTCAGATCAGACCATCGGCCATCGCTCATGCCGGAACAGCCCCAAACCGGCGATCCCGCGCACCGAAATTGCGGCACAGGCGTTCCAGTTCAGCGGCGGTGAAATCCGGCCACAACGTATCGATGAACTCGTATTCCGAATAAGCGGACTGCCACAAAAGAAAGTTCGAAATCCGCGCTTCGCCGCTGGTGCGAATGACCAGATCAGGATCGGGTAAAACGCGCGTATCGAGGTATTTTGGCAGCGTTTCCTCATCCACCTCATCGGGATGCAAATGACCCTCAGCAACGTCGCGTGCAAGACGGCGCGTGGCGCGCGCGACCTCGTCCCGACCGCCATAGTTCAGCGCAACTGTCAGGTGAACCAGATCGTTACCCTCGGTTTCCTGTTCCAGCGTGTCCATCAGCCCGGTCAGTTTGCTGTCCAGGCGCACCCGATCGCCGATGAAACGAACCCGGATGCCGTTGTCCTTCAGGGTCTGGGTTTCCTTGATGATATAGCGCTTGAACAAGCTCATCAGACCGGCGACTTCGACCTGCGTCCGTTTCCAGTTTTCAGTCGAAAAAGCAAAGATCGTCAGATATTTGATCCCCAATCGCGGGCAGGCTTCGACCACCTCGCGCACCTTGCGCGCTCCGGCGTGGTGGCCGAACAACCGCGGACGTCCCCGGGCCTGTGCCCAACGGCCATTGCCATCCATGATGATGGCAACGTGCCTTGGGCCTTGCAGCGTTTCGGTATCGGGATCCTTTGGCATCAGACGCTCTCAGACCTGCATGATCTCGGCTTGTTTGGTTTCCAGCGCCTCATCCACCGATTTGATCATCT
Organism: Ruegeria sp. AM4; assembly: GCF_056540665.1. Taxonomy (NCBI): domain Bacteria; kingdom Pseudomonadati; phylum Pseudomonadota; class Alphaproteobacteria; order Rhodobacterales; family Roseobacteraceae; genus Ruegeria; species Ruegeria sp. AM4. The sequence continues at coordinate 543,689 of NZ_JBQFXD010000001.1, read as the reverse complement.
CATCCGTGAGGTCCTGAACCTCGCTCTCCCACAGCTTCTGGTCGTCTTCGGACAAGCCGTCCGCCTTGCCCTTCTTGATCTGGTCCATGCCATCGCGGCGCACATTGCGGATCGAAACGCGGGCGCTTTCGGCATACTGCCCGGCAACTTTTGTAAGTTCGCGGCGGCGCTCTTCGTTCAGTTCGGGAATCGGCAGCATGATGATCGTTCCGTTCAGCTGAGGATTGATCCCCAACCCGCTTTCACGAATCGCCTTTTCGACCTTGCCGACCAAGGACTTGTCCCAGACATTTACCGTGACCATCCGCGGTTCGGGCACGTTCACCGTTCCGACCTGATTGATCGGCGTCATCGAACCATAGGCGTCAACCATGACAGGCTCGAGCATCGAGGCCGAGGCGCGCCCGGTCCGCAACGAGGCGAATTCGGTTCTGAGGTTGGCCATCGCGCCGTCCATGCGGCGTTTCAGATCATCGGTGTCCAGTTCGAAATCGTCAGACATTCTGCTCACTCCCCGTCTTCAGGTGCTGTTCCGGTGGGTCATAAGCCATCGGAATTGGGTTGTATAGCAATCATGATTGCGAATTGTGACGAAGACCAGAGGTTTGGACGTTCTTTTTTGCGCCGGTCGGCTTGGCGCGACGGCCGGACCCTGCCCGACCGTCATCCGGCATCTCGGGTTCAGGCGTTCAGGTCGACCACGACCCGGCCCTTGACCTGACCCTTCAGGATATCGGCCCCCAGTTTCGGCAGATCGTCCAATGCCGCAGGCTGAATCATCGCCTCTAGCTTGTCCATAGGCAGATCGGTTGCCACCCGCTGCCAGGCGCGAACCCGGTTTTCATAGGGCTGCATCACGCTGTCGATCCCCAAAAGGTTCACCCCACGCAGCAGGAACGGAATGACCGTAGCTGGCAACCCTGCCCCGCCTGCCAGACCAACTGCCGAGACCGAAGCGCCGTATTTCATCTGACCCAGAACGCGGGCCAGCATCTCGCCACCAACGGCGTCGACGCATCCAGCCCAGGTTTCGCTTTCAAGCGGGCGTTTGGTCGTTTCGTTCAGCTCCTCGCGCGGCACGATGGTGGTTGCACCCAGCGATTTCAGGTAGTCGCCCGTTTCAGGGCGCCCGGTGACCGCTGCGACCTCGTAACCCAGATGCGCCAGAATGGCCGTTGCGACCGACCCGACACCCCCTGCGGCCCCCGTGACCAGAACCGGTCCGTGTCCAGGGGCCAATCCGTGATCTTCCAGCGCCATGACGGCCAACATGGCCGTAAAACCTGCAGTACCGACCGCCATCGCCTGTCGCGTGGTCAACCCGTCCGGCAACGGCACCAGCCAATCGGCCAATGCATTGGCCTTCTGCGAATAGCCTCCCCAATGCGCCTCGCCAACGCGCCAGCCGGTCAAAACAACCTTGTCACCGGGATTGTAGCGATCATCCGAGGATGCCTCGACCGTCCCCGAATAGTCGATCCCCGGCACATGAGGATAGCTGCGCACCAGCCCACCCCCCTTGGGCGACATGCACAGACCGTCCTTGTAGTTGACGGTTGAGTATTCAACAGCGACCGTCACCTCTCCATTTGGCAAATCGTCTGCCGACAATTCCTTGATCGCCGCATTTGCCAGACCGCTTTCCTCATCTTTCTCAACAACTAACGCCTTGAACATAATCTCGTCTCCTTAAACCGGGTTTGGTGTGTCATTTCGGGCTAGCGCCAGAATTCCTTCTGCACTTCTGCCCATCGCATGCCGTGTTCGGTGATCAATTCGATACGTGTGCCGGGATCCCAGTAAGCGCGATCCACCATGCCGATCGCCACATTGACCCCAAACTCGGGCGAGAACACGGCCGAGGCCACCTGCCCGACCTGACCACCGCCCGCCATCAAGGGCCAGGACCCCGTGCAAGGCCCGATCTCTCCTTCGATCACCAAAGGTCGGATCTGGCGCGGTGGTCCGTTCTGGGCCTGATCGGCCAGCGCCGCCTTGCCGATATAATCCGATGGTGAATTGCAGAACCGTGCCAGACCGCATTCATAAGGCGTGTTCTCGCGGCGCATGTCGGACCCGAAACTAAGCAATCCGCTTTCGACGCGCTCAATATTGTTGGGGCAGCCGGCGCGAACATTCAGATCCGCACCATTGGCAAACAGCGTATCCCAAAGCGGCATGCCATATTCTGACCCTTCGACATAGATCTCGAAACCGCCCTGTTTCGACCAACCAGATCGCGCAACGACGAATTCTTTATCTTCAAAGCGCAACCGTTTGTAGCGAAAGAATTTAATGTCCCTCACGTCTTCGCCGAAAACCCGTGCCATAAGGTCGTCCGCCTTCGGCCCTTGGACTGCAAGCGGCGAAACATCAGGTTCAATAATTTCGACATTCAGATCCAACGCGATGGCAAGTCCCAAGGCAAATTGCCAAAGATCTCCGTCGGCAACGGACAGCCAATAATGATCATCCGCAAGTTTGATCGCCACCGGGTCGTTCAGCATTCCGCCCAGATGATCGACGACCGGGACGTAATAGCATTGATCCGCCCGCATCTTATCCATGTCACGCGGGCTGAGCATCTTCATCAGGCGCAGCGCGTCCGGCCCCTTGATCTGCACCTGTCGTTCGCAGGACACGTCCCAGACTTGAACATGCTGTTTCAGATGCGCCGCATCGGCCTGAACGCTTTCAAAGAACGTCGCCAGCAGCGTGTGGTTATAGACGGTGTAGCCGCCGACGCCCGCTGCTTCGACACCCGGGGTAAACGGAGTTTTCCGCACGCGGCGGTTGGGAGTGATGACTGCCATCTCAACGTCCTTCAGGCAGATTGATCTTTTCCGGGCAATATCCCGATAACATTAGCTTATTTTGGTCCGTGCCAATTGATCGGGCAGATTTCTGCGGATTTGCCGCCAAAGTCCCAGACGCGGCCATAGTCTCGCACTTTGGACTTGGTGCCGCGCGCAACGATGATGTCCGGACCCATCCAGTATTTCGAGTTCGACACCATCACCGGGTGTTCCGGATCTTTACCTGCCAGCATCTCGATCTCGCCCTGAATTTTCCGCCCGATGACAATCCGGCGCTTGGTGCCGTCACGTTCGATCTGCACCGGAGCACGCTCGGCCCCGATGATCTCGCTGACCAGCATGGTAAACAATCCGGTGGTGCCCCCTGCCTGTCCGCTGAAGATCTGGAGCAGTCCGTTATAGGCTTTGCCGCTGGCGCGCTCGTCCACATAGGCCGCAACTTTCCACTGGCCTTCCCCCATTCGACCGGGGATATCGACCAGAAGGCCGACATTCAGGCCCGACAGGTCCTCGCCCTCGTAATGGCCTTCATCAATGATCACGCCCATCCAGGCATGGCAGTGGCCTTCGGTCGGAGGATGCGCGCCCAAGGACACAACACAGGGACAAAACACATCGCAGGAACAGTTCAGGATCAGTTCACCCTTGATGGCCCAGTCCGTTGGGCTCATCTCGCGCCGTTTCGGGTTCGGCATCCGGCTGTCGATCCGCTGGCTCACCGGCAGCTTGTCGGCATCAGGTTTTCTGTTTTTTGCCATTGCGTTATCCTCCGTAAATAATGTGATGCGCTAGCAGAATTGCTCCGCCTGCGATCAATACAAACCCCATCGGGCGTGTTACTGCGTGACCTATCTGGGGGAGTTTCTCGAGAACCATGAACAACGTCGCCAGGCCCATCCACAGCAAGCTCATGACCCCGCCGACAAATCCAAGCGCCATGAAGCCCCAGCAACAGCCGACGCAATACGCGCCCAGACCCAATCCCATTCGCAAACCACCCGCAAAGCCGGTTTTCCAGTGCCCCAGGAAATAGGTCATCGGCGCGTGGCAGACCCCGTGGCAGACCTCTTTCGTGCGGCTGAACTGGAACGCGCCTACAACGATCAACAACGTGCCCGCCAGCCAGGGGGATTTTGCGATCCCCAACATGTCAACCGCTCCGCCAAATAACAGTGCCAGCTGCAACCCGGTTATCGCTGCGGCAAAACCGACCCACACGACGAAATACCCCGTCAGAACGCCAACCCAGCCGGCTCGGGTTCCGTCGGCGCTGTGGATCAGGTCGTCATAGCTGCGCAACGTTGGCACCAGCGTTGGCAGCATCATCGCCGCCATCATGATCGCCCACATCCAGAACAGCGGACCGAACTCCGCCATCGGCATGTACATGTCCATCCGCGGATCCATCGCGGCCATGGCCTGTCCCATCGGCCCGGGGCGACCGAGCCAGTCGAGGTCCATTTCGCGGCTCATCGAGAACATGATCCACCACGCCCACAGGATCGCGGCGTAAAAACCCAGCCACACGGCACTGCGTAGAACGGCGCGACTCATGCTTTCCTCCCGACTCGGTCCTTGCTTTTCAAATGTCAGACTTTTAAATGTCAGACAAATAAAATCTGACCTGCAGGCCCGTGAATATGAAAATCGACCCCCGGAACCGCTCTGATCTGTCGGCACAGATTGCGCATGCCATCCGCGACGCGATCGTTTCGGGGGATCTGATCGTGGATGAACGCCTGCCCTCCGAGGCCGAGCTTGCGGATCAGTTTCAGGTTTCGCGCCCAACCGTGCGCGAAGCGTTGAAACGCCTTGCGGCGCAATCTCTGATCCGCACGCAGCGTGGCGCCACCGGCGGTGCGTTCGTGAACCGGTTGAGTTTCGAGGACGCCTATTCCCAGCAAATCACGACGTCGACCCTGTTGCTGTCGATGAATGCAGTCAGTTTCGACACGGCTTGCGAGGCGCGTTTTGCTTTGGAACGCGCCTGTGCCGTGCTGGCCGCACAGCGCAGGACTGCGGATCAACTGGCGACCATGCGGGCCGAGATCCACAGACAGGCGCAGCCCGGTCTTACGGACGAGGCATTCTGCGCCTCGGACGTGAATTTTCATCGCGCTTTGGTGGACGGAGCAAGCAATCCCGTGCTGTCCTACCAACTGGCAGGTGCCGTCGAGGCGATGCAACCGTTGATGAACATGATCACCTTCACCGCCCGCTCTCGCGAGGCGATCATTGTGCTGCATGGCAAAATCGCCGACGCGCTCGAAGCCCGCGATGCAGTTACGGTTGACGCGGCTTTGGCCGAGTTAGAGACATATACGCGCCAACTGGCCGCTGATGTGGCCGAACGCCACCGCAAACCCGCTTGATACCGTAGGCATGTTGACCTTGCGCTTTGTCCCGAAACAGGCTTTGTCTGCGCAGGAAAAACCAAGGAGTCTCCGCATGCTGGACAGCGCCCGCCCGACCGAAATTCTGCGACTTGGCAAATTGCAGGATTGGCAGGCTGCCACCGCCCATGACTTCACCCGCGAACTGGCCGACGGTACGCTGCCTGCGCGTAAGATGCGATGGTATCTGCAACAGGATTACCAATTTGTTGATGGATTTGTCCGCCTGCTGGCCAGCGCCATCGCGCAGGCTCCCACATTGGCTGACAGCGTGCCCGCTGCGCAGTTTCTGGCGGTTATCACCGGCCCGGAGAACACCTATTTCCTACGCGCGATGGAGGCGATGGGCACCCAGCCGATCTCGGACCCGGCCCCCGAGACACGCGCGTTTCAGGAATTGATGGCCGAAGCCGCCGCCTCGGGCCGGTATGAGAACATGCTGGCGGTGCTGGTGGTTGCCGAATGGGTCTATCTGACTTGGGCCACACCGGTAAATCCGCCCTCGCCTGACCTGCCGTTCTGGTTTGCGGAATGGATCACGCTACATGCGGGCGAAGGGTTCGAGGGCGTCGTCGCATATCTGCGTGGTCAATTGGATGCAGTTTGGCCCACACTGGACCCATCCGCGCAGGCCGAAGTGACGCGCCTGTTCAATCGCGCGGTTGAACTGGAACGGGAGTTCTTTGATGCGGCCTACGCCGCCTGAGCGGAGGAGCACAGATGGTATCAACGCTGAACATAATGGCCGCCGCGCTGACAATTGCGTTCGGACTGTTCGGCTTTTTGGCCCCCGCTTTTACCGCACAAGCGCTGGATTTGGCCCCAACTGACAGCAATATGGGGCTGAGCGAAATGCGCGCCTCGGTCGGCGGGCTGTTCGTGGTGACCGGTCTGGCGGTGCTGTGGCTGAACCATCCGATGGCTTACGCAATGCTGGGTGTCGTCTACGCGGGCGCGGCGCTGGGTCGGTTTGTTTCCGTCGTTCTGGACAACCCGCCGCTGGTCAAAGCAGTGACATTTGGCGGAATCGAATTGGCACTTGCGCTTTGGCTTATTTTGGCGAACATCAACAGAGCCGCGTAAACCATTGTTTTGAATGCAAACGTAACCCAGAAATCCCAGTTTGCATCCTGCCCCTTGCTCACCTATATAGGTAATGTCCTTCGGGACTATGGACATAAACGCGCTCGTAATAAGCGGATCGGACCCGGGGGCGGTACCCGGCGGCTCCACCAAAATCTTTCGTTTGAAGATCATGGGGCCGAAATAGGATCGACGAACGTCTAAAGGGGTTAGCTTTGTCTCGGCTGTCTGCCACCGTTACCGGCGAAAATAGTACAATTGCAAACGACAATCGTGCTCCGGTTGCAGTTGCTGCGTAAGCAGTAACAAGACCGAAACTTAAGCCCTTACGCCTAGCCGCGTAAGGCGGGGTTCGCAGGTACCTGGCAACAGAAACCTGCATTTCCAAAATTATGTCTGATGTTTTCCGCCAATTTAACGCGTGTTCAGAGTTTGTTCACGTTTGATGCGCATCCTGCCCTGACAGGACAGGAGAGTCGGGATGACTAATACAGACACACTGCGCGCGTGGTATTCGGAAGTTTGGGAAAACGGCAACACCGAAGCGATTGATCAGTTTTTTGCCCCTGACACGATGGCCGAAGGTCTTATTCCGGAGATGCAGGTCGGTGCCGATGATTTCCGTGATCTGGTGATGGCCTTCCGGCACATTCTGGGTGAGATCAAGGTCGATCTGCCCAAAATCGTAGAACACGACGACTGGGTATCCGCGATCCTGCACGTGCGCACCTTTCGCGCCGACAACGGCGCCCCGCTCGAGGTCACGGGGCAGGTCATGGCGCGGTTCAAGGGCGACAAGATGGTCGAGGCGTATAATCAGTTCGACTTTATCTCGCTATTCGAACAGCTGGGGCAGTTTCCACAGGATACTCTACCGGTCTGCATGACCGGACAACGGCTGGATTGGTCATAGCTTGAAATTTCGCAAGCTTGACCCATCCCTTGGTTCCGCGCTAGCACACCCTCATGGGGTAAGCTTGCGAACACCCCGTGAGGCGAAAGCCCAAGTTTCGCATGGATCCGAAGACACGCAGGAGACATGCCATGGCTGCGCCCAACGCTATTACACCACGACAACTCGCCCGGCTGATCGGAACACCCGACGCGCCGGTTCTGATCGATATACGGACGCCGCCGGATTTCGCAGATGATCCACGGATCATTCCGGGATCGATCCGGCATTCGCATGACGATATCGGCGGGCTCAAGTACCTGATCGGGTCCGGGTCGGGCGTGATCATCTGCCAGAAAGGCAAGAAACTGAGCCAGGGCGTGGTGTCCTGGCTGCAAGCCGACGGGTGCAGCGCGGAATTTCTTGAGGGCGGGCATTTTGCCTGGCGCGATTCACCGGACGCTTTGCTTGCCGACCTCACCGCCCTGCCCGCGCCGGTCGATGGCGGCACGCTCTGGGTGACGCGGCATCGCCCTAAGATCGACCGCATCGCCTGCCCCTGGTTGATCAGGCGCTTCGTAGACACAAAGGCGCGGTTTCTGTTTGTCGCGCCAACCGAAGTTCAGGGCGTGGCCGACAATTTCGGCGCTACGCCATTTGATGTGGGTGACGCGTTTTTTGGCCACCGGGACGACGGCTGCACGTTTGATACAATGCTGGACGCGTTCGGCATCCGATCGAAACCACTGGACCGTATGGCCGCGATCATCCGCGCTGCAGACACCAATCAGCATGAAGATGCCCCGCAGGCGGCGGGTCTTCTGGCGATTTCGGTTGGATTGTCGCGCCAGTACAAAGATGACCAGCAGCAACTCTCCGCCGGGTTGCACCTCTACGACGCGCTTTACCGCTGGGCGCGCGATGGGTTCGAGGAAAGCCATGACTGGCCGGCGGGACATGGCCAATGAGCACATCCTTGCAAGAGCTTTGCCGCGTATTCGGGCGCATAGGATTACTGTCATTTGGCGGCCCGGCGGCCCAGATTTCGCTTATGCACCAGGAACTGGTCGAGCGCAGACACTGGCTTGATGAACAGACCTATTTGCGCGCTCTGTCGCTCTGCATGCTATTGCCGGGACCCGAGGCGATGCAATTGGCGACCTATGCGGGCTGGAGGCTCAGGGGCGTTGTCGGCGGTCTGATCGCGGGCTCTCTTTTCGTGCTGCCGGGTGCGTTCGTTATCGCGGTACTGGTCGGGCTATATGCGGCTTATGGCGAACTGCCTCTGGTTCAGGCCGGGTTTCTGGGCATCAAGGCGACGGTGATTGTCATCGTCATTCAGGCAGTGCGCAATCTGTCCCGAAAGGCGCTGACCGAGCAACGTTACCAGATCATCGCCGGATTGGGTTTTCTAGCTATCTTTGCGCTTAACCTTCCGTTTCCTTTGATCATTCTGGCGGCGGCCACCTGGGGCTATGCGACTGCGAAAAACACGCAGGTTCCGGTACAATCCGGCTCTCCGGCTTTGGCGCGACCGGTGCGGACGGCGGCGATCTGGCTGACACTCTGGCTGGCACCGCTTCTGGCGCTTGAACTGGCGGGGCAGTCTCTTTTGGCGGATCTGGGGTGGTTCTTTGCACGTCTTGCCGTGGTGACATTTGGCGGAGCCTATGCGGTGCTGGCCTACATGACGCAGACCGTGGTCGACACCTATCAGTGGATCAGCACCGATCAGATGATTGACGCACTGGGTCTGGCCGAGACGACACCCGGCCCATTGATCCTGGTCACACAGTTCGTTGCGATGCTGACAGGCCAGCAATCGGGCGGCACGGCGCTGGGCTTTGCCGCCGGGGCTGTTGCTCTGTGGGCAACCTTTGTTCCCTGTTTCCTGTGGATTTTTCTGGCCGGTCCCTATCTGGACAAAATCGCCGCGCGCCCGCGTCTGGCAGCGGCGATGCAGGGTATTACAGCTGCTGTGGTGGGTGTGATTCTCAACCTGTCCGTGTGGTTCGGCATGAACGTTCTTTTCGGCAACGTGAATGCCGGGGTCTGGGGTCCGGTATCCATGCCCCTGCCCGAGCTTTCGACGCTGGATGCGCGCGCGCTTGTGCTGACACTGGCCGCAAGCCTGTTGATATTCCATCTGAAATCCGGTTTAGCGGTGACACTGATCGTGATGAGTTTGGCCGGGCTGGTGTTTGAGATTTTGTAATCAATCACCCGCATCCCAGCCTTTCGTTTCCGTTCAAATCCCTTATGCTGAGAGCCACCACTTTCGAGGATCAAACATGTCGCAAGACATCGACTATGGGAACCTGATGCACACGGCCATGCGCGGTCTGATCAAGACCGTGCTGACGGGTGTTGCCCAAAACGGCCTGCCGGGCGCGCATCATTTCTTCATCACTTTCGACACGCAGCAACAAGGGGTGGACATTGCCGATTGGCTGCGCGACCGCTACCCGGAAGAAATGACAATCGTCATGCAGCATTGGTTCGAGAACCTTGAAGTCGGTGACGAAGGATTCTCGATCACGCTGAACTTCGGCGACGCGCCGGAACCGCTGTATATTCCCTATATGGCGATCAAGACCTTCGTTGACCCGTCGGTTGAATTCGGCTTGCGCTTTGAAAGCCCCGAAGACGAGGATGAGGCGGATTTCATCCCCGAAGAAAGCATCGAGGTCGAGCCCGAGGAGGATGAACCTCATCACGACGCCGATGTGGTGTCGCTGGACAGTTTCCGCAAATAACGCAAACCCCGCCCGGTGCGGGGTTTATTCTTTCTTCAGGAATGTCTGGACTGATCGCGATTTTTCGCCGTTGCGAAAGCGCGAGAAGGACAGATTCAACCCACCCTCGGCCAGGGTCCGGTCGAATTGCTGCAATTCATACCCACCGTTTTCATCGATGAACAGCGAGAACACTGTCAACGTGTCGCCGTCGATCCGGCCCCAAACAAACGGCTCTCCGGCCATCGGATCCAACGGCACCTCATGCCCAAACACATTGCGCTTCATCGCCGCCGAAAAAACCTCGGGCCTGGCCGAAGACTGAAAGTCGACCGAGTACTTTTCTTCCTTCACGCGACCGTCGCCTTTATAGGTGGTCGTCGACCAGCTTACATTGAACCCACCGCGGGTTTCGTGGATTGACACACTCATATCCCGAGGCGTTTCGGTGCCGTCCGCATCGACGACATCCGCCGATCCCGTATAATCGCCGACAAAAGGTGCGATATCCGCTGCCTGTACGGCCCCAACGGTGACGAGAAGACAGAAAACCAGGGCCAGCGCGGATGCGATGACATGCAAAGGGCGGTCAAAGGAGGATGCGCGCATGAAAGACTCCGTCGCGGTTGCTCTCTTATCTTAACTCTAGCCCGGTCAGGCACAATGGCACTGTTTTCGCTAACGTCGATTATTTGACGCTGTCCCTCGTCTATACCTTTGACGGGTCAGAGTTTATGGTGCGCGAAAGTGGCATGTTGCTTTGTAACCGCACCGAGGTTAAACGGCATACGACTGCATACCAAACGGAGTGACCAATGTCTCAGACCCGCACCGAATCCGACAGTTTTGGCCCGCTAGAAGTCCCTGCGGACAAATACTGGGGCGCGCAGACGCAACGTTCAATCATGAACTTTCCGATCGGCTGGGAAAAACAGCCAGTGGCGATCGTTCGTGCGCTGGGTGTGATCAAGAAAGCCTGCGCCATGGAAAACAAGGCGATTGGCAAGCTGGACGCAAAAATCGCCGATGCAATCATTCAGGCGGCTGGTGAGGTCATCGAAGGCAAGTTTGACGACAACTTCCCGCTGGTGGTCTGGCAGACCGGATCTGGCACACAGTCGAACATGAACTCGAATGAGGTTATCGCCAACCGCGCAATCGAGATTCTGGGTGGCGAAATCGGATCGAAAGACCCGGTTCACCCGAACGATCATTGCAATATGGGTCAGTCCTCGAATGACACATTCCCCACCGCGATGCACATCGCAACGGCGATGAGCGTGCGGGACGTGCTGCTGCCGGGTCTCGAGAAATTCGCGAGCGCACTGGAACAGAAAGCGAAAGAATTCGAAGGCATCATCAAGATCGGCCGTACCCATACGCAGGATGCGACCCCGCTGACGCTTGAGCAGGAATTCGGCGGCTACGCACATCAGATCCGACAAGGAATCGCCCGGGTCAAGGCCTCGATGCCCGGTATATACGAACTTGCGCAGGGTGGCACAGCCGTCGGCACCGGTCTGAACACGCATAACGGTTGGGACGAGGCCGTGGCCAAGAACATGGCCGATATCACCGACCTGCCCTTTGTGACAGCGCCCAACAAGTTCGAGGCGCTGGCCGCGCATGATGCCATGGTGTTCCTGTCCGGTGCCTTGGCGACAATTGCCGGCAGCTGCTACAAAATCGCCAATGACATCCGCCTGCTGGGTTCTGGCCCGCGTTCGGGTCTTGGAGAGTTGATCCTGCCCGAGAACGAACCGGGATCGTCGATCATGCCCGGCAAGGTCAACCCGACCCAGGCCGAGGCGCTGACCCAAGTGGCCGCGCATGTGATGGGCAATGATGCAGCGATGAAATTTGCAGGTTCGCAGGGGCATTTCCAGCTGAACGTCTATAACCCGATGATGTCTTACAATCTGCTGCAATCGATCCAGCTGTTGGGCGACGCCACCGACAGCTTTACCGAACGGATGCTGCTGGGCATCAAGGCTAACGAACCACGCATCGACAAGCTGATGAAAGAATCGCTGATGCTGGTCACGGCACTGGCGCCCACCATCGGATACGACAACGCCACCAAGGTCGCCAAGACCGCCCACAAGAACGGCACGACCCTCAAGGAAGAAGCCATCGCACTTGGCTTCGTTGACGAGGAAACCTTCGACGCCGTGGTACGCCCGGAACACATGATCGGGCCCAAAGACTGATGGGCAAGCCGGTCAATCTGAACCGGTTTCGCAAAGACAAGGCGCGGGCAGAAAAAAAGGCCCGCGCCGACCAGAACGCTGTCACCTTTGGGCGCACCAAGGGCGAGAAACAAATGGCAGAGCAGCAGCAGAACAAACAGCGCCGTGATCTTGATGGTCACAAGCTCGACGAATGAGTGGCCGCCCGGTCAAACGCTCGTTGACCCTCAAAGGGCACCGGACATCCGTGTCGCTTGAAGATGAGTTTTGGGGCGCGTTTCGCGACATCGCAAAACAAAAAGGCATCCCAATCAATGTGTTGGCAGCCGAAATCGATGTCGACCGGGACCCGGAAACAGGGTTAGCCTCTGCCATTCGGGTGTTCATTCTCAACTGGTATCGAGAACGCTGAACGCCTCTTGCGCTGTCGGGTGTCTGACGGTTAATCTGACCGGAACAAAAGGGGTACACGCATGACCGATACCGTTCTCGGACCAGATGGCAAGCCACGCTGCGTCTGGTGCCGATCCGCGCCTGAGTTCTTTGAGTATCACGACAATGAATGGGGTTATCCCGTTTCCGACGATCAGAGATTGTTTGAAAAACTGTGCCTTGAAAGCTTTCAGTCAGGGCTAAGCTGGCGCACCATTCTGTCCAAGCGCGAGAATTTTCGGAAGGCATTCTGCCAGTTTGACCATAACAAGGTCGCGGCATTTACCGAGGCCGATGTCGAACGGCTTTTGCAGGATGCAGGTATCGTCCGTCATCGTGGAAAAATCGAAGCCGTCATAAACAATGCACGCCGAATGCAGGAACTTGTGCGCGCCGAAGGATCTCTGGCAGCATTTGTCTGGCGATATGAAGCCGAGACAGCGCCGGAGCCACAAACCGTATCGACTTCACCCGAGTCGGTGGCCCTGTCGAAAGAGTTAAAGAAACGTGGCTGGAAATTCGTCGGGCCAACAACGGTTTTTGCGTTCATGCAGGCCATGGGGCTGGTCAACGACCACGCCCATGGCTGCACCATGCGTGAAAAAGCGGCGCGTTTGCGCCGCTCGTTCATCAAGCCGACTTAGGCTCAGACAGAGGCCTGATGGATTTTGTTGATATTGCCGCCTAGGGCTGCATTGAACTCGGCATCCGATTGTTGTTTCGACAACCCTTCGGTCAGCGCCCGCGAGAACGATGCAATCATTTTGCCGTTCTGCCCAAGCAGATCACAGGCTTCTTCGGTGGAGTAACCACCCGACAGGGCCACAACCCGCAGCACGCGCGGATGATCGGCGACTTCGTCGTACAGGTTGGCCTGGCTGGGGATGGTCAACTTCAGCATAACCTCCTGCCCTTCTGCCAACTGATCCAGGTTTTTCAGAAGTTCGGTCTTCAGAATTTCCTCGGCCTCGGCCTTGGTTTCGGAATGAATGTTGACCTCGGGCTCGACAATCGGAACCATGCCTGCGTCGGTTACTTCGCGGGCCACGTCGAATTGTTGCGCCACGACCGCTGCGATCCCTTCGGCGTTGGCCTCATGAATGACCGAGCGTTCCTTGGTGCCAAACACGCCATCGGCTTTGGCCAGAGTATCGGCCAGTCCGGGGATCGGTTTCATCACCTGTACGCCATTAGCGGTGTCTTCCAGACCTTTGTCGATCTTCAGAAACGGAACGATGCCCTTAACCGACCATAGGTAGTCCGCGACTTTGCGACCCTCGATCTCTTCGGACAGAGTGCGTTCGAACAGGATCGCACCGATCACTTTGTCCTTTGTGAAGTCATCTGCCAGAATGATACGGGCGCGCATTTTCTGGATCTCACCGAACATCTCTTCGTCCGATCCATATTGTGACGCATCAACCCCATACAAAGCCAAAGCCTTGGGCGTCGACCCGCCGCTTTGATCCAGCGCTGCGATAAATCCTGCGCCATTCGTCATCTGCGCGCGTTGTTCTGCATTGGACATGAGTCAATCCCGTTCAAAAAATGATTCCGCTTTCCCCACCCGAATACAGCAAGGTTTTCGAGGATGGTAGATTGTTAGCGCCCACTGTGGCGCAACCAAATCCCATCCTTTGCGCGGACAGTCAGATGCGCGACCGGTACCGGGTTTTGACCCGGTATTGTTTCGAAGCGGAAGCGGCGCAACAGCTGCGACAGAATCAGCGGCCCCTCGACCATGGCAAATCCGGCACCTGTGCACACGCGGGAACCGGCCGAGAACGGCATATAGGCCGACCTCTGGCACGCCCTGCCGTTTTTGGTCTGCCAGCGCGCGGGGTCAAATTCGTCCGGGCGGTCCCACAGACGCTCGTGCCGGTGCAGGTGCCAGGGGCTGAGCACAATCTGTGCCCCCTTTCCGATTGCCCGACCGCGGAAGGTCTCGGGGCAGGTCGTTTCGCGCACCATCATCGGCACCGGAGGGTACAGCCGCAACGCCTCGCGAAACACATCGCGGCAGATTTGGAGTTGCGACAGCGAGGCAAAATCCGGTGTGCCCACCGCCTGCGCCTCGGCCGCCGCTTTGTCCTGCCATTCAGGATAGAGCGCCAACAGGTACAGCGACCAGGCCAGCGCTGAGGCGCTGGTTTCATGTCCTGCCAGAAAAAAGATCGCCACCTGGTCTATCATCTCGTCGGTGTCAAAACAGCGTCCGGTCTCTGGGTCGGGCGTTGTCATGATTTTGGTCGCCAGATCGTCGGGGGCCTGTCCAGCCGCAATCAAATCAGCCCGGTCCCGGGTCAGACGCCCGATCAGATCGCGAATATCACGCGCTGTTTCGCGGGTTTTCCGAGAATGAAAGCGGGGTACCCACTGCGGCAATGGCAAAAAGGCAGCAAGGTTCAGCAATGGTTGTTCACGTTGGTAGGCCTTGAACTTATCAAAGACCTGCGCGGCGATTTCATGTTCGATCGGGACCGAGAACAAGGTCCGAAAGATCACGTCGGCCGCGACGTGGCTGGTGACCTCCTCGACCTCAATCTCAGCAGCGCTGTTTTGCCCCAAACGCGCGACGCATTGATCAGCCGCCCCCACCATGGCGGGGAATGTATCTTTCAGGCGTCCGCCCGCGAAGGCCGGGTCGATGACACGCCGCTGCCGTTTCCACTGCGCACCATTGGTCAGGAACACCGAATTTCCCAACAGAGGGCGCAACCCTTCGCTGATCCGATTGGATTTTGGAAAGGCGTCCGGGCGTTGTTTCAGCACCACATCTATCAACTCGGGCTGGTTGATCATGTAGGACCGAAAGAACGGCGTGCGAAATTCGGCCATCCAGGCGCGGTACAGGCGTTGCGGTTGGGCCGACAGCAGATCTTGTCGGAACAGCTTGGCATATCTCAGCAACGACACCTTATCAGCGCGCGGCGTTGGTTTGGGCGGCTTCATACCTGCACCGACCTGTATTTGGACACCGCATGCGTGATCCGCGATCGTGAGGGCGCGCGCCCTTCAAAACGCCGACCCAGAGTCAGCGGCCCTGCCGTGATCCGGAAATAGTCATAATCTCCGGGTTGGTCGAACGCGCAAAGATATTGAAAATGCAGCCGAAAGAACCGCCAGCGAAGTGTGTTCCATCGCTCTGTCGACAAGGTCTGGGTGAAGGCTGCGGACAGGATCAGAGGCCATCGCTGATCCGGACCGGCCACGCCGCTGACCCCGACCGGATCACACAAGGCAAAGGTGCAACCGTCACCGGGCGCGGAAACGTCCACCCAGGTGAGTTCCGGGTTGGTCGAGAGATCGCGAAGGTCGCACCGCAGTCGGTCTGCCTTTGGCAGGAACGACACCATTGGCACGACCTGCCCCAACGACAAAAATGATAACGCGGGTCTGTGACCGGAAACCGCGCCTCGGCGCAAAACATCCGCAAGGACCATTACCCCCAGATGTGCGCCCGAGCTGTGGCCGACGACCAGCACCTCGTCCACATCCGTAGCAAGCGCCTGTTCGATCCGGTCTGCAAACTGCTTCAGGCGTTCGTTGAGTTCCGCAGAAATAGCGCCATATAGGTGGGCAGAATGTGCGTAGTCCAACATCAGGTAATAAGCATAGAGCCGGTTATCGAAACGGCGAAACCCAACCAACAAACCATAAGCGGTCAGCGCCCCCGGCACAAAAGCCAGCGCCCCAAGAAGAGGTGTCAGTAACGCAGTCGCCACCCAAAGAACCAACACCGCCGCCAACAGTTGCAACAGCAGCATTGCGACCGGGTATAGCGCGGCGATAACGGGTCCTTTGCGCAGGCGCACCAAACGGCTGAGCGTTCCGGTCGATCCGTAGATCCACGCGGTTCGAGCCAGTTGCCAAAAGGTCGCCGGGATAGATTGCGCCATGCTGTCCCGCACGATATCCGACCAGGCCAGAACCTCGAATTCCGTCTGGATTTCAGTATCTTCCTGCAAGGACGTGACATGCCAACCATAAGGCCCCGGCCCGGTCCGGCCCGCAACACTAACGGAATAGCCTGAAATCTCGGCCTGGGCGCGGCCCTCGCTCCGATAGAGCTCACGATAGCGGCGCGGCGGAAACGGGTCGAAGCCGGGAATATAGAAAACCCGGCGTTTGAAAATCTGCGGATGGCGTTTCTGACTGCTCATGCCCTGGCCTTTGTCCCGCAGGTTAGCGCAGCGCGACGGCCATGGTAAGACCCGCACCCTCTGCGGCCCAACTAAATCGCCGGATCGTTAACCAAGCGTTGCCAAAGCCGGAAAAGTCTCGAGCAGCCACCAGCTGAATTCCGTAAACAGCCCGGTGACCAGCATGATACCGACAAACAGCAGCAAGCCCCCCATGACTTTCTCGATCGTGCCCATATAGGGCTTGATCCGGTTCATCACGGTCATCGAGCGGTTCAGGAACATGGCTGCCAGCAGAAACGGAATACCCAGACCCGCCGCATAGACGCCCAACAGCAACGTTCCGCGTGCGACTGACGCTTCGGACGCTGCCAAAGACAGGATCGCACCCAGCTGCGGCCCGATACACGGGGTCCATCCAAAGGCGAAAGCAAGTCCCAGAATATACGCGCCAAACACTGAACCGCCAGAATCACCGGTTTCCACACGGGCTTCGCGGTCCAGCAGCGGAATACGGAACACGTTCAGGAAATGCAGACCAAAGACAATGACCACCGCGCCGGACAATTTAGCGAACAGAACCTGGTTTTGCAGCACAAACGCCCCAAACGCCGAGGCCGTGAACCCAAGCAGCAAAAAGACCGTCGACAGTCCCAGCACAAAAAACAGCGCCGAAAGCGTTGCCTTTCGCCGCGCGCGTGCCTCGTCCTGCATCTCGTTGATCGTCACGCCGCTCATATACGCCAGATAGGGCGGCACGATGGGCAGCACGCAGGGCGACAGAAAGCTGATCAACCCGCCGATCATGGCGATGAGCATGGCAGGCAGCAGGCCCGCATCGATGATATCAATTCCGAACATGGATCTGCACATATGGTATCGCGCGGGCTTCGTCACGGGGCAAAACGGTCACATCCTCGTGGTTGCCCGCTGGACAGTCCCGGGCGCAACACCTATCCCCAAGGACATGAGCGAACCGACAGAAACACTCGACGCGCTTGGGCTGCTGTGCCCACTGCCCGTCCTGAAAGCGCGAAAACGCCTGAAATCCTTGCCTGCAGGGGCTGTCTTGCGCGTTTTGGCGGATGATCCTGCAGCGATTGTCGACGTGCCGCATTTCTGCGCCGAGGCCGGGCACATACTGGTCTCGCAGGAGCAGGCAGCGGACCATCAAGTCTATGTGATCCGGAAATCCGGATAACGTCCCGCGGCACCAAGAAAAAAGCGGGCATGAAAGCCCGCCTTTTCTTGTTTCTGATCAGATTATTGACCCAATGACCACCAACCGCGCCGCTTGGGCTTGGCGGGTGCTGGTTCCGGTTCTTCGGTGACGGTCTCGAGAACGGGTTCCGCTGGCGCGTCGACCGGCTCGGGTTCTTCCGCCGCCTGCGTAACGTCCGCCGCGTCTGCGGCCTGCGCCACTTCGGGTTCTTCCGCTGTCGGTTCTTCCGTTGTTTGGGTTGCCTCGGGTGCTTCCGCGACCTCCTCGGCGACCGCTACTGGTTCCTCGGCTGCCGCAGTCGTCTCTTCGGCAACTGGTTCATCCGGCTGATCCGCAGTCTCAGCAACGCTATCCTGCGCGGGCTCGACCACCAGTTCGGCCTTGGCCTCCGCTTGCTCTTCCGAAGCTTCAGCCTGAACCGGATCGGCCTCTTGCGGCGCTGCTTCGGCCTCTTCGGCCTCGGCGTCTTTCTTGCGGCGGCGCGGCGCACGGCGTTTCTTGGGTTTGGCAGGTTTCTCTGCCTCTTCTCCCGCCTCGGGGTTCTCTTCGGCGGATTGGCTATCCTCGGCCGCTTCTTCTGGCGCGGTCTCGCCGTCCGTCGCTGCAGCGTCGTTTGTCTCTCCGTTTCCGGAATTCTTCTTGCGGCGACGGCGGCGACGTTTGCGCTTGGGCTTGGCCTCTTCTTCCGCCTGACCGGCGTCGTCCGCGACCTCTTCTTCGTCTTCCGGAGCGTCAACAAGGTCCATCAGCGACGCATCCACGGACACGACCGGAGCGGTCGCTTCGGGCACATTGCGGCTGGCGGTCTTGAATTTCTCCATCGAGAAATCAGGGCTGACCAGATGCACGTCGCCTTCAATCCGAACCGACAGGCCATAGCGCTGTTCGATCTGCGCAATATGTTCGCGCTTCTGGTTCATCAGGAAGTTTGCGATGCTGACAGGGCAACGTACCAATACCTCGCGCGAGCGACGGCGAGTGCCTTCCTCTTCGATCTGACGCAGGATCGACAAGGCCATGTTGTCGTCCGACCGGATCAAACCGGTTCCGTGGCAATGCGGGCACGGTTGCGTCGTCGCCTCAATCATGCCGGGGCGCAGGCGCTGACGGCTCATCTCCAGCAGGCCGAAACCCGAGATACGACCAACCTGAATGCGCGCCCGGTCGGTTTTAAGCTTTTCTTTCAGACGCTTTTCAACCGCCGAGTTGTTCTTGCGCTCGTCCATATCGATAAAGTCGATGACGATCAGCCCCGCAAGATCGCGGAGGCGCAGCTGACGGGCCACTTCCTCGGCCGCCTCAAGGTTGGTCTTGAGCGCGGTTTCCTCGATCGAGCCTTCTTTGGTCGCCCGGCCCGAGTTCACGTCGATTGCCACCAGCGCTTCGGTCACGCCGATCACGATATAGCCACCGGACTTCAGCTGAACCGTCGGGTTGAACATCCCTGCCAGATAGCTTTCCACCTGATAGCGCGCGAATAGCGGCAATCCATCCTCATACCGTTTCACGTTCTTGGCATGAGACGGCATGATCATCTTCATGAAGTCCTTGGCGATGCGGTACCCGCCCTCGCCCTCGACCAGAACTTCGTCGATATCGCGATTGTACAAATCGCGGATCGAGCGTTTGATCAGGTCGCCTTCTTCATAGATTTTTGCCGGCGCGATGGATTTCAGCGTCAGCTCGCGGATCTGCTCCCACAGACGCTGCAGGTATTCATAATCCCGCTTGATCTCGGACTTGGTGCGCTTTGCACCTGCGGTGCGCACGATCAGGCCTGCTCCGGTCGGAACGTCAATCTCGGCGGCAATATCCTTCAGTTTCTTGCGGTCGGCAGCATTGGTGATCTTGCGGCTGATACCACCGCCCCGGGCGGTGTTCGGCATCAGAACGCAATACCGGCCTGCCAGCGACAGGTAGGTGGTCAGAGCGGCGCCCTTGTTGCCGCGTTCTTCCTTTACGACCTGCACCAGCATGACCTGGCGGACTTTGATCACTTCCTGAATCTTGTACCGGCGCGGGCGCGGCTTGCGCGGTGGACGGATGTCTTCGCTGTCATCCTCGTCAGCGACGGATTCGATGGTCTCGTCCTTGTCCGACGCTTTCGATCCGGCCTGCTCGCCCTCTGCCTCGTCGTCGCCCTCATCGTCCGATGCCTCAGCATCCTCAGACGTGGTTTCGACGGCTTCCGAAGGTTCAGATTCGTCGTCCGCAGTCTCAGCTTGCGCGACCTCATCAGCGGCAGGTTCTTCGGTTGCTTCCGCTTCAGTTTCTTCCGAAGTTTCGACAACTTCGGCGGCAGCTTCTTCAGGCTGATCTTCACTTACCGCGTCTTCGCCTGCGTCCTCTGGGGTATCGACAGGCTCTTCCACCGGTGTTTCAGCAACCATCTCCATCGGAGACGTACCTTCCGGCACCGAGGCGTCGTCGTTTTCGTCGCCGTCGTCCAGATCGATGGTTTCCATGCCCGTCGGTTCGGATGCCACATCAAGCGTTTCCACCGCGTCGTTGGATTTCACATCGGCAGCTTTGCTGCGCGAGCGCGAGCGACGTTTCTTGGGCTTGGCCTCTTCCGCCTCGTCCCGCGCCTTCATCGCCTCAGCGTAAGCGCGCTCTTCTTCCATCAACGCTTCGCGATCTGCAACCGGTATCTGATAATAGTCGGGGTGGATCTCCGAGAACGCCAGGAACCCGTGCCGGTTTCCGCCGTAGTCCACAAATGCCGCCTGTAACGAGGGTTCGACCCGCGTAACTTTTGCTAGATAGATATTTCCGGCAAGCTGACGTTTGTTTTCGGATTCAAAGTCAAACTCCTCGACCTTGTTTCCGTCGACCACCACGACGCGGGTTTCCTCCGCGTGGGTGGCATCGATAAGCATTTTCTTAGCCATGTGTCCTTGGTGCACCGCGCCAAACGCGTCGTCCTGACCCGTCCGGGTGGACAGGCGCTTTTGGGGTGGTGTCTTGTCAGGGCGATATCGGACGGCGCGCGGCAGGGTTCGGCGCTGTGGCCCCCTGCCCGTTGTCTCAATCGTTGCGCGCGCGTCATCGCGGTTCTTCTCCGACAGGCGCGGCGATGCGCAACCTGCCCATTTATTCCTTTCGCCCGTTGGTCGGGCTCAGGTGCTCTGTTGCCCGCGTGGGGCACAATCGGTCTGCAAAGCCATCGGGGTGTTCATCACATGTGGCGATGCAGCGAAACTCAAAGATTCGGGACTTATGGGCGCAAAAAAATGCCCGACCCGTCCGGACACAATAAAAGCAGTCTTGTGGAAAAGACAATGGGCAAACTGCATCGCGCGATCAGAACGCGACGCAGAATCCCTTCATCTGGCCAAAAATGTCCCGGCGTGAGAATCGAGCCTACGGCTCAAGAGGGGGCTGGCCCCCTCTCTGCCCTTACAGATAGTCCGAGCGCTGCAATCCGTATTTGGCCATCTTCTCGTTCAAAGTCCGACGCGGCAGACAAAGCTCATCCATCACAGACGCGATCGAGCCCTTGTGGCGGCGCATCGTGTTGTCGATCAGCATCCGTTCAAACGCCTCGACATACTCTTTCAGAGGTTTGCCCTCGGTCGTCATGACCGGCTGCATTTCCTCGTGATCGGACATCAGCAACGATGCAATCGTGCCGGAGCCTCGGCGCGACTGCAAAACGGCGCGCTCGGCAATGTTGATCAACTGACGCACGTTGCCCGGCCACGGGGCCTGCAGCAGTTGTGCCGCTTCCTGAGCACTGACCTGCGGCGAGTCACATCCGTATTCTTCGGCAAACTGCTCGCTGAGGCGCGTGAACAGCGTCAGAATATCTTCTCCGCGCTGTCGCAGCGGCGGCATGGTGATGCGCAGCGCGGCCAGGCGATAGAACAGGTCGGGGCGCAAAACATCTTCACTGGTCTTGCCAGCTTCTTGCAGGTTTGAGATTGCGACGATCCGTGTTTCTGCGGGTGTCCCCTGTTCATTCATCACGCTCAGCAGACGGGCCTGCAACGTGTCGCTTAGCGCCTCGACATCCTCAAGGACCAGCGTGCCGCCCCTCGCCTCTTCGATCGCGGGCAGTTGCGTGTCTTCGGGCATCATCGGGCCAAACAAGCGTTTCGACAACGCGTCCTCTTCCAATGCGGCGCAGGACACGAGGACAAACTTCTTGCCCGCCCGGCTACCAACAGCGTGCAGCGCATGTGCCACCAACGTTTTGCCGGTGCCGGTTTCGCCATCAATCAGGACGTGACCGTCGGCCTGACCCAGATCCAGAATGTCCTCTCGCAGACGCTCCATCACCGGGCTGGCGCCGATCAGTTTGTTCATGATCTGCGTACCGCCCGATAGCTCGCGCCGTAGGGCCCTGTTGTCCAGCGTCAGACGCCGCGCGTTGCTGGCACGTTTGGCGAGTTCTGACATGCGATCCGGGTTGAACGGCTTTTCAAGAAAGTCGAACGCCCCGACACGCATGGCTTCGACCGCCATCGGTACGTCGCCGTGACCGGTAATCATGATAACCGGTAGCGTACTGTCGGCCCCCATCAGTTTTTTCAACAGCTGAATGCCGTCCATGCCGGGCATCTTGATGTCCGAAATCACGATCCCGGGATATTCGGGGCCCAAAACCTTGAGCGCATCCTCAGCGCTCGAAAAGGTCTCGGTATCGTATCCGGACAATGCCAGCCACTGGCTGATCGACTGGCGCATGTCCTGTTCGTCATCCACAATGGCGATCTTCATGGCCTGTGCCATAGTCATTCCTCGTTATTCCGCGGCCTCAAGGCCGTCGCTTCCAAGTATCGGCAACTGCATTTCGAACACAGCGCCCCCATGCTGTCCATTGCGTGCGGTCAGCCGTCCACCATGGTCGTTCACGATCCCCGACGAGATGGCAAGCCCCAGCCCGACCCCGTCACCGGGTCGCTTGGTGGTGTAGAACGGCTCGAACAGGTTTTCGATATCTTCGATTCCATAGCCGTTATCCCGAACCGTCAGAACCGCAGTATCGCCTGCCGCGAGGATGATCTCGACATCCGGCTCTTCGACAGATTTGGTGGCGTCCAGCGCATTGCGCAAGAGATTGACCATAACCTGTTCAATTCGCATCCGATCCCCCATCACTATAACAGGTTCTTCGGGCAAAATCTGGGTAATCTTTACATGGCGCTGCCGCAACTGAGGTTCCATCATCGACAGGCTTGAGGCCAGCGCTTCGCCAAGATTTACAGGGGAAAACGCATCCGCCCCCTTGCGCGCATAGGATTTGAGCTGCCGGGTGATCGCGCCCATGCGCTCGATCAGACCGTCGATGCGGCCAAAGCTGGCCAGCGCCTCTTCCGAACGGTCCCGGCGCAGCAAAAGACGCGCCCCGGCGAGGTAGGTTTTCATCGCCGCCAGCGGCTGATTCAGCTCGTGACTGACCGCAGCAGACATCTCGCCCAGTGCCGCCAGTTTGGAACTCTGAGCAAGCGTCTGCTCGGCAACTTCCAGCGTCTTTTCAACCCGTTCGCGTTCAGCAATTTCTCGCTGTAGCCTTGCGTTCAATGCGCGAAGCTCCGCCGACTCGCGTTGGAACAGCGTCATGCGCGACGTGGCTCTGCGGCTGAGCGCATAGAAGGCCAGCGCCAGAAGAATCGCAAAAGCCATGATTTCCAGCGCCAAAACGCTGTTCACCCGCTCCCGGATCGAGGAATAGGTGGTGAACGACGTCATCTGCCATCCTCGAAACGGAATTCGCGTTTCCATTCGCATCACCGCCTCGCCCTGTAGATAGGCATCGGGGGGCAAGGCGGTCCAATCCGTGGTGGCACGGATCGCGCGCTGAATCGCGCCCTGTGGGGGTTGGCGCAGCAATGCGGCGCTTTCATCGAGCCCGCGCCACTGCGGTTCGGTGGACAGGATGATCGTGCCGGTGCTGTCGGTGACCATGACCGCGTCCGAGATTCCGGCCCAAGCACGCTCGAATTTCTGTAGATCAACCTCGACAACGATCACACCCAGCATCTCGGAATTGGCGTCGATCCGTCGCGAATAGACAAAGCTGTAACCGCCCGATTCCCGTGGGATCACTGAAAAGATGGTCGCGTTCGAGCGGATCGCATCAATGAAATACGCGGTATTGCGGTGGCTTTCCTGCAAACGATTTCTGTCTGTTGCTGCGCGGGTCAGCCCGTCTTTGTCCAACAACACCAGCGACGCGGCGCCGATCTCCTCGACAAACGAAATCAGACGTTGGCTGGACAGTGTATAGTCACTCGACTGCAATGCCGAGATCAAAGTGGGGTCGCGTGACAGCAACTGCGGCACGATCGCATTGCGGCGCAGTTCGCTCAGCAAGTTGCCGGAATATAGCGCCAGCCGTAGCTCGGCCCTGTTGCGCGTTGATTCGGTGAACCGGCTGGTCAAAAGGCTGTTGGTGACCCAGACCGTTGCAACCGTAACGACCAGCAACGCGACAATAGCCAGACGTAGGCGCCAGCCAAGTGGCGACACGCGGAGCCGGTTCAGGAGACCGGAGCCGTCTGATTTAGCGTCTGAACTCATCCCACGACGCTACGCGCCCGCGACCGTGACCTCAAGTCACGCCGGCGTCAGCACACCCGACAATGCGCGGAAGAGCGCCGCCCCATCGGTGCCTCCATGGCCTGAATCCGCCGCCCGTTCAGGATGCGGCATCATCCCCAACACGCGGCGGTTGTGCGATAGAATGCCTGCAATATCCTCGCGCGAGCCGTTGGGATTCTCGGTATAGGTAAAGGCGATGCGGTCCTGATCTTTCAGTTCCGCGAGCGTTTCGTCATCGGCGAAATAGTTGCCGTCATGATGCGCGATCGGAATGTCGATCACATCACCCGCGTTGTACCCTTCGGTAAAGGCGCTGTTGCTGGTCTGAACTTTCAGTCCAACCGTCCGGCAGATGTATTTCAGCCCACCGTTGCGCAGCAATGCACCGGGCAAAATGCCGGTTTCAGTCAGAACCTGAAATCCGTTGCAGACCCCAAAGGCATAGCCGCCACGTTCTGTATGTTCGACGACTGCTTTGCAGATCGGTGATTGCGCCGCAATAGCCCCGCACCGCAGGTAGTCTCCATAGGAAAACCCGCCCGGAACCCCGACAATGTCAACGCTCTCGGGCAGCGAGGCATCCTTGTGCCAGACCATATCGACCTGAAAACCGGCCTGTTCGAAAGCAACGGCAAGGTCGCGGTCGCAATTGGACCCTGGGAATACGATAACAGCAGCGCGCATGGCGGGGCCTCCGGAAAAAGGGTCAGACCAGTTCGATTTCGTAGCGTTCGATGACCGTGTTGGCCAAGAGCTTTTCGCACATCTGGGTAACGTCTGCCTCGGTCGCGCCTTCGGCCAGTTCCAGGTCAATCACCTTGCCCTGACGGACACCTTCGACCTGATCAAAGCCCATCGCACCCAACGCGTGCCGCACCGCTTCGCCCTGCGGGTCCAACACCCCGTTCTTGAGCATCACATGCACCCGTGCCTTCATATTCGAGAACTCCACTCTGGGACCGATTGCCAGCCCGTTTCTTTGCGTGCGGGATGCCCCGCCAGACCTGTTCCAATACCCACGCCAATGCGGGCCCGTATCAATTGATCAGCGTCGGTTTGGCCACATTGCTTTTTGGCAGAACGCCAAGACGACGCGCGACTTCGGAATAGGCATCCGTCAAGCTGCCCAGATCGCGGCGGAAGACGTCCTTGTCCAGTTTCTGACCGGTCTCGATATCCCAAAGGCGGCAACTGTCCGGGCTGATCTCGTCCGCGACGATCAGACGTTGATAGTCACCATCGAAAACCCGCCCGATCTCGATCTTGAAATCCACCAGTCGAATTCCGACAGCCAGCATCACGCCACTCATGAAATCGTTCACGCGCAGCGCCAGGCTGAGGATATCGTCCATGTCCTGCTGACTGGCCCAGCCGAAGGCGGCGATATGTTCTTCCGTGACCAGAGGATCACCCAGAGAATCGTCCTTGTAGCAATATTCAACAATCGGGCGCGGCAACTGAGTGCCTTCTGCAATGCCCAGACGTTTGGACATTGTCCCCGCAGCATAGTTCCGAACGATCACTTCCAGCGGCACGATCTCACAATTGCGCACCAGCTGTTCGCGCATGTTCAGGCGACGGATGAAATGGTTAGGTACGCCGATCTGTGTCAGACCGTTCATGAAAAACTCGCTCAGGCGGTTGTTCAGCACGCCCTTGCCGTCGATCACGTCTTTTTTCTCGGCGTTGAACGCGGTGGCGTCATCCTTGAAATACTGCACGATCGTGCCCGGTTCGGGGCCTTCATACAGAATCTTGGCTTTGCCTTCGTAGATTTTCTTGCGACGCGCCATAAGCGACCTTTCCAGTCCGGGGCGAGGAAATGAGTCCCTCTCCGTTGGCGCCCTCATAGTGCAAGCCCCGCCTTCCCGCAAGTTCACCGCACCAAAGGAGTTTGACGCAGCGCAAATCCCTTGAACCGGAAGCGCTGTACAGTCATATCATCAGGAAACGATGTGTAACCCAAGAGGTCCCCAACCAATGACCACATTTGACGAGCGTGAAGCCGCGTTTGAGAACAAATTTGCGCATGATGAGAAAATGCAATTCATCGCCCGGATGCGCCGCAACCGGTTCATGGCCGTCTGGGCCTCGACCCTGAAAGGCGAAACCGTCGAACAGGCGCGAAAATACGGGCAGGAACTTGTCCATACCGACCTTCAAAACGTCAGCGAAAACGACGTTGTCGAGGCGGTCAAAAGCTATCTGGGTGATCTGGCAGACGAGGCCAAGATTCGCGAAAAGATGGCCGAGCTTCTGGTCGAAGCCAAAGAACAGGTCATGGCCGAGGCCGACATTTGAGGCACTTGAAAGCGACCTCATGATCTTCATGAGTTTTATGAATTTGATTTGACGCCCCGGTCATGAGACACGGGGCGTCTCTGTATTTTCGGCCCATTTGGCCAATATTGGAATAGCTCAATGACAAACGCGCTCAGCAAACTTCTGGAGTCGAAAGATGCCATTCTGGCAGACGGGGCGACAGGAACGAACCTGTTCAACATGGGTCTGCAATCAGGCGATGCGCCCGAGCTTTGGAACGTAGACTCACCAGACAAGATCCGCGCCCTCTATAAAGGGTCGGTCGACGCTGGCAGCGATCTGTTTCTGACCAACACTTTCGGCGGAACATCCGCCCGACTGAAACTGCACGACGCGCAGAATCGCGTCGGAGAGTTGAACCGGATCGGCGCCGAGTTAGGCCGTGAGGTCGCGGATCAGGCCGGGCGTCCCGTCATCGTCGCCGGATCGGTGGGTCCAACTGGCGAAATCATGGAGCCGGTCGGCAGCCTGTCGCATTCCGAAGCTGTCGAGATGTTCCACGAACAGGCCGAAGCGCTGAAAGAGGGCGGCGTCGATGTTCTTTGGCTGGAAACCATCAGTGCCCCCGAAGAGTTTCGCGCCGCGGCCGAAGCATTCGCGTTGGCCGACATGCCCTGGTGCGGCACGATGAGTTTTGACACCGCAGGCCGCACGATGATGGGCGTGACCTCGGCTGATCTGGCAATGATCGTCGAAACCTTGCCAAACCCGCCGGTCGCGTTCGGAGCGAATTGCGGCACCGGCGCTTCGGATATTTTGCGAACGGTGCTGGGGTTTTCGGCACAAGGCACCGAGCGTCCCCTGATCTCGAAGGGCAACGCAGGTATCCCGAAATATGTTGACGGTCACATTCACTATGACGGCACGCCCGAGCTGATGGGTCAGTATGCCGTCATGGCGCGCGACGCCGGAGCGACGATCATTGGTGGATGTTGCGGAACCATGCCTGCGCATCTGCGCGAAATGCGTGCGGCGCTGGACAGCGCCCCTAGCGGCACGCGCCCGTCGCTGGACCAGATCACATCTGCGCTGGGCCCGTTCTCATCCGAATTCGACGGGACCGAAGAGACTGCTGCCCAGCCCGAACGGCGCGGTAGGCGTCGCCGCCGCGCTTGACGCTATCAGCGCTTAGTGGCCCTCGAATCTCGGGGGCCTTTTTTCCAGAAATGCAACGACGCCTTCGGCAAAGTCCCGGGTGCGTCCGCAGTTTTCCTGCAAATCCGCTTCGGCTGCCAGTTGCTGCGGCAAGGTCCGGTCATAAGTGCCGCGAATGGCCTGCTTGATTGCCGCGAACCCAGCAGTCGGTCCACTGGTCAGATAGGTGGCGCGTTTTCTCCAATGCGCGTCGAAATCGTCATCTGCGACGGCCTCCCAAATCAGCCCCCAATCATCGGCTTGTCGGGCGGTGATCTTGTCGGCGAACAGCGCGGCCCCCATCGCCTTGGCAAACCCCATCTGACGCGGCATGAACCAAGTACCGCCCGCATCCGGGATCAGGCCGATCCGGGCGAATGCCTGCAGGAAATACGCGCTTTCGGTGGCGATCACCACATCGGCGCAAAGCGCAAGATTGGCCCCTGCCCCAGCTGCCGGTCCGTTAACCGCCGCAATGGTCGGTACCGGGCAGTCATAGACCGACTCCAACATCGGTTCGTATTCGTCCCTGAGAGCGCGTCCCAGGTCGATCTTGCCCGTGCTTGAGGCATCTCCAAGGTCCTGGCCCGAACAGAACGCCGCCCCCGCACCAGTCAACACGACGGCACGGGCGTTCTGGCCCGCGTGTTTCATTGCATGGGTAATCTCGGCGCGCATGCGTGTGGTCAGCGCGTTCATCTTGTCCGCCCGGTTCAGGGTCAGGACGGCCAGACCATCGGTGATGTCCAGATGGACGGTTTCGTATTCCATGAAAAACCTCGCCTGCACAGAGTCGTCCAAGACCCTGACGCAAATCCCAACCAAGGGAAAGCCTAACTGGGCGTCAGTCTTCCAGAATTTGCCTCAGACGATCCTGCTCTTGTTTGGTCAACCGATCCGCCTCGCCCGCGATTTGCGACCGCGCGCGCCGACCAACAAAGCTGAACCCGACTGCTCCGGCAATCAGCAACATAACAGGGCCTGCAAGCCAGAGCAGAATATTCGCGCCCGAGGTTGTCGGTTTAAGCAAGACATATTCGCCATACCGGGCGACGATGAAATCCACGGCCTCCTGGTCGGTGTCACCCGCCACCAGACGCTCGCGCAGCAGGATGCGTAGATCACGGGCGAGTTCTGCGTTGCTTTCGTCAATGCTTTCGTTGCGGCAGACCAGACAGCGCAGCTCGGCGCTGAGATCGCGCGCGCGCGCTTCCAATTCCGGGTCGTCCAGAACCTCATCCGGCTGCACGGCAAGGACCGGGGACGCAAGCAAAAGCAAGATGAAGGCAAGCCATTTCATTCCGCTGGCACTCCGGTCTTGGGCGACTTGCGCGCACCAGCTGCCACACGAAAGCGCCGATCCGACAGGCTGAGCGCGCCGCCCAATGCCATCAGGATGCAACCGCCCCAGATCCAGTTGGCAAGCGGTTTGATATAGGTGCGCATCACCCAGCCCCCGTCAGCCTGTTGATCGCCGATCACGACGTAAAGGTCACGCAAGAAACGGTAGTCGATGGCCGCTTCGGTCGTGGGCATGCGCGCCACCGGATATTCACGTTTTTCGGGATGCAGTGTTGCGACGTGCAGGCCGCCCTGCTCGGCGCTTACATCCGCCATTGTCGAATAGTAATTCGGCCCCTGAACCCTGCGCACGTCTTGCAGCGTCAATGTGAACTGCACCACCTGGAATGGCTGACCGGGCTGGACCACACGGATATCCTCAACCTCCCACGCGGTCAGTCCGGCAATGGCGAACATGGTGACGCCCATACCGGTATGGGCCACGGCCTTACCCCAGTCGGCGCGCGGCAATCGGAACAAACGCGCAACGCTGCCCGAGCGGCCGGTACGACCCCAAAGGTCGACAATGGCGCCAAACGTGACCCACGCCCCCAGGAAAAGGCCTACCGGCCCCAGGGCGCTGCGGCCCGATTGCAGAACCCAGACAAGAACCGCCAATGCAACCGCAAGCACGAACGCATAGCGCAAGGACCAAGCCGCACGGCCCAGCCTGCCGCGCTTCCACGGCAGCATCGATCCGATCGGCAAGGCGATCCCCAAGGCGATCATGAACGGCGTGAAAGCGGCGTTGAAGAATGGCGCGCCGACCGAGAGTTTCCGGCCGAAGGCCATCTCGGCCACGATCGGCCACATGGTTCCGAAGAACACGACAAAGCAACTGACAGCCAGAAGGATGTTGTTCAACACCAACGCGCTTTCGCGGCTGACCACACCAAAGACGCCTTTGGCCTCCATTGCCTGCGCGCGTGCGGCGAACAGGGTCAACGCACCGCCAATGAAGATCACCATGATGACAAGGATAAAGACCCCGCGCTCGGGATCATTCGCGAAGGCGTGAACAGAGGTCAGCAGCCCCGACCGCACGATGAAAGTGCCAATCAGCGAAAAGCCAAAGGCGATGATGGCCAGCAGAATGGTCCAACTTTTCAGAGCCTCACGCTTTTCGACGACGATTGCAGAATGCAACAGCGCGGCGGCCAGAAGCCATGGCATGAAACTTGCGTTCTCGACCGGGTCCCAGAACCAGAACCCGCCCCAGCCAAGCTCGTAATAGGCCCACCACGATCCCAGCGCGATACCGATCGTCAGGAATATCCAGGCTGCAAGCGTCCAGGGCCGCACCCAACGCCCCCAAGCCGCATCAACGCGCCCTTCAATCAGCGCAGCCACAGCAAAGCTGAAGGCCATGCTCAGCCCAACATAGCCCAGATACAAGAATGGCGGATGGAAGGCCAAGCCGGGGTCCTGCAGCAAGGGGTTCAGATCGCGTCCGTCGAACGGGGGGACCGGCAACCTGTCAAAAGGGTTCGAGGTGAAGAGGATGAAGGCAAAGAACGCCACCCCGATTGCTCCCTGAACAGCCAGCACCCGCGCCTTGAGCGTTGGCGGCAGGCCGCCGCCAAAAAATGCTGCCATTGCGCCGAAAATCGTGACGATCAGGACCCAAAGCAACATGGACCCTTCGTGGTTTCCCCAAGTGCCACTGATCTTGTAGAGCATCGGTTTCAGTGAGTGGCTGTTTTCCACCACGATCCGCAATGAAAAGTCGGATGAAGTGAAGGCCCAGACCAGCGCTCCGAACGAAAACGCCGTCAGCAAGAACTGCGAAATCGCTGCCGGTTCAGCAAACGCCATCCATCCTGCCCAGCGATTGGCAGCCCCGATCAGGGGCACCACGCTTTGAACGATGGCGACAAGGAAGGCTAGGATCAGTGCGAAATGGCCGAGCTCGGTAATCATGCCCCGTATATATCGCCCGCACGCAGCCTGCGCCATTCACATTCGCCTGTTGACGGCGCACATTATGTCGCGGCAATGCCCTTTCGCTTGCGCCTCCAGTCATCCAAAGCCGGGTTTGGGTCTGTTAGCTCCGACCGCATGGCAGCAGGTGTCGGGGTGTCAGCGCGCATCGCCTCAAGCGCGTCCAGATTGGACATGACCGTCGGTGCGTGCAGCAACGTTGCGCCGACCTCGCGCTGAAAGTCCTGTGCCTTGGCCTGATGGCGCGCGCCAAAATAGAACGACACGATCACACCCAGCAGCCACCAAAGCGGCTCGGGCACCAATGCGATGCCCTGCATCCGAGCGGCGAACCAAAGCGGGTCCGCCATCGCCGCCGCGAATAGCCCCAGCGTTGCCAATGCCATCGCCGGGCGCGGCAAACGGTTCAATCCGTCCATGAACCGATCGAATCCACCCTTATGCGCCGCTTGAAACTCGGCACCGAACTGAATCATCGCCTGTTCGCGCAAGGCCACAGACCGCGCCGCTGCCGTATCGGCATTTTCGCGAAACACCTCGGCAGTGTCGCGGACCACGTTCCGTCCGCCGCCAAACAACAGTCCCAGAATCCCCGAGATCAATCCCATGCCGACACCCGTTTGCTGAACTCTGCCTGGCTGAGGTGATATTTCGGCGACAGAAACTCTTCCGCGCGCTTTATCCACCCGCCCTTGCCGCCAGCGCGGGTCCGCGCGAATTTACGCAGCGGTGGTCGTCCGTCCGCCAGCCGGAAATAATAATTGCGTCGTGCGACGCCATACGCATCCCTCAGTATCTCGGGAATCGGGTCTGCTGCTGCATGTGTTGCCGCCCCGGTTTGGGGACCGATCGCGCCGTCAACTGCTACATCAAAACCCATCTCACACAGCAAAGCCTGAAGTGTTCGAACAGCCTGCGCGCCTGCATTGACATACATATCGAACAACGACGGCTGTAAAGTCTTGGGGACCAATCCGATGCGAGGTTTTTCGAAGTAATGCTCTACAAAAATCTCAACCGCATGCTGCCGCGTCAAAGCCTGAACATCCGCACGGTCAACCGCGCCGTCGCGGTTCAAATCCATTCCCAACCGGCGCAGCGTGTGAATGGTCACGCCATGTTTCGTGGCACCGCCGGGGTCGTCCGGGTCATCCACAAACCCGCCTTCGCGGTCAACGATCTCACGAGCAATCTGCTGCACGGTCTTCATGGCGCTTCCCTTTGCTTGGCAAGGCAAACCGTCAGGCAAAGCCGTTAAGTCTGGCATAAGACAAAGGGCGCTGCCCGCCTATTGCGCGCAACGCCCTTTCGAGTCGCTTTCATGACTGGTTTTCAGCCGTCGGTGTTCTCTTTGTACACGCCCTGTTCTTTCAACGCGTCCACAACCTCTTTCGGCATATAGGTTTCATCGTGTTTCGCCAGAATTTCAGTAGCTTCAAAGACACCGTTCACATAGCTGCCCGTGCCGACCATACCCTGATTTTCCGAGAACAGATCGGGCAGAACCCCGGTAAAGGCGACAGAAACACTCTCGCCGCCATCGGTCACGACGAAACGCACGGTTTCGCCCTGCCCGCGCACGATCGAGCCTTCCTCGACCAGACCACCGATGCGAAACACCTCGGTCGGTTTAGGCGGTTCAGCAATCACTTGGCTTGGCGAGCGGAAAAAGTTGATGCCATCGCGCATGGCGTACCCAATCAATACCGTCGCCAGAACCAAGGCCACAACGGCCAGCAAAATGACCTGTACTCGACGACGTTTCTTGAGCGTTTTCATACCGTCCTCACGGGAATAGCGGAGCCATCATTAGCCCCCGGGTTTCCTGTTCACCTAACATCAGGTTGGCGTTCTGCAAGGCTTGCCCGCTGCTACCTTTTGTCAGGTTATCCAAAGCCGCAACCACGATGGCACGGCGTTCGATCCGATCACCAACCACGCCAATATGGCAAAAATTCGAGCCCCGCACATGATGGGTCGAAGGCGTTTCACCAAAAGGTAGCACCTGGATGAAGGGCTCTTCCGCATATGCTGCCTGCAACGTCTCATAGACGCTTTGCGGGTCGCCTTTGACGTAAGACGTCGCCAGAATTCCACGGTTCGCCGGTATCAGATGCGGGGTGAATTGAATATGCACCGTCCGACCCGCAAGCTTTGAGAATTCCTGATCAAACTCCCCCAAATGCCGATGTGTGCCACCAACCGCATAGGCGTTTGCGCCTTCACTGAGTTCCGCATGCAGCAGGTTTTCCTTCAACGCCCGTCCCGCGCCCGAAACCGCACATTTTAGATCAAGGATAATGTCGTCCAAATCGATCACGCCCGCCGAGATCAGAGGCCGCAGCACATATTGCCCGGTTGCTGCGTTGCACCCTGTGCCAGCAACCAGCCGCGCGTCGCGGATATCGTCCCGATAGAACTCGGTCAGGCCATATACAGCCTCTTCCTGATGCGCCAGCGCGGCATGCGGATTGCCATACCACTTTTGGTATTCGTCGGGATCGCTCAGCCGGAAATCCGCCGACAGGTCGATGATTTTCAGCGTATTCGGAAGCGCGCTGATCACCTCTTGACTGGTCTTGTGCGGCAACGCGCAAAAGCACAGATCGATCCGGGAAAAGTCGATCTCAGATATCTTGCACAGCACCGGCAGGTTCAGATGCCGCAGATGCGGAAAAACCTGCGCCATGGTCATGCCTGCTTTACGCTCGGCGGCAAGGGCGGTGATTTCCATGTTCGGGTGCTCGGCGATCAGCCGCACCAGTTCGGCGCCGGTGTACCCGGATGCGCCCAGAATTGCGATTTTATGGGTCATGTCAGACCTCTTTCACTTGTATGTCACATGTCACGACCGCCGATGCGACGGTCTTTGGATAGGGAAGCGGTAGATGGCCGTCCTTGACCTAAGTCAGGCAGCCTCAAAGGTGATTTGTCGTCGGAGGAACTGGGTTGCGCGGTCGCTGACGACACCGGGTTTTCCGGACGTCAGGTAGCCGCTTTCGCCCTCACCCAGCATATTTGGATGACGGACAAGGTAATCCGCAAGGCTTTCGGCCACCAGGTCCCCCTGGCTGTAGACCGTGACTTGAGCCCCCAGCGCCTGCTGGAAGGTCTCAGCCATCAACGGGTAATGCGTACAGCCAAGGATTGCCGCCTGCGGTTCCGGCATCTTGCGTTTCAGAGCGTCCACATGAGACCGCACCAACGCCTCGGCCAAAATCATGTCGCCGTCCTCGATGGCGTCGACAACACCGCCGCAGGCCTGCGCCTCGACATCCACACCAATCGCCCGGAACGCAAGTTCACGCTGAAAGGCCCGGCTGGACACGGTGGCAGGGGTGGCGAACAGCGCCACGTGCTGCACCTCGACCTCGCGCGGAGGCGAGTTGTCGCCCCACTGCCGTTCAGTCAGCGCCTCGATCAAAGGAACAAAGACGCCCAGAACCCGCTTGCCTTCGGGCACGCCTTCTTCCTGCATCCGCCGCAGCGCCGCAGCGCTGGCTGTGTTGCAGGCCAGAATCACCAGATTGCATCCGCGATCCCAAAGATCCCGCACGGCTGCGCGCGTCAGGTTAAAAATATCCTCGGCGTCACGCACGCCGTAAGGCGCATGTGCGCTGTCCGCAAAATACAGAAAATCAACGTCCGGCAGACGTTTCTGCGCGGCGTTCAGGACGGTCAGCCCGCCCAATCCGGAATCAAAGATACCTACTGCCATTTGCCCTTCAGGCGCGATGCCGTTCCTCGAATTCATAGCCGTAGTCATAGGACTTCAACGGCGTTGGAGACAGCTCATACGTGGCTTTGCGCAGGAAATCCATCATCTTGCGCGTGTCTTTGGACAACGGGTCCAAAACATCGCGCCCGATCGGGTCGCCAACGACAACGCGGACCGGGGTATCGACCCGTTTCTTGAACTCTTTGATCAAAAGGCCCATGCGCAACGTGTTGTGCAGGTGACTGGCGATCTGGAATAACCGAGAAGTGTGGCCGTCAAAGAATACCGGCACAACCG
The DNA here is from genome assembly GCF_056540665.1 of Ruegeria sp. AM4. Taxonomy (NCBI): domain Bacteria; kingdom Pseudomonadati; phylum Pseudomonadota; class Alphaproteobacteria; order Rhodobacterales; family Roseobacteraceae; genus Ruegeria; species Ruegeria sp. AM4. The sequence continues at coordinate 508,486 of NZ_JBQFXD010000001.1, read as the reverse complement.
TCGCATTCGATTTCGCCACCATCCGCGCCGTAAATCCCCGCCAGCCGGGGTCCATTGGGTGGGCGAAAGGCTTGATACCTGTACTCACGGTGCCACCTGGAAAAATACCTATGGCACCCCCCTCACCCAGATAGTTCAATGCCGTCTTCCGCGTTGCGAGGTTGAGTTTCATCGCCTCTTTGGTCTCATCAAACGAAATCGGCAGGATGATCCGGTTCAGATCTTCGGCCTTGCGGAAAACGCGATGGGCCAGAATACGGAAATCGCCCCGCGTCTGAGACAGGATATGGCCCATCATCAGCCCGTCCAGAATCCCGTAAGGGTGATTGGCTATCAGGATCAGCGGGCCGTCCTTGGGAATATTCGACAGTGCGCCACCGACAACATCCAGCGACAGCCCGTAACGGTCGACCATGACGCCCCAGAAGTCGCGCCCATTGGCCACCTCGCGTTCGTACCCGTCGGCGCGTTTGATCAGGCACAGACGCCCGGTCGTGTTCTCCATCAGCTTTATGACCATTCGCCCACCTTTGGTTTCGGCGGAATGAGCATAGGAAATGTCACGTGCGACGTGGCGGCGCGAGGGCATCAGGTTCTCCGGTTTGCTGCCTGCATTCAGAACTTAGGTAACAGATTTACCCAAAAAACATTACAGGCGCGTAACGCTTCACTCCGCCGCAGCCCGCATGTCGGGGCCACCATCGCGAATGACTGCAAGCAGTTCCTCGCGCCGTTTCGCAGCTTTTGCCTCATTCGCCTTGAGCACCGGGCCAAAACCGCGAATGTCCAAGGGCAAACGGGCCAGCGCCGTGATGGCATCGCGCGTATCAGCGTTCAACTTGGGCAAAACCTGTTTCATGTCCGTTTCATATTGCGTGATCAGGGCGCGCTCCATCCGGCGTTCGGCACTGTAGCCAAACAGGTCAAATGGCGTGCCGCGAAGCATCTTGAACCGTGCCAAGAGTCCGAAAGCCCGAAGGAACCTTTCGCTGAACGCGCGTTTTGGCGGACGCCCATTTACTTCTTTGCCCCCCAGAAACGGCGGCGCCAAATGGAAAGTCATTTTGAAGTCGCCGTCGAACTCTGCCTGCGCCATGTCACGAGTTTGCATCAACAGACGTGCGACCTCATATTCATCCTTGTAGGACAACAGCTTATGATACCCTTTTGCAGCGGCTTCGCGGACTTGTTCGTCCTCAATGGCGTCGATCATCTTACGATATCGTTTCGCAAGCCCCTTGCCCTGATACTGCACCAGATGATCGGCGCGAAAGGCGATAATCTGGTCCAGTGTTTTCGGGAGTTCGGTTATGTTCTGACCCAAAATTCCAGTCACCGCGTCGGGATGCAAAACGGCCCAGCGGCCCACTTCGAATGCCCGCTTGTTGCGTTCGACCGCAGTCCCGTTCAGATCGATCGCCTGCTGAATTGCTGAATGTCGGATCGGGATCAGACCGCGCTGCCACGCCGCGCCCAGAACCATCATGTTGGAATAGATCGAATCCCCCATCACGACGCGCGCCAAGGCACTGGCATCGAACAGGTCCAACCGATCCTTCAACCTGGCTTGCAAGGCCAGTTCCAACTGGTCGCCGGGAATTCTGAACTCAGTGTCACGGGTGAAATCTCCGGTTACGATCTCATGATTGTTGACCACTGCGCCTGTGCGTCCGGTTTCGGTCAGGCCCAAAGTCTTAGCCCCGGCAGACACCACAAGATCGCCCCCGATCAATGCATGCGCTTCGCCTGTTGCGACCCGAATGGCACTTATGTCGTCCGGTGAATTCGCCAACCGGCAATGGATATGCACCGCTCCGCCCTTTTGCGCCAGCCCGGCCATTTCCATCATGCCAGCCCCTTTGCCGTCGATCTGCGCCGCCTGTGCAAGAATCGCACCAAGCGTGACGACACCGGTGCCACCTACACCCGTGATCACCACGTTATGCGTCCCATCGATTTCGGGCAGCACCGGGTCAGGCAGATCCGGCAGGTCAATCTGAGTTGTCGCCTCCTTGCGGATTTGCGCGCCTTCCAGAGTTACAAAAGACGGGCAAAACCCGTTCACGCACGAGAAATCCTTGTTGCAGCTAGACTGATCGATCGCCCGCTTACGGCCCAGTTCCGTTTCTTTCGGAACGATCGAGACACAGTTCGACTGTTCGCCGCAATCTCCGCAGCCCTCGCAGATGTCCGGGTTGATAAACACACGCTTGTCGGGGTCAGGAAATGTACCACGCTTGCGTCGCCTGCGCTTTTCTGCGGCACAGGTCTGAACATAAACAATGACCGATACACCCTTAATTTCACGGAATTTTTTCTGAACCTGAATCAGCGCAGCGCGTTCATGCGCTTCAACACCTGATGGCAGCGCATTTAGGTTCACATCTTCCTTTTCATCATAGACCAGCGCGACATGCTGCACGCCCATGGCCGTAACCTCGGCCACGATACGCTCGGCTGACAGGTCGCCGTCGTTTTCCTGTCCGCCGGTCATGGCGACGGCATCGTTGAACAGGATCTTGAAGGTGATGTTGGTTCCGGCCGCAAGCGCCGCGCGGATGGCCTGCACACCCGAATGGTTATAAGTGCCGTCGCCGAGGTTCTGAAACACATGCTCTGTTGTCGAAAAAGGAGCTTCGCCGATCCAGTTCGCGCCCTCGCCGCCCATTTGTGTGAAGCCGGTGGTTTCGCGATCCATCCACTGAACCATGTAGTGACACCCGATCCCGGCATAGGCGCGGCTGCCTTCCGGCACCTTGGTCGAGCTGTTATGCGGGCAACCCGAACAGAAATAGGGCAGACGCTCGGCTATTTCTTCGGCGTTGTCGGCGCGACGCGCCTCGGACAGTTTTGCCAGACCGGCCCGCACTCCGTCGGTATCCCGCCCTTCCTCGATCAGAATATCGCCAAGCTTTTCGGCGATCATGATCGGGTCCAGCGCGCCGCGTGTCGGGAACAGTTCCTCGCGATGCAAAGTGCCCGCGCCGCCCTTGTACCAGCCATAGACCCGCCGGCCGCGCCGATCGTCAAAGATCGCCTCTTTGACCTGAACCTCGATCAGTTTGCGCTTTTCCTCAACGATAACGATAAGGTCCAGCCCTTCAGCCCAGTCGTGGAACCCTTTCATATCCAAGGGAAAAGTCTGGCCAACTTTGTAGGTTGTTATCCCCAGCCGCTCGGCCTCGTTCGCGTCGATGTTCAGCAGCGACATCGCGTGAACCAGATCCAGCCAGTTCTTGCCCGCCGCGACAATGCCGATCTTGGCCCCGGGCTTGCCCCAGATCCGTCTGTCCAGCTTGTTCGCGTGTGAAAATGTCTCTGCCGCGAAGCGCTTATAGTCGATCACCCGCGCCTCTTGCAGATGCGGAGTGTCACCTAGCCGGATATTCAGGCCGCCTTCGGGCATGTCGAAATCAGGTGTTATCAGCTGCATCCGGTCGATCGCACCATCAACAACCGAGGTCACTTCGATCGTGTCCTTCATGGTCTTCAGACCAACCCAGACCCCGGCAAACCGGCTGAGGGCAAAGCCGTAAACGCCGTAATCCAGAATTTCCTGCACGCCAGCCGGGCTGACGACCGGCATGTACATGTCAACCAGCGACCATTCAGACTGGTGCAGCACGGTCGAGCTTTCCCCGGTATGATCGTCGCCCATGGCGACCAACACGCCACCATGTTCGGCGGTTCCCGCCATATTGGCGTGACGCATTACATCGCCGGACCGATCGACCCCGGGACCTTTGCCGTACCACAGACCAAAGACGCCATCGAATTTGCCGTCTCCGCGCAAACCGGCTTGCTGGCTGCCCCATAGCGCCGTTGCCGCCAGATCTTCGTTCAATCCGAACTGAAAGGTAACGTCGCTTTCGGCAAGCTGCTTCTGGGCGCGGGTCATCTGCTGATCCACCGCCCCAAGCGGCGATCCGCGATACCCGGTCACCAGACCCGCCGTGTTCAACCCCACCGCCGTGTCGCGTGCCTTTTGCATCAGCATCAGGCGCACGAGTGCCTGCGTGCCGTTCATCAGAACCGGACTTTTCGACAGATCGAACCTGTCATTCAGGGATACTTTTGGCTGACTCATCTGACGTCTCCCCTCGTCGGATTAGTGTGCTCTATATTTATTCATTTTAGGTCACGATTGCTGACCTGTATAGCATTTTCCCCTATTATCTAACGATTTCGCCGGTTCGAATGTGGAATTTGTTACGTCTTTCATATAGGGCTGCAAACGGATAACGAAAGTTGCGTCGATGGATTGGGACAAACTCAGAATATTTCACGCGGTTGCCGATGCGGGCAGCCTCACGCATGCGGGTGACAAGCTAAACTTGTCTCAATCCGCCGTGAGCCGCCAGATTCGCGCCCTGGAAGAATCGCTGGACGCGACCCTTTTTCACCGACATGCGCGCGGGTTGATTCTCACCGAACAGGGCGAGTTGCTGTTCGATGCCACCAAAGCCATGTCCAAACGTCTGGATGCCACCGCCGCCCGCATCCGCGACAGCGAGGATGAGGTCTTTGGCGTTCTTCGCGTCACCACGACCTTTGGGTTCGGCACCCTGTGGCTGGCCCCGCGCCTGCCCAAGCTTTACGAACAATACCCCGACATCAACGTCGACCTCATGCTTGAAGAGCGTGTGCTGGACCTGCCGATGCGCGAGGCCGACGTGGCCATCCGCATGAAAGAGCCCAGCCAGGCCGATCTGGTGCGCAAACGGCTGATGACGGTTCAGATGCAACTTTATGCGACCCGCACCTATCTGGACACACATGGCGGCCCGCCAGAAACGCTTGAGGATATCGCCAAACACAGATTGATCTGTCAAACCCCATCGGCAGCGCAGGTTTCGGCCAGCGCGGCGTTGGTACGGCAGTTGATGACCTACAACCCGGGCTCGCTGCTGACCGTGAACAACTATTTCGGCGTTCTGCAGGGTGTGCTGCATGACTTGGGTATCGGCGTGCTTCCGAACTACGTGACCGAGGACTTCCCCGATCTTGTACATGTGCCGACCGATATCAGCGGCGCGGATGTCCCCGTTTACCTCGCCTACCCCGAGGAATTGCGCCATTCCAAGCGTATTGCCGCCTTTCGCGACTTCGTTCAGGACGAGATCATCCTGCACCGTAAGCAGTTGAGGCAAATGGGGAAAATCTAGCTATGCAAAATTCGCATAGCGGACATGTATCAAACTTAATGAAAACCCCTTGATCGTTAACAAAGTGATCCCTAAATGAGCACTCGAAGGCGGTGATGCTGAAACGCTCATCATCTTCATACCTCCCTGTTGGACTATGGCCGAGCTTAGTGCTCGGCCTTTTTTTTGGTTTTTTGCCTTTTCCCGCACAACACGCTGTCAAATTTGCGTCGCTGCTCCTATGATGCGGAAAAAACGATCAAAATTTCGTATTTGAGGGCAAATCCATGTTCCACCCACTCCGCCTTGTTCTGGCGCTGGTTTCAGCGATTTTGCTGGCACTACCGGCACTCGCACAGGACAGTTCAACATCAGCAACCGTTTCAATCCCCGAGGATCTGACCCCCGAACAGGTCGATGATCTGGTTGCGCGCATGTCCGACGATCAGGTCCGGTCCATTCTTCTTGAACGCCTGGATGCCGTCGCCGAGAAAAACGCGGCTGAAGCCGAAGAGCGCGAGGACCCGATTACCGAGCTCAATGAGATCTGGGCCGAAATGGTGACCTCGTGGACCCAGGTCATTATGACCGTTCCAAATATCTTCCACGCGCAGGTCGAGGCTGTAAGCAATTTCACAGGAACTTTCGGAACAGCCGGCGCGTTTACCTTGATGGGCCTGGTTCTGAGTGTTCTGGTTGTTGGCCTGGTCGCGGAAAAGTTGTTTGAATTGCTCACGCGCCGTTGGCACGTACAGAGCGAAGCCGAAGACGAGAACGATCTTTGGGGCGCTGTCCGCTATCTGTTTGGACGTTTTTGCCGCGAAATCGCCGGGCTCGTTGTCTTTTATGTTGTCATTCGTGCAGTCGGTCGCGGCCTTTTGACACCAGAGCAAATCACATATGCCGCGCCGTTTGTCTTCTATTTGATCTGGATCCCGCGACTGGGTGCGGCCGCTTCGCGTTTCGTGCTTGCGCCCAAAAAGCCGCACTACCGTCTGGTCAACATCGACGATCACTGGGCAAAGTACCTGCATCGCAACATTATCGGACTGCTGATCCTTATTGGTTTCACCTTGTTCCTGCTGCACTTTAACCGGCTCAACGGGATCACCGGTGGTGAAACGCGTATCGGCTTCTGGCTGAATGCGGGAATTCACATCTACATCGCCGTGATCGCCTGGAAAGCGCGCGAAGGTCTGTCGCAGATGATGCTGGGCACCGACCCCGATCACACCAAATTCGATGAGGAAGTGGCCCGCTACTACCCCTATTTCGCGATCGGCGTGTCGGCGGTGATCTGGTTGCTGGTCGAGTTTCTGGTGGCGCAACGCCATCCTTCGACTCTCGCTTTGCTGGTTAATGGCGCACATTTTGCAACGATGTTCTGGCTGCTCTGCGCGCCCGCTCTGGACACGCTGATCCGTGGTTTGGTGCGCCATCTGCAGCCACCCATGCAAGGCATGGGGCCGGTGGCCGAGCGCGCCTATAAATCGACCAAACGCAGCTATATCCGTATTGGACGGGTCGTTGCCGGTATCTTCGTGATCCTGATGATTGCCCGGGCCTGGGACCTCGATGTTCAGGAAATCGCGGGCGGCAGTGCTGAATCTGGCAGCAAGCTGATTCAGTTCTTCATCATCGCTGCGATCGGTTACATCATCAACGAGCTTGTCTCGCTGTGGATCAACCGTCGTCTGGCGAAAGAACAAACCGCATCGGAACAAAGCCCCGATGAAGAGGCCGGCGAAGGCGGTGGCGCAGGCGGGTCGCGTCTGACCACGGTCCTGCCGCTGCTGCGCGTCACCGCTCAGGTTACGATTGCGGTGATCTTCACCCTGCTGGCATTGGGTGCGTTGGGGATCAATATCGCTCCGCTGCTGGCGGGTGCCGGTGTTCTGGGTCTGGCCATCGGTTTTGGTGCGCAGAAACTGGTGTCGGATATCGTTGGCGGCATATTCTTCCTGATCGACGATGCCTTCCGCGTTGGCGAATATGTCGATGTGGGTGGTACTACCGGCACGGTCGAGAAAATCTCGATCCGTTCGATGCAACTGCGCCACCATCGCGGGCCGGTTCACACGATCCCTTATGGCGAGATTCAGAAGCTGACCAACTACAGCCGTGACTGGGTGATCATGAAGCTGAAGTTCACCGTGCCCTTCGATACCGATCCCAACAAGGTCAAGAAGATCTTCAAAAAGATCGGTGCCGAGATGATGGAGGACGAGACCCACAAGGATGGTTTCCTGCAACCGTTCAAATCGCAGGGCGTGTTCGACTTTGACGATGTGGGCATGATCATCCGCGGCAAGTTCATGGCCAAACCGGGCAAGCAGTTCACCCTGCGCAAGGAAATCTTCAACCGGGTCAAGGCGGCATTCAAGGAAAACGGCATCGACTTTGCCCGCCGCGAGGTCCGCGTCGCGATCCCGGGACTGGATGAGTCCGAGAACCTGACCGATCAGCAGAAAGCGGCGGTCGGGGCGGCCGCAAGCGCGCAGACCAACCCGGAACAGGGCCCTGCATAAACAAAGATCGAACCGGGCAAACGCCCGGTTCTTTTTTGCATCGGTCAGGGCGGTGCGCTGACTTGCGCTGTCTTGGCCCTTCCCCCCGGCGCGCCCTTGCCGTAAAAGGCCCGCAAATTCGGCCACCCTGGACAAGGACAGACGATGCAAGAGCCCGCCATCACCCCGGATCTGATTGCCGCACATGGGCTTAAGCCCGACGAATACGACATGATCCTCGAGATCATCGGGCGTGAGCCGACATTTACCGAGCTCGGCATCTTTTCGGCCATGTGGAACGAGCATTGTTCGTACAAGTCGTCCAAGAAATGGTTGCGCACTCTGCCCACATCCGGACCCCAGGTGATTTGCGGCCCCGGTGAAAACGCAGGCGTGGTGGATATCGGCGACGGGCAAGCCGTGGTGTTCAAGATGGAAAGCCACAATCACCCGTCTTATATCGAGCCCTATCAGGGCGCTGCCACCGGCGTGGGCGGTATCCTGCGCGACGTGTTCACCATGGGCGCGCGGCCCATCGCCTCGATGAATGCATTGTCCTTTGGCGAGCCCGGCCACAACAAGACCCGGCAATTGGTCAACGGCGTGGTCGAAGGCATCGGCGGCTACGGCAACTGTTTCGGCGTACCTTGCGTCGGGGGCGAAGTGCGGTTTCACCCTGCCTATAACGGCAACTGCCTTGTTAACGCATTTGCCGCTGGTCTGGCCGACAGCGACAAGATTTTCTACTCGGCCGCCTCGGGCGTCGGCATGCCCGTCGTCTATCTGGGCGCCAAAACCGGCCGCGACGGCGTCGGCGGTGCGACCATGGCCTCGGCCGAGTTCGACGACACGATCGAGGAAAAGCGCCCCACCGTTCAGGTAGGTGACCCCTTCACCGAAAAGCGCCTGATGGAGGCGACGCTCGAACTGATGCAGACCGGTGCCGTGATCTCGATCCAGGATATGGGCGCTGCGGGCCTGACCTGTTCTGCCGTTGAAATGGGCGACAAGGGCGGTCTGGGCGTGCGTCTGGATCTGGAAAACGTACCCCAACGCGAAGAGAATATGACCGCGTATGAGATGATGCTGTCAGAATCTCAGGAACGCATGCTGATGGTCCTCAAGCCCGAGCTTGAGGCCGAGGCCCGCGCCGTGTTCGAAAAATGGGACCTGGACTTTGCTATCGTTGGCGAAACCATCGCCGAAGACCGCTTTCTGATCGTCCACAATGGTGAGGTCAAGGCGGATCTGGTCCTCTCGAAACTCTCGTCGACCGCGCCTGAATATGATCGCCCGTGGGAACCCACGCCCGAAGCTGGCGAGTTGGACGAGGTCCCGCAGATTGACCCGATTGACGGGCTTCGCGCGCTATTGGCGTCACCCAACTATGCCGGCAAGCAATGGGTCTATGAACAATACGACACTATGGTTATGGCTGACACGGCGCGCACACCGGGACTGGGCGCTGGCATGGTCCGCGTGCACGGCACCGACAAGGCACTGGCCTTCACCAGCGATGTCACCCCGCGCTATGTACGCGCAAACCCGATCGAGGGCGGCAAGCAGGCGGTGGCCGAAGCCTACCGCAACCTGACCGCTGTTGGGGCCAAACCGCTGGCCACAACCGACAATCTGAATTTCGGCAACCCCGAAAAGCCCGAGATCATGGGTCAATTCGTCGGCGCCATTCAGGGTATCGGTCAAGCCGTCGCCGCGCTGGATATGCCCATCGTGTCCGGCAACGTGTCGCTCTACAATGAAACAGACGGTCAGGCGATCCTGCCAACGCCCACAATCGGCGCGGTTGGTCTGCTGACACACACGGACGAAATCATCGGCAACGAAGTGCGCGAAGGTCATGTCGCGTTGGTGATCGGGGAAACGAATGGCCATCTTGGCCAGTCCGCCCTGCTCGCCGAAGTGTTCAACCGCGAAGACGGTGACGCGCCGCATGTCGATCTGGACGCTGAAAAACGCAATGGCGAGTTCATCCGCGCCAACCGCAACATGATCAAGGCCTGCACCGATCTTGGCGACGGCGGGCTTGCTTTGGCCGCGTTCGAACTGGCTGAGGCTGCGGGCGTCGGAGTGCAGCTTGATGATGCCGCGACCGAGTTTCTGTTCGGCGAGGATCAGGCCCGCTATCTGGTCGCATGCAACTTTGATCAGGCAGAGGCACTGATGATCGCAGCCGGTCAGGTTGGCGTGCCCCTGGTTTCGGTCGGGCGGTTTACCGGCGATGCGGTGAAGATCGGCAGCTCAGAGGCGCCGCTTGCCGAATTGACCGACACGTTCCGCAGCAGCTTTGCTCAGGCCGTCGCCTGACGGTCGATGTGCGCCGAAGTCCCCGAAACAATATCCTGCATGCGACACCGGGTGCAGGATTTGTTTCAGTTGCGCCCGCCGCACCTTGCGCGCCCCTTCCCGGCGCTCTAAATCTTGGGAAAGACCTTCAGGAGTGAACCTACATGCCGATGAGCGCCCACGAGATTGAAACCCTGCTGCGCGAGAGCTTTCCCAACGCGGAAATTCAGGTTGGCGGCAGCGATGGCGTGCATATGTCCGCCATGGTCGTGGACGAAAGCTTTCGAGGTAAGAACCGGGTGCAACAGCAACGCGCGGTCTATGCGGCCCTAAAAGGCAAGATGGATGGACCAGATGGTGAGCTGCACGCGCTGGCGCTGACGACCAAAGTGCCGGAGTAATATGGAACACGCGATCATCATCTTAATTGCGGTTTCTGTCTTTGCTTTGCTGATCGCGCTCATAGCGTGGAACCATTCAAAGGCTAGACGCAATACAAGACGAGGATCGCCTCCCGGGCGGGGAAAACACCTTCTGCATTCCTCCTACAATTCACACGACGGTGCGATTGGCTCGGCGCAGACCAATATTCCCAAGAATCCGAAAGACTACGCCAAAGCGATGATGCCGAAGAGCAAAGGAAACGCGACATGACTGACGTCAAAACCCAGATCGACGAAACCGTCAAAGCCAACGATGTAGTGCTGTACATGAAAGGCACCAAAGAGATGCCCCAGTGTGGCTTCTCGTCCCGCGTCGCCGGAGTGTTGAACTACATGGGCGTCGATTATGCTGATGTGAATGTTCTGGCTGACGAAGGTATCCGGCAGGGCATCAAAGATTATTCCGACTGGCCGACCGTGCCACAGCTCTACGTCAAAGGTGAGTTCGTCGGTGGATGCGACATCATCACCGAAATGACCCTGTCGGGTGAACTGGATACGCTGTTTGACGAAAACGGCGTCGGCTATGACAAGGACGCCGCCGACAAGATCCGCGAAGCCAACGCCTGATCGACCTATTTGCTGGTGCAATCCCCGTACACAAGCTGTTCGGGGGCTGTGCTGCTTTCGCCTTGATAGGAAATCGAAGCGTCCCATCCCTTCGAACGCAGAGTGTACGTCCCTACCCCTCCTTCCGAGAGATAGCGGATACCGGACCCGCTTGGTGCCTGCCGCATCGCCACAAGCTGGCCGTCGATCAGCATCGCCGCAGCACCCGACCCATCTGCGGCGTTGAAATAGGACACTGGCACCTGCGTATTGTTTTCGCAGGTGAAGGTCACCGACAAGATATCGATTTCGGCCGCCGCAACCGATCCTATAGCTGCGAAAATAGCTGTGGTCAGGACGATGCGCATACCGCCTATCCTTTTGCCTTTTCTTCGATAACCGCAGCCATCGCTTCGGCGCGTGCGGCCATCTCAGCCAGAGTGTCAGTAACCGAAGGCGGCACGACCGCGACCTCGATCCGTTCGGGCTCGGGTTGCGGCGCGTTGCGCAGTCGGTTGAGTTCGGCTTCGGCGTCGGCCAGGCGCGCTTCGGCCGCCTGCACACGCTCTTCCTGACCTGCAGTCTTGTCCGCCAGCATCAGGCCAGCCATCAGCAGCATTCGCGATTCCGGCATCCGACCCATCTGATCGGACAGGACCTGCGCCTCGTCATCCAACAGTTTGGCGGCGGCTTGCAGAAATTCCTCTTCCCCTTCGCGGCAGGACACATCAAATCCCCGCCCACCGATATTGATCGTCAATTCGGGCATTATTCTACCTCTCCTTCCGCAAGATTGGCCTGCGTCAGCAATGGCTCGAGCCGCGCAAGAACCGCACGCGCTTCGGCTGCGTCCGATGCCTGCGCCGCACGCGTCGCTTCAAGTTCGGCGGCGGTGGCGCGGTTCAGCATATCCGCGTCGGGCACGCCCGCCTCAGCCGCCGCCCGCAATTCCTCAACGGCACCGCGCAATTCGTCATTTGCCTTGCGCAAACGTTGCAGATCATCATCCAACCGAGACATCGCTGCGCCATGGCTGGCACGTTCGGCGCGCAACATCTCAAGCTCGGCGTTCAAGTCACCCAGCCGTTCCGTGTCCGCCATATCGGCCCGTAGCGCAGACAGTTCACCCTCGAGTGCACCGGCACGGTTCGCAAGAGGAGCAAGCCGCTCGATCTCAGCCTTCAACTCCTCGACTTCGCTGCTGTTTTCCAATGCGGCCTTGGCCTCGGCCAAATCCGCGCGGGCAGTTTCGACCGTCGCAAGCTGCGCGGTTGCCTCGGCCAATTGCGCCCGCAACTGATCCGTTTCGGCGTTCTGTGTCGGTTGGGCCCGCAAGCCATCCAGATCCGCGCGCATCGCGTCGATTTCCTGATCGTGGCGATCCTTGAGCGATTTCAGGCGTTCTTCCAATTGCGCGTTGGCTACGCGCTCATCTTCCAGCGCCGCCCGCAAGCCGTCTTCGCCTTCTGGCCGGCTCGCGGTTCCCAACAATTCGACCCCAGACCCGATCCGTTCCATTGCCGCCATTATACGGCGCTGCAATTCCTCGATTTGGCTCATGCCCCTGTCACCTCTTAACCAAGGTTCGTTCTGCTGCACGCCTGACCGAATCACGGACGGCGGCTCTCAGCCTTAGTCTAACGGAATGTTGCGGAAAATACCCACTGTTTGCTTTCAAAGACTTGGGCCGCGCTCTTGAAGCGGTCTGAAGCCCTTTGGCCCGGTTCCGCTTGCACTTTGGGGGGTGAATGGTATGCAGCCCACAATCTGCTTGTAATCCAAAGGAACAACGCCCGTGGACCTGACTGCGCTGCGCAATGCAAACCCCGAACACTGGGACAAAGCGGCGGCCATCCGCACCCTGACCCTTGATGCCGTCGCCGCCGCCAATTCCGGCCATTCCGGCATGCCTATGGGCATGGCCGATGTCGCGACCGTCCTGTTCGAAAAGCACCTGAAATTCGACGCTTCCGCGCCGAACTGGCCGGACCGCGACCGGTTCATCCTGTCGGCTGGTCACGGCTCGATGCTGGTCTATTCGCTGCTCTACCTTACCGGCCACGCTGACGTCACACTGGACGAGATCAAGAACTTCCGCCAGTTGGGCGCAAAAACAGCGGGTCACCCGGAAAACTTCCTGGTTGACGGGATCGAGACCACGACCGGGCCACTGGGTCAGGGCATTTCAAACGCCGTTGGCTTCGCCATGGCCGAAGAAATCCAGCGCGCGCATTACGGCAAGAAGGTCGTCGACCACTATACTTACGTGATCGCAGGCGACGGCTGCCTGATGGAAGGCGTCAGCCAAGAGGCGATTACGTTGGCCGGACGTCATGAACTCGGCAAACTGATCGTGTTCTGGGACAACAACAACATCACCATCGACGGCACGGTAGACATGGCCGATCGCACTGATCAGGTGAAGCGTTTTGCCGCATCCGGTTGGCAGGTCATCGAGATCGACGGACATGATCCGCAGGCAATCGACGCCGCCATCGTCCAGGCGAAAAAGTCGAACAAGCCAACCATGATTGCGTGCGAAAGCCATATCGCGCTGGGTCACGCCGCTCAGGACACCTCGAAAGGTCACGGTGCACTGACCGATCAGGATCAACTGAAAGCCGCCAAAGAAGGCTATGGATGGCCGCATGAGGCGTTTCACATTCCGGCAGATGTTAAATCCGCATGGGAAGCCATCGGGGCCCGTGGTGCAGCCGAGCGTGCGGCCTGGGACGAGCGCTTTGCACAACTGTCCGAGCGCAAGCAGGCCGAATTCAACCGCGCCTACGCGTTTGACACCCCCAAGAAGCTGGCCGGAGCGATCCGTTCCTTCAAGAAACAGATCTCAGAGGAACAGCCAAAGCTGGCCACCCGCGCCTCGTCCGAGAAAGTTCTGAACGTCGTGAACCCGATCATGACCGAGACCGTAGGCGGCTCGGCCGACCTGACCGGATCGAACAACACCAAGTCGGCTGATATGGGCGTCTTCCTGCCGGAAAACCGCAAGGGTCGCTACATTCACTATGGCATTCGCGAGCACGGCATGGCCGCGGCGATGAATGGCATGGCGTTGCATGGCGGCATCCGCCCCTATGGCGGCACGTTCATGGCCTTCACCGATTATGCCCGCCCGTCCATGCGTCTCGCTGCACTGATGAAAGTGCCCAGCGTGTTCGTGATGACCCACGACTCGATCGGTCTGGGCGAGGACGGACCGACTCACCAGCCGGTTGAACATTTGGCGATCTCGCGCGCGACGCCGAACACCTATGTCTTCCGCCCTGCTGATACGGTCGAAACCGCCGAAGCGTGGGAACTGGCGCTGACCTTCAAAGACAGCCCTTCGGTCCTGTCGCTGACCCGTCAGGGCGTGCCGACGGTGCGCAAGGATCACAAGACCAAGAACCTGGTCGCTCAAGGTGCCTACGTTCTGGCCGAAGCCGAAAGCAAACGTCAGGCGATCCTGATCGCAACCGGCTCCGAGGTATCGCTGGCTATGGAAGCAAAGGCGATGCTCGAGGCCGAAGGGATCGGCACCCGCGTCGTCTCGATGCCCTGCATGGAACTGTTTGCGCAACAAGACGAAGCCTATCGCAAGCGCGTCTTGCCCGGTGGCCCCGTCCGCGTCGGCATCGAGGCCGCCGTCCGCGCCGGAGGTTGGGACCGCTGGTTGCTGGGCGAGCGTGGCCGCGAAGCCAAAGCCGGTTTCATCGGCATGTCCAGCTTTGGCGCCTCAGCGCCCGCAGGCGAGCTTTACAAGCATTTCGGCATCACGTCTGAGGCGACAGTTGCCAAGGTCAAGGAATTGTTGGGGCAGTGAGCCACGGCACTTAGCATCAAGCAAAGGGCGGCTTTGGCCGCCCTTTTCAATTGGATTTACCTGCCTCTGTCTTAAGCCGATCATACGCGCGCTCGGCGTAATCCAATCGCAACTCATAGCGCCCCTGAACCAACACCTGCTCCGGTGCTTGCAATCCGATGCAAGACAAAGCTTGTCGCAGATGCGTACCTGTCAACGGAACGTACTCCGCAGACTGACCGGACAAAGCGTTAAAAATCCGGCCACCGATCCAGCTTGCTCGACGCCGCGCAGAGCGCGCAGTGTGAATGCGAACGTGCAGGAACCGAAACAGCTCGTCCTTGTCAAACGGCATTTCTTCCGCAGCGATGCTGAGTGCCGACAACATCGAAGACAACCCGCCGCTCGTTAGACCGGATGCCTTGGTTTTACGGCGTTTTGCTACAAGACGAATGATGGGTTGATCAGCATCCACCTTGATGCTCCGTTTGTGAATCAGTGAGAACCGTTTGAGTGAGACGACTTTGAGATCAACGGCCCAATCACCTTCGTCGCCACCGGTATCAGCACCAATCCCCAGGCCAGACCAAAGACTCCGTCCATTGTGGCCTTGGATATCCACTCCACGGCCGCGACCCATTGCGTCGCGACCGAATGACCGATGGCATAGGCCCAGTCGTGGATATGGTGCCCCAACCAGCCAAAGCCCAAAACCTCCATTCCGTGAATGACGATAGACCCACCGACCCACAACATTGCAGCTGTGCCAACAACAGAAAGCGTTTTCATCACACCTGGCATCGCCCGGACAAGGCCCCTGCCCAATCCGCGCCCGACCGGCGTCGGTGCGTTCTGCGCAAGGTACAAACCCACATCATCCATCTTCACGATCAGAGCCACCGATCCATAAACGGCGACCGTCACCCCAATTCCCACAACCGCCAGTGTCGCCGCCTGCATCCAGATATTCGGGGCCTCGATCGCGGCCAAAGCGATGGTCATGATCTCAGCCGACAGGATAAAATCGGTCTTGATCGCGCCCTTGACCTTCTGTTCTTCCAGATGGCCTGGGTCTTTGATCTTCATGTCCTCGTCGATGACGTGGCTGCCATGGGGAAACAGCACGTGAAAGATCTTTTCAGCACCTTCAAAACACAAATATGACCCGCCGATCATTAACAAAGGCGTAATCAGCCAGGGTGCAAAATTCGCCAACAGCAAAGCCACCGGCAATAGCAGGATGATCTTGTTGAATATCGAGCCGCGCGCGATGCGCCAGATGATTGGCAACTCGCGCGCCGGGGCAAATCCCTGCACGTATTTCGGCGTCACGGCGGCATCATCGATGATAACACCTGCGGTCTTTGCCCCTGCTTTGCCCGCAGCCGCGACAACATCGTCAACGGATGAGGCTGCAACTTTGGCGATCCCTGCCACATCGTCCAAAAGGGCCAAAAGACCACTCATCGCGCTTCCTTTCTTTTCATCCGTCGCTATCGGACCCTAACCGATCCAACGGCTAGCGCAAGCGTTAGCGCAACCGGACGAGGTTTGCGCTAACACCTTAAAAATATGCCGTTTTTGCCCTTTTGAGATTCCGGTTTCGCCGTTATATGCGCGGTAAAGCAAGCGGATTTGGAGACGTCACATGACCATCAAGGTCGGTATCAATGGTTTTGGCCGTATTGGCCGCTGTACGCTGTCGCATATTGCGGCCTCGGCCCGCAACGACATCGAGGTGATCAAGGTCAACGCGACCGGCCCACTGGAAACTTCGGCGCATCTGCTGAAGTATGACAGCATCCACGGACGTTTCCCGCGCGATATCTCGATCGAAGGCAGCACCATGGATCTGGGCCGTGGCCCGATGGAGATGTTCTCGACCTACGATATGAATGAACTGGACTGGGAAGGCTGCGACGTCGTTCTGGAATGCACCGGCAAGTTTAACGACGGGCTTAAGGCAAAGACCCACCTGGAACGTGGCGCACGTAAGGTTCTTCTGTCGGCCCCCGGCAAGAATGTCGACAAAACCATCGTGTTCGGTGTGAACCACAACACCCTGGCCGCCAATGACAACATGGTCTCGAACGGCTCGTGCACCACGAACTGCCTGGCTCCGCTTGCCAAGGTATTGGACGAAGGTATCGGCATCGAACACGGCATCATGACCACGATCCATGCCTATACCGGCGACCAGCCAACTCTTGACCGCCGTCACAGCGATCTGTACCGCGCCCGCGCTGCTGCCATGTCGATGATCCCGACCTCGACAGGGGCCGCTGCGGCACTGGGTGAGGTTCTGCCGAACCTCAAAGGCCGCCTGGACGGATCGGCCATCCGCGTACCTACCCCGAATGTCTCGGCTGTTGACCTAAGCTTCCGCGCATCGCGCGACGTATCCGTCGAAGAAGTGAACGCCATCGTTGAAGAGGCCGCCAAAGGCCCGATGCAGCGCGTTCTGGGTTTTGAACCGGCACCGCTGGTATCCACCGATTTCAACCATACCGAAGAAAGCTCGATCTTCGCGCCGGACCAGACCCGCGTTGTTGACAACCGCATGGTGCGCGTTCTGGCATGGTATGACAATGAATGGGGTTTCTCGGTCCGAATGGCAGATGTCGCGGTTGCAATGGGTCGTCTTAACTGACTTGACCGACTCTGCTTGAACCCGTTTGCCCGCTCAGGTTATCTGGGCGGGCATTTTCGTTCAGGGCAACCGATGACCAATCAAATCGCCATATGGCTTGGTGTTCTCATCCTCGGAGGCGTGATGCTGGACGTTGCCCTGGTCGGCACCGAACATCTGTTGTTTCTGGGCAAGAAACTCTACGATTTCCTCGATTGGCTCGCTTTCTGGCGGTGATCGCTAACCCAGTCTTTCGCGCAGAGCTGCATTGACGCTGGGGGTGACAAATTTCGACACATCGCCATCAAGCCGCGCAATTTCTTTGACCAGTTTCGACGCGATCGCCTGATGCTTGGCCTCAGCCATCAGGAATACCGTCTCGACCGAGTTGTCCAGCGCACGATTCATGCCAACCATCTGAAATTCGTACTCAAAGTCTGCAACCGCGCGCAGACCGCGCACGATGATCTGAGCGCCCACGTCGCGCGCGCAGTCGATAAGAAGATTTTCGAATGGGTGCGCCACGATTTCAGTCCCGGTCTGATCCGACAGGTGCGCGCATTCGGCCTCAATCATGCCGACGCGTTCTTCGAGCGTGAACAGCGGTCCCTTGTCCCGGTTGATTGCAACACCGATCACCAGCTTGTCCACCAGCGCTGCGGCGCGGCGAATGATGTCAATGTGGCCCAGAGTTATGGGATCAAAGGTTCCGGGATATAATCCAACGCGCATCAGGTGCTCCCGCGCAACAAAATTTCTGCGCAAGCAAACATAACTTCACCGCTGGCGCAAGAGGCAGTCACGACGCGTTGGGGTCTCAGTGCCCCATAATCATGCCTTCCAACGCATCTTTTTCCATCGCAAGTTCGGCCAACTGCGCTTTGACGGCGTCACCAAGGGTCACGATGCCGACCAGCTGGCCATTCTCCAGCACCGGCATGTGACGAAAACGGCCTTCGGTCATTTGCGACAGAACGTCCTGCACCGTATCCTGCAACGTCGCCGTTATCAGGTCATGCGTCATGTATGTTTCGACAGCTTTTGTCAGGCACCCGCTGCCGCTCGCCGCCAGTTCGCGAACAATATCGCGTTCCGACAATATCCCTTCTGCCGTCTGCCCACCGTCTTTGGAGACAACAACCGTCCCGATACGTCTTTCGGCCAGAATTTTCGCAGCTTCCGAAACCGTCGCGGTCGGCTCGACCGTCACCACGCCTTCTGTCGCCTTGGATTTAAGAATGGCTTGAACAAGCATACAAAAAAACCTCCGAAATAACGTACTGTTTTCCAAAAGGTTGCCGGAATGCCGGTACCTGTCAAGGTGAAGCTTGGGCTTCCAGCCGTGCGACTTCTTCGCGCAGGCCATGCGTCAAAGCCTGAGCAAATCGATTCAATCGCTCGTTTCGCTGATCTCCCTGATGGCGCACCAGGTGGAAACTGCGGGTCAGACTGACCTGATCCGTCAGGATTTTTCTGAGGTTCGAGTGAAACGGAAGCGTAAAGTCATGCGCGACGCAGATACCGGTTCCAAAGCTGACCTGACGCAGCTGCACTGAGACCGAATTTGATGCCAATGCGACACGGTCGACACCTATATCGACCAGATAGTCCAACTCGCGATCGAATATCATGTCTGGTATGTACCCGATCATTCGGTGGCCCTTCAGGTCCGAAACCAAGCGCACGTCGTCGTGAGCGCTCAGATATTCGGCTGTTGCCACCAGGTGCAGCTTGTAATCACAGATTTTCTGCACCAGCAGTTTACCGCCAGTGGGAATGCTGACCGTAACCGCCATGTCGGCTTCGCGCCGCGACAGGTTGATGACGCGAGGCAGCGCCAGAATTTGAATGTCGAGATCGGGATTGGCATCACTGATTTTGCCGCAGACTTGCGGCAACAAATAATTCGCGCTGCCATCGGGTGCGCCGATGCGGATCTGCCCACTCAGCGTTTTCGAGGATCCTGCCATCGCCCCGGCTGCCGCGCGCATCGCTTCTTCTGCTTGCATGCCGTGATCCAGAAGCCGTTCCCCAACCGAGGTCAGAACGTATCCCTGTTGCGATTTCGTAAAAAGCGTCGCCTTCAGATCGGATTCGAGCCGGGAAATCCGACGACCAACCGTTGCCGGATCCAATTTGAGCAACCGCCCCGCCGCCGACAGGCTTTCTTCGCGCGCGACGGCAAGAAACACCCGCATGTCGTCCCAATTTGGATTCACTTAACCGCCTTTGCATTTTTGCAAAACATCTTTGAGAAGATGCCTCTGTTCAAGCCATTTTTGCAACTCTATTCTGCGCGCAAATATTCCAGAGGAGTTTGAAATGAACGATCTGACCCATTTCCTGAACGGCTCAATGGTGGCGGGCACATCCGGCCGTTTCGATGATGTCTTCAACCCGGCGACCGGCGAAGTGCAGTACAAGTGCCCGATGGCGAGTGCAGCCGAAACCACTGCGGCCATCGAAGACGCTGCCGCCGCGCAGGTCGAATGGGGTGCAACCAACCCGCAGAAACGTGCGCGCGTGATGATGAAGATGGTCGCGCTGATGAATCGCGACATGGACAAACTGGCCGAGGTTCTCAGCCGTGAACACGGCAAGACCATCCCCGACGCAAAGGGCGACTTGCAGCGCGGTTTGGAAGTGATCGAATACTGCATCGGTGCGCCGCAAATGTTGAAGGGCGAGTACACCGACAGCGCCGGTCCGGGCATCGACATGTATTCGATGCGTCAGCCGCTTGGCGTTGTGGGCTCGATCATGCCGTTCAACTTCCCGGCCATGATGCCGCTGTGGCACGTCGGCCCGGCACTGGCCTGCGGTAACGCTGTGGTTCTGAAACCTTCCGAGCGTGACCCCTCGGTGCCGCTGATGCTGGCGGAACTGTTCGTCGAGGCCGGTCTGCCCAAAGGCGTGTTCCAGGTTGTGAATGGCGACAAAGAGGCCGTCGACACCATTCTGGACAGCGAGATCATCCAAGGCATCAGCTTTGTTGGTTCGACCCCGGTGGCGCAGTACATCTACAGCCGCGCGACGGCGAACGGCAAACGCGCGCAGTGCTTTGGCGGCGCCAAGAACCACATGATCGTCATGCCTGACGCCGACATGGATCAGGCCGCAGATGCGCTGGTTGGCGCCGGTTTCGGTGCGGCAGGCGAACGCTGCATGGCGGTTTCGGTTGCGGTGCCGGTTGGTGAAGAAACTGCAGACGCGCTGATCGAAAAGCTGATCCCACGGGTCGAAAAGCTGAAAGTTGGTCCCTATACCGCCGGTGACGATGTCGACATGGGGCCGGTCGTGACTGCAGCCTCCAAGGAACGCATTCTGGGCCTGATCAATTCGGGTGTCGAGCAAGGCGCAAAGCTGGTCGTCGACAACCGCGATTTCAGCATGCAAGGCTATGAGAACGGGTTCTTCGTCGGCCCGCACCTGTTCGATCACGTCACGCCCGACATGGACATCTACAGGCAGGAAATCTTTGGTCCGGTCCTTAGCACGGTTCGTGCCGGTTCCTACGAAGAAGCCCTGAAACTGGCAATGGATCACGAATACGGAAACGGCACCGCAATCTTCACCCGCGATGGTGACACGGCGCGCGACTTTGCCAGCCGCGTGAACATCGGCATGGTTGGCATCAACGTCCCGATCCCGGTTCCGCTGGCCTATCACACCTTTGGCGGCTGGAAGAAATCCATGTTTGGTGACCTGAACCAGCATGGACCCGACAGCTTCAAGTTCTATACCCGCACCAAAACCGTGACCGCACGCTGGCCGTCGGGCATCAAGGAAGGTGGCGAGTTCAACTTCAAGGCAATGGACTGATCGATCGCCATCGAAATCACAAAGGCCCGGCCCCGTTTTGGGGTCGGGCCTATTGCAAAATACAGCCTAGCACACGCAATCACGAGAAATTCAGCCTCCGCCCCCTAGTAAAACAAGGCGCGGAATAATATTTTGCCGCCAACTACAGATTACGAGCAGATTTTCCTTCGGAGGCAGCCTTGTCCAATTCCCGCATGACCCGCCGCTCTGCCCTGCTGGGCGTGACGTCCCTGCTGGCGACCCCTGCCCTTGTCCGGGCGCAAAGCATTGATGCATTTCCGCAAGACGAAGAGGCAATCAGTACGCAACTGCCGGTACGCCGGAACACCTCTTCGTTCTCGCAGCAGAACTGGCAGGATCATTTCGACGAGATCGGTGTCGGATGTTTGCTGGCCGATATCACCAGCCGCGCGGTGCACTATTGGGCACCAGACGGCACCTATAAGCTGTACCCAAGTTCGGTTCCGATGAGCGAGGAACTGACCAAGCGCGGCTACACCAAAGTGGTCCGCAAGACCGAGAATCCAAGCTGGACGCCTACCGCCTCGATGCGCGAACGCGACCCATCCCTGCCTGTACGGATGGAGGGTGGCGACCCGGGCAACCCGCTGGGCACCCGCGCGATGTATCTGGGATGGCCGGCCTATTTGGTTCATGGCACCCACGACACCCGAAAGATCGGCCGCCAAAGCTCATCGGGATGTATCGGCCTCTACAACCAGCATGTCGAGGAACTCTATCCGCTGGTACAGGTCGGAACCCAAGTGCGTCTGGTCTGATCCAGACCGGATCCAACAAGAAAAGCCCCGGCCATTTGGACCGGGGCTTTGTCGTCAGGGGGTCATGACGAATTTATTCGGGCAGGATGACTGCATCGACCACGTGAATGACGCCGTTGCTGGCCTCGATATCGGCCTGAATCACCTTTGCATCGTTCACCTTGACGCCGTTTCTGGCATTCACGCTCAGCCGGTCACCCTGAACTGTAAGAACTTTCGCGCGCTTGCCTGCAATGTCGCCGGACATCACCTTGGCCGGGACAACGTGGTAGGTCAGAATCGACACAAGCTGGTCCTTGTTTTCGGGCTTCAGCAGCGTTTCAACCGTGCCTTCGGGCAAAGCGGCAAAGGCCTCATCCGTGGGTGCGAATACGGTGAACGGGCCATCACCCTTCAGCGTGTCGACAAGGCCTGCAGCCTGGACGGCGGCGACCAGTGTGTTGAATGATCCTGCCGATACTGCGGTATCGACGATATCTGCGGCCTGGGCCTTGAGCGGCAGTGCAAACGCCATGGCGGCGGCGGCGCCCATGAATGTGCGGCGAAACATAACTGTCTTCTCCTCTCCGGTTGGTTATGGAAAGGGGTACGGCAGGTTGCTGATAGCGGATCACTTTGGGATCAGAGTTATTTGACCTGCACCCAGATACTTTGCGCCCGACCCTCGTTCAGAAAGGGTAAAGATTCAGCAGCTTCAGGTCGCGCCTGTTGCAGATAGTATCCGGGCCAAAGCATTGAAAACGAACCAGATTGAAGCAACGCATGCAGCATGTACTGTTCGGCCCATCCGGGGCAGTCATAGAAGAAACGCTTGGGATATTCATAGGGTAAAAAAACGTCATGCACATGGATCACCACTCCGGGTTTCAACGTCGGGATGATCCGGCAGAACAGATGGGCTACATCGTTGCTCATCCGCACGACATGGCTTGAGTCGATGAACAAGACGTCACCTGCTTCAAGCTGGTCGAACAGCGCAGGATCGACCTCTTCCAGACGTTTTTGTTCGAAGGCATCGACAACATGCGCAATATCGGCGCGCGGGTAAGGGTCGATCGCGGTGATCCGGGTCTGCAAGCCGCCGTCGATGATAGCCTGTCGTGTCACGCGGGTCGAGTTGCCACAGCCGACCTCGATCACGCGCTTGGGCTGAAATCGACGGATCATCAGGTACAACGCATCCGCATCCGGGCTGTCATAATAGCCATTGCCGATCCGATATCCGGTCTGATTGCGCGCGGGGTCTTTCAGCGCCTCCAGCGCGGCTGCGTGTTGCTGATACTCCGCCGTCAGTTGCGTCAGGTCGAACTCTTCCATGCCCGGGGACAGGGCATAGGCAGGACGGGTCAGGCCACCTGCCGCTTCAAAGGCTTCCAGCCGCGCGCGCTCGTCCCGCTCGGTCACCTTGTCGATCAGCTTGACGCCAAATCGATCCAGAATGGCGTTAATCCGGGGGAATTTTCTGGGTTTCACGCGGTCCGCTCCCAAGAGTTGTTGTTGCCGCGATCCATACCCCCGCTTGCCGGGGCTTCGCAAGCGGTACCGTGCCAAACCCTTGGCAAACTGAAAAATTCCGTATTCACTGGTCCAACCTGAACGACGGGGGACACCATGCAGCAAGAATTTACGCTGGGCATCGAAGAAGAGTATCTGCTGGTCGACCAGGACAGTCTGCAGCTTGCCGAGGCCCCGGATGCGCTGATGGAGGCCTGCCAAGCCGATTTTCAGGGTCAGGTCAGCCCGGAATTTCTGCAATGCCAGATCGAGGTCGGCACCCGCCCCCACGCAACGATCAAAAGCGCGCGTGAAGACCTGAAGCGGCTGCGTTCCTGCGTCGCCCAACGCGCCGCCGAGTACAATCTTGCCCCCATCGCGGTCTCATGCCATCCGTTTGCCAATTGGAAGGACCAGACCCACACCCGGAAAGAACGCTATGACGCGCTGCAACATGCGCTGGGCGGTGTCGCGCGCCGTATGCTGATCTGCGGCATGCATGTACACATCGGGGTCGAGGACCCCGCATTGCGCGCTGATCTGATACCGCAACTGGCCTATTTCCTGCCACATCTCCTGGCCCTGTCCACTTCGTCCCCGTATTGGAATGGCGAGGATACAGGGCTTTCTTCGTATCGCCTGACTGTGTTCGACAACCTGCCCCGAACCGGTCTGCCGCCCATTTTCGGAAGTTGGGCGGAATATGAGCGAACGACCGGAATTCTGGTCGAACTTGGGGTGATCGAGGATACTTCGAAAATCTGGTGGGACTTGCGCCCGTCGCATCGCTTTCCAACGCTTGAGACGCGGATCATGGATGTGCAGCCCCGGATGGAGCATACCCTGTCCCTCGCCGCATTGACGCAGGCGCTGACCCGGATGCTGTGCCGTCTCAAGGACCGCAATCTGCGTTGGCGGCAATATGACCGCTTTCTGATCGGCGAAAACCGTTGGCGTGCACAACGCTATGGCGTGGGCGAAGGTCTGATCGATTTCGGCGACCGCTCGATCACACCGATGGCGGATCTGATGGGCGAACTGATGGGCATGCTGGCCGAAGATGCCGAAGCCCTGGGCACCATGACCGAACTGGCCCGGCTGCGTCAGATTGCCGAAAACGGCACCTCGGCGACCCGGCAAAGACGCGTCTATGCCGAGGCTGCAGCCCGCGGCGCGGACCCCGGTAAGGCCGTGGTCGAACATCTGATCGGGGAATTTCACGCCGACCTGTAATTGCCAACAGCGCTTACTACCAATTGCCGGGCTGCAAAACTTCTGTAAGAATTGCGGAATAAAACACTTGTTCAATTCCACAGCCAACAGGGATCGCCCGCCATGGATTTCGCGCTGACCGAGGAACAGACAGCCATATTCGACATGGCCTATGCCTTTGGACAGGACCACATCGCCCCATTCGCCCGCCAGTGGGAAACCGATGGCACGATCCCGAAAGAACTTTGGCCCAAGATCGGAGAGCTGGGGTTCGGCGGGCTGTACGTATCAGAGGATGGCGGAGGGTCCGGGCTTTCCCGGCTGGACGCGACGCTGGTGTTCGAGGCCCTGTCGATGGCCTGCCCCTCGGTCGCGGCATTTCTGTCGATCCACAACATGTGCGCCAAGATGTTGGACAGTTTCGCGGATGACGACCTGAAGTCGCGGATCATGCCGGACGTGCTGGGTCTGAACACTGTCCTCAGCTATTGCCTGACCGAGCCGGGTTCGGGCTCGGACGCTGCGGCGCTAAAAACCCGGGCCGAACGAACGAATGAGGGGTTCACTCTAAACGGAACCAAGGCCTTTATCTCGGGCGGTGGATATTCTGACGCCTATATCTGCATGGTGCGGACTGGTGAAAACGGCCCCAAGGGCATATCGACGGTCTATGTCGAAGACGGCACCCCGGGCCTCAGCTTTGGTGCGTTGGAGCAGAAAATGGGGTGGAAAAGCCAACCTACCGCGCAAGTTCAATTCGATGATTGTAAAATCCCGTCCGGCAATCTGCTTGGCGTCGAAGGCGACGGTTTCA
This sequence comes from Ruegeria sp. AM4, assembly GCF_056540665.1. Classification (NCBI taxonomy): domain Bacteria; kingdom Pseudomonadati; phylum Pseudomonadota; class Alphaproteobacteria; order Rhodobacterales; family Roseobacteraceae; genus Ruegeria; species Ruegeria sp. AM4. The sequence continues at coordinate 482,990 of NZ_JBQFXD010000001.1, read as the reverse complement.
AATACGCCATGATGGGTTTGGATGGCGGTCGCCTGAACATCGCCTCGTGTTCTTTGGGCGCCGCGCAAGCGGGTCTGGATGCGACGCTGCAATACATGTCCGAACGCAAGGCATTCGGGCAGAGCATTGATCAGTTTCAGGCGCTGCAATTCCGTCTGGCGGATATGGAGATCGAACTTCAGGCCGCGCGAGTCTTTCTGCGGCAGGCAGCGTGGAAACTGGACAACCAGGCGCCGGATGCGACCAAGTTCTGCGCTATGGCCAAGAAGTTTGTCACCGAAACCGGATCAAAGGTCGTGGATCAGTGCCTGCAATTGCACGGGGGTTACGGATACCTTGCTGATTATGGCATCGAAAAGCTTGTGCGCGACCTGCGCGTGCATCAGATACTGGAAGGCACAAATGAAATCATGCGCGTGATCGTTGCGCGACAGATGCTGACCCATCGCTGAGGATCCCATGCCCGACATCGACATTCGCACGACCGGACGCGCCGGACGCATCACACTGACGCGCCCCAAGGCCCTGAACGCGCTGAGCTATGATATGTGCATGGCCATCGACAGCGCATTGCGCAACTGGCGCGAGGATGATGCAGTCGATCTGGTCATAATGGACGCCGAGGGCGACAAAGCCTTTTGTGCCGGTGGCGATATTGCCGAGCTTTATGAAAGAGGCATGAAACGCGAATTTGCCTACGGTCGACAATTCTGGCGCGATGAATACCGCCTGAACGCGTTGATCTACGAATACCCCAAACCCGTGATCACCTTCTTGCAAGGGTTCACGATGGGCGGTGGTGTTGGCATCGGGTGCCACGGCAGCCACAGGATCGTGGGCGAGACCTCTCGGATAGCGATGCCAGAATGCGCAATCGGGCTGGTCCCGGATGTCGGGGGTACGTTGATGCTGGCGCAGGCACCCGGACGTCTGGGCGAATACTTGGGGACAACCGGTCACAGAATGGGCGCGGCAGACGCAATACTGGCCGGGTTTGCGGATCACTTTGTGCCTCAGTCCGAATGGCCAGACCTGATCGAGATACTCGAAGCGTCCGGCCAAGCGGATTTCATCGCAGAGCATGCGCAAACACCACCGGATGGCGATCTTGCGGGTATGCAAGACGACATAAACCACTGTTTCAAAGGCGAAACCTTGGCGGAAGCCATGGGCGCCCTCCGCGCGCTGGATACCGAATTCGCCGCCCAATCTCTGGCAACCATGCATCGAAACTCCCCGCTTTCAATGGCATGCACAATCGAAATGCTGGGCAGATTGCGTGGACCAGCGTTCGGTTTGCGGACCGCATTGGGCATGGAATACAGATTCACATACCGGTCGATGGAGCACGGAGACATAATGGAAGGTATCCGCGCCCTGATCATCGATAAGGATCGCAATCCGAACTGGAAGTATTCCGGCGGCGATGTTCCGGCGGACGCAGTTTCCAGGATGCTGGAACCGCTGGGACAGAACGCCCTGACTTTTCCGGACGATTGAACCGCAAGCGTTGTGATCAACCGGACGAAACCAGACGTAAAAATCTATTCGGCGGCTACGGCGCGCCCATCCAGCATTGGCTTCAGATATCGCCCTGTATGGCTGCGCTCGACCTGCGCCACGTCTTCGGGCGTTCCTTCGGCCACGATCTGACCTCCGCCATCACCGCCCTCGGGACCGATATCGATGATCCAGTCTGCGGTTTTGACAACGTCCAAATTGTGTTCGATCACCACAACGGTGTTGCCCTGATCGACCAATTCATGCAGCACTTCCAACAGCTTGCGCACATCTTCGAAATGCAGACCCGTGGTCGGTTCGTCCAGAATGTACAGCGTCCGCCCGGTCGATCGCTTGCTGAGCTCTTTCGACAGCTTCACCCGCTGCGCCTCACCCCCCGACAAGGTCGTCGCCTGCTGGCCAACCTTGATATAACCCAATCCGACCCGCGCCAGAGCATCCATCTTATCCCGGATCGAGGGCACGGCTTTAAAGAACTCCTGCGCGTCTTCCACCGTCATATCAAGCACATCCGCGATCGACTTGCCTTTGAACTTGATCTCAAGCGTTTCGCGGTTGTACCGCGCGCCCTTGCAAGTCTCGCAAGTGACATAGACGTCGGGCAGGAAGTGCATCTCGATCTTGATGACACCGTCGCCCTGGCAGGCCTCACACCGACCGCCCTTGACATTAAAGCTGAACCGGCCGGGCTTGTACCCCCGCGCCTTGGCCTCGGGCAGTCCGGCAAACCAGTCACGGATCGGGGTGAAGGCCCCGGTGTAAGTCGCTGGATTCGAACGCGGAGTCCGCCCGATCGGACGCTGGTCGATGTCGATGACCTTATCCAGATGTTCCAGCCCCTTGATCGTTTCGCAGGGCGCTGGCGTCTGCCGCGCGCCATTCAGACGCATCGAAGCGGTTTTGAACAGCGTCTCGATCGTCAAGGTGGACTTGCCACCGCCAGAAACACCTGTAACGCAGACAAACTTGCCCAGAGGAAACTCTGCCGTGACGTTCTTTAGGTTGTTCCCGGTTGCCTTGACCACTGTGACCTTATGCTTTTTGCCATTGCGGCGTTCCGCAGGCACCGCAATTTCGCGCGTTCCTGCCAGATACTGCCCGGTGATCGAGGCCGCATCGCCGGCAATCACCTCGGGCGTGCCATGGCTGACCACCTGCCCGCCGTGAACCCCTGCGCCGGGACCAATGTCAAAGACGTAATCAGCCTCGCGTATGGCCTCTTCGTCATGTTCTACAACGATAACCGTATTGCCCTGGTCCCGAAGGTTTTTGAGCGTCCCCAGCAGACGGTCGTTGTCGCGTTGGTGCAACCCGATGGAGGGTTCGTCAAGAACGTAGAGAACCCCGGTCAGCCCCGAACCGATCTGACTGGCCAAGCGGATGCGTTGGCTTTCGCCACCAGACAGCGTTCCGCTTGAACGTGACAGCGTAAGGTATTCCAATCCCACATTATTCAGGAACCCGAGTCGCTCGCGAATTTCCTTCAGAATTGCCCGCGCGATTTCGTTTTTTTGAGCGCTCAGATGGTTCGGCGCGTCCTCGATCCAGGCCAGCGCCTCGCGGATCGACATCTCGACCACCTGCCCCACGTGTAGCCCAGCGATCTTTACTGCCAGCGCCTCGGGGCGCAGGCGGTAGCCTTCGCAGGTACCACAGGGGCGATTGTTCTGATAGCGCTCGAACTCCTCTCGAATCCACGCACTATCGGTTTCGCGATAGCGCCGCTCCATGTTGGGAATAACGCCCTCGAAACTGCGCGTGACCTGATAGACCCGCCCGCCTTCGTCATAGCGGAATTGAATCTCCTCATCGCCCGAGCCGCGCAGAAATACCTGCTGCACCTTCTTGGGCAGATCTTTCCACGGCGTGTTCTTGTCGAACTCAAAATGCCGCGCGATGGCTTCAATGGTTTGCAAGAAATAGGGCGACTTGCCTTTGCGCCACGGGGCCAGAGCACCGTCGTACAGTTTCAGCGTCTGGTCAGGCACTACGAGACGTTCGTCAAAAAACAGCTCGACCCCAAGCCCGTCACAATCCGGGCAAGCACCAAACGGCGCATTGAATGAAAACAGGCGCGGCTCAATCTCGGGGATGGTGAAGCCGCTGACAGGGCAGGCAAAATTCTCACTGAACGTAATGCGTTCGGCGTCACCTTCGCGCGGCGCAGTTTCCAGAACCGCAATTCCGTCCGCAAGATCCAATGCCGTGCGCAGACTGTCGGCCAGACGGGTTTCCATACCCTCGCGAACAACAAGACGGTCAACGACAACGTCGATATCGTGGCGGAATTTCTTGTCCAGCGTGGGCGGTTCATCCAGCTCGTAGAACTCGCCATCGACTTTGACGCGTTGAAAACCCTGCTTGCGCAATTCAAGGAACTCTTTCTTATATTCCCCCTTCCGGTCACGCACGATGGGAGCAAGCAGATACCCACGCGTCCCCTCCTCCATCGTCATGATGCGGTCGACCATGTCCTGCACCTGCTGCGCCTCAATCGGCAGGCCGGTCGCGGGGCTATAGGGCGTACCCGCGCGTGCGAACAAAAGACGCAAGTAGTCGTAAATCTCGGTGACGGTCCCCACCGTCGAGCGCGGATTCTTCGAGGTTGTCTTCTGCTCGATCGAAATTGCCGGAGAAAGCCCGCTGATATGATCCACATCGGGCTTTTCCATCATGTCCAGAAACTGCCGCGCATAGGCCGACAGGCTTTCGACATAGCGGCGTTGCCCTTCGGCATAGATCGTATCGAAAGCCAACGAAGATTTGCCCGATCCGGACAGGCCAGTGATCACGACCAGCTGATCGCGTGGAATATCTACGTCGATGTTCTTGAGGTTGTGTTCCCGCGCGCCGCGTACCTCGATATTCTTCAGCTCAGCCATTTCGGCCCCCAACAAACAAGTTCCCTAGAAATAGGCGAGCCGCGCTGAGTCTCCAACAAAAAAGTTAGAACAAAGTGTGAACGAACGGTTTATTGCCGACACCTACTGACAGCCAACACCGAAGCCAAATCGCAGAGGCATTGAGGCTGGGCAATCTTTGGGAAAAATGGCGCGGTTGACGGGGCTCGAACCCGCGACCCCCGGCGTGACAGGCCGGTACTCTAACCAACTGAGCTACAACCGCGCATCTTTTTTTGTGGCCTTTGCCCTGGACCAAGGATTGCAGCGATGGCGCGGTTGACGGGGCTCGAACCCGCGACCCCCGGCGTGACAGGCCGGTACTCTAACCAACTGAGCTACAACCGCCCGCTGCCCGTTCCCGATGGAACGTTGGGGTGTATTATGGCTACGCTCGGGCAGCGTCAAGCGGCGTTTTCAAGTTTTTTCCGCTTTTCGAATTTTTCCTGCCGCCCCTGCTTTTGATGCAGGGATTTGCGCCCATCAATCATGCTCACCCCCCTTGCAGCGAATGGTCAGAGCCTGTAAGACCCCGCCTCACGGGTGATTAGCTCAGTGGTAGAGCGCTTCGTTCACATCGAAGATGTCAGGAGTTCAAATCTCTTATCACCCACCATTCAATCGGAACACTTTGATTCAGAGTGACAAACTGACGAAAGACAAGTAGTTTATTACGCAAATCGCTTTCAGTCTGCGAATAACAAATTGCCAGCAATTAATGCAGCTCTTGGCCAACATGTTTGCTCCGCTTATTTGATCTCGCGATCAAATGAAGACGTGGCTCAGAAGGTCTGCGAATTCAAAGATGTAATAACCTTTCGCGCATGAAAACAATAGTCCACATAGGAATGCCGAAAACCGGCAGCACGGCTCTTCAAAACCAGCTCTTTGATACAAAGGAAAGGCTCTTTGAACATGGTATTCTTTATCCAATTCCTGACCCGGGCATAGGGAAAGGATTTAATCACGGTCTCCTGGCGGGTGCTATACGCCCATACGATGTCGGACCACGAAGTTTTCGACGTTTTACCGAAGCGGAACACAACGCCCGGGTTACGGCCTTTCTCAACCAACTAGAATGGCAAATCTCAAATCGAAGAGCAAAGTACCTCATCCTCTCTTCTGAGTACCTATGGGCGGTTGGAAGCAAGCAATGTTGGCTCGAAACGCTCGCTAAGCTCTTTAGGCGATTTAAAGTCGAGGATTTAAGTTTCATTGGATATGTTCGGTCTCCTTCGAACTACTACCTTTCGGGAGTGTAGCAGAGACTGAAAGCATCTTCGCTTGTTCATCCACCCGTTGCGATGGGGTTTCACCAGATACCGGACGCTTATGCCGCCACGTTTCCCGACTCCAAGATTTCAGTCCGGTTGTTCGACAGGAAACTCCTGGTGGGGGAGGATATCTTTTCAGACTTCATGTCTCAGGCTGTGCCTAAAATCGCGCTTGAGGACCTTCCGCTGTCCACGCGCAAAACTAGTAATGAATCTATATCCGCCGAAAGTATGCTATTCCTGCAACAATTTCGAAGAAGGTTCTTTAGTGATCAAGATGATATCTTTAACAAGCAAACTTCTAGCATAATACAAGCGCTACGCGTAGTTGAGAAAAGCGGCGATTTTCCAAAACCAGAATTGCAGCCAGCGATACGCGACTATGCAAACTACAATAGTATCGGATCGCTCGAACTCCGTCACCGTTATGGGATCGTTTTTCCGGAATACGACTATGGCCGACTTGAACGTGGCGAACTTGCAGACAAGCCCGATTTCAGCGGTGACGTTTCTGACATAGTCTCAATAGATCAAGATCGTCTTGGCAATTTGATCAGAGGCCTTTTGGCCAATGACGTACAATTGGACAGGAAAACTAGAAACTGGCTAAATTCTCTTCGCCCGTCTAGTTCCCGACTTTCTTTCTTTTCCGCGATGAAAAGGCTTTTCAATTCCGAAGTGTAGTATGTTAAATTTAACGAGAACGTTTGTCGCCTAAATGAGTTCGCTCCGAAATGCCCTCAGAAAAAGGCGAGGTGAATACCCCGCCTTTTGATGTGTTCAGCTATTGAAGAGTTCAGCTTAGGTCAGTGCGCCGTGGCCGAAGGACCGGCACTTTCAGACGTTTTGGCCGCTGCTGCGGCGGCCTCTTCGGCCGCCTCGTCCCACTCAATCGGTTCAGGCTCGCGGACCAGAGAATGCTCAAGAACTTCCGAGACATGCTTGACGGCAATGATCTCGAGACCTTCCTTGACGTTATCCGGGATTTCCGCCAGGTCCTTTTCGTTTTCCTCGGGGATCAGAACCGTCTTGATGCCGCCGCGCAGAGCTGCCAGCAGTTTCTCTTTCAAACCACCAATCGGCATCGCGTTGCCACGCAGTGAGACCTCGCCAGTCATGGCGATATCTTTGCGCACCGGGATGCCGGTCAGGACCGAAACGATCGACGTCACCATCGCCAGACCGGCTGATGGGCCGTCTTTGGGCGTGGCGCCATCGGGCACATGCACGTGGATGTCGATCTTGTCGAACTGCGGGGGTTTCACTCCGATCTGAGGCGAAATGGACCGCACGTAGGACGACGCCGCGTCGATGGATTCCTTCATCACGTCACCCAGCTTGCCGGTGGTCTTCATCCGCCCCTTGCCGGGCAGTTTCAGAGCCTCGATATGCAGCAGGTCGCCGCCCACCGAAGTCCAGGCCAGACCGGTGACAACTCCAACCTGATCGTCCTGCTCGGCCAGACCATAGCGGAACTTTGGCACACCCAGGAAGTCATCAAGATTTTCCGGCGTAACTTCAACAGTTTCCGCCTCTTTCTTGATGATCTTTGTCAGAGATTTCCGCGCCACTTTGGCAATCTCACGCTCAAGGTTCCGTACACCTGCCTCACGAGTGTAGGTACGGATGATCGATTGCAACGCCTCATCGGTCAGCTCAAATTCCTTGGCCTTCAGGCCATGGTTCTTGATCTGTTTGCTGATCAGATGCTGCTTGGCGATCTCGCGCTTTTCGTCCTCGGTGTAGCCGGCCAGCGGGATGATTTCCATCCGGTCCAGCAGAGGGCCGGGCATATTATAGCTGTTCGAGGTGGTCAGGAACATCACGTTCGAAAGGTCATATTCGACCTCCAGGTAGTGGTCCATGAACGTATTGTTCTGTTCCGGATCCAACACCTCGAGCATTGCCGAGGCCGGATCGCCACGGAAGTCCTGTCCCATCTTGTCGATCTCGTCGAGCAGGATGAGCGGGTTGGTGGTCTTTGCCTTTTTCAGCGCTTGAATGATCTTACCGGGCATCGAACCGATATAAGTCCGGCGGTGGCCTCGAATTTCGGATTCATCGCGTACGCCGCCCAGCGAGATGCGAATGAACTCCCGCCCCGTGGCTTTGGCAACCGATTTACCCAGCGAGGTTTTACCCACGCCCGGAGGGCCAACAAGGCACAGGATCGGGCCTTTCAGCTTTTTCGAACGCTGTTGAACCGCCAGATATTCGACGATCCGCTCTTTGACCTTCTCAAGCCCATAGTGATCGGCGTCCAAAATGTCCTGCGCCCGGCCCAGATCCTTTTTAACGCGGGACTTGGTGCCCCATGGCAGAGCCAGAATCCAGTCCAAGTAGTTGCGCACAACCGTTGCTTCGGCAGACATGGGCGACATGTTCTTGAGCTTTTTCAGCTCGCCTTCAACCTTCTCGCGCGCCTCTTTCGACAGTTTGGTCTCGGCGATCTTGGCTTCCAGTTCGGCAACCTCGTTGCTGCCGTCCTCACCATCGCCAAGCTCCTTCTGAATGGCCTTCATCTGCTCATTCAGATAGTACTCGCGCTGGGTCTTCTCCATCTGCGACTTGACGCGGGTCTTGATCTTTTTCTCAACCTGCAGAACCGACATTTCGCCCTGCATAAGCCCATAGACCTTTTCCAGCCGCTCGCTGACCGAAAGCGTCTCAAGCAGTTCCTGCTTTTGTTCGACCTCGATGCCCAGATGGCCCGAGACCAGATCGGCAAGCTTGGCTGGCTCGGTGGTCTCGCCAACGGCGGCCAAAGCCTCTTCGGGGATATTCTTGCGCACTTTGGCATAGCGTTCGAACTCGTCCGCGACGGTTCGCAACAGCGCCTCGGTTGTGGTCACGTCTCCCGGGATCTCGGTCAGATACTCGGCGCGGGCTTCGAAGAAATCTTCGTTTTCAAGGAATTCCGTGATCTGTACCCGCGCCTGCCCCTCGACCAGCACCTTGACGGTGCCATCGGGCAATTTCAGCAGTTGCAGCACATTGGCCAGAACGCCGGACCGGTAGATACCGTCAATTTCCGGGTCATCGACGCCGGGGTCGATCTGGCTGGACAACAGAATTTGCTTGTCATCCTGCATCACCTCTTCCAGCGCGCGGACCGATTTGTCACGGCCCACGAACAGCGGCACGATCATATGCGGGAACACCACAATGTCGCGCAGCGGCAGGACGGGGTACGAGGAATTCAGAGGCTCTTGCATGCTCAATCCTTATCATTGGCAAGACGGCGCAGGTCCCTGTTCAGGCAACCATTGGCTGTCTCCTGTCTTGGACGGCAAAGGTGGGGCGGTTTGCACCACATTTCAACCTCACCATCATCATTCGCGGATCAGAATGACCCGAGGCACAGGCGACTGCAAGGCGTCGCGCAAACATATCCACCGATTTTATGTCACAGCGATACAGAGTTCGCCTTCATCGCGTCAGAATACCCTCTGAACCGCCCTAGACAGGAAGAACCCGTGCCCGTCCCGGTTGCGACAATCCAGTCCATTTCGGGACGAGTGACAGACAAAGCCGCCAAACTCTCCGGTCACGCCATATTCGGCTCGCTCATAACCGCTGCGATCGCGGCTGAGCGGCTGGCACAGCATCTGAACCGGGCCAGTGTCGAACATAAGGAAAGAGTGACCCCAATCCGAAGCGCAGTTTGCCGGGCGCGGCAAGGCCGGGGCACCGTGACGTTCGATTATTCTGCATTCGATATCCGACGATGATGGTCCGTGGCCGACAACGCATTGGATGTTTTCGGACGGCGTTTCAAACGTCCAGACATCTGCATATGCGAACGGGGCGAAAAAAATGGAAAACAAAACAATCAAGCGAGGCACAATATCCTCCTGACACACGCAAATTCACTGATCTAATCCGCTGAGACTAGCAAAATTCGAAAATTTTGTCACCGGCCTACAAAGGCTCGATATCGCCCTGAGCGCGCTGCGCATGAAAATTGGCCTGCCAATCTGCGAACGTTCCGGCCGCGATGGCGTCACGCATTCCCTGCATGATTTCCTGGAAGTAATGCAGATTGTGCCAGGTCAGTAGCATGCCCGAGATCATCTCGTTCGAGCGGAAAACATGATGCAGATAGGCGCGGGAATAGTTCGAACAAGCCGGGCATGAACAACTTTCGTCCAGCGGGCGCGGATCGTCGGCGTGGCGCGCGTTCTTGATGTTCACAACACCGTGACGCGTGAACACTTGCCCGGTTCGGCCCGAACGCGACGGCAATACGCAGTCCATCATGTCGATCCCGCGCGCAACGGCACCGACGATATCATCGGGTTTGCCGACACCCATGAGATAGCGCGGCTTGTCGCTCGGCAGATAATCGGGCGCATAGTCGAGGCAGCCGAACATGGCCTCCTGCCCCTCGCCCACGGCCAGACCACCGACGGCATAGCCTTCGAACCCGATGGATTTCAGGGCCTCAGCGCTTTCTTCGCGCAGATCCTGCTCCAGCCCGCCCTGCATGATGCCAAACAGCGCATGGCCTGGGCGATCGCCGAATGCCTCGCGCGACCGTTCCGCCCACCGCATCGACAGGCGCATCGACTCGGCGATGCGGTCGCGGTCGGCAGGCAGTGCCGGGCATTCGTCAAAACACATGACGATGTCCGACCCCAAAAGCCGTTGAATCTCCATCGACCGTTCCGGCGTCAGTTCGTGGCTGGACCCGTCAATGTGCGATTTGAAGGTCACGCCCTTCTCGGTCAGCTTACGCAACCCGGCCAGCGACATCACCTGAAACCCGCCCGAGTCGGTCAGGATCGGCCGCTCCCAGTTCATGAACTTGTGCAAACCACCCAGACGATCAATCCGCTCGGCCGTTGGGCGCAGCATCAGATGGTATGTGTTCCCCAGCAGGATGTCAGCACCGGTGGCGCGCACGCTTTCGGGCATCATTGCCTTTACCGTGGCTGCGGTGCCCACAGGCATAAAGGCAGGTGTGCGCACATCCCCGCGCGGCGTATGGATCACTCCTGTACGGGCCTTGCCATCGGTTGCTTTCAGATCAAACGAGAAACGGTCGGTCATCTATACGCCTCGGGTCGCGGAACCGGGCAGCATTTGCCTGATCCGCCCGGGCATTGCAACCCGTCAGACACACGTTGCGGGGCGTCGAAACAGGGTGCAAAGCGGTCACAGCGCCCAATTAAGGCCGCGTCGGCGGTCCCAAAAGTTTGCATCGCGAGCACCGCACGCCATACCAGAGTTGAAATCGGGCGACTCAATCCCCACATGTATACCACAGTACACAATAACAGAGGACAGAAATGACCGAAGAACAGATTATCGGCCTGCTTACTTCGAACATTATATATTTGCTTGCGGCGGCCTTCATTATCGCCGTCATTTTCAAAGGCATCAAAATCGTACCGCAATCCGAGAAATACGTGGTTGAACGGTTCGGCCGGTTGCACTCGGTTCTTGGCCCTGGCATCAACTTTATCGTTCCGTTTCTGGATGTTGCACGCCATAAGATATCCATTTTGGAACGCCAGCTTCCTAACGCGACACAGGACGCCATCACCAAGGACAACGTTCTGGTGCAGATCGACACCTCGGTCTTTTACCGCATTCTGGAACCCGAAAAGACGGTGTACCGTATCCGCGACGTTGACGGCGCTATTGCCACCACTGTGGCCGGTATCGTCCGCGCCGAGATCGGCAAAATGGATCTGGACGAGGTGCAATCCAACCGCGCCCAACTGATCGAACGCATCCAGGAAAGTGTCGAGACCGCCGTTGATGATTGGGGCATCGAGGTGACGCGCGCCGAAATTCTGGACGTGAATCTGGATCAGGCCACCCGTGACGCCATGTTGCAACAGCTCAACGCCGAACGCGCGCGCCGCGCGCAGGTGACCGAGGCTGAGGGCCAGAAACGCGCCGTCGAGCTTCAGGCCGATGCCGAGCTTTATGCCGCCGAGCAGACCGCCAAGGCCCGCCGCATTCAGGCCGAAGCCGAGGCCTATGCCACCGAAGTGGTCGCCAAGGCCATTCAGGACAACGGCCTTGAGGCCGCGCAATACCAAGTCGCCCTGAAACAGGTTGAATCGCTGAACGCGCTCGGCGGCGGATCGGGATCACAGACCATCGTTGTTCCTGCCAACGCGATCGAAGCTTTCGGAAACGCCTTCAACATGCTGAAAGGAAACAAGTAATGGCCGATCCCTACTGGCTGACCTGGTGGATCTGGCTGGCGGCAGCGCTGGTTCTGGCGATCCTCGAGGTGGTGCTGCCGGGTTTCATCTTTCTGGGTTTTGCGATCGGCGCGGCCATCACCGGTATCTTGCTGCTGATCCCGGGCGTAACGCCTGTCCTACCGGCACTGATGCTGATCTTTGCAATACTGTCGCTGGCTGCATGGCTGTGTCTGCGCCGGATGTTTGCCTCACCCCACGGTCAGGTAAAAACCTTCGACCGTGACATAAACGACTAAGCGCGGTTGGTGCCTGCTACAAGGCGCCACCGCACCTCTGGACGCTGGTGGATGCTTTCCCTATATAATCCGTCAGGTAACAGACCCGAGGCATCAATGACTCACCCCAGCGAACATCTTGAAGGCACGCCCCTGATTGCACCTTCAACGATCGAACACCCGTTGTACGATTCGATCGTCGACGCCTGCCGCACGGTCTTTGACCCCGAAATTCCGGTCAATATCTACGATCTGGGTCTGATCTACACCATCGAGATCAGCGATGAGAACGCCGTGAAGGTCATCATGACCCTGACCGCACCGGGTTGCCCGGTTGCGGGTGAGATGCCCGGCTGGATCGTCGAGGCAGTTGAACCTGTTGCTGGCGTCAAAGAGGTTGACGTCCAACTGACATGGGAGCCCCCCTGGGGCATGGAAATGATGTCGGACGAAGCCCGGCTTGAACTGGGCTTCATGTAATCCAGACTTATCCACAGAATTCGCTTCGCTGTTACAAAACAGTGTGTTGATTGTTACGCAACCGTTTTCGGGACGTCACATTGCTGGGCCAGAACGCCCTCGCAGACTGACCGGAGATTATGATGCGTTTACCAACCTTTTGCGCCGCCCTATTGCTGCCCACGATCGCTGTGGCCAACGGTGTCGCCCCACAGATCAGCTATGGCCCGCGCCCGGCATACTTGATCGACAAACTGCCCGAGGGTGAGCTGAAATCGACGCTGCAAGCCTGCGCCGCTCAGACTCCGAAAGCCTCGGAGTTTTCGATCGGCCATCGCGGCGCGCCGTTGCTGTTCCCGGAACATACGGTCGAATCCAACGTTGCAGCAGCGCGTATGGGGGCCGGAATTCTGGAATGCGACGTGACCTTTACCAAGGATCACGAACTGGTCTGCCGCCACGCGCAGAACGACCTTCATACAACGACAAATATTCTGACCAGCGATCTGGCTGATACCTGCGTGGTTCCATTCGCGCCCGCCGAAGGAGAGACCGAGGCACAGGCCGAATGCCGGACATCTGACCTGACACTGGCACAGTTCAGAACGCTGACCCCAAAAATGGACAGTGCCGACAAATCCGCCACAACTCCGCAAGACTATCAGGCAGGTGTCGCGGGCTGGCGCACCACCTTGTTTGTGGATGACGCCCGCACCATGACCCACGCCGAATCCATCGCACTGTTCCGCGATCTGGGGGTCAAATTTACGCCTGAGCTGAAATCGCCATCGGTTGAAATGCCGTTCAACGGGTTCAGCCAGCAGGACTATGCGCAAAAGCTGGTTGACGAATACAAGGCCGCCGGTATCCCCGCCTCGGATGTTTGGGCGCAAAGCTTCAACCTTGATGATGTTTTGTACTGGATCGAGGCCGAGCCAGAGTTCGGAAAGCAGGCCGTTTTCCTGGACGACTCATACAATATTGATGGCTTCGCCCCCAACGACCCGGCGACCTTTCCGCATGATTTCAAGGAATTACAAGCCAAAGGTGTCAACTATATCGCGCCGCCGATGTGGATGCTGGTCACGGCGGAAAACGGTGAGATTGTTCCCTCGGTCTGGGCGAAGCAAGCCAAAGAGGCCGGTCTGAAACTGATCACCTGGACGCTGGAACGCTCAGGGCCGCTGTCAACCGGCGGTGGCTGGTACTTCCAGTCGCTTGCGGATGTGACAGCGGATGACAGCATGTATTACCAATTGCTGCACGTGCTGGCACAGGATGTAGGCGTCGAGGGCGTTTTCTCGGACTGGCCCGCGACAGTCACCTACTACGCGAACTGCATGGGCCTATAAACAAGCCGCCCCCATGAAAGCTTGGCCCATCCTGGACCGCCCTTGCCCGAGGGCGGTCCATTTTCTTTGGCAAGAGCCGCATCTTGGGCTGGATCGATGCCAAAATCCCGACCATGCTGCGCGCTAATTCACGTTGCAGGTCGATTTGATCTCTGCCGCGCGGTCGTCCAGCTGCTTGATATAGTCGCCAGACAGCATCTTGAGCCGCTTGTTCTCGGTCCCTGTCGCCAATCCAAGCAGCGCACCAGCCGGAGTGATAGAGATAACGCTTTCAACCTGCTGATCTTCCGCATGTTTCTTCTCGGCTGCGATAGCGCGCAAATCGCCCTCCGCGGTCGAGCAATTAACGGGGTGCCGCTCGGTTTCTGCGATCACGGGTTGTGTCAGGCCCACCAGCCCGACAGTTGCGGCCGCAAAGGCGTTAAACGCTCGTTTTAGGATAGCCATCATCACTCCACCTTGGTCATTGAAAAGGGTTCGAAACTTTTGGCAGGCTATGGTCATTCACGGGTTTGAGGCAAGTCGAACGGCGCGTATCCTCGCAGAATTGTTGCGTGCTTTGGCCGCCCCTCTCTTGAGCCTGCCCGCTGTCGGCCTTAGATTAGGTGTCAGCGCGAGAAAACGGAGTCTCTTAATGTTTGGCATTCCCGGCAAGCAGGCCGTGACCATGACACCCAAGGCCGCCGAGCAGATTGTTCGCCTGATGCAATCAGGCGGCCATGCCGGTCTGCGCATTGGCGTCAAGAAGGGCGGATGTGCAGGCATGGAATACACCATGGACTATGTCGATCAGGCAGACCCCAATGACGAGGTTGTCGAACAGGATGGTGCCCGGGTCATAATTGCCCCAGTGGCGCAGATGTTCTTGTTCGGGACCGAGATCGACTACGAAGTCTCGCTGCTGGAATCCGGTTTCAAGTTCCGCAATCCCAATGTGGTTGATGCGTGCGGCTGTGGTGAATCCATCAAATTCGACGAAAGCCTTGCACCCCAGCGCTAAGACGCCTTTTTCAGATGAACGTAGGTCTCATTGAACCGGCGGGTCAGATGTTCGCCGGCCGCGATCATCTGGCCGGTATCTGGCGGGGCCACGTTCGTGTCATAGGACGGGTTGAAGAATAGCGGGATCGACAACCTCTCTTGCGCGCCGCCTTTGACGCGGTGGAGCGTTGCTTTGGCCTGCCCCGCAGTCCAGAACTCGAGCATTTCGCCAAAATTGATAACGAACCGGCCCGGCGCGGCGAGAACCGACTGCCATGACCCGTCCGGCATACGGACCTCAAGCCCCGGTGCTCCATCGGTTGCAAGCAGCGTCAGACAGCCATAATCAGTGTGTTCCGCGATCCCGAAATCTTTCTCTCCGGCCCAGTACGGCCTTTTCGGGTAATAGTTGCCGCGCAACAGCGCCATCGGCGCATCAAAAGCCCGGTCAAAGCTGCCCGCGTCTTTGCCCAACGCCACCGCAATGGAACGCAGCACACGCATGGCAACGCCGCAGGCATCTGCATAGTAAGCTTGTATCGTCTCGCGAAAGCCCACCGGGCTATCGGGCCAAAGGTTCGGGGCATAGACGCTTAACCCACGCGCTGCATATGAGTGATGGGCCGGCAACTCAAAACCGCAGTCGAATACCTCTTTGAAGTCGGGATTGGCATTCGGATCGACCTGCTCAGACTGCTTGGCGCCCCAGCCCCGGTTCGCTCCGGTCCGGGACATGTCGACAATGCGCTTTTCTGCTTCGGGCAACCGAAAAAAAGCGCGATACGCATCGAATACCGAATTGATCCGATCCGCATCCAGCCCCGTCTCGCTGACGGTCAGAAACCCGACATCCCGCACGCTTTGCGCCAGTTTGGCCAGTTCGGCCCGATCCCGTTGATCAAGTTTCCGGAGGTTGAGGTTTTCGATCATGTCGCGCCCGTTTGTTGCGCGCATTACCTGCCTGTCCGCTCCGGGCTTCGCAAGCGGAATTGTAAGCGTCTGTCGGGGATGTTAACTGGAACGGGACATACCACTATATCAGAGAGGCGAAGATGCGGCGCAAACTTGCAGCGGGCAACTGGAAAATGAACGGAACCGGGGCCGCGCTGGCCAAGTTGGAACTTCTCTCCAAAGCGCATCCTTCAGCGCCGATCGATATCCTGATCTGCCCCCCAGCGACGCTGATGCATCGGGCCAGGCTTAGCCTTGCAGACAGCGGCATTGCGACCGGTGGCCAGGATTGCCACGCAGAAGCGTCGGGTGCGCATACAGGTGACATCAGCGCCGACATGCTCAAGGATGCGGGCGCGGACTATGTGATCCTTGGCCATTCCGAGCGCCGTCAGGATCATGGCGAACAGGACGAAGCAATCCGGGCCAAGGCCCGCGCCGCGATGGATGCCGGGCTGACGGCAATCATTTGCGTCGGTGAAAGCCTTGAACAGCGCGAGGCCGCCAACACGCTGGACATCATTGGCGGTCAGATGTCCGGATCGATCCCCGATCAATCGACCGGAGAGAACCTGGTCGTTGCCTATGAACCGATCTGGGCCATCGGCACCGGCAAGGTGCCAACGCTGGATCAGATCGGTGAAGTACACGACTTCATCCGCGCCCGCCTCGAACGCCGGTTCGGCGAGGGCGTGGGCCGGTCGGTCCGCTTGCTCTATGGCGGTTCGGTGAAACCTTCGAACGCGTCCGAGATCTTTGGCGTGTCGAATGTCGACGGCGCATTGGTTGGCGGCGCAAGCCTCAAGGCTGCCGACTTCTCGGGCATTATTTCCGCGCTCGAGAGCGTCTGAAAGCTCAGGCCAGTTTCATCGTGATCATTCCTGCCACGATCAGGGCCGCCGCAAAGACACGTGCGGCGGTCACGGCCTCACCCAAAAACGTGATGCCGACCAGAAACGCACCGACGGCTCCGATTCCGGTCCAGATCACATAGGCCGTGCCCAATGGCAAAGCGCGCATCGCCAAAGCCAGCAGACCGAACGATCCGATCATCGACACGCCCATCACCAATGTCGGCCACAGACGTGTGAACCCCGCCGATTGCTTCATCGCAACAGCCCAGACAATTTCCAGCAGGCCGGCAAACAACAGATATATCCAGGACATTGAGGCACCTCATGTCAGTTCGGGTCGTCCCGAATGATCATCCATTGTGGAGAGGTCGTCCTCAGCGCCTGAGATAAGAGGCCATTAAGTAAATTCAAGACACAAAAAAACCGGGCGCTGAAAAACGCCCGGCTTGCACCCATTTACACAGGCTAGTTCGTTATGATCTCGGGCCCCATGAACGTATTGGGCAGGAAGGTCGAGATCCACGGAATATACGTCACCATGATCAGGAAGACGAAGAGGACCGCCAGGAACGGCAGCGCCGCCTTGACTACGCCCATCATCGGCATCCCGGCCACGCCCGAGGTGACAAAGAGGTTCAACCCGACCGGAGGCGTGATCATCCCGATCTCCATGTTGACCACCATGATGATGCCCAGATGGATCGGGTCGATACCCAGTTCGATTGCGATCGGGAACACCAGTGGCGCCACGATGACCAGCAGTCCCGAGGGTTCCATGAACTGACCGCCGATCAGCAAGATCACGTTTACCACGATCAGGAAAGTCACCGGCCCCAGACCCGCCGACAGCATGGCGCTGGCGATGTGCTGCGGCACCTGCTCGTCCGTCAGCACGTGTTTCAGGATCAGCGCGTTGGCGATCACGAACAGCAGCGTAACGGTCAGCTTACCAGCCTCAAACAGCGTGTGCTTGGTATCGGGGTGGAAAAAGGCCGTGACCAGCGCATAGGGTTTCTTGATCAGCGGAATGTTCTGCGCATCCCCATCGGTGCTGAGCGGCCCCATGTCCTTGTAAACAAAGCTGGCGATCAGGAACGCATAGACAGCGGCAACCGCTGCGGCCTCGGTCGGGGTGAAGATCCCGCCATAGATACCGCCCAGAATAATCACGATCAGGAACAGGCCCCAACCGGCCTCGCGCGCCGAAGTGAAGACCTCGCCCCAGCCCTTCCAGTCGCCCTTGGGCAGATTCTTGACCTTGGCCATGACATAGATCGTGACCATCAGCATCAGCCCGGCCATCAGGCCCGGGATGACGCCCGCAAGGAACATGCGCCCGACCGAGACCTCGACCGCGGCGGCATAGACCACCATCACAATCGAGGGCGGGATCAAAATGCCCAGCGTGCCCGCGTTACAGATCACACCGGCGGCGAATTCTTTCGAATAACCGACTTGACGCATGCCAGCGATCACAATCGAACCGATGGCAACCACGGTGGCCGGTGATGACCCCGAAAGCGCCGCAAACAGCATACAGGCAAACACGCCCGCAATCGCCAGACCGCCGGGCAGATGCCCGACACAGGCAATCGAGAACCGGATGATCCGCCGCGCCACGCCACCTGTTGTCATGAACGATGACGCAAGGATAAAGAATGGGATCGCCAGCAGGGTAAAGTGCCCCTCGAAGGCTTCGAACAGTGTTCCCGCGACCGACGCCAGCGAACTGTCGGAATAGATCAACAGAAACAGGGTCGAACTGAGGCCAAGCGCGACCGCAATCGGAACCCCGATCAGCAGCAGGCCGATGACCATCGAGAAAAGAAGTACGACGTCCATCAGTTGTGCCCTCCTTGTTGGGCCCGAACCTCTTCAATCTCGTCCTCGACCTCGTGGCTGGCCACAAGGCGGTCGGTCTCGCCACGCCAGATCTGAACAGCGACCTGTGCAAAGCGGATCACCAGCAGCAACATCGAAACCGGTAGCACCAGATACGGAATAACCTTGGGCAGCTTCTCGTACCCCTCGCCGTAGTTGATCAGGTCCTCCAGAAACCGCAGGGGCGCGACCATCGGGATGTCGTCGACCTCGTAAAAGCTCTGACTGCGCGCGCCGGTATCGAAGCCGGTGGGGAACCAGCGGCCCGAGGTGGGCGGCAGATCGGCAAAGACCGCCCAATAATCATAGGACCCCTTGAGCAGCAGCAGCGAAAACACCAGGCAGCAAGCCACCGCAATAAGCGCCAGAATGCGACGCGGTGCCGGGGCCAGCATGTTCAGGATGGCATCCACCCCCAGATGCGCGTGTTTCTTAACCGCGTACGAGGCCCCTAGCAGCACCAGCCAGCCGAAGGTGAAAACCGTCAACTCCAGCGCCCAAAGAATGTTAGAGTTGAAAACGAACCGCGCGATCACGTTGGCGAAGGTGACAACCGTCATCAAACCCAACAGCAACGCGATCATCGTCTCTTCGATATGGTCGACCAGCCCGCCCTGGCCGGAATTCGCACCAGACATCTCTCTGTCCCCGCAATTTGTAATGAGAGTCGATATTGATGAGAGTTAAGGTGGCGGGCCATTTTACGGCCCGCCCGGCCCACGCGTCGATAACTCCCCAGTCCCCGGACGCGTGGCCTGAACCGGGATCAGAACCCGGCGTTGATCGCCTGCGCGGCGTCAATCTTGTCCTGACCTACGTCATCGGAAAACTTGTCCCAGACCGGCTTCATCGCATCGACCCAAGCCTGACGCTGTTCCGGGTTCAATTCGCGAATGATGCCGCCCGCATCGGTGATCGAGGCTTTGGCAGCCTCATTCACGGCAAAAGCTTCTTTGTTCCGGGTCTCGGTAACCTCGCCCAGAATGGTCAGGAACTGGTCGCGTACTTCGGGGTCCAGGCTGTCCAGCCAGTCGACCGATGTCACGACCAGATAGTCGATGATGCCGTGATTGGTTTCGGTGATACCGTCCTGCACTTCAAAGAACTTCTTGCCGTAGATGTTCGACCAGGTGTTCTCCTGCCCGTCCACGACACCTTGCTGCAGCGCGCCATAAACTTCCGAGAACGCCATCTTCTGCGGGCTGCCACCGATGGCTTCCATCTGGGCCACCAGAACGTCCGAGGACTGCACGCGGAATTTCAGACCATCCGCATCCGCTGGGGTTTCCAGCGGCTTGTTGGCTGACATCTGCTTCATGCCATTGTGCCAAAAGGCCAGCCCCTGCAGGCCGCGGCGCTGCATGCTGTCTTTCATCGCCTGACCGTCAACCGAGGCCTGGAACGCGTCCACAGCATCGATGTTCTTGAACATGAACGGCAGGTCGAACAGACGGAACTGCTTTGTGAACTTCTCAAACTTAGACAGCGACGGTGCGGCCAGTTGCACGTCGCCCTGCAACATCGCCTCAAGCACTTTGTCGTCATTGTAGAGTGTCGAGTTCGGATAGACCTCCATGCACATGACGCCGTTCATCTCGTCATTGACGCGCTGTTCAAGCAGCGAGGCGGCAATACCCTTGGGGTGTTTGTCGGTGTTGGTCACATGCGCGAACTTGACGACGATCTCGCCGTCATCGCAGGCCGCAAAGCCAGCGGTGGCTGTCGCGCTAAGCGCCAGCGCAGTGGCGGCTGTAGTCAGGAATTTCATTTGTCTCTTCCTCCCAGACGTCTTTGAAATCACTAAGGAACGCTCGTGATGGTGAGCATTGGGCGAAGTGAAACGAATCGCCGGTCTTGCCTCAACGATTTGTTTGGGAAAGTCGGATAAGACTTATTATCGTTTAGAAACAACACCTTATCGGACAATTTTGCATCATTCTGAATCCGCTGCCGAATTCTGTGCGAAAATCCGCACAGCTAAAACCAGCCCGTGTGCGAAATTTCGCACACTTATCGAATCAATGCGGCGAATCGGTACTGGCAAAGCAAGCGCCGACCGCAGCCCGCACCGGCGGGCTGCCCGGCCCAACGGTGTCCTGCATGACAATGCAGGTAAACCGGCGGGAGCACCTATCGGCGATAATTCTCTGGTCTGATGTGATAACGCGCGAGCTTGTCATAAAACGTCTTTCTGGGCAGCTTCAGCGCCTTGGCCGCGTCTGATGCCTTGCCGTTATGCCGTCCCAATGCTGCGATCAGCAGCGACCGCTCGACCTGTGCCATTTGCTCGCTCAGGCCCAAATCACTGGCCTTTGAGGCCTCTTCGGGCATGCCCAGCACAAAGCGCATGGCAGCCGACATCAGCGATCGGGCATTGCCCGGCCAATCCTGCGCCATCAAAGCCGCCAGATGATCCGATGAGATTTCTGGAACGCCGATCCCCGCCTGTTCCGCCGCCTGCGCAACATAGTGGCGGAAAATCACCGGAATATCCTCGGGCCGTTCCGCTAGCGAGGGAATGCGCACACGCATGACATCCAGCCGATAAAACAGATCCGCGTTGAACTGACCGCTCTCCGACAACGCCGACAGATCAGCGGTTGACCCGGCAATGATCCGCGCCGGCGCACCCTGCTCGATCAAATCCAGCGCCGCGAACTGGGTGGCGTCGGGCATCGACGATACCTCGTCCAGAAACAAGGACCCCCTAGCCGCGTCCTCGCAACTTTGCGTCAGGTCACTGGCTGTCAGCCCAGCAGCGGGTCGTTTGACAAAGGGTCCCTGCCCGTCCGGCGACATCAGATGGACAACCTCGGCAACTTTCGAGATCCCGCTGCCGACCGGTCCGGTCACCAGCACCTCGGCGCGTGTCGGCGCGACCGAGCGTACGCGGGTGCGCAGGTCGGCGGCCTTTTGCGACAAACCAAACAACAGACGCGCGGCCGGGTCGCCGCGTTCCAGTTCCCGCTTTTGCCGCCTTTGCCCCAACACCTCGGATCGTGCCGTCAGCGCGCGCCTGAGGACCGCCAACAGATCCTCTGCCGCACAAGGTTTTTCCAGAAAATCGAAAGCACCCTGCCCCATGGCCTGGACCGCCATCGGAATGTCGCCTTCACCGGTCAACAAGATGACGGGCAATTCCGGGTCAGTCTCGCGCGCGTAGGTCAACAGATGAAAGCCGTCCCGACCCGGCATCCTGATGTCCGAAACGATCACCCCGTCGAAATCGCGGCGAATATGGTCCTTTGCGGCCACGAAAGACCCAGCGGACACGGGCTCGTATTCCGCAAGCTCCAACGTCTGTGCCAACGCTTCTCGTACCGCAGCATCATCATCGACCAAAAGAACCTTGCGGGTCATGCGGCTTTTTCCTTGGGACAGGGGTCAAGCTCGACCGTGAACTCGGCGCCATCGGGTGTGTTTGAACCGCGAATGTCACCCCCGAAACTCTGCACCAGACCATAGGAAATGGACAGGCCCAAGCCCATCCCCTCGGAACTGCCGACCGATTTGGTGGTATAGAACGGTTCGAACACACGGTCCGGGTCTTCGATACCGGGGCCGGTGTCGCGGACCGACACCTTTGGCCGGCCCTGATCGGACAGCGTGATCGTCACACGCGCATCTTTTCTTCCCGCCATCGCGTCGGCGGCGTTGCTGATCAGGTTGACGAACACCTGAACCAGTCGCACCTCGCCCCCCCACACCCAGACCGGAGCCTTTGGTGGCGTCCAGTCCAGAGCAACGTCTTCGGACCGCAATCGGGTCTCGATCAGTTCAACGGCCGAGTTCAGGACCTGAACCAGATCGACCCGCCCCATCGGCTCGCTTTCGTTGCGGGCAAAGGCGCGCAGGTTCTTGATGATCCGCGCCATACGCGCAGCCATATCCGAGATCCGCCCCAGGTTTTCTCCCGCCTTGCCCTCATTCCCGCGCGCCAGAAAGGCCGAGCCGTTGTCGGCAAACTGCCGGATCGCCATCAGCGGCTGATTCAGTTCGTGACTGATCCCTGCTGACATCTTGCCCAACGCGCTCAGCTTACCGGCCTGAACCAGATCGGCCTGGGCCTGTTTCAGTGCCGCTTCGGCCTCCTCACGCTCGGTAACCTCGCGACGCAGGGCCGAGTTGGCGACCGTCAAGGCACGGGTACGCTGGGCCACACGACTTTCCAGCACCGCATTGGCCTGCGCCAATGTACGCCGGCGTTCGGTGGCCAGAAACAGCAGCGCGCCAAACGCAAGGCAAAGCGCTGCAACCGTCGCCGCTTGCAATCCGGCCAACTGGCGCGCCGGGGCGACATCAACCAGCACTTCGGCCGTCATGTCGATCACCGGCAAATCCAGCATCAGATGCAGCGCGCGCTGCGGCAGGTAGCGTCCCCAGCCCATGCTCCACAATTCGTGAGGACCAACCATATCCGAAGAAAAATCAACCGTGTTACCACCCGGAGGCGTCAGACCCTGTTGCCCGTCCGCACGGTTCCAAAACAGCAGGTCGGACCGGTTCGAAATAAAGACCACCCCGTCGGCATCTGTGAAGAACACAGCCTCGGTACTGCCGCGCCAGGTTTGTTCCACATCCTGTACATCGGCCACCACCATCAGCGCGCCTTGGACCTGCCCGTCTGGACCAAAAGATGGGGCAGCGTAAGAATAGGTCCTCTCTCCGCTGCCGGGAAATGCTCCATGCGCGCTGCCCATCGCCCCCTGCAACGCGCGGGCAAAGGCCGGATGACCAGCCAAATTCGAGCGAGGCAGAGGCTGTGCGGCGGCCAAAACATGACCGTTTCGATCCAGATACATCACGTTCACCGCAGCAGTTTTATCGGCCACGTCCAACAAGACGGCCTCGGCCGCGCGCTGGCGGGTTGGAGTGTCCAGCTCATCCAGATCCGGGTGATCTGCCATCAGAACCGCCAGTTCCTGATAGACCTGCATCTGAGTGCTCAGCCGGTCGGCTGCCAGTTCCAGATCGGCTTCGGCCTTGTCGCTCAGCTGCGTCAAAGCCTGACGATACCCATAGGTCCAGACAGCCGCTGACAACAGCGCGACCGCACAGAGGAAAGCCAGAATGACCAAAACACGTTGCATGACCAAGGGTCTTGCATTCACTGCGCCCGATGGCAAGTGTGCGACACATGAAGAAACTGACGCAATCTCCGACCGACCCAGCTTTTGTACAGGATCCCTACCCGTTCTACGACGCGGCGCGCAGCCATGGCGATCTGTTCTTTTGGGAGGACTACGGAATGGCCGCTGCGGTATCGCACCAGGCGGTGTACGCACTGTTGCGAGATCGCCGGTTCGGGCGCGAAGTTCCGCCCGAGCTTGCCGCGCCCGGCCCGACACATCTGGCGCCCTGGCTGGCGGTCGAAGCGCATTCCATGCTGGAACTGGAACCGCCTCGCCACACGCGGCTGCGCTCGCTTGTGCTGCGGGCGTTCACTTCGCGCGCGATTGCGGCGTTGGAGCCAGATACTACGCGGCTGTGCCACGACCTGATCGACGAATTCCCGACAGCGCCATTTGACTTACTCTCCGCCTATTGCACCCAGGTCCCGGTCATAACCATTTGCCGTCTGTTAGGCGTGCCCGAGGAGATGGCCCCGGATCTGTTGCGCTGGTCGCATGCGATGGTCGCCATGTATCAGACCGGTCGCACCCGTCAGACCGAGGATGCCGCCGCGCAGGCGTCGCGGGACTTCACCGATTTTCTGACAGCCTATATCGACCAGCGTCGCAAGAACCCCCGCGACGACCTGATCACCCGTCTGATACAAGCCGAACAGGATGGCGAGAAACTGAATCGCGACGAGTTGATCTCGACCTGCATCCTGCTGCTGAACGCCGGTCATGAGGCGACAGTGCATAGTCTGGGGAACGGGGTGAAGACGCTGTTGAGCAGCTCAAGCAATATGCCTTCACTCGCAGAAAACACCATTGATCAGACGGTCGAAGAGGTGCTGCGCTACGACCCACCGTTGCACATGTTTACCCGCTATGCCTATGAAGAGGTTGATGTTTTTGGCCACCGCTTCGCGCGCGGGGAACAGGTTGCCTTACTGCTGGGCGCGGCCAATCGCGACCCGGCGGTCTGGTCAGAGCCCAACAGGTTTGATCCGACCAGACCGATCGCGATGAACACGAGTTTTGGGGCCGGGCTGCATTTCTGCGTCGGTGCCCCGCTGGCACGACTGGAGATGCGTGCCGCACTGCCCATCCTGTTCGAACGATGCCCAGATTTGCGCCTGACACAGCCCGCCGTTTATTCCGACAGCTACCATTTTCACGGCCTGACGCGGCTTGAGGTTCAAACGCGGGCCAGAGCCAACGCTTAACTGCCCGCCAGCGATGTCAGTGGCAGCATGGTTGTCGACTTGATCTCTTCCATCGACAAAAGTGCTGTCACGTTGTGGACCCGAACCTCTGAGATGAGGTTCTGATAAAACGCGTCGTATGCGCGGGCATTCTGCACCCTAACTTTCAGGATATAGTCGATATCCCCGGCCAACCTGTGCGCCTCCTGTACCTCGGGGCGGTCACGCAGCGCTTTCAGGAACTTGCGTTGCCATTCGGCCTCGTGCTCGGATGTGCGGATCAACACAAAGAACGTCGCCTCGAACCCCAGCGCCTCGGCGTCCAGCAAGACGGTTTGCTGTCCGATGACACCGGCGCTTTTCAACTTGCGAATGCGATTCCAGACGGGCGTCTTGGAACTGCCGACGCGAGCCGCTATTTCGTCCAGCGATTGACTGGCATCGCGTTGCAGCTCGGCCAGAATTTTCTGATCTGTGGCGTCTATTCGCACCGACATTCCAATTTCCCTCATCTTTCAAAACCGTCGTTCCACTTTCCTCAAAAACCGGAACAAACGTTCTTATTTTCCGCGCGATATGGCGCATATGCGGGAATATTTCCTATATTGGAGTGCAAGTCAAACAAACCCCGAGACCCAGAAATGCTGCGTTCAAGAACAACAGGTGATACCGGCCACGTCGATTTCGTCGGCGCAGGCCCCGGCGATCCAGAGCTTTTGACCGTCAAGGCCCTGCTGGCATTCGAGCAGGCCGATGTCGTAATGCATGACCGACTGATCAGCGATGAGGTTCTGCTGCTGGCCGGTAAGCGCGCAACGCTGGTTGACGTGGGAAAGGTTGGTTTTGGACCGTCCTGGAAACAAAGCGACATCGATGCCCTGCTGGTCGAACATGCCCTGAAGGGTCAGCGCGTCGTTCGTCTGAAATCAGGTGATCCGACGGTTTTTGGCCGGCTCGACGAAGAGATCGAGGCCGTCGAGGCCGCAGGCATTTCGTGGTCGATCGTGCCAGGCATCACCGCTGCCTCGGCTGCCGTGTCCGCAATAGGCCAAAGCCTGACCCGTCGCGGCCGCAATGCGTCGGTGCGTTTCCTGACCGGGCACGACATGAAAGGCTTTGCTAATCACGACTGGACCGCACTGGCGCAGGCCGGATCGGTGGCCGCGATTTACATGGGCAAGAAATCGGCCCGCTTCATCCAGGGACGTCTGATCATGCACGGTGCCGACCGCGCGACACCTGTCACACTGGTGGAAAACGCCTCGCGCCCTGATCAACGCGTTGTGGCGACGACCCTCGGTCGGTTGCCAACCGACTTGGCTGCCGCCGAACTCGACGGCCCTGCCCTGACATTTTACGGCCTTGCCCCGCGCGAAGCGGCCCTGGCCGCGACAGAATTCAACAAGGAGCTTGCCTGATGGCCCGCGCTTTTACCCCCAAAGTTGTCACCGCCAATGATCTTCTCGAAGGCGACGTGATCTATCAGACCGAGGATGACCGCTGGTCTCGGGATCTATCCGACGCAGAATTGATCACCGATGAAGCACACGCGCAGGTTCGCTTGCTGGACGCGGCGCGTCAGGCCAACAAGATCGTCGGCGCCTATCTGGCGGATGCGATCGCCGGCGACAACGGCCCTGAACCCACCCATTTTCGGGAGGATTTCCGCCGGACTGGTCCGTCCAACTATGCCCACGGCAAACAGGAATCCTCCCCGCAGCCCCGGGCCTGATCACTGGCCCTCTATCTCCCCATCAAGGCCCCTTTTGGTTCGGGGCTGCAATTAAGGACAGCTAGACATGTATCGCTACTCCGAGTTCGACACAGCATTCCTGGCAGAACGCAACGCCCAGTTCCGTGCGCAGGTCGAGCGCCGTATTGACGGTTCACTGACCGAAGATGAATTCAAACCCCTGCGGCTGATGAACGGCCTGTACCTGCAACTGCACGCCTACATGCTGCGGGTTGCCATTCCCTACGGCACGCTGTCCAGTGCGCAGATGCGTCAGCTCGCCCTGCTGGCGGAAAAGTGGGACAAGGGCTATGGCCACTTCACCACCCGCCAGAACATCCAATATAACTGGCCGAAACTGAATGACGTGCCGGACATGCTGGACGCGCTGGCCGAAGTTGGCATGCACGCCATCCAGACCTCGGGCAACACCATCCGCAACGTGACCGCCGACCACTTCGCCGGTGCCGCCGCGGATGAGGTCGCAGACCCGCGCCCCTATGCGGAACTGCTGCGCCAGTGGTCGACTGACCACCCGGAATTCCAGTTCATGCCGCGCAAGTTCAAGATCGCGATCACCGGCAGCGAAAATGACCGCGCCGTGATCAAGGCGCATGATATTGGCCTGCAACTGGTCGAGCGTGACGGCGTGTTGGGCGCTCGCGTCATCGTCGGTGGCGGCCTCGGCCGCACGCCAATGATCGGCAAAGAGCTGTCTGAATTCGTCGCCTTTGACGATCTGTTGGCGTATCTGGAAGCCACCGTCTCCGTGTGGAACCAGATCGGACGCCGCGACAATAAGTACAAGGCACGTATCAAGATCACCGTGCATGAGCATGGCATCGACGCTATCCGCGCCAAGGTGAACGAGCGCTTCCTGCAGGTCCGCCCGCAGTTCAAGGGCGCAGACATGAACCTGCTGGAAGAGATCAAGGGTCACTTTGCGCCCCCCGCCTTCCGCGAAGGTTCGGTTGCGTCGTTCGAAAGCGCCTATACCAACGATCCGGTCTTCCGGTCTTGGGTCGACACCAACATCGCGCCGCACAAGGATGCGGACCATGCGATCGTGACGATCTCGATCAAGAAGCACGGCCAGACGCCGGGTGATGCAACTGCCGAGCAGATGCGCGTCATGGCCGATCTGGCCGAAGAGTTCGCCTATGACGAGCTGCGTATCAGCCATGAGCAGAACGTGATCCTGCCGCATGTCCACAAATCGGACCTGCCCGCGATCCATGCCAAGCTGAAGGAATACGAACTGGCCACCGCCAATATCGGTTTGATCAGTGATATCATCGCTTGCCCCGGCATGGATTACTGCGCGCTGGCGACGGCGCGTTCGATCCCGGTCGCGCAGGAAATCGCGACCCGTTTCGATGAGCTGAAGCTTGAGCATGATATCGGTCACCTGAAGATCAAGATTTCGGGCTGCATTAACGCATGTGGACACCACCATGTCGGACATATCGGCATTCTGGGTCTGGACCGCGCAGGCGTCGAAAACTACCAGATCACGCTGGGCGGTGACGCGACTGAAACCGCAGCTGTCGGTGACCGCACGGGACCGGGCTTTGCCTATGACGAAATCGTGCCCGCCGTCGAACGCATCGTCGACACCTATCTGGTGCAACGCGAAAGCGCCGAAGAGACCTTTTTGGAGACCTACCGCCGTGTTGGCATGGCCCCCTTCAAGGCCGCTCTCTACCCCGAGGCGCAGGCGAATGCCGCTTGATCTGATCCAGACGGAACTGGGTAAAGACCGCGCAGAATTGACCGAACGGGTCGAGGCGCTGAATGCCCGGTTCCGCCATCACAGCGCCCACGATGTGATGCACGGTGCCATTGAAGAGATCGACGCGCTTGCTCTGGTCTCAAGCTTTGGGGCGGAATCGGTTGTGTTGCTGCACATGGCAGCGGTTGTCGACAAGATGACCCCTGTACTGTTCGTGGACACGCAAATGCTGTTCACGGAAACGCTGGAGTATCAGCAAGATGTGAGCGAGCGTCTGGGCCTCAAGAATGTTCACATCATCCGCGCCGAGGATGAAGATATCGAACGCGACGACCCTTACGGCGCGCTGCAACTGCGTGATACGGATGCGTGCTGCAACCTGCGCAAAACCTTCCCGCTGCAAAAGGCACTGGCGGGGTATGAAGGTTGGGTGACCGGCCGCAAACGGTTCCAGTCCGGCACCCGCGCCGCGCTCGAGTTCTTTGAGGTCGAGGACGGTACCGGCCGGATCAAGGTCAACCCGCTGGCTCATTGGGCGCCCGAAGACGTGCGCACTTATATGGACGAGAACAACCTGCCCCGGCACCCGCTGGTGGCCAAAGGATACCCTTCGATCGGCTGTGCGCCCTGCACCTCGCCGGTCAAAGAGGGCGAAGACCCCCGCGCCGGACGTTGGCGCGATCAGAACAAAGAAGAATGCGGCATTCATTTTGTCGATGGCAAGATGGTGCGCGCCGGAGAGAAAACATGAACGTAATCGTAACGGATGAGGGGTTTGCCCCCGATGACTGGACCGACGGCTATGTCACGCTGGAAGATGCCGCCAATGATGTGGTCGCGCTGGATGTGGCTTCGGATACCGACCCTGACGAGTTGATTGACCGCCTGGGCAGTGCCCAGATGGTGCGGGTGGATTTCCCGTCATCAGCCGATGGCCGTGGCTTTACCATTGCGCGGGTTTTGCGGCTCAAGGGTTATACCGGCCGCCTGCGCGCCAAAGGGCACGTGCTTGCCGACCAATACGCCATGGCGCGACGCAGCGGGTTCGACGAAGTCGAAATTGACCACGCGCTGGCCGACCGCCAGCCCGAGGATCAGTGGCTTGCCCGCGCCGACTGGAAAGAACACAACTATCAGGCCCGCTTGCGCGGCTGATCCCGCCAATCGCCAGCTTGTGACACGAAAGGGGCAATCTGCCCCTTTTCCTGACCTGGATCAAAGATTAAACGGAGATGTCGGTTAAGCAGACCGGCAGTGAAACGATGACAGAGATGAAATCCGTGACCGAAGCAACCGCCGTAAAGGCCCCCGTCCTGCCCGACGCCCAGACCGTGACGGACGTCAAACACTGGACCGACAGCCTGTTTTCCTTCAAGGTGTCGCGCCCCGCATCCTTGCGGTTCCGCTCGGGCGAGTTCGTGATGATCGGACTGCTGGGTGACAACGGCAAGCCGCTGCTGCGCGCCTACTCGATCGCCTCGCCGTCCTGGGACGAAGAGCTCGAGTTCTACTCGATCAAGGTTCAAGATGGCCCGCTGACCTCGAAATTGCAGCACATCAAACCCGGGGATCAGATCATTCTGCGGCCCAAGCCGGTCGGAACGCTGGTGCATGACGCCCTGCTGCCCGGCAAACGCCTGTGGTTCTTTGCCACCGGCACCGGCTTTGCCCCCTTTGCCTCGCTGCTGCGCGAACCGCAGACTTATGAGGATTACGACGAGGTCATCATCACCCACACCTGCCGCGAAGTGGCGGAACTGGAATATGGCCGTCAGTTGATCGACAATATCCGTCAGGATGAACTGCTGGCCGAACTGATGGGCGAAGGTTTCGCCGACAAGATCCGCTATTACCCGACGACAACCCGGGAGGACAGTCCCAAGATGGGCCGCATCACCGAGCTGTTGAAAGATGGTACCGTGTTCACCGATCTGGGGATCGAGGGTGGCATCAAGGCGGATACGGATCGCGCAATGGTTTGCGGTTCGCTGGCCTTCAACCACGACATCAAAGAGATTCTCGAAGGTTTCGGCCTGCGCGAAGGTGCAAATTCCGAACCCAAGGAATTCGTGGTCGAAAAAGCCTTTGTCGGCTGAAGGGGCTCTGTGGCTGGGCTCAAATTGGTCCGGCCACCGCAAAACCCCTGACAAAACCCGGGAATTTCGGGCTATCTGGCCGTTATGCCGCTTGAATCAGCGCGCGTGGCGGTCTAAATTCCGGGCTCGAAATTCTGCAATCATCAAAGGAATGAACCCATAGCCCGCAGACCCCATAACGCGCCACCGCAGAGAGATACCGGACCGCGCGTAAATGATAAAATCCGTGCCCCCGAAATTCGCCTGATCGGCGCCGATGGTGACAATGTCGGGGTGGTTCATCCCGCCAAAGCCATGCAACTCGCCGCTGATGCCGGCCTCGATCTGGTTGAGATTTCGCCAAACGCGAACCCGCCGGTCTGCAAGATCATGGATTTCGGCAAGTTCAAATACGAACAGCAGAAACGCGAAAGCGAAGCGCGCAAGAAACAGAAAGTCATCGAGGTGAAAGAGGTCAAGTTCCGGCCCAACACCGACACCCATGACTATGACGTCAAGATGAAGAACGTCTTCAAGTTTCTGGAAAAAGGCGACAAGGTCAAAGTCACCCTGCGCTTCCGCGGTCGTGAGATGGCGCACCAAAACCTGGGCCGTGAGCTGCTGGAGCGTGTGGCCGAAGACATCAAGGATTTGGGCAAGGTCGAGAACATGCCCAAGATGGAAGGTCGACAGATGATCATGATGATCGGCCCGCTTCCTCAGAAGTAAATCGATCAGCATTCATTGCAAAAGGGCTCCGCCGTTTGGCAGGAGCCCTTTTTCGTTAGATCACAGCATCTAATGCACGCTTCAACTTGGTCACCAACTCATCTATCTGCTCGTCTTCGATGATGAACGGTGGTGCCAAAAGAATGTGATCACCGTTTTTGCCATCCCGCGTTCCGGACATCGGATAACAGATCAGTCCCTCATCCAAAGCGGCTTTTTTGATGCGACCAGCCACGCCTTTTGCCGGGTCAAACGGCGTTTTGCTATCCCGATCCGCGACAAGTTCGATCCCCCGGAACAAGCCCCGCCCCCGAATGTCGCCGACATTGGGATGTTGCCCAAAGGCGGCTTCAAGCGCGGACTGTAATTTCTGCCCCATCGCGCCTGCACGAGCTGGCAGGTTCTTTTCGGTCAGCTCCGTAACGACCGCCAACGCCGCTGCGGTGGCAACCGGGTGGCCGATATAGGTATGCCCATGCTGAAAAAATCCCGACCCATCGCGAATGGCGTCATAGATTGCATCCGTACAAAGCATCGCGCCGATCGGCTGGTAACCAGCCCCCAACCCTTTGGCGATACACAAAATATCCGGCGAGACGCCGTCATGGTCACAGGCGAACAAATGCCCCGTGCGTCCCATGCCGCACATGACCTCGTCCAAAATCAGCAAGACCCCGTACTGGTCACAGATTTCACGGATACGATTGAAATACCCCCCGACCGCCGGAACCGCCCCTAGAGTCGCCCCAACAACCGGTTCTGCCATGAATGCCATGACCGTGTCGGGGCCCAAGCGCAAAATCTCGGTCTCCAACTCGTTTGCAACGCGCTGGCCATAGTCAAAGCTGCTCTCGTCATCCGGTTTTTCAGCGTATTCATAGCAAGCGGCGATATGGGTCATTTCAATCAGCATCGGTGCAAACTGCGCCCGCCGCCACGCATTGCCCCCGGCAGACAGCGCGCCCAGAGTATTGCCGTGATAGCTTTGACGCCGTGCAATCACATGCCGCCGCTCGGGCTGTCCGATTTCAAGATAATATTGCCGCGCCAGTTTGATGGCCGCCTCAGTCGCCTCGGACCCGCCCGAGACGAAATAAACCCGATCGAGATCTCCGGGCGCATGTTCGATCAACAGACCGGCCAGCGCCTCGGCCGGTTCTGAGGTCATGAACCCGGTATGCGCAAATGCGATCTTTTCAACTTGCTCCTGAACGGCTTGGATGACGGCCGGGTTCGAATGCCCCAGGCACGAGACCGCCGCATCGCCGCAATCCAGAAACCGACGACCCTGATCGTCGATCAGGTAACACCCATCCCCTCCAGCTGCGACAGGCAGGTTCGATTTGGCATGGCGTGGAAAAACGTGACTCATTCTGGCTTCCTTTTCATCCGGGCCACCAAGGCCGCGACCGACGCGGCATTATCTGCCCATTGCTGTCCATCTGGGCCGGTCAGGCTGTTTTCAAACCCGACCCGGACATCTGCGCCTTGCTGCGCCGCCCGGTGCAGACAGACATGTTCCTGCGACCCAAAAGCACAGACCATCCAGGGCGAGGCCTCTGCCGGAAATCGATCCAGATCCTCTGGCGCCGATTCCTGCCCCTCGGCATAGCGCCCCAGAACCAATAAGCGATCCACCTGAGACGGTGCGACAACCCCATCTTTGCGCCACTGCGCCAACAATTCGGCGTCGGTCGCATCATACAGGATATGCTGCACACGCGTGCCCTGATCCTCGCACAGCGCATACACGCGCGCGGCAAGTTCGGGTCGCCGCGCAATCTCACGCACAGAAATCGACGCCCAACTCGGCTGCACAGTCTTAAGGCAGGTAAATTGAGCGTCAACGTCGAACACACCAGCGGCTTCGGTCGTGATCTGCACGTCCATCGTCGGAACCACGCGACGCAATTCAGCGATCGTTTCAAGATAGCGCCCGGCGTCCAGCGAATGCTGCCCCTGATCATCGCGCACGTGCAGATGTATGCCCTGCGCCCCTGCTGCATGACAAGCATCTGCAGTGGCTACAATTTGCGTGGTTGTCACCGGTAATTCCGGGTGATCTTTGCGCCCGCGCCTTGCGCCATTCGGGGCAACCAGAACGTACGCGGGCCGCGTCTTGATACCTTGAGTGTCATTCAAATCGGTCATGTGAAGTTCTTTCTAGATCTGAAACCGATCTACTCGCTCGCAGAGCGTTTTCAACTTGTTATTTTCAGAACATTTGTTTTTTTACCCACATGACACAACGCCTAAATCAATTGACCGATCGCCTGCGCCGCGGGATCGACGCGATGCCGTCCCAATTGCAGGCAGCAGCGAAGTACATCATCGATCACCCGGGCGATTTCGGCCTCGACCCCATTCGCGTAACGGCTGGAAAAATTGGCGTCAGTTCAAATGTTCTGGTTCGCCTCGCGCAGCGCATGGGGTTCGACGGGTATGACGCCTTTCGCCTTCCCTTTCGTGACGCGCTGGTTACTGACGGTGAGGACCGGCTTAATCAGGACTGGCTGAACAGTATGCGGCAGGAAGATACCCTTGGTGTTGCGCAGGCGAACCACGCAAGGAATGAACTGAACGTGGTGACCCGATCGCTTCGCATGCTCGAGCCGGGCAAGGTCAAACAGGCAACCCAACTCATTATGGGGTCAAAAAGCTGTTTCATCACCGCCTCGCGCGCAAGCTACGCGCTCGCCTACTATTTTCACTATGCCGGGCGCATGGCGCATCCCGGCCTTCAACTCATTCCGCGGCATGTGGGAACAGCTGCGGACGATCTGCTGGATGCAGACGATGCGGATTGCCTGTTCGCAATAACTGTTCACCCCTATTCTGCCGACACCATTCAAGCCATACGCTTTGGGCAGGAACAGGGCCTTGCGATCGTCCTGCTTTCCGACAGCGACGTGATCGCACCGGGCCTTTCGCCCGACGTGATCCTGCCGATCAGCACGCGGTCGCTGCACCATTTCTCCAGTTTTTCCGGTGCGATGGCGGTGCTGGAATGTCTGCTGGGACACATCACGACATCTGGCGGCCCAACCGCGCGCCAACGGGCCGAACGCCATCTGAAGGCGCGCGAAGACAGCGGAGCCTATTGGCAACCGTCAAGACCACCTAAGATCAGGAAAACCCCCGGCTAAGTGCCAGAGGTCTGCAAAAGACATCACATACAGGCCTGAACAGCCCGTTTGGTCATGACGCTGACCAGATGTGCGCGATAGTCCTTGCTACCATGCAGATCCGCGATCATGTTCATCGGGTTTACGTGCAAATCCATCAGGGCATCAGGGCCAAAAGCGTTGCTCAGCGCTTGCTCAGCCTCGGTCCAGCGGAATACGCCGTCCTCGCTTGCACCGGTGACCGCTACACGAACACCACCCGCGAACCGCGCCAGAAACACACCGACAAGCGCAAAACGCGAGGCCGGTTGCAGGAATTTCTGATAACTTGCCGTCTGCGGCACTGGAAACCGGACAGTGGTGATAATCTCACCCTCATCGAGTGCGGTGCTGAACATTCCCTCAAAAAAGTCATCCGCCGCGATCTCGCGGCTATTGGTCCGAATAACCGCCCCTGACCCCAGCGCGGCTGCCGGATAACAGGCCGCCGGATCGTTGTTGGCAATCGACCCGCCAATGGTGCCCCGGTTGCGCACCGCAGGATCACCGATCTGACCGGCCAGCGCCGCCAGCGCCGGATAGCTGGCAGCAGCCTCAGACGCGACCGACGCATGGGTCGTCGCACCGCCGATCGAAACCGAACCGTCATCCTCGATACATACGCCCTGCATCTCGGGAATCCCACCAAGGGACACCAGCGAAGACGGTGCCGCCAATCGCTGCTTCAATGTCGGGATCAGGGTCTGCCCGCCCCCCAACGCCTGCGCATCCTCGCCGCCTAACGCCGCAACCGCGTCAGCTATGGTCGAGGGTTTCTCAAACTCGAAATTGTACATTTCGCTCTTCCTTTCCGAAAGGCACCGATCCGCCCTTCATCTTTTTGGAAATACTCCGGGGAGCGCGAGGGGCTGGCCCCTCGCACGCCAACGCCTCAACCATTCATCGCCGCCCAGACGCGCGACGGGCTCACCGGCATGTCGATGTGATCCACCGCCTTGCCGCCCGAGTTCAGCGCGTCCAGAACCGCATTGACCACCGCAGGTGGCGATCCAATCGCACCAGCCTCGCCACAGCCCTTCACGCCTAGCGGATTGTGTGTACAGGGGGTCTGGCTGGAATGGTCCACGGCATAGAACGGCACATCGTCCGCACGCGGCATCGCATAATCCATATAGGACGCGCTCAGCAGCTGGCCGTTTTCGTCATAGGCGCAGTTCTCCAGCAGAGCCTGACCGATACCCTGACCGATACCGCCATGCACCTGACCATCCACGATCATCGGATTGATGATGTTGCCAAAGTCATCCGCCGCCGTGAACTTCTCGATGCTGACCTGACCGGTTTCCGGATCAACCTCTACCTCGCAGGCATAGGCCCCTGCCGGGAAGGTGAAGTTGGCCGGGTCATAGAACGCGGTTTCCTCCAGCCCTGGCTCGACCTCCAGCGGATAGTTATGCGGCACATAGGCCGTCAGGGTCACGTCGCCCCAGGCCACCGACTTGTCGGTGCCGGCAACGCTGAACTGACCGTCCTTCAACTCGATATCCGCCTCGGACGCTTCCAGCAGGTGGGCTGCAATCCGCTTGGCCTTTTCGATCACCTTTTCGGTCGCCTTGACCATAGCCGAGCCACAGACCGCCAGCGAGCGCGAGCCATAGGTGCCCATGCCAAACGGAATTTTCGAGGTGTCGCCATGCACGATCTCAACCATTGATTCATCGATGCCGATCATGTCGGCCACAACCTGCGGAAAGGCGGTCTCATGCCCCTGCCCGTGGCTATGTGCACCAACCATGACACTGATCGAACCGGTCGCGTTCACCCGCACCGTCGCTGCATCATAGAGCCCCGCGCGCGCGCCCAGCATTCCGACGATGTTCGAGGGCGCAATGCCACAAGCTTCGATATAGCAATTTATGCCGAGACCGCGCAGTTTCCCATTCGCCTCGCTTTGCGCACGACGCGCGGCAAAGCCAGCCATATCTGCAGCGGCTTCAAGCTTGTCCATTGTCCCATTGTAGTTGCCGGTGTCATAGGTCAGAGCCACTGGCGTGTCGTATGGGAACTGTGTGATAAAGTTCTGACGACGCAACGCGATCGGATCGACCCCAAGCTCGCGCGCGGCCTTGTCGACCACGCGTTCCAGTTGGAACGTCGCCTCGGGACGACCTGCGCCACGATAGGCATCAACTGGCACCGTGTTGGTGAACATCGCCTTCACATTCACCTGAATGACCGGCGTCTTGTAGTTGCCCGCCATCAGCGTGCCATGCAGCCAGGTTGGTACCGAACTGGAGAAAGTCGACAGATACGCACCCAGATTGGCGTAAGTATTCGTCCGCAGACCGATGAAGTTATTGTCCGCATCCAGCGCCAATTCGATCTTGCTGACATGATCGCGGCCATGGGCATCCGACATGAATGCCTCGGACCGGCTTGAGGTCCATTTGACCGGACGGCCACACGCCTTGGCGGCGAAGGTGCAGAACGCCTCTTCCGCATAGTGGAAAATCTTTGTGCCAAATCCACCGCCCACATCCGGCGCGACGACGCGGACCTTGTGCTCGGGCAGGCCCAACACAAAGGCACACATCAGCAACCGGATCACATGCGGGTTCTGCGACGTGGTGTATAGCGTATATTCCTCGGTTGCGCGGGCGTATTCGGCCACCGCCACCCGCGGCTCCATCGGGTTTGCGACCAGACGGTTGTTCACCAGATCCAGCGTCGTGACATGCGCCGCATTGGCAAACACCTCATTGACCTTGGCATCGTCGGCCTCACCCAACTGCCAGTCATAGCAGATGTTATTCTTCAGATCGTCGTGGACCAGCGTCGCGCCATCCTGCGCCGCAGCCTTCATATCGATCACAGCGGTCAGTTCTTCGATGTCGACCTCGATTGCCTCAGCCGCGTCGCGGGCCTGTTCCAGACTGTCGGCCACGACGGCGGCAATCGGATCGCCCACATGGCGCACCTTACCCTGAGCCAGTATCGGATGCGGCGGCTCTTGCATGGGTGCGCCGTGCTTGTCGGTCACCTCCCAGCCGCAGGGCATGCCGCCCACGCCTTCGAAATCCTTGCCGGTGAAAACTTTGACCACGCCGGGCATGGCCTCGGCGGCCGCTGTATCCACGGAATTGATCCGTCCATGCGCAATATCTGATCGCAGAAAATGTACATAGGCCTGGCCATGTACGTTGATGTCGTCGGTGTAATTGCCCGCTCCGGTCAGAAAGCGCACGTCCTCGCGCCGCTTGGAACTGGCTCCGATGCCACTGTCTTTGGGCATTGCTTGTTCTCCTCCCATAAACGGATGCTGATGCACCCTTTTTCATCCCACGGGCGTCTCTCCTCTTACGCCCGCAGTGGCATCATTCGGCAGCGATGCTGCTGGTGTCCTGGCCCGATGCGGCCATGATCGCCTTGACGATGTTGTGGTAGCCGGTGCAGCGGCACAGGTTGCCTTCCAGATATTTGCGGATCTCGGCTTCGGTCGGGCGCGGATTGTCTTTCAGCAATGCCGCAGCACTCATCACCATGCCCGGGGTACAGAACCCGCATTGCAGCCCGTGGTGATCCTGAAATGCCTGCTGGATTACGTTCAGTGAGCCATCAGCATTCGCCTGCCCCTCGATCGTGCCCACATCCGCGCCATCGGCCTCAAGGGCCAGCATGTTGCAGGATTTGACCGCCTGCCCATTCACATGGACAACGCACGCCCCACATTGCGCTGTATCGCATCCCACATGCGTTCCCGTCAGCGACAGGTGATCCCGCAGAAAGCTGGTCAGCAATGTCCGGCCCTCGACATCACCGCTCACGGATTTCCCGTTCACGGTCATTGAGACCTGTGTCATAAGCTCCTCCCGATTTTTGTGTTTCTCCCTTGGGGTCGAGTTAAACACGGTAATTATTCTTTGAGAACAAATTTTTTGTCCGGGATTTCCGCAGCTTCCCGGTCAAACACTCAGAACATGTACTGATTGGCACAAAGGGCAAAAGTGCCGTTGCGTCATATGCGTTTTCTGGCGCGCGGCTGCGGTCTGGACGGAATTTCCTTGAGCAGCCCACCGACACCCATCGCTGAAATGTCATCGCCCGAGGTTTCGATCCCGCACACGACTCGGGACAAAACCCAATCCGCCCCATTCAGCGCCGGCGACCGAGCGCAACCGGGCAGACCGATCACGGAACGGTTCTGCAACGATCCCAGAAACAGCAGGTTTCCGGGGTCGACCGGCATCCCAAATCGGTCGACCTTGCCGCCAGCGATGCGTACTGCCTCGGGCGCGACATCGTGCGGGTCCGAGGTCGCCGATCCGGTCAATATCATCGCCACCTCGCCCTGGAGAGAAGTCAGCGCCCGCGCAAGAACTTCGGAGCGATGCGCAACGACCTTTACATCCGTCAGGTGCATCCCCAGCGCCTCAATTCGACCCCTGATCGCAGCGATACCCTTTTCATTGGGCGGACCACCGGGAATATCCGTGACAACCAGACCCGCAGACTTGACCACGGGCGTTGCAAGCCGGATCGCGGCGCGTGCCAGCTCTGCCGCCCGTGATACGTCGGCGCCGGGCACCGCGTACGAGATCACCTTGATCGTTGCCACCATACCGCCTGCGCTCATCTGCTGATGTTGCGGAACTGTAGCGACGGTGATCATCGGGTTGACGCGGTTGAACTCTTCCAAAGCAGCGACATCCAGCACGACCACGCCGGGCCCCTCTGCCAGCAGGTTCACACGTCCGGTAAAGGCTTCGGTCACGCGCAGGTTGGCCGCAGAGGGATCCGGCACCAATGCGGAAGCCAGACGTTGGGCGGCCTCATCTTCGTGACAATCGCCGGTCTCCAGCCGCGCGACGGTGATCTCGGTCAGGCCAGCCTGCCCCATCAACGCGATGTGCTCACCCGTCAGCGATAAACCTTTGCGCAACTTACGATCGCCCAGCTTGACCGAATGCGCCAGTATCGCGCCCTCGGCTTGCGCGATCGGGACCGCGCCGAATTTCACGCCTTGCCCCGCAACACGGCGGTCATCTGCGCCAGAATCGCGACCGCGATCTCGGATGGATCCGCTGCGCCGATATCCAAACCAATCGGGCCGTGTATCCGGGCGATTTCCGCGTCGGTGAATCCGGCCTCTGCCATACGTTCGATCCGTTTGGCGTGGGTGCGGGTAGACCCCAGCGCGCCGAGGTAGAACACGTTGGCATTCAGGGCGGCCTGCAATGCGGGGTCGTCCAGTTTAGGGTCATGCGTCAGCAGAACCAGCGCTGTACGCGAATCCAATCCCAGTTGTGCCACGGCTTCGTCAGGCCAGTCAGTGAGAATCTTTTCCCCCGGAAAGCGCGCGGCTGAAGCAAAGGTTTCGCGCGGGTCCACAATGACCGGATCATAGCCTGCAATGCGCGCCATCGGCACCAGCGCCTGAGCGATGTGAACTGCGCCGACGACGATCAGCCGCAACGGAGGGTTATGGACCGCCACGAAAGTTTGACCATCGTCCTCAAAGCCCGACCGGTCCATCCGCAGGCGGTCGGCATAGGCATTGCGGCGCAGGGCACGGTGGCCGGTTTCGACATTGACCTCGTAGGCAATTGGCTGACGTTCAGCCCTGGCAGCGACCAGTTCGGCCAGCATCGCCTCGGGCAGCACCTTGCCCACCGGCTCGACCAGCACCCGAATGGTACCGCCACAGGCCAGACCCACAGCAAAGGCGTCTTCGTCGCTGACACCAAATTCCAGCAGACGTGCCTCACCTTCTTCGATCGCTTCCAGTGCCTCGACGATCACTGCCCCTTCGACGCACCCGCCCGACACCGAACCTTCGATCTGCGCATCCGCCCCAATCACAAGTTGCGAGCCCACACGCCGAGGGGCGCTGCCCCAGGTCTGCACAACGGTGGCAAGGGCTGCCCCTTTGCCGTTGCGATACCAATCTAGCGCGGTTTCCGGGCTGCTGTCGAATCTGTTCATCGAGACCTCTGACGGTGTTGCAATCAAACATAGGGAGCTTTGTGGCAATGAAAAGCGGCCCTTTCGTATCGGGGATGCGCGAATAGCAAAATGGCAGCGGTAATGCGGGTTTTCAGCCCATTTCACATTCAAACAGATAAAGCATTGATTATGTTTGATCCGGGTTCTAGCCTGCACGGGCAGACGCGGCTGCATCTGCATGACCCCCTGATATTTTCAAACGGAGACAAAGAGTTGAAACGCATTTTCCCAATCGCTGCCGCACTCGGCCTGGCCGCTGCTTCGGCTGTTTCGGCGGACACATTTCTGCGCTATGGCGAGGTCGAGGGCTGGAAGGTCTTTATCGACGAAGACAAGAAATCCTGCCTGATCGAAGCTGTCGATGACGCCGAGAACGTTGTCCAGATGGGCCTGACCGAGGATCGCGGCGTCGGCTATGTTGGTGTATTCACCAAAGCCAAAACTGATATCAAGCGCGGCGAGAAAGAGGCAGTTGCCATTCTGCTGGGCGAAAACATCTATGTCGGCGAAGCCACTGGCATGAAAGGCAACATTACCAAGGGCTATTCGGGCGGCTATGTGCTGTCGGATGATCCTCAGTTTGCCGATGATCTCGCTAAGAAAGAAGTCATGATCGTGTTCCCCGAGAAGGATTTCGCCTTCACCGTCGATCTGACCGGCACCTACAAGGCCATGGAAATGGCCCGCAAGTGCAACGAAGAGCAACTTTCCTGAGGCTCAATCGGAGAGCGCGGTCATCAACCGCGCTTTCTGCCCCTGGTCGTCGGGCTGAGAAATGACGGCGGCCAGATCTTCAAGCGATTCAATCGAGTGCCCGGCGCGGAAACTGTCGACATGCGGCAGCATCGTTTTGATCCCCAGCGCCCGGGGCGCAAAGCCATCCCAGCGTAATAACGGGTTCAGCCAGATCAATCGGCGGCAGGACAAGTGCAGGCGTTCGACCTCCTTCTCAAGCTGTTCGGGCGCGCCCCGCTCCAACCCATCGGTGATCAGCAGGACAACCGCCCCCTGCCCCATGACGCGGCGCGACCAATCGCGGTTGAACTGATGCAGGCAATCGCCGATCCGTGTTCCACCTTCCCAATCCTGCGCCTCGGCCCCTGCTGCTGACAGTGCTGCGTCAACGTCGCGTTGGTGCAGATGGCGGGTGATATTGGTCAGGCGAGTGCCGAAGGTGAACGCGTGAACCTTGGCCCAGCCCGCACCTTTGGCGTTCGAAACCGTGTGCAGGAAATGCAGGATGATGCGGCTGTATTGGCTCATCGATCCCGAGATATCGCAGAGCGCCACCAGATTGGGCCAGCGCGGTTTCGGCTGACGCAGGGCGATGTGATGCAGCTCGCCGCCCTGACGCATGGCGTTGCGTAGGGTACGTGCTCGGTCGATACGGTGGCCCAGATGGCTGACTTGCCCACGACGTGAAGGGATGGCCTGAACCGGGAGAGTCAGCTGCGCGAGCATACGTTTGGCCTGCGCGACCTCATCGGTGCTCATTTGTTCGAAGTCGAGACTGCGCAGGCGCTCCTCGGACGACGCGGTCTGGGTCGCGTCGATATCGATCTCGGTTTCACCCTCCTGTTCAGCGACATCGGGCTGGTCCCGTTCGACACCGTCAAGCAGCGCCTCGGCGGCGCGTTTCTCGGCGGCATCTGCTTGCCGCTCGTCCTGCACGCCGCGAATGGCAGGCAACATCATCGCCATCATGTGTTCCAGATAGCGTGGATCTCGCCAGTACAGGCGAAAGACCTGCGCAAATACCGTTCGGTGCTCAGGGCGGCTGACGAAACAGGCATGCAGAGTCCAGTAGAAATCGCGCTTTTCGGTAAAGCCTGCGGCCTGAACCGCCCGAATCGCGTCCACGACTCGCCCGGTGCCAATCGGCAAACCGGCCTTGCGTAACGCCCGGGCGAAATGAGTAATGTTCTGTGCCAGTTTGGGAGTGTCGGGAATGTCCAGCGGGAGTTGCTCGGCCATCAACCTTCATGGGGGCGCTGCCCCCATACCCCCGAGGTATTTTTGAACAGAAGAAGCATCACGCGGGTTCGAGCGTGGCCTTGGCTTCGTCCAGAATGCGCTTGGCCTCGGCCCCCTGAAGTTTCTGGATGTCGTCCTGATATTTCAGGACCGCACCAAGAGTATCGCCGATCACTTCGGGGCTCAGGTTGAGCACGTCCAGCGCCAGCAGGCATTTGGCCCAGTCGATCGTTTCCGCGACACCCGGTTTTTTGAACAGATCCTCGGTGCGCAGGCGCTGAACAAAGGCTACGACCTCACGGCTGAGCGCCTCGGCTGCTTCGGGCGCACGGGCGCGCAGGATATCGATCTCGCGGTCAAAATCCGGGTAGTCGACCCAGTGATACAGGCAGCGGCGTTTGAGGGCATCATGCACCTCGCGCGTGCGGTTTGACGTCACGATGACAATTGGCGGCTGGGGCGCTGAGATGGTACCAAGTTCCGGGATCGTAACCTGAAAGTCGCTGAGCGCTTCGAGCAGAAACGCCTCGAACGGTTCGTCGGTGCGGTCAAGCTCATCAATCAGCAAAACCGGCGCGCCGTCTTCATCGGGGCGCATCGCTTGCAAAAGCGGGCGTTCGATCAGGTAGTCATCCGAGAACAGCTCGGTCTGCAAGGCCCCGCGGTCGGCGTTGCCCGAAGCTTCGGCTGTGCGAATGGCAACCATCTGCGCCGGAAAGTTCCACTCGTACACCGCCGAGGAGGCATCCAGCCCCTCGTAACACTGCAACCGGATCAGGCGGCGATTCAGCCCGGCGGCCAGTGCCTTGGCGATCTCGGTTTTGCCAACACCTGCTTCGCCCTCCAGGAACAAGGGTCGGCCCAGGGTTAGCGACAGGAAGACAACTGTCGCCAGTGCGCGGCCACAAACATAGCCCTGTTCTGTAAGCATTTGCTGCACCGCGTCGATGGAATCTGGCTGTGACATGGGTCTCTCGTCTCTGTTCCGGTTAACAGGTCATGCAACCGCATGGTCGTCAAGCCCTCACCCCCGGTCAGAGCTACGGCGATCCGGCAGGTTGACAAGTTTTTTCTTTCGGAAGGACAGCCCCGGTTGGTCTTTGGCAATGGCTGTGCTAGCGGGGGCCATGACCGATACCCTGACGATCCGCCGCCCCGACGACTGGCACCTGCACCTGCGTGATGGCGCAATGTTGCAGGCCGTCTTGCCCGAAACCGCGCGCCATTTTGGCCGCGCGATCATCATGCCGAACCTGGTGCCGCCCGTCGTGCGGGGCGATCAGGCTGCCGCCTATCGCGACCGCATTCTGGCCGCTCTGCCCGAGGGTATGACGTTCGAGCCATTGATGACCTTGTACCTGACCGAGGATACCGACGCCGAAGACGTCGCCGCCGCCCATGCGAGCGGTCTGGTCAAAGCGGTCAAGCTGTACCCGGCCGGGGCGACGACCAATTCAGCCTCGGGTGTACGCAATTTCGACAATGTGCGACCGGTGCTGGAAAAGATGGCCGAGATCGGCCTGCCGATGTGCGTTCATGGCGAAGTCACGGATGCCGAGATCGATATCTTTGACCGTGAGGCCGTGTTCATCGATCGTGTTTTGGATCCGATCCGCCGGACGACACCCGGTCTGCGCGTTGTGATGGAACATATCACAACCTCAAACGGCGTTGACTATGTAAAGGCGAACGAGACCGATCTGGGCGCAACCATCACGGCGCATCACCTGATCATTAACCGCAACCACATCCTCGTCGGGGGCATCAAACCACATTACTATTGCCTGCCAGTCGCCAAGCGCGAAGAGCATCGCCTGGCCCTTGTTGCAGCAGCAACATCGGGCGACAGCCGGTTCTTTCTTGGCACCGATAGCGCCCCGCATACCGACGACAACAAGGAAATGGCCTGCGGTTGCGCGGGATGCTTTACGGCGACCAACACAATGTCTCTGGTTGCCGAGATGTTCGACCGCGCTGACACGCTGGACACTCTGGAAGCGTTTGTATCGCTGAACGGCCCGGCCTTCTATCGGTTGCCGGTGAACGACGGGACGATCACGCTGACCAAGGGCGAACCGGTGAACTACCCGACCAAAATCGAATCCGGCGACGGTCCTGTCACCGTATTCGATCCCGGTTTCCCGCTGCACTGGCGCGTAGCTTAGGCGCTCATCCGGGCGGCCAGATCCGCTGCGCGCCCGCCGGTGCGCAGCATCGACCAAATGGCGTCCGACGTATCGCCCCCAATCAGCTTTGATGCCTTTTCGCGCA
Source organism: Ruegeria sp. AM4 (assembly GCF_056540665.1). NCBI lineage: Bacteria > Pseudomonadati > Pseudomonadota > Alphaproteobacteria > Rhodobacterales > Roseobacteraceae > Ruegeria > Ruegeria sp. AM4. The sequence continues at coordinate 438,421 of NZ_JBQFXD010000001.1, read as the reverse complement.
CGCGGTCTTCGCGTACGGAAAGCGAAAGCGGTGTCATCAGATCGTGATCGGCCTCGCGCCGTGCGCCATCGCGGCGCAAAAGAGACAGATGTGCCTGCGTCTCGGACAAGGTGTCATCCGCCTGAACCGTGATCCTGTCGCGCAGGGATTGCAGGCGTAGGTCTGCGCAGACCTCATCCGAGAAACTATCGGGCAACGCGGTGTCATATCCCAGCGCCTGCATCGCAATCACGGTACGGTACGAGAACTTAGCCCCCAGCCCGGTGGTTGGCGCCAATTGGTTGCACACGCTCATCCATCGTGGATGCGTTTTGATCCTGATCTCGGCCACTTCGGGTTCGGCGATATCCAGATCGCGCGCCGCCTCGAGCGCGGCGTGCAGCCCGTGGCAGCAGGCGTGAAACTTATGGCTGACCTGCTCGAATACCCAGCCCTCTCCCAGCCCATCCAGCGCAGCATCTGTGTCGTTTGCCCCGTCGTGTGTTGCGCCGAACCCAAACGGGCCCTCGATGGCGTTTGCATTGGGTGCAAAGCCTTCGCGGATCAGCAGCGCCGCCTCAACCCCGTTCGAGGCCGCCAGACCCGCGTTATATGGTTTTCCCATTGTGCCGAACTGCGCTTTCTGACCCGCAGCGCATGTGGCCGTCAGGCCCAGAACCTTGCGCATCTGATCGCTGTCAAAGCCCATAACTCGGCCCGCCGCAACCGCGGCACCAAATGCGCCCGCCGTGGCGGTCTGATGGAAGCCCAACTGGTAATGGCCGCGCCCCAGCCAGAGCCCCATTCGAATGGACAGTTCCATGCCGATCAACGCCGCTTCAAGCACGTCGACGATGGGTTTGTCTTCATAGGCAGCGATACCAAGTACCGCTGGAAACACGGCGACCGACGGGTGGCCGATATGGGCAAAATGCGTATCGTCATAGTCCAGCGCATGCGATACGGTTCCGTTCACCAAAGCCGCCGCCCGCAGCGGTGCGGCACCGCCACCGAACAGTTGTGCCTGCTCGGCCCCGCCTTCGGACAGGACCAGATCACGGATTATGCGCGATACGGGCTCATCCACGCCCGCACGCCCAACGGCGAGCCAGTCCAGGGCGGACAGAGAGGTCACGATACGGACCTGCGCCGTTGTTGAAACGGGGCCTGCGGCGAATGCAGCCAATGCTGAGGTAAGATCGGTCATGGGGCGCAGTCTAGCGCGCGCGGAGCGGGGGTAAACCCTCAGCCGTAAAGTGCGGCTGCCCGCTGTTCGAAGGCACGGACAATCCGATGCATCGCTTCGTTGAAAACAACGCCGATGATGCCTTGCAGCACCGCGTTCTTGAACTCGAAATCAACGTGAAAGGACACGTTGCAACCGCCATCGGGCGCGTCCTCGAACTGCCAGTCCGAACGCATGTATTTGAACGGGCCGTCCAGATATTCGGTGTCGATCTTCTTTTGCCCATCAAACAGCGTTACGCGGCTGCCGAAGCGTTCGCGGAAGACCTTGAAGGAAATCACCAGATCCGCCTCGAGCACCTTGCCCTCACCGGCCTGATAGGTGCGTCGGATCCGTGCTGCCGCGCACCAGGGCAGAAACTCGGGGTATTTCGCCACATCACCAACCAGATCGTACATTTGCTGGGCGGTATAGGGCAGATGTCTGGTTTCGGAATGAGTTGGCATGACTTCGGGCATTTTGAGGTGACAATGGCGCGTCATGTCGTATGTTGCGCGCCAAAGATCAAGGGGGCAGTGATGAGCGACCGCGCATATGTGATAGATGAGATGATCTCGGCCAAGGCCATCGCGGCCCGGATCGAAGAGCTGTGCAGGGAAATCACCGCCGAATTCGGAGAGACGGACAAACTGGTTGTCGTCGGTCTGTTACGCGGCAGCTTCGTGTTCATCGCCGATCTGGTGCGCGAGCTGGACCTGCCGATTGAGGTCGATTTTCTTGAGGCATCATCCTATGGTAACGCGATGGAAAGCAGCCGAGAAGTTCGCATTCTCAAAGACTTACGGGGCGCAATTGAAGGGCGCGATGTGTTGGTTGTCGAAGATATCGTCGATACCGGGCATACGCTGAACCACGTGACCAAATTGCTGTGCAGTCGCAAACCCAAACGTCTGAAATCCATCGCTTTGCTGGATAAACCCAGTCGGCGCGAAGTCGACTTCCGCTCGGATTGGATCGGGTTTGAAATCCCTGATGAATTTGTCGTTGGCTACGGCATCGACTACGCGCAGCGCAATCGCAACCTGCCGTTCATTGGCAAAGTTCGATTTATCGAGGACTAAGCGGCCCAAGCACCTGCGCAATCGCAGACAGGAAAATCCCGGTACCCACAGGGATCAAGGCATCGGGGAAGTCATAGTCCGGGTTGTGCAATTGCGGGTGATCTACACCGGCCCCCAGCCAAAACATCGCCGTTTCGGCACTTTTTGCGAACTGGCCAAAATCCTCGGAGAACCGTTGGGGCTTAGAAGACAGTCGCAATGAGACGTTTTGCGCCAAACACGCGTTCTTCAGCATTTCAACCGCTACAGAACTGTTGGCACAGGCGTCAAAGGTGTCATCATATTCTATGGTTACGCCAAGACCTTCAATTTGCGCCTCCTGCATGACAAGCGCCTCGGCCGAACGGACAAGGTCGGCCATGCGCGTGTCCGTGACCGTGCGCAGCGTCACCCACAACGTCGCCTGACCAGGAGCCACCCCAAAGGTCGCCGCGCCCAGACTGGCATGGGTCACGGTTGTCAGCGCGTAGGCTTCATCCAGCGCGCCACCCTGCCCCAGATCGGCCATCGCGGGAATCAGCCTGGCCAAAGCCTGCGCCGGTGAAACACCATCCTGCGGCGCGGCTGCGTGAGAGGTCTTGCCGGTCAATTCAACGCGCATCCCGCGCGAGGCGCAATTGGCGGGGCCTTCGCACAGCTCAACCGCCCCAAGCTCCAGCCCCGGCAAATTGTGCAGTGAAAACACATAATCCGGTGCAATCGAAAGGAACTGCGGATCGTCACGATAGGCTATGGCGCCTTTGCCGATTTCTTCGGCAGGCTGAAAGATCAATGCGACCGATCCAGCTGCTGGTCGAGCCGTTGCCAAGGTGCGGGCAACGCCAAGAACCATGACCATATGCCCGTCATGTCCACAAAGGTGCCCTTTGCCAGGACGCTTTGAAGCATAAGGCAGGTCCGAGACCTCCTGAATCGGCAGCCCGTCCAACTCGCAGCGGATCGCCACCATCGGCCCCGGCTGGTCACCGTCAAAGATCGCAGCCACTCCATGCCCGCCGATACCGGTCAGGATACGATCCGGCGCGCAGTCGCGCAGCAAATCGCGTATGGTCGCAGCGGTGGCCTGCTCGGCCCCGGACAGCTCAGGGTGTTGGTGCAGTTCCTGTCGGCGCGCCGTAAGCCACGCCAGATCCTGCGGTGTCACCTTTGGTTCAGCTTTGCCTGACGCGCGTCCCGCAGGCGGGCAAAGTCATCGCCCGCGTGATAGGACGACCGCGTCAGCGGGGTCGCCGAGACCATCAAAAAGCCCTTGCCGAACGCCGCCTTTTCATAGGCCGCGAACTCTTCGGGCGTGACAAACCGGTCGACACCGTGGTGCTTGGGCGTGGGTTGCAGGTACTGGCCAATGGTCAGGAAATCGATATCCGCGGCACGCATGTCGTCCATCACCTGCCGGACCTGCTGCTCATCCTCACCCAGACCGACCATGATGCCGGATTTGGTGAACATCGACGGGTCCATCTCTTTCACGCGCTGCAAAAGGCGCAGCGAATGGAAATACCGCGCGCCCGGACGGACCTGCGGATAGAGCCCCGGCACCGTCTCGAGGTTGTGGTTGAAAACGTCCGGCCTTGCCTCGACCACTGTTTCCAAAACCGAAGGATCACATTTCAGAAAATCAGGCGTCAGGATTTCGATGGTTGTTTTGGGCGAACGGTGTCGTACCGCTCGGATCGTCTGCGCAAAATGCTCGGCACCGCCGTCCTCAAGATCATCGCGGTCGACCGAGGTGATAACGACGTGATTCAGGCCCAGCTTTTCAACCGCATGCGCCACACGCCCGGGCTCGAACACATCCAGCGTATCCGGACGGCCGGTGGCAATGTTGCAGAAGGTGCATCCACGAGTGCAGATTTCGCCCATGATCATCATGGTGGCGTGGCCCTGGCTCCAGCACTCGCCAACATTGGGACACCCGGCTTCTTCGCAGACGGTGACCAGATTGTTCTCACGCATGATCTTATGCGTTTCGGCATAGCCTTTGCCGCCAGGCGCCTTCACCCGTATCCATTTGGGCTTTTTGGGTTGGGCATTATCTGGGCGATGAGCCTTTTCAGGATGACGTTGCTCGGGAATTTTCAGATCACGCACGGGCGGCTTTCCTGACTTTGGGTCAATTTATTCGTGCCTAACACAGTTTCTTCGATGTCTCCATAGCAGCAGCGCATAGCCGCCATGTGCAGGTTCTTTGCGAACGCAGAAAACCGTATGCAAAATTTTACTTTTTTGCAATTTTCTTAACGCACTGCATGGCTTTCAGAGTATTTGCGTGCGCAGAATTTCCGTTGTTGAAGGTGATTTAGAATCGTTTTAACTAGCGCCCGGAATACATGTGAATCACAGGAGTTTATTCATGAAAGCCGGCACGACGCTTCCACAAGTTACTTTTCACACTCGCGTCCGCGACGAAGCAATTGAAGGTCCGAACCCTTTCCGTTGGGAAGACAAGACCACTGCCGACTATTTCGCAGGCAAACGCGTGATTCTGTTCTCGCTGCCCGGCGCATTTACCCCCACATGTTCGACTTATCAGCTGCCCGGATTCGAAAATGGCCATGCCGATTTCGCAGCCAAAGGTATCGACGCGATCTATTGCATGTCGGTCAATGACAGCTTTGTCATGAACAAATGGGCGCAGGATCAGGGCCTGCAAAATGTCCAGGTGATCCCGGACGGCTCGGGTGAGTTTACGCGCAAGATGGGCATGCTGGTCGACAAGGACAATCTGGGTTTTGGCATGCGCTCGTGGCGCTATGCGGCCATCGTCAATGATGGTGTTGTCGAAGCATGGTTCGAAGAGCCTGGTCTGATGGACAACTGCCCCGAGGATCCCTATGGCGTATCGTCGCCTGAAAACCTGATGAAGCATCTGGACGAGGCGCGCGAGCCTGCGCTGGCCTGAGCCCCTAACGCTCCTGTTCCGGCCCGCCACTGGCGGGCCGTTTCATACCCGCGCCGTGCTTACGATCCCTTCTCCAACTTCGCGGATCACCTGCGCCAGCCCGGCGAACCAGCCTTCATCCGTTGTCGAGGCGCGGCGCGCCAAACCGATGGTGCGCGAGGGCTGAGGCGCGCCAAAGCGCAACAGCCGCAAACCCGGCACCGCCTCGGTCTCAGATCTCGCGGCCAGTTCGGGCATCAGGGTCAGGCCGAAGCCTTCGGCCACCAGACGTGACAATGTTGCCAAAGATGAAGCGCCCATATTGATCTGACCGCTGGTCCGGTCCTTGCCACAGACCTCAAGCGCCTGATCCGTCAGGCAATGGCCGTCTTCAAGCAGCATCAACTGTGCGGTCTTCAGGTCGACCGGGCGCAGCGCATCCGGGTTCAATCCCATCCGCGCCACACGGTCCGGACTTCCAGCCAGCAGAAACCTGTCTTCGAACAGTGGCTCTTCGTACAGATCATTGCTTCCGGATGGCAGAGCCAGAACCGCCGCGTCGATCTCACCCGTGCGCAGCAGAGACAAAAGCCGCTCGGTTGGGGCCTCGCGAATCTGAACCCTTAGCGAGACATCTCCGGCGCGAAGCCCTGCCAGAACTCCGGGCAGCAAATACGGCGCAACTGTGGGGATGATGCCGATCGACAATGATCTGTGACCACCCGAATGGTCGCGCGCAAACCGGTCGAGCCCACTGGCCGCATTCAGAACCTGCCTTGCGCGCTCCAGAACATCCCGACCCAATGGCGTCAGCAGAATGTCGCGGGCTTGCCGCTCGAACAGCGGCCCGCCCATAACATCCTCCAAAGCTTTGATCTGAACCGACAAGGCCGGTTGCGAGACATGGCAGACCTGCGCGGCGCGACCAAAATTCCGTTGATCAGCAACCGCCTGAAAATATTGCAACTGTCTGAGGGTAAAATTCATAACCACTGATTATCACTTGCCACCAAAACCGCAATGAAAACCAATGGCAGAACGTAAATCCACTAGCCGATCATCCGGTCCCGCTCGGCCTGATCCTCATAGTGCCTCTTCAGCCGCTGCAGCGCGATCCGTAGAACGATCTTTCCTGACCGCGCTGACCAGCCCATGCGCTTCTCCGCAAGCTCCAACCCTTCTAGATAGCAACAACAGCGCAGGGCCACATCACTTAGCCCGGGGCCAAGTTCGGACAACGCGCACGCCACGCGTCCGCGCGCATCAGACGACCCCTGACCAGAAAATGCATCCGGTTCCCTGCCACTCCGACCACCGCCGGTCAAAAACCGCTCCCAATTCTGCGCGACTTGAGGTCCGATTTGCGCGAGTTCAAAATCTTCGCGCAATCGCTCGCCTGCCGCGACAAGGGACTCATCCAGAAACGGATTGCCCTGACGGTCCCGCCGCCGGGACAAGGCGATCAGGGGGCTTTCAGCGGCGCTGTAGCGCACCCGCCGCTGCCGTTGATCGCCCGAGGTATCCGCAGCGCAAGGCTGAAACGCCGCGGGCGCTTCGGCCATGCCGAATTCACTACGCGACCGCGCCTGGTTTTCGGATTTGGCCACAAGAACGCTCAGCGCCGCTCGTCCCGATGTCGAAATGCGATAGCGCGATACTCGGCCCGGGTTGTCGCAGCTAATCCAGTCATTCAACGCCATAGCCTGCGCGATCGAGCAATCCACGACGGCGGTTCGTGCTGTGCCATTGTCACCGCTGTCACGCACGACAACGGCCTTGTCCATATCCTCGGCAACTGCCAGAACCGCCCCCGTCTCGCACAGGCGGCGAAGGATGCGGAGAACCTCGCGGTCGAATTCGACCTCGCCCGGAGTTTGCGCCTCCTCCGCTTGCCGATTGCTTTGCACAGGCATGGCCGATCTCCCAGCGGACGGGAAATGCGTCTGCGCCAGCGATTGCAAGGCCGCATCGACAAGGGGATCATCCCGGCGCATTTCGATCCGGCGGATCTGTCTGAGGATGGTCGAGGCATGGCATCCTACCGACCTTGCGATATCGCGTATGGATCTGCCGGACTCGGTGTGATCCAGATATCGCTGCGCCCCTTCCGGGACCCATGCAGGAACAGTGAAAGCCATGCTGTTTTCCATCATTATTCGCCCTTGTCGACCAAACAAACCGTCTCTGTTCGTCGTCGGATTTTTAGTTAACCAATTCTAACTAGAATCGGTTTTGTTACTTGTTCGTTAATCACAGACGACAAGGACCAGATTTGATTCAAAAAGATAAACAGTCGTGAAGCCAACGTTCGGCGCGAAGTGACGCGAAGCAACACCCGTTAAAGTTGTGTCACACCTTTCCCAACGACATCGAATGGAAAGGAACACAACGTGCAGGACTTGATGACAATGATCGCGACCCTCCGCCGCCCACGCCTGTTGACCCGGGCTGCAAAGATCGGGGCGCAGGATTACGACCGCGACCGGCACCTGCAACGTGTTCTGGGCTATGGATCTTTGCCCGCTTCAGGCGCTGCACTGATCCGCTTGATGGAGCTTGAGCGGGATCTCAACGCGCAGCGCCAAGAGGATGACGCCGCGTATTCGCTGGTGCGCCATCTGGATCTGATGATCGCCCTGATTGGCGAGGCGCAGCTGTACTATGCCAGCCGCGCCGCGCGCCTTCAGTGATCAGGTAAACGCATCCGGCATGGACGCTTTCTTCTCGGCAACATAAGCGTCCAGTGCTGCCTTGGTATCCGGGTCGATCTGCGGCTGTTTGTAGTTCGCAAGCAGATGTTCGACCCGCGAGGTCGCCAGCGTGCGGGTGTCGCGACCGCCCTCTTCTTCCCAGGTTTCGAACGGCTTGTAGTCCAACAGCTCGGACTTCCAGAACGCCTCCTTGAAGTTCGCCTGCGTGTGGTCGCATCCAAGATAGTGACCGCCCGGCCCGACCTCGCGAATGGCATCCAACGCCAGCGCGTTTTCGTCGTATGCAACGCCTTTTGCCAGCCCATGAAGCACACCGAGCTGATCGGCATCCATTACGAACTTTTCGAAATCGGCCACAAGGCCACCTTCGAGCCAGCCGCAGGAGTGCAGCATGAAGTTCACGCCCGCCATCAGACCCATGTTCAGCGAGTTCGCAGTCTCATAGGCCGCTTGCGCGTCGGGCAGTTTCGAACCGCAGAACGATCCCGCCGAGCGGTATGGCAGCCCCAGACGACGTGCCAACTGGCCCGCGCCATAGGTGATCAACGCGGCCTCGGGCGTGCCGAATGTGGGCGCGCCCGAGTTCATGTCGATCGACGAGACAAACGCACCAAAGATTGCCGGGGCGCCGGGGCGCACAAGCTGACTGTAGGCAACGCCCGCCAGAACTTCGGCCAGAACCTGCGTCAACGTACCCGCAACGGACACCGGTGCCATCGCACCACCGACGATGAAGGGTGAGATGATGCACGCCTGATTATTGCGCGCATAGACTTCCAGCGAGCCCATCATCACATCGTCGAATGTCATCGGCGAGTTGATGTTGGTCAGCGAGGTCATCACCGTGTTTTCCTGGACGAACTCTTTGCCGAACAGGATCTCGCACATCTCGACCGAATCCTGCGCGCGGCTGGGCTCGGTCACCGATCCCATGAAGGGTTTGTCGGACAGGGTCATATGCGCCATCAGCATATCCAGATGGCGCTTGTTAACCGGAACGTCGGTCGGCTCGCACACGGTGCCGCCCGAGTGGTGCAACCATTTGGACATATAAGCCAATTTCACGAACTTGTTGAAATCGTCCATCGTCGCGTAGCGGCGTCCACCCTGCGCATCCCGCACGAAGGGCGGGCCATAGACCGGGGCCAGAACCATGTTACGGCCACCAACCACCACCGACTTCTCGGGGTTGCGCGCGTGCTGCGTAAATTGGGATGGAGCGGTTTTGATCAATTGCCGTGCCAGACCGCGCGGAATGCGCACCCGTTCGCCGTCAATATCTGCACCCGCTTCGCGCCAACGTTCAAGCGCGCCGGAATTGTCGACGAAATTGACGCCAACTTCGGCCAGCACGGTTTCCGCGTTGGCTTCGATCAATTCCAGGGCCTCTTCGTTCAGGACCTCGAAATTTGGAATGTTGCGCTCGATATATTTCGCGGTTTCGATGACGACGGCGGTGCGCTCGGCCCTACGGGCGGCCCCGCCCCCACCGCGACTCCGGCGACGTGCTGATGCTTCAGCCATGTGTGTTCCCCGTGTTCAGGTATTCCAGATTGACTACTGTTTACCCTGTCCACCTGTGTGACCAATGGAAGATAACGGCCATTGGAACATAAAAGCGACATGCCCCGCCGTCAGCCGCACTCATCCGTCTTTTTCGGTGTGACGACGTCTGCCTGGCGTTTGATGTAGATTTCCAGCCCCGATTTTGCGTGCTTTCTGCAAACTGGCGCCATCCATTTGTCGTAATCGGTTCGCCCATCCTGCGACTTCATCGCGACGGCAAGGCTGGCATTCGCCCCGCATTCCATCGCGACGCATTTCTTGCGGCCGCTTTTGCTGACATTGCGGTAGTGCTGAAAATAGCTGGGACAGCCGCATTTCGGCTTCCCGGACAGCGATATCACTTTCATCCGAAAATAGTTCTGACGGTTCAGGCGATAAGTCGCTGTCTTACATTCTTCGCGCGCCTTGTCGTCGACAGCCCAACGGTCTTTGGCAATGAAGAAAGCCCCTTTGAACCTGGGGTTATTGTGCTTTTCGCACATTGGAACAATAAATGACTGCCCATAGGGCTTGGGGACAAAGTTCCCCTTCCGGTCTTTCCTGGTTTTGTCGATCTTAACAAACCGGACATGCGCCCCGTGCTTCCCCGGGGACGAACACCCCATGTAAGAACAGGACGGATTCGACTTATCGTTGCCGGTATAGATCTTCCAGTGGTTCAGCCAGGACCCACACCCGCATTTCGGTCTTTTCGAGGATCCCGCATGGTTCTGCACAGGATGCCGGTCACGAAGAACCTTTTGCGTCCCGCCAAGGCCAAAGCCGGTTTGTTCAGGCATAACAACCCACCCATCAATCACTCAAACAATGCCAATAGTGTAACAAAAAAACGAACTGTTTTGCAGCGTCTGCAAAACCCTTGCGCTGTCGCCATAGGCGGCATAAAGCGACCGCATGACCCAAGACACCCATGACCGCCTTCTGATCATCGACTTTGGCAGCCAGGTGACGCAGCTGATCGCACGTCGCTTGCGCGAACTGAATGTCTATTGCGAAATTCACCCCTATCAGAACGTCACGATGGACTTCGTGCGCAAGCTGGCACCACGCGCCGTGATCTTCTCGGGCGGCCCGGACAGCGTGACCCGAGACGGTTCACCGCGCGCACCGCAGGAAATATTTGACTACGGGGTTCCGATCCTTGGCATCTGCTACGGTCAGCAGGTGATGATGCACCAGTTGGGTGGCAAGGTCGAAAGCGGGCACGGCACGGCCGAGTTCGGTCGCGCCTTCGTAACCCCCAAAGGGCGGCTAGACATTCTGGATGGCTGGTTCACCGATGGTGACGAACAGGTCTGGATGAGCCACGGCGACCACGTTAGCGAAATTGCGCCCGGGTTCGAGGTTTTCGGCACATCGCCAAACGCGCCTTATGCGATCACTGCCGACGCAAATCGCCATTTCTACGCTGTTCAGTTCCACCCCGAGGTGCATCACACCCCGCGCGGCGCAAAACTCTACGAGAACTTTGTAAGGCTGGCCGGGTTCACCGGCGACTGGACCATGGGTGCCTATCGCGAGCAGATGATCCAGTCCATCCGCGACCAGGTTGGCGACAAGAAAGTCATTTGCGGGCTCTCCGGCGGTGTCGACAGCTCGGTCGCGGCGATCTTGATTCACGAGGCGATTGGCGATCAGTTGACCTGTGTTTTTGTCGATCACGGCCTATTGCGCAAGAACGAGGCCGACGAAGTGGTCGGCATGTTCCGAGACAATTACAATATCCAATTGATCCACGCGGATGAAAGCGAGCTGTTCCTGGGCGAGTTGGAAGGCCAAAGCGATCCAGAGACCAAACGCAAGATCATCGGCAAACTGTTCATCGACGTGTTCCAGAAACATGCGGACACAATAGATGGGGCCGAGTTTCTGGCCCAAGGCACGCTTTATCCGGATGTGATCGAATCCGTCTCGTTTTCAGGCGGGCCATCGGTGACGATCAAGTCGCACCACAATGTCGGCGGACTGCCCGAAAAAATGGGCCTGAAGCTGGTCGAGCCGCTACGGGAACTTTTCAAGGACGAAGTCCGCGCGCTGGGTCGCGAACTTGGGCTTCCCGCCAGCTTTATCGGCCGCCACCCATTCCCCGGCCCCGGCCTTGCAATCCGCTGCCCCGGCGAGATCACGCGCGAAAAGCTGGACATTCTGCGCGAAGCGGACGCGGTCTATATCGATCAGATTCGCAAACACGGTCTTTACGACGACATCTGGCAGGCATTTGTCGCGATTCTGCCCGTGCGAACCGTGGGCGTGATGGGTGATGGCCGAACCTATGACTATGCCTGCGCACTTCGTGCCGTAACGTCAGTAGACGGCATGACCGCCGATTATTACCCCTTCAGCCATGAATTCCTGGGTGAGACCGCAACCCGCATCATCAACGAGGTCAAAGGCATCAACAGATGTACCTATGACATCACCTCCAAGCCTCCGGGCACGATTGAGTGGGAATGATACAGGCCGGGCTTTTGCCCGGTCTTTTTTTCTTGATTTGTTTAAGAAATCTGTTCGAAAGCAGAATATTAATCGGCGATCCTTGCTGGGGAAAACATGAGCGACAAAGCGCAGATCGGTAAAGCGGCGCTGTGGATGACCGGGGCGATTGCGTCGTTTTCGGCCATGGCCGTTGCCGGGCGCGAGCTGAGCGTGACGCATGATACGTTCGAAATCATGTTTTTCCGAAGCCTGGTGGGCATTTGCGTGGTTGCGCTTGTTCTGACGCTGTCGGGAACCTGGCACCAGGTTTCGACCCAACGGTTGGGTTTGCATGGCATCAGAAATGTCATGCATTTCGCCGGACAAAACCTCTGGTTTTATGCTGTCGCCGTCTTGCCTCTGGCGCAGGTCTTTGCCTTGGAATTCACCCAGCCGATCTGGGTCATCCTGCTTTCACCGCTGCTGTTGAAAGAGCGTCTGACCTCGGTGCGCGTACTCTCGGCGCTGATTGGTTTTGCAGGGGTTCTGATCGTCACGCGCCCCGGTGCGGTACCATTGGGGGCCGGTATGTTCGCGGCCGCCGCGTCGGCCATTTTCTTCGCATTAACAACAATTACCACGAAATCTCTCACCCGGTTTGCCAGCACCGGTTGCATCCTGTTCTGGCTGACCGTCATGCAGGCCGGGCTTGGTCTCTTCGCCTCGGGTCTGGATGGTCAGATTACCTTTCCGACGTCAGCGACCGCACCCTATCTTCTGCTGGTCGGGCTGGCTGGTCTGCTGGCGCATTTCTGCATTACCAATGCGCTGGTAATTGCTCCGGCAACGGTTGTTGTCCCGTTCGACTTTGCGCGCCTTCCAACGATCGCAATCATTGGCATGCTGCTTTATCACGAGCCGCTGGATCACTGGACCCTGCTGGGCGCGTTCGTGATTTTCTCGGGGATCTTTCTAAACGTGCTGTCGGAAAAACGTAGCCAATCGGCAACACTCAGCCAAGACACGTCGCCGAGGTAACGTTCGGTCACAGGTTGACGATTAATTAAGGTTTAAGAAAGTAACAACCCGGTAACGAAGCCGGATGTACGCACAAAGCGTAACAAACAGGCGATCGGACAGTGAAAGGGAGAGGAAATGAAAAAAACGCTGTTACAAGCGTGCGCTGTGTGTGTCGGGGCAACCACGGTGCAAGCGGGTGGTCTTGATCGTAGTGGTCAGGGCGTCAACATCCTTTTTGAAGAAGGTTCGGTGGTGCAGTTCCGTCTGGGATACACCGATCCCGACGTAAGCGGATCCATGCAGGATCAGATACCGGTCAGCCCCACTTTTGGTGAGACGATCGATTCCGGCGATGTAACCAACGATTTCTGGACGCCCCACCTGGCGTACAAGACTGCGTTGACCGAAGAACTGGACTTCGCGCTTGTCTATGACCAGCCGTTCGGAGCAGACATCGCCTATGCCGCGAATTACCCGCTGTCTCAGAACGTTCTGGCGCTGCAGGGTCTGCCCGGCGCAACCACCGACGTTCTGCGCGCCAAGGCCGATACGGACGCAATCACCGCGTTGTTGCGCTACAAGTTCGATGGCGGCTTCAGCGTCATAGGCGGTGTCCGCGCTCAACGTCTGAAAGCCAGCGTTTCGGTTCCGATTGCAGGTGCCGGATCTACGCCGTTCCCGCAGGGCGGGTACCGGGTCGAAACCGATGCGGAAATCGACTTTGGCTATGTCGTTGGGGTTGCTTGGGAAAGACCCGACATCGCTGCCCGCGTGGCGCTAACTTACAACTCGAAGATCACTCATGATCTGTCGCAGTCCGAAGCCAATGACTCGCTGGCATTCACCCCGTTCCCGACAGTGACCCGCGCAAGCGCCGATTCCTCGACCGAGGTCGTGACCCCGCAGTCGGTCAACCTGGATTTCCAGACCGGTGTCGCGCCAAGAACGCTGCTGTTCGGATCGGTTCGCTGGGTCGATTGGCCGCAAACCGTTTACGCGCCGCCGGTCTACACCGGCCTGACCGGCATCAACCTTGTGGACTATGAAGAGGCCACCTGGACCTACTCGCTTGGCCTTGGCTATCAATTCACCGAAGAGTTCTCGGGCGCCGTGACCTTTGGGTATGAATCGTCGCAAGGCAATTCGGTTTCGAACCTCGGCCCGACCGACGGTTTCTGGAGCATTGGCCTGGGCGGCACCTATTCGCTTGAGAAGGCGAAAATCTCGGGCGGTATCCGCTATACCGATATCGGTGATGCCACCGCAAACGGAACCGGACCGGACAACCGCGCCACGTTCGAAGGCAACAGCGCATGGAGCGTCGGACTTCAGATCACCTACGCTCTGGACTGATCGCCCGCACGAATGCGATTTTGAGAACCCCGCCAACCGGCGGGGTTTTTCGCATGAAACGGGTCGCTCTGCGCAATGCGGCATGACATGAAAACCTCATGACGACGCAAAAAACACTAACACCTCGCGCCTGGGCCGAGCTGACCCTGTTGGGCGTAATCTGGGGCGCCTCTTTCCTGTCCATCCGTATCGCGCTGGACACGATCCCGTTCATGACCTCGGTACTGCATCGCGTGTTCTGGGCCACGCTGGTTCTGTGGGTCTATATATTTGCCAAACGGCTGCCGATCCCCCGCGACCCGCGCGTCTGGGGGGCATTTCTTGTCATGGGGCTTTTGAACAATGTCCTGCCGTTTTCGCTGATGGCCTGGGGGCAGCTCTATGTGGAAACGGGTCTGACCTCGATCTTGAATGCTGCAACTGCCGTGTTCGGAGTTCTGATCGCCGCGCTGTTTTTTCAGGACGAACGCCTCAACCCGATGCGTCTTTTGGGCATATGTCTTGGGTTTCTAGGGGTGGCGATCGCCATTGGCCTGAGAAACTTCACCGCCCTGAATCCGGGCAGCCTGGGTCAGCTGGCGATCCTCTCGGGCACCCTGTGCTACGCCTTTGCCGCCGTTTGGGCCCGTCTCTACCTTGGGGACCTGCCACCGCAAATTGCAGCCGCCGGTATGCTGACGGCCTCGACCATCGTTATGCTACCGTTGACGCTGTCGGTGGATGGCGTCCCCGATCTGGTGCTGCCTTGGCAAACCTGGGCGGCGATTGCCTACTATGCGATCATCGCAACCGCGGGGGCCTATCTGCTGTATTACCGCGTGCTTGCCCTGGCGGGCAGCGGCAACCTCATGCTGGTCACGCTGATTATACCTCCGGTTGCCATCCTTTTGGGCAGTGTTGTGCGCGACGAATCCCTGCCGCCAAGCGCCTTTGCCGGGTTCGCCGTCCTTGCCATCGGGCTGATCATCCTCAACCGCGCCACCAGACGCGATTGACGCCGGGTTCGGCCCGTTTTAGCTAGGGCAAAACAAGGGACGGCGAGACATGATCTATTCCTCGGCAAAGGACTGGCGCGACGCGGCGCGCAAGAAGGTGCTGTTTTTCGGCATGTCCGGTCTGGGCAAGACCTATGTTTCCAACATCCTGCGCGATGCCGGAGACTGGTTTCACTATTCCATCGATTACCGCATCGGCACCCGCTATATGGGTGAATACATCACTGACAACGCCAAGACCGAGGCGATGAAAGTGCCGTTTCTGCGCGATCTTCTTTTGTCGGATTCGATCTATATCGGCTCGAACATCTCGTTCAACAACCTCACGCCGGTCTCGACCTATCTGGGCAAGCCCGGCAATCCCGATCAGGGCGGGCTGGAGATCGCCGAGTATCGACGGCGGCAGGAACAGTTCCGGCTTGCCGAAATACATGCGTTACTGGACACCAAATACTTCATCGACCGCGCCGAGCGCCTGTACCAATACCCGAACTTTATCTGCGACACTGGCGGGTCGATCTGCGAATGGGTGGACCCGAACGATCCCAACGACCAGATTTTGACCGAATTGTCCCGCCATACACTGATGATCTGGATCGAAGGCGACGAGGCGCATACTGCCGAGTTGATCCGCCGGTTCGACAAAGCCCCCAAACCGATGTCCTATCAGGCCGAGTTTCTTGAGCGGGTCTGGGCCGACTATCTACAACAGCATGGCTTCGCCAGCGCCGAGGTAAACCCGGACGACTTTATTCGCTGGACCTATGCCCGTGCCCTTGCCCATCGCAAACCCAGATATGAAGCGATGGCTGCGAATTGGGGCCTGACCGTTTCGGCGGATGACATCAGCAATGTCCGCGATTCCGTCGATTTCGATGACGTGATCGAACGTGCCCTTGAGAACCGCGCCAGCCGGGCCTAAGTTCCAGAATTCCGCAACACCTTCATCAGCGTGACCCTATGCCTATCAAGATCCCCTCTGACCTGCCTGCCTTTAACGTCCTGAGCCGCGAGGGTGTTATGGTCATGGCCGAGGATCACGCGGCCCGTCAGGACATCCGCCCCTTGCGGATCGGTCTGTTGAACCTGATGCCCAAAAAGATACAGACCGAGAACCAGTTCGCTCGCCTGATCGGTGCAACGCCGTTGCAAATCGAGCTGTCGCTGATCCGCATGACCGAGCATCAGACCAAGAACACCGCCGCCGCGCATATGGCCGAGTTTTATCGCCCGTTTCAGGAGGTGAAGGACGAAAAGTTCGACGGTCTCATCATCACCGGTGCCCCTATCGAACATCTGGATTTCGCGGATGTGACCTATTGGGAAGAGATCCGTGAAGTGTTCGAATGGACCCAGACCAACGTGCATTCGACCTTTGGCGTGTGCTGGGGTGGAATGGCGATGATCAACCACTTTCACGACGTCAAAAAGCATATGTTGGATGCCAAAGCCTTTGGCTGTTTCCGACACCGCAACCTTGCTCCTGCGTCACCGTTTTTGCGCGGTTTCTCTGATGATTGCGTAATTCCTGTCAGCCGCTGGACCGAAATGAAACAGGCCGAGATTGACGCAACCGACGGCCTGAATACGCTGCTGGGCAGTGATGAGGTTGGCCCCTGTCTGATCGAAGATCAGGCGCACCGGGCGCTCTATATCTTCAACCACTTTGAATATGACAGCGATACGTTAAAACAGGAATATGATCGCGACATTGCCAATGGCACGCCGATCAATGTGCCGATGAACTACTACCCGGATGACGATCCCTCGCAGATGCCGCAGAACCGCTGGCGTAGCCATGGGCATCTGCTCTATGGCAACTGGATCAGCGAGATCTATGAAACGACGCCGTTCGACATAGACCGCATCGGCGTAGACATGACCGATCTGAGAGCCTGAGTCGCGATGGTGCGTTTCGGCCTCATCCTTCTGATTGTTCTCGCGATAATCTGGATCGCTGCATCATGGCGCGCTGCCAGGACAGAAACCCGGACCGAAGCCGCATTCCCGCCCGACGGCCAGCTTTTGGATATCGATGGTATCGCGGTTCATGCGGTTGTGATGGGCGAAGGACCGGATGTTGTGCTGATCCACGGCTCTAGCGGCAATACTCGCGACATGACTTTTGCGCTGGCACCGATACTGGCCAAAACCTACCGCGTCATCGTCTTTGATCGTCCCGGTCTGGGCTATTCTGAGAGCTTTAACCCGGACGGAGAAACGATTGTTGAACAAGCAGAAATCCTGCAAGCGGCGGCGGCGAAACTTGGCGCGGACAAGCCTATTGTCGCGGGTCAAAGCTATGGCGGTTCGGTTGCGCTTGCTTGGGCTGTGACCCGTCCTGAGGATCTGTCAGGCCTCGTTCTGATAGCGCCTGCTGCGATCCCATGGGAGACACCATTGGATGCGTTCAACACCATCGCCGCCACGGGTGCTGGCAACGCCCTCGCCCTGCCTCTGATCTCGGCCTTTGTGCCGGATTGGTTTGTTGATAAGACACTTGATGCGGTGTTTGCACCTCAGAAAACGCCAGAAGGGTATGCAGAGCATTTCGGTCCCGGCCTGACCCAAAGGCGCGCGTCCATGCATGCTAATGCCAAACAACGCGCAAACCTGTTGGCCGAGGTCACCGAGCTTCAGCCGCGATATGGGGAAATCTCGGTCCCTACGGAAATCGTCCACGGCACTGCGGACACAACCGTGGGCGTGGACTGGCATTCGCAACCGCTGACCGAACAGATCCCGGGCGCTGAACTGATCGAATTGGACGGCATCGGCCATATGCCGCAGGTCGTCGCAGCGCCCGGGGTTGCCGCAGCAATTGACCGCGCGGCACAACGCGCAGGTTTGCGTTAAACCTGTCTGTAATCCATAGTAAGTTACGGATTTTATTGCGAGGCCGCCCATGACCCGTTCTCAAACTGGCGCGATCGAAAGCTACTTTCGCAACGACGCCCCCAAATCTGTTCGCACAGCGATCGAGGACGCAAAGAAAGGCGATATCGTCAACCCGACCTACCCCTACCCGGAAAAGATGAAATCCAAGGATTATGCCGCGCAAATGGAAGCGTTGCAGATCGAACTGGTCAAAATGCAATCGTGGATCAAAAAAACCGGTCGACGGGTGGCGATCGTATTCGAAGGCCGCGACGCTGCTGGTAAGGGCGGAACGATCAAACGATTTCGCGAGAACCTGAATCCACGCGGGGCGCGCAACGTCGCGCTCAGCAAACCATCAGATGCGGAACGCAGCCAATGGTACTTTCAGCGCTACGTTCAACATTTGCCATCTGCCGGAGAAATCGTGTTTTTCGACCGCAGCTGGTACAATCGCGGGGTCGTAGAAAACGTTTTTGGGTTTTGCACGCCCGATGAACGCGAACGGTTCTTCCGTCAGGTGCTGCCACTTGAGACCGGGCTGGTGAATGATGGTATCGAACTGTTCAAATTCTGGCTGAATGTCGGTCGCGCCGAGCAGTTGAACCGCTTTCTAGCGCGCGAGAGCGATCCCTTGAAACAGTGGAAACTCAGCCCGATCGACATTGCCGGTCTGGAAAAGTGGGATGAGTATTCGCAATCCATATCCGAGACGCTGACCCGCACCCACACGGAACATTGCCCCTGGACGATCGTACGCTCGGACGACAAGAAACGCGCGCGGCTTGCCGCCATTCGGACCGTTCTGACCCGGCTCGACTATGACGAGAAGGACGAAAAGGCCCTGGGCGCCCCGGATCCTGCAATTTGCGGTGGCCCGGATATCTGGGAGTCATAGGGTATTGATGCCTCACCACTTTTCTCAAATTGGACGCGCCCCCATCTTTGGTCTATCTGTTGGCCTCTAGCAAAAGGTAGCTAACGCCGGAATGTCAAAGCGCGGGTATCACCACGGAAATCTGAAGCAGGCTCTGATCGAAGCCGCGCTTTCCCTGATCGAAGAGAAAGGCCCGACCGGGTTCACATTGTCCGAGGCCGCAAAGACCGCCGGGGTCACCCCTGCGGCGGTATACCGACACTACCACGGGCGCGAAGACCTGATCGCCGAAGCCGCGCGGCAAGGGTTCGAGATGTTCGCCGACCTGATGCAATTCGCACATAACAAGGGGCAACCCTCTGCGCTCGCCGCGTTCGAGGCAACCGGGCGGGCCTATCTGGCATTTGCCCGCAAGCATCCCGGACATTACATCGCGATGTTCGAAAGCGGCATTTCGTTGAACCGCACTCCTGAACTGGCAATGGCGGCCAACCGGGCGAAGGAAGTGCTGGAGAAAGCTGCCGCCGACCTGTCGCGCCACATTCCCCCGGAAAAGCGGCCCCCAGCTTCGATGTTCAGCGCCCATATCTGGGCGATGAGTCACGGGGTGGTCGAGCTTTACGCCCGCAACACCGGGGCCACATCCCCATTTCCGCCCGAAGATCTGCTGGAATCCGGAATCGGAATCTACCTGCGCGGATTAGGACTGGTCGCACCGGACGAGTGATCTGGCCTAGAACACCCGGCTGGGCTTCGGCGTGGTCAGGCGTGAGGTGACGTTGATCAACTCCATCTGCCCCATCCCCTTGATATCAACTGCGCCCAGATCAGTGATCTGAAACTCATCGATCAGGGCGTATTTCATCTCTTCCGGTGCCACAATTTTCATCGGATTCGCAAAGACTTGCAAACGTGAAGCAATGTTGACCGCGGGTCCGAAGACGTCATAGACGTATTTCTGAATACCGACGACCGACCCAACTGCGGCCCCCATGCCCAGCCCAATCCGAGCCTGCCACTTATGCGGATGGCTTTCGTTTCGTCGTTCCAGGTATCGCAGGAATCTGACAGCGCAATGGGCCACGGCGGTGGCGTGATCCGGCGTTGCGTCCGGCATGCCCGAAACAGCCAGATAGGCGTCCCCGATGGTCTTGATCCGCTCGCACCCGAACTGCTCAACGATCCGGTCGAAGGCTGTGAAGATGTCGTTCAATTCGCTCAACGTGACCGTCGGATCGGTCTTGGCGGCAAAATCGGTGAAACCAACAAAATCCAGCATCACGACCGAGACCTGATCGAACAGTTGGGGCGTGACAACCCCGAAGGTTTTGAACTCTTCGTACACAGCGCGCGGCATTAGGTTCAGCAGCAATCGCTCAACCCGCTCTTTTTCGCGCTCCAGCTCACGCGTGTTCCGTTCAACCATGGTCGAGTAGCTGTCGATCATGCTTTCAAGTTCGCGGATGCGGGTGATATTCTGGCATTCCACCACCAGCACCTGTTCCTCGAGCCCATTGGCCAATGAGACCGATGTGGCAAAAATCAGTGTCCGGCGCTTGGGTTTGATCTGCAATTCAACGGAATAGCGCAGACCGGACTGCTTGACGTCATCCAGTTCCTTGGCATCCAGATCCGGCAGCAGGTCCAGCAGGGTTTGCCCTTCGGTCGGGGTACCGAACCAATCGGCAAATGGTCCATTGTGAAACACAAATGTCAGATCGGACGCGCGTAGCACCGCGACCCCTACTCCGATTGCGCGCAGAAGGTGTTCGTTGATGGCCAGAATGCTCATGCGGCGTCCCGCGCGACGATGATGGACCGTTTCGACTCGATGGCTGCAAGGGCAATGTCGATATCTCCTTCGGACATCCCGTGCATTTCCAGAGCTTCGCTGAACAATGCCGCCATCTCGTCAAAATGCGCGTGCGAAATATTGAGGTGTCGATGCACCGCCTCGATCCGGTCATCGCTGAACGACGCCGGACCACCCACCAGAGAGGACACGAACTTGGTCTGGTGGTCGATCAATCGGGGCAGATCAATGTCTTCGAAATGAAAACCGATCTCATCGGAATCCAGTGCCATTTCGTAGAAGGTCATCACAATACGGCTGATGGTTTTGAACCCGCCGTATTTCTCATAGATCGTCTGACTCACAACTCTAACCGGCTCGTAATTTGCAATAACACTGCAAGGTTATATCAAAATGACAGTTTTGTTAACGGTTTTGAGCCAACCTGTGTTTGCGCGTCGTCGCGGCGCTGGTTTTCACCAGCCACGACGTCCGAAAAGCGAATGAATGCGACCTTGTTCGGTGAATGGTTCGGCCGGACTTGGGCGCGACAGGTGCGCCACCACACGGTTCACCAGCAACCAGGCGACTATCGCAAAGATGACACCCCCGAATGCCTGCCCCAGCAGGACCCCCTGGGCCCCGGCAAGATGAGAACCAATCACGACGAACACCCAGGTTCCGACGGTATGCCGCCCCCAATTGATCCAGGTCGAATAGACCGGGTGGCCCAGATTATTGAAACTGGCATTGGTGACGAAAATCACGCCGTTGAAGAATGAGGCCAGCGCCAGCGGGCCACAGAAAAGATAGATCAGGGTCCGCGTCTCGCCTTGCGCGTCAAACAGGTCCGCGATCGGTACTCGCAGCAGAAACAAGACCGCGGCCATAATCAGCACATAGGTGCCTGTGAACTTGATCCCGGCCAAGAACGCAGATCGGACCCTGTCGTATCGTCCGGCGCCAAAATTCTGACCAATGATCGGTCCGATTGCGCCGGACAGCGCAAAAATGACCGAAAAAGCAACCGGAAGCAGGCGCCCGATCACCGCCATGCCTGCTACCGCGTCGGTGCCGTATTCGGCAATCTCGCGCACGACGATGGCATTGCCGATTGGCGTGGCTACATTCGTCAGAATCGCAGGGATCGCGATTGTTTTCACCGCCCGGAAATCCTGCGCGACCTGCCTTACGGACGGGCGCGCGAACCCACGATGCACGCGCAACGCCGGTATTAACGCCGCCGCCAGCATCGTAACCCGCGCCAGGACCGAGGCAATGGCGGCCCCATCCAACCCAAGCCCGACAGCAAAGATCAGGATCGGATCCAGCACCGCATTGACCACACCGCCGTAGATCGTGGCCATCATCGATCGGCGCGCGTCGCCATGCGCCCGCAGCACCGCCATCGCCGTCATCGCCGCTGACATGACCCACATGGTTGGCAAAATGATCGAAACATACCGGACCGCCAGCCGCAGAACCTCTTGCTGCGCGCCCAACAGAGACAAAAGGAACTCGACGTTAAAAAGAACAAGCAACGACACCAGAATGCCGATGCTGATCCCAAGAACGCCCACGCTCGAAGCATATTTCCGCGCCTCGTCCGACCGTCCTGCGCCAAGCGCACGCGCGACGAGGGCACCCGCTGCAATGGACAGGCCGATATTCACGGCGTTGGTAAAGAACAGCAACGTTCCCGCATACCCGACGGCTGCGGCCAGGGCATCATTGCCCAACATCGATATGAAAACCATATCGACGAAATCGACGGCGAAGATGGCCATCAAGCCAATGCTGGTGGTCAGTGACATGCGCACCACATGCCGCATCAGACTACCCGTCAGAAATACTGCGGTGCTGTTGGACTGATCCGCCATTCGATGATGATTCCCCGTGCCCCAACGTCGAACCACCCTGCACGTTTAGACGCCGATGCGGCAAGGGTGGATCACATGCGGTTTTTGAGGGCAGGAAAACGGTCACGCATCTGAATCAACTCGAACCGGCCAAAGCCTGGTCCTCATATTTTCAGGCGTCACTCTCTTCTGCAGCCATTTTGACACTTGGATGAGCCTCAACGTCCTTAAGCATCTTCAGGATCTCAGCCCTCCAGCCTGCCTTGATCTTTAGGGCCAATTGGGACGGTGGCCGATGTTCCGGCTCGAGTATCGCATATTCATACCTGAGAGGGTCTTCGAAAGGCAGGAACACCACCTTGCCCGCCGACAACTTCAGTTCACGCTCGGTCGCAACCGTCAAAGGGTCCACGATCGTGCAACACTGGCCGGAACTTACGAAAGGGATGAGAGGCAGAAAGTACTGACAGGTTACTGTCGAATTGTAGCTGGCGGCTACGTCCTGAAATTTACTTCGGATCTTGTGCTGGAACGGGTGCGTCTCGTGCAGACCGCCCATCGGAACCCCGTCGAGATCAGAGATCGAGATGCTTTCACGCGAGGCAAACGGGCTTTCCCGGTCAATCGCACAGAAACAGTCGGCCTGAATCACCTCGACAGAGTATTGAGATTCCTTGCCAACCGAAAAGTCAAAATCAGCAAACCCAAAATCGATATTCTGCGTCCCCGCCAGTTCCATGATCTGTGGTGAACTGCGCGTCGACAAGGTTATGCGGATATCCGGGCTCTCTCCGACCGACCGGCTGATGAAGCGTGGGAACAGAAAGGCCGAGGGCCCCGGCATTGTTGCAATGTTCAGGCTGCCCGAGTGCCCTTTGATCAACCCCTCCATGGTGTTGGAAATCGTTGCAAGGCGGTCCAGAATACCTGTCGTTTCAGCCAACAGGTAATGTGCCTCGGGCACCGGAACCAGACGCCTGCCTTTTCTCTCGAACAAAGTCAGGCCAAGGGTTCTTTCAAGGTTTTTCAATGCCAGACTGATTGCTGGCTGGGTACGGTTCAGCTTTCGGGCCGTCTGCGAGATCGAGCCGGTTTCCATCACCTCGCGAAAGACTGTGAGCTGCGTTAGGTTCATCCCCAACCTATAAGCCGAACTTTAGTTTTGTGAAATATAACAAATTTGTTTTTATGAAATTTGTCTTTACGCTTTTGGGATCGAGGTTCGGTCAAACCGAATCCCACGAACCAACAACGGAGACGACGATGAAACTAGTGAAATGCCTGACTGGTCTGGCTTTGGCTGGCGCGCTGGCCGCCCCGGCGCTGGCGCAGGATCCGACCTTTTTCCGCATCGGCACCGGTGGTGCTGGTGGAACCTATTTCCCCATTGGCGGCACCATTGCAAACGGTATCTCGGCCC
Organism: Ruegeria sp. AM4; assembly: GCF_056540665.1. Taxonomy (NCBI): domain Bacteria; kingdom Pseudomonadati; phylum Pseudomonadota; class Alphaproteobacteria; order Rhodobacterales; family Roseobacteraceae; genus Ruegeria; species Ruegeria sp. AM4. Next base: position 414,369 of record NZ_JBQFXD010000001.1, on the reverse strand, counting down.
CTCCGGGTTCGCGCCCCTGTGAAGAAGGTGGCCAATGCGGTGTTCCGGGTCTGATTGCGATTGCGCAATCCACCACCGCATCGGTATTCAACAACGCCGCAGTACAAAATGGAGAGCTTGAGGCCGGTCTCGCCGCAGCCGACGTGACCCGCTCGATGTACCTTGGTGAGGGCAAATTCGACGGCAAGCCTCACCCCAACCTGCGCATCGTCGCGAACCTGTTCCCCGAAGATCTGCATCTGGTTCTGCCCGCTGGTCAGACCATCAACGATCTAAGCGATCTGGAAGGCAAGCGTGTCGGTATCGCGCAGGCCGGTTCGGGCACACAGGTTGCCGTGTTGCAGATGCTGGACGCCTGGGGCGTCAACCGCGACAACATGGACGAGGCCGAACTGAACAACAGCCAGAGCGCCGAACGTCTGGCCGACGGTCAGCTTGACGCCTATTTCTACGCAGCTGGCTGGCCGGTTGCCGCGATGGTTCAGCTGTCGTCTACCAAGGGCATGAACCTACATTCTTTCACCGACGAAGATATGGCGAAGATCAACGAGATCATCCCGGCCTATATCCCCTCGACCATTCCGGGCGGCGTCTATGAAGGCATCGACGGTGAAACCAAGACCCCCGCGGTCAGTGCGATGCTGGTTGTCTCGTCAGAACTGTCCGATGATCTGGTATATGGTCTGACCAAGGCACTGTGGAACGACAATACACGCAAGCTGCTGGACAATGGCCACGCCAAAGGCAAGCAGATTACGGCTGAAACGGCCTTGGACGGCGTTGAGGCTTTGGGTGTCCCGCTGCATCCGGGTGCCGAAAAGTTCTATAAAGAAGCTGGCCTTCTTCAGTAACCGCTACTGACAGAACCGTATCGCCGGTGCCCCCTGTTCCGGGGCACCGCACTCTGGAACTATGCGAAATCAGGGGGCCATCATGTCCGAGACCCAGAAACTTGATGACCACGAACTGACGGCCGAAGAACTTGCGGCCATCGAAGAACAGTTCGACGAAGGTGCCGCCGTACGGCAGGTCACGCCCACTGCGGGCAAGGTACTGCGCGTCGTTGCCCTGATCCTTGCATTTTATGAATTCTTCACTGCCGGGTTCGGCTTGCCCGCCGACCATTGGCATATGGGCATCTATCTGGCCCTACTGTTCATTCTGGTCTACGCGACAATCCCGGTTATCGGCGCCAAAAGCCTCTATGCGCTTAAGGTCAGCCGGTTCCGCATCGGCAACATCCCTCTTTATGACCTGGTTTTCATGGCGCTGGGGATCGTTGCTGCCCTCTATGTTGGCGTTGCCTGGCGCGGCATTCCGTTTCTGGGGATTGAGGAACAGACGTTCCGCATGGGCAACCCCAACACCTATGACGTGATATTAGGTGTAATCATCATCCTGCTGGTGTTGGACATCGCGCGACGCACTTTGGGCTGGGTGCTGCCGCTGATCATCTGTGTATTCATCTCCTACGCCCTGCTGGGACCGTATTTCCCCGGCCTGCTGCAACATCCCGGCGTGAACTTCAAAACCTTCGTGTCGTCGATGTACTTCCCGCAAGAAGGCATCTATGGCGTCACGCTTTGGGTGGTTTCCACCATCGTGTTCCATTTCGTGCTGTTTGGCGTGATCGCGCAGCGCACCGGATTGGGGCAATTGTTCATCGACAACGCTACTATTTTGGCGGGACGCTACACTGGCGGTCCGGCAAAAGTGTCGGTGGTATCCTCGGCCTTCTTCGGCACGATCTCGGGTTCCTCGGTGGCCAACACCGTTTCAACCGGCGCGCTGACAATTCCCAACATGAAGCGCCTTGGATACCCCGGCCATTTTGCAGGTGGGGTCGAAGCCGCATCCTCGGCCGGTGGCCAGATCACCCCGCCCATCATGGGAGCCGCTGCCTTCATCATGGCCGAGTTCCTCGAGGTGCCCTACACCACCATCGTCATCGCGGCGATCTTCCCGGCGATCCTGCACTATGTCGGCGTTTTCGCCGTGGTGCACCTGATGGCGCGCAAGCTGAACCTGAAAGGCTTGGCGAAAGAGCAACTGCCGCAGCTCAAGGCAGTGTGGGCCGAGGGTTGGGCCAATATCGTCCCACTGATCGGGCTGCTTGTCGTGCTGTTCACCGGCTATACCCCATTCATGTCGGCGTTCTGCGGCATATCACTGGCGGTCATCGCGGGCATGTCGCGGCTGAAACAGCCACCAACGCTGATCTATGCGGCTGCGTTCCTGGCCTTTGTGCTTTGGAAGTTCTCGGACGGCGGCTTTGATCTGACCATGACAGCCATACTTTGCAGCCTGTCGCTGATCGCAACACTAAATCCGCAGAAACGCATTGAAGTGCCCGAGATGCTGCAAGCGATTGAACTGGGTGTAAAATACTCGCTGGCGGTAGGTGCCGCTGCCGCTGCTGTCGGCATCGTGGTCGGTGTTATCAACACCACCGGCATCGGTTTCCGCATTGGCTTTATGGTTACGCAGGGCGCGGGTAATCTGGCGTCAGATCTTTACAACATGATCTCGTTCGGCAGTTTCCAGCTGTTTGCGATGGAAGACCTGCAGCTGTTCATCTCGCTGGTCTTCATTGCCATCGTCTGCATCCTGATGGGCGCGGGCATCCCGACCACGGCGCTATACATCATGCTGGTCTCGGTCGCGCAGCCTGCGCTGGCTCAGCTTGGCGTCCCGCCAATCGCCAGCCACCTGTTCGTGCTCTACTACGGCGTGGTGTCCGAGATTACGCCGCCTGTCTGTACATCCGCTTATGCGGCGGCGGCCATCGCCAACTCGAACCCGTTCCGAACCGGCTTGTCGGCCTTCACGCTCGGGCTGGGCAAGGTGATCGCACCGATGGCGTTTGTCTATGCGCCGGTCCTGTTGTTCGTGTCTTCGACCGGGTTCAATCTGTGGGAGTTCACCTACACCGCATCAAGCTGTATCGCGGGCGTCGTTGCCCTGTCCGCAGCGGTGGTCGGCTATTGGCTGAAACCTCTGAACATGGTGTCACGTATCCTGATGGCCATCGCTGGTGTGATCTTTGTTGCGCCAAGCCTGACCGCTGATCTGATCGCGCTCGCGGTGGCTGCACCCGTTATCGTCACCCAACTGATCGCCCGCAATCGCACCCACTCTCCGGCCTGATGCGATGACAGAACACGTGACCATTATCGGCGCAGGGATCGTCGGCATTTGTTGCGCCCTGTCGCTTCAGGAACGCGGTATTCCCGTGCGCCTGATCGACCGAGGCGAGCCGGGGCAGGAAACCTCGTTCGGGAATGCGGGCGTGGTGTCGCCATGGTCGATCATCCCGCAGGCCATGCCCGGTATTTGGAAGCAACTGCCCGCAATGCTTTTGAACCCGAAAAGCGCGTTATCGGTGCGCAGCGCCTTTTGGCCCAAGATGATCCCTTGGGGCCTGCGGTTCCTGGGCAATTCGAACGAAAGCAAGGTTCGGAAAACGTCGGACGCAATGGAGATGCTGTGCCGCCCCTCCATCGAATTGTACCGCAAGCATTTGAACGGGACCGGGCACGAAGACCTGATCACCGACAGCTATTATGTGCACGCGTTCCGCCGTTCCGAGAATGCAAACCTCGGCGGATTGGACTATCAAATCCGCGAAGAAAAAGGTGCGCAAATCGAGCGTGTCAATGGCGCCGAGCTTCGTCGCATCGAACCGGCATTGTCCGAAGAGTTCAAAGCCGCCGTGCTGATCAAGGGACAGGCGCGCATACTCTCCCCGGGGCGCGTTGGCGCTGTATTGGCCAAGAAAGCACAAGCGCAGGGCGCTGAGATCGTGAAAGCGGAGGTCAGGTCCCTGTCGCAAAGCGCGGATGGCCGTTGGGAATTGACGACCTCGGACGAAACGATACAGGCGCAACATATCGTCATGGCAGCCGGAGTATGGTCGGCCAATCTGCTAAAGCCGATGGGGATCAAAGTGCCTTTGGTGGCCGAGCGCGGGTATCACGTCGAGTTCCCGGATGCCCAAAGCTCACTTAGCAATTCGGTTATGGACGTTGAGGCAAAAGTTGTCGCCAGTTCCATGCTGGATGGCCTCAGAGTCGCGGGGACGGCAGAGTTTGCAGAGATTGACGCACCGCCAGACCCGCGTAAAAAGGCGCTGCTGACTCGACAGGCCAAGGCGATGATGCCGGACCTGAACACGCAGGACGCGCGCTTTTGGATGGGGCGGCGGCCCTCCTTTCCCGACAGTCTTCCAGCGATTGGTCAGGTGAACGGCAAGTCGGGTCTCTACGCAGCTTTCGGGCATTCCCACTACGGATTGATGATGGCCCCAAAAACCGGAGAGCTTGTGGCCGATCTTCTGTCAGATCGACGACTCAATATTGAACTTGATCCGTATTCGCTGGATCGGTTTTAGGCGTTCTATTCGCGCCAAGGACTTGTTAACGGAAGGAAAAGGCATGCCGATTTATGATGGTGGACAAAATATTTGCGGTGCCTCCATCGGCGTATTGTGTTTGGAAAGCTACTTCCCCAAACCGCCTGGCCACATCAAGAACCCGTCCAGCCTGCCCTTCCCCGTACTGTACGAAATGATCGACGGCGTGACCGTGCCGGACTTGTTGAACGACCCCAGACCCGAACTGCTGCAGCCTTTCATCAAGGGCGCTCAAAGGCTGGAAGCCGAGGGCGTGCGCGCCATCACGGGCAGTTGCGGTTTCCTCGCCTTGTTTCAAAAGGAACTGGCAGCCTGCGTCTCGGTCCCGGTGTTCGCCTCGAGCCTGATACAAGTGCCGCTGGCGTTCAACATGACCGGGGCCAATGCGCCCGTAGGTGTCTTGACCGCAGATGCTTCGGCGCTGACGCCCAGGCATTTCGAAGGCGTTGGGGCCGCAAACGTTCCCGTCGCCGTGAAAGGATTGGAAGACACCGAGGAATTCGCCGAAGTGATCTTACGGAACACTCGAACGCGCATGGATACGGATCTGGTCGAGGCCGAAGTGTTGCAGGCCGCGCATCAGTTGAAACGTGAGGCACCAGAAATCAGGTCGCTGGTATTGGAATGCACGGATTTGCCGCCCTATGCCGCACGGATTCAGGAAGAGCTTAGGCTGCCGGTCTTTGATCTGACGACGCTGGCGCAGATGGCCCACGCGGTGTCAGCACGGGCACCTTACGGTGGCATCATGCCTTGGGCTTGATCATCCACAGCAATCGCAGCGCTCGCTTTTCGCCCAAGTCCGAACTAGACGTTTGTTTGGGCGTTTTGGTCAGCTAAGGGGATGAGCGTGACACGAGATGTATGATATGTCCCTGGGATTGTCCCTGTTGATGGTCGCCGTTCTTCTGGGTGCGCTGCTACAGGTTGGAATTGGCATCGGATTCAGCATTCTGGCCGGTCCGCCGATGATGATCCTGTTGGGAACTACAACAGCGGTTCCCGCACTTTTGCTATTGAATACAATCGTTTCTGTTGTTGCAACGGATTGGAGCGTCGTGACGACTGAGCGGCGCACATTATCTACGGCGATATTCGGTTGCCTGCTCGGAATCGTTGCCGGCCTGATGGTCTACCCGTGGCTCAGTGAATCCTTCGTTCTGGCGTTGACCGGTTTGCTTTTGCTGGTTGGCGTGATCACGACCATTCTTCCAATGCGGAACGCGATTGGTGCGACCGGTTTTGGGGCAGTGTCCGGGCTATCCGGCCTGGCAACGGTGTGGGCTGCAACACCCGGGCCGCTGATGGTCTTTGGGCTGATTGCGCGAGGCTTTGAAGCCCGGGACGTGGCCGTTCTGGTTCAACCCATCGCGCTTGTCGCCTATGGGTCTGCGTTTCTGTTGCACGGGATTTCTGACTGGCAATCAGTTCCCTTTGGGTCCCAGCTTTGGGGTTTTGTGGGCATCGCATTTGTCGGCAGCTTGATCGGGCGCGCGGTCAGATCGCACCTGCCCCAACCCCTTGTCAGGGCTGCGATCCGCGTAATCTCGTTGGCGGCCTGCTTTGTGCTTTTTCAACGCGCATACCTTGTCGCTTGAATTTCAGAGGTCGAAAACGATGTCAAAAGATCTTCTCTCCAAGTTTCCAAGGGCCCACTTCATGTCCGGCACCACGCCGATTGAGCGGTTGGACCGGATGTCAGAAAAGCTGGGGATCGACCTGTGGCTCAAGCGGGACGACCTGACCGGGCTCGGCTTTGGCGGCAACAAAACGCGGCAGCTTGAGTTCTACTTTGGTGAGGCGCAGGCTCAGGGTGCGGATACGATCCTGATTACCGGGGCGGTTCAATCCAACTATGTCAGGTCCGCTGCAGCCGCCGCCGCGCGGCTTGGAATGAAATCTGTCCTGCAATTGGAAGAGCGTGTCCCGGATATGGGGGTGGAATACTATCAATCCGGCAACGTGTTATTGGCCAAGATCCTCGGGGCCGAACACATGAGCTATCCCGTCGGCGAAGACGAAGCCGGAGCGGACGCAGCCCTGCACGCCCGGGCCGAGGAGTTGAAAGCACAAGGTCGCACCCCTTACGTCATTCATCTGGGCCTGCACCACCCGCCGCTGGGTGCGCTTGGCTACGTTGCCGCAGGGCAAGAGCTTTGCGAGCAGATGCAGGATTTCGACGCCGTCGTTGTCCCGTCCGGTAGCGGGGCGACGCACGGGGGTCTGCTGACGGGCATTAGAACTTCGGGCGTGTCCGCCCCGGTCTTTGGCATCTGTGTTCGTCGAAACAGCCAGTTGCAGCAAAACCGGATGGTGACAGTCCTTGAGTTGCTGTCAGATCTATTGGGTAGTGATCCGGCGATGGTTGTGCCTGATGTCCTGACCTGGGACAAAGCACTGGCCCCCGGCTATGGCAAACTGGGTCCAAAGACCCGGGCAGCGCTGGAATTGATGGCGCGGACCGAAGGGATTTTCCTTGATCCCGTCTACACCGCCAAGACTTTTGCAGGCCTGCTTGATTTGGTTGAGCATGGGCAGATCGAGCAAGGGCAAAAGGTGGTGATGATACATACAGGCGGACTGCCTGCACTGTTCGGTTACCAGAACGACCTCAGCCCGACGCAACCGGCCTGAACTATCGGTTCGGCAATATCGCGTGGCACCGCGACGTGCGCTGAGCCACAGGCATTATTCAGCAGCGAGGTTTTGCCTAGAAACTGCCTGCGCCAGATACCCGTCCCTCGTTTGCAGGCTTTTGATCCCCAAAACCGAACTGGCAATCTGATTGCGCAGAATCTGCGCTGTTCCGCCGCCGATCGTGAACATCCGAACATCGCGGTACATACGCTCCAGTGGTTCCCGGTCACTGTAGCCGCGCGCACCAAACATCTGAAGCGCGTCGTTCACGACCTTGATTGCCATCTCTGACGCAAAGAGCTTGGCGCGCGCTGCCTTGGCCATGTCGGGAAATTCTCCTTGGCTTCCGCCAGTAGATTTTGCGGCGTCGTGCAACATAAGACGTGCTGCATGGACCTGCGTATCCATGTCAGCCACCATCCATTGCAACCCCTGAAACTCGGCCAGAGGTCTACCGAACTGCTCGCGCTCACGCAGATACTGTTTCGCACGTTCCAGCGCACCCGCTGCCACGCCCATCGCAATCGTACCCGCACCCACCCTTTGCGAGTTATACGCCGCCATCAAATCTGCAAACCCGCGCCTTAGCCCGGAAGGTGGTTGCAGTAGCCAATCCTCATGTACCTCGAGGTTCGTGAACTTCAACTCCGCCTCGGGCATACCGCACAGACCCAATGTGTTTTCTCGGCCCACGACCTCAAACCCGTCGGGCAGGTAAGCGTTCAACGGATCGGCAAAGACGATAAACCCTCCAATACCCAACTCGTCGCCGTTTTCATCGATCACCCGGGCAAAAATCAGGTGCAGTTTCGAAACGCCGCCGCCCGTGATCCAGTGTTTGCGACCGTTTATGACATAAGTGTCTCCGGTCTTGCGGGCTGTTGTCTGCATGTCTGTCGCGGCGCTGCCCGCATCCGGTTCGGTAATGCAGATCGCTGGTTTGTCCCCTGCCAGAACATGACGCGCGCAGAATGCTTTCTGTTTCTCAGTACCATAGGCCATGACCGCGCTGATACCGCCCATGTTCGCTTCGACAACGATGCGAGCCGTCAATGTGCAGACCTTTGCGATCTCTTCGACAATCTCGACAACCTCGGAAAAATTTGCCCCCTGACCGCCAAACTCCCTCGGGATCGTCATGCCCATGATCCCGGCGTCGGTCAGGGACGCGACGTTGCTCCAGCAGTAGCTGCGGGTTTTGTCCCAGTGGGCAGCACGTGCTTCAAACTCAGGCGCAAGGTCCTTGGCTGCTTCGAGCAATCGACGAGACATCACAGGAACTCCCAACAAACACTTCACGAAGGCGTGATAATGCCAGGATAGCAGAAGTAGTTATTCAGAAAAACAAACTTAAACTTTATATCTTATTCAATTATACTGAACTTATGCAGACACGATCTCTGAAAAGCCTCGTCAAAATTTCGCGCGTCCAATCTTTCAGCGATGCGGCAGAACAGCTGGGAATGACATTGCCGGCGCTGTCTATGCAGATGAAATCATTGGAAGAAGCCTTAGGGACCGAGCTATTCGATCGCTCGGTCAGACCACCACGCCTGACACCAATCGCGCGCGCAATTGTCGAAGAAGCGGTTCCTTTACTGCGACACGAAGACAATCTTGTGGAAATCTGTCGGCAAGGTGGCGGGTTGGCCGGTAAATTCCGTATGGGCTTCGTGACAACTGCGGCAGTTCGCCTGCTTCCCGGATTCCTTCAAACCGCCACTCGCGAATTGCCCCATGCCTCGTTCGAGTTCGAGACCGGTTTGTCTGCCAACTTGCAACAGAAAGTCCTGACCGGGTTGCTGGACGCGGCGATCATCACCGACGCGGACGGCTTGCCCAGCGAACTGGCCTCGGAGGTTTTGCGGAAAGAACCGCTGGTCTTTGCAGCGCACAAAGACCTCCTTGACCAAGGAGCACCCAAACTGCTGTCCGAAGGCGTGTTTTTTCACTTCATGCCAGACACCGGAATTGGAAAGTTGATTGCCCATGTCATGATCCGCCATGAACGACCGTCGCAGGCCAAGACCGTTGTGCTTGATAACCTGGAGGCCATCATGGAGTGCGTCTCCGCCGGGCTGGGCTTTACGCTTCTGCCCGTCCCTGATGTCGAGCGATACCGCGCACCGGATTTGGTGACTCTGGATGCCAAGGCGTCTCCTCAACGCAAACTGGTCCTTGTCACATTGCGCGACAGTATCCTGGATCGTTACCGGCCCGAGTTGGCATCTTCGCTGGGCCGCAGGCGGGACAGTGGTACCGAATAAACCGCCTCCGGTCGCCCTGTTCGCCTTAAGACGTGCATTTGGGATTACCGTGCCGAAGCGCAAGGAACTTACATCAGCGTGTCAATCGCGACCGGTTGGCCGCTGCGCTGCGACTGGATCGCGGCAAAGGTCAATGCCAGTGACTTCAGGTTGTTTCGGGCCGAGTTGTCGGGTGCGCGGTTTTCTTCGATGGCGCAAAGCAATTCACCCATTGCCCCCTGAAACCCGTCGTTGAACCACGTACCGCGTAACGTTGGGCGGGCCGACCCGTCTGCAGTCGTCAAGGTGATAGATTGCTGTCCCAGATCAGGTCCTGTCGAGCAGATGCTGCCTTTGGTGCCGGAAATGTAAGTCGTATCCATCGGCCCGTGTTGCGTACTGCCATCGAACACAAGACTGGCCTGCCCCTGATCCAATTTGATCACTGCCTGCGCCAGAAGCGGCACTTTATTGGCCTGACCCCGCGCGCAAGAGGCGCTGGCGAACACGGACCTCGCCCGATCCCCGACAATAGTTGAGACAAAATCGAACCAGTGAATTCCGAAGTCGTAAAGTATCAGATCCTCAATCTCGTCAAATGGCGTCCCCGCCGTCCAGCCATGGTCCCAGTGAATGGCAGTGTGAACCGATTGCACGTCTCCGACATGACCGGCGCGGCACGCCTCGCGCATCCAGGCCATGTGCGGCGACCAGCGTCCATTCTGATTCACGGCAAGTTTCACGCCGTGCTGGTCAGCCAGTTCAACCAGAGCTGTTCCGGTTTTCAGGTCGGACACAAAGGGTTTCTGGCTCAGCACATGTTTGCCTGCTTTCAGGGCCGCCTCGATCACTGGCGCACGAATGTCGGTTGGCAATGTGATGTCGATGACGTCGATTTCGCTGTCATCCAATAGGTCCTGATAGCTGTCTTCGATGCGGGCATTTGGGTAGAACTCCGCTGCCTTTTCTTTTGCCTTTGCCCGGCTTCGATTCCAAAGCGCCACAACGTCCCAACCTGCCGAGCGATAGGCATCAAGGTGGCTGTTTGAAATGCCACCGGTCCCGATCATACCGATCCGCGGACGATAGGATCGAGGGTTTGGCGGTTGGTAGTCGACCTCGGGCGCGTCGATTTCCGGTAAATCCTTGGATTTCAACGCGTAAGTGTCTGTGTCGGCGGCATCTTCGCTCATGGCAGCAACTCCAGAGTGCGTTTTTCAGCGGCCGACTGCACAGCGGTATCAACGATCCTTTGTGCCGTCAGGCACAGTTGTGGGCTCAAAGGCCCCGCGACTGTTTCACCGCGACGAATGCAGCCCAGGGCGTATTCAATCGCATTGGCCTCCCCTTCGGGCAGCGGTTCGGCGACGATCTTGTGCCGCTCCGGTCGCGCGCGGGTCTGAACCGTAAGGTGATCTGCGTAGTCAGGGGACGAGATCGTTCCGTCTGTTCCGACAAAGACAAACCCACAGGTGGGCTGCGGTTGCGTGGTCCAGGGGTCGGTGAATGTCCCCCACCGGGTTTCCATCTTGGACAGGCCACGCGCATAGCGACAGACAGCGATGGCATGCTGCTCGACTTCGATGCCGGGGGTTTCATCGACCGTGCAGGTCACCTCGATCGGTGCTTCGCCTTCCAAGTACCAGGTTCCAAGCGTTGCCCCGTAACCCAGGTAGTCCAGCAACGATCCACCACCGGACGATTTCTTGTACCACCAAGAGTTTGGTTTCTGCTGCTCGACCTCTTCCGGGCTAACCTCGACCTTGTCGGCAAGGTGAAACAGCGGGCCGCGGTTGCCATCGTAAAAATGCACCTCTCGCAACTCGCCGATCAGTCCTTCGTCGATCAGGCGCTTGGCAGTGACGTGGCTTTCCACCCACCGCAATGGCCAGTTGATGATTAGCTGCTTCCCGGTCCCTTCCATCGCGGCGATCATGCGGCGCGCATCCTCGGACGAAGCTGCGAATGGTTTTTCGACAAAGACGTGCAGATTATGTGCCGCGAGTTTTTCGGTGTACGTGGCGTGATCCGCTGTGGCGACGCACAGAATGGCCATATCGTAGGGACCGGCTGCCATACAGGCATCGAAATCGGTAAACACCCGGTCTTGCGGAAGGTCAAAATTCTCGATCGCCGATGCCATCTTGGACACATCAGGATCATATATCGCGGCAATTTCCGCGTCGGGGTGATCATGCACCATGCGAAGAAGATCGCCCATATGCATGTGGTCAAAGCTAATTCCAACAATCCGAAACATGGGCTTCCTCCGTTCTACCGGTTTCCCGTGATCCTGACATAAATGGCGGTCACTGCGAGAATGATCAGACCAAACAGGGCTGTTCTGGCGCCTTCGGGCATCTGCATCAGCGTCAGCATCGTATCGAGAACCCTGATGATCAACGCGCCCACGATGGCGCCCGCGAAACTCCCGCGTCCTCCGAAGATCGAAGTACCGCCGATCACCGCAGCCGCGACCGAGGGCAGCAAAAGCGGATTGGCCAGACTCAGCGACGTTTGCCGGATCATTCCAAGATACAGCAATCCGGCGACTGCTGCGATCACTCCGGACAGAGCGTAAAGTGCAAGATAGACCTGCCAGGATTTGACGCCCGAAAGCTTGGCCGCGTTTTCGTTCGAGCCCAGTGCAAACAGCAATCTGCCAAATCCGGTAAACCGCATCAGCCAGAAGATGAACAACGCGAAAGGTACGAACAGAAACAACCCATTGGGCATGGACAAAGTGCGCCCGGTTCCAAGCCATGTCAGAAACGCAGGGATCTCGGAGCCGGCATTGATCACCAGCCGCTGATACACCTGCAGACACCCCGTGGCGATCAGCCCGGTCCCCAGCGTCATGATCAGCGGATGCACCCGCACCAGTCCGACCCCAAGGCCGTTGACCACTCCAACAACCAAACCGGACGCCAACGCAACCAGCACCGCCGGGGTCACGCCCCAAAGTGACGTCAGGGTTGCACAGACAAAGGCCGCGACGGTCGCGACTATACCTGCCGACAAATCGATCCCGGCTGTCAGCATGGTCAGAACCTGACAGGCAGCCAGCATCGCAAGCGGTATTGCAAACTTGATCAGATTGCCGACCCAAAAGGTCGATATCAGCCCGTCGCGCCCTGCACGGAATGGAGTGACTATTCCGGGTCGCATAAACTCCAAAACGGCGATCAGCAGAACCAAAAAGACCAAAAGCGGTATCACGGGATTGTCGCGCAAGTATCGACCGATGCGAACTACGGTTGGGTCATTCACGGCCATACTCATCGTCTCGCACCTCGCGCAGAGGCCGCGGTGCCAAGCAACACGACGGCGACCATGATCGTACCTTCGATGATGGTCGTGACGTTGGGGTCCACGGCCAGAAATGTCAGGATCGTACGAACAATTCGCAGGATGAACACAGCGACAATCGGTCCAAGCAACCCGCCGCGCCCGCCGCCCAGAACGACGCCGCCCAGAACAACGGCTGCAACAGATGCCAGCAGATAGGGTCCGGGCACCGGCTCGCCGATCCCGGTCAATGCCGCGAGGCTTAGGCCACCGAAGGCACAGAACAGCCCACAAACTCCGTAGGCGACAATTTTCACGCGACCTACAGCGACGCCCGACCTGAACGCCGCGCGTTCGTCCGATCCGACCGCGTAGATTGAAATGCCAAGTTTGGATCGCCGCAGGGGTAGCCACACCAACGCAATGCAACCGATCGTTATTGCCAGAGCGCTGGGTAGGCCGGGAATGATACTGCCGCGAATGCTCTGCTGGACCCAGCCGGTTGTCGATCCGCCCGGAGTTTCGAGGATCAAAAGAGCGGTCCCTTCCCAGACAAACAGCATCGCCAGCGTTACCACGATATCAGGGACGCGCGTCAATACGATCAGGGCGCCGTTGATCAACCCCATCGCCAAGCCAATGCCCAACACGATCACGATAGCCGGAAGGCCCGCCATCCGTTCCATCAACACAGCAGCAGAAACAGCGCAAACCGCCATCATCGACGCAACCGACAGATCAATCCCGCCAACAATCACCACCACAGCCATACCAGCCGTCGCAAAGGCAAAGGGCAGCGCGGCGCGCGCAATGCTCTCAAGGCCGGACGCGCCAAAAGAGGGTTGTATGAGTTTGGTGAGAACCAACAGAACCAGCAGCAACACGACAAGACCGAGCAGCCAGGAATTTTTGCGAAGTATCTTAGTCACGCCGCGCTCTCATTTTCCGTCAGGCCATAGGCTGCGCGCAGCAAGGTCTGCTCATCCGCATCATTTGCGTCGATGACGTCCACGACGCGACCGTTGAAGATGACCAGCGCCCGGTCACAAGCCAGCGGAACCTCTTCCAGCTCTGAGGTGTAAAACAGGACCGAGGCCCCGTTTTGCGCCAGTTCCCGCACCAGAGGGTAAATCTGGCGCTTCGTCCGAACATCGATCCCGCGGGTCGGGTCGAACAGCAACAATGTCTCGACACCCGTGGCGAGCCACCGGCCGATGGTTACTTTCTGCTGATTTCCCCCCGATAGTCGCTGAACCTCACCCTGAGCGCGCGTATCGATTTGTAGCTTCTCGATGGCGTAGTCGACGCGGTCTCGTTCCTGTCGCAATTTCAGTTGGCCCCAATCCCGCAAACGCGCTGAAAATGGCAGGGCTATGTTCTCTTTGACCGAGCGTTGCGCCAATAGCGCATCGGCGCGATCACCCGGAACAAAGGTCAATCCGGCTTCGATGGCGTCCGCTGGATGCCTGAACCCGACTTGCGAGCCATTGACCTCGATCACACCCGCGGTTGGCGGCAGAAACCCGGCCAGACACTCGAACATCTCATCCTGTCCCTGCCCCTCAAGCGCGACCACGCCAAGCACCTCGCCCGGAAAGAGGTCGAATGAGATATTCGACACTTTCGGTGCAATCGCGAGGTTCCTGACGGACAGGCGCGGTTTATCGCGCGCGACGGCGTTGGCATGAGAATCTCCACGATCGCCCAGGTCCAGTTTTTGCCCCAGCATCAGTTCCACTGCCCGCTCTTCGACGCCAGGCTCAATTGTCAAATCACCGACGGTCATCCCGTCCCGCAAGACCGAGGCCCGGTCACACAGTTCAGAAATTTCGCTGAACCTATGCGACACGTAGATGACGCCCATGCCTTGGTTTGCTTGCGAACGCACGACGCTCAGAACCCTCTCAACCAGATCTGTGGGCAGTGCGGCCGTCATCTCATCCAGCAAAACCACATCAGGCTCGGATGCCAGCGCCCGCGCGAGGTCGAGTATGCGCAACGTGGCCAGAGGCAATTCGCCGATCATGTCCGACAAGTTCAGCTGTTCAATCCCGAGTTCGCTGACCCAATGCCTGAACGGCTCAAGCGGGGTGTCCGTCAGACGCAGGTTATCGGCCACATCCAGATCGGGGATCAGCGAGGGCTCTTGATACACAGGGACGAGACCCGACTTCCGCGCCTCTGCCGGACTACCGACGCGCGCCAATTGCCCGCGGATCAGCACCTCACCGCTATCCGGTTTCAAAGCACCGGTGATGATCTTCACGAATGTGGATTTCCCTGCCCCGTTTGCCCCCATCAGGGCAACAACCTCGCCCTTGGAAACACAAAGATTGGCGTCGGTCAAAGCACGGACAGCACCGAAGCTCTTGGCAATCCCTGAAGCGTCGAGGAGATGTGTTTCGGTCATCGGTGCCCGCTATTCCAGTTTAATCCACCCCCTGCCCAACCGGGCAGAGGGAATGCCTGCAAATTACGAATGATCTCAGCTGTCGCCCGGACCCTTACATTCGATGATCTGTTCCATCGTGTAATCCGTCCAGCCGGGAACAGTGACCGAGACCGGCCATTCGGGATCAAGGTTCGGGTTTTGCGCAGCGGTAATGGTGGCAACGCCTTCGTCCGTAGCGTTTTCCCAAAGCACAGGATCTACAAGAACGGTCTTATTGTCAGGCGCGTTGCCATTCAGAATGTCGACCGCCAAGGCGATCCCGGCCCCGCCGACAGACCCCGGGTTGGTGACTGCAGCGCCCTGAAGACCGTCAACTTCGGTCAAGTATTGGACAAACCCGGCATTATCCGCGCCGACGATTGGAACCAGTGGCGCACCGGATTCCACAAAAGCATCCACAATGACGTTGTCAATTCCACTGGTCCAGACACCATCGAACGGAACACCTGTGGCCAGATAATCAAAAATCTGCTGCTTGCCCTGGTCCTGCTGCCAGCCGGTGAACACCTCGTGCACGACATTGATGCCGTCATATTCCGCCAAGGCGCGCTTGAAGCCGTTGTCGCGGTCGGTATCGGCCGAGACCCCAGCAATGCCGCGCATATAGACGACGTCACCCGAGCCGCCCAACTGTTCGAACAGCCATTTCGCGCCGAGATAGGCGTATTCTTCCTGGTTGTTCGACAGGATATATGCGCCGTCCGCCGTTACGCCTGCATCGACAGCAACGACCACGATACCTTTTTCCATCGCCGCATCCAGCGCCGAATTCAATGCGTCCGGGTTTGACGGGTTCAGGACGATCGCATCGACGCCAGCTTCGATCAGGTTGTTGATATCCTCCAGTTGCCCGGCTGAATCGGTATTGCGATGGGCGACGATCAGATTCGACACATCCTCTTCAACCAAGGCCTGAGCCCGCATGGCGCAGATCATCTGTTCCCGCCATCCGTTGCCTTGCACGGTATTGGACACACCAATCGTGTAATCGGCAGCAAATGCCGCTGGCGTGAACGCAGCCGCAATGGCGATGGTCGCCGCACCTGTGAGTAGATTTTTCATAGTAGTACCTCCCATTTGAACAACATTGATACGCTCGGGGCTTTCCGCCCTTCTATTTGATGAACGGTTGCAGCACGTCGCGTGCCAGTAGAAACCCGCGTTTTATCTTTTCGTCCGTCCCCTCGAACAGCCTGTCTTCGTGTTCGATAATGACGGGGCCGTCATACCCCACCCGGTAGAGGCCCGAGAAAAAGTCGGACCAGTCGACATCGCCCAGACCGCAGAGTCGTGGCACCTGCCATCCCATTCCTGCCGACATGATCCCGTGTTCATACAGCCCGTCATGATCCACCATCAGGTCCTTGGCATGGACGTGCGCGATGTGCGGCCCGAATTCTTTGATGAACCTTGTCTGATTGATAAACTGCCAAATCAGATGAGACGGATCGAAATTCATTCCGACATCGTCGCCCCATTCCTCGAAAATTCTGCGCCAGATCTTTGGTGAATAGGCGATGTTATGACCGCCAGGCCATTCATCGTAGCTGAAGATCATCGGACAGTTTTCAAAGCACAGGCGTACACCCTGCCCTCGGGCGTGATCGACGATCGGAGAGATGATGCTCTGCGCCCTCGCCCAGTTTTCGTCAACATTCAGGCTTTTGTCGCCCCCCACAAAGGTGTTGACGACAGAAAGCCCCATGGTACCCGCTGCCGTTATCACCTTTTTCAGATGCTTGATCACCTCATCGCGGTGCGAAGCGTCCACATGCAGCGGATTGGGGTAATATCCCAGACCGGATATCTCGATGCCCTTGCCGGTCAATTCATCCACTATGTCCTTGCCCTGCGCGACCGTCAGGCCGTCGACATTGACGTGGCTCGTGCCCGCATAACGACGCTGTTCGCCACCGGAGGACGGCCAACATGCAATCTCCAACGCCGCAAACCCGTTGCCTGACGCCCAAGCGGCAACATCCATCAGCTCCGTATCTTCAAATGGTGCGGTCAGTAGTCCAAGTTTCATTTCGTTCCCTCAAACCTCGTCCAGATCGACCCAGCGGTCTTCGCGCGCAGACTTCACAACGGCATCGCAGAACCGCATTTCATAGTGACCGTCTTCAAACGTCGCCCAGGTGCTGTCTGGTCCGCGTTTACCCGCGCAGATGTCGGTGTAGACGGCGCGGAAGAAATTGAGAAAGCTGTCCGCGAACCCTTCGACATGGCCGGGCGGCAAGGTCGCGGCCCGCGTGCCGGTTGCATTCATCAAAGTGAAATCACGCATCAAAATCTGGTTGGCGGCATCCCGATGCCCGACGAACAGGTGATCCGGAGTCTCGCTGTTCCACGCCGCGCTGGCGGTGCTGCCGGCAACATCCCAGACCAGCGAGTTCTTGCGCCCGACATTGATCTGAGACGTGGTCATCACGCCCTTTGCACCACCCTCGTAGCGGATCATGATCGCCGAGGCATCATCGGTGTCCACGGCGACAGCTTCGGTCGAGCCTTCGCCACTGGAAAACGTCTCAACCGGGCCCGTTGGTCGCTGTCGCTCAGGAAGAAACGTCGTCAGATCAGCAAAAACGGATTTGGCTTTCAAACCAGTGATAAAGCTCGTCAGATCGACCCAATGGGTGCCGATATCCCCGACCGAGCGCAAAGCGCCGCCCATTTCGGACTGCAACCGCCAATTCCAGTCCGTGGGCTTTGCCAGCCAGTCCTGATGATAGTGACCGGTCACGAAGCGGATATGCCCGAGTTCTCCTTGCTCGACCATTCCATGCGCTTGCTGGTTCAAAGGATAAAACCGGATGTTGTAGCACACCGCGCAGATTTTCCCCGACGCGGCCGCCATATCCACCATTTCTGCCGATTGTGCGCTGGTCATCGCCAGTGGCTTTTCACAGATCACGTGTTTGCCAGCTTTGAGGATCGCCATGACCTGTGGGAAATGGGCGTGGTTCGGGGACGTGACATGAACCACGTCCACAGCGTGGTCTTCCAGCAAGGCGTCCAACGACGAATACGCTTTGGCCACACCGATTTCTGCGGCCCGTTCTTTCCCGCGCTCTGCCGACGACCCAAGCACGCCCGCAACCTGGACACCAAGGCGGCGCAGGGCCTGAACATGAACCGTTCCGATAAAACCGGTTCCGATCACCGCAGCGCGGATGGTCGAGACGTCAGACATCGTTCCCTCCTTCAGACAACCGAGTACCCTCCGTCGACGGGCATACAGATGCCGGTTACAAATGCGGCGGCGTCAGAGGCAAGAAACAGCGCTGCGCCAACGATATCTGCTGGAATCCCCCACCGGGACATTGGTGTTCGCGCCTCGATCGCATCGACAAATTCCGGATCCTGCCTCGCCCTTGCCGATTGCTCGGTCACGATGAATCCCGGCGCGATGGCGTTCACGCGAATGCCGTCTGATGCCCAGGCCACTGCAAGGGATTTGGTCAATTGCTCAACACCCGCCTTGGAGGCGCCATAGGCCGGGTTACGCGGAGACCCGAAACGGGCATACATCGACGCGATGTTGATCACCCGCCCCCGGCGCGCGAGCAAAGCGGAATGCAAGGCGCGCGCACAACGCATGGTTCCGACCAGATTGACATCCAGCACGTGGCTGAAAAAGCCGGGCTCCATTTCCCCTCCGCGCCGCGTGATCGCCGCACAATTGACCAGCACATCCAGCTCGGCGCGTTCTCGTCCAAATGCCTCGACTGCATCGGTATCCACCACGTCAAGCTGGGTGTATGGGAACCGGGCAGCGTCTTCGGGCAGGCATTCTGCCTCGACCCCAGTGATCTCGACCTCGGCGCCAGCGTCCTTGAAGGCGCGCGCGATGGCCGCCCCGATACCGCCGCGGCTTGCTCCGACTACGGTGACCCGCGCGCCGGAATAGTCAAACTGAGCGGTGGCGGTCAAACCGTCCACCAGGTCAATGGCTTGCCTCTGGCAGCTTTGACGGCGCGGATCATTGCACTCCCCCGAGTTGCGATTCTTGCGTCTGCAAACGATTACATCTTTGGATATTCGCCCTTTTCAAGAGATGAAATCGATTACATAATCGACAGCACCAGAGATTCGAGTCAACTGAAATCTCACTTTGCAACCAGGACCCATGATCCAGAAACCCGCAACCATTCAGGATGTCGCCCGCGAGGCCAGCGTTTCCACCGCTACGGTCAGCCGGGTTTTATCCAATCCGGACCTTGTCAAAAAATCCACCAAGGATGCCGTGATGCTTGCGATCCAAAGCACAGGTTACCGGGTCAATCAGGCCGCCAGAAATCTCAGGATGCAGCGGGCGAATGCGGTTCTGACCCTTGTCCCAAATTTGGGCAAACCGTTCTATTCCGGCATTCTTGCAGGTATCAGCGAGGCTTTTGCGGGCACCGGTTACGCGGTGCTGATCACAGACACAGAAAGCAACCCGATTCACGATTCCACCCTGGCCGAGTACTTCCTTGATGGGCGCATCGATGGCGCGATTTCCCTGGATGGGCAGTTGTCGGAAACAGTCCTAAGCAGGTGCATTCAGGCCGGTGCAAAAGAAAAGATCGTTTTCCTATGTGAGTGGGTCGAAGACCAGACCTTTCCGGTCATCAAGAGCGACAACATAGAAGGTGCGCGGCTGGCGATCCGCCATCTGCACGACGTTGGCCACCAAAAAATCGCTCATGTCACAGGGCCCCAGGGGAATGTTCTGACAACCGCGCGCCGGGAAGGCATGGTTTCGGAACGGGCACGCCTTGGCCTGCCTGCACCGTCCGAATGGATCATCCGAGGCGATTTCTCACTTGAATCCGGATACGAGGCCGCCGCGCGCATCTTGGCGATGCAGGATCGGCCCACGGCTGTATTCTGTTCGGCAGATATGGTGGCGTTTGGACTGATCGCCGGGTTGCAGGCTGGTGGCGTTCGCGTGCCAGCCGATATTTCCGTTGTCGGGTTCGACGACATCGAAATGTCGGAATACTATGTGCCCGCGTTGACGACGATCCGTCAGAACAGGCACCTGTTGGGGCAACGCGCGGCCAAACTGCTGCTTGACCGTCTCGCGTCAGGATTGGCTACAGGAGAACCAGAGGCCCCCGTTCCGGTCGAATTGATCGAACGCGCTAGCACTGCCCCACCCAATTCAAGCGGTGCATAGCACCCAGAAAAACCGGAATTGATTATGCGACGCCACACAGACCGATGACCCAGACGCCTAAGCATAGGCCTCGACCGAAAACGGTCCGAGATTACTCCCTGACCGGCGAGATCGGTAAAAATGCCGTCGACATCGGCTTGGCAGCGGCGGAGTGGTACCACAGCGACATCCCGCGTAAAACTATGAAATCCCTGATGAAACGCCGGGATGCCCCTGCCCTGCGAGATACGGCACTGTGGATCGGGCTTCACATCATTCTTGCTGCCGGGGGCATCTTTTTCTGGGGAAGCTGGCTCGCGGTCCCGTTCTGGCTGGCTTACGGCGTGGTGTACGGCTCGGCCTGCGACAGCCGCTGGCATGAGTGCGGGCATGGCACCGCGTTTCGCACACGCTGGATGAACGATGTCGTTTATCATATCGCGTCATTTCAGATCATGCGAAACCCCGTGAACTGGCGATGGAGCCACGCACGACACCACACCGACACTCTGATCGTGGGTCGGGACCCAGAAATCGCCTGGATGCACCCGATCAACCTTGTTCTCAAGGCCCTCGCATTTATCGGAATTTACGACACCTGGTTGTCTTTGCGCGTATTGTTTCGCAATGCGCTCGGGCATTTGTCGCCCGATGAACAGGACTATATCCCCGAAACCGAGTGGCCAAAGGCCGTGTTTTGGGCCCGGATCCATATGCTAATCTACGCGGCAGTATTGCTGCTATCCGGCTTGATGCTTGCAGGCGGGATGGGATGGAAATCGACAATCCCCATCCTGCTGATCGGCGGCCCACGCGTTTACGGGTGCTGGCATTTTGTCATGACAGGCCTGTTGCAACATGGCGGCTTGCCCGAAGACGTCATTGACCACCGTCTGAATTCCCGAACCGTTTACATGAACCCGATCAGTCGCTGGCTTTACTGGAACATGAACTACCACGTGGAACACCACATGTTCCCAATGGTGCCATATTACGCACTTCCGGCGTTGCACGAGGAAATCAAGGACGATCTTCCCGCCCCCAACGCCTCGATCTGGGGTGCCTACACCGAGATGATGGGGGCCGTAATGCGGCAGCGGAGCGATCCGGAATATGTGCTTAGACGAACGCTTCCACCTACCGCACAGCCTTACAAAGAACACTTGCATTCACATGTGCCTGATCGGAGCAGTGACGGTTAACTCATTTGGCAGGAGGTCGAGATGCCTTGGATCGAAGCAATCGCAATCGATGACGTCGAAGAAGAAGACGTCGTTCGCTGGGATCACGCGGATCGGACCTTTGCGATCGTCCGCAGCCCCGAAGGTGAGTTCTTTTGCACCGACGGTCTTTGCACCCACGAACACGTTCATCTGGGGGATGGTTTGGTGATGGATTACGAGATCGAATGCCCCAGGCACAACGGGCTTTTCGACTACCGCTCGGGTAACGCGCTGCGCGCCCCGGCTTGCGATAAGCTCGGCACCTATCAAACCAAGGTCGAAAACGGCCGCGTATTCGTTCTTGTTTGAAGGAATCTCCACCGGATACAAAGCAAGCGAACCGACCGAGATCAGAGTATCAGCCAGGTAGCCCAATGCCCGATGAAATGATCAATCTAAGCACAGATGGCATCCGGCTGTCGTTCGACGCCAGCATCGGCATGATCAAATGCTTCACTGTTTTCGACGATGGCACCGAGATTTCGCCGCTGCACCGCGCCCCATGGGTCGGAGTAGACGAAGATCTTCCCGATGGGCTTGCGCCGCATTTGCACAAGCTTGGAGGCGACTTTTTCTGCGCTCCGTTCGGTCAGGAAAAAGACGGGGCTCCCCTGCACGGCTGGCCCGCCAACGCGCCTTGGTCAATCGCCGACCAATTGCCAGATCGATTGTCGGCGCGTCTGGACCACCGCGTTAACGATGCAGAAGTCCACAAGGAACTTTGGCTTCGCCCAAGCCATCCGTTTGTCTACCAAAAACATACCTTCGTTGGCGGTAGCGGCTCAGTTCCAGTCGCCAACCACGCAAATATCTCAATACCCAATGGCGGCCTAATTCGGACCTCGCCCAAATCCCGCTGGATGACGCCTGAAACACCACAGGAATCCGATCCGAAACGCGGTCGATCCGGGCTGATCTACCCAGCCTCCAGCGAGGACCCGAAAAGTTTCCCCGCGCGAGAAGGCTCCGCAGATCTAACGCGATACCCTTGGTTTCCAAACCATGAAGACTTTGTCGTGGGCATCGACATGGCTGATCAGGTATTGGGATGGACAGCGGTAACCAGACCGGTCGAGGGCGACTTGTTCATCTCGCTCAAGCGCGCGACGGCGCTTCCCATGACAATGCTCTGGCATTCAAATGGCGGCCGCGATTTTCCGCCTTGGTCCGGTCGTCATTTCGGATGCCTCGGCATCGAAGAAGGCGCTGCGGCGCATATTCTAGGCAAAAACCGCGATGCCACATTGAACGGGCCAGGGGCGCTGGAACTTTCTCCAAACAATACCTCGGCCGTCAAACACGCGATCGGCGCCATCGCTTGGCCAGCAGGGTCACCACTTCAATCCGTAAACCTGCGCCACGGCGGGCTGGAGGTCCTCGGAGAATGCGGAACGCGCAAGCACATCGAATTCGACAACGAGTTTTTCTGAGCCGTTTGAAGACCGGTCACCGTTTTAGTACCACACTCATTCGCCGCACAATCGCAGGTAATCGGAAATCGGTGTGGGTGGCGGAGAGACAGGGATTCGAACCCTGGAGACGGTTTCCCGCCTACACACTTTCCAGGCGTGCGCCTTCGACCACTCGGCCACCTCTCCGTGCCGGCGATGTTTGAACCATTGAACGGGGATTTGCAAGGCCCGATTGCAGTAGAATTACAGCTCGTCTCCGTCGCCGGAATCCATGTCGGATTCGGTCATTTCCACCGGTCCGGTTTGTTTCTGCGCGGGCGTCATTTCCGGGGGTTCTTCGGCTGTTTCGGGACTGCCTTCGCGCAGGACCTCGGCGTTGCGTAACCAGATGTCGCGCTGTGCGAACGGGATTTCTATGCCTTCTTCGACGAAACGGCGGTTGATCTCGTGGTTCATGTCGGATTTGACCGACAGGACCCAGTTCACATCGCGCAGGATCGCGCGAATTTCAAAGTCAAGCGAATCTGCGCCAAACCCCTGAAAGACCACGCTTGGCGCGGGGTTGGCCAAGACCATTGGGTGCGCATTGGCAATCTCGCCCAGAATGGTTTCGATCCGGCGCGTGTCCGAGCCATAGGCCACACCGACCGGCACGATCAAACGCCCGATCGTGTTGCCCCGGGTATAGTTCGTCACCACGCCGCTGATCAGGTCCGAGTTCGGGACGATGACGTCCGAACGGTCAAAGGTCTCGATCCGGGTCGATCGGACCGAGATGTCGCGCACATAGCCCATCATCCCGTTCACATCGATCCAATCGCCTTTCGAGATCGGACGTTCGACCAACAGAATGATGCCCGAAACAAAGTTCGACACGATGGTTTGCAGGCCGAAACCGATGCCGACCGACAGTGCACCGGCCACAATCGCCAGCGAAGACAGGTCAAAACCGGCGACCATAATCGCAACCAGCGCTGCCAGGAAAATCCCGACATAACCGGTGCCTGCGGTTATTGCGTTCTGTCCACCGGGATCGATGTTGGTCTTTGGCAGCAGAGAATTGCGCAATCCGCTCTGCAACAACCGCGTCAGGGTATAGCCGATGACGAAAACCGCAACAAAGGTCAGGAAGTTGCTGGGCGAAATTGTCACGCCGCCAACATTGAACCCCAACAATAGGCGCGACCATGCCTCAAGCAGGTCGGTCTCGCGTGCGCCCCAGTACAAGGCCAGGATCGGAATCGACAGGATCGCCAGCGCAAATCCCACAAGGACCGAGAACAGTGAGTCTCGGGCCGCCTCACCCTGCCCCGTGATCCAACCGTAGAGCATGCTGAAGAACCGTTGCAGGATCAGCAACGCGGCAAACAGCACCAGAGTTTTGACGGTGGGAAAAACAATCGCTTCGGCCGCGTTGATGTAGCCGAAGGCCCCAAGGACCGGCGACACGATCCCCAGCAGAAACAAGGCCCGGCGCAGAAACTCTATCGCCTGGTAGATGCTGGCAGTACGTGCGTTGTTTTCCACATCTGCCTGTTCAGCAAGCCGGGCTGGTTGACGAACCTGACGGACACGCAGCAGCAGCAGGGCCGTTGCGACGATCACCGGAAACGAGACAACTGCTCGGGTCGCGTCCGAAATGTTTTCGATCTGTTCGAACAAGATCGCCAACTCATGCAGGATCAGCATCACCGCCAGCAGATCGATGTAGACCCGCAGCTCAGTGATCCTGGCCGCAGACAGTCGCTTGAAGTTCTGCGCGGCGCCCATCAGGTAGATCTGACGCCCGATCCAGTCATAGAAGAAGACGATTGCGGCCCAATAGGGAATGTTTTGAAACAAAAGCGTTCCACGCAGCCCCAGCACTCCGGTCATGGTAACGGCCATTACCAGTGCCCAGACACCCAGCCAAGGAAGCAGGATCCGAAACAGCGAGATCACAAATGTCCAGACACCGCTGCCCCGGCCGCCCAGCTTGCGAAGATAGTCCCCACCGATTTCGGACCAGTGGCGCCCATACAGCAACAAGACCGCGGCGATGACGACCAGAAGCAATATGCCAAGCCCACGCTGATGCAATTGCTCGTGAACCACATCTGTTTGCAGGTTTTTGACGGTCTCGTTGAACAGGGCGCGGCTTGCTTCCTGCACATCGACCCATGCGGGGCCCCAATAGACCGGATTGAGCGGGGATGGCCCCCGCTCTAACAATTCCTTGGTTTGGCGGTCCCGGATGATCCTGTCGATCTCACTGATCAGGCCATTGGCCCGACTGTAAGCTTCCTCGGAAATGATCCGGGGAACGCGCAGACCGTTAAGTTGGTCTTCCAGGTGCGACCGGAGTTGCGCGATATCCTCCGGCTCGGACGATCCTTCTTCGGGCTTGGGGCCCAATGCTTTCAATTGCCCTTCAAGCGTTTGTATCCGGTCGGTGTTGGCACCACGCGCCCGGTTAAAGTCATCCCGGTAATCATTTATTTCTGCGCGCAAATTTTCCAGCGCCGCGTCCGAGGCCCGATTGGCCTCGATAACCGACTCAGCCCGGTCAGCAGTGCTGAGCCAGCCTTTGTAGTAATCGCTTTGCCGGTCGGACAGTTGCGCCATGGCCGCGCCTGCAAGGCTGATCAGGCAAATAATGATCAGCGCCAGAAACAGGCGGGCCTGGCGCATCATCATACGTCCTCGAACACGCCGGGAATGCTGCGGGGGGCCTCGGTCATCCAGTCAGGTACCGGCAATTCCTTTTCCCGGAGGAACTCGGGGTTGAACAGTTTCGACTGATAACGGGTGCCGTAGTCGCACAGGATCGTCACGATTGTGTGGCCTGGTCCCAGATCCTTGGCCAGACGCACGGCGCCTGCCATGTTGATCGCTGTCGAGCCGCCCATGACCAGCCCTTCGTCACGCAACAGATCGAAGATATAGGGCAGCGCCTCGTTATCGGTCATCTGATACGAGAAATCCGGCGTGAACCCTTCCAGATTCTTTGTGATGCGGACCTGCCCGATGCCTTCGGCGATTGAGCTACCCTCCATCGCGATCTCACCGGTGGTGTAATAGGAATAAAGCCCTGCACCCATCGGGTCGACCAGAGCGATCTTGACCCCCTTGGGCTGCAGCGCATCAGCCACCCCGGCCAGCGTTCCGCCCGATCCGACGGCGCTGACAAAACCGTCAACCTTTCCACCTGTCTGTTCCCAGATTTCGGGACCGGTGGTTTCAACATGCGCCTGCCGGTTTGCCACGTTGTCAAACTGATTGGCCCAGATCGCGCCATTGGGTTCGGTTTGCGCCAATTCTTCGGCCAGACGGCGGGAATAGTGCACAAAGTTGTTTGGGTTGCGATACGGGGCCGCCGGAACCTGCACCAGCTGTGCGCCGGCAAGGCGCAGCATGTCCTTTTTCTCTTCCGACTGGGTCTCGGGAATTACGATAACCGTTTTGAAACCCATTGATGCGCCGACCAGGGCCAGACCGATACCGGTATTGCCCGCCGTCCCTTCGACGATCGTGCCACCGGGCTTCAGTTCGCCACGTGCGATCGCATCGCGAATGATGTAAAGCGCGGCGCGGTCCTTGACCGATTGGCCGGGGTTCATGAACTCGGCCTTGCCGAGAATTTCACAACCGGTTTCTTCGCTGATGCGGCGCAGGCGGATCA
Source organism: Ruegeria sp. AM4 (assembly GCF_056540665.1). Lineage (NCBI taxonomy): Bacteria > Pseudomonadati > Pseudomonadota > Alphaproteobacteria > Rhodobacterales > Roseobacteraceae > Ruegeria > Ruegeria sp. AM4. The sequence goes on along the minus strand of NZ_JBQFXD010000001.1, from coordinate 387,896 downwards.
ACGGGGTTTTTCCGACTGCGTCGGCAAGGTCTCGTGCAATGCGCATGGCGCCCTCTTGTCGTTTGGTTTCGCAGAAGATTTACAGGTGCCCCGCCGCAACCACAAGCGGGGATGCTTATGCGCGCAGACGTTCCCGGTGCCGCGCCAGCCAATGCGCCAGCGTCAGCAAAGGCAAATCCTTGTAAACATGGCGGTCGACCAGATCGATAAACTCTGCGAAGGACAGGATTTTGCTGCGAATATCCTCGCCCTCGGACGCGACACCGCCCTGTTCTGTCGTCTGCGTCAGCGCAGCCAAACCCACGAACAGGTGAACAAATTCGGTCGACGAGCCGCTCGAGGAATAGGCCCCGCCTGCATATTCCAACGTATTCAGACTGATATGGGCCTCTTCCATGGATTCGCGGTAGGCGGCCTGTTCCGGTGTCTCGCCCGGGTCGATCATCCCCGCGACGGGTTCCCACATCCAGGGCTCGGGGTCGTCGATCAGAAACACCGGGGCTCGGAACTGTTCAACCAGTAACACCGCATCGCGCACCGGATCGTACGGCAATACGATAACAGCACTGCCCTGCATCAAGCCACTACGGCTAAGCGTGGGGCCCATGGTGCCGTCAAAGCGGCGGTGCTGCACATCAATCTCTTCCATTGCGAAGTAGTTGATATACGCCCTGCTGTGCTTGTGAACGATGACGTCGCGCGCGGCGTCCTGGGGATCGCCTGTATGGCGCTGCCGTGCGGCCAACCGGGCCCAGGCCCGGGTTCGGATCGCGGGAAAGTTGCGCGCGATGTGCTGGCTGTCTGCGCGACCGAAATACGCCATCACTTCCTCTGCCGCACAGAGCGACAAAGCCCCCCAGGCATCGACCCATGTGGCCAGGGACCAAGGTGCGACCGGAGCCCAGAGCCCCGGCGCAGGAAAGAAAACCTCTGCTGGCGAACTCTTGCCTTCGGGCGTTACAACCTGGCGCGTTGCCAGCACGTAGTCGAACCCGCCCTTGTAAAAGGCGAGCCGGTCAAGGTCTTCCTGACCCAGTGCGCGTACAACGATGCCTTGTGCAGCGCCGCCCGGTTCGGCGACAAGCGTGGGAAATGGCTGGTCCCGAACGGCATGGACCGCGTAGTCAGGCAGCGACGCCTCCACAACGTCCAGATCACCAAGCGGACGTCCCAGAACGCATTCCAACAGCGGCGCGTAGCGCAGCGTCCCATAGAAAAACAGATCAGTCACGCGTGATGAACCTTGCGACAGTCTCGGCGGTCAATTCCAGCGCCGCGCAGCGATTTCGGTCAACAGACCCGCCACGATAGCCCCGACAATCAATGTGAGGATGATTTCGGATGCCCACAACTGACTTGCAAAACCCACACCCAATTCGAATATGGCGATAACCGCCTCGAACGGGCCGCCGTAGCGGTTGCGCATGGCCTGTTGCACCATTTCATAGGTGCCTTGCACAAACAGCCCCCAGAACACCAGCGACGCGACGCCGGTCAGCCCGTTGTTCAGACCAGCCGTCCAGCCGCGCCCGGCCCTTTTGCCCATGACGATCCAACCGCACACCACGCCCAACGCCATGTTGACGACAGGAAAATAGCCATAGGACTTACCCTCTTCACCATTTGACATGATCATCGACGAGACCAGAAAAGCCACCACCAACAAACAGGTTGAAGCGACAAGTCGAGCAGCTGTAGGCATTCGTTAAGTCCGTCCTTTAACTGGGTTTTGCTATCGTGATCTGTGTCACATCGCAATTGCCCGTGTCAAAGGCTGCGCCGCAGGCGGTCAAATAATAATTCCACATGCGGCGAAAACGCTCATCAAAGCCCATTTCGGCAATCTGATCCCATCTGGCGTTGAACGTCTCGTACCAGCGCCGCAGGGTCAGATCATAACTTTTACCGAACTCCTTGGATCGGACGACCTCAAGCCCTGCCTGACCAATCTGTTCCTTAAGGATAGTAGGCGCAGGAAGCATTCCCCCGGGAAAGATATATTTCTGAATGAAATCAATGCCGTTCTTGTAGATTTCCCAGCGATGATCCGCGACCGTAATGATCTGCAAGGTTGCTTGCGCGCCGGGTTTCAGACGGTCGCGCACCGTCTCGAAATAAACCGGCCAGTATTTCTGACCAACCGCCTCGAACATCTCGATTGATGCGATGCCGTCATATTCGCCGCGCTCGTCGCGGTAGTCCTGGAGCTTGAACTCTACAAGATCAGAAAGTCCTGCGTTTTCAATACGCTGTCTCGCGAACTTCAACTGTTCCTGACTGATGGTCAGACCCGTCACGCGCAGACCGCGTTCCTTCGCTGCATATTCGGCAAAACCGCCCCATCCGCTACCGATTTCAAGGATGTGGTCGCCGGGTTTTGCGCCCATCTCATCGACCAGACTGGCGTATTTGGCTGTCTGAGCCTTTTCCAGACTTTCCTGCCCGGTCTCGAAAATAGCGCTGGAATAGGTCATAGTATCATCCAACCATAACCCATAGAATTCGTTGCCTAAATCATAATGGTAAGAGATGTTCTTCTTGGCCTGCGATCGGTTGTTGCGGTGCAGCCAGAACCGCAACCGTTCGTAGGCGCGGACCAGAAACTTGCCCGTGAAATCGTCATAAACGGTTTCGGTCCCCAGATGCACAAGATCCATGAACGCGCGCAGGTCGGGCGTGCTCCAGTCGCCCTCCAGGTAGCCGTCGGAAAAACCAAGCTCACCTTCGCGGACCAGGCGTGCGAAAACCTCAGGATCGTGAATATCGACGCGCGCCACCGGACCGGGGTTCCGCCCCTCGACGCGAAACACGCGTCCATCCGGCAGCGAAATATCAAGGCGGCCAGCGTTCATCTGGCCCAGCATCTTGAAGACTTGTACAAAATACCTTGGCAGATTCTCCTGCCCTTGCGTGGTCGTTAGGAACATCCGCTCTCCCCTCTGCGGTTGCGGTTCAAAGCTAGGGCCGGAAATCGTTTCTGGCAAGTTTTCAATTCCTTACCGGTGATTTTCGGCCTTCATAGGCCGCTAGCGCACGCCTGCGCCCGTCAGGCAGACTGACGATTGGCTGTGGATACGGCGCATCCGCTGACAGTCCCCACGACCGGGGCACAGCCTCGAAATAAGCCAGCGCTTCGGCGCTAGGGTCGGCGTGATCTTCGGCGATCCATCGTTTGACATAGTCCAGGTTCGGGTCGAACCGTTCGCGCTGGGTCTCAGGGTTGAAGATGCGGAAGAACGGAGCTGCGTCCGGGCCGGAACCTGCAACCCATTGCCACCCCATTGCATTCGCTGCCGGGTCGCAATCGATCAGGCAATCGGCAAACCAAGCCATCCCGACCTTCCAGTGAACCAACAAATGTTTGGTCAGATAGCTGGCGACGATCATCCGGGCCCGATTGTGCATCCGCCCGGTCACGTACATTTGCCTCAGCCCAGCGTCGACCACCGGAATTCCTGTCCGCGCCTGCCGCCAGGCCTGAACCGTGCGCGCATCCTCGTCGGTTTCCCAGGGAAACCCGTTCCATTCGGGTCGCCAGTTCTCGATCAGCATATGGGGCGTGTGATACATCAGGTGATATGCGAACTCGCGCCAGACCAACTGGCGCAAATAGGCATCCGCGCCTGCCGAACCTAGCGCGGCAGCGGTCTGAACCCGATGCCAAACGGTTCGCGGTCCAATCTCACCCAGCGCCAGATACTCGGACAGGTCCGAGGTTCCAACCTGATCCAACCTATCCCGGTTGCGTTGGTATTCGCTGATGCGATGCAGGAATTCATCCAGCCGAGCCAATGCCGCATCCTCGCCCGGCTGGACATGAGGCTTCACAACTGCTGCACCACGCTGCATAGCCTTCCCCAACCGCCATTGCGACAAACGGTCCGAGCGCGGCCAGTCCACCGGCGTCCGCAATATCAAGGGCGCTACGGGCGGCGCGCTGACCTCACGGCCAAGGACCGCGCGCCACATCGGCGTAAAAACGCGAAACGGCTGCTTTGCCTTGGTCGCGACCTCCCAGGGTTCAAACAGCAGATGGCCAGCGAAGGACCGCGCCTCGACCCCCAGTCGAGTCAATTCCTCCTTGACCTGCGTATCCCGCGCAATTGATCCCGGATCGTAGCTGCGCGTCCAGTAAACCGAGGTTGCCCCGGTTTCGCGGATCAATTGCCGCAAGACCTCCAGCGCGGGCCCGCGCCGCAAAACAAGTTGGCTGCCGCGACTGGCCAACGCCTTTGCAAACGTTGCCAGCCCTAGTTCCAACCGCCATTTCGGTGCCGCACCCAGCGCCTGAACCAGATCGTCGTAGATGAACACCGGCAGGATCGGACGACCTGATGCCGCCGCGTGTTCAAGCGCCGCGTGGTCAGAAAGGCGCAGGTCGCGCCGGAACCAAATGATGATCGGAGGATGCCCGGACTTCATACTTTACCTTGTTTTTCAAGGGGTACGAAGTCTAAGCGAAACTGGATCACAAAACTTTGTCAAGCGCCTCAAGCAGCTGATCGACTTCCTGTTGTGAGGTGTAATGCGTAAAGCTGAGCCGCAAAACACCTTGTTCAGGATCAATTCCCATCGCCTGCAATGCCCGCACCGCGTAAAAGTCTCCGCCCCCTGCCATGATGCCCTGACCAGCCAGTTCAGACGCAACCGGTGCTGCCGGACGGTTCAAAGCCAATGCGACCGTCGGCGCACGGCGCGGCGCGTCCGAGGGACCAAGCAGGCGAACGGCATTGCGGTTTTTGACCGCATCCAACAGGGGCTGCAACAGCGCAACTTCGTGACTGCGCATCAGGTCATGCACAAAGCCTCCACGCTGGGCGGCATCCCCTTGCGGCCCTCCATGATGGTCGCACAGGAGATCGACATAGTCCGCCATCCCGGCGCTTGCGGCAATCTGCGCGTGATCGGGACCCGCCGGAGTAAAGCGCTTGTATAGGACATCTCCGTTAAAGAAGTGCCCTTGATTTGGCAGCATCTGACCAAGCGTACGACGGATAACCATGCAGCCCTGATGCGGGCCATAGGTTTTGTACGCCGAAAACAGATAAATATCCGGCCCAAGATGTCCGACATTCGGAAATCCGTGCGGCGCATATGATACACCGTCGACACAAACGAATGCGCCAGCAGCGTGGGCGATGGCGGTGATTTCGGTGACCGGGTTGATATCGCCCACCACGTTCGAACAGTGGGGAAAACACACAAGGCGCACATGTTCGTCCAGCAGGGTCTCAAGGTCCTGCGGATTCAGCACTCCGCTTTCGGGGTCGATCCGCCATTCGCGAATCTCGATCCCGTCTTCGGCCAGCCTGCGCCAAGGGCCAGAGTTTGCCTCGTGATCCTGATCGGTGACCACAATGGCGTCACCGGGTTGCAGCCATTGACGGAACGCCTGCGCCAGAACATAGGTGTTCTGCGTGGTGGATGGTCCAAAGCTCAGCTCATCCGTTTCAACGCCCAGAATCGCAGCCAGACGCTGGCGCGCCTCGTCCATTTCCGCGCCACCAAGTCGGCTGGCGTCAAATTCCGAGTATGGCTGCACCTTACGCTGCGTGTAGAACCGAAATAACCGATCAAGCACGGGCTTGCAGGTATAGGACCCGCCCGCGTTCTCGAAAAACGCCTGACCTTGCAGGCTTGGTTCGGCAAATGCGGGAAACTGGGCCCGAACGAAATCGATATCCAATCTGCTCATGTCTCGGCTCATTTATGGCAAATGCTGTCTTTCAGAGCTCTTCGATGCTGATGCCCCGCATCCTAGCCCTGGACCTTGGTATAGGTCCCCTCGCCCGCAAGAATGCCACGGAACCCGCCGGGTTCGTCCAGCCCGAATACGATCAGCGGCAGATTGTTGTCACGCGCCAGGGCAATGGCCGATGCATCCATGACCCGTAACCGCTTGGCCAGAACATCGTCATAGCTGACCGAGTCATAGCGCACAGCGTCATCATGGGTCTTGGGATCCTTGTCATACACACCGTCCACGCCGTTCTTGCCCATGAAAATAGCCTCGCACGCCATTTCATTGGCACGCAGGGTGGCGGCAGTGTCTGTGGTGAAATAAGGGTTTCCGGTACCGGCGGCAAAGATACAAACCCTCTTTTTCTCTAGGTGGCGCACTGCGCGGCGGCGGATATAGGGCTCGCACACTTCATCCATGCGGATGGCCGAGATCACCCGGGTAAACACACCAACACCTTCCAGCGCGGATTGCATCGCCAGCGCATTCATCACCGTGGCCAGCATCCCCATATAATCCGCCGTCGTCCGCTCCATCCCCTGGGCCGAGCCGGACAGCCCGCGAAAGATGTTTCCGCCTCCGATGACCATGCAAATCTCGACGCCCAGATCGTGGACCGATTTAACCTCTTGCGCGATGCGCTGGACGGTTGGCGGATGCAGCCCGAATCCCTGATCCCCCATAAGCGCCTCGCCCGAGATCTTCAGCATCACGCGATTGTACTTGGTTTTTGGCGTTTCGGTGGTTTCAGTGGCGGGGGAAAGGGTCATGTGGCGCTCCGGGCTGGCACGGGTTTATTTCCGGCGCAAAATGAAGCAAAACCGCGGCAGGTTCAATGCAGATGGTTAGGAATAGGGCACCCAAAAATGGCCGACAATTCAAAGTCCCGGCTTTGGGATCAACTGCCCCCCATTCCAAGCGACAAACCAGTGTTGATCGCAGGCCCGACCGCTTCGGGAAAATCCGAACTTGCGCTGCAAATAGCCGAACGTCTCGGCGGCGTTATCGTCAACGCCGATGCCAGCCAGGTCTACGACTGCTGGCAGGTCATTTCTGCCCGACCTTCTAAGGAAGACGAAGCCCGTGCGCCGCATGCGCTATACGGCCATGTGGCCTATGATCAGGCCTATTCGACCGGTCATTGGCTGCGCGAGGTCACGCCCTTGCTGACCGGTGGCCTGCGCCCGATCATCGTTGGTGGCACCGGGCTTTACTTTAGCGCACTCACCGCAGGCATGGCTGATATACCCGCGACACCCGCAACGGTTCGCGCCGAGGCCGATCAGTTGCCTCTGCCCGATTTGATCCGGGGTGTCGATGCGCGAACATTGCAGAGACTTGATAGAAACAATCGCGCCCGTGTTCAGCGCGCGTGGGAAGTTCAGACCGCGACCGGGCGTCCCCTGGCGGACTGGCAGGACGACACTCCGCCACCTGTTCTGGATCTTGCAGACACCGTCGCCCTTGTTTTTGAAACCGACAAGGACTGGTTGCTGGACCGTATCACCCGGCGTTTTGACCTGATGCTCGAGATGGGCGCGCTCGATGAGGTTGCCGCGATGCGCGATTGTTATGAGCCGAACTTGCCTTCTTGCAAAGCGATCGGAGTGCCGGAATTGATGTCGTATTTGGACGGTCAGATCACGCTGGATCAGGCCCGCGAGCAGGCGACAATCGCGACAAGGCAGTTCGCCAAACGCCAGCGAACATGGTTTCGCGCCCGTATGAAAGCCTGGCATCGGATCGGCACGACGTGACGAACCTAGAAAGGTTCGACTTTACAACGGCTTGATCGCAGATTCGGCAGGGATTTCATCCCGCTCGCCTCGGCCACGTTGCCACTATACTTGTCACAAGTGCTTTACGACATCCCCGGTCGACTTTCCCGAGGAATGTCGTTTTTGTACAATTGATGACGATTCCGAACATTGACCTTGCCAAAAAAGTGGTGCCGAATACCGGCATGGGGATGCAAAGAATCCAAAGGACAGAACCCTCTGCCCTACCGTCCGGCACGAACCGGATCGCGTAGCGCAACAGTCAATCAATAAAATCAGTGTCACAGGGAGACATCTATGAGTAATCACACATCCACCGAAGACAAGGTGCACTGGGCGGCCGAAATGCACGCGCAGGAATACCGCGATGGCAATCTGAGCCGTCGGGAATTCATGGCTCGTGCAACCGCGCTGGGTGTTGCCGTTCCCACGGCATACGGATTGATCGGGCTGCAATCGCCCGCAGCTGCACAAGAACCTCAGCGTGGCGGCACCATCCGCTATCAGATGGAAGTTCGCGCACTGAAAGATCCGCGCACTTATGACTGGACGCAGATCGCCACCTTTACCGCAGGCTGGCTTGAGTATCTGGTCGAGTACAACAATGACGGTTCGTTCAAGCCCATGCTGCTGGAAAGCTGGGAAGCCAACGATGACGCGACCGAATACACGCTGAACGTCCGCAAAGGCGTCAAGTGGAACAACGGAGACGACTTCACCGCAGAAGATGTTGCGCGCAACATCACCGGCTGGTGTGATTCCTCGCTCGAAGGCAACTCGATGGCCTCGCGCATGGCGTCGCTTATCGACGAGGGTACGCAAAAGGCAGCGGACGGCGCAATCACGGTTGTCGACAGCCACACCGTCAAACTGAAGTGTAACGCTCCGGACATCACGATCATTCCGGGAATGGCTGACTATCCAGGGGCCATCGTGCACAGCAGCTTTGATGCCAACGACATGCTTGGCAATCCGGTCGGTACAGGCTTCATGAAACCCGAAAGCCACGAAGTGGGCGTGAAAGGTGTTCTTGTCCGCAACGAAGACTTCGACTGGTGGGGATATGAGGCCGGAAAAGGCGGATATATCGACCGCATCGAGTTTATCGACTACGGCACCGACCCTGCTGCGTTCCTGGCCGCCTACGAGGCCGAAGAGATCGACATGAACTGGGAGTCGGTCGGTGAGTTCGTAGACATCTTTGACGGCATTGGTCTTGTTCGCTCGGAAATCCCGTCGGGCTTTACCATCGTCATTCGTCCCAACCAGCTGGCCGAAGACGCCGATGGCAACAAGATCTACGGCGACAAGCGGGTCCGTCAGGCGCTGGCAATGGCCGTGGACAACGAAGTCTGCCTGGAACTGGGTATGTCGGGATACGGCATTCCTGCCGAGAACTGCCATGTAGGACCGATGCACCCCGAGTACGACTCGGAGGTCAAGCGTATTGGCTATGATCCGGCTGGCGCCAAGGCGCTGATGGACGAAGCAGGCATGGGTGACTTCGAGCACGAAGTTCAGTCGATCGATGATGACTGGCGCCGGAACACCACCGCAGCTGTTGTCGCTCAGTTGAACGACGCGGGCATCAAAGCCAAACACACGGTTCTGCCGGGCTCAACCTTCTGGAACGACTGGACCAAGTACCCCTATTCGTCCACGAACTGGAACCACCGTCCGCTGGGCACGCAGGTTCTGGCTTTGGCCTACAAATCGGGTGTCGCCTGGAACGAATCCGGTTTTGCCAACGAAGAGTTCGACAAACTTCTCGCCGAAGCCAACTCGATCGCGGATGTCGATATGCGCCGCGAAGTGATGGCCAAGCTTCAGGCAATCATGATCGACGAAGGCGTGGTGATCCAGCCGTACTGGCGGACCGCGATGCGCCACCACCGTGACAACATGGTGGGTGTCGAAAAGCACATTGCGGACCTGCCGCAACTTTATAAGTTCGGCCTCATCTCCTAAGCCAAATGACAGGCCGCGCCACACTGGCGCGGCCTTTTCGTCCTGACGCGACGACCATAAAAACAGCGAGGCGTAAAGCCTTTCGGCATTTACGCCAGCCTACCAACAGGGGCTAACATGGGACTTTTCATTCTAAGGCGCGTCGGCATCATGCTGTTGACAGCATTGTGCCTGACGTTTCTGGTCTTCTTTCTGACCAACCTCTACCCGAACCTGGAAAAGCTTGCGAAGACGCAGGGCAATTTCCGGATGTCGGATGAGCAGGTCAGCAGTTATCTGGAGAAAAACGGATACCTTCAGGCGACGCCGATCAAATATGGCGAGTGGCTGGGTGTACTGCCGTCCTTCCGATACACCAACGAAGACGGTACCGTTCAGGGTAGATGCATACTGCCGGGTCAGGCCGCCGAGGACGCCCCGAAATTCTGCGGCATCCTGCAAGGCTATTGGGGTTATTCGACCGTCTTCAAAGAAGAAGTCTCAACCGTTGTTGGAACACGGTTGCATCTTACCGGCCGCCTGATGCTCTGGGTTATGCTGCTGATGGTCCCCTCGGCACTGATCCTCGGCATTCTTGCGGGAATGAAAGAAGGGTCAGCCACCGACCGGACGCTTTCGACCTTTGCCATCACGACCACGGCGACGCCGGAATACGTCTCGGGCGTTATCTTCATCGCGATTTTCACATCCTCTGCCGTGGGCCTGAAATGGTTTAAGGGCACAGCGACGCAGGCGATGGAAAACCCGACATTCGAGAATTTCTTTCTACCGGTACTGACGATTGCGCTTTACGGCATGGGCTATATCGCCCGAATGACCCGCGCCTCGATGACCGAGGTGATGACGGCCCAGTACATCCGCACCGCGCGCCTCAAGGGTGTCTCGTTCCCGAACATCGTCATGAAACACGCGCTGCGCAACGCGCTGATCGCGCCGTTCACCGTCATCATGCTGCAGTTCCCATGGCTGCTGAATGGTGTGGTGATCGTCGAGACCCTGTTCAACTACAAAGGGTTCGGCTGGGCACTGGTTCAGGCGGCGGGCAACAACGACATCCAGCTGCTGCTGGCGATTTCGGTCGTGTCCGTCTTTGTGGTGCTGGTGACGCAGCTGATCTCGGATATCGGCTATGTCTACCTCAACCCGCGCATCCGCATTTCATAAGGGAGGATAGGACATGGAACCTCTTACCTGGACCGGCTCTATCGCCTTTCTGAACCCGCTTCTGATGATCGCGCTGGCGTTGATGGTGCTGTCGATCGTGGTCTGGATGCTGGCGAGCATCGTGCTGCCGGAAGACCAGATGACGGTCAATGCCGATGGCACACTGTCATCAAACTCGGGGCTGCGCGTCCTGATCCAATCAAGTCTGCGCTACAGCTTTCTGGCCAGTGTTGCCATTGCCGTTGCCTATATCGTTCTGGGCATCGTGATGGGCACCAGCGCAGGAATTATCGGGGCGATGTCCCAGCAATTCCTGCCGGTTTGGCTGTCTCTGATCATCCTCTATGCGATGTCGATTGCCTTCAAACGCAAGCTGGGCCTGTATGGCAAGCTTTTTGACAGCCCCATCGGCATGATAGGCTTTGGCCTTGTCATGTTCTGGGTGTTCACCGGCATTTTCGGCGCGCTTGATCTGATCGTGACGCATGAGCCGCTGGATCAGGTCTCGGGCATGAAGAACAAGGTGCCCGGAACGCCGTTACCCAGCATCGAAGACGGGGAGTATGCCTGGTACCTTCTGGGCGGCGACAATCTGGCACGCGACGTCTTTAGCCGCATGGTCAAAGGCGCCTGGATCGTGGTGCAAATCGCACCCTTGGCGACGATGTTCGCCTTCATGGTCGGCATCACGTTGGGTCTGCCCGCAGGCTACTATGGCGGTCGTCTGGACACGCTTCTGTCGTTCCTGGCGAACCTGATCCTGGCGTTCCCGGTGATCCTGCTGTTCTACCTGTTGGTCACGCCCGAGATCGTGGCGACCGGAGTGCCGAACTATATGGCGGCCGTGTTGTTCGTGTTCCCGATCATCTTCCTCGGGGTCCTGCTGAATTCGCGCTATTACACGCGTCCGAATTTCCGCACGCCCCTGCTGATCGGAGTGCTGGGCGTAGCGTTGTGGTTCTACCTGTCGCTGATCTCGACCGGCGGCTACATCATCAACACCGACAGCTACCGGATCTGGGGTCTGCCGACCTATCTGGATCTGTTCGATATTCCGGGTGGCATTCTGGTGGTGTTCGTCTCGGTGGTCTTCGTGAACTCACCCACGGTGTTCCGCATCGTGCGCGGCCTGGCGCTGGACATCAAAACCCGCGACTATGTGGCGGCGGCGCAGACCCGTGGTGAGGGTCCTTGGTACATCATGCTGTGGGAAATCCTGCCCAACGCCCGCGGACCGCTGATCGTCGATTTCTGTCTGCGCATTGGCTATACCACGATCCTTTTGGGAACCTTGGGTTTCTTCGGGCTGGGCTTGCCGCCGGAAAGCCCGGATTGGGGCTCGACGATCAACGAGGGGCGCAAGCTTCTGTCGATCTATCTGCACCCTGCCCTTCCGCCTGCGCTGGCGTTGCTGTCACTGGTTCTAGGTTTGAATCTGCTGGCAGATGGTCTGCGCGAAGAAAGTCTGAAGGACTGAGGTGGCGTCGGCTGGGGGCTCTGCCCCCAGACCCCCGGGATATTTTTAGCCAGATGAAGGGGATCCCCCGGACTCTCGCGAGGAGAAACACAGATGAATAAACTGGCGGATTATGAAGGGCCAATTCTGGAGATCGATAAGCTTTCGATATCCTTCTTTACCCGGCTGAGGGAAATCCCGGCCGTGATGGATTTCTCGGTCAGCGTGCAGCCCGGCGAGGCAGTGGGTCTGGTCGGGGAATCTGGCTGCGGTAAATCGACTGTGGCCTTGGGCGTCATGCAGGACCTTGGCAAGAATGGCCGCATTGTAGGCGGGACGATCAAGTTCAAGGGTCGTGACCTGGCCGAGATGAGCACCGAAGAACTGCGCGACATTCGCGGCAACGAGATCGCGATGATCTATCAGGAGCCGATGGCCTCGCTGAACCCGGCGATGAAGATCGGCAAACAGCTGATGGAAGTGCCGATGATCCACGAGGGCGTCGGCGCGGAAGAAGCCTACGCCCGTGCGTTAGAGGTTGTCACCGATGTGCGCCTGCCCGATCCAGAGCGGATGCTAAATTCCTTCCCGCACCAGTTGTCGGGTGGTCAGCAGCAGCGGATCGTAATCGCGATGGCGCTGATGTCGAAACCGGCGCTGCTGATCCTAGATGAGCCGACAACCGCGCTGGACGTGACCGTCGAGGCCGCCGTGGTCGAGCTGGTCAAGGATTTGGGCAAGAAATATGGCACTTCGATGCTGTTCATCTCGCACAACCTCGGTCTGGTACTGGAAACCTGCGACCGGCTTTGCGTGATGTATTCGGGTGAGGCGGTCGAGCGCGGCTCGATCCAGGATGTGTTCGACGAGATGCAGCACCCCTATACGCAGGCGCTATTCCGCTCGATCCCGTTGCCGGGGGCCGACAAGAACTCGCGCCCGTTGGTAGCCATTCCGGGGAACTTCCCACTGCCGCACGAACGCCCGCCCGGCTGTAATTTTGGCCCACGCTGCGACTATTTCGAAGAAGGCCGCTGCGACGCCAAGGAAATCCTGATGGAGGCCGTACCGGGCAACGACAGGCATCACACGCGCTGTCTGAGGTTCCAGGAAATCGACTGGAACGCGCCTATCACGGTGGGGGAGCAAAAAGAAAAGGCAGAGATCGGCCGCACCGTTCTGAAAATGGACAACCTCAAGAAATACTATGAAGTGGCGGCAAACGCCTTGTTCGGTGGCGGCGACACCAAGGTTGTGAAAGCCAATGAAACGCTGAGCTTTGAGGCACACGAATCTGAAACTCTGGCCATCGTGGGCGAGTCCGGTTGCGGCAAGTCCACATTTGCCAAGGTTCTCATGGGGCTTGAAACGGCGACCGACGGGCAGATCTTGCTGGACAACCGCAACATCGAAGATGTGCCGATCGAGGAAAGGGACTCCAAGACCGTTGGCGAGGTTCAGATGGTGTTTCAGAACCCGTTTGACACGTTGAACCCCTCGATGACGGTAGGTCGTCAGATCATTCGCGCGTTGGAAATCTTTGGCGTCGGCAATTCCGAGGCTGATCGCAAAAAGCGGATGCTGGAACTGCTGGATCTGGTAAAGCTGCCCCGCGCTTTTGCCGATCGGATGCCGCGCCAACTGTCGGGCGGTCAGAAGCAGCGTGTCGGCATTGCCCGCGCGTTTGCAGGGGATGCGAGGATCGTTGTCGCCGATGAGCCGGTGTCTGCGCTGGACGTTTCGGTTCAGGCCGCCGTGACCGATCTGTTGATGGAGATTCAGCGGGAACAGAAGACAACGCTTCTGTTCATCAGTCACGACCTGTCAATCGTGCGCTATCTCAGCGACCGGGTGATGGTGATGTATCTGGGACATGTGGTCGAGTTGGGAACCACCGATCAGGTCTTTAGCCCGCCCTACCATCCCTATACCGAAGCATTGCTGAGCGCGGTGCCGATCGCCGACACCTCGGTCGAAAAGCAGCACATCGTGCTTGAGGGCGATATTCCGTCGGCCATGAACCCACCCCCGGGTTGCCCGTTCCAGACCCGTTGTCGCTGGAAATCCGAAGTACCGGATGGCCGCTGCGAGTCGCATGTTCCGCCGGTGCAAACCCTCGCGGACGGGCATCAGGTCAAATGCCATCTGGCCGAGGACATTCTGGCCAAGATGGAACCCGTGATCAAAATCGCGGCGGAATAGACCACTGCGATCTTGGAAAAAAGGGCCGGTCCTCAGACCGGCCCTTTTCGTGTCGCACCGCAGTTCATTGGGGAGACAGGCGGTGCACGGGATTGCGTGAGTGGCAGCCCCATTCGGTGCCTTAACCCGTCATGACATTGTTGCCGAAATGCATGAATTCCTGGTTCATGCCTGCGACCTCTCCGGCCTCTAGCTGCAGGCTGGCGCTGTCGAGCATCGTATGGCTTTTCTGACCCTTGACCCATTCATCTGCGGCTTGCAGCGTCGTCAGCGTGTAAGACGTGACTTCGTTCAGATAGTGCGTCGGGATGATGATCTTGGGTTTCAGCTTTGACACGATGTCATTGCCCTGCTCAAAGCTCAGGATATGCTCTGATCCGTCGACCGGCAGGGTCAGTACGTCCACCTGACCAATTGCGTCCCAGAACTCTTGCGGTGGGTTGTGGCGATTGTCGCCCCAGATAAGGGTGCGGATACCACCGGTCTCGATCAGGTAGACGACCATATCCATGTGGCCCACATTGTTGGGCGGACAGGCCTCGACCCCGAACTCGGCAAGTGCATTGGTCCAGTCATACCAACCGGGCGCCACGCAGGCGTGTTTGTCCGCAAAGCCGGTGATCTTCACATCCGCGAACTCGAAGTTTCCAACCATGCGGTCCAGAACCATCGTCGAGCTGGGCCGCTCAATCGCGTCATGATCGAAATGCGCATGCGTCGATAAGGTAATGTCCACCGGGATCTGAGGGAATTCATTGCGGAACCACAGACCCCACGCGCCCGAGGGATCATCGCGCCACGGATCGAACAGGACAGTCGCGCCGCTGGGTGAGGTGATCTTGATCGCGCAATGCCCGTAATAGTCGATGCCAACCGCACCGGTGCTGGCTTGTCCAGTAGAGCCTTGCAGATCGATGACGTGGTTGTTGTTACCCGGCTGCAACCACGCTTGTGACTGAGCCTCGGCAGGTTTGCCAGACAACATCGAAGCCCCTGCCCCGACACCTGCCGCCCCAGCAGCCATGAAAAACGACCGGCGCGAGAGCCCCTCGGCCAATTTATCCTTTGTCCCATCCAGCAACGTTGGCCTGAGGTCTTTGCGATCCATTCTGACTTCTCCCTTGTTTGCGCGGTTACGGCGTGGGCCGGACCGACAGAAAAAGGGTAGCAACTGGTCTGATTGAGATTCAGATCGGAAAAACAGGGGGGGAATATGGGGGCAATCCCCATACTATTTGTTCACGAAATCGCGAGGAGATGGCTGCGCAGGTTCTGATCCCGCCCGTCCAGCCCCAATTTCCTGCGGATGTTGTTGCGATGAAAATCGATGGTCGAGGTTTCCCGCGACAGCGCCTTGGCGATGTCTTTGGTGGTCTTACCGGACATGACGAGCTGCGCAATCTCGATCTCGGTCGGCGTCATGACCGAAAAGGCATCAGTGAGTTTGTCTGAAAGCGCCGAGGTGATTTCGCACAGGTTCTTTTCGGCCAGATCCAGGTAAATCCGCGAGGCTTCGTTTCCGTCAACCTGATGGCGCAGCTTACCCAGATACGGAAGTACCATGCCACGGACCTGTTCAAGAATTTCCTGCTCGCGGGTCTTTCGATCGGCATCGACGCTACTGAGCAGAACCCGCAACGCGGTGTTGGTCTCTTGCAGCGCACGGGTGCGTTCCTGTACGCGGCTTTCAAGATGCGCCATGGTCTCGTTCAGCTTCGCCTCAAGCGCGCGTCTGAGGTAAACCTCTTGCAACAAAGCCAAATCCGCTTCGACCATACGGGCGAATTGCGCCAATCCTTCGCGGAACAGCAAGGCGCGGCGGTTGCGCTTACGGTCCAGTACGCAGATCGTACCAAACACCCCTCCGTCGGGCCATTTCAACGGCAGTCCGATGTAAAAGGACATGCCATGTTCCATATCCTCGTTGTCCATCCAAAGCGGGTCGCAGTCGGCATCTTCGACGACAAGCTCTCCGTCGCGTGCCAGAACCCCCTGACAATACAGCTTGGGATGCAGGTGAAAGGTCATGCCTTCAGGGTATGGATTGTCCGGATGGCCCGAGGTGATCAGAACCGCGTGCGCTGGCGCGTCGGTCTTCATGATCAGGCTTGCCGGCACATCTGCTAGCTGGGCCACAAGATCGACAAGCCCCTGCCAGTTGGCGATCGTTTCCTGCGGAATGTCTGGACGGTCGGTGGTCATTGGGCCGCTGGTTTTGTTCGGTTTGGATCTCCAAAGCGTACAACGCCCCTTCGGCGCCGATCAACAAACCAATCCGCCGCGTTGCGGCACGGCTTCGTCAGCCGCCCCAGATCACTTTCACATAGTTCTGAGTTTCTGCATAAGGTGGGACGCCGTCGTATTTCTCGACCGCCTGCGGACCCGCATTATAGGCCGCCAAGGCCAGACGCCAGGATTTGAACTTGCGATACTGCCAGGACAGGTACCGCGCGCCGCCTTCCAGATTCTGGATCGGATCAAGTGGGTCGACGCCCAACAATCTGGCCGTCTGCGGCATCAGTTGCGCCAATCCCAATGCGCCTTTGTGCGATTTGGCGTGGGGGTTCCAGCCGCTTTCCTGCTGCACAAGCCTCAGGAACAGCTCTTCCGGGACATTGTGCTTGCGTGCTGCGTTGCGCGCGTGGGTCAGAAACTGGCCCTTGTAGTTGCCGGTATAGCGTTTCGAGAACCCCTTGCTTTTGGTTTTCGGCTTCAGCCGTTCGGAATCGCGGTATTGGGTCGACGCCCTATTGTCCAAAACCTTGGCTTGCTTAAGAAATATTGCTTTGCGGTTTTTAGTGGATAGAGTCTCTGCGCCGACTGAAACAGACGTCAGACAAAGGCACAAAGCCGCAAAACCACCAACCAGAACACGCATTAAAGCCAATCCCGCTCGCTCAACAACCAGACAGAGTATAGGTATTACAGTCGAAAATGAAAGCTTGGTTAAGGCCGCACTAACTTTTTCGAGCGCAGCGTTGCGCGATCAACCATGTTTTAACCATGACGCAGGACGTATAGGGTCAGCAGCGGAGTAGGCGCCAGATTCGGGCGCAGAACATCAAAGGCAAAAACGAGGGAATTTATGGCGGGTTCAGTCAACAAGGTCATTCTGATCGGCAATCTTGGTGCCGACCCTGAGGTACGGTCGTTCCAGAACGGTGGAAAAGTATGTAACCTGCGCATCGCGACTTCCGAAACGTGGAAAGACCGCAACACTGGCGAGCGTCGGGAACGGACCCAGTGGCACACGGTCGCCATCTTCTCAGAACCCTTGGTCCGCGTCGCCGAGCAATATCTGCGCAAGGGCAGCAAAGTCTATGTCGAGGGCCAATTGGAAACACGCAAATGGCAGGATCAATCGGGACAGGACAGGTACTCGACCGAGGTGGCCCTGCGGCCCTATCGCAGCGAACTGACGATGCTGGATTCCCGGGGTGAAGGCGGCGGTGGTCAATCCGGCGGATATGGCGGCGGACAGGCCGGGGGTGGTTACAGTGATCCCTATGGCGGCCCCTCCAGCACCCCGGCACCGGCATCTGGCGGAATCGACGACGACGAGATTCCGTTCTAAACGCAACGGAGGCATATCATGGCATGGTCCTTCCCGCTCGGTCGTTTGTTCGGATCTGAGCTGAGGGTCCATGTCACCTTTTTTCTTCTTTTGGCATGGGTCGGCTTCGCCGCCTATGCGGATGGTGGATGGCCAGCCGCCGTTGAAAACCTGGTTTTCGTTCTGGCTCTTTTCGCCTGTGTGGTGGCCCATGAGTACGGCCACGCCCTAATGGCGCGGCGCTATGGCATTCGAACCCCGGATATCACATTGCTGCCGATCGGCGGGCTGGCCCGGCTTGAACGCATGCCGCAAAAGCCGATGCAAGAGGTCTATGTGGCCTTGGCGGGGCCTGCGGTGAACATAGTCATCTGGCTGGTTCTGGTGGCTTTGGGTGCAGGCACGCAGATGGATACGCTGACGCAGATCGACTCGGCCAAGGCGGACCTGCTGGGCCGTCTGGCCTATGTGAACCTGCTACTGGCCGCATTCAACATGATCCCCGCCTTTCCGATGGATGGCGGGCGCGTGTTTCGCGCTCTGCTATGCCTGAAAATGGATCGCGTCAAAGCCACGCGGCTGGCGGCCTTGGGCGGGCAGATCGTTGCTGTCGGACTGGGGTTCCTGGGGCTGACTTCTGGCAACCCGATCCTTGTCCTGATTGCGGTATTCGTCTTTATCGCCGCCAATGCCGAAAGCCAGGACGTTGCCCTGAGGGCAGTGACCCGCAAGGTTCAGGCCCGGGACGCGATGATCACCGAATTTCACGCCTTGTCGCCCAACGACACGCTGAACACTGCCGCACAGGCTGTCATCCACACGACTCAGCACGAGTTTCCGGTGTTGGATCAGAATGGCATTCTTCTCGGTTTCGTCACGCGCAACAGGCTGTTGGCGGCCTTGGCCAGCGAACATCCCCGCTCGGACCCCGCGACTTCGCTAATGGACTCCGAAATCCCGACAGTCACATTGACCAGCGGCTTGAATAAGGTGCTGGATGGCCTCCACAGTGGCGCGCCGGCTGTGGCGGTAATCACCAAAGCCGGGCATATGGTCGGCTACATCACCCGTGAAAACATCGGTGAGCTGATGGTCATACAGGGGCGCTAAGGCTTGCTCAGCACGTCGCCAGGGCATCCTCGAGCACGGAAACCACCGCATCGCGCGAAACGTCCGAAGTCACAAATGCCTGTCCGATGCCGCGCGCCAGAATGAACCGCAGCTGACCGTCGATCACTTTTTTGTCCTGCGCCATCAGATCGACCAAAGCCTGTGCGCCGGGCAAATCCCCCGGAATGTCGGACAGATCGGTTTTCATACCCATCGCCCGCAAATGCGCACGCACGCGGCTGGGGTCTTCCTGAGCGCACAGACCAAGGCGTGCGGACAGCTCAAACGCCAGCGCGCAGCCGATCGCCACGCCTTCGCCGTGCAGCAAACGGCTCGAATAGCCCGTCGCCGCCTCGAGCGCGTGACAGAATGTGTGGCCCAGATTCAGCAACGCGCGGTCGCCCTGCTCGGTCTCATCCCGCGCGACGATGTCGGCCTTCATCTGGACCGAGCGGGTCACGGCCTGCACTCGGGCGGCCATGTCGCCCGACGACAAGGCGGGGCCGTTGACCTCAAGCCAGTCAAAAAACGCGACATCACCCAGCAGACCGTATTTGACCACCTCACCATATCCGGCGAGAAAATCGCGCGCTGTGAGACTTTCCAGAATGGACGTATCGGCCAGCACCAGAGATGGCTGATGGAACGCGCCGATCAGGTTTTTGCCTTGTGGCGCGTTGATGCCGGTTTTACCTCCGACCGAGCTGTCGACCTGCGCCAGTAGCGAGGTCGGGATCTGTACGAACCGCACGCCGCGCCGCATCACGGCCGCGGCAAACCCAGCCAGATCTCCAATAACGCCACCGCCGAAGGCAACGACGACATCGCGGCGTTCAACCTTTTCCGATAGCAGCCATTCGACGGCACGTTCAAAATGCGGCCAGCTTTTGGTGGCCTCACCGGCGGGCAAAGTTAGCGCAGTCATTTCTACGCCTGCCGCACCCAAGCCATCGCGCAGCGCATCCAGATGCAATGCGGCGACGGTCTCGTCAGTCAGAACGGCTACGCGGGGTCGTGGCAGCAGCGGCGCAATCCGAGTACCCGCCTCCGCCAGCAGATCTGGCCCGATCTCAACGTCATAAGACCGTTCGCCCAGTTCGACATGTACGGTTTGATGCATCTATTTCAGTTCCAAAACATCCGGGCGCGTAAGCAATTCCGTCAAAACCCGGTCTACCATATCCTCGATTGCGGTTTCCCCATCGGACTCCGCCACCAGATCAGCCTGCGCATAAACCGGAACGCGCGCTTCATATAGCGCGCGCAAGGTCGCATGCGGGTCGGTGGTGCGCAAAAGTGGACGGGTATCCTTGTGGCGCACCCGGTTCCACAGCACCTCAAGATCGGCACGCAGCCAGACCGATGCGCCCTTTTGCGAAATCATCTGACGGTTGGCGTCGGACAAAAACGCGCCGCCACCCGTTGACAGGATGCCCTTTTCTTCGTCCAGCAGCCGCCCGATGACCTGACTTTCCTTGGTGCGGAAAAACGCCTCGCCATCGCGGGCAAAGATCTCGGGGATGGTCATATTGGCCGCCGATTCGATCTCGGCATCGCTGTCCAGAAACGGAACACCCAGACGCGCAGCCAAAGCGCGGCCCACGGCCGTCTTGCCAGCGCCCATCATGCCGACCAAAACAACGGTTTTGTGCAGATCAAATCGCCGCGCCGATCCGGCCACCGAGGGATTATGCTTAATTTCGCTCATTTCATCGTGAATGACGTGATCTTGCGGGAAATGCCAGTTATAACTTGGCCAAAAGCAAAAATTGAGGCAGCGTTGACCCATGGGCCGTCTTTTCAAGTTCCTGATTTACCTCATTTGCCTGTGTTTCATCGGGCTGGTGGGCTATGCCTACATCGGGCCGTTCTTCGGCGCGGATTTTTCCGCGCCACAAAGCGAAATTCGCGAGCCGGTCATCCTGAATGCCGACTAGACCCGCCCTTCTGGCGCTTGTTCTGGCCGGAGCGGCACAGGCCCAGACGTCCGAACCGTTGTCAGCCATCGATTGGCTGACCGACCCGCCGGACAATTTGCCGGGAACAGTGCTGCTGGAGCCACCTGTGACGCAGACCGGTTTGCAACCGGATGTGCAGGTTACCCCGCTTGAAGCGTTATCACCCCCGCTTGGGCTGGTGTCCTCTTCGGTCACCGGCCTGCCGGTGAGTATGTGGCAAGGAAGCGATCCCGCGCGTTTGGCCGAGCTGATCCGGCAGGTGCCGGTCAAGTCAAACCCGGCCCTGCAACGGCTGCTTTTCACCCTGCTGTTGTCCGAGGCACGCCCGCCGTCAGGCCCCGACACGCAGGATGTTTTGCTGATGGCGCGGCTGGATCGCCTGATGCAGTTGGGCGCTGCTGATCCGGTGCAATCGCTGGTACAACTCGCCGGGCCGACAGATACGCAAGAAAGGTTCCGGCAATGGTTCGACGCGACCCTGCTGACCGGCGACGAGGATCGCAGTTGCAGCGCGTTGATCGCGCAACCCAACCTGTCTCGGGATTATTCAGCGCAGATTTTCTGCAAGGCAAGGCGCGGTGACTGGGCGTCGGCGGCTCTGACGCTTGAGGCTGCGCATGCGTTGGAGATCCTGCCACCCGAAGAATTGGACCTGCTTGACCGGTTCCTGAGCCCGGAGTTATTCGAAGGGGCGGCGTACCTGCCGGTTCCCGAAAATCCGGACCCGCTGACTTTCCGCATGTTCGAGGCTATTGGCGAGCGGCTGCCAACCGCATCGCTGCCCCGTGGCTTTGCCAATGCCGATTTGCGCGACGTCGCCGGCTGGAAAGCTCAGGTCGAAGCCGCAGAGCGCCTGACCCGGATTGGCGCGCTGACACCCAATCAATTGCTGGGGCTTTACACCGAACGCGCGCCAGCGGCGTCGGGCGCGGTCTGGGATCGTGTTGCCGCCATTCAGAAGTTCGAAAAGGCGTTGAAGTCGGGCGATCGAAATGCGCTCGCAAAGCGCCTGACTGATGTATGGCAACAGATGCAGAGCGTGGGGCTTGAAGTTCCCTTTGCCGAATTGTTCGCCGCAGAGCTGTCTAATTTGCCACTCAAGGATCCCGAGGCCGAAAACCTGCGTTGGCGCATCCTGCTTTTGTCCGAACTCTATGAGGACGCAGCACGCTCAGTGCCCGAAGGGCCGCAGGAAAACGCGTTTCTTGCGGCGCTGGCCATGGGCGATCCCGGCAGCGCGCGGTCTCCGTCCCCTATGGCAGATGCGATTTCCCAAGGCTTCGCCTGGTCGCCTCCAATACCGTCGGACATCGAAGCCCTGTTACGCAACGCCCAACTGGGCGAGGCCATTTTGGAATCCATGATCCTGTTCGATCACGGTGCGCGCGGAAACCTTGTGGATCTGACAGCCGCCATTGCCGCATTCCGCCGCGTTGGGCTTGAAGATACAGCCCGGCGTGCGGCGTTGCATCTGATGATCCTGAACGGAGCCTGACCATGCCTGCCCCAAACTCGCAGGACTTGTGGATTTCTACTTTTCTAGAGGCGCAGGCCGCGGAACTTGGCGCAGCCACAAACACGTTGCTGGCCTATGGCCGCGACTTGCAGGATTTTTCAGGCTGGCTGGACCGCCACAAGATGACGTTCGCAAGGGCCGACCGCGACCAAATCGAAGGCTACCTGATCGACTGCGACGCGCAAGGACTGTCCCGGTCAACCAGGGCGCGGCGATTGTCTGCTATCAAACAGCTATACCGCTTTGCGTTCGAAGAAGGCTGGCGCGACGCCAACCCCGCCATTCAGATCAAAGGACCCGGCCGTCAGAAGCGACTGCCCAAAACGCTGGACGTGCCCGAGGTTGACCGCCTGCTCGAAGCGGCCCGCCGAACAGGTCGCAGCACCGCCGACAAGGTGCGCAACACCTGCCTGATGGAACTGCTCTATGCCACCGGGATGCGTGTGACCGAGTTGGTCTCGCTGCCGGTCTCCTCGGCACGGGGCGACCCGCGTATGTTGCTGGTATTGGGTAAAGGCGGCAAGGAACGCATGGTGCCCCTGTCCCCACCGGCGCGCGAGGCTTTGGCCGCGTGGTTGATCCTGCGCGACGAGACCGAGGATATGGCTGTTTCCAAAGGTGCGCAGCGGTCGCGGTTTCTGTTCCCCTCGCGCGGAAAATGCGGGCATCTGACGCGGCATCGCTTCTTTCTGCTGGTCAAGGAACTGGCTGTCGAAGGCGGTGTTTCGCCTGAAAAAGTCACTCCGCACACCTTACGCCATGCCTTTGCAACCCACCTGTTGGCCAATGGTGCCGACCTACGATCGATCCAGACGCTGCTGGGGCATGCCGACGTGGCGACCACCGAGATTTACACCCATGTTCTGGATGAACGTTTGTCGGAACTGGTGCTGGAACACCACCCGCTGGCCAAGGATGACAAGGCTGACAAAGCCTAACCCCTTGATCGCAGGGGGCCGGACCCCCATAACGGATGCAGAAACTAGATAACCCAAGGACCGATGGAACCCACCTCCTCTTTGCTTGATGGCGCTTTTTGGATCACCTCCGGCTCCATCCTTCTTCTGCTCGTCTTGTCGGGCTTTTTCTCAGGATCGGAAACCGCGCTGACCGCCTCGTCCAGGGGCAAACTGCGGGCACAGGCAGACAAGGGATCAAGGGGCGCGCAAAAGGCGTTGGACATCACAGATGACAACGAACGCCTGATTGGTTCGGTTCTGCTGGGCAACAACCTGGTGAACATCCTTGCGGCATCGCTCGCGACCGCCCTGTTCACACGGCTTTTTGGCGAAAGCGGCGTGGCGCTTGCAACGCTTGTCATGACCCTATTGGTGTTGATCTTTGCCGAGGTGCTGCCGAAAACCTATGCGATCACCAATGCCGAGAAAGCCGCTGCTTTGGTGGCGCCGGTCATCAGCATCGTCGTCACCGTATTCTCACCTATGGTTGCAGCAGTACGCCTGCTGGTGCGCGGCGTGTTGCGCGTGTTTGGCGTGCAGATCGACCCTGACAGCAACATTCTGGCCGTGCGCGAGGAGATTGCAGGAGCTTTGCAACTCGGCCATTCGGAAGGCGTGGTTGAAAAAGAAGACCGCGACCGCATTCTGGGCGCGTTGGATCTGGGTGACCGCGCGGTGGAAGAGATCATGTTGCACCGCTCGAATATCGAAATGATCGATGCCGGAGACGAACCCGAAGCCATCCTGAAACAGTGCCTTGAAAGCCCGCACACGCGCCTTCCGGTGTTTCGGGACGAGCAGGAAAACATCGTGGGCGTCGTACACGCCAAGGACCTGTTTCGCGCGATGTATGCGCAGGCGGGCGCCCAGGGCGATGTTGAACAGTTGAAATCCTTCGATATCTCAAAGGTTGCGAATGACCCGTATTTCGTGCCCGAAACGACCACTCTGGACGACCAGATGCGAGAGTTTTTGCGGATGCACAGCCACTTCGCCCTTGTGGTTGACGAATACGGCTCGTTGCGGGGGCTGATCACGCTTGAAGATATTCTGGAAGAAATCGTCGGCGAGATCGCGGACGAGTTCGATCTGGACGAGGACGTGCCGGTCACCCGCACCGATGACGGCCAATTCCTGATCGAGGGCGCGATGACCATTCGTGACGTCAACCGGGCAATGGACTGGTCCCTGCCCGATGACGAAGCCAACACCGTTGCCGGGCTGGTCATTCACGAGGCGCAGATGATCCCGACCACCGGGCAGGTATTCTCGTTCCACGGTTTCCGGTTCGAGGTCACCTCGCGCGAGGGAAACCGGATCACGGGGCTGAAAGTCAGACCACTGTAACCGGGCTTGAATGACCTTGGGACGCGGATGGGCGTTCTCGGGTGACAGATCAAGCTGCAGGCCGCATTGTGACCGCATGAGACAGATACCTGTGATCCTGCTTGCCGCCGGCCAATCCAGCCGGATGGGCGACGTCGACAAGTTGATGCAACCGATCGACGATACGCCGCTGCTGCGTCGAACCGCCGAACGGGCGATGTTGGTGGGGCCGGTCTATACCGCTCTGCCTCCTGCCCCTCATCCCCGCCATCGGGCATTGGAAGGCCTGGACGTCCACCGGGTATCGATAAATGATGCCGCCGAAGGCATGAATGCCAGCCTGCGTGGCGCGCTGGCGCAAATTCCGTCGGACGCCTTGGCGGTGATGGTCCTGCTTGCAGATTTGCCCGACTTGGACGCGCAGGATTTGCTGTCCGTGGCTGAATCAAGAACCTCGCACCCGAACAATCTGATCTGGCGCGCTGCGAC
Organism: Ruegeria sp. AM4; assembly: GCF_056540665.1. Classification (NCBI taxonomy): domain Bacteria; kingdom Pseudomonadati; phylum Pseudomonadota; class Alphaproteobacteria; order Rhodobacterales; family Roseobacteraceae; genus Ruegeria; species Ruegeria sp. AM4. Next base: position 362,677 of record NZ_JBQFXD010000001.1, on the reverse strand, counting down.
AAAGGACGGGGCACCCGGGCACCCGGTCATCTTTGATCGAGCCCTGTTTCCCGCGCTTGCGGCGCTGACCGGCGATGCCGGGGCGCAGTCAGTCGTCAGGTCCTGCAAAGGTAAGGTACATCTGCACCCGCTGCCGGGTCAGAACGCCCTGCTGGATCTGGACACGCCGGAAGATTGGGCAGCCTGGCGTGCGCGCGGGTGACGATCGTTTCCAAACAACCAAAATAAAAGCGGCCCGGTCTTTTCAGACCGGGCCGCTGCCCAAAAACAGGACTACCACTTTCACCAATCTCAACAAGCGCAGCCATTCGGTCCAACAGACCTCCAGACTTTTTCGCCGCCTAACCTAAACAAGACCCCCTCGTTAACATGCCGCTCCGCGCTTTGGAGACTGAGATGTGCCTTCAACACCCCCTAGTGTTTCAGGCCCCCCTCACTTGGGCACGATCATCGTCGCCTATCAGTTGCGTTCAAACAACGTAAAATTGGCCATAAAGGTAAATTTTCGAGGTCTCCACCTTGCAAAAACGCAACATCAAAAAATATTAAGCTCTTCTTTAAGTTGCATTACCTTACGTAAGACCTAAACCGAGCAATCAAAGAATAGCCAGCAAAACACTGTATCTTTTTGAATCTAAGTCATTCTACGGGGGTATTGCTGAACGGCGCTTATAGGGTCAACAACCTTAAATTGAGCATCCTCTGGTGCTTTTTCAAGCCGATTTATTTGTTAACAAATCCGACTCAATTCAACATTTTTGCGCTCTTGCCTTCTATTTCGGCAACAATCCACCGATTCGGGCGACTCTGATGCGCGTGATTCTGATCGTCGGAAACTCTGCGCTGCGGCACATCACACCCGGAAAGTGGCAAAATTAAGGTTTCTTAATCTTTTGCTCAGGTTCTTCCAACACTCGCAGGTCATCTCCGGTTCATAAGCGCGGATCGAACCGCCTAACACAGACAGGAGTCATGATGAGCATCCGTAAATCCTCACTGCTTTTTCCAAGCACATCCAACTGGATTGGGACAGGTGTGCTGGGCGCAGCCTTGCTGGCCACCACCGCCCTGCCCTCGATGGCCGATGAGGCGCTGGCCGATCTGGTCGAAAGCGTGTCACCCTCGGTGGTGACGATCATCGCCGAACAGAAGGCCGCGCCCGCTCCGGCCAAGGGACAGGACTTCAATTTCCAGGGTCACCCCTTTGAAGAGTTTTTTGAACGCTTTGGCGGCCCCGAAGGCTTTCAGATGCCTGAACGCGGCCCCGGTCAGGGGCTTGGGTCCGGGTTTGTACTGGACGCAGACGGCTATGTCGTCACCAATCACCATGTTGTCGACAACGCAGACACGATCACCGTGCGCCTGAACGACGACCGCACGTTCGAGGCCGAAGTCATCGGCACCGACCCACTGACCGATATCGCGGTTCTGAAAATTGACGCCGGCGAGGCCCTGCAAGCGGTACAGCTTGGCGACAGCGACGTGATCCGGGTGGGCGAAGACGTCGTGGCCATTGGCAACCCGTTTGGCCTGAGTTCAACCGTGACAACCGGTATCGTTTCGGCCAAGGGGCGCAACATATCGGAAGGTCCCTATGCCGAGTTCATCCAGACGGATGCGGCGATCAACAAGGGCAACTCGGGCGGTCCGCTGTTCAACATGGATGGCGAGGTGATCGGAGTGAACTCGGCGATCTATTCGCCCAGCGGTGGCTCGGTCGGGTTGGGCTTTGCCGTGACATCGAACATCGTGGACCATATCACTACCGATTTGCGCGACGACGGTCAGGTCAGCCGCGGTTGGCTGGGCGTTTCGATCCAGAATGTCAGTCCGAAACTGGCAGCGGCAATGGGTATCGACGCGACCTCGGGCGCGCTGGTGTCGGACGTTGTTGACGGCAGCCCAGCGGACGGCACGCTGCATCAGGGCGACGTGATCCTCACGTTCAACAATGAACCCGTCGACTCCAGCAGCGATCTGCCGATCCTTGTTGGAACCACCAAGGTCGGCACCGACAGCGTTCTGACCGTACTGCGTGACGGCAAGGAACAGCAGATCGAACTGACGATCGGCCAGCACCAATCCGCCGAGGCGCAGACCGACAGCAGCGTTGACGACCAGATCGAAGGCACTGCTCTGGGTGTCACGGTCGCCCCGCTGACGGAAACCGCACGCGCGGAAATGGGCGTGGCCGAGACTGTCGACGGCGTGGTTGTGACCGATCTGCAGCCGGAAAGCCCTGCGGCAAAGGCCGGACTTCAGCGCGGCGATGTGATCGTCAAGCTGGGCGGGCAAGACACCGCAACACCGGATGCCCTGAAGACGGCGCTGGAAAGCGAAAAGACCGATCCGGCGCTGCTTTTGATCAATCGCGGCGGCAATCAGATCTTCGTCGCAGTCGAGATCGTCTGACACAACGCCTAAGTGCGCCACATGATGGGGAAATCTGGCGCACTTATTCCGGCAGGCACGGATTGTCCACGCGCCGCCGGGACGGCCGGGTGCGGCAGCGCACCCGGCCTGTTTTTTTGGGAGGCTGATTATGTTTATATCACGAGTAAAAGGAGCCCCGACCATGAGCAGACGCCTGCTGATCGTTGAAGATGACCAGGATACGCGCGACTTCATTGCCAAAGGCTTTGGCGAAGAAGGCTATGTGGTCGAAGTTGCGTCCGACGGGCGCGAGGGCTTGTACCACGCCACCGACGGCGGGTTCGATGCGGTTGTTCTGGATCGGATGCTGCCCGGGCTCGATGGTTTGTCGCTGATCAAGTCGATGCGGGCCGCTGGACTGAAAACTCCGGTTCTGATGCTGACCGCCATGAGTGCGGTCGACGAGCGCGTCAAAGGTTTACGCGCCGGTGCGGATGACTACCTGGTCAAGCCGTTTTCATTCCAGGAATTGCACGCCCGGATCGAGGCGCTGCTGCGCCGCCCGCAAGAGGCGGAAGAGACCCCGACCCTGACCTGCCGCGATCTGGAAATGGATCTGCTGACGCGCAAAGTCACACGCGGCGAGCGCGAGATCACGCTAACGCCGCGCGAATTCCAGATCCTCGAATTTTTCCTGCGCCGCAAGAACCGCGTGGTGTCGCGAACCATGTTGCTTGAAGGGGTCTGGGATTATCACTTTGACCCGAACACGAATGTGGTTGATGTCCACATCTCGAAACTGCGCCGTCAGTTGGACGAAGATGGGGCCGATCCGATCATTGAAACCGTCCGGGGCGCCGGATACATGGTATCGGATGCATAACATCCTGCTATCGCTCAGAAACTCGCGTACACGGCTGGTATTGGCCAGCATGGTTCTCAGCACCTTGCTGACCGCCGCGATTCTGGCGATGGTCTATGTCACGGCCAACCGCACCATTGCCAGCGAGACCCGCTCGGTCGTCACAGCCGAGCTTACCGGCCTTGCGGATGAGTATGAGCGACGCGGGTTGATCGGTCTGATCAACGCGATCGAGCGTCGCCTGCCCACCGCAGCCGATCGCGATGCGCTGTATCTGTTGACCGGTCGGCAAGGGACAAAGCTGGCCGGAAACCTGACACGTTGGCCGGACGATATCGTCGCTGGCAGCGGCTGGGTCGAATTGGAACTGCGCAAGACCGAGACCGACGAATACGTCCCGATCTCGGCCGCCTCGATCCGCCTGCCGGGTGGCGAACGTTTGTTGGTCGGGCGCGATGCGCTGGCGCGACAACAGTTCGACCGTATTCTTCTGCGTTCCGTGGGCCTTGCGCTGGTGACGGCCTTTGCGCTCAGCCTGCTGACCGGTTGGTTACTGACGCGGCTGGTGTTCTCGCGCCTCAAGGATTTTGCCGATACGGCCGACAATATCGTGTCCGGCGATTTGTCTCTGCGCATGCCGTTACGTGGAACGGGCGACGAGTTCGATCAGGTCGCAGGCACCCTGAACAACATGCTGGATCGCATCGAGGAATTGATCAGCAATCTTCGGACAACCTCCAATTCCATTGCTCATGACCTGCGCTCGCCCCTGTCGCGGCTGCGCCAGCGGGTCGAGGCGCTGTCAGAACCCGGCAAGACCGATGCAGAGCGCGAGATCGACATGGCGCGCGCCACCGGAGAGATTGACCATGTGTTGCGCGTGTTGACCCAGTTGACCGAAATTTCGCGCGCCGAGGCCGGTCTTGGCCGCGAACAGTTCGAGCCTGTGAACCTGCGCCAATTGGTCGAGGATGTGGTCGAACTCTACGACCCCGTCGCAACCGATCAAGGTATCCGGTTGGAGGTTGTGGGCACGGCCGAGCCGATTCAGGGCCACCGGCCGTTGCTGTCGCAGGCATTGTCCAATCTGCTGGAAAACGCAATGCGCTACGCCCCGCATGACTCGGCAATTACAATCGGTATCCGCGAGGATGGTCCGTTTACCCTGCTGAGCGTGCGCGATCGCGGACCCGGAGTGCCTGACGAGGATCTGGCGCGGCTGCAAATGCCATTTGTCACCCTGGATCCGGCGAGGACTCAGCGAAATGCCGGATTGGGTCTGGCACTTGTTGCCGCAATTTCACATATGCATGGCGGCGCGTTCATCGCGCGCAACTGCCAACCCGGGCTTGAGACGGTGCTGAAACTTTACCGCTCGCCCTAGCTCGGCAATCCTTTGATGGCCAGGATTTTGTTTTTATAGCGTTTATCTTCGGTCACATCTGTTCCAAACCAATCCGGCGGCGAATAGGCGCGCGCTTCGACCTCGGATGTGAACTCGACCTCAACCAGACGCAGTGGTGCAAGATCGCCCAAGAACACGTCCAACTCGAATATGTGCCCATCGGGCAATGCTCCGGTATAGCGTTCCTTTTCCAGCCTACGCCCGTCGGTTTCCGGCCAAAAGGTTTCGAATTGTTCGCCCGAGATTTCCGCCTCGCGTTCAACGCGGGCGATACCGCCGCTGCCTTTGAGCGTCAGGTAATAGACGTCGTTCTTCTGGCGCAGCCTCAATTCGGTCGAGTCCTCGGGCGCAGTCAGATACCCCTGACGCACCAGCATTTTCTTGGCCGACCCTAGATCCGGCATGGTCGCGACCAGAAACTTGCGTTCGATCTCGATACTCATTTGACCCGGCCCATCCCCTTTTTGATCTCTTTGAACAGTGCCTTATAAGCCGTGGCAGCCACGCTGCGACCGGCATAGGTCACCACGGGGGCGCGGTACTGCCCCATACGCTCGATATCTGCCGAAAACGGGACAGAGGTCTTGAGGAATCGTTTACGATATTGCTTTCGCATGGTCTCCATCGTTTGCAGGTGCAGGGTTTTTCGGCGTTGCACCATGGAAAAGAAGGACCTGATCTTATTCTTTGGCAATTTGTGTTCATCAAAGAACCCAACCAATTGTTCGAACGTACGCTCGGATAGCGTGCTTGGGATCACCGGCACCACGATCAGATCCGAAGCTTTGAAGATATTCTCGGACAGCGTCGAAAAGTTCGGTGGGCAATCCAGAACGATCACGTCATAGTCACCCCCCACCGACACCAGCGCCTTTTTCAGCCGCGACCGCTTGTTGCGCATGCGTGACAGAAATACGTCGAAGTCCCGAAAAGTCAGGTTGGCGGGCAAAACATCCAACCCTTCGAAATCACTTGCGCGGATGGATTTGGTAAAGCGTTTGACGTCCTCAAAGAACCTCGCTTCAGTCAGTTTTTTCGAGGGTTTGACACGCAGGTAAAAGCCCGATGCCCCCTGTGGATCCAGATCGCACAGCAAAACGCGCTGACCCGCCTGCGCAAAGGCATAAGCAAGGTTGACCGAGGTTGCGGTTTTGCCAACGCCGCCTTTGTTGCTGTAGCAGGCAATGGTCTTCATGCTTCAATCCTCCACCTTGTGAAACAGGGTCCGGAAAAGTTGCCGAGTTCTTTGGCTGTCGAAATGGTTGAAGTTGGCCATCACCAGATCCCGCTCGTCCCGTTGTTTTTTGTCCAGCACCGCAATCAAACCACCGGCTGCCATGGCGAACTGTCCATCGACCTGCCCGGACCGCCCGCCGGACGTGGCAACAAGTTCCTGCAATGCGTTTTGTTGAACCGAACAATCGTTGAACCTGCCAAGGTTGTCCTGAAGCTTTTTCAACGGCTTGATAATCGTCTTGAAATCTTTTGGATCGAACAAAGGGCCAAAGAACTCCATCAGATAACGCAGTTTCTTGCAGTGGATACGCAGGTCATGCACCACCTCGTCCGGGGTTTCGGGCTGAATACCGCGCGCCAGTTTGCAGACCTTGCGGTACCGTTTCCAAATCAGCGCGCAGGCATAGCGATAGGCCCCAAAATCCGCGCTTGGGCCAGGCTGCAGGTTGTATGCGCCCTCAAACCTGACGGTGAGGCGGTGCATGGTATCGCCATATTCGGCGCTGCGAAGCCATCGCGCCAGGCGGTTTAACTCTCGCGTCCGATCCTTTTGGAACGCTGCAAACATCTCGTCTAAGCCGACATGAAGAGGCGACGGTATCAGATTGTAAAACCTATCCTTTTCCAGCAGGTAGACGTCCAGATCGCGGAGCCTGCCGGTTGCGGTCATCAGGTCAGAAAATACCTGCTTCAGCTCCGCAGTCTCGTCCTCAGAATAGACGCCGCTGAAAAGGCTCAGCACTGATCTGATGCGGCGCAAAGACACCCGGTAGTCATGCAGATATTCGGTATCGATGTCACTGATCACACCCGCTTCGTTCTGCCGCGCAACGCCCAGATAGGTCCTGATGATATCTGCAGCAGCCTCGATGGCGGGCTCGGTCTGTCCAAGGGGGATCTTCGGTTTGGATTGATAGCTTAAATGATCCGGGTACAAATGCGAAATAACCGCTTCGACCCCGGGGGTGGCCCCTTTGGTATCAATCAGCGCTGCGCAAATTGCTGCAAACGCCCGGTCATAACCGCGCAACCCCTCCACCTGAACAATCGTGGCCTGGCCCGAGTTTGAGGCCAGCGTTGTCACACGCGCCTTGACCACAGTTTTCTGCAATTCGTCCAGAATTGAATACTCTGCGCTGCTGAATTGCCCTTCGCCGACAACGACAAACGCCCGCAGCACGGGAAAACCGGCCAGAGCCTGTTTCATCGGACCTTCCGGAAAATCCTTCAGGAACCGTCCGCGTGCTTTGAAGCGCCGTCGAACGATCTGCCCCTGACCATCAAACAGTCGCAACGCACCCTCGGCCTCCAGCAGCACACGCCCGGATCGTTGCAAAGACTGATCGTGGCAATCGAGGAGTTTGAATGGCAACGCTGATCGTTCAGGCCGTACCAACAGGTTGTACCGGTCCAGCACCTCTGCAAGTGCGTCCGGGCTCAGAACCTTTGGAATTGTGAAAGTGGCGGACCTAGCCTTGCTCATGACAGCATGAAAGCGTGCGTCTATCGCATTGGCAAGGAAAACCAACCACGCCCGCAGGTGCTAGCAGACAAGGCGCTTTTCAGGTCAACACCTTGGTGACATTGACCAATCGCGGCGCTAAGACAAGGGACATGTCAGACCCTGTCTCCTCGATCCGCAATCTCGGCCCAGCATTCGAGCAAGCCTGCGCGCGCGCGGGTATTCATTCGGCACAGGAACTGCGCGATTTGGGTGCGGACGAGGCCTATACGCGGCTGCTTCAAGCCGGGTCGCGCCCACATTTCATCGGATACTATGTTCTGGTCATGGGGTTGCAGGGGCGGCCCTGGAACGACTGCAAGGGCGAGGAAAAGAAAGCGTTGCGCAAAAGATTCGACGCCATAAAGGCCGGTGTCAGCACCGCACCGGAAAACCAGATGATCTCTGATCTGGACGCGATTGGTGTGCGGATAGCGCCACAGGATCTGAAAAAGGTCTGAAAACAAAAAAGCCGCACCCGGGACGGATGCGGCCCTGATCTTTGACTGTCAGCGACTTAGCCGACCAGTTCGATGCCCGAGAAGAAATAGGCGATCTCGACCGCAGCGGTTTCCGGTGCGTCCGAACCGTGAACCGAGTTTTCGCCAACCGACTCAGCGAACTCGGCGCGGATGGTACCGGGGGCCGCATCTGCAGGGTTTGTTGCACCCATGACTTCGCGGTTCTTGGCAATGGCGCCTTCGCCTTCCAGAACCTGAACAACAACCGGCGCCGACGACATGAATTCGCACAGTTCGTCATAGAACGGGCGCTCCGCGTGCACGTCATAGAACTTGCCTGCTTGCGCCTTGGTCATGTGGATGCGTTTTTGGGCAACGATGCGCAGACCGGCCTCTTCGAACTTGGCGTTGATCTTGCCAGTCAGGTTGCGGCGGGTTGCATCGGGTTTGATGATCGAGAATGTGCGTTCCAGTGCCATATCGGCCTCTCCTTAACATAGGGCGCGAAACCCGCGCCGAAATCCATCGCGCGCCGCCTAGCACGGTCTGTGCCTTATGAAAAGTGGAATGATGGGGCCTGCGGGGTTTGGCAGTCAGATTGTGTCCGGCAGCGGGTCCAGCGCGTCCACACGGCGAACGTAGAGCACGGCAAGCAGGCCGATGAAGCTGCTGGCACACATCATCCCAAGAACCAGATAAGGTCCGTTTTCGGGGCTGACGAATGCGCCGGTCACCGACGTCAGCACCGCGCCAAGCGCCACGATCATGGCGCCGGACAGACCCGCAGCGCTGCCCGCCAGTTTCGGGCGCACCGACATGACACCTGCCGAGGCGTTGGCGTTGGTCAGGCCATTGCCAAAACCAACGCAGATGGCCGAACCAAAAAACACCCAGACCGAACCCAGACCGGCGACAAACAGCAGCAACCCGACGAAGGGCCCGGTCGAGGCAACAACCCGTCCGATCAGGATCATCGTTGTGAGCCGGGTGTAGGCCGCGATCCGCCCGGTGATGAAATTGCCCACCATGAAACCACCGGTGATGATGCCTATACCAAGGCCCAACATGGCGGGGCTCAGGTCGAACCAAGCGGCAGCAACCAGCGGCGCGCCCGTTATAAAGCTGTAAAACCCCCCGATCGAGAACGCCGCACACAGCGCATAGCCCCAGAATCGACGGGCGCGGAACAGATAAGGATACTCGCTCAACTGGGATGAAAAGGTCGAGGATCGGTTCGTATTTGTCTCGCCCATGTCGAACCACAGCAAGGCCAGAACCGCTGCCCCAAGCAGCGTATACAGGACAAACCCGGCGCGCCAGCCGAACAGCATGTCCAACGCGCCGCCCAGCATTGGTCCCAGCATCGGCGCAAGCGCCATCGCCATCGCGACATAGCCCAGTTTGCTGGCTGCCTCGTTCGGAGGGTATTGATCCCGGATCGCGGCGCTGGACAGAACCGGCCCGGCCACCACAGCCGCTTGAACAAGGCGGAACCCAAGGAACGCCCAGATCGACCCGGCCAGCACACAGCCCAAGGATGCAACGACAAAAATAGTCATGCAGATCAAAAGGATCGGCCTGCGCCCAAAACGGTCCGAAAGCGGCCCCATGATCAGCTGCAAGACCGCCGAAACCGCAAGATATCCGGCAACAGACAGGTTCATGAGGCCGTAATCCACCGAAAAATCATCGCTCATTCGCGCGAGCGAAGGCAGGAACATGTTCAGCGACAGCACTGACAGCGCGGTGGCAAAGATCAGCGTGATCAAGGAAGGGGGCGTTTGGGCCGCGCGCATGAAAAAACCGGTTCAGATCAACAAACGTGAGGGCTCTAACACATCGCGTTGGACTTGAACATGCCAACCCGCTGGCGGCTGCATCACGGCTCTGCTAAGAGCGGCCACATGCTAAGGATCGAAGACATAACCTATGCCGTTGAAGGGCGCCCATTGTTCGACGGGGCCAGCGCGACCATCCCCGATGGTCACAAGGTTGGGCTTGTCGGCCGCAACGGCACCGGAAAGACCACCCTGTTCCGGTTGATCCGTGGGGAACTGGCGCTGGAATCGGGTAACATCTCGATCCCCAAGCGCGCCCGGATTGACGGAGTTGCGCAAGAGGTGCCCTCGTCCGATGTATCGCTGATCAACACGGTTCTGGCCGCCGATACCGAGCGCAGCGCCCTGATGGCCGAAGCTGAAAGTGCCGAGGACCCGGCGCGGATCGCCGAGATCCAGACCCGGCTGGCCGATATCGACGCCTGGTCGGCCGAGGCGCGGGCGGCCTCGATCCTCAAGGGGCTGGGGTTCGATGACGGTGACCGGCTACGCCCCTGTTCCGATTTCTCGGGCGGCTGGCGAATGCGCGTCGCGCTGGCGGCAGTGCTGTTTTCGCAGCCTGACCTGTTGCTACTGGACGAACCGACCAACTATCTGGATCTCGAAGGTGCTTTGTGGCTGGAAAGCTATCTGGCGAGGTACCCGCATACGGTGATCATCATCAGCCACGATCGCGGATTGCTGAACCGCGCAGTGGGCTCGATCTTGCATCTCGAAGACCGCAAGCTGACCTACTACGCGGTTCCTTATGACAAATTCGCTGAACGCCGCGCCGAACGTCTGGCGCAGGCGGAATCGGAAAATGCCAGGGCCAAGGCCCGCATCGCGCATTTGCAGAGCTTTGTGGATCGCTTCCGCTATAAAGCTTCGAAGGCGGTGCAGGCCCAGTCGCGGCTGAAGATGATCGAGCGCATTCAACTGGTCTCAACCCCGCAAGAGGCTGCTCTTCGTGCCTTCTCCTTCCCCGAACCCGAGGAACTGTCGCCGCCGATCATCCAGATCGAAGGCGGCGTGACGGGCTATGGCGAAACCGAGGTGCTGCGCCGCCTGAACCTGCGTATCGATCAGGACGACCGGATCGCGCTGCTGGGCAAGAACGGTCAGGGCAAATCGACGCTATCCAAGTTGCTGTCGGACCGTCTGCCGCTGATGGCGGGCAAAATGACACGCAGCAACAAGCTGCGCATCGGCTATTTCGCGCAGCATCAGGTCGATGAGCTGTATGTGGACGAAACACCCTTGGACCACCTGCGCCGCCTGCGCCCGGATGAGGCTCCGGGCAAATGGCGGTCGCGTCTGGCCGGGTTTGGCCTGAACGCCGATCAGGCCGAGACCGTGGTTGGTCGCCTGTCGGGCGGCCAAAAAGCCCGCCTGTCGCTGCTGATCGCCACCATCGACGCACCGCATATGCTGATCCTGGACGAACCCACCAACCATCTGGACATCGAAAGCCGCGAGGCGCTGGGCGAGGCCCTGACCGCCTATTCCGGAGCGGTCGTTCTGGTCAGCCATGACATGCACCTGCTGTCGTTGGTGGCGGATCGTCTGTGGCTGGTCTCGGAAGGGACCGTGAAACAATACGATGGGGACCTCGAAGCCTATCGTTCTATGCTGCTGGCACGGGACAAGCCGGTCAGGCAAAAACCTCAGACCACAAAACCCAAGCGCCCGTCGCGCGATGCGATGCTGGCGCTTCGCGCCGATCTGCGCAAATGCGAGGACCGGATCGAAAAGCTGACGGATATGCACGAAAAACTCTCGGCCAAGTTGGCGGACCCGGCGCTGTACGAAGATGACCGGATCAACGATCTCGAGACCTGGAACCGCAAATTCGCCGAAGTGGTCGAGGCCATGAACAAGGCCGAAGCCCTGTGGGTCGCCGCAGCCGAACGACTTGAAAACGCCGAGAACGCAGCATGATCGACATGGCCTTTTTCATAACGGCCTTCACTACGATGTTCGTGGTGATCGACCCGTTCGGAACGACACCGATCTTTGTTGCGCTAACGCAGGATCTGGATGCCGCGACCCGTCGCAAAATCGCGATCCGCAGCTGCGTGACGGCGGTATTCATCCTGATTGCTTTCGCCGCTTTTGGTGAGGCGGTGCTAGGATTCGTCGGAATCTCAATGCCAGCCTTCCGTGTCGCCGGTGGCGCGCTTTTGTTCCTGACCGCTCTCGACATGCTGTTTGAACGCCGCACCAAGCGCCGCGAAAACCGCGCCGAGGAGGAAGAACGCCCCGACCCTTCGGTCTTTCCATTGGCGATCCCACTGATCGCCGGGCCGGGATCAATTGCCACAATCATCCTGCTGGCTGGTCAGAATCCCGGCATTCAGGGTATTGCTGCGGCCTGTGCTGTGATGCTGGCCGTAATGGCGGTGGTGTTTGTGTTTTTCCTGTTGGGCGGCCTGATCGCGCGCATCCTGGGCAAGACCGGGCTGAACGTGCTGACCCGCCTGCTGGGGATGCTGCTTGCGGCCTTGTCGGTTCAGTTCATTCTGGACGGGCTCAAGGCCTTTGGTTTTGCCTCGTAAATCCCCATATATCTTTTAGATAAACGGGTTAGGATATCGGAATGGATGGCGACAATATTGCACGTTTGGCGTATCTCAGCCTGCTTGGCGCGGCTGTCGTGGCCTGGTTCCTCTCGCAAAACCGCCAGACACTGAACAAGACGCTGCAACAGGCGATGGCCTGGGTGTTCATCTTTATCGGCGTGATTGCCGTCGTCGGCTTGTGGGAGGATATCCGCAGCACTGTTGGCCCGGCCCCGCAGATGACCGTCAGCGGCGAAACGATCGAGGTGCCGCGCGCGCAAGATGGGCACTATTACCTGCCGGTATCGGTGAACGGAGAGCCGATCACCTTTCTGGTCGACACTGGTGCCAGCCAGATCGTACTCAGCACGCAAGACGCCGAGCGCATAGGCATCGACCCCGATCAATTGAACTATTTCGGCCGCGCATCGACCGCGAACGGAGTGGTTCGGACCGCGCCGGTGCGGCTTGAGACCCTCACCTTGGGGCCGATTTCAGACTCTAATGTCTCGGCCTGGGTCAATGAGGGGGAATTGCACCAGTCGCTGCTGGGGATGGATTACCTGCATCGGTTTTCAAATGTTCAGTTTGCGGATGGTCGCCTGATCCTGTCGCGTTAAAGGCTGTGCGGGCACATTTCACAATTGAGAACAAAATGAGAACATGCTAGGCTGACAGCATGTCTGCACACCTACTTGGCCGCAAACCCGCGCGCGAGGCGCCGGGACTGGCCCTGCACCCTCAGATCAGCCTGCAACTGGCCCGCGTACACGAAGCTTGCGGCCCCGCCCGGCGCAGTTTCGCCATGTGGCTGGCTGCTCAGGCGCAGGGGCCAGTCTTGTGGATTTCGCCCGCGTGGTCGCTGGATCAGATGAACCCCAACGGGATGATGGATTTTGCCGACCCGGCCCGTTTCCTCTTCGCCCACCCCAACCGTGCCGAGGATCTGCTGTGGTGCATGGAGGAGGCGCTGCGCAGCGGGTCGGTCCCGCTGGTGATCGGCGACCTGCCCGGCGCGCCGGGGCTGACGCCGGTGCGCCGGATGCATCTGGCCGCCGAACAGGGTGGCGCGATGGGCCGGGCCCCGCTGGGGGTACTGCTGACACCCGGAGACGGCGGCGCACAGGGGGTCGAGACGCGCTGGCACATGGCTGCCGCCCATCAGGGCGAGGCGCGACGCTGGGTCCTGACCCGCCGCCGCGCCCGTGCCCTGCCCTCGGTCAGTTGGCATGCCACCCAGACCAGACTGCGTGCCGGGCTGAACCTGGAACGGATCGCCACAGAAGACACACCCGTGTGAGCCCGGCGGGCCTGAGCAAGTTGTGACTGGCCAAAACAAAGGGTGCGCCCTAGCGTTTCGGCCATGACCCATGCAATTCACGATAGCCGCTATTCCTGGCTGCGCCTGGTGATCACGCTGTTGATCGCCACAGTGGCAAATGCCGGCATGTGGGCCGTTATCGTGGTAATGCCCGCGATCGAGATGCAATTCAGCGCCGGGCGGGCCGAGGCATCAATGCCCTACACGCTGGCCATGATCGGCTTTGCGCTGGGGAACATGTGGCTGGGCCAACTGGTTGACAGGATGGGTGTCACCAAGGCGCTGATCGGAGCCGCCGTTCTGAGTGCCGTCAGCTACGTTCTTGCGACGCTGGCACCGAACATGGCCTTGCTATCCGCGGCACATTTGCTGCTGGGGTTGGGTACCTCAGTCGGATTCGCCCCCCTGATCGCCGATATTTCGCATTGGTTCATGCGGCGGCGCGGGATTGCCGTGGCACTGGTCGCCAGCGGAAACTATCTGTCCGGCGCAATCTGGCCTACATTGCTGTCCGGAATTCTGACACGGGACGGATGGCAGCAGGTGTATCTGACACTGGCCGCCTTAACGCTGATCGTTGTCATTCCTCTTTCGTTCCTATTGCTCCGACAAGTCCCGGCCGAGGCGCATCACACCGCCGCCAGCAGCGCGCAGGCCAATGCGCACAGTGTCGGGCTGTCCCCTCGTGCATTGCAGTACATTCTGGGCCTCGCCGGGATTGGATGCTGCGTCGCGATGTCGATGCCTCAGGTCCATATCGTGTCCTATTGCGTCGGGCTGGGCTATGGCCCGGCCGTCGGGGCCGAGATGCTGTCACTCATGCTTTTGGGCGGTGTCGTCAGCCGCCTCATATCCGGAATGGTGGCAGACAGGTTGGGCGGCATCGTCACGTTGCTTATCGGATCTGTTCTGCAATGCATCGCGCTCTTCCTGTTCCTGCCGTATGACGGCATGGCCTCGCTCTACGTCATCAGCCTGATGTTCGGGCTGGCGCAGGGTGGAATCGTACCCAGTTACGCGCTGGTAGTCCGAGAATACATGCCCCCGGAAGAGGCCGGAGCCCGCGTCGGATTTGTACTGATGTTGACCATCCTTGGCATGGCTCTGGGCGGGTGGATGTCGGGCTGGATTTACGACTTAACCGGAAATTATCAATTGGCCTTTATCAACGGGATTTTATGGAATGGCCTCAATATCGCCATTCTGCTGTTCCTTCTTGGACGTTCACGACCCCGCAAGCAGGAGGTTCCGGTATGAGGTTTCTGACTCGGCGTTCGTTTCTAGCAGGCTTGGCGGCGGCCCCGATGGCCCGCGGCGCAAATGCTGCTCTGGTCCCATATGCGCTGACCCCGAACGGCACGTCTGTCGGGTTCACTTTCGATCTGTCCGGTGTTTCACAGTCCGGTACGATGCCGATCCAGTCCACTGATATTCGGATCGACACAAGGCATCTGCAAAACAGCCAGGTTTCCGTCGTTCTGAATGTCGCCGCCGCCCGCACCAAACTGCCCTTTGCTCGCGCCCCGATGCTGAGCGAGGGTGTTCTGAACGCGCAGACCCATCCCACGATCACCTTCACATCGACCCGCATACGGCTGGGATCGGACGGTCGCATCTCGGACGGGGCCCTAATCACCGGCGACCTGACGATGCGCGGTGTCACACGCCCGATGAGCTTGAAGGCCGCGCTTTATCGTAGGCCGGGCAGCGACGCGGACGACCTGAGTGCCCTGTCCATCCGTTTGGCCGGTGCCCTGGACCGCCACACATTTGGCGCATCCGGATACCCCGAACTGGTCGCAGATCTGGTATCGCTGGACATCCGCGCTCAGCTTGTTCGCCGGGCCTGATCGGCAAAAGGGCAAAAAACGACGCGACCACGTCGAATTGTCACGCGCAATACCTGGCATTGCGGTAATGCTGGCCATGTTATGCGCACGATCATTTCATTTACCGCCCTGTTCCTCTCGGTCATTCTGCTACAGCTTTCGACGGGCGGTGTTGGTCCGCTGGACGCAATTTCGGGGCTGACGCTAGATTTCTCAACCGAACAGATCGGTTTGCTGGGATCGGCGCATTTTCTTGGGTTCTTTATTGGCTGCTGGTGGGCCCCCCGGCTTATGGGCAACGTGGGGCACTCGCGCGCGTTTGCCGTCTGCACGGCCTTGGGGGCGATGGGACTGATCGGTCATACCCTGACCGACAATCCGTATGTCTGGGCCGCACTCAGGATTGCATCCGGCACCTGCGTCGCGGGCAGCTATACGGTGATCGAAGCCTGGCTGAACGCCAAGGTCACGAACGAGACCCGCGGGCGCGCAATGGGAACCTATCGCATCGTCGATATGGGGGCGTCCCTTGGGGCGCAGCTGATAATCGCGGTCCTGCCGCCCGCATCCTATGTCTCTTACAACTTGCTGGCGATCCTGTGCTGTGCTGCCCTTTTGCCCCTTACGATGACCCGAGCCAGCCAGCCCCAAACGCCGGATGCTCCGCGTCTGCGACCAAAACTGGCCTGGCGCAGCTCGCCACTGGCGGTGGCTGGTGTGATTGTTGCGGCGCTCAGTTCAGCCTCGTTCCGAATGGTTGGACCGGTTTATGGGCAAGAGGTTGGTCTGGGCGTCGACCAAATCGCCTTCTTCCTGGCGTCGTTCGTTCTGGGCGGCGCGCTGGCGCAATATCCAATGGGATGGCTGGCGGACAAATATGATCGGCGCTGGGTGCTGATCTGGCTATCGGTTGCGGCGATGGGCAGTTGCGCGATCACCATAGCCGCCAGCGGCACCGGGACCTTAGGTGTCATGCTGGCCGCCGGTGTGTTCGGGTTCACCACCTTCCCGATATTCTCGGTCTCATCCGCGCACGCGAACGACTTTGCCACGACCGAGCAACGGGTCGAGCTGGCGGCAGCTCTGATGTTCTGGTATGCACTTGGGGCGATCGCCTCACCCTATGTCTCGTCCACCCTGATCCAGCAGTTCGGGCCGGGGGCATTGTTCGGATTTGTCGCGGTCGGGCATCTGGGCCTGATCGCATTTGGTCTTGCCCGGATGCGGTCGCGCCCGACACCCGAGGCGCGGACCAACTATGTCTATGCCCCGCGCACGTCATTTACCATTGGACGGCTGCTCAAGAAATCGCGCGAAGAATAGAAAAGGGCCGGGTAAACCCCGGCCCTTTCGTCAATGCTGCGCCTTTATTGCTTCGGCGCTGGCTCTTCCTCGAGAACTTCGACCGTATCTACCGGCGCTTGCGTCTGCTCTAGCGCGCCGTTCACGACACCGCCGACTCCGTTTTCCATCGACAGGCCCAGTTCCTCGCCCAACTTCTTGAGCGCGGGCATCTGCACCGCCATGCCCATGATCGAATCCAGCGCCTGGTTGACCACAGGCTTGTCGCTGTTGGCCGCGCCACCAGCAGAGCCGGCGCCGATACCGCCAACCTGATGGATCTTGATCGAGTCGATCTTTTCGGCCGGTTTCACCATTTCCGAGATGATCGACGGCATGGTTTCGATCCGCGCCATATCGACCTTCATGCGGATCTGCTCAGCCGACAGAGCGTTGTCGGCCTCGACAATCGCGCGCTTACCTTCCGCTTCGGCCAGCATGTCGTTCTTCTTGGCCTCGGCCCGGATGTTCAGCGCGTCCGCTTCGGCCTGCGCTTCCTCACGGCGCGCTTCGGCGCGGTCGGCGGCGGCCTCTTTCTCGGCTTGTGCGGCCAGACGGATGGCGGTTGCCTGACGTTCGGCCTCACGGGTGGCCTCGATCAGTACGATCTGCTTCTGGCGCTCGGCTTCGGCCACTTCACGCGCAGTTGCCACCGCTTCTGTCGCCTTGGTCGCCTCGGCCCGGGCCAGATCGGCGGAGGCACGGGCACGACTTTCCTCTTCGGATTTCTGCGCGATGATGATCTGGCGCTCCTGTTCGGCCACTTCGATCTCGCGCTCTTTGGCGATCTCGGCGTCGCGGATCTTGCGCTCGCGCTCAATCTCTGCGGCACGGATGGCTTCTTCACGGGCAATCCGGGCGCGTTCGGTTTCACGCACCGAGTCTTCGGTCCGCGCAGCAATCTCGGCTTCTTGCGCCACACGCAGGGTTTCGACCTGCTGCGTCTGCTCGATACGCGCCTGTTCTTCGTCCTTTTCGATCAACAGCTTCTGACGCTGCGCTTCCATCGCCGCACGACGCACTTCGACTTCGGCCTCAGCATCGATCTGCGCGCGCTCTTTCTTCGAGGTTGCAATCACCTCGGCCAGCTTGCGCATACCTACGGCGTTAAATGCGTTGTTCTCATCGAGCGCCTCGAACGGCGTCTGATCCAGCGCAGTCAGCGAGACCGATTCCAGCGACAGTCCGTTTTTCAGCAGGTCCTCGGACACCGCATTCTGCACCTCTTGCACAAAGTCGGCGCGGTTTTCATGCAGCCCGTCCATGGTCATCTGAGCGGCCACGGCGCGCAGACCGTCGATCAGCTTACCTTCGATCATCTCGCGCAGTTGCTCGACGTCAAAAGTACGACCGCCAAGTGTTTGAGCCGCACGCGATATGCCTTCTTCGGTAGCCATGACCGAGACATAGAATTCGACGCCAACATCAACACGCATCCGGTCCTTGGTGATCAAGGCCGCCTCACCACTACGCTGCACCTCAAGGCGCAGGGTCTTCATGTTGACCGGGCTGACCTCGTGCAGCAGGGGCACAATGATGACGCCACCATCCATGATGACCTTTTTGCCGCCTGCCCCGGTTTTTACCAGGCTGACCTCTCGGGTCGCGCGGCGATAGAGGCGGCCCAGCACAAGGCCAATAAACACAACGACGGCCAAAAGGGTCGCAACAATAGTGATCAGGAAAGTGAGTTCCATGCAAAATCCTCCTTGATGGGGTTTGAAATTTTGTTAGTCCGACATGCCAACCAGAACGAACCGGTCCCGCCGTCGGTCGCGCAGCACAAGCACCTCGGTGCCTTGTTCCAGCGCGTCCTTGTCCTGCAAGGGTTCGGCGCGCAGGTAGTGCGTGTTGCCGAACCGATCCATCACCCGCACTTCGGCCGGTCGGCCGCGTGAGGCTGTTCCTTGCGTGATGACGCCCCGACGCCGGGCCAGCATCCGTTCGGACATGGCCTCCGTCTCAGTTTTCGGCAGCACGCGAGCAAAGACGCTGCCAAAGCCGCGCGCGAACCACAGGCCAAAGGCTCCGGCAGGGATTGCGGCGATCCAGCTGGGCAGGTCAAAACCCAGCAGATCGCGCAGCGCAAGTTGCAGGCCGATACCGGACAGGCCGAAGCCTGCCAGCAGAACCACCAGCCAGATCATGAACGGCACCTTGCCCAGACCCAGCCATGCCAAAGGCCCGGCAGGTGCCGAACCCGGTGCGTCCACTTCGACCTCGGCCAGTTCGAAATCGCCCAGATCGACATCTGCGTCGATATCCAGGTCGAAATCTGCAACATCCAAATCCGGGGCGTCGACCATGTCCAGATCAACTTCGCCCTCTCCCGCCATCAGGCTTCCGCCCAGCAAAAGCGCAATCAGCTCTAGCCCCAGAAGGCCGAACAACAGCGCAAGCGAAATGGTAAAGGGCACAAAGGCACCCTCGAGCAGAGAGCTGAACATCAGCGGATTGTCCCCGTTTTTGTATACTTTTGTATGCAATACAGATGGGAAGCCATAACAAACATTTCAAGAGGTTGTGATTCCAAATTTCAACCTATGGGTAGTGTCACCTTTCGCAGGATTGCAATCTGCAATGTCCTTGCGCCGGTTTTTTCCCACGCAACGTTGTCGAAAGTGTCGCCGATTTGAAAGCCGGGCTTTTGCAATCTGAATACATAGGGTAGACGAGCGCGCAGACAGATACGTGGAAACGGAACATGGCTCGGATTCTCATCACCTCGGCGATCCCTTATATTAACGGGATCAAACACCTCGGCAATCTGATCGGCTCGCAATTGCCTGCCGATCTGTACGCGCGGTACCAGCGCGGCCGGGGGAACGAGGTCATGTTCCTGTGCGCCACGGACGAACACGGCACGCCCGCTGAATTGGCGGCAGCGAAGGCAGGCAAGCCCGTGGCTGAGTATTGTGCCGAGATGTACGACGTGCAGGCCGATATCGCCAAGCGGTTTGGGCTTAGCTTCGATCACTTTGGCCGCTCGTCCAGCGATCAGAACAAGGTACTGACCCAGCATTTTGCGGGCAAACTGGACGACGCCGGTTTGATCCGCGAAGTCGCCGAAAAACAGATCTATTCCAACGCCGATGGCCGGTTCCTGCCCGACAGGTATATCGAGGGCACCTGCCCCAATTGCGGCTATGACCGCGCCCGTGGTGATCAATGTGAAAACTGCACCAAGCAGTTGGACCCGACCGACCTGATCGAGCCGCGCAGCGCGATCAGCGGCTCGACCGATCTTGAGGTGCGCGAGACCAAGCACCTGTATCTGCGTCAGTCGGCAATGAAGGATCAACTGGACGCTTGGATCGACAGCAAGACCGACTGGCCGATCCTGACCACCTCGATTGCCAAGAAGTGGCTGCATGATGGTGATGGTTTGCAAGATCGGGGCATCACCCGCGATCTGGACTGGGGTGTGCCGGTCAAGAAAGGCGATCAGGACTGGCCGGGGATGGAAGGCAAGGTCTTTTATGTCTGGTTCGACGCGCCCATTGAATATATCGCCTGCGCCAAGGAATGGGCGGATGCCAACGGCAAGACCGACGCCGATTGGCAGCGCTGGTGGCGGACCGACAAGGGCGCCGAAGACGTGCGCTATATGCAGTTCATGGGTAAGGACAACGTGCCCTTCCATACGCTCAGCTTCCCGGCGACCATTCTGGGGTCGGGCGAGCCTTGGAAGATGGTCGACCACCTGAAATCCTTCAACTACCTGAACTATGATGGCGGCCAGTTCTCGACCAGCCAGGGGCGCGGCGTGTTCATGGATCAGGCGCTTGAAATCCTGCCCGCCGACTACTGGCGCTGGTGGCTGCTGAGCCATGCGCCGGAAAGCAGCGACAGCGAGTTCACCTGGGAGAACTTCCAGCAATCCGTGAACAAGGACCTGGCAGATGTGCTAGGCAATTTCGTCAGCCGGATCACCAAGTTCTGCCGTTCGAAATTCGGTGAGGCAGTGCCCGAGGGCGGCAGTTATGGCGAGCGCGAGAACGCATTGATCGACGAACTCACCAGACGCGTCCGCGCCTATGAAGGGCATATGGAGGCGATGGAGGTTCGCAAATCGGCGCAGGAGTTGCGCGCGATTTGGGTAGCGGGCAATGAGTATCTGCAAGCCGCGGCACCCTGGTCGACCTTCAAGGAAGACCCTGACCAAGCCGCCGCACAGGTTCGTCTGGGCCTGAACCTGGTCCGTCTCTACGCTGTCCTCAGCGCGCCGTTCATCCCCGACACCTCGGCCCGGATGCTGAGCGCGATGAACACGCTGGACACCGGTTGGCCCGAAGATGTGGATGCCGCGCTGCGCGCCCTGCCAGCTGGCCACGCCTTTACGGTACCAGATGTGCTGTTCGCCAAAATCACGGATGAACAGCGCGAGGATTGGCAAACCCGCTTTGCCGGTACGCGCACCTGATATTCCACAATTCTAGCTGACAGAAACCGAGGGCCTGGCAAACCCTTGGTTTTTTCTTGCATTCGGGCGCATCAGTGAATTTGGGCGAATAACGCAAGATGTCTCCATAAGCCCGCCAGCGGAAAAAGAAATTTCCATGGCCATATCCCAATCTTTGCATTCATCGCGCTTGAGAATTCAGGGCAAAACCGCCATCCTGATCTCAAAATAAAACGACTCGTCCGGATGGCCTCGCCAGCCGGTCGCGTGATTCATAGTTTGAACGGGGCGTTCCTTATGTCTTTTGCTTTCCTGAACTCGACACTCAGCCATTGCAGGCCAAGCGGGGTGATTGCCCTTGCGATATGCCTTGGCACTGCACAATCGGCATTGGCGCAGGATCAAAGCGACGCCCCTCCGCCCAAGGTTTCAATCGCTGCGGCCTATAGTGAAGAAATCACCGACGAGGCGGTGTTTATCGGCCGCGCCGAAGCAATAAACAAGGTCGATATCGTGGCGCGGGTCAACGGGTTCCTGGAAACACAGAATGTCGATGACGGGGCGCTGGTGACAAAGGATGACCTGTTGTTCACCATCGAACCCGACCTCTACCAAGCCACGCTTGAAGCGCGCAAAGCGGATTTGGATCGGGCCGAGGCCAATCTGGAACTGGCCAAGGTCGATCTGGCCCGTAAGGAAGAGCTATATAAGCGCGATGCAACACCGGAATCCGAACGTGACATTGCCCGTGCAAACGAACTGGTGGCCGAGGCTGAGGTCAAAGCCGCCCACGCAGCGATCCAGCAGGCCGAGCTTGACCTGAGCTATACCGAAATCCACGCCCCGTTCGACGGTCGTATCGGGCGCGTGGAAACCAGTGTTGGCGACGTGGTTGGCCCAAACAACCCGCCGTTGGTCAATCTGGTCAGCGAAGCGCCGATCTATGTGAACTTTTCGTTGAACGAAAAGCAGTTCACCTCGGTTCTGGAGCAATATGGTGAAAACGCCGCCTCGCTGGCGGAAAGCAACAAAAGCCCGAATGTCCACGTGACCCTGCCCAATGGCACGGATCTGGATGAAACCGGTGAGATCGTGTTTGTCGACAACCGTATCGACCCCCTGACCGGCGCGATCACGGTGCGGGCCGAGTTCGACAACGCCGACCGCCTGATCATCGACGGCGCCTTTCTGAACGTCCAGATCGAGGCGCTGGAACCCACGCTTCAAGTGTTGATCCCGCAGGCTGCCCTGCAACGGGATCAGCGGGGTGAATTTGTGCTGGTCGTCAACGACAAACAAATGGTCGAACAGCGCTATATCACCACCGGAGACAACGTGGATTCGGCCGTCATCGTGCTGGACGGGTTGCGCGAGGGCGAAAGCGTGATTGTAGAAGGTCTGCAAAGGGTTCGACCGGGTGTCGCTGTCGATGCGGTTGTCGCCTCAGAACAGCCGGGAGAATAACTGATGTTCTCAGCCCTGTTCATCAGCCGGCCCAAGCTGGCGCTTGTTATTTCGCTTGTTCTCACGATCATGGGCGGCATCGGATATCTGGTGCTGCCGGTCGCACAGTTCCCGGACATCACTCCGCCAGTGGTCAGCGTGACCACCACCTATACCGGTGCCAATGCCGAGACGGTTGAAAACACCGTCGCCGCGCCGATTGAGGCGCAGGTGAACGGCGTGGACGACATGATCTACATGACGTCAACGTCCGCCGATAACGGCTCGTATTCATTGAATATTACGTTCGAAGTTGGCACAGACCCGGATATCGCGTCGGTGAACGTGCAGAACCGTGTGGCGCAGGCCATGTCTTCGCTGCCAACCGAAGTGACATCTTCCGGAGTTGTGACGCAAAAAGCCTCGACCAACATGCTGTTGCTGGTCACGCTGACCTCGCCAAACAAGACATATGACAGCGTATTTCTGTCCAACTATGCCTCGATCAACCTCAAAGACGCGCTGGCGCGGGTTCAAGGTGTCGGCAAGGCGGACGTTCTGACCAATCTCGAATATGCCATGCGGGTCTGGATGGATCCGGACAAGATGGCCGCCCTTTCAATCACGCCGGGCGATGTCATCAATGCCATTCGGGAGCAGAATATCGAAGTGTCAGCAGGTTCTATCGGTGCGCCCCCGGTGCCCGAAGGCCAGACGTTTCAATACACGATCAAGACAAAGGGACGTCTGACATCGGCTGCCGAATTTGGTGAGATTGTCATCCGCACCGGCGACGCGGGTTCGATCGTACGGGTCCGGGACATCGCGAGGGTGGAGCTTGGCGCCGAATACTATGCGGCATCAGGTTTCTTCGAGAGTGTCCCGGCAACCGTGCTTGGTATCTATCAGGCACCTGGTGCCAATGCGCTGGCAGTATCCGAACGTGTCCAGGCCGAGCTTGAACGGCTGTCTCGCTCCTTCCCTACGGACGTCGAATATCAGGTCCCGTTCAACACGACTGACTTTGTCGAGCAATCGCTGAACGATGTGGTTTCAACGCTGATTCTGACCTTCATTCTGGTGATCTCGGTTGTCTTTGTCTTCCTTGGCAGTTGGCGCGCCACGATCATCCCGGCCGTTGCGATCCCGGTTTCACTGATCGGGACTTTCGCTTTCCTTCTGGCCTTTGGCATGTCCCTCAACACAATCTCGTTGTTCGCTTTGGTACTGGCCATCGGTATCGTGGTGGATGACGCCATCGTTGTGGTTGAGAACGTCGAGCGGATCATCGCGGATGAAGGGCTGCCCCCGGCCGAAGCCACGCGCAAGGCGATGGGGCAAATCACCGGACCTGTCATTGCAACCACGCTCGTTCTGTTGGCCGTGTTCGTGCCGGTGACGTTCATGCCCGGCATCTCGGGACGACTCTATTCGCAGTTCGCGGTTACGATCTCGACAGCCGTTGTGATCTCGTCGATCAACGCGCTGACGCTGTCACCCGCCTTGTGCGGGCTGATGCTGCAGGCGCGGTCGGGACCCCCCAAAGGTCTGTTGGCTGTGTTTGAAGGCTTCATCGGATCGGTGCGCAGCGGCTACGTCGCCATTGTGCGGAAACTGCTGATCATTCCCGTGGTCTCGCTGGCTATTATCGGGGGCTTCGCCTTTGGCAGCGTGACCATCATGTCGAACACATCCAGCGGCTTCCTGCCACTGGAAGACAACGGGTACCTCTTCGTCGACATCCAACTGCCTGACGCCGCGACACTGGAACGAACCGAAACGGTTTCTGCCCGTGTCGATGAGCAAATCCAGCAAATCCCGGGCGTTGCCAGTACCGTTTTGATCAACGGTTTTTCGCTGCTGAACGGGACCACCACCAACGGTGCAGCGATCTTTGTCAACCTCGACAACTGGGACGAACGGCAAGAGGATGACCTGAGTGCCAACGCCATTCTGGGCAAGGTTCTGGCCATCGCCAACGGCGAATCCGCCGCCTCGATCGTGGCTTTCAATCCGCCGCCCATCCAGGGCCTCGGCATGTCTGCAGGCGTCGAGATGGAGGTTCAGCAAACCGGAGGCGGTACCCCTCAGGATCTGGCGTCGGCAGTGGGCTCGTTTGTCTATTCGGCGAACCAGCGGCCTGAAATCGGGCAGGCCTATACGACGTTCCGGGCCAATGTACCTCAGCTATTCGTCGATCTGGATCGGGAAAAGGCCAAGACACTGCAAGTTTCGGTGGCCGAGATTTTCCAGACCATGCAGGCGCAATTGGGTTCGTACTACGTGAACGACTTCAACCTGTTCGGGCGCGTTTATCGCGTGATGATCCAGGCCGAAGGTTCGTATCGGGACAATGTCGAGGACATCTCGAACCTCTATGTCCGGTCGACCAAGGGCGAGATGGTACCGCTGGGCACGCTGATCGATGTCGAGAACGTGCTGGGCCCGGTTCTGCTGAAACGGCACAATCTCTTCCGGTCGGCGACGGTGACAGCCGTGCCTGCGCCGGGGCTGTCCACGGGTGATGCGATCAATGTGATGACAGAAGAATCGCAAACCGCCCTGCCCCCGGGATACGCCTTTGAGTGGACCGGCACCGCGCAGCAACAGCTGGCGTCCGGCGGTCTGGTCATCGTCATTCTGGGGCTGGCGATCCTGTTCGGGTATCTGTTCCTTGTTGGGCAATACGAAAGTTGGACCATGCCGGTGTCGATCCTTCTGTCGGTCATTGTCGCGCTGTTTGGTGCGGTGGCCGCGGTCGCGATCGTCGGCAGTGACATCAACCTCTATACGCAGATCGGAATGATCATGCTGGTTGGCCTCGCATCGAAGAACGGCATTCTGATCGTTGAATTCGCGATGGAGCAGCGCGCCAAAGGGCTGTCGATCAAGGACGCTGCTGCCGAAGCTGCGCATCAGCGTTTCCGCGCCGTGATGATGACTGCGCTGTCCTTCCTGCTGGGCGTTGTGCCGCTGCTGGCAGCAAGTGGTGCCGGCGCGGCCAGCCAAAAGGCCATCGGCGTGGCCGTTTTCGGCGGTATGCTGGCCGCAACCCTGTTCGGCGTGATCCTTGTGCCGGTGCTTTACGCAGTGATGCAAGGGCTGCGTGAATGGATCAAAGGCGGCAAAGGCGGGCCCAAGCCCGCTGACGAAACCGCCTGATCCACATGACCCAAAAAATGGACGCCCCGCCCGACCCGGCGGGGCGTTTTGTTTAAGGTGTCCAGCTACCCCGGTTTGCGTCTTGCCTGGGAAGGTTCACTCGCCTTTTCCGATAGTTACGCTCATACACCTTGTCAGAGTCCGATTGGCCTGCCAGTATCCACGGAACCGAAAACTGGCACTCGGAAGGGGAGAACCGGGCCATGATCGCGCTTTTGTTTACGTTATTTACGGCCACAATGGGCCTGAACTATTACGGTCGCACCAAAGCAGGAACAACGCTGTTCCTGATCACGCTGGCGTTGAGCGTCTATTGGCTGAAGTACCATGCAACCAGCCAACTCACCATTCAGCTATAGGGACCAATGATGATGACACAAGAACTGTCCCGGACCCTAAACGCGCTTGGCGCATTGGCGGTCAGTATCGTGCTGGCGCTGGCATTCGGTTACCAGATCGCGCTCTACGAACTCCCCTGCCCGTTATGCCTGTTGCAAAGGGTCGGCTTTGTCGCGGTGGGCGTCGGGTTGGGCCTGAACCTGCTTTATGGGCCGCGCCCGCAACATTATGCCCTGATGCTGCTTGCCGCCCTGTTCGGCGGCAGCGTCGCCGTACGCCAGATCCTGCTGCACATCGTACCAGGCACGGGCCACTATGGTTCTCCGGTCCTGGGGCTACACTATTACACTTGGGCCGCGATCTGCTTTTTCCTGATCCTGCTGGGCACGGCGGTGATGCTGATGTTCGACCGGCAATATGCGTCGGAGCCGGATACGGAACGGTTCGGCGGAAACAAACTGGCACGGTTCGCTTTCTTCGTCATGTTGGGCCTCGCGGTCTTGAACGCGGGCTCCGCCCTGATCGAATGTGGCCCGACGATCTGTGCCGACCCGCCGACAAGCTACAAACTGATTGACGAAGTGGGCACCAACAACTGAGGATAGGACAACCTTCCCAACCGGAGGCGCGAGCATGGGACTACTGGGACAGCCGCTAGGCTATTACGACTATCTGACATTTGTTGCCCTGATACTGCTGCTTGCAGCGGTCATGGCGCTGTTTCTGTTTCTGATGGGACTGCCCGGTCGCATCGCCATCAAGCGCAATCACCCGCATGCCGAGGCTGTCAAGATCATGGGCTGGATGGGGTTTCTCGCCGTGGTCCCTTGGGTGCATGCCTTTATGTGGGCATTCCACGACGGCGTCACCGTCGATATTCGTCGCGGCCCGGATGAAGAGAAAGACGCCATCCGCAAAGACATCGAACGGCTGGGTGGCAAGGTAAAGGACGAATATCAGCCCGCATCCGACGAAACCGAAAAGAGCTAAGGCCAAAGGAAGTCACAAAAAATGTTCGTCGCGCTGGGCATCACGCTCTTTTACATCATTTTCGTCTGGTTCATTTTCTTCAAGGCGCAATGGCTGAAATTCAATATCACCTGGGGCATCGTCTCGTTCTGGGTTGGCGCGCATCTGTTGCTGATCTTTCTGGTCGCCCTGCGATTTTTCCAGCCCTTCTCGGTCGATAGTCATGTTGTGCGGTCGACAATCCAGATCGTTCCCAAACTGACGCAGCCCACCATCCTGACCGAGGTGCTGGTCGAACCCAACACCATCGTCACCAAGGGTCAGCCGCTCTATCGTTTTGACGACACTGTGTTTTCTCTGGCGGTCGACAATGCAAAGGCGCAACTGGTTGCGGCGCAGCAGAACGCGAAGATACTCGAACAGGACGTGATTTCGTCGACCGAAGCGGTCGAGCGCGCCAATGCGCAGCTGGCCTACGCTCAGACGCAGCAGGCGCGGTACGAAAACCTAGTGCCTGCCGGTGGCGCGCGTCAGGACGAACTGGATCGCTGGAACGAACAGGTCACCGAAGACCAAGCGGCGGTCAAACAGGCCGAGGCCAATCTGGAGAAATCGCAACTGGCGCTGAATTCCCAGATCGACGGTGTGAACACCGGCATCCTGCAAGCCCAGGCGCAATTGTCCGAAGCCGAGTATTTTCTTGAACAAACGACGATATACGCCCCGGAAAACGGGATGATCGTGTCACAACAGGCCCGACCCGGCCTGGTCGTGGGCGATATCCGACTGGGTGCAATCGCCAGTTTCGTGACCGAAGATCATCCCTATATCCTCGCCACGTTCCGCCAGCAGAACCTGAAATTTGTAGAACCCGGCCAACCGGTCGAAGTGGCGTTGGACCTTTATCCCGGAGAGATTCTGACCGGCAAGGTCGAGGCCATCTGGTGGGCCACCCGTCAGGGGCAATACCTGCCCTCGGGCCGCCTGCCCGGCTTTGAGATACCCAAAATTCCGGGCCGGATTGCTGTTCAGATCAACGTGGATGTGCCCGAAGGTCACACATTTCCCGCTGGTGGCCATGCGGCGGTGGCAATTTACACCGGTCAGGGAAAAAGCTTTGAGTTTCTGAGGCGTATCAACATCCGCCTCTATTCCTTTGCCAATTTCATCCGACCATTGGATATCTGAGGATGCGTGCCATGACACTCCGCCGGCTGATGGGCTCCGTTCTTTGCGCTGCAACACTTGCGGCCTGCGCGCCGGTGGGGCCGGACTTTGTGCGCCCGAACTCTCCGGTGGTGAAACAGTGGATGGAGGCCAACAATCCCGGCGCAAACGCCAGCGGCCTGACCTCGCGCAGCGCGCCGGTGGTCAAATGGTGGGAAACCTTCAACGACCCGACACTCAACCGGTTGATTGCCGAAGCCTACGCCCAGAACCTCAGCTTGCAAGTCGCCGGTGCAAGGGTGCTTCAGGCGCGCGCGCAGTTGGGCATCGCCTTTGGCGAGCTTTATCCGCAGTCGCAGGTCGCAGGCGGATCGTTGGAACAACGCCGGATCAGCGAAAACCTCGGCCCGATCTCAGACATCCGGCGCATCATCCCGCTGGACACCGAGTTTTCAACCTCGCAGGTCGGATTTGATGCGCAATGGGAGCTGGACGTCTGGGGCGCACAACGCCGGGGCATTCAGGCTGCGCGCTCGAATTTGGCCCTGCAAGTGGCCAATTACGACGATGCGCTGGTGACACTGACCGGCGATGTCGCCGCGCTCTACATCAACATCCGCTCGTTGCAGGAGGCGCTTGCCGTTGCCCGCGAAAATATCCAGTTGCAGCAAGAGTCGCTGGACTTGACGAATTTGCGTTTCAACAACGGCGTAACCACCGAATTGGACGTTCAGGAATCCACCGCTCTGCTGAACAACACCAAAGCACTTGTGCCCGAATTGGAGAGCGATCTGCAACAGGCCAAGAACACGCTTGCGGTTCTGCTTGGCACCACCCCGTCGCGGATGTCCGGATTGCTGGGCAATTCCGGGCGGATTCCGACGGCGCGATCCAATGTGGCGGTTGGCGTTCCAGCCGAATTGCTGCGCCGCCGACCGGACGTACGCGCCGCTGAACTGGCCGCAGCAACGCAATCCGCACAGGTCGGGATCGCCATGGCGGATCTTTATCCGCAATTCGTTTTGTCAGGCTCTTTCGGCTTGCAGGCCTCTGGCGGGCGCGACCTGTTCAGTTCCAGCAGCGTCACCGGGCTGACCAGCGCCGGAGTGGTCTGGAACGTGCTGAACTATGGCCGTATCCAGAACAACGTCCGCGCGCAGGACGCGGCCTATCAGGCGCTGATCGCCAACTATCAGAACACGGTTCTGACCGCCTATTCCGAGGTCGAAAGCGCGATGGTCGCCTATAGCGAGGCTCGCAAGCAGGTCACGTTTTACCAACGCAGTGTCGAGGCATCGCGCCGTGCGGCTGAGATCGCCATTGATCAGTACCGCGACGGCATCGCCAGCTATTCGCGCATTCTGAACACCCAGACTACCCTGCTCCGGTCGCAAGCCAATCTGATTGAGGCGCGCCAGCAGGTCTCGGCCAATCTGGTTGCCGTCTACAAAGGGCTGGGTGGCGGCTGGCAAATCAGGCAGAACCGAGAGTTCCTGCCCGACACCGTTCTGGCCGAGATGGCGTATCGCACGGATTGGGGCGATCTTCTGGAACAGACCCCGACGCGGGCAAGCCTGAACTGATCCCTATTTGGTCAGCCCGCGCAAGCCGCCCGAGATCAGGATATTGACCTCATAAAGAATACGCGGCGCGGCCAGACCGCCGGGGCTCGCCAGATAGTTGGGACTCCATTCCGGGTCGAATTTCTGTTTGAACGCGCGCAGGCCTTCGAAATGATAAAATTGCTCGCCATGTTCGTAGACGAACCCTCCGATCCGGTTCCAAAGCGAGGCCAGCTGCCGGTTCTCGATCCCCGAAAACGGTGCCGCCCCCAGCGAGAACCAATGGAACCCCTGCTCCGATCCCCAAACCATCATGTTCGCAAACAACGCGTCCATGACAAAGCTGGGGCTGTCGGGTTCATAGCGCATCAAGTCCAGCGACAGCTCGGACTTGTTTCCACCCTGAAACAGATTGGCAAAGGCCCAGATCTTGCCGGTTTTGCTGTCGCGCAGCACGGCAAAATCAAAATAGGACAGGTAGTCATCGTCAAAGCCACCAAGGGCGAACCCCTTTTCCTCACCCGCCTTTTGCGCAAGCCAGTCGTCTGAAATCTGCCGCAGTTCCGGTAAGACCGGGGCCATTTGCTCTTTTGGGATGATCTCGAACACGAACTCTTCGCGTTCGGCCCGGTTCTTGGCCTGCCGGAACCGTTTGCGGGACTTTCCGTCCAACGAGAAATCCTTGAGCGGCACGCGCGCGACTTCGCCGATCTTCAGGATCGACAGGCCGAGGTCCAGGAATGTCGGCAGATACTTTGTCGAGACGCTGTAGAAGGCGCACAGCTTGCCCTCGCGGTCGGCCCTCTCGCGCAATTGCCAAATCAACTGCTGGCCTGCGGTTTCGTCGCCAACCGGCTCACCCTTGGTGATCAGCGCATTGCCGGTATCCGCATAAGCAAGAAAGGCGCTTTCGTCCGGAGCAATCAGGAACTGCTTGTCGCCGGTCAGCGAAATCTGCGCCTCGGTATCTTCGCTTTCCAAGGCAAGCTGGGCGACAACGGGTGGTATCTCGGTTCGTACCGGCGCCGGGATGTCACGTCCGAACAGAGAGGTCACGGCAACAATCCCCACGATCACTGCCACCACCAGGCTTGACCGTAAGAACCGCGAGGCGTCGCCTTTCCAGGCAAAATCCCACCACAGAGCGTTCTGATATTCGACATGGGAATAGGCGAACAGCCCGATCCAGAAGATTACAGCCAGCAAGGCGATCACACTGACCAACCACGGGATATTCAGGCGAAAGATCGACGCTCCACTAACCCGGTAGAACGCGCCCCGGAACATCGCCAACAAGCCTATGGTGGCCAGCATCGACACGGCCTCATGCGTGTCCAGTCCTTTGGCCAGCGAGGCAAAGAACCCCGCCACCATCAGCAGCATCGCCACGACCCAGGCACGGTAGAGCTTGCGGAACAAGCCGCGTGAGACCAGCAGCAACAAAACTCCAATCGCGCTGCCGGCAAGATGCGAAGCCTCGACAAACGACAGCGGCAAAACCTCGCGCAGTACGCCCAGGTTTTGTGAGCTGGCGGGCAGCGCACCCGATACCAGCAGGATCACGCCAGCCACGGCGGCCACCCCGGCGGCGACCATCGGCACGATCGGCCGGATCGCCCGGTACACCCAGGTTGCTGCCCCGCCGATCCGGTGCCGTTGTGTCAGCGCCGAGGCGATGGCGATGGACAGGGTCGCTATTGCAAAAGGCAGGAATGTGTAGATGACCCGATAAAGCAGCAGCGCCGCGATCACGTCGGACCGCCCGGACGCGCCCAGCCCCGCGATCAGGGTCGCCTCGAAAACCCCCAACCCGCCCGGTGCGTGGCTAAGGATCCCGACCGCGATGGCTGCGATGTAGATCGTGAAGAAATAGGGATAACCGACGCCAAGATCGTCCGGCATCAGTACGTACAAAGCCATCGAGGCGCCGAACAGGTCGCCTATCGCGGCAATGGTCAGCAAGCTGGCCAGTTTGCCGCCGGGCAGGTTAAACCCGATGCCAGCAAAGGAAAACCTGCGCCCTCCGCGCGACAGCCAGACAAACAGGACAACCAGCCCGGTCAACAGGCTCAACCCAATCGCGGTCTCAAACGTTTCACTGATCGGCAATGCATTTGATATCCCATCAGGATGAACCGTCAGTAACAGGCCCAGAACCAGCACCAGCCCCATCCAGAAGGCCACCCAGGACGTCGCAATGACCCCGGCGACGCGCCCCAGATCCAAGCCGAGTGAGGCATAGATACGATAGCGGATCGCGGTTCCGGTGATGTAGGAGAATCCCAGACAGTTCGACACCGCATACCCGCTGGCCCCGGCCATCCCGGCGACCGGCAGGGGCACTTTGCCTTCCGCCACGCTTTGCACCGCGAGCACATCGTAAAACGACAGAGAAACAAAGCTGACGGCCGTCCAGCAAAAGGCAAAGAACAGTATGCGCCAAGGCGTGCCTGCTACATCTGCCTTGACCTCGGACCATTTCACATGCGCCGAGAGCTCATGCAAAACGACAAGCGCGATCAGAGTGATCAGGACAGGCACCGCGATACGGATAACGGGTTTTTCCAGCAGCGTGGTGATCTTTTCCGCCCACCGTCCGGGCGTCGATTCGTCTTGAGCTGCCTCTGTTGTCATCAAACGGATCCTGCATTTGCGCTGCCTGTTGGGACCAGGCTTTGCCCAAGCTTGGCACAAATCTCAGACAGGTCAAAGCGTTACCGCCAGCAGCGCTAGGATCGGCCCTTGCGGGTGGACAGCAGCAGGTTGGTCTCGGACCGTTTAATTCCGTCCATGCGGCGGATCTGGAACAGGATGCCGTCCAGCTCTGCCAGCGTTTCGGCGCCAATCTCGGCGATCAGATCCCAACTGCCATTGGTCGAATGCACCGCCCTCACCTGTTGCAGCGCCGCGATACGCGACATGATCCGCTCGGTCCCGCGCCCCTCGATCTCAAGCATCATCAATCCGCGCACCGGGCTTTCCGCAACACCGCTGCGTGTGACCACCGAAAAGCCCACGATCTCACCCGATTGTTTGAGGCGTTGCAGACGGCTGCGTACCGTGGTGCGCGTGACGCCAAGGGTTTCCGCCAGTTCCGACAGCGACGCACGGGCGTCGCGATGCAGGGCGTTCAGAAGCCTGTTATCCAAATCGTCCAAGTCAGGTTCCCATTCCGAGTGTCTGGCTTTCTTTTTGAGCAATTTGATCCCTTCTCGCAACCCATCTTGCGTCGGTAAATAGGCATATGGACCAAAAATCTCTTAACATTATCGGGGCACCGATGGACTCGGGCAAACGGCGACAAGGGTGCCGGATGGGGCCCGATGCCTATCGTGTTGCCGGAATAGTCCCCGCCTTCAGCGACTTGGGGCATCAGGTCAAGGATATGGGCGACACCTCGCCGGACCCGGTTGACATACCGGAAGACACGCACCTGTTTAGCCTGCCGGAATGTGTCGGCTGGACCACAGCCCTGTCGCGCACTGTGCAAGAGGCCGCCCCGCACGGCATGCCGGTCATTCTGGGTGGCGACCACGCTTTGTCGATGGGAACAGTCTCGGGCATGGCGGCGCATGCCGAGCGGATCGGCAGACCGTTCTTTGTGCTTTGGCTGGACGCCCACAGCGACTTTCATTCGCCCAGCAGTACCAGCAGCGGCAATCTGCACGGAACGCCTGTGGCCTATGTAACGGGTCAACCGGGGTTTGACGCCTTCCCGCCCCTGATCGCGCCGGTCCCGACCCATCGCGTCGGGATGATCGGGTTGCGGTCCGTCGATCCCGCCGAGCGCGCGCTGCTCGAGAAGGATCACGCCATGCTCGCCGATATGCGCAGCATCGATGAACACGGGATCAAAGCACCTCTGATTGCCTTTCTCGAAAAGGTCCGTTCCGAGAACGGGATTCTCCATGTCTCGCTGGATGTCGACTTTCTGGACCCGGCGATCGCTCCGGCCGTTGGGACAACCGTACCCGGTGGTGCAACCGAGCGTGAAGCCCATCTGGTGATGGAACTGCTGCACGAAAGCGGTTTGGTCTGCTCGTTGGATTTGGTCGAGTTGAACCCGTTTCTGGACGAGCGCGGTCGCACCGCAAAACTTATGGTCGATCTGGCAGCCTCGCTGATGGGACGCCGCATATTCGATCGCCCGACACGGAGTTTCTGATGCACTCACTTCAGTCACCATCCGCTGTCGTGATGGTCCGACCGCATGCCTTTGCGTCGAACCCGGAAACCAGTCACGACAATGCCTTTCAAACGCTGGCGAACAGATCAGCGCAGTCCACATCTGACGCCGCCAGGGACGAGCACGACCAGGCGGTTGAAAATCTACGAAATGCCGGAGTGAAGGTTCACGTCTTCGATGACGACGGTCACCGGGATACGCCAGACAGCGTTTTTCCGAACAACTGGTTCTCTACCCACCCCGGCGGTCATGTGGCGGTGTATCCGATGTTCGTGCCTTCGCGCCGACGTGAACGTCGCGCTGATGTCATCGAAATGCTGAAGCACGAGTACCGGGTTCAGGACATCATCGACTACTCGGGTCTCGAACAGGACAATCTGGCGCTGGAAGGCACGGGGGCGATGGTCCTGGATCACGTGGGTCGCATTGCCTATACGGTGAAATCCAACCGTGCTGATCCGGTTCTTTTGGAAAGATTCTGCACTCACTTCAACTACGAACCCATCGCGTTTGAAGCGCAGGACAGTCAAGGGCGTGATGTGTATCACACCAATGTTCTGATGGGCATTGGCACGCAGTATGCCCTGATTTGCCTGGATATGATCTCTGATGCCGAACGTCGCGCGACCGTACGCTCTCGGCTGGAGGAATCCGGTCGCACGGTCATTGACCTTTCCCACGAACAAATCGCCGAATTCGCTGGCAACGCGATTGAACTGAGCGGGACAAATGGCCTTGTGCTGGCCCTGTCCTCGCGCGCCTTGCGGGCGCTGAGTCCCGAGCAGATTTCCGCCATCGAATCCAGCGCAACACCGCTACCGCTGTCCGTTCCCACTATTGAAACTGCCGGTGGCTCCGTGCGCTGTATGATTGCCGGTATTCACCTGTCCCGCCGCTAGGAGAGAATGATGCAACCCTCTGAAAAAGCCCTTGTGCCCTTTGTTTCCGTCGACAACATGATGCGGCTTGTGCATCACGTCGGCCTCGAAAAGATGATCACCCAGATTGCGGCGCAGATCGAAGCCGATTTCAAACGTTGGGAGAACTTTGACAAGACCCCTCGTATTCCGGCCCATTCGCCACATGGCGTGATCGAGTTGATGCCGACCTCGGATGGCGAGGCCTATGGCTTCAAATATGTCAACGGCCACCCCAAGAACACATCCGAAGGGTTGCAGACCGTGACCGCATTCGGCCTTTTGGCCGACGTCTATACCGGCTATCCGACTTTGCTGACCGAGATGACGATGCTGACCGCGCTGCGCACGGCGGCGACTTCGGCACTGGTGGGCAGCTATCTGGCGCCGAAATCGGCGACCACGATGGCAATGATCGGCAACGGTGCGCAGTCGGAATTCCAATGTCTTGCCTTCAAGGCGATGTGCGGTATCGACACCGTGCGGCTCTATGATACCGACGCCAACGCAACGGCCAAATGCGCCGCCAATCTGCAGGGCAAGGGGCTGACCGTCGTGCCCTGCAAAACGCCCGAAGATGCCATCGAAGGCGCGCAGATCATCACCACCTGCACCGCGGACAAGAAATACGCCACGATCCTGACCGACAACATGGTCGGGCCCGGAGTGCATATCAACGCTATCGGCGGCGACTGCCCCGGCAAGACCGAATTGCACAAGGACATTCTGTTGCGCTCGGAGATTTTCGTCGAATACCCTGAACAAACCCGGATCGAGGGTGAAATTCAGGCGCTTGAGGCCAACCACCCGGTGATCGAGATGTGGCAGGTCATGACCGATCAGGTACCGGGCCGCAAAGATGACCGCCAGATCACTCTGTTCGACAGCGTTGGCTTTGCAATCGAAGACTTCTCGGCCCTGCGCTACGTCAAGCAAGCCATCGAAGGTACTGAATTCTTTGAACCATTGGATATGCTGGCGGACCCGGATGATCCGCGCGATCTGTTCGGAATGCTGATGCGCGCTGAATAACCGTTTGAGGTGGGGGCGTTGCCCCCCGGCAACTTCCCCACCCGTTACCCCGCCAAAGACGGCAGGTACAATACGATACCGGGGAAGGCCACAAGCAACGCAATCGTCAGCGCGTCGGCAATGAAGAATGGCGTGACGCCCTTGAAAACGTCCTGCACGCTTAGATCCGGGCGAACCCCGGCAACGACAAAACAGTTCAGGCCGATAGGTGGGGTGATCAGGCAGAACTCGGCCATTTTCACCACCAGTATCCCAAACCAGATGGCGCACATTGTACCCGACATGCCAAAAGCACTTTCGGCCGCACTTACGCTCTCACCCCCGTTCAACGCCATGACGGCGGGATAGACCACGGGCAGGGTCAAAAGCAGCATGCCGATTGCATCCATGAACATGCCCAGCACCGCATAGGCCAACAGAATGCAGATCAGGATCAGCATCGGTGACATTTCAAGCGATGTGATCCAGTCCGAAAATACCCCCGGCAGATCGGCGAACCCCAGAAAGCGGACGTAGATCAGAACGCCCCAGATGATCGCAAAAATCATCGCGGTCAGTTTTGCCGTTTCCAGCAGTGCCGACTTCAGCTCGGGCCAGCGCATGCCGTTGATCAGGGCAAAGCAGAAAACGATGAACGCCCCGATAGCGCCGCCCTCGGTCGGTGTGCCCCAGGCTTTGTCTCCGAACGGGTTGTAGACGAAACAGATGATGATCAGGATCACCGCCACGATCGGCAGCGCTCCGGGCAAGGCCGCAAAGCGCTGCTTCCACGAGAACCCGGTCACCGGCGGGCCTACGGTTTTGAAGACCACGGCAATGCCGACAATCAGCAGCCCATAGATCACTGCCGAGAACGCGCCCGGGATAAAGCCCGCCAGCAGCAGTTTGCCCACATCCTGCTCGACGATGATCGCGTAGATCACAAGAATTGCCGATGGTGGAATAAGCGAGGCCAGCGTTCCCCCTGCCGCCACGACCCCGGCTGCGAATTGTTTGTTGTACCCCACGCTCAGCATCTCGGGGATCGCAATCCGGGCGAAGACGGCCGAGGTCGCGACCGATGCGCCCGACACGGCGGCAAATCCCGCAGTGGCGAAGATGGTCGATACCGCCAACCCGCCCGGAACCCAGGCGATCCAGCGTTTGGCAGCCTCGAACAAAGCGCGCGTGAGGCCCGCGTAATAGGCGAGGTAACCGATCAGGATAAAGGTCGGGATCAGGCTGAGCGTGTGCGCGGCGACCTTGGAATGGGGCACCTGCCCCGCCGTCTTGACCGCAACGGTCACGGCCTTGCCAAACCGATCCGGGTCGTAGCCAAACTTGGCCCAGAAAATCCAGATCAACCCGATCAACCCCGCCAATCCCGCGGCAAAGGCGACACGCATGCCCGTGACCACTAGAACCAGCAGACCGCCCGTGACCCAAAGTCCGATTTCTATCGTATCCATGCGCTACGATCGCCTTTCGAACTGGTCTGCTTCGGCAGCGGCCTGCGCGGCGGCGTCCTGAATCAGCGGCACGGCAACGGGGTGATCCAGCCCCAGAACAAATGCTTTGCCATAGCCCCAGACCTGTAGCACCAGCCGCAGACACAGCACGGAAAACGCCACCGGAGCCAATAGCTTGGCGGGCCAAAGCGGGATGCCGATGTCGATCGAGCTGTCGCGACTCCAAAGCGGTGCGCTGAAATCAAACGATCGGTCGAAGTGGGACCAGCTGCCCCAGACCAGCGCCAGCATCAGCAGCAGGATCAGCACGACCGAGATCGTTTCGAACAGCCAGAGCGCCCGACCGCGAAGGCGCGAGATCACGATATCCATACGAATATGCCCGCCATCCCGCTGCACATATGAGATGCCAAGGAAGGCGATCAGCGGCATGGCCTGCTCGATCCAGTCGACGTAACCGGGTAATGGAGCGTTCATCGCATTTCGTCCGCTGACCGAGATCACGGCCAGCACCATCAGGCCGAATACCGCCAGCCCGCTGAGCAGGGCCATTGCCCGCTCGAGTCGCAACAATTGCTGGTCCAGACGGCTGATCAGGCTGCCGTCTTCCAACACCGTGGCCTGTCCTGCCATTCCGGTGAACCCCTGTCTTCAAAGCTGCCGGGCGCTGTTAAGCACCCGGCAAGGTCGATCAGTTGCCGCCGCGCTGCTGTTGCAGGGTGGCCTGAACCAGATCATAGAGCTCTTGCGCCGGCAGACCCTGTGCCGACATATCCGCAATCCACTTTTCGCGGATCGGGTCAGCGGCCTTGGCGCGGAATTCGTCGAGCACGGCGTCGTCGATATTGATCTTCTGAACGCCTTTTTCCTCAAGAACACCGTCCCATTTTTCAAGCAGGCCTCCGTAATTCGCAAGGTAATGCGCAATGGCCTCGTCGATCGAGCTGTCCAGAGCCTCGCGATGTTCTGGGGACAGCGCGTCGTAGGCGCTGATATTCACCACCACCGGGCAGTTGACGGTGCCGGGGTTCAGGTTGGCGGTCCACCAATCGGCCTCGTTGATGGTGCCAAAGGACAAATGGGCGTGTTGTGCAAAGGCGACCGTGTCCACGACACCGGATTCCATGGCGTTATAGGCTTCGGTTGCGGGCACCGAGGTTGGGACACCGCCCACCGCCTCGAACGCCTGTCCCAGACCACCGGTTGCGCGGACACGCATGCCATCGAAATCAGCCAATTGGTCGCGCGGGTCGCCGGTGCCGACAAGGTTATACTGCGGCATGGGTGAGGTCATGATGATCCGCGCGTTCCACTGTGCCATCTCGTCCTTGACCGCGGGATGATCGTAGACCGCGTGGCTGACGGCCACTTCTTCTTCCAGGGTGTTCACACCCAGAAACGGCAGCTCCAGAACCGTGATCGCGCGGTTCTTGTCGCGGTGATAACCGGCGCAAAACTGTGCCATTTCAAAGGCTTCTATCTCAATCCCGTCCAGATTTTCGCGCGGTTTGGACAGGCCGCCATAGCTGACATTGATGGTGAATTCGCCGCCGGTCTTTTCGCTGACCAGCTCAGCCAGCTTTTCGACATGTTCGGTAAAGGCGCGACGCTTGCCCCAGACCGAGGCATTCCATTCCGTCGCTGCGGCCTCGCTGACAAACGCCAAGCTCAGGGCGGCAACGGCCGCGCCGCTCAACATCTTGTTCATTGTGATCTCTCCCTTATCTGCGCCCCTTTCCCGGAGCGCTTGAAAACGAAGCTAGCGCGTCGTTAGGGACCTGCCAACCCCTGCCCCGACAGCCGGTAGAGCGGATCGGCCATGTCTCCGGCTGAACGAGAGCCGAGGACCGCACGAATGCAAACCCGTTTTCTTTACACCAAATCTCCATATTTTTATGGGCGCTGACCGCGTGATGTTCAATTTGTTTACAAAATCCGCGCTCGCACAGAAATTTCTTTACAAACAAATTCAAGGATTACGGCATTTTATTTATTTATTTTCTGATCGCCGTATTATTCAAACCCGGGAGGAGACGGTTCAATTCAGCCTTTTCGTGAGGCAGTATTGATCCACATGATTTCAGTCCAGAGGGAGGAGCCTCAAAAATGACCACCGCTGCCCAGGCAGATGCCAAGACATATCCGCCATCCGCAGAAACCGTCGCGCGGACGCATGTCAATGCCGACAAATATACAGAGATGTATGCGGCTTCGGTCAGTGATCCCGATGCATTTTGGGGCGAACATGGAAAGCGCATTGATTGGATCAAGCCCTATAGCCAGGTCAAAGACGTCAACTATGATTTCGGCTCCGTCAAAATCAACTGGTACGCGGACGGGACGCTGAACGTATCGGCCAACTGTCTCGACCGGCATCTGGAAAAGCGTGGTGATCAGACAGCGATCATCTGGGAACCGGACGATCCGCAGGACCCGGCCCAGCACATCTCGTATGCTGAGCTGCATCGCCGCACCTGCCGGATGGCCAACATTCTGGAATCGATGGGTGTTCGCAAGGGTGACCGGGTCGTTATCTACCTTCCGATGATCCCCGAAGCGGCCTATGCCATGCTGGCTTGCGCCCGCATCGGCGCGATCCATTCGATTGTCTTTGCCGGGTTCTCACCGGACGCACTGGCAGCCCGTGTCAACGGCTGCGACGCAAAGGTCATCATCACTGCGGACGAGGCCCCGCGTGGAGGCCGTAAAACGCCGCTCAAATCAAACGCAGACGCGGCGCTGCTGCACTGCAAGGACACTGTAAAGTGTCTGGTGGTCAAACGCACCGGCGGTCAGACCACTTGGATCGACGGGCGCGATTACGACTACAACGAGATGGCGCTGGAAGCGGATGACTACTGCGCTCCGGCAGAGATGAATGCCGAAGACCCGCTGTTCATTCTGTACACCTCGGGCTCGACCGGTCAGCCCAAAGGCGTTGTTCACACCACGGGTGGCTACCTGGTGTATGCAGCACTGACGCAAGAGATCACCTTTGATTACCACGAAGGCGACGTCTACTGGTGCACAGCCGATGTCGGTTGGGTGACCGGCCACAGCTATATCGTCTATGGACCGCTTGCCAACGGCGCGACGACGTTGATGTTCGAAGGTGTCCCGACCTTCCCGGATGCGGGCCGTTTCTGGGAGGTTTGCGCCAAGCACAAGGTCAATCAGTTCTACACCGCCCCCACCGCGATCCGCGCGCTGATGGGTCAGGGCAGTGAATGGGTCGAAAAGCATGATCTGAGCGACCTCAAGGTGCTGGGCACCGTCGGCGAACCGATCAATCCCGAAGCGTGGAACTGGTACAACGAGGTTGTCGGCAAGGGGAATTGCCCCATCGTCGACACCTGGTGGCAGACCGAAACCGGCGGTCACCTGATGACCCCCCTGCCCGGCGCTCATGCGATGAAGCCCGGCGCAGCAATGAAGCCCTATTTCGGCATCGAACCGGTCGTTCTGGACCCGCAGTCCGGAGTAGAGATCGAAGGCAATGGTGTCGAAGGTGTTCTGTGTATCAAGGACAGCTGGCCCGGTCAGATGCGCACAATCTGGGGCGATCACGAACGGTTCGAGAAGACTTATTTCTCGGACTACAAAGGGTATTACTTCACCGGTGACGGTTGCCGTCGGGACGAAGATGGCGACTATTGGATCACTGGCCGCGTCGATGACGTGATCAACGTTTCCGGCCACCGGATGGGCACGGCCGAAGTGGAAAGCGCACTGGTCGCCCACGCCGCCGTGGCTGAGGCCGCCGTGGTTGGTTATCCTCATGAAATCAAAGGACAAGGCATTTATTGCTATGTCACGTTGATGAATGATCGTGAGCCCTCGGATGAGCTGCTGAAAGAGCTGCGCACCTGGGTCCGCACCGAGATTGGCCCGATTGCCAGCCCGGATGTCATCCAGTGGGCCCCCGGCCTGCCCAAGACCCGGTCCGGCAAGATCATGCGCCGCATTCTGCGCAAGATCGCCGAGAACGACTTTGGGTCGCTCGGGGATACGTCGACACTGGCAGATCCATCGGTGGTCGATGACCTGATCCAGAACCGTGCGAACAAGTGAGGACGTGATGGACGCTGCCACGACCACCACCCCCGCCGTTCTGATCCTTCTCGGCCCTCCGGGCGCCGGGAAGGGTACCCAGGCTCGCATGCTCGAAGAAAAGTTCGGGCTTGTACAACTCAGCACCGGCGATCTGCTGCGCGATGCCGTCGCCGCAGGCACCGAGGCCGGTCTTGCCGCCAAGGCGGTGATGGAGGCCGGCGATCTGGTCAGCGACGGGATCGTCATCGCCATCCTGCGCGATCGTATGGCCGAACCGGACTGTGCCAAAGGCGTCATTCTGGACGGTTTCCCGCGCACAACAGTTCAGGCCGAGGCTCTGGATGGGCTTCTGGCCGCAACCGGGCAGAAGGTCAGCGCCGCAATCAGCCTCGGGGTCGAGGATGCCGAAATGGTCACCCGCATCTCGGGCCGGTACACCTGCGCCGGATGTGGTGAGGGGTACCACGACAGCTTCAAGACACCGGCAGTCAAGGGTGTCTGCGACAAATGCGGCAGCACGGAATTCAAACGGCGCGCGGATGACAATGCAGAAACAGTGGCCTCGCGGCTCAAGGCGTATCATGCCCAGACCGCACCGCTGATTGACTATTACGACGGCCATGACGTGCTGAAACATGTCGACGCCATGGGCAAGATCGACGACATCGCCCGCGATCTGGAACAGGTTGTAGGCGACGCGATGAGTTAAGGGGAGGAGATAAGCCCCCGTAAGGACGAACGGGGCTTTGATCCAGCACAGGAATACTTCAAAGGACCCGCCTTGGCGGACCGGTGGAGTTTTGCCTGACGCCAACCTGGCGTCCGGCACAATCGAGAAGCGGCCTGCGGCACTGGAGGAGTTGGGCACGGGCCGCCCATGAGGGAAGCGAAGGAGGAACCGCGATGGCGGATCAATCTACAAACTCCGCGCAGACTGCCGAAGCCGACAAGGGCTATTGGCAGGCCAACCTGCGCCTCATCTACATCAGCCTCGCGATCTGGGCGCTGGTGTCGTTTGGATTCGGCATTCTGCTGCGTCCGCTGCTGTCGGGCATCGCCGTTGGCGGTACCGATCTGGGCTTTTGGTTCGCTCAGCAAGGATCGATCCTGGTCTTTCTGGTGCTGATCTTCAACTACGCCTGGCGCATGAACAAGCTGGACGCTGAATACGGCGTGGACGAGGAGTAAGCGAGCCATGGACCAGTTTACCATCAACCTGCTGTTTGTGGGCGCGTCCTTTGCGCTTTACATCGGCATCGCGATCTGGGCCCGTGCGGGTTCCACATCGGAATTCTACGCCGCTGGTCGCGGCATTCACCCGGTCACCAACGGCATGGCGACAGCGGCGGACTGGATGTCTGCGGCTTCGTTCATCTCGATGGCGGGCCTCATTGCCTTTACCGGCTATGACAACTCGACCTTCCTGATGGGTTGGACCGGTGGCTATGTGCTGCTGGCGCTGCTGCTGGCGCCCTATCTGCGTAAGTTCGGCAAATATACCGTCTCGGAATTCATCGGCGACCGCTTCTACAGCCAGACCGCACGTATCGTGGCGGTTATCTGCCTGATCGTTGCGTCGGTGACCTACGTGAT
Organism: Ruegeria sp. AM4; assembly: GCF_056540665.1. Classification (NCBI taxonomy): domain Bacteria; kingdom Pseudomonadati; phylum Pseudomonadota; class Alphaproteobacteria; order Rhodobacterales; family Roseobacteraceae; genus Ruegeria; species Ruegeria sp. AM4. The sequence continues at coordinate 319,697 of NZ_JBQFXD010000001.1, read as the reverse complement.
CGGTCAGATGACCGGCGTTGGCGTGGCCTTTGGCCGCTTCCTCGAAGTGTCCAACACTGCTGGTCTGCTGATCGGCGCGGGCGTTGTGTTTGCCTACGCGGTGTTTGGCGGGATGAAAGGCGTGACCTACACTCAGGTCGCTCAGTACTGCGTGCTGATCACCGCCTATACCATCCCGGCGATCTTCATCTCGTTGCAGCTGACCGGCACACCTGTTCCGGCGCTGGGTCTGTTTGGGGATACCGCAAGCGGTGAGCCTCTGCTGACCAAGCTGGACGCCATCGTGACCGAGTTGGGCTTTAACGAATACACCGCCCACCACTCGAACACGCTGAACATGGTGCTGTTCACGCTGTCGCTGATGATCGGTACCGCCGGTCTGCCCCACGTCATCATGCGCTTCTTCACCGTGCCCAAAGTGTCTGACGCCCGTTGGTCCGCTGGTTGGGCGCTGGTCTTCATCGCGCTGCTGTACCTGACCGCCCCGGCTGTTGGTGCCATGGCACGTCTGAACATCAGCGAAATGATGTGGCCCAATGGCGGCATCGAAGGTGGTGCTGTGTCTGTCGAGGAAATCGACAACGATCCGCGCTATGACTGGATGGCCACATGGCAGAAAACCGGCCTGCTGGATTGGGAAGACAAGAACGGTGACGGCAAGATTCAGTACTACAATGACAAGTCTGAATCGATGACCGCAATCGCGGAAGAAAAAGGCTGGGTCGGGAACGAGCTGACCAAGTTCAACCGTGACATCCTGGTTCTGGCCAACCCCGAGATTGCCAACCTGCCGGGTTGGGTGATCGGTCTGGTCGCGGCTGGTGGTCTTGCGGCTGCTCTGTCAACCGCTGCGGGCCTGCTGCTGGCGATCTCGTCAGCGGTATCCCACGACCTGATCAAAGGTGCGATCAATCCGCAAATCTCGGAAAAAGGAGAACTGCTTGCGGCGCGGATCGCAATGGCCGTGGCCATTCTGGTTGCAACCTATCTGGGTCTGAACCCACCGGGCTTTGCAGCACAGACGGTTGCCTTGGCCTTTGGTCTGGCGGCTGCCTCGATCTTCCCGGCGCTGATGATGGGGATCTTCTCGACCCGCATCAACAACACCGGCGCGGTTGCAGGTATGCTTGCTGGTCTGACCGTAACCCTGGTCTACATCTTCCTGCACAAGGGCTGGCTGTTCATTCCGGGCACCAACTCGTTCACCGATGCTGATCCGTTGCTGGGTCCGATCAAGTCGACCTCGTTCGGCGCGATCGGTGCAATGATCAACTTTGCGGTTGCCTACACTGTTGCAGGCATGACCAAAGAGACCCCGCAGGAGATCAAGGACATGGTCGAAAGCATCCGCATTCCCCGTGGTGCGGGCGCAGCTCAGGATCATTGAGCCTGATGCGGGCCTTGGCTAAGCTTCAAGGGCCGCGTCTTTCGACTTACTGTACCCGCCCGGCACTCCACCGGGCGGGGCTTTTCTTTCAGACACCCGAGGCCTGCTGATGCCCCTGTCCCACGACCAGATCACACGGTTTCTGAAATCCGTTCACCCCTATGACGCCCTGCCTGCCGATACGCTGGACGATTTGGCAAAACAGATCGACGTCTGGGAAGTTGACGAGGACTTTCCCGTCTACGAGTTGGGCCATACCCTGCCCGGCGTATTCGTTATCTACGAAGGACAGGTCGAAATTACAGACGAGAACGGCTCGGTCGTGTCGCATCTGGGCTTGCGAAATTCCTTTGGTGAACGCGGGCTGATGAAGGACGGCAAAGCCGCCACCAAGGCGCGCGCGCATACGCCGTCCGTGTTGATCGTGTTGCCACCGGAATTGGTGCGCGACCTGATCGACAATCACGAGGTTGTCTCGAAATTCTTCAACCGCACGCGTGGTCAGCGCAGTGGTCCGCAAAGCCTTGCGACCAGCTCCATAGACGTCCTGATGGCGCATGACCCGGCAACCTGTCCGCCCGGTACGCCGGTGCAACAGGCGGCGACGATGATGCGCGACAAGCATATCTCATCGCTATGCGTTACCGAGGGTGACACATTGCTGGGCATTGCGACCTTGCGTGATGTCTCGGGCAAATTTGTTGCTGACAGCATGCCATCTGACACACCCATTTCAGCCATCATGACTCCTGATCCGATCACGCTGTCGCCCTCGGACATCGGGTCGGACGTGCTGCATGTGATGATGGAGCGTGGCATCGGCCACATCCCGATTTCCGAGGGTGGTCGGTTGGTCGGTGTTGTCACTCAAACGGACCTGACCCATTATCAGGCGGTGAATTCGGCTGAATTGGTCCGGCGCATCGCCCATGCCGGCACGGCGGAACAGATGGCTGAAGTTACTGCCGAAATACCGCAACTCCTTGTGCAGCTTGTGGCCGGTGGCAACCGGCACGAGATCGTCACGCGCCTGATCACCGACATTGCGGATACGGCCACACGCCGCTTACTGTCGCTGGCCGAGGTCAAACTCGGGCCTGCCCCGGTGCCGTATCTGTGGCTCGCCTGCGGATCGCAAGGACGACAGGAACAGACAGGCGTGTCGGATCAGGACAACTGTCTGATCCTGGACGATGCCGCGACCGATAGCGACATGGCGTATTTTGCAGATCTGGCGAAATTCGTTTCGGACGGGCTGGATGTGTGCGGGTACTTTTATTGTCCCGGCGACATGATGGCGACGAACCCGCGCTGGTGTCAGCCGCTGCGCGTCTGGCGCGAGTACTTCCGCGGCTGGATCGGCAAACCGAACCCCGAGGCGCAGATGCTTGCGTCTGTCATGTTCGACCTGCGCCCGATCGGCGGTGCGTTCGAATTGTTTGCGGATTTGCAGGCCGAAACCCTGTCTGAAGCCAATGCAAACTCGATCTTCGTGGCCCATATGATTTCGAATTCACTGAAGCACACGCCGCCCTTGGGCCTGTTGCGCGGTTTCGCCACCATCCGCTCGGGCGAGCATCGCAACACGTTGGATCTTAAACACAATGGCGTTGTGCCGGTGGTCGACCTTGCGAGAGTCTACAGCCTGCAAGGCCAACTGACCGAGGCCAACACCCGCGCCCGTCTGAAAGCGGCGGAAACCGCTGAGGTTCTAAGTCATTCGGGCGCGCGCGACCTGATGGATGCCTACGACCTGATCGCCGAGACGCGGTTGAACCATCAGGCCAAACTGGTGAAATCGGCAGAAGAGCCAGACAATTACCTGCCCCCTGCCTCATTGTCGGATTTTGAGCGAAGTCATCTGCGCGATGCTTTTGTTGTCGTAAAAACCATGCAGTCGGCGGTTGGTCACGGCAAAGGGATGTTGGGCTGACCGGCCCACGGAAAGTAAGTTAAGCGGGCGAACGCGCCCAAACGACGGAGAGACAAGATGTTTCTGGAATTGATCGGCACGATTTTTGCGGGCATGGCCTTTGCGGGCGTGGTGATGGTGCTGAACAAGATGACCGGTGGTCGCCTGCCCCGCTGGGCTGCGCCGGTCGCCGCCGGGACGGGTATGATTGCGATGACCATCGCCAGCGAATACTCATGGTATGACCGCACCCGCGACACGCTGCCCGAAGAACTTTCGGTCGTGCAAGAGGTTGAAAGCCGCGCCATCTATCGGCCCTGGACTTATGCGGTGCCGTTCGTGGATCGTTTTGCCGCCATCGACACCGTCTCGGTTCGCACCAATGGCGAGGTTCCCGACCAACGGCTGGTCGATCTGTATTTCTTTGGCCGCTGGGCACCCGTGTCCAAAGTGCCGGTCGCGGTCAACTGCGCCGAGAACAGCCGCGCCAACTTGGCGGACGGGGCCGAGTTCGGCGATGACGGACGCCTGCTGAACGCAAGCTGGATCAAGGTCACGGGTGACGATCCGCTGATCGAGGCGACCTGTGGGGTCTGACCATGTTGAACACCCTGAGTCTGCGCATCAGGATTTTTCTGTTTTTCTGCCTGCTTGCCCTTGGTGGGCTTGTGGTCAGTTCCGTCGCGCTCTGGATCAGTTATCAGCGTACGGCTGACCCAGATCTTCAGGGGGCGTTTGTCTTTGCCGAAATACTCATTGCCTTTGGCCTGCTTGCGCTGATTGTCGGCGTCTGGCTTTTGTTCGATGACAATGTCGCCAAACCGATCGAGCGTCTTTCGGCGCAGTTGCGCGCGCGGGCCCACGCCGGCGTCAGCACCGATCTGGATCTTCAGGCGGCACGCTATCTGGGCGATCTGGCCCCGGCCGCGGCCGGTTTGGCCGATCAGGTTGCCGACACAGCCATGACCACAGCCCAAGCCGTGGCGGCGGAAACCGCGCATCTAGCAGCCGAAAAACAGCGGTTGACCGCATTGCTGACCGAGATCCCCGTTGCGATGTTGCTAGCAGGACCAAAACACCAGATCGTCCTTTACGACGCGCAAGCCGCCGAGGTTTTGGCACAGATCGCGCATCCGCGCCTCAATGCCTCTCTGTTCGATTATCTCGAAAGCACCGGTCTGACGGATGCTTACGCCAAGATGAACAAGACCGGAAAAGAGGTCGCCTGCACGCTCACAAGCGCCGAAGGTAAACAGGCATTCTCCGCGCGAATGAAACCGTTGGGAAATGCGCCTGGCTATATGCTGATTTTCGACGACAGCGCGGCGCAGATCGAACCTGATGAGGCCCGCCCGCTGGTCTACGATTTCGACCTGCTCGACACGCCGGTCGATGATGCCTTTGAGAACCGTGCCCTGAACGATTTGTGTTTTGTCGTTTTCGACACCGAAACCACCGGCCTGCTGCCACATAAGGACGAGATTGTTCAGATCGGTGCGGTCCGCGTCGTCAAAGGTCGGATCGTGACCGGTGAGCAATTGAATACGCTGGTCGATCCGGGAATTCCGATCCCGCCCGCCTCGACCCGCGTTCATAGGGTCAGTGACGCCATGGTTCAGGGCGCGCCGGACATCATCATCGCCGGTCGCACGCTTCACCAATTCGCCCGAGACGCTGTCATTGTCGCGCATAACGCACCATTCGACATGGCTTTTCTCCGCCGCCATGCGGCCAGAATGCAGGTCGAATGGAACCATCCGATCCTCGACACCGTGTTGCTGTCTGCGGTGCTGTTCGGGGCCAGCGAAACGCACACGCTGGACGCGGTTTGTGACCGTCTTGAGATCACCATTCCAGATGCGTTGCGCCATACAGCGTTGGGCGATGCGGTCGCCACGGCCGAGGTTCTGGTCAGGATGTTGCCGATGCTGAACGCGCGCGGCCTGACGACCTTCGGCGCGATCATCACCGAGACCCGAAAACACGGTCGGTTGCTGGAAGACCTGAACTGACGGGAATTTCCCGATCGGGCGCAGCTTTCCATAGACAATCCGCGCGCCGCGTGGCACCTGATGCAAGACCTATTGACGAGCGCGCAATGACGGAAACCACATTCACCCCTGGTCCTGACCAAAGTCTGGAATTCCGTGACGCGCTTGGATGTTTCGGAACCGGCGTCACGGTGGTGACGACCAATACCGACGACGGGCCTGCCGCCATCACGGTGAACTCATTTGCCTCTGTCTCGCTGGATCCACCGTTGGTCTTGTGGTGTTTGGCCAAGGATTCCAACCGTTTTGACGCGTTCAGCACTTGTCAGCATTATGCCATCCACGTCATGGCACAGGACCAGCATGATCAGGCGCTGGCCTTTGCCCGAAACGGGTTCGATTTCTCGCACGCCGACTGGCAAAACGATGAGGCCGGTCGCCCGAGGCTGTCAGACTGTTTGGCGCGCTTCGACTGCCGCCTGTCGGATGTGCATGACGCAGGCGATCATCTGATTCTGGTCGGCCACGTCGAAACCGTGATGCACCGGCCTGGTCAGGGGTTGATTTTCAAACGTGGGCAGTTTGGCGGCTTTGCCGATCTGATCTGATCACTCGTCCAGTGATCCGTGAACGGCCAGCGCCTCGAGCTGAGTTTCCTGCGGTGTGATCACGCGAAACGCCTCGTGCACCCCAGCATCGGTCAGTTCACGCGCAACCGTCAGCAGCGTATTGGGCGGATGATCCTGGCACATATCGGACATGTGCTCGATCTCGGTACGCGCCACATCCACGGCAGACTCGACCGATGGTGCGCCATACAGGCGCACGAAATGTTCGGCGAGATGCTGTTCGATCTGTTCAACCTCGCCCGGTTCTATCTGCGTCACAGCAACAAAGGTCACGCGCCCAAATGTCTCTAACCCCAGCCAACCATTGGCAAAGGCCTGTCGCGCCTTGCCTTCCAGATCGGCCTCGCCCCAGTTCGAGAACTCGAACCCGCCCGAAATGCACCATTCTCCGGTCCGGGCCGGAGAGTGAAAGACGTTCATGTCGCTTTCGTCAAAATGAATAGCGCGGGCCAGTTTCATCAGGCGGTCTCCAACAAGTGCGTCAACGGGCGCAGATGCGTTTCGGCACCATCGCGGATCAGCATACCGAACCGTTCATCCGTGCCAAGGAACACACCCTGATCGCCGAGTGGTTCGCCGACGCCGCGCAGCAGCCCCATCCATTCGGCATGCAAAGGCGCGTTGCCTTCGTCCTGCCACCGGTTCAGCCATGTCAGCATATGCCGCGACCAGCTTTCCACAAGCTGCGTCGGCAAAACATCGGCGCAGCCCTCATCATACAGGGCTGTGACGTCCGGAGTTTCACCGGGCGCGTCGCTGGTTTGCAGCAAGGCGAGTTCCCAGCCAATCACCAGCCAATCGGGCATGTCGTCCGGATCGCCGTTCGAAGCAGCGGCCCGAAACTGGCCGCACTTGGCGCCGTTTACACAGATCAAGCCATCCCATCCCAGATGCACAGCCACTTCGGGCGGAGCAAGCGCGCCCAGCGCATTCTGAAACCCGACCGCGCAGAGCGGTAACATCGCTATGGCGTCCTGCAACGGCACTTCGGGCGCGAAAACGATGGCAACACGCAGCCGATCCGCCTGTACGTTGTAGACAACCGTACCAGCATCGCAGCCCAGCGCGGCCATGGCCTGCGCGCGCTCGAACGGGTCCTCCCCACCCTGCACCGGGTGACCCGTCAGCAAGGGGGGAAAGACCGGTTCGCTCATGCGTGGCCCTTGGCGATCATGTCGCGGGCAACCTTGCGGAAGGCTTCGGCCTGCGCGCTGTCGGGTTTGCTGACCACAATGGGCGCACCCCCATCGGCAGCCATGCGAATGTCCAGATGCAGCGGAATCTCTCCCAGCAAGGGTACGCCCAGCGCCTCGGCCTCGGATGCGACGCCGCCATGGCCAAAGATATGTTCCTCATGCCCGCAGTTCGAACAGATATGCGTGGACATGTTCTCAATCATCCCGACGATGGGCGTCTTGAGCTGATTGAACATGTCGATCCCCTTGCGCGCATCTATCAGCGCCACGTCCTGCGGGGTTGAGACGACAATGGCCCCGTCCACCTTGAATTTCTGGCTGAGCGTCAATTGCACGTCTCCGGTCCCCGGTGGCAGGTCTACGATCAACACATCCAGCGCGCCCCACTGGACCTGGCTCATCATCTGTTGCAATGCGCCCATCAGCATGGGCCCACGCCAGACAACCGCCTGTCCTTCATTGGTCATCAGACCCATCGACATCATGGTGACACCGTGATTTCGCAGCGGCAGGATCGTTTTGCCATCCGGGCTGGCCGGTCGACCCGAAACGCCCAGCATTCTGGGTTGTGAGGGCCCATAGACATCGGCATCCAACAAACCCACACGCCGACCTTCAGCCGCCAAAGCACAGGCTAGATTGGCAGATACGGTGGATTTGCCAACCCCACCCTTGCCCGAGGCAACGGCGATGATCCGATCAACACCCGGCACAGCCTGCGGCCCGGTCTGCGACGGTTTGGGCTTGGGCTTCAGATCCGGCGGCGCCTTGTCGGAATGCGCGGTCAACATGGCGGACACTTTGGCAACACCATCAACCATTTGCGCGGCCTGTTCGGCGGCGGCGCGAACCGGCTCCATCCGCTCGGCCATCTTGGGATCGATTTCGAGCACAAAGCGCACCGCGTCGCCGTCGACGTTCAACGCGCGAACCACACCGGCGCTGACAATGTCCTGACCGCTTACGGGGTCAGTGATTTTTTTCAGGTTTGCCAGAACGGCGTCACGAACGCTCATGCCTTTGCCCCTTTGTACTGCCCAACCATGTGGTTGATATTCATTGCGTGATCTCCGTCTCGTTCTGGTCATTTGACGCCTTCGCCCGTCGCCCTTTAGGCTGAGCCATGCGCGTTTTCCTTTTGTGCCTGAGCCTGACGCTCTCTGCCACCCCCTCTTGGTCGCAAGAGGCGTTAGGTCTTGCGGCCCCGGACGAAGTATCAGACTCGGGTCTTTTGCAACATATTCTTCCACGCTTCTCTCTCAAGACCGGGATACGCGTCTTGGCTGACGAAAACGGCGTTATGGTCCTTTCATCCGGCCCTTCTGGCGATCCGGTGTTTCAGCGCGGCGATACGGTTTATCACCTTCAAACCAGCGATGACGCCCGTCAGGCGCGGTTTCGTGACTGGCTATTGTCCGATATCGGCAAACGAACGGTCGAAAGCTTTGCCCCGACGCAAGGTGAACCGTTCAGCGCCAGCATTGAAATTGCCATTACTGAAACCGAACAGGTCGTAGACGGTGACGCCGCGCGCGGACAGGAGTTGTCCTTTTCGCTGTGTGGACGCTGCCACGTGATCGGCCCTCAGAATCGCATGAACGGTTTGGGGTCAACGCCATCCTTCGCGGTGCTGCGGTCCCTGCCTGACTGGTCTGAACGGTTCGAGGCTTTTTTTGCCCTGAACCCCCACCCCGCTTTCACACAGGTCGAGGATGTGACCCCGCCCTTTGCCGTGGACCGCCCGTCGCCGATTCACCCGGTCGAGATGACGCTTGAGGACCTTGAGGCCATCCTTGCCTTCGTCTCGGGGATGCAGGCGGCGGATCTTGGCGCGCCGCTGCAGTTTCAGTGATCCTTTCGTTTTGAGAAATAGTCGTCGGTGGTAACAACCCGAGGTTTGGGCGCAGCCTGAAACGGGTTGTCCTGGTTCTGAAACTGCGCGTTGACGCGGCAGTCGTCGCACATCTGGATCAGACGCGCCTGATCCGAGGTGGCAAACATCGGATGGGTGCCGGACAGTTTATCCATAATCCGCTCGACCGTAGACTTGACCCCAAATGCTGCACCGCATTCGACGCAGGCAAAGGGTTCCTCTTCGTTCAGAACCTGCTGCGACAACGCGGTGTCCGACAGGTCGAACTGCGGAACCAGCGAAATGGCATCTTCAGGGCAGATCGTGCGGCACAATCCGCATTGCAGGCAGGCATCCTGCTGGAAGTTCAGCTGCGGCTTGTCCGGATTGTCGATCAATGCACCCGAGGGACACAGTGACACGCAACTAAGACACAAGGTGCAACTGTCCGTGTTCACCATGATCGCACCGTAGGGTGCATTTTCGGGCAAGGGCAGCGGTTCTGACGCATTCGGATTCAATGCCTGCGCCGCCAACCGGGCGATCTGACGTCGGTTGCCCAGCGGCAATACCGGATCGGCCAAGGGCGCGGGCGCAGTCTGTTCGTACAGTAATTCGGACAGTGCTTCGGGGTCAGCTTCGTCAATCAGGCTCAGGCCCGCCTCACCGCCGATGGCCTGTGCCAGAATCAACTCGCGACCCAAAGCGTCACGCTCGGTTGTGGGTGCCAGCAGCACATCCACACGCGCAAAACCATGCGCCAGCCCCGCCAACATTTCAGCATGGCCAAAGCCCGAGATCGTGTTCACCTCAAGCGGGATGACATCCGAAGGCAGGCCACGACCAAAGCGGGCGGCCAGTTGAATCATTTGCGCGCCGTGGGCATCATGCACCAACAGACGTGGTACCGATCCCCCAGCCCGTCGATAAGTGCGCGCAAGAATATGCATCCGCGACAGAAGCGCCGAGATCGGAGGATCTTCGTATGTAATTGCGGTCGACGGACAAAGCGCCGCACAGGACCCGCATCCGGCGCAGACCATCGGATCAATCGCGACGTGATCACCTGCGGGCGTGATGGCCCCGGTCGGGCAGATATCCAGACAGTTGGAACACCCTAATTGCTCGGCTCTGGAATGGGCGCAAAGGGTCTCATCCAGCCGCACGTAAAGCGGCTTTTCAAAAGTGCCGACCAATTGCGCGGCCTCAAACGCCAAATGTGCAACTGCGACCGCGTCGCGCGGGTCCGCGCGCAGATACCCTTCGCGCTTTTCGGGCGCCGCAACCAGTGGCGCCGCGCCGGTCACGTCAATCACAATATCGCAGCGCGAGGTTGCACCGTCACGTGGAGGTGTCCATGTGAACGCACCACGCCCGCCCGGTAGAAGCTGTTGCACGTTGTCCAACCGCAGCGCGAACCCGCCCAGCGCACCCGATAGATCGCGCAGGTCTCCCCGAACAACGTCGAAAGCCCGGCTAAGCGGTTCGGCCTCATCCGTAACCAGCACGGTAACGGCAAGCGTGTTTGACAAACGCTCCGCCAATTCAAAAGCAACTGAACCAGGGCCGATGATGCAACAGGTGCCTTCACTGACTACATCGACGCTGGATGTCACCGGCTGCGGCAACAGCGCCTCGGCCGCCAGGGCCGCCATCTTGGGCATCGCATCCTCACCTTGATCGGACCACCCGGCCCGATCGCGCAGATCGACGAAACCCGGCGGGTCGACGCCCAGTTCCGCAGCCAGGTCCAAAAAGATGGCTTGTTCTTGCCCGCAAGCGATCACCACCTGATCACCCTGCTGCATCAGTTCCGCTGCGGCCTCAATCTCTTGCGTGCACAACGCTGTGTGAACCCTGGAACAGGTCGCGTCGCAGGACCGGGAAATACCTTCGGCATCCAGTGACTGCGTTCCCGCGCAGTCACAAAGTATAAGCTTGCTGGCCATGTCCCTCCCCCGGACTGCTTGCTGCTTGACAGCACCTTAGACCTAAAGCGGAAAGAGGCAATGCAAACACCGGCGGATGGACAAGATTTATGCATTATTGTTCACAGTTTCAGCACCCGCCGCTGATCCGAGATTGGTTAACGAATAAAATAATGGTGAAAGCGACATTTTCCGGCCCGAAGTGGACTTGGCACAGCGCCACTTTATGTACCATAGTACATCACAGAGAAGGCAGGGGAGAGCCTTCTCGGGGAGGAGCCAGTGGCCAAGGCCGCAAGCCAGATTGAAATGCCCGTCGGCATCATCGTGCGCAAAACACCCGGTGTGACCCGTTGGGCCCGCTGGAACTGGCGCGCGGTTGCCGCCTTGCCCGGCGCGGGTCCTGCCGATTGGGTCGAACTGCGCCGCGAGGGTGACGCTGTCGAGTATCACGCGGCCACCCTGCCCCTGACCCTGTGGGTCGACGAGACCGAAGCTTACATGGTGAATCTGTCCGACGGGCAACCCTCGCTGTATCTGGTGCTGCGCGATGAACTGCAGGGCGAGCACCCCCTGAATGCAGTGCTGGTCACGGCCTCTCCGTTCGAAGGTCAGGACTATGCCGACACCGGTGAAGAGATCGTCGAGAAAATTCCGATGAGCGAAGGGCTGATAGCCTGGGTGCGCGACTTTGCTTTGCAGCATCACAAGGACGAGGTTTTTGTCAAACGCCGGCGCGACAAGAAGCGCACCGATCTGGTCGAAGACGGCAAAGGTGATGCGCGCATTCGTCAGGACTCGGACGTTTACCGCGCGCCGCGACGGGTGCTGCAATGAGCCAACCCCGCGATTTCTGGTCTCGCCGCAAGGCCGCCGTTCAAGCCGAAACTGAGGCTGAACTGGCAACGGTCGAGGCGCAGGCACTGGCGGAGCAACACGCGGAGTTGGAGGATAAGACGGACGCCGAAATCCTCGCGGAACTCGACCTGCCTGACCCCGATGCGTTGCAACCCGGCGATGACGTTTCGGGCTTTATGGCCAAAGCGGTTCCCGACCGACTGCGCCGTCGCGCGTTGCGTCGCTTGTGGCGATTGAACCCGGTTCTGGCCAATGTGGATGGTCTGGTCGATTACGGCGAAGATTATACCGACGCCGCTTGCGTTATCGAAAATATCCAGACCGCCTATCAGGTCGGCAAGGGCATGCTGGCCCATGTCGAGGCGTTGGCCGCTGCCGAGCAAGAAGACGATACCGAATTGGAAGCCGAACCTTCCGAGGAAGAGCCGCCTGTCATTGTTGCCGATGCAGAAGACACAGAGCAGCCAGTGAAGCTGACAATAAACGATGTCGAGGACGAAGAGCCCGACACCACCCCCGCCCCGCGCCGTATGGTTTTTGAATTCGAAGGATGACCGAATGACCGCAAGTGATGCGCAAACAATAGACGTCTCGGCCGAGGATCGTCTGCGTGCGGATTTCTACAACTTTCTGGGCCTTCTGCTTGCCGGTCCTCCTGACCAGATGCGGCTGGACCAGATGGCAGGTTTGACAGGCGATGACACCGATCTGGGACAAGCCATTCAAGCCATGGCCCGCGTCGCGAAAGTCACCAAGCCAGCCGCAGCCGAGCGCGAATTCAACGCCCTTTTCATTGGCTTGGGGCGTGGCGAGCTTTTGCCCTATGCCAGCTTTTATCTGACCGGGTTCCTGAACGAGAAACCTCTGGCGCAGCTTCGCAACGACATGGCCGCGCGCGGGATCACGCGGGCGCAAAACGTGTTCGAACCCGAAGACAACATCGCATCTTTGATGGAGATGATGGCGGGCATGATCGTTGGTCGCTTTGGGTCTGCCACCTCGTTGGAAGACCAGCGCGCTTTCTGGAACAAGCATATCGGCCCGTGGGCCGCGCATTTCTATTCGGATTTGGAAGGTGCCGAGAACTCGGTTCTCTATGCATCCGTCGGCACAGCCGGACGGGTCTTCATGGAGATCGAGCGCGAGGCGTTCCGAATGACGGCGGCCTAGCCCGCCACTCGCCGGTGCCAAACGGCGCCAAACCGCAATTGGGACAGGAGGAGCCCATGAGCAAGACCAAGGAAGAAGGCGCAACCCGCCGCGACTTCCTGAAACTGACTGGTGTCGCAGCGCCCGCTGCCGTTGCCGCAGCCAGCCTGACCGGGAAAGCCGAGGCGGCAGAGCTGCCAACGGATGAAACCCGCATCCAGGACACCGCGCACACGCGCGCGTACATAGAAAGCACTCGCTTCTAACACCATGAAAGCACCCGGTTCTGGAACCGGACGCCTTCAAACCCGACTGACGGTTGCGATTGGCCCCGACGTCGGCAGCAGTACCAAGCCAGCCATGGCTCACATGGCGCGCAAGGGAGGAAAGAAATGCTTAGGAAAAAGACCAACGGGGTTGCGAGACGCCCCCAGCGGACAAGTATCCTGTCCCAAATCGGCGAGAAAACCGTCGATCGCCGCGCATTCCTGCGTGGCTCGGGCCTGACGATCGGCGGTCTTGCCGCGATCAGCGCCACGGGTGGAACCGTGACGCCAGCCAGCGCCCAGACAGCGGCGAATGCCGCGGTTGAAAACATTAAATCCATATGCACCCACTGCTCGGTTGGCTGTACAGTCGTGGCCGAAGTGCAAAACGGCGTCTGGGTCGGGCAGGAACCCGGCTGGGATAGCCCGTTCAACCTGGGTGCACATTGCGCCAAGGGGGCCTCGGTCCGCGAGCACGCCCATGGCGAACGCCGCCTGAAATATCCGATGAAAAAGGAAGGCGGAGAGTGGAAGCGCATCAGCTGGGAAGAGGCGATCAACGAGATCGGCGACGGCATGATGAGCATCCGCGAGGAATCCGGGCCGGACAGCGTGTACTGGCTGGGTTCCGCCAAGCACAACAACGAACAGGCCTATCTGTTCCGCAAGTTCGCCGCCTACTGGGGCACGAACAACGTGGACCATCAGGCGCGTATCTGCCACTCGACCACCGTTGCGGGTGTTGCGAATACATGGGGCTACGGCGCCATGACCAATTCGTATAATGACATCCATAACTCTCGGGCCATCTTCATCATCGGCGGCAACCCGGCCGAAGCGCACCCCGTCTCGCTGCTGCATGTTCTGCGCGCGAAAGAGCAGAACAACGCGCCGCTGATCGTCTGCGACCCGCGCTTTACGCGCACGGCGGCGCATGCGGATGAATATGTCCGCTTCCGTCCAGGTACAGACGTAGCTCTGATCTGGGGCATCCTCTGGCACATCTTCGACAACGGCTGGGAGGACAAAGAGTTCATCCGCACCCGCGTCTGGGGCATGGACCAAATCCGTGAAGAGGTTGCCAAGTGGAACCCGGATGAGGTCGAGCGCGTCACTGGAACGCCGGGATCGCAGCTAAAGCGGGTTGCGCGCACGATGGCCAACAATCGGCCAGGCACGGTGATCTGGTGCATGGGTGGTACGCAGCACACCAACGGCAACAACAACACCCGCGCTTATTGCGTTTTGCAGCTTGCTCTGGGCAACATGGGCACTTCGGGTGGCGGCACCAATATCTTCCGCGGCCATGACAACGTGCAGGGCGCGACCGACCTTGGTGTTCTGTCCCACACCCTGCCCGGCTATTACGGCTTGTCCGCAGGTGCGTGGGGTCACTGGGCTCGTGTCTGGGGTGAAGAACCCGAATGGCTGGCAGGCCAGTTCGCCACGATCAAAGACAAGGAAGGCAAGGATAAACCGCTTCAGAACGAACGCGGCATCCCGGTTTCCCGCTGGATCGATGGTGTTCTGGAAGACCCGGCCAACATGGATCAGGACAACAACGTCCGCGCCATGGTTCTGTGGGGCCACGCGCCCAACTCGCAGACCCGGATGACGGAAATGAAGACGGCGATGGAAAAGCTGGACATGCTGGTCGTGATCGACCCGTACCCCACCGTTTCCGCTGTTCTGCATGACCGCACCGATGGCGTCTACCTGTTGCCCGCCTGTACGCAGTTCGAAACCCGTGGCTCGGTCACGGCATCGAACCGTTCGTTGCAGTGGCGCGACAAGGTGGTTGATCCGCTGTTCGAAAGTCTGCCGGACGAGGTCATCATGGCCAAGTTCGCCAATAAATTCGGCTGGGCAGACCGCTTCTTCCGCAATATCGAGATGGAGGACGCCGAGACTCCGAATGTTGAAAGCATCACGCGTGAGTTCAACAGCGGTCTTTGGACCATCGGATATACCGGACAATCGCCGGAACGCCTGAAAAGCCACATGGCCAACCAGCACACGTTTGACAGAACGACGCTGCAGGCCGTTGGTGGACCAAACGACGGTGAGTACTACGGCCTGCCATGGCCCTGCTGGGGCACGGCCGAGATGGGTCATACGGGTACACCGAACCTCTATGACATGTCCAAACCGGTGGCCGAAGGTGGCCTGACCTTCCGCGCTCGTTTCGGCGTGGAACGCGATGGCGACAACCTGCTGGCCGAAGGGGTCTATAGCGCCGGATCGGAAATTCAGGATGGTTACCCTGAATTCACGATGCAGATGCTGATGGACCTCGGCTGGGACGGAGACCTCACGGCTGAGGAACGCGCGGCAATCGACGCTGTCGCTGGTCCGAAGACCAACTGGAAAACCGACCTGTCAGGCGGCATTCAGCGGGTCGCGATCGAGCATGGTTGTGCGCCCTTCGGGAACGCAAAGGCCCGCGCGGTCGTCTGGACCTTCCCGGATCCGATCCCGCTGCATCGCGAACCGCTTTATACACCGCGGCGCGATCTGGTCGAGGACTATCCGACCTATGAGGACCGGCATGCCTATCGCCTGCCCACCCTTTACGCTTCGATCCAGAAGAACGACTTTTCAAAGGATTACCCGATAATCCTCACGTCTGGTCGTCTGGTCGAATATGAAGGCGGCGGAGATGAGACACGGTCGAACCCGTGGCTGGCCGAGTTGCAGCAGGACATGTTCGTCGAGATCAATCCTCGCGATGCCAACAACCTTGGTATCCGCGACGGATCGCAGGTCTGGGTCGAAGGTCCCGAAGGCGGCAAGGTCAAGGTGATGGCGATGCTGACCAACAGGGTTGGTGCCGGTGTGGCCTTCATGCCGTTCCACTTTGGCGGCCATTTTCAGGGTGAAGACCAGCGGCACAAATATCCCGCCGGTGCAGATCCCTATGTGCTGGGTGAAAGTACCAACACCGCCCAGACCTATGGCTATGATTCAGTGACCCAGATGCAAGAGACCAAGTGTACTCTCTGCAAAATCTGGGCAGCGTAAGGAGGACGATAATGGCTAGAGCAAAGTTTCTCTGCGACGCTGAACGCTGCATCGAATGCAACGCCTGCGTAACCGCGTGCAAGAACGAGCATGAGGTACCGTGGGGTATCAACCGCCGCAGGGTGGTGACGATCAATGACGGCAATCCGGGCGAACGCTCGATCTCGGTGGCCTGTATGCATTGCTCGGATGCACCTTGCATGGCGGTGTGCCCGGTCGACTGCTTCTATCAGAACGAAGAAGGCGTCGTCCTGCACTCAAAGGACCTGTGCATTGGCTGTGGTTATTGCTTCTACGCGTGCCCCTTCGGCGCGCCGCAATACCCGCAGGCGGGCAACTTCGGATCACGCGGCAAGATGGACAAATGTACCTTCTGCGCCGGTGGCCCCGAAGAAACGCACTCGACCGCAGAGTTCGCCAAATATGGTCGTAACCGGATCGCCGAGGGCAAACTGCCGATCTGCGCCGAGATGTGTTCAACCAAGGCCCTGCTTGCCGGTGACGGCGACGTGGTGTCTGCCGTTTACCGCGAACGCGTTGTGGCGCGCGGCTTCGGCTCGGGCGCCTGGGGTTGGGGCACGGCCTACGACCAGAAAGACGGATAAGCGCCGTCTGCATGACATTCAGATGACCCGCCCGCGCGGGTCGTCTGCTTGGGAATTTTGACCGAGGTTCAGATGTTCCGTCTACTCATTGCATTGCTGCTTACCGTCACCTTGACCCAGAGCGCCCTTGCGCAATCCGAAGAGACAGAAGCCCCGGTTTCCTCTGACAGGACGGCAACCGGGGGCGCAACCACACTTGAGGACATTCTGGCCCGTCAGCGCGGCGAAAAGGTGGATAACACCTATCGCTCGGAAAACACCGGGCAAGGCAATGCCGAGGGCCTGCTGGGACAGCTTGGCACACGCGGCGTCGCCTCGGACAGCGATGTGTATCGCGCGTTGCGCTATGGCTCGGCGGATGTGACGGTGTCGTCTCAGGGCCCTGCTGCAAGCGTATTGATACAGGACGGCGGCATGTGGTGGCTGAATTTCCGCACCGGTCCGCTGCGCGAATATGGGACCTACATAATCGGTGGCATGCTGGCGGTCCTGGTACTGTTCTTTCTGATCCGTGGGAGAATTCGAATTGATGGGGAAAAAACCGGGCGTACCGTCACCCGCTTTAACGGCTTCGAACGGTTTGGGCATTGGCTGTTTGCGGGGTCGTTCGTGATCCTCGGCATAACCGGATTGCTGACACTTTACGGTCGGGATTTCCTGATTCCGGTCTTTGGCAAGGAAGGCTTTGCAGCGATCGCTCAGGGCTGCAAATGGCTGCACAACAATCTGGCCTGGGCGTTCATGCTGGGCTTGGTCATCGTCACCGTGAACTGGATTTCGCACAACATTCCTAACCGGGTCGACCTGAAATGGCTTGCTGCCGGAGGTGGTCTTTTTACCAAGAGCAGCCACCCTCCGGCGAAGAAGTTCAATGCGGGGCAAAAGATTATCTTCTGGCTGTGCATCCTGCTGGGTGTTTCGATCAGCCTGTCCGGCCTGTCGCTGCTGTTCCCGTTTGAAATGCCGCTGTTCGCCAAGACATTCTCGATCGCAAATACCACAGGCATCCCGCAAATGCTGGGCTTGAACCTGCCGGTCCAAATGTCCCCGCAGGAAGAAATGCAATACGCTCAGGTCTGGCACGTCATGGTCGCCTACGCCTTCATCGCGATCATTCTGGCCCACATCTATCTGGGTTCGGTCGGCATGGAAGGGGCGTTTGACGCGATGGGAACCGGCGAGGTCGAGGAGCAATGGGCGCGCGAGCATCATTCGCTCTGGCTGGAAGAGGTGCAGGAAAAAGAGGCCGACAAAGCAGCGGCCTCACCTGCTGAGTAAATGCGCGGGCTGGTTCTGGCGCTAATCCTGGTCCCCCTGCCCGCCTGGTCCGAGTTCTTCACGCTCAAAGGTCACGGCGGGCCGATCATGGGGATCGCCACCGCACCGGACGGGCGCATCGCAACGGCCAGTTTCGACAACTCGGTCGGACTTTGGACGGATCAAGACCCCGAATGGCTGGAAGGGCACGAAGCTGCGGTCAATTCCGTTGTTTTCAACGGCACGGCGATCTATTCCGCAGGCGACGATTTCACCCTGCGACGGTGGCCCGGTGGTCAAGTCGTCGGTCGGCACAAGGGAAAGATCGTCAGTGTAGCGGCATCAAAGACGTATGTGGCGACGGCCAGTTGGGATGGCACCATCGGATTGTGGCCGGTTGACGGGTCAGAGCCATCAGTTCTCGGGCCGACCGGCAGCGGCGTGAACGCTGTGGTGTTCTCTGCCGACGGGTCGCAACTGTTTTCTGCGGGCGTCGACGGGACCCTGCGTGTATGGGACGTAAGCCAAGCTCAGGAAACGGACCGGCTGGTCGAGCATGGCTTTGGCATCAACGAACTGGTGCTGAACATTCAGGACAACTGGCTGGCCTATGGTGCAGTGGATGGTGTGACCCGCATCCTTGATCTGACGACAGGTGAAGAGCGTGATTTCACCCTGGATCGCCGTCCGATCCTTTCGCTGGCCCTCAGCCCTGATCGCAGCCTGTTGGCAGTCGGGGACGGCGAAGGCTACATCATGGTGATCGACACCGGCGACTGGCGCATTGCGCAGGATTTTCGCGCCACTCTGCGCGGCCCGGTCTGGGCGCTGGCATTTTCCACCGATGGTCAAAACCTTCACGCCGGGGGCATAGATCAGGCGATGTACAGTTGGCCGATTGCCAATCTGGGCGAGCAGGATCAGATGGCCGCGTCAGAGCCCAGCTTTTTGAAGAACCCCGATCAAATGAGCAATGGCGAGCGCCAGTTTGCGCGCAAATGCTCGATCTGCCACAGCCTGACTCCCGACAGTCAACGGCGCGCAGGGCCGACATTGCACAAAATCTTCGGACGCAAAGCAGGCAGTCTGACTGAATATTTGTACTCGGATACGCTGCAAGACTCTGATATCGTTTGGAATGAAGACACTATCAACGCTCTGTTCGATGAGGGGCCGGATCACTATATCCCGCGGTCGAAGATGCCGATGCAACGTATCGCTCAGGCACAGGACCGCGCCGATCTGATCGCCTTTCTGCGCCGCGCAACCGCGCCAGACAACTGAGCCGGAGGAGACCATGAAAGCATTTCTTGCCGCCGTCGTCGCGATGGTCGTGATCACCATTGCCGCGCCCTTCGCTCTGGACCAGATCGGGTTCAGCGCTGCGGATGCGGGGTCTGGCCCTGCTGTGCGCCTCGACTGAATGTCCGAATACCTGACCACCCGCGAACTGGCCGATCTGCTGCGCATTGGCGAGCGGAAAGCCTATGATCTTGCCTCCTCGGGCGAGGTGCCTTGTGTGCGCGCCATGGGAAAACTCCTCTTCCCCCGCGCCGAGGTTGTCGCGTGGCTGAACGCATCCCGGTCGGGGCCGCAGGTTGCCGAGCCACCCTTGCCGCCGATTGTCGCGGGCAGTCACGATCCGCTGCTGGACTGGGCACTGCGCGAAAGCGGATCTGGCCTTGCAACCTACTATGACGGCTCATTTGACGGGCTGAATCGCCTGCGTGAGCGCAGCGCGCAAGCGACGGTTCTGCACATTCACGAGGAAGACGGTTTCAACGTGCGGTCGATCAGGGATTCCCTGGGCGAAGCTCCGGTGATCCTGTATGAAATCGCGCAACGCAAACGCGGGTTGCTGCTGGCCCCCGACATCAGCGGCGTGGGCGGCTTTGCGGACCTCGAAGGCCGCCGGGTCGTTTTGCGGCAAGACAGCGCCGCAAGTCAGCGGCTGTTCGACACGCAATTGGCGTTGCACGGGCTGTCGCGCGACGATCTTGACGCCCTGCCCGACTGCGCCCGCACCGAAGAAGAGCTGGCTTTGGCCCTGCGCGACGGTAAGGCCGAGGTTGGCTTTGGCCTTGGTGCGCTTGGTGGGTTCTACGGGCTGGATTTTCAGCCGACCCATACCGAACGGCTGGACCTTGCAATCTGGCGAAGGGCCTTTTTCGAAGCCCCGATGCTGACGCTGATCGACTTCCTGCATGCGCCGCGGTTTCTTCAACGCGCGCAAGAGTTGGGCGGGTATGACCTGTCAGGTCTCGGGCAAATCCACCACAACGGCGCCAGCGGCTGAAAAGGCCGTCACTGTGCGTTCGGGAAGAACAACTGCTCACCATCCAAGGTATAGGTCTCGATCGCGGATTGCCCATCTGGTCCGATCAGCCAGTCGATGAACCTCTGCCCGGCGGTAGCCCGGACGCCCGGGTGCTTGTCAGGATTCACAAGGGTCACGCCATATTGGTTAAACAGGCGCGGATCGCCTTCTACGAGAATCTCAAGATCTCCCCGGTTTCCAAAGGACAACCACGTGGCGCGGTCGGTCAGGACATAAGCCCCCATACCGCTGGCCACGTTCAACGTCGTGCCCATGCCGGACCCTGTTTCGCGATACCAGCTGCCGGAATCCCCGGTCGGGTCGACGCCTGCATCAGCCCAGAACCGCATCTCGGCCTTGTGGGTGCCACTGTCATCCCCGCGCGAGGCAAAGGGGACCTCGGCAACGGAGATGTCGGCCAAGGCAAGGATGATATCGTTGCCGCCCTTGACCCCGGCTGGGTCCGATTTCGGCCCGACCAGAACAAAATCGTTGTACATCACGTCAAAGCGATCAACGCCCCAGCCGTCAGCAACAAACCTTTGTTCGTCTGCTTTGGAGTGGACCAGTAATACATCCGCATCGCCGTTTATCGCGTTCTTGATCGCCTGACCGGTGCCGACTGCGACAACTCGAACGTCGATGCCGGTTTCCGCCTCAAACCAAGGTAAAATATGGTCGAACAGGCCTGAATTCTGGGTCGACGTGGTGGATTGCAAAATAATGAACGGCTCGTCCGCACTGACGGGCAAAGCCAGCAGACCAAGCGCGATTGCCGCGCTGCGGATCAGGTTTCGGACCATCGAATTCTCCGTCAAATCTGAATTATGTAACCAACCCACCCGCCAGATACCGGCGCGCCGCCTCTGTTTCCGGGCTGTTCAATACCTGCCGGGCGGCGCCATGTTCAACCACGCGCCCTCCCTGCATCATAACGACGTCCGCAGCAAGCCTGCGTGCCTGCCCGATGTCATGGGTGACCATTACGATCCGCACCCCCCGGGCCGAGGCGCGCAAGACCATCTTTTCGATCGTCTGGGTCGCGCCGGGGTCCAGCGCGCTGGTCGGTTCGTCCAGAAACAAGGTATCCGGCGACAGCGCCAGCGCACGCAAAATGGCAAGGCGCTGCGCCTCGCCGCCCGACAGTGACCGGGCGGATTGCCGGGCTTTGTCCGCCAGCCCGCCTTCGGTCAGCAACTCGGCGATCTGCATCTTGCGCGCCGAGCGCGGCAGGCGCTTGCGTTTCAGCACAAAGTCCAGATTGGCCGCGACCGAGCGGCGCAGCAGCACCGGGCGCTGGAACACCATTGCCTGCCGAGCCCTGTGCATCGGACCCAGAGGCACGTCCCCTTGCAGGACAGCCCCGCGATCCGGCGAGATCAACCCGTGCAGACAACGCAAAAGCAAGCTCTTGCCCGCACCATTTGGCCCCAGCAACAGCGTCGGACCCGGCCCCTCCAGCCGGAGCTGCGGCACGTCCAGTAAAACCTTGCCCTTGCGGGCGATATAGAGATCGCGGACCCGCAACCCAGTATCGCTTTCCAGTGGAAGATCACGCATGACGTAAACCTTCCTGTTCGGCGCGCAAGGTCAACGCACTGACCATCGCGTTGACTGCAATCGCAATCCCGATGAGGATCGCGCCGAGTGCCAGCGCCAACGCCAAATTACCCCTTGAGGTCTCAAGCGCGATGGTGGTGGTCATAACCCGCGTGACGTGGTTGATGTTGCCCCCGACGATGATCACCGCCCCAACTTCTGCGATAGCGCGGCCAAACCCGGCCAGCAAAGCCGTCACCAATGCCAGTCGTGCATCCCAAAGCAGTACCGGCACCGAGGCCAACCGTGACACGCCCAGCGAACGCAGCTGTTCGGCATATTCCTCGGCCAGCATTTCGACCACTTGCCGCGTCAACGCAGCGACGATGGGCGTGACCAGAACAACCTGCGCGATGATCATAGCTGTCGGTGTGTAAAGCAGTTCCAACACGCCCAAAGGCCCCGACCGAGATAGCATCAGATACACAAGCAGCCCGACAACAACCGGTGGAAAGCCCATCAGAGCGTTCATCAGCACGATCATCGCCCGCCGACCGGGGAAACGAGCAACCGCCAGTGCCGCGCCAAAGGGCATACCGATCACCGCAGAAATCAGCACCGCAAACAGCGAAACCCGCAAGGACAACAGCACGATCGACCACAGCTCTGGATCCCCTTTCAGGATCAGAGCGGATGCCATTGCGAATTCTGATGCAAATCCCTGCATTTTCTTCCATTTTAGAGATTTTTCGCATTAGATGCGGTCATTTACATGGAAATACTATGCCAGTTTGACACCAAGTACAGTCACAAATGCGGCAGTCCAAAAAGAAAACGCGGCCCCTACCGGGACCGCGTCGAATTTCGCGATGTCAGAGCGGTCAGTTCAGCGCGGCATCCGTGATCTGATGTGTCCATGCGCCTTCGGGCTCTTTGGTGATCGCCGGGTTTTCGGTCGACACGGCAGACAGCAGAGTTTTGACCGTTTGTTCGTAGTCCGCCGGGTCCAGTGCCCCGGTTGATCCTTCGATCAGCTTGGCGACCTCGCCCATCATGTAGACCTGATGGTCGAGTTCCTGAGCGCCGGTCTCGTCGAACTCGAGCACGATTTCAGCAGCCTCTTCCTGATTTGCCGCAGCATATTCCCAACCTTTCATCGACGCGCGCACAAAGCGCTCCATCTTGTCGACAAATGCGGGATCGCTCAGGTTTTCCTCCATGACATAGAGACCATCTTCCAACATGCCAAAGCCCATCTGAAGATAGTTAAACGTCACCAGTTCCTCGGGTGTGATCCCTGCCTGAAGGATCTGACGGTATTCGTTGTAGGTCATCGTCGAGATACAGTCCGCCTGTCCCTGAATCAGCGGATCAGCCGAGAATGCCTGTTTCAGAACCGTGACCCCGTTGTCGTCGGCCCCATCCGTTTCGATACCCAACGAGGCCATCCAGGCATAGAACGGATATTCGTTGCCAAAGAACCAGACCCCCATCGTGCGGCCCGGGAAATCCTCGGGCGACTCGACCCCGGTCGATTTCAGGCAATTGACCTGCAGTCCACCTGTCTTGAAGGGCTGCGCGATGTTGACCAGTGGAACACCACGCTCGCGTGCTGCAAGACCGGCTGCCATCCAGGTGGTGATGACGTCAGCGCCACCCCCGGCGATGACCTGTTCCGGCGCAATATCCGGGCCACCGGGTTTGATCGTGACATCCAGCCCCTCTTCGTCATAGAACCCCTTGGCTTCGGCCACGAAGTATCCGGCAAACTGCGCCTGCCCGACCCATTTGAGTTGCAATGTCACCTCATCCGCCGCAAACGCCGTGCTGGCTGCCAGACTGAAGGCTGCGACCGCCCCGCTTAGTAGCTTATTCATCTTCACTTCTCCTAGTTGCTTATGGGTGCCCCGTTTTCGGGGTCTGTTGAATTTTGTTTGTTATCCTCGTTGTGACGGATGCCAGAACGTCACCGCCTTTTCGATACCGGCCACAAGGCCATAAAACGCAGTTCCAGCAAGGGCGGCGACCACGATCTCGGCCCAGACCATATCCAGTGACAATTGCCCCACGCTGGTCGAGATTCGGAACCCCATCCCCACGATGGGTGAACCGAAGAATTCAGCCACAATAGCGCCGATCAGGGCAAGTGTCGTCGAAATCTTCAACCCGTTGAAGATAAACGGCATCGCCGCCGGCAGGCGTAGTTTCAGAAAGCTTTGCCAATAGGTTGCGGCATAGGTCTCCATCAGGTCGCGCTGCATGGCGGTGGCCTCGCGCAAGCCCGCAACGGTGTTCACCAGCATCGGAAAGAAAACCATCACCACCACGACCGCAGACTTGGATTGCCAGTCGAACCCGAACCACATGACCAGAATGGGCGCGGTTCCGACGATCGGCAGCGCCGCGACGAAATTCCCAACCGGCAACAGCCCCAATCGCAGGAAATCCCAGCGATCGACCGCGATGGCCATCAGGAACGCCGCACCACATCCAATGATGTAGCCGCTGAGCGCACCTTTCAGGATCGTCTGCACGAAGTCCGCCCAGAGGATTGGCAGGCTGTCACCAAAGCGCAAAGCGATCGCCGACGGTGCGGGCAGGATGACAAGAGGCACCTCAAGCCCGCGCACGATCAACTCCCACGCCAGAACAATCGTCAGCCCAAAGATCAGCGGGGCCAGAAACCGCACCAAGCGGCTGTCGGCCTGTGGCCCGCTGGCCAGCCGACTGTTCAGCCACCAGCCAAGGATCCAAACCAACAGGGCTGAGAATACAAGCATCATTGCGCCATCCCCATTCGTTTCAGAACCACCCGTTCGATCAGGCCAAGCAGCCCGACCAGACAGGCCGCCAGAATGGCCGCCGCAAACAGGGCCGACCAGATCTGCACGGTCTGTCCGTAATAGCTGCCCGCCAGCAGACGTGCGCCCAGACCGGCCACCGCACCCGTGGGCAGCTCACCAACGATCGCCCCGACCAGAGACGCCGCAATCCCGATCTTGAGCGACGCGAACAGATAAGGCATCGACGCGGGCAGACGCAGTTTCCAGAACCCCTGCCCGTGGCTGGCATTGTAGGTTCGCAGCAAGTCCAGCTGCATCGCATCGGGGCTGCGCAGCCCTTTGACCATTCCGACCACCACTGGGAAGAAGCTGAGATAGGCCGAAATGATCGCCTTTGGGATAATCCCCTGCACGCCGACAGAATAAAGCACCACGATAATCATCGGGGCCAGAGCGATAATGGGTATGGTCTGACTGACAATAGCCCAGGGCATGACCGACAGGTCCATGACCCGGCTATGCACGATCCCGACCGCCAGCAGTATGCCAAGCCCGGTGCCGATCACAAAACCCAGCACCGTCGCGCTCAGCGTGACCCATCCGTGATAGATCAGCGACCGTTTCGAGGTGATCTTTTTCAGGATCGTGGTTTCCCACAGCTCGATTGTCACCTGATGCGGAGACGGCAGCCGGGGTTTCTTTTGCTCCCATGTCGCGGGAATGGCGAAACTGTTGCTCAGGACCAGCCCGACCACTCCCAGATCGCGGCGTGCGCTTGCGGTCGGCGGCTGCACTTCAGCCCCGCCGCGTTCCAGTTCAGTCAGAGTGCCCTTGATGTTCATCGGAACGCTCGCCACGTACCAGAACAACACGATCACGGCCACGACGGTCAGAACGGCAATGATCTGCTTCATACCCGCCACTCCATCCGAATGATCGTCAATGTCTCGGGCGGTTCCGGCGGTTCGGTGCCCGTCGCAATGAACCCTTCGCGACGATAAAATCTCTGGGCAGACACATTGGGCTCATGGGTCGTCAGCCACAAAAAATCACGTCCTGATTTCGCCTTGTCCAACAGGTGCTTACCCATTCCCTGACCGGTGCGCAAGCAATAGAGGGCACCAACCTTTCGCGCCTCGGGATCAACCGACATGTAGCAATCCACCGGATCGCCCGCGACCCAGATTTCGCGCGCGGGGAAGGCCTCGCGGATGAGCCTGGCCAAATCGGCTTCGGGCAATTCATCGACCATCCAATCCGTCTGCGCGATCCAAGTGGCAATCACATGTGCGCAGGCCGGGACATCATCTGGCGTCGCCCTTCTGATCACATCGCTCGGCATCAGACCTCATCCCCGTGCCCGGCGCGCAGCCCTTCGCGCACGCGATGGGCCACTTCGATGAATTCTGGTGAATCCCGAATATCCAGCGGTCGCTCTTTGGGCAGAGGGCTGTCGATCACATCCGTTATCCGCCCCGGACGCGGGCTCATGACGACGATCTTGGTGCTCAGATACACCGCCTCGGGGATCGAGTGGGTGACAAACCCTATGGTCTTGCCGGTCCGCGCCCACAGCGCCAGAAGCTGTTCGTTCAAGTGATCCCGCACGATCTCGTCCAAAGCCCCGAAGGGTTCGTCCATCAGCAGGATGTCGGCATCAAATGCAAGCGCGCGCGCAATGCTGGCCCGCTGCTGCATGCCACCGGAAAGCTGCCACGGGAACTTTCCGCCAAACCCTTTCAGATCAACAAGTTCCAACACCTTGTTTACGCGATCATCCTGCTCGGACGCGGAATATCCCATGATCTCAAGCGGCAGTTTGATGTTCTTGGCAATGGTGCGCCAAGGGTACAGCCCCGCCGCTTGAAACACATAGCCGTAAGCCCGGTTTCGCCGCGCCTCGTCCGGGGTCATCCCGTTGACGGTCAGCGCGCCGCCTGTCGGCGTCTCCAAAGCCGCAATACAGCGCAGGAACGTGGTCTTGCCGCACCCCGAGGGGCCGATGAAACTGACAAAGTCACCCTTGTCGATCGTCAGGTTCACATCCTTCAGCGCGTGGATGGGCCCGTCATTGGTCTGGAAAGTAAGGTCCAGCTGCCTGGCCTCGATAACGGGCTGGGTCGTTGTTTCAGTTGTCATTCCATCGCCTTGAAAACACTTGACTTTGGGCCGCCGAATGGGCGGCCCGCATGTATCATACGCCTGTAGCCGGGATGCCGGTTCGTTCGATCGGCTGCGGCGCGGTCAGCTCTTTCCAAGTGCTCAGCGCCTTGTTCACATGGCTATTCGCCTCACGTGCGACGAACTCGCCGTGACCTTCCTGTGTCCGAATTTCGCCATCGTGAACGGCGATCTGACCACGGGTCAGGGTAAACCGAGGCAGACCTTTGACCTCTTTGCCTTCAAACACGTTATAGTCGATCGACGATTGCTGCGTATCGGCCGTGATGGTCTTTGATTTCTCTGGATCCCAAACCACAAGATCCGCATCCGCGCCCACAAGGACTGCACCCTTTTTCGGATAACAATTCAATATCTTGGCGATATTTGTTGAAGTCACCGCGACAAATTCCTGAGGCGTCAGACGCCCGGTATTTACGCCATGTGTCCACAGCAT
Organism: Ruegeria sp. AM4; assembly: GCF_056540665.1. Taxonomy (NCBI): domain Bacteria; kingdom Pseudomonadati; phylum Pseudomonadota; class Alphaproteobacteria; order Rhodobacterales; family Roseobacteraceae; genus Ruegeria; species Ruegeria sp. AM4. The sequence continues at coordinate 292,390 of NZ_JBQFXD010000001.1, read as the reverse complement.
CGGCATTCGGTCCTCAAGCCCGCCCGTTCCATTCGGGATTTTGGTAAAATCTCCAACGCCATAGCGTTTCTGATCGGTCGTAAAGGCGCAGTGATCGGTGGCCACAACGCTCAGCGTGCCCGAATGCAGACCTGCCCAGAGGCTGTCCTGATGCTGCTTGTTCCGGAAAGGTGGGCTCATGACCCGACGCGCCGCATGGTCCCAGTCGTGGTGGAAGTATTCGCTTTCATCCAAGGTCAGGTGCTGAATCAAAGGCTCGCCCCAGACCCGCTTGCCCTGCATCTTGGCCCGCCGGATGGCCTCATGCGCCTCTTCACAGGACGTATGCACGACATAGAGCGGCACACCCGCCATATCGGCGATCATGATGGCGCGGTTGGTCGCCTCGCCCTCAACTTGCGGCGGGCGCGAATAGGCATGCGCCTCGGGCCCGGTATTGCCTTCGGCCAGCAGTTTGGCGCTGAGTTCGGCGACAACATCCCCGTTTTCGGCGTGGACCATGGCGATCCCACCCAGCTCGGCCAGCCGAGTGAACGATGCGAACAACTCATCGTCGTTCACCATCAACGCGCCTTTGTAGGCCAGGAAATGCTTGAATGTGTTGATGCCACGCTCTTCGACAACGGTTTTCATGTCGTTGAAAACCTGCTCACCCCACCATGTCACCGCCATGTGGAACGAATAGTCGCAATTCGCACGTGTCGACTTGTTGTCCCAGCGCTTCAGCGCATCCAAAAGGCTTTCGCCCGGATTTGGCAGCGCAAAATCGACCACCATCGTGGTACCGCCTGCCAGCGCCGCGCGCGTCCCGCTTTCGAAATCGTCACTGGAATAGGTCCCCATAAACGGCATCTCAAGATGCGTATGGGGATCGATACCGCCTGGCATGACGTAACATCCGGTCGCGTCCAGCTCCTTATCGCCTTTTAGTTCGCGCCCGATTTCGGTGATCACACCCCCTTCGACTTTCACATCCGCCTTGTAGGTCAAATCCGCCGTCAGGACGGTTCCGTTCTTGATTACAGTGCTCATGTTAAACTCCCTGATGCGGTCTGCGCCGCTTGCTTCATCTGGCCAAAATTTTCCCGGGGGAGTCGCCCAATGGGCGACGGCGGCAGCGCCCCCTATCCCACGATTTCTGCTGTTTCGACGACCGCATGGAACAGCACATCTGCCCCGGCTGCGGCCCAATCCTTGCTGATCTCTTCGGCCTCGTTATGGCTTAGCCCATCCACGCACGGGCACATCACCATCGCCGTCGGAGCCACCCGGTTGATCCAACAGGCATCATGCCCCGCGCCCGAGATGATATCCGTGTGCGAATACCCCAACCGCTCGGCCGCGTCGCGCACGGCGGCCACGCAACCGTCGTCAAACTTCACCGGATCAAAGCCGCCGACCTTCTCGAATTCGATTTGCAGGCCCATCTCGTCGACGATGTCTTCGGCGGCGACGCGTAACCGGTTTTCCATATCGGTGATCACCTCCAATTCCGGCGAGCGGAAATCGACAGTGAATACGACCTTTCCAGGGATCACATTGCGCGAGTTGGGATAAACGTCGATATGTCCCGCCGCGCCCACGGCATGGGGGGCATGAGACCACGCAATCTCATCAACTTTCTCCAATATCCGCGCCATCGCCAGCCCGGCGTTCTTGCGCATCGGCATCGGGGTCGAGCCGGTATGCGCGTCTTTTCCGGTGACAGTAACTTGGGTCCAGCTCAGGCCCTGACCATGGGTGACAACGCCGATATCCTTGCCCTCAGCTTCCAGAATCGGCCCCTGTTCGATGTGCAATTCAAAGAACGCATGCATCTTGCGGGCACCTACCTCTTCGTCGCCCTGCCAACCGATCCGCTTCAATTCGTCGCCGAATTTCTTGCCCTCGGCATCCTCGCGGTCATAGGCCCAATCCTGCGTATGCATCCCGGCAAACACACCCGAAGACAGCATCGCCGGAGCGTAGCGGGTCCCCTCTTCGTTGGTCCAGTTGGTCGCCACAATCGGGTGTTTGGTCTTGATGCCCAAGTCATTGAGCGTTCGGATGATTTCCAACCCGCCCAGAACGCCCAACACACCGTCATACTTGCCCCCCGTGGGTTGCGTATCCAGATGCGAGCCGACATAGACCGGCAGCGCATCAGGGTCAGTGCCTTCGCGCCGGGCAAACATGTTGCCCATCTGGTCCAGCCCCATCGAACAGCCAGCATCCTCGCACCATTTCTGAAACAGCGCGCGCCCTTCGGCGTCTTCGTCCGTCAGCGTCTGACGATTGTTGCCCCCTGCAACACCCGGGCCAATCTTGGCCATCTCCATCAGGCTGTCCCACAACCTGTCGCCATTGATCCTGAGATTCTGCGCCGGAGCTGCCATAGTGTCTTTCCCTGTTGCTTGCGAATTTTGCTCGCTATTCGTGTCTTGATTTGACCATCTGGTCAAACTCACGCTATCACGGGTTCGACATCAGTCAAGAATTTGCATGGCGCCGCTGGAATTTTCGGCATATTTGGTGCCCGTTTGGCGGAAAATGAGACGACCGGAAGATATGCCCAAAGACCGCGCACCGACTCGCATCCAAAAGAAAAACCGCGCGGCCATACTCGAGGCCGCGCTGAACGTGTTCTCTGCCAACGGATTTCGCGGCTCGACCGTTGATCAGATCGCGACCGAGGCCGGTTTGAGCAAACCAAACCTTCTGTATTACTTCCCGTCGAAAGAGGCGATCCACACGGCGCTATTGTCTGGTCTGCTCGAGGTTTGGCTGGCCCCGTTGCACGATCTGGATGAGAACGGGGAACCAATGCAGGAGATCCTGTCCTACATTCACCGCAAACTGCAGATGAGCCGCGAATTGCCGCGCGAAAGCCGTCTGTTTGCCAACGAACTGGTCCAGGGTGCTCCGCGTATTCACGAGGCATTGTCCATCGAACTCAAAGCCCTGGTGGACGAAAAAACCGAGATTCTGACGCGCTGGATGGATGAAGGCAAAATCGCCCGCCTGCATCCGCATCATTTGATCTTTTCGATCTGGGCGCTGACCCAGCATTACGCGGATTTCGATGTCCAGGTGCGGGCCATTCTGGGGGACGAAGATCCGTTCGAAGGGGCCGAGCCGTTTATCGACACACTTTATCGTAAACTTCTAACGCCCTGACCCAGAACGTTATTTGGCCGGTTTCATGGCCAATATGCGGTTCAGTATGACAATCGCCATTGCCAGAAATACCGTGAAATCGCCGATGGTATTGACCGTATTGATCTTGGGCACTTTTCCCGCGTCCTTGACAATCGCGGTGTACATTTTGGGTTGTTGAACCCCGGCAGAGTGCTGTTGCGCCGATGCCTTGACGTACTTGTCGAAGTTCTGCAGCGCTTTGACTTTCTTGATCACCTGACCCATGAAGCGGCGATCCAGTGTCTGATCCTCTTTCAGCTTGTCCATCATGCCGTCGATAGACTTTTTCAGCTTGAGGATTGCGTCCCGGTCTTTCTTGATCTGCTTTTGATGCTGCGCAAAATTCTTGGCAGCCATGGCTTCGCGTTGCTTTGCCTTCGACAAGGCAACGTTCTTTTTCGACGTGTCCCGATCCAGTTTCGAAACTTTGTTGCCACCTTTGCTTCGGCCCGGCGGTACGGCTGGCATGACAGTCTCCTTCGATCATGTCTGACAGCAACAGTGTAACGCCGAACCGAGTGTTTTGGGATACCAGTTTCCCCTACTCGGCGGCCTTGGCCATCGGGTTGTTGGGATGCGTGGTCCAGTTGGCATAATCCGGCTGCACGGTCCTACCGGTGCGCGGATCGACCTCGCCAGCCGCCATTGGCTCCATCGAGATACACCCTTCAACCGGACAGACATCAACGCAAAGGTTGCAGGCGACGCATTCGTCGTCCATCACCTCGAACACGCGATCCGAAGACATCGAGATCGCCTGATGGCTGGTATCCTCACACGCCGCATAGCAACGTCCGCATTTGATGCACTGATCCTGATCGATCTTGGCCTTGGCGATGTAGTTGAGGTTCAGATACTGCCAATCGGTGACATTCGGCACGGCGCGACCAACAATTTCGGAAACGTTGGAATAGCCCTTTTTGTCCATCCACTCGGACAGGCCAGCGGTCAGTTCATCAATGATCTTGAACCCGTATGTCATCGCCGCTGTGCAAACCTGAACGTTGCCACATCCCAACGACATGAACTCTGCGGCGTCCCGCCATGTGGTGACACCGCCGATACCTGAGATCGGCATGCCATGGGTCGCCTCTGCTCGCGCAATCTCGGACACCATCGACAGGGCAATCGGCTTGACCGCCGGACCGCAATAGCCGCCGTGGCTGCCTTTGCCGTCAATCGACGGTTCGGGGCTGAACGTGTCCAGATCAACGCTGGTGATCGAATTGATCGTGTTGATCAGCGACACCGCATCCGCGCCACCATTTCTGGCCGCAGCCGCTGGTTTGCGAATATCGGTGATATTCGGTGTCAGCTTCACGATCACCGGGCGGTCATAGTATTGCTTGCACCAGCGGGTGACCATCTCGATATATTCCGGCACCTGCCCTACGGCGGATCCCATGCCGCGCTCGCTCATCCCGTGCGGGCAGCCGAAATTCAGCTCGATTCCGTCGGCACCCGTTTCGGCGACGCGCGGCAGGATGGCTTTCCAGGCCCCTTCTTCACACGGCACCATGATCGAGGCGATCAGGGCGCGGTCAGGATAATCCGCCTTGACCCGTGCCATTTCCTCAAGGTTCACCTCAAGCGGCCGGTCGGTAATCAATTCGATGTTGTTCAGACCCAGCAAGCGCCGGTCCGCGCCATAAATCGCGCCGTAGCGCGGGCCATTGACGTTTACAACCGGCGGGCCTTCTGAGCCCAGAGTCTTCCAGACCACGCCACCCCATCCGGCCTCGAACGCGCGACGCACGTTGTATTCCTTGTCCGTTGGCGGTGCCGAGGCTAGCCAGTATGGGTTCGGGCTGGAAATCCCCAGAAAGTCTGTTGTCAGGTCGGCCATTGGGTCCTCCTCACCGGCTCAGCCGGTTTTCTTGAATATCATTTCTGTCGGGCGAATGCGCCCGGCTTTCAGGTTCGCGACATAGTTCTGGAACTTCTCGGGCGCAGTGTCGCCCATCATCAGATGAATGCCCAAAGGCGCTGGCCCGTCCTCGGCCATTTTGGCGAACACCTCTTCAAAGAATTCCAGCGCAAAGTCGGTGCGGTCGTTTTCGGTTTCCAGTGTCAAGCCCGCCGCATCGGCGGCCTGTCTGTAGGTCTCAGGCGCATGCACGAAAGACGTTTCCGGCTGCGTCGACCAGGGCAGTGGGAAGGCCAGCGGTTCCTCGGTCGGTCCGCCCATCACATCAAACAAGGCAAAGGTGCCACCCGTCGCCAGTGCGCGCGACACCTCGGCGAACAGGCCCGCCTTGTCTTCGATGTTCATGCCGACATGCAGCATGACCGCAAGATCGAAACCGGCATCGGGTACGGGCATGTCCAGCGCGCTGCCTTCCAGAAACTCGACCTTGTCGGACAGGCCCACAAGGTCGCTGAGCGCTTTGGCCGTTTCGACAAATTCAGGCGTCAGATCGACCCCGGTGACGGTCGAGTCGTAGCGATCGGCAACATAGCGCGATGTGCCACCGATGCCGCATCCGATATCCAGTACACGGGTCGCATGGGTCGGAGACAACTGGTTGAACAGGTTGTCGGTCGCCGCCACGCCGCCGGTATGGAACTCATCACCTGCTTTCAGATCGGCAACCGTCGCCGCATCCGGGTCGACGCCGCTGGCGATCAACGCGTCGCGAACCCTGTCGGTCAAGGCTCCGGTCGTATAATGACGGGTAACGGCTTCTTCTATCTGAGACATGGCTATACCTCGGCAACGGAATGGGGATTGGGTGCCTTACCCTATCACGATTCCAGTGTTGCGTGGATGTCCATCGCAGCATCGCGCCCTTGGGCAACCGCAGTCACCGTCAGATCGTCACCGCCCGCAGCACAATCGCCCCCGGCCCAGACGCCTTGCAACGATGTGCGCCCGGCCCCGCTGACTGCGATCTTGTTGCCGTCGAGCTGCAACCCGTCGGGCGCGCCATCCAGTTGCTGACCAATCGCCTTCAGGACCTGATCAGCAGGCAGGCGGATCATCTCACCCGTGCCCGTCAGACTGCCATCAGTGCTGGAGGTGTATTCCAGCTCAATCTCGGCCGTTGCGCCATTTCCGTGGACCGCAACCGGCTGAACATTGGTCATGATGCGCACCCCATGCGAAGCCGCAAGGTCCTGTTCGTACCGACTGGCGCCCATGGCATCGCGGTCGCGGCGGTAGGCAATCGTCACGTGCTCTGCACCCAGCAGTTTTGATTTCACCGCCGCGTCGACCGCTGTCATGCCGCCGCCGATCACGACAACATTCCGTCCGACCGGCAGATGCGCCAGATCACCGGCTTGCCGTACGTCGGAAATGAAATCGACCGCATTGCGCACGCCATCCTTGTCCGCACCCGGAGAGCGCAGCGCATTCACGCCCGCAAGACCGATCGACAGGAACACCGCGTCGTAGTTTTCGGTCAGCCCATCCAATGAGATCGTCTGACCCAGCGCGGACCCGGTTTCTATTGCGATACCGCCGATCTTCAACAACCAGTCCACCTCGGCCTGGGCAAAGTCGTTGGTCGATTTGTAAGCAGCGATCCCGTATTCGTTCAGACCGCCGGGTTTTGGCTTGGATTCGTGGATCACCACGTCGTGGCCCAGCATTGCCAGCCGATGCGCGCAGGCCAGACCCGCAGGCCCTGCCCCGACGACCGCCACGGTCTTGCCGGTGGTCGGCGCACGCTCAAATGGATGTGCGCCAGACGCCATCACGTCATCGGTGGCAAAACGCTGCAAACGTCCGATCTCGACCGGTTTGCCCTCGGCTGTTTCGCGCACACATGCTTCTTCGCAAAGTGTCTCGGTCGGACAGACGCGGGCGCACATGCCGCCCAGAATATTCTGTTCCAGAATCGTCCGCCCGGCGGATTGCGGTAGTCCCGCCTGAATCTGCCGAATGAACAACGGAATATCGATATCCGTTGGACAGGCCGTCACGCATGGCGCGTCATAGCAGAAATAGCAGCGATCAGCGGCCACGGCAGCCTCGTGCGGGGCCAGTGGCGGATGCAGATCGGTGAAATTCGAGGTCAGCTCATCGCTGGAAAGCCGCCCGGCGACGATGCCGGGTGCCATCTGGCCCTGTGCCATCACTCTACTCCCTGTAGATATGTTTGTTATGACCCCAGCTTGCCACAAACAAATTTTTTATCAATTGGTAAAATTTGCCAAATGGTCAAAAAATTGAAAAACCGGGCCGATCAGCCCGGTTTTAGCAGAGATTTGCCTGAAATTTGGGCCAGCGACGGCTTAGACCATCCCGCCAAGGTGGCCGGATTTGACCCAAACCCGCGCGCCACCTTCTCCGGCAACAGCGCTGGATTGCGTCCCCGGCGGCAGGCGCAACCAGTCCCATGGGCCAAAATCCTCGCCGTTTTCGGCGAATCCGCCTTCGATCACAAAAACCTCGAGTCCCTTGTCGGCCTCCAACGGCAGAGTCGCGCCTGCGGGCCAATTCTGAACTTCGACATCCTCATGCGCGTCGCTGAACAGCTTTACGTTCCCTGAACCGTTGACCGAGCGATGGACCTGAGTGCGATCGTCAGGGTCGAACTGATGCAGCTTGACCAGAATGGTTGCACCCTCGCTGGCCGAAGGCGTGTGCGAACTTGTTGGAGGATTGCGTACATAGCTGCCAACCGGGAAATCCCCGGTTTCGTCCTGAAAGACACCGTCGAGAACCAGATACTCTTCGCCGCCGTCATGGGTATGGGCAGCAAATGCGCTGCCGGGCGCAAAGCGAACAATGGTCGTGGCGCGCGCGACCTCGTCACCGATCCGGTCCAGCATCTTGCGCTCGACCCCGGCTGCCGGCGACGCTACCCACTCGGTGTCGTCAAAATGAACCGCAACACGTTGGCTGAAATCTGCATTGACCCGCATGAAGAACCTCCAGTCTGGCTGATACCAAATTACATGGCGATTGGATTACGAATTTCAAACCATTGCGCGCATCAGGTTTTGACGGCCCATCCCGCATCATGTAATCCCAAAGCAGCAGAGCCGCGACCCGGCCACAACCAGAAAGCGCATTAATGCAGGCGAAGCCCCCTGAATTCAACGTCGTCGTGATCGGGCAAAACAACCGCGTCCAGTACGAAGCGGTGCTGTTCGCCGCCTCCTTGCGGCATTCATCGCCCAGGTTTTCCGGCCGCCTGATCGTCGCTGTCCCGCAGGCGGGGCCGTTGTGGGCCAGCAACCCAAGCATTCAGAACCCGGACGTCCTGAAAGCGCTGGACCATCTGGGAGCCGAGATCGTCCCCTTTAACAACCATGTCTTCGGCGAAAGCTATCCGAACGGCAACAAGATCGAGGCGTTGCTGGCATTGCCCGAGGGTGAGCCCTTTGTCTTCTTCGACAGCGACACGTTGATCACGGGCGAGCTGTCCGAGATCCCCTTTGATTTCGATCGCCCCGGCGCATCATTGAAGGTGGAAGGGACCTGGCCCAAGCCCACGCTCTATGGCCCTGGGTACGAGGCGATATGGCGCGCGCTCTATGACCGGTTCGGGCTGGATTTCGAAAGCTCGCTGGATACAAGCCAGCCGCAGGGATACTGGCGGCGGTTCCTGTATTTCAATGCCGGTTATTTCTATTACAAATGCCCGCGACTGTTTGGCGAACGTTATCTTGAATACGCGCGCGCCATTCGTGACGAGAATATCCCCGAACTGACCGGGCAGGTTCTGGACCCCTGGCTGGACCAGGCGGCGCTGCCGCTTGTGATCCATTCGTTCGGCGGCGGGCGCGATGCCCTGCCCGGTGGATTGCTGGATGGTGCGGTCAGTTGCCATTATCGCCTGTTCCCGCTGCTTTATGCACGCGAAAGGGATCAGGTGATCGACGTGCTGGAAACGGTCAGCGCCCCCAACAAGATCAAAAAAGTCCTCAAGACCTACGATCCGATGAAGAAGCTGATCTTCCAGGGCAAGGGCCGGAAAATCCGCGACATGTTTGATCGCGACAACCTGCCCCAGCGCGAACAGGTCATCCGCAAGACCATCAAGTCAAAGGGGTTGTGGCAGCGCTGACAGCGCCGTTGTGTATGCGCAGGCAATGTCCTAGACATTTTGGCAACAAGGATTCCAACAGGAGATTTCGATATGTCTGACGGCCCTCAATACGGCTTTGATACCCTGCAAATCCACGCGGGCGCCCGCCCTGATCCGGCAACTGGCGCGCGTCAGACACCGATCTATCAGACCACGGCCTATGTGTTTCGCGATGCCGACCACGCGGCAGCACTTTTCAATCTGCAAGAGGTCGGGTTCATCTATTCCCGCCTGACCAACCCCACCGTCGCGGTTCTGCAGGAACGCGTGGCAACACTTGAGGGCGGCGTTGGCGCGGTGTGCTGTTCCTCGGGCCATGCGGCGCAGATCATGGCGCTGTTTCCGCTGATGGGGCCGGGCTGCAATGTGGTTGCTTCGACTCGTCTCTATGGTGGCACGGTCACGCAATTCAGCCAGACCATCAAACGTTTTGGCTGGTCGGCAAAATTCGTGGACACCGATGATCTTGACGCCGTCAAAGCCGCAATCGACGAAAACACCCGCGCGGTGTTCTGCGAATCCATCGCCAACCCGGGCGGATATGTCACCGACATTCGCGCGCTTGCCGATGTGGCGGACGGCGCGGGCATTCCGCTGATCGTCGACAACACCTCGGCCACACCCTATCTGTGCCGCCCGATCGAGCACGGCGCGACGCTGGTTGTACACTCGACCACCAAATACCTGACCGGCAACGGCACCGTCACCGGTGGCTGCATCGTGGATTCGGGCAAGTTCGACTGGTCGGCGAACGACAAGTTCCCCTCGCTCAGCACGCCGGAACCGGCCTATCACGGGCTTAAGTTCCACGAGACGTTCGGCCCGCTTGCCTTCACGTTCCACAGTATCGCCATCGGCCTGCGTGATCTGGGCATGACCATGAACCCGCAAGCAGCACACTATACGCTGATGGGTATCGAGACCCTGTCGCTGCGGATGGAACGGCATGTCGAGAACGCGCAAAAGATTTCCGCCTGGCTCGAGGCTGATGAACGTGTGGAATATGTGACCTATGCCGGCCTGCCCTCCTCGCCCTATCATGAGCGCGTCAAAACGCATTATCCGCGCGGTGCCGGTGCCTTGTTCACCTTCGCGGTCAAGGGCGGCTATGACGCCTGCATCAAACTGGTGAACGCGCTCGAGATTTTCAGCCATGTGGCCAATCTGGGCGACGCCCGGTCGCTGATCATCCACTCTGCCTCGACAACCCACCGCCAGTTGACTCCCGAACAGCAAGAGGCGGCAGGCGCCAGCGCAAACGTGGTGCGCGTATCGATCGGGATCGAGGACGCCGACGATCTGATCGCCGATCTGGATCAGGCCCTGTCCAAAGCCAGCGCCTGAGCCATGACCGAGCACGACACCAACGAGCTGGGCCAACCCATCGGCAAGCCTGTGACGGGCGATTTTCCTCGCCCGACGCCGCCCTATACGCCGATGCAGGGTCAATTCTGCTCGGTCGTGCCACTGGATATTAACAGACACGCGCCCGGGCTTTACCGGGCGTTTGCCAATGACATGGACGGTCGCAACTGGACCTACCTGCCCTACGGCCCCTTCGATGCCGAGGCCGGTTTTGTCGAATGGGCGCAGGCCAATTGCGCCGGTGCCGACCCGATGTTTCATACGGTGCTGGACCAGGACGAGGTTCCGGTCGGTATGGCCTCATATCTCAGGATCGAACCTGCCGCCGGAGCGATTGAAGTGGGTCACATCCACTTTTCGCCCCTGCTGCAACGCAAACCGCAATCAACCGAGGTCATGTACTTGATGATGCGCCGCGTGTTCGACGAGCTGGGCTATCGCCGCTACGAATGGAAATGCGACGCGCTGAATGCGCCGTCACGGCGTGCGGCCGAGCGGTTGGGTTTCACCTTCGAAGGCATCTTTCGTCAGGCGACCCACTATAAAGGGCGCAATCGCGACACGGCCTGGTATGCAATCCTTGATACAGACTGGCCCCGCATACGTGCAGCTTTTGAAAGCTGGCTGTCGTCCGACAATTTCGACGCCTCGGGCCAACAACGGCAGCCGCTGATGGCCCGGGCAGACACCTGACTTAGTCGGCGATTTCGAATTCCATCAGGATATTGACCGAAACCGATACCTCGCCACCCGCGACGGGTACGCCGGCGCTATCCATCATCGCCATCTCTCGCATCTGGGCGACCGGACGAACCCCGCTGGCCTGATCACTGATCGACACCACTGATCCCAGCTGGATCCCGGCTGCCTGGGCAAGCTGGTCGGCCTTTGCCATCGCATCCGCGACCGCGCTTGCACGCGCGTTGGCCTCAAGCGGTTTTGGGTCCTGCACACTGAAACTCAGCCCGCCAAAGTCATTGGCACCATCCGAGATCACGGCGTCCATGATCTGCCCCAGGCTGTCCAGATCGCGCACCCGGACCAGAACGCGGTTCGACGCGGTAAAGCCGGTAATGCGTGGCGGCTCGTTGCCTTGCCCGCTGCGCCCGGCCCAGACCGGTGACAGCGACAGATCCCGGGTCTGCACATCGCGTGCCTCAAGCCCCATATCCTCAAGCCGTTTCAGAATCTGCGCCACCGCTGCCGAGGTTGCCGCCATCGCAGCTGCGGCCTCGTCTTCCTGATTGGTCACGCCAAGGGTCAATGTGGCCATGTCCGGCTCGGCCAATGCGACCCCAGTGCCGCTGACGGTGATGCGACCTTCCTCCGCATGGGCGGGCAAGGCTGCCACGGCGGCGGTCATTGCTGTCAAAAAGGCAAGTGTCTTCAAGGTGATCCCTCCTGCTGACGTAACCCAAAGATGGGGTCTTGGGGCAATACACGGCAAGGGGGAATCGCGGCTTTTTCTTTCCCTCGGCAGCTTCCTGCTTTATGCTCTTGCGGCAGGCGTCAAAGCGTTTGCAATGAAACTGACAATTATGGTTCATCCGGATTATGAAACCCGCCTTTGCGCTGTCATTTTCTGAAAACGGCATCTCGCTGCATCACCATTCGGATGGGGAATGGTACTGCGTTGGAACCGTACCGCTGGATGTGCCCGATCTGGCCGAGCAGATGCAGGCGCTGCGGGATAAGGGATTCGCGCTGGCCAATCACCTTGGATGCGCGCTGATCATCCCGCCTGATCAATTGCGCCTACTGACCGTTGACACCGATGGATTGAGCCCCGAGGACGCTGCCGCCAAAGTCGAGATCACGCTGGCAGAGGCGACGCCCTATGCGCTGTCGGAACTTGCATATACATCCGTCGCGGCGGATCCCGAGACACAGGTTGCCGCTGTTGCCCGACAGACGCTGGACGAAGCGCGCGCCTTTGCGGTTGCACACGGATTTGTCCCCGAAGCATTCCGAGCAGGCGAGACGGCGGAACCTCCCTTGCACGGACACGGTTTTGAATGGCCGGTCGATGCGGCTGACCCTGCGCCCGATGCTTCACCGCCAGTGCCGACGGGGACCGACGACGTAGACAATGCCCTCGCCTCCGAACCCGATGCCATTCTCTCTGAGCCGGAACCAATCGTCGATCCGACGACACCCAGCGAACTTGAAGCGCCTGAGGATCAGGGAACGGACACCGAGCCGGGAACATTCGAGGATCAATTGCCTGCGGCTGAGCAGGAAATGCCGGAACAGCCAGCCCCTGCGACCGCGTCAGAAACGTCAGAGCAGCCAACGCCGACCATAGCAGCGACGCCTGACGAGGTTGCACCTGCGGATGTTGTGGAAGCAGTCGAAGCTCCAGACTCAGTTGTTGAGGCGGAACCGCCTGAGGAGCCAACATTCGCCGTTGAGGCAGAAACGACCGACGAGCAAGCACAGGCGAACGACACGGAAACGACCGATGCGTCAGACCTAGTTGTTGAGCCGGAAACATCTGAAGGGCCGACACCCGCCGTTGACGCAGAAACGCCTGACGAGATTGTACCTGCGGATGTCGCGGAGACGCCCGAAGGCCCAGACGAAGTTGTTGCGCCAGAAACGCCCGAGGAGTTGGCGCTACCCGTGGTGGCAGAAACGACTGACGAACATGCACCCGCAAATGTAGCTGAAACCCCCGAAGGTCCAGACGAAGTTGTCGCGCCAGAAACACCCGAGGGGTTGGCGGCGCCCGTAGTGGCAGAAACGACTGACGAACACGCAGCTGCGAACGACACGGTAACGTCTGATGATCCCAGCCTGGTTGTCGAACCGGAGATGCCAGTGCATGCAATCGCCGGTGCCACCAGGCCCGAGGCGTTCCGGTCAACACCTGCTCTGGCAGGCGGAACAAAACCATCACGTCGAAACCTTGCGCGCTATGCCATTCCGGCGGTTGCGGCGTCCGTCTTTCTGGGCATGGCTCTGGGCGCGTGGTCGATCATGGGGCCGGACAGCCCGCCCGCCGTCGAGGAACAAGCGCAGGCGACCCCCGAATCCGAGGTCATCGAACCGCCGCAGACCGACGTTGCAGCTGTTGAACCGGAAACCGAAGCCCCTGAAGCAGAGGTCGAGGAACCGTTGAGCGCCACAGATGCGGCGATACTCGAAGCACTGTCCGTTGAGCCCGAGGTCGAAGAGCAGGTTGACCCGTCCGCCACCGATCCGGCCATTCTCGAAGCGCTGAACATGCCTCCGGAACCGGTCGAACCGATCGCGCAGGACCCTGACCCTCAGACTGTGCTCAAGGATTTCACCGGCACCGCGCCGACGGCGCCGCCGCCCTTGTCGGCCCCGCAGCCGGATCAGACGGACGAGATGTATCTGGTCTCGGTCGACAAGTCGGACCTGTCGCTGGATGCATTGGCCTTGCCGCAGGTTGAAAGTCTTCTGACCGACCTGCCGCCGGACCTGCCCACTCTGCCCGGCGGACAGGATCAGCAGTTTGATTTGGACGATCGCGGTCTTGTCACCGCGACGCCCGAGGGCACGCTGAACCCCGATGGTGTCGTGGTCTATCTTGGGCGCCCGTCCTCGGTCCCGCCCGAACCTCCGGTCCGGTTCGAAGCAGAGCCCGAACCAACGGAACCCGACGAACGGTTGGCCGGTTTCCGACCGCGGGTGCGGCCCGACAATCTGGTGGATCAGTTCGAACGCTCGCAGTTGGGCGGTCGGTCGCTGGCAGAATTGGCCGTCGTGCGGCCCAAGCTGCGCCCGGAATCGCTGAAGGTTGAACCCGAGATCGACTACACCCCAACGGCTTTGGCGGTTGTTCGTGTGCCCCGACCAAAACCTCGCCCGGCCAATCTGGCCCCGCGCACCGCAAGCGCAGGCACGGCCAACCTGGGATCGACCGCAAATGTGGCTTCGACGACAACCGAGCCCGGTTCGTTTGCGCCCAAAACCGTGTCACCCAAGATACCGACCACTGCCTCGGTGGCGCGGCAGGCGACGATCGACAACGCCATCAATCTGCGTCGATTGAACCTGATCGGGGTCTACGGCACCCCCGCAAACCGCCGCGCCCTCGTCCGGCTGCCCAGTGGCCGGTACAAAAAACTGAAGGTCGGAGACCGGATCGACGGCGGCAAGGTTGTTGCAATTGGTGACAGCGAGTTGCGTTACCAAAAGCGCGGCAAGAACGTGACGTTGAAAATGCCGCGCGGGTAAGTTCGACAAAAAAAAGAGCGCCGGACTGCGCGGCGCTCTCTCACTCATCAGTTTTTTACGATCAAGCCGCCGAAATTTCACCGGATTCGATCTGCTCACGTTCGATGGATTCGAACAGGGCTTTGAAGTTCCCCTCGCCAAACCCATCATCGCCTTTGCGCTGTATGAACTCGAAAAAGATCGGTCCAATCACGGTCTTCGAGAAGATCTGCAACAGGATCTTGGTCTCGCCGCCATCCAGAACGCCCTCGCCGTCGATCAGGATGCCGTGTTTCATCATCCGGTGCTTCGGCTCATCATGACCGCTAACCCGGTCATAGGACATATCGTAATACGTCTCATTCGGGCCGGGCATGAACTTCAGCCCTTTTTCGGCGATCGCGTCGGTCGAACTGTAGATGTCATCACTGCCGACCGCGATGTGCTGAATGCCTTCTCCCTTGTACTTTTTGAGGTAGGATACGATCTGCCCGGTCTCGCCCCGGTCTTCGTTGATCGGAATACGGATGCGGCCGCAGGGCGAGGTCAATGCACGGCTGAAAAGACCCGTATGCTTGCCCTGAATGTCAAAGAATCGGATTTCGCGGAAGTTGAACAGATCGCCGTAGAACTTGAACCACTTGTCCATGTTGCCCTTGAACACGTTGTGGGTCAGGTGATCGAGGTAAAAGAACCCGTCACCGCGCGGCTTGGATTGTTTCACCCACTCGAATTCCTCGTTGTAAGGCGACGTGTCGTGATACTGGTCGATGAAATAGATCAGCGATCCGCCAATGCCCTTGATCGCCGGGACATTCATGGTCTTGTCATCGGCGTCATAAGGTTCGGCCCCCTTTGCGACAGCATGCTCATACGCCTTTTGCGCATCGACCACGCGCCAACCCATTGACGGGGCACAGGGGCCGTGATCGGTGACGAATTTGGCAGCAAAGCTGTCAGGGTCCGCGTTCAGGATATATGTCACATCGCCCTGCTGCCACAGCTCGACCTTGGGCGACTTGCGATGATGACCGACATAATCGTACCCCATCCGCGCGAACAGCTCGCGCAGTTCTTGCGGTTCGGGATGGGCGAATTCGACAAATTCGAACCCGTCGGTCCCTGCCGGGTTCTCTTCGCTGATGACAGATTTCGGAGCGTTATGCGGGAAAGGACCCATGGTGTGCCTCCTTACAGACAGGAAATTCTTTGCTGATTCAAAAATACGCCTTAATCGATGCTGTTTCTGCGCATTGTTTTCGTGTAAACTCGCTATATACGCGCGAACCCCGCATTGATTGATCGAATTTTGAGGAAATGCCGCACGTGCTGGATCGGATCGACATTGGAATGCTAGCTGCGTTACAGCGCGACGCGCATCTGACGGCGCAGCAATTGGGCGACGCGCTGAATCTGTCGGCCTCTCAGGCGGGTCGTCGCCGACAGCGGCTTGAAGCCGAAGGTTACATTACCGGATACACCGCCCGGCTGGATCCTGTGAAACTGGGGTTGCAGGTTCAGGGTTTCATTCAGGTCCATCTGGGGACGCATGGGCCGGAACAATCCGCCAGCTTTGCCCGCATGGTCAACACCCGCCCCGAGATCAGCAGCGCCTGGACGATGACGGGTGAGGCAGATTACCTGCTTCACGTGTATTGCGACGACCTTTCCGCCCTCAACAGCTTGCTTCACGAGGTGATCCTGCCGCATCCTGCGGTTGCCCGTGTGCAAAGCCAGATCGTGATGGACCAACTGAAACGCGACGCTCCGTTGCCGACATGACCTTGCAGGAAGGACAACGATGAACGAATTCCTTTACCAAGCTTCGATCTATCTGGCGGCGGCAGTGATTGCCGTGCCGCTGTCTGCGCGGCTGGGGTTGGGATCAGTGCTGGGCTATCTGGCGGCGGGCATTGCAATCGGTCCTATTCTCGGCTTGGTCGGGGCCGAGACCGAGAACCTTCAGCATGTGGCGGAATTCGGCGTCGTGATGATGCTGTTCCTGATCGGGCTTGAACTTGAGCCGCGCGCGTTGTGGGACATGCGGGACAAGCTGCTGGGTCTGGGCGGTCTGCAAGTGGGCTTGTCTACGCTGGCTATTGCTGCGGTCGCGTTTTACGCAAATCACCCGTGGTCGGTGTCTTTGGCGGTCGGGCTGACACTGTCGCTATCCTCGACTGCAATCGTGTTGCAGACCTTGTCGGAAAAGGGCCTGATGCAAACGAATGGCGGGCGCGCGACCTTTTCCGTGCTTCTGACGCAAGACATCGCCGTCATCCCGATCCTTGCATTCCTGCCCCTACTGGCGCTTCCGGCCATGGTTCATATCGAACAGGACGGTTCGATTGACCGCGGCATCGCTCATAACGATGCGCACGCCCATCATACGCTTTCGCTGGTCGAGGGGCTGCCGGGCTGGGCGGTAACGCTTGTTACACTCGGCGCGATCGCCTTTGTCGTTCTGGCAGGCGTGTATCTGGCGCGCCCGCTGTTCCGCTTTATCCACACCACCCGCTTGCGCGAGATGTATACGGCGTTGGCCCTGATGATCGTGGTCGGCATCTCGTTCCTGATGACGCTGGTTGGCCTTTCGCCCGCGTTAGGCGCCTTTCTTGCAGGCGTGGTTCTGGCCAGCTCTGAATTCCGGCACGAGATGGAGAGCGATCTCGAGCCCTTCAAAGGGCTGTTTCTGGGTCTGTTCTTCATCACTGTCGGCGCCGGCATCGATCTGGCGTATTTCTTCGACGACCCGCTGGATCTGATCGGTCTGGCGCTGCTTGTCATTCTCGCAAAGGGGATCATCCTGTTCATCGTCGGGCGGGCCTTCAAGCTGCGCGGGCGCGACCATTGGTTGTTCACGCTGGGTCTGGCTCAGGCGGGGGAATTCGGCTTTGTTCTGTTGGCTTTTTCAACGCAACAGAATGTCATCCCACCCGATCTGTCGCAGAAACTGCTGATGATCATCGCATTGACGATGCTGATCACGCCGCTTTTGTTCATCACCTATGACCAGATCACCCGGTATATCGGCGATGCGGGTCCAGCGGTCGAACCGGACGAGATTGACGAAAAAGGTCCTGTCATCATCGCGGGCATTGGTCGCTTTGGTCAGATCGTGAACCGTCTGGTGCAGGCCAGCGGTTTCAAAACCGTGGTTCTGGACCACGATATCGAGACCATCCAGTTGATGCGCCGGTTCGGCGTCAAAGGGTTTCTGGGCGATCCTACCCGCCCCGAGCTGCTGAGGGCTGCGGGTATCGAGAAAGCCTCGGTTCTGGTCGCGGCGATGGATGATCGCAAACAGGTCACGCGTCTTGTTGGATACGCGCGCCGTCAACGGCCCGATCTGCACATCATAGCCCGCGCCCGCGACCGCACCCATGTTTACGAGCTGTATCAGGCCGGTGCCAACGACATCGTTCGCGAGATGTTCGACGGATCGTTGCGCGCGGGTCGCTATGTGTTGGAGAATATTGGTCTTTCGGAATACGAAGCGGCGCAGGCCGAGCAGACCTTTTACCATCATGACCGCACGTCCGTGCGCGAATTGGCCGAGCTGTGGATACCCGGCATGCCAACCGCCGATAACAAAAAATACATCGAGCGGGCCCAGAAGCTGGAAAAGGATCTGGAGACCGCTCTGCTTGAATTGGCCGAAGAACACGCCAAGGAATCGGCCTGACCTGCGTCTAACGACGGTCAGGCATCGGCATCAGCCGTCGGAAACGCCTGCCTCGGCAAACGTCGCCATGCCGGAATGGCAGGCGACGGCGCTTTTCAGGATGTTGATCGCCAATGCTCCGCCCGACCCCTCGCCCAATCGCAGGCCAAGGCTCAGAAGCGGCGCTTTGCCCAGTTCCGCCAGCATCTTGCCATGCGCCCCTTCGGCGCTTTGGTGTCCAGCAACCGCGTGGTCCAGTGCCGAGGCCGACGCCTGCGCCAGACAGGCCGCCGCGGACGTGCAGATGAACCCGTCGAGAAGGACGGGAATGCGCAAAACGCGCGCTGCGGCAATCGCCCCGGCCATCGCTGCGATCTCGCGACCGCCCAGACGGCGCAGAATCTCAAGCCCATCTTTCGACTGGCCATGAACGGCGACGCCTTCGGCCACAACGCGGGTTTTGTTGGCAAGGCCCGCGTCGTCAACGCCCGTGCCGCGCCCAGTCCAGTCGGCGGCCTCGCCCCCGAACAGGGCACAGGCGATGGCAGCTGCCGGGGTGGTGTTGCCGATCCCCATTTCGCCCACAACCAGCAGATCAGCCTGCGGGTCAACAGCCTGCCATCCGGTCCGCAATGCGGTCAGCAAATCCTCTTCGCTCATCGCCGGGCCTTGGGTGAAATCTGCGGTGGGGCGGTCCAGGTCAAGCGCGTGTACATTCATCTTTGCGCCAGCGGCCTTTGCCAACTGATTGATCGCTGCGCCGCCATGTTCAAAGTTCATGACCATCTGCACAGTCACTTCGGGCGGAAAAGCCGAAACGCCCTGCGCCGTCACGCCGTGGTTGCCGGCAAACACGATGACCTGCGGTTGCTTGATCTGCGGTCGCGCATCCCCGCGCCAAGCCGCATACCAGATCGCAATATCCTCAAGCCGCCCCAACGCGCCGGGCGGCTTGGTCAGTTGACCGTTACGGTCCTGCGCGGCCTGACTGGCGTCGGCATCCGGGCCCGGAGCCTCGGTCAATGCCTTGCGGAAACTGTTCAGATCGGAGAGTTCGGGCAGCATGGAAAGCCTCGTTGCATCAGAGTGGTCCTGTGTGTTTAACCAAAGCTGGCACAGCAACAAGACCGGGAAAGGCCCGAGAGTGAACAAAAACGACACCAAAGTGGTTTCTGCCTTGGATATTCCACTTGCTCTGGTGCTGCTGACGCGATTGCCGGTGCCTACCCTGCCCGACCGTGTCTTTGCGCGGCAGGCGCAGGCGGTTTGGGCCTTCCCAATCGTTGGCGCTGTTGTCGGTGGGCTGGCTTGTGCGGTGATCTGGGCGGCCTCGCAAACGGGCATGCCGCCGATGATCAGCGCCGTTTTAGGGCTGGCCGTCTTGATCACAGCAACCGGAGCCATGCACGAAGACGGGCTAGCCGACACCTGTGACGGCCTTTGGGGCGGTTTCACCGCTGAACGCCGGCTGGAGATCATGAAGGACAGCCATATCGGCACCTATGGGGTTCTGGGGCTGGCCATCTCGCAATTGCTGCGGGTTCTGGCGATTGCGGCGTTGATTCCTGTCGGAGGACTGGCCGGGTTGGCGGCCGCAAGCGTATTTTCACGCGCGTTGATGCCGGTATTGATGCGATCGCTGCCGAACGCCCGCAAATCGGGGCTCAGCCAATCGGTCGGCAGGCCCTCGGTCGCGGCAGTCTTGCTGGGGCTTACGCTGGCAATTGGCCTGTCGCTTTTGGTTTCAGGCACACAAGCCCTGATCCCCATGGTCTGCGCACTGGTTGTCGCATTTGCAGTTGCCGCACTTGCCAAGGCGCGCATCGGCGGACAGACCGGCGACATTCTGGGGGCCACGCAAGCCCTGTCCGAGATTGCCTTTCTTCTGGCGCTCACCGCGTTGATCTAGGTCGACCCGCCCGTTTTGATCCGCAGGGTTCCCCCACAGTGTTTGCAATGCACTGCATCCGGGTCATGACGATAGAGACCGCAGCTTGGACATTTATGGCGCACTTTCTGCGGCATGAATATCGCCTGCGCCAGACGAACAAAAAGCGCCACGCCAACGACCATAATGAACACCGAGAACAACTTTCCTGCGGGCGTCGACAAGGTGATGTCGCCAAACCCGGTCGTGGTCAGCGTCGCCATCGTGAAATACAGCGCGTCGATATAGGGGGTCTGAGAGTTCTCGGGAACAAAAAAGACCAGAACGGCGGTCGATGTGGCAAAGACAAAGACCAAAAGATTAATCGCCGCGATAACTGCGTCCTCATGTGTGCGAAAGAACGGGCTGTCCCGGCGCAGATCCCTCAGCAAGTGATAAGAGTGGATAAGCCGCAGGGCGCGCAAGATCCGAACGAATGCGAGATTTCCAGTCAGAAACGGATCCAGCAGCAGCGATACGATCACCACAATATCCGCCAATGTGTAGATATGGCGCAGCAATTTCCACCGGTCTTTGGCAATCCACATGCGGGCCGAGAAATCCAGCAGGATGATTAGCCCCACCGCCAGACTTGCGGTGGTCAACCCCGGCCCATGGGGAACATTCGCAGTGGCAACAAAAAATATGATCGAGCAGATGTCGAACAGGATCAGTCCATAGCGAAACCAGACCGAAACCGGCTCGTGGCTGATGTAGAGAAACTTCACAGCCTGCTTCATCATGACCCCGTATCATCTTGCATTGACTGCAAAATAGCCGACACCGGCGTCTGGACCAAGCGCGCAGACTCAAAAAGGCCGCCCCGACGCCGGGACGGCCCTTTAATGGGTGCAGACCGCGATCAGGCCGCGCGCGAAGTCAGAACCTCATCCACCTGCTTGGCGGCTGAAATCTCATCGGCACCGGATACGGCGGCGACTTCGCGGGTCAGACGCTCCAACGCGGCTTCGTAAAGCTGACGCTCCGAATAGCTTTGTTCGCGCTGATCATCGGTACGATGCAGGTCGCGCACGACCTCGGCAATCGAAATCAGATCGCCCGAATTGATCTTTTGTTCATATTCCTGCGCCCGGCGCGACCACATGGCGCGTTTCACCTTGGCTTTGCCCTTCAGCGTCTTCATCGCCTGGCTGATCACATCCGGCGAGCTAAGCGAGCGCAGGCCCGACTCGGTCACCTTGTTGGTTGGGACGCGCAGCGTCATCTTGTCTTTCTCGAAGGAAATGACAAACAGCTCGAGCGTGAAACCGGCGACGTCCTGCTCTTCGATCGAAATGATCTGGCCCACGCCATGCGCGGGGTAGACAACATAATCGTTCGGGCGGAACTCAAGCTTTTTCGACTTAGACATTCAGGTTCATCCTTGGTTACAGAGCGGAGAACAGACAACAAAACACACCGATCCGCGCCATTCTGGCCCGGTCAGGCAGTCAGTTTGTCAAAAATTCAGAACTCCAAAGCACACATACTTACGGAGTACATCCCCATCTCATTCATCATTCAGCTACAGAGTATATCACAAAAATGCGACACCTGAAAGTCCGCGCTGCAGATGGGCCGTGAAGCCCCTTGAATATCAGCCGCTTGCACGGATTTCGAAGTTTTGAACCATACGGTTCACTGCGCGAATCGCTCAGCCACCTTCGCCAGGCGCTTCCGAGAAATACTTCTCCATCTTGCCCTCTTCACCGTCGCGTTCTTCGGCATCCGGCAGTGGGTCTTTCTTGGTCACGATCACCGGCCATTGTTCCGAGAATTTGCGGTTAAATTCCACCCATTGCTCCATACCCGGCTCGGTGTCGGGCCGGATGGCATCGGCAGGGCATTCCGGTTCGCACACACCGCAGTCGATGCATTCGTCAGGGTGAATGACCAGCGTGTTCTCACCTTCGTAGAAACAGTCCACCGGGCAAACCTCGACACAGTCGGTGTATTTGCAGGCGATGCAGTTTTCAGTGACGACATAGGTCATGGCTGGAATTCCCGTTTGCGGTTTGGGCGTCTAGCTAATTCAGTCTGGCCTGCTCTTCAAGATGGGATCAGCCATCTTGCCTGCGAGAAAGATCAAGAGCGCGGCGATCTTTCTTGGTTGGACGACCTTTTCCCTCGAATCCCGGGTTTGCGGGCGGTTTGTCCTGCTTTTCCGTCATATCGAAGTACAATGTCTGCGCCTCGGGGGCCGGGCCACGGCGTTCACCGAGCTTTTCCACCCGGACAACCCGCACGATCCGGCCCTGCGCAAAGGTCAGAACGTCTCCGGGTCCAACGGCTTGCGCCGGTTTCAGGACCCGGTCTCCATTCAGCCGGACATGGCCACCGCTGACCTGCTTGGCGGCCAGGCTGCGGGTCTTGAAGAACCGCGCCTGCCACAGCCATTTGTCGATCCGCAGTTTGGCCTGATCCATCGCGGATCAGTTGCCGTCCTTCAAGCCCATCAGCGCAGCGGCAAACGGGTTGTCCGGGTCAATGGCCTTTTCCTTTTTCGGAGGCCGCGACGAGAAGGATTTGGCCCCTTGCGGTTTGCCGCCCTTCTTGCCCTGCGGCTTGCCACGGCCGTCCTGAGGCTTGCCACGCGGTTTGCCTTTGCCTTGGCCCGGGCGCTGGTCCCGGCGCGGGCCGCGGTTCTGCAGGCGCTGACGGCCCCAGGTGAAGGTATAGAACACCTCGACTTCGGGCTCATCCGATGCGGTTTCGGTGGCCGGAGCCTCGGCTGCCACCTCGGTGCTGTCGGTGGCCTCGGCTGGCGCCTCGGCGGGTGTCGCGACCTCATCCGTTGCGGCTTCGGACACGGGTATCTCTTCGGCGGCCGGTTGCTCCACCGCTTCCGCTGCAGGCTGTTCAATTGGCGCTGCCTTGATCTTTTCCCGCTCACCGCGCTCGGCCTTGTAGCCCAGCCCCTGCATCAGATCGGCAAATTGCTCCAGCGTCATACCGGTGATCGACAGCATGTCGGGCTTGGCCTCGAACCCGCCCCTGCTGTCCTCGGACCGCAGCATGTCGGCCAGACGTTCCAGCATGTCGATGCGGATAGACCGCTCGCCCGCATCGCGGTAGCCGCACATGGTGTCGTAGCCCTGTGGCGCATCCTTGGCGACCGGCACAGTAACCAGGCCGGGAGGCGGCGCCTCGGGGAATTCCTGAAGACCGCCGGCGAGCGCCCACAGAACCAGACGCAGTCGCGTTGGCGCGGGTTTCAGCAGCAACGGCATGAAGATGGTGAACTGGCCAAACCGGATACCGTGCTTGCGCAGCGCACCACGGGCGTCCTGATCCAGATCCTTGACCTCTTGCGCAACGCCAGCGCGGGGCAGAACGCCCAGCGCCTCGACCATGCGGAAGGCGAACCCTTTGGCCAGACCCGACAGTTCCTCGTCCCGCGACAGATTCAGCAGCGGCTCGAATAGCGCCGCGACCTTGCGGTCGATGAAGTGCTGCAACCGGCGTTGCACTTTCTGCTCGACATCCGGGCCAGCGGCTTCGTCAACAAACACCTCGACCACGGGCTTGAGCGGCTCGGCCCCGGCAACCAGCTTGCCAACAGCATATTCGCCCCACATCAGGCCGCCCTGATCGGTAAAATCAATCTCGGTATCGGGCGCATTGTAGAAGCGGTCGGCGCGCAGATGGAATTGCGGCGCGAGAGCTTGCAGGGACGCCGATTTCAGGGCCTTCGCCTCGGTTCCTTGCGCGCTTTTGTCCGGCGAAAACCGGAACCCTTCCAGACGACCGACGAATTCGCCTTCGACAGTCACTTCACCCTTGTCATTTACTTCGGCCAAAAGGGCCTCCTTCTGTTTGAGCCGGCGCAGCAAAACGGATGTGCGCCGGTCCACAAATCGCTGAGTCAGTCGGTCATGCAGAGCGTCCGACAGCCTGTCTTCTACAGTGCGCGTTTCCTCACGCCAATGGGATTCGTCACGCACCCAACCGTTTCGTTGCGCAACATATGTCCAAGTGCGAATATATGCCAACCTTTTGGACAGCGCATCAATATCTCCGTCCGTGCGGTCGATGCGGCGAATTTGCCGCGCCATGAAATCGTCCGGAATCGCACCACGTTCGTGCAGGTGCCCATAGATCACTTCGAGCAAACTGGCATGTTCAGCATGGCTGATGCCGCGAAAATCGGGGATTCTACACACATCCCACAGCAATCGGACCGACTGACCGTCGCTGGCACGAGCCGCAACTTCGGGCACCTGCGACAGAGATTTCAGCGCATTCAGGTCATCCGCGGGCCGCGCTTTGGTCAGATGTTCGCTGTCGGTGCCAACCTCAAGCGCGTCGATCAGCGCATCGACCGAGCCGAACCTAAGGGCGGCATTCCGCCAGTTCAGCTTTTTCATCGGCGTGAAACGGCTGTACATGATCGCCTGCGCCACACCATCGTCCAGTGGCGGGGCTTCACCCGTTACGCCAAACGTGCCATCCGACATGCCGCGCCCGGCCCGGCCAGCGATCTGTGCCAACTCGTTTGGCGCAAGCGGGCGCATCCGTCGACCGTCGAATTTGGTCAGGGAAGAAAACGCAACATGGTTCACGTCGAGATTCAGACCCATACCGATGGCGTCAGTGGCAACCAGATAATCGACCTCGCCATTCTGATATAGGTCCACCTGCGCGTTGCGTGTACGCGGGCTGAGCGCACCCATGACCACAGCCGCCCCGCCCTTTTGACGGCGCAGCAGCTCGGCGATGGCATAGACGTTTTCGACCGAAAACCCGACAATGGCGCTGCGGGCCGGCATCCGGCTGATCTTTTTTGATCCGGAATAGACCAGTTGAGACATCCGCTCGCGCCGGACAAATTGGGCCTCGGGCACCAGTGCCGCGATAGGGCCACGCATCGTGTCTGATCCAAGGAACAGCGTTTCATGCGTCCCCCGCGCGCGCAGCAGGCGGTCTGTGAATACATGGCCGCGCTCAGGATCGGCGCAGAGTTGAATTTCGTCGATGGCGACAAAGTCTGCGCCCATCCCCTCGGGCATCGCCTCGACTGTGCAGACCCAGTATTGGGTGCGCGGCGGTACGATCCGCTCTTCGCCCGTAACCAGCGCCACGACCGACGGGCCGCGAATGGCGACGATCTTGTCATAGACCTCGCGCGCCAGCAGGCGCAACGGCAGGCCGATCACACCGGTGCGGTGCCCCAGCATACGTTCAATCGCGTAATGGGTTTTTCCTGTGTTTGTCGGGCCCAGTACGGCCACGATTCGGGATGACCCGCTCACCTTTGTCCCCTGCGCCCCGAGTTCTACAGTGCCTTGCCTTCAATCTGAGGCTTCAGCCGATTCACGGCATTGGTTACTTCTTCGTGATGGGGATGTATAGCCAGCGCGCGCGTATAGGCGTCATAGGCCCTTTGGGGCTGTTCCAGAACTTCGAAGATCAGGCCCAAGCCATATATGGCGTCATAGTTATTTGGGTTCAGCGTCAACGCATGTTCCAGATCGGCGGCCGCCATCCCAAAGCGTTCAATACCAAAAAACGCAGACGCCCGAACATGCCAGCCTTCGGCAAAATCCGGCGCGTGGTCGGTCAGCGCCGTCAGATGTTCGAGAGCGGCTGAGATATCGCCGTCATCCAGCGCCTCGCGCCCCCGTTCCAGTAGCAGATCCGCCGAGGCCGAGCCGGATTGCGACCAAAGCGCCTGCAATTGCCGGTCCAGGCCGACGGCCTGCTCCGGGGTTGCCTGCGACAACTGCTCCAGCAGAGCGGATTCGTCGCGTAAATCCGCCTGTTGGGCGGAAGACATGGTGGAAAACGTGACTATCGCGAAAAGTGCCGCGACGGTACCTTTGAGATTGGTGATTGCAATGCTCATAACAATGTTCAGTGTAGCGTTGCGACCGGGGATGTCCATTCACGGCGCACAATCAAAATGAGGAACACCATGAGCGACACTTTGGAAAAAGCCGCAGCCGCGCTGAATGAGAAACTTGCAGATGGCGCGTTTGACGCCTCGGCCAAGTTTGCCATTGCCGATCTGGGCGCTATCATTCTGGATGAGAACGGTGCGCGGGTTAGCGATGAAGATGCGGATGTAACCCTGAGTGCGGACGCGGACACTTTCGAACAGATCCTCAGCGGCGACCTGAACCCCACCGGTGCGTTCATGTCCGGCAAGCTGAGCGTTGACGGAGACATGGGTATTGCCATGAAACTCGCCTCGGTGCTGGCCTGATGGAATTTTCGCCGGCCCCCCTTTTTGAAGACGTGGCCGGCGGTCCCGCCGGTGGTCAGGCCCACTGGGTCGTGACATCTGATGGAAAACGCATTCGCGTTGGTCATTGGTCCCCGAAAAGCGCACCGAACGGCACCGTTATGCTGTTTCCCGGTCGCACCGAATATATCGAGAAATATGGCAGCACGGCGGCCGAGTTCGTTGACCGGGGCTTTGCCTGTCTTGCCGTTGATTGGCGCGGCCAGGGCCTGGCTGACCGATTGCTTGATGACCCCAGGGTCGGACATGTGGACCATTTCCCCGATTATCAAACGGATGTGCAATCCACGCTGGATCTTGCGGCTGAATTGGGCCTGCCCAAACCCTGGTATGTGATCGGGCATTCGATGGGTGGTGCGATCGGGCTGCGCGCCGTGTTGGAAGGTCACGATTTCGCCGCCTGCGCCTTTACCGGGCCGATGTGGGGCATTTTCTTTACGCCGATTATGAAACCGCTCAGCCGTCTGACCGCCTATTGGGGACCTCGTGTCGGTCTTGGCGAGAAAACACCCCCAACCACCTCATTGGAAAGCTACGTGGTCTCGCAGCCGTTTGACGGCAACGTGCTGACGCGCGATCCGGCGATGTACAAGATGATGCAGGACCAACTGGCAGCGCATCCCGAACTGGCGCTTGGCGCGCCATCCACCATCTGGCTGCGCGAAGCGCTGGATGAATGCGCCTGGCTGATGGAACAGACCGCGCCAAACACTCCGTGCCTGACCTATCTAGGTAGCCACGAACAGATTGTGGACCGCAAAGCGATACGCGCCCGAATGGCAAACTGGCCCAGTGGGACACTGATCGAAATCCCCGATGGCGAACATGAGGTGCTGATGGAAGCACCCGAGGTGCGCGCCCCGGTTCTGGACCGGCTCGCGGCGCATTTCATGGCCGCCTGCCCTGACGCCCTGCGCCAACCGGCCTTGTCGCAGTGATCCCTTGACGATCAGGCCGCTTGTGATCCCGGGTGCCTGCGCCTAAATGTTGGCAAAACAAAGCTGTTCGAGGTGTTCCATGCGCGACCTTCCCTTTCCCGTCCGAGATGCAAATGCAATCGGAGGTGCCGACAATCTGGGTAAACTGCCGGAATGGGACCTGACCGATCTGTACTCTTCCGAAGATGCACAGGAACTGTCCCGCGATCTGGACTGGTTGGAGGGCGAATGCGCGTCCTTCGCTGCCGACTATGAAGGCAAACTGGCCGATCTGGATGCTGAGGCTCTGCTGACCTGCGTTCAGCGCAATGAAAGGATCAACGGGATTGCCGGGCGCATCATGTCTTTTGCCGGGCTCCGGTATTATCAACTGACCACCGATGCAGACCGCGCCAAGTTCCTGTCGGATATGCAGGAAAAGATAACCATCTTCACCACGCCGTTAGTGTTTTTCACGCTGGAAATCAACCGCATAGACGATGACGCGCTGGCGGCACGGTTCGCGGCCAATGCCGACCTTGCGCGGTACGAACCTGTCTTCCGCCGGATCCGCGCGATGAAGCCCTATCAACTGTCTGACGAACTGGAAAAATTCCTGCACGATCTGGGCGTAGTCGGTGACGCTTGGGAGCGTCTGTTCGACGAAACCATTGCCGGGCTGACCTTCACCGTCGACGGCGAAGAGCTGAATATCGAAGGCACCTTGAACCTGTTGACTGAACAGGATCGTGCCAAACGCGAAGCCGCCTCGCGCGAGTTGGCAAGTGTGTTTCAGGACAACATCAAGACCTTCGCCCGCGTTCACAACACGCAGGCCAAGGAAAAGGAAATCGTTGACCGCTGGCGCAACATGCCGACCGCGCAGACCGGACGCCATCTGTCGAACGACGTTGAGCCCGAGGTGGTCGAAGCTCTGCGTGAGGCCGTTGTGGCCGCCTACCCCAAGCTCAGCCATCGCTATTACGAGTTGAAACGCAAATGGCTGGGCCTGGACGTCATGCAGGTCTGGGACCGCAACGCCCCGCTGCCGATGGAAGACACGCGCATTGTTGGCTGGGAAGAGGCCGAGAAAACAGTGATGGACGCCTACAACGCGTTCGACCCGCGCATGGGCGAAATTGCGTCGCCCTTCTTTTCCAAAGGCTGGATCGATGCGGCGGTGAAGCCAGGCAAAGCACCCGGAGCCTTCGCGCATCCGACGGTCACCGACGTTCATCCCTATGTGATGCTGAACTATCTCGGCAAACCGCGTGACGTGATGACCTTGGCGCATGAACTGGGCCACGGCGTCCATCAAGTGCTGGCCGCCGATCAGGGTGAGATGCTGTCCTCGACGCCGCTGACGCTGGCCGAAACCGCAAGCGTCTTTGGTGAGATGCTGACCTTCCGCAAAATGCTGGATCAGGCCGAAACACCGGAACAGCGCAAGGTGCTGCTGGCGGGTAAGGTCGAGGATATGATCAACACGGTGGTCCGCCAGATCGCCTTCTACGACTTTGAATGCAAACTGCACGCGGCACGTCGCGAGGGCGAACTGACCCCCGACGACATCAATGCTCTGTGGATGAGCGTTCAGGCCGAAAGCCTTGGCCCGGCATTCGAGTTCATGGAGGGGTATAAGACCTTCTGGGCCTACATCCCGCACTTTGTGCATTCGCCCTTCTATGTCTACGCCTACGCATTTGGCGACGGTCTGGTGAACGCGCTTTATTCCGTTTATGCAAGCGGCGCCGACGGGTTCGAGGAAAAGTATTTCGAAATGCTGCGCGCGGGTGGGTCCAAACACCATAAAGAGCTTCTGGCCCCGTTTGGACTGGACGCCAGCGACCCGAAGTTCTGGGACAAAGGCCTGTCGATGATTTCGGGCTTCATCGATGAGCTGGAAGCGATGGAAAGCTGAACTCTGAAGGGTTGCCCCCTAGGGCAGCCCAAAATCACTCGCTCGTTTTCTTGAGCATTGTCAAAAAGATAGAAAACACAATTAATGCAGCACCCAGAACTGCGGGGACAGTGATCGACGCGCCCAGAAATACTGCCGCGTTGATGAACGTGAAGACCACCGAAGCCGCGAATAACAGCGTGGCAGTCAATGTTGAAAGACGCGCGGCGGCCTCATACCACAGGTAGTAGGCCAACGCCGTTGGCAACACGCCGAGTAATACCAGAAAGAACACATCCTTGGCGCTCGGCACTTGGATTGAGAATGCGGCCAATGGTGTCAGCAATACCGCCGAGCAGAGGAATATCCCGAAGAGAAAGTTCAGACGCTCTGGCGTTCTCTGGGATGATTGCATCGCGCGACTGCTGGAGATCAGGAACACCGCCCAGCTTAACCCTGCGCCGATTTCCATGATATCTCCGGTCAATGGCTCTCCACCACCTTGAAAATCTTGAAAGACGGTGAGGAACACGCCGAATATCGCCAATACGGTCGCCAGAAATTCGATCCGACCGATCCTTGTGTCAGCAAAAAAGTACAGGAAAATCAAAACGAAGAATGGCGCTGTGTTTTCAAGAACCATCGCGTTGGCGGCGCCGGTGTGCTCGAGACCGATGTGAAACAGGATGTAGTTCACGACAGTGGACAAGACGGCAAGTCGAAAATTCCAATCCGAATACCGGATCGAGACAGAAGCGCGCAACGCCTTCAAAATCAGGTAAATCGCCAGCGCAGCGATAAATAAACGCATCACGGCAATCTGCAACCCGCCCAGATCGGAGGTCAGGTACCGGACAATGACACTGTGCGTTCCCCACAAAAAGGCTGCCAGAAACCCCAGAACCAAACCACTTTGCAGCCACGAAGGCGTCCTTTGGGGGGCGTCCGTCATGGCCTAGCGGATCATTTCAATTGGCTGTCTTTGGATCCGCGCCGATTTATACCGCCGCGTGCCTTGGATGCACCGTCACGCTCTTGTTGACACTCAAGACACAGCTTGACGCCGGGCAATGCCAGGCGGCGTTTTTCCGGGATCGGTTCTTCACATTCGGCGCAATGGGTCAAGCTTTCGCCCACGGGCCGTTTTTGCGCCTGCATCCGAGCCAGCTCATCCGATATTGACGCTTCGATCTGTTCGCTTACCGCGCCGTCGCGCGCCCAGCCACCTGCCATGATCTGCCTCCTCAAGTGGTGACAAACAGATTAGATGTGCAGGTGCAGATCTGGCAAGAGGCACATCACAAAGTGTCAGCCGCATCGAATACCCGATCGATCATAGCCTGTGTCCCGCGTGAAAATTCCAGCGGACAAGGATAGTTATCGCCCTCTCGCACCGATCGGCAGAAGGCTTCAACCTGCAGCTTATAGTGGTCATCCGCCGGAAAGCGGGTGACCTGTACCTCAAGGCCAGGCCGATGCAGTTCAACACGCGCTTCGCCAAAGACGCGCGCATTGAATGGCGCGGTTAGCCGGATGACACCGCCTTCGCCGTGAAACTCCATCGCCTGATTGGGATGCATACGGGTCGAGACATAGGTCGAATAGGTAAAGTCCTGAAAACGCGCGTTGATTTCGGTGAACACATCCACATCGTTTTCCCACCTGATCGACGCTCTGACATCAACTGGTTCCTGCCCAGTCACAAAGCGGGCGCTCCCGATCGTATAGACACCGATGTCGCGCAACCCGCCGCCGCCGGTTTCGGGTCGGTTGCGGATATTTTCGGTGTCGGCGCGATTGTCGTAGGTGAAAACACCCGAAACATGCACCAGCTTGCCAATCGCGCCGTCTGAAACAAGCTGGCGGGCCAGCTTCCACTGCGGGTGGTGTACGATCATATAGGCCTCGGCCGCCAAAACTCCGGTCTCGTCCCGCTTTGCGATAAGCTGGTCGAATTCGCCGGCCTGCATGGTCATTGGTTTCTCGCACAGCACATGCTTGCCTGCATCCATTGCCTTCAGGCTCCATTCGACGTGCAAATGGTTGGGCAACGGGATGTAGACCGCATCAATCGCCGGGTCGGCCAACAGCGCATCGTAGCTGCCGTAAACTGACAGGTCCGGGCAAAATTGCTGAAACGGCTCGGCCTTGGCGGGGTCCGAAGTCGCCAACCCGGCCAGTCGCGCACCATGGGCAGAATGTATGGCAGGAGCCATATGTTGTCTTGCGAATTTCGAGGCCCCAAGAACGCCCCACTGGACCGGCTGCTGCATCGTTTCCCTCGTCTAACTTAGTGGCTCATACCAGACAAAACTCGAAATCCTATCCCGTTTCAACCGGCCAACGTCCGGGAACTGACACGTCAAAGCCCGTACCAGCCGGGCTGAATTGGGTTATTCTTTCGGATTTTTTCCACAGCCGAGCGAACACGCGCAAACACTTTTGAAGCAAGAATAAATCGCGCATCCGGAGGGACGCGGACAAGGTACTGACCGATCTTGCTGGTAGTTTTCGTGATCCACTCGGTGGCCACACCCGTAGCAAATACATTCACGGAGGCAAGCTCTGTCCGAGCGGGTGATCCGTCTTCAAGGCATACAGGGTGGGAGGCTTTCTGAAATGCCAGCAACACATACGATAACGGAAACGGTACTGAAAAGCGGTGCCCCCGGAACCTTTGACAGCGACAATCAGGACTTTGACATTCTCCGAGAGGCCGTCATCGCGGCCGGTCTGGCGGGCGTGCTAAACGACCCGAATGTCGATCTGACCGTATTCGCCCCGAACGACGCTGCGTTCATCACGCTGGCGCAAACGCTGGGTTTCGAAGGGTCTGACGAGGCTGGCGCGCTGGGTCACATCGTCAAGGCGTTGACCTTGCTTGGTGGAGGCGACCCGATCCCCCTGCTCACCAACATCCTGCAGTATCATGTTGTCGATGGTGAGTTTGACAGCACCGCAGTCGTTGGCCTTGGCAACGGTGCTGAGATCGAAACGCTTCTGGGGTCTTCGGTCACGCTGAACCTTGAAAGTGATCCCCCCAGCCTGGGCGATGCGGATCCCGCAATCGACGATCCCGGGCTGATCGGGTTTGATGTGGACGCATCGAACGGAATAATTCACATCCTGGACGGCGTTTTGCTGCCGGTTTCCGTTTCCGGCATTCTTGGCAAGAAGAACACCGACTTTATCCTGGGCGACAGCAGTGACGAGTTCATCTTCACAGGCCGAGGGCAGGACTTCGTCTTTGGCGACGACGGCAATGACGTGATCAATACCGGGTCCGGCAAGGATGTCGCGCTAGGTGGCGCCGGAAATGACATCATCTTCGGCGGTCGCGGCAAGGATATTCTTCGTGGCGACGAAGGTCATGACAAGATCTTTGGCGGCCGCGGGCAAGATATCATCGACGGCGGCGCGGATAACGACAAGCTAATTGGCGGTCGCGGCAAGGACACGTTCGTCTTTGAAAACGGCGATGGAGATGACTGGATCGTCGATTTCCGCGTTGGCAAGGACAAGATCGATCTGTCCGGATACGACGGCATCACAAGCTTTGAGGACATCGAAGACGATATCGATGGTGGTTTCTTCGGCACCGAGATCGAGCTCGATGACGGCGACAGCATCTATCTGTCGGGCGTCTGGGCCAGCCACCTGTCCGAGTCGGATTTTGTTTTCGTCTGAAGAAAAACGTCAGCCCGCTTTCTCAGCGGGCTGACCTTGTCCGAAATCAGTTCGATTTCAGCATTCCTTTTTCGCGTGCCAGTTCACGCATCTTTTTCTGCAATTTCTCGAACGCGCGCACCTCGATCTGGCGAATGCGTTCGCGGCTGACATTGTACTGCGTACTCAGCTCTTCCAGAGTCACAGGCTGATCCATCAGACGCCGCTGGGTCAGAATGTCCTTTTCGCGATCATTCAACACTTCCAAAGCGGCGGTCAGCAATTCGCGACGGGCCTCAAGCTCGTCCCGCGCCTCATAGTCGCCGGCCTGGTCGGCATCTTCGTCCTCCAGCCAGTCCTGCCACTGCATGCTGCCTTCACCTTCGGACCCGACCGTCGCGTTCAGCGAGGCATCGCCGCCGGACATACGGCGGTTCATGCTGATCACTTCCTCTTCGGTCACGCCGAGGTCTTCGGCAATTTGCTTGACGTTTTCGGGTCGCAGATCGCCCTCTTCCAACGCACCGATGCGTGCCTTGGCTTTGCGCAGATTGAAAAACAGCTTTTTCTGCGCGGACGTCGTGCCCAGCTTGACCATCGACCACGACCGCAGGACATATTCCTGGATCGAGGCGCGAATCCACCACATGGCATAGGTTGCCAACCGGAATCCCTTTTCCGGGTCAAACTTTTTGACCGCCTGCATCAGGCCCACATTGGCCTCAGAGATCACTTCGGCCTGCGGCAAGCCATAGCCGCGGTAGCCCATGGCAATCTTGGCCGCCAGACGCAGGTGCGACGTGACCATTTTATGCGCGGCCTCGGTATCCTGTTCCTCGACCCAGCGCTTTGCCAGCATGTATTCTTCTTCCGGCTCCAGCAAAGGAAACTTGCGGATTTCCTGCATATAGCGGTTCAGACCACCCTCAGGTGTCGGTGCGGGAAGATTTGAGTAATTTGCCATTTATTTCTGCCCCTTGGACAAATGTTTAAGCCCTTAACATGGGATATGGTAACGCAACCAGTATTATTCAAGAGGGACCGTTAACAGTCTGGTATTAACCGTTGATAAAGAAAAGCTGATAAGTCCATAATCACGCGTCTTTGCGAATTATGACATCCGCCCGCGCAGCCCGTCCAGAAGAACCTTCATATCCTCGGGCAAGGCAGCCTCAAAGCGCAAAAACTCACCGCTCAGCGGATGCTCAAAGCCCAAAACTGTCGCATGCAGAGCCTGACGCGGAAAGTCGCGCACAGCGTCTGCGGCAACCGCATCAAAGGCGCGTGCGGCCAGTTTGCGCTTGCCGCCATAGACCGGGTCGCCCACAAGCCCGTGACCGGCATGCGCCATATGCACCCTGATCTGGTGTGTCCGGCCCGTTTCCAGCCAGCACTCGACCAAGGCCAGTGCCGCAGGGTCGCCGAAAGTTTCTACAACCCGCGCCCGGGTGACCGCGTGTTTGCCGCCGTGGAACAGAACTGCTTGCTTTTGGCGATCGGTCTTGTGACGGGCCAGCTGGGTCGTCAAGCGCATGATATTGCCAGGCTCGAAACTGACCCCCTTGACGCCGCGCAGGCGCGGGTCGTTGGCGTCCGGCACTCCGTAGCAGATAGCGCGGTAGTAACGCTCGACGGTATGTGCCTCGAACTGCGCAGCCAGACCCTGGTGGGCTGCGTCGGATTTCGCTACCACCAATAAGCCGCTGGTTTCTTTGTCGATGCGATGCACGATACCGGGCCGTTTGACCCCGCCAACACCCGAAAGGGCATCGCCGCAATGGTGCAGCAACGCGTTCACCAATGTTCCGCTGGGCGAGCCCGGCGCCGGATGCACCACCATGCCCGCCGGTTTGTTGACAACGATCAGGTCGTCATCTTCATGGACGATTTCCAGCGGGATATTCTCGGGGCCGATATGGCTGTCTTCAGCCTCGGCAACGGTGATCGAGATTTGCGCCCCTTCGGCAACCTTGGCCTTCGGGTCCGTCTGGACGTGGCCATCGACGGCAACCGCGCCCTCCTGAATCAGCCGTGCCAGTCGCGTGCGCGACAGGCTTTCCGCATCTGGCACATCACGCGAAAGCGCCTTATCAAGGCGAGGTGGCGGCGCGGCCGCGATGTGAAACTCTATCAGGCGGGTGCCCATGACTGTCCCTTCCGATCCTCAGGAACCGCAGGAAACGCCGCAACTGCGACTGCTGCGGCGCATGGTCATGCTGTTGACCGCGGTGATGATTGGCGGGGTTCTAGTAACCTTCGCGCTGATTGTCATCCGCTTATCGGATCGCACGCCGAAACTGCCCGACCAGATCGAGCTGCCGGACGGTGCGAAGGCACAGGCGCTGACCATTGGCAACAACTGGTACGCAGTCGTGACGAATGACAATCGCATCCTGATCTTCGACAAAACGACCGGGAAGCTGAAGCAGGATATTCCGGTTCAATAAACCTGCTGCAAGAGGCATTGAACCAGCGCCGCGCGTCAGCCGTTCACCGTCAGGTCCTGAGCCAACATCATGGCATTGCCGTCCGGGTCATAGAACGTGGCCGTGCTCACCATGCCCTCGATGGTTTCGGTTGCGCCGTCGAACTGCACACCTGCGTCTTCTAACGCTTTTCTTGCGGGCACGATATCGGCCACGCCGAACACGGGCACGGTGTTGCCGGGTGTTGGTTCGACCTGCTCACCCAGCCCCAATGTGACCCCCTGCGTTTTGGTGTTCAACTCGCTCCAACCCGCTTCGTCGATATGGTGGATCAATTCAAATCCCAGCTTGTCACGATACCAGTCGGCGCTGGCGTGACGATCCCGGACCGAAATCGCGAGCGTTATGGTGTTCTCCAGAGAAACAAGAGCCATTGAACTTCCCTTTTTACCTAAAATATAGTAAATATACTTTATGGACATAAAATCTCTTGTCAACCTGACGTCCCGGGCCTGGTGCCTGAACATACTGGCCCTGATGGCCACGGGAACGCCCGGTCGCCAGGCTCCGTTACTTGCAGCCACCAGCGCAAGCCGCACGTCCTTTGCCGCAAGCCTTGAACACCTGTTTCAATTAAACCTGCTCGAGCGCAATCCCGGGCATGGACACCCGTTGCGGCCCGAATTCAGGCTGACCCGGACCGGGGCGCAATACGCAATGACCGCACGGTGGATTGTTGAAGCAATCCCCAACGAATGCGAGTTTGCTGTGCTCAGAAAAAGCTGGTCCGTACCGGTTTTGGCTTTGACCGGGACGCCGCAGCGCTTTTCAGGCGTGAAATCGTCCCTTGGGTCGATCACAGACAGGGCGTTGTCAGCCTCGCTACACCGACTTGAGGATCAGCAGTGGATTCAACGCGATATCGAACTGTCCGACCGCAGGCCATTCCCGACTTATCGCGCCGTCAATGCCGGGCTTCTGGTCAATCGGGCCATCGATCTGCGCAGCTAGATCGCCCCCGCCCGTTTTGACAAAAAAAGGCCGGGCGATCGCCCGACCTTTCACTATTCCTGTGGCCAGAAAATCAGGCGCGGCGGCGGCGACCACCGCCACGGCGGCCACCGGCCGCACCGGCGGCACCTGCCTCGTCCGGGGATTTGTTAAATCTGATCCACTCGCCACCATGGGCGTCGTTGTTGGTCAGCAGGTTGGCGGCGCGGATGGCCTCCATCTCCTTGCCGGCGCGCGGCTTGGTCGAGCCCAGACCGAACATCTGAACAAATGCCTCATCGTCCATGCCTTCGGGCAGAATGATGCCAGCGGCAGTGACCTGCGCTTTCTTCTCGGCAATCTTCTTCTGCGTTACCGGCAGGGCAACCGGGTTCATGATCGCCGAGGTCATGCCAGCCCCCATAGCCATCGGCAGGAAGGCGTTGTTGATGCCATGACGGTTGGGCAGACCAAACGAGATGTTGGACGCACCGCAGGTGGTGTTCACGCCAAGCTCTTCGCGCAGGCGACGGACCAGAGCAAACACCTGCTGGCCCGCGGTTGCCATCGCGCCGATGGGCATCACCAGCGGGTCGACCACGATGTCATGCGCTGGAATGCCGTAATCGGCGGCGCGTTCTACAATGGTCTTTGCGACAGCAAAACGGACATCGGGGTCTTCGGAAATTCCGGTATCATCGTTGGAAATGGCAACAACCGGAACGTTGTATTTCTTGACCAGCGGTAGAACCAGCTCCAGACGCTCTTCTTCACCGGTAACCGAGTTTAGCAACGGGCGGCCCTCAGCCGCCTCAAGACCTGCTTCCAAAGCACCCGGAACCGACGAGTCGACGCAAAGCGGTACGTCGACCAAACCCTGCACCAGCTCGACGATCTTGCGCATCAGCGGCGGCTCGGTCTCGTTCGGGTTGGGGTTCGAGTTGTAGACAACGCCCGCGTTGATATCCAGAACGGTCGCACCTGCCGCGACCTGTGCCAGCGCGTCTTTCTCGACGGTCGAGAAATCGCCAGCTTCCAGTTCAGCGGCCAGCTTCTTGCGGCCGGTCGGGTTGATCCGCTCACCGATGACGCAGAACGGTTCGTCAAAGCCCAGAACGGCGGTTTTTGTTTTTGATTCTACGACTGTACGGGTCATGTCCGTTCCTTAAGCATTTGCTGGCTTTGCCGAAGCGCCGCCATTGTTGATTGCCCAATTGGCGTTGGTCTTGATGCCGCCAAGCGGGAAGAAGTGCACGTTTGTGATATTGAAATCCGGGTTGGCCGCCTTGTGGTTGGCCAGTTCGGTGATCACGTCGGTCGGCTCGTATGGCAGCAGCAGCTTTGACACATCCATTGCGCGCTTTTGCAGAACCTTCAGCGAAGGACCGACACCGCAGGCGATGGCGAATTTGATCAGCGTCTGCAGTTTCGCCGGACCAGCGATACCGATGTGGACCGGGATGTCGATCCCCGCCTCTTTCAGACTGTCCGCCCATGCGATGATCGGCTTGGCGTCAAACGCGAACTGAGTCGCCAGCGCCATTTCGGCATCGGTGGTTTCGCTGAACTTCTGCTTCCAGCGCAGTGCTTCGTCCACGTTCTTGGTCGAACCATCAGGGTCAATGTCTTTGTTGCCCTCGGGGTGGCCAGCCACGTGCAGACGCTTGAAGCCTGCCTTGTCGAACAGTCCGCTTTCCAGCAGCTGCATCGAGCTGTCAAAATCGCCATGCGGGTTGGTCACACCACCGGCCAGCAGCAGCGCCTGTTCGACGCCTGCTTCGCCCTGATACATCGAGATCCAGTTTTCCAGCGTGGCCGCGTCCTTGATGATCCGTGCCGGGAAATGCGGCATGACCGGATAGCCCTCGGCCGCGATCCGCCTGGCGGTCTTGACCATGTCCTCGATCGGGGTGCCTTCGATATGGGCGATGTAGACGCGTGTACCTTCGGGCAGCAGCGCGCGGAAATCCTCGACCTTTTCGGCGGTGCGCGGCATCACCTCGATCGAATAGCCCTGCAAAAAGGCTTCGACGGTCGGATTCACCGGTCCGTTTTCGGCGGCATCACGTTTCTTGAAGTTCAGCAAAGCCATTGCGGCCTCCCATAGCTGTCGCGGGCTCATGCCCAACCGTCATTCGCGATCAGAGCCTTGATCCGGTCCTGATCATATTCCGTTTCCAGACGCACGGCTTCGGCCTCGGCAATCTCGGACGGGTCGCCGTCAACTGCAAAAGGGTCGGCCTTGCGCCATTCGGCCAGATAGGCATCACTGTCCTTGGCGTTCACCTTCATCGCGGCGCGGTCGATGGCTTGTTCAAACCGTTCTTCCAACTGCCGCTTGGCGCCACGACGGCCTTTGCCGACGATGACCTGCGCAGGAATATCGCGCCAGTATACGATGGTGACGTCAGGCATTGTTGTGATTCCTCCTAACCCGATGGGGCGGTTCTAAACGTCAATGTGGGGGCAAGTCGGTCGATTTTCGACACACGGCGCATTCACAGCGACGTTTTTGCCCACGATGGGATACCGCAGCTTTTAACGCCCCCTTCCCCGAATCCGAACACCAAAATCCTCATGGTGATAATGAGTATCTTGCGTGATCGAATTGCGCGACCTATGGTCGGGGTAACTCGAAAATCGGAGGGCGTTGAAGATGGCGCCCAAGCGTCCCAAAGGTGCGGGCGCGTTCCCGAAAGCGGTCGAAAGCCCCGCGCCGGCAAGACCCGATCCAGATGCGTTGTATGCGGCGCTGGATCTGGGGACAAATAGTTGCCGCATGTTGATAGCCCAGCCCAAGGGCAGCGGGTTCCATGTGGTAGACAGTTTTTCCAAGTCCGTGCAGCTAGGGGCCGGGCTGGAACGGACCGGACGGCTGTCGCGGGCCTCGATGGCGCGTACGGTACAGGCGCTGCGGATTTGTCAGCAAAAGCTCAAGCGGAACAGAGTCAGACGGATGCGTCTGGTCGCGACCGAGGCCTGCAGGCGCGCCAAGAATTCCCGCGATTTCATCCGACAGGTCAAACGCGAAACCGGATTGACGCTGGAGATCATCCAGCCCGAGGAAGAGGCACGGCTGGCCGTGATCTCATGCGCGCCTCTGGTGTCCACCAAGACCGAGCAATTGTTGGTCGTCGATATTGGCGGCGGCTCGACCGAGCTGGTCTGGATCGACATCTCGTCGGTGCCGCGCCGCGACCGTCCCGCCGCGATCATGCGCCTGCATAACGGCTTCCACACCGCCGACAGCCCCTTTCCCGCTGCCAAGGTAGTGGACTGGATCAGCGTTCCGCTGGGCGTTGCCACACTGCGGGATCAGTTCCACGACGTCGAGGACGACTCGGCCCGTTTTGCGCTTATGAGCTGGTTTTTCGAGGAAAACCTGGCCGATTTCGCGCCCTACAAGGACGAACAGGCCCGCGAAGGGTTCCAGATCGTTGGCACCAGCGGAACCGTCACCACGGTTGCCGCCTCTCATCTCGGGCTCAAACGCTATGACCGGACCAAAGTGGACGGGTTGCGTATGACCAGCGATCAGATTGACAAGGTCATACGAGGTTATCTAGAACTCGGCCCTCACGGGCGCCGTCGTGATCCTCGGATCGGGGACGACCGGCAGGCCCTGATCATGTCCGGCTCGGCCATTTTGCAGGCGCTGCTCAGATGCTGGCCCACCGACCGCCTTTCCGTGGCGGATCGGGGGCTGCGCGAAGGCCTGCTTTATGCGCAGATGAGCGCGGACGGCGTATTGGAAGACGGACCGTTCTGATGGCGAAGACACCAACTGGAAAAAACTCCTCGGGTCGCGGGCAGCGTGACCTGAAGGTCAAGGTCAAGACCGCGCGCGGGCGTAAGCTCAGCTCGACCCGCTGGCTGGAACGGCAGTTGAATGACCCGTATGTCAAACGCGCGCAGGCCGAAGGCTATCGCGGGCGCGCGGCGTTCAAGATATTGGAACTGGACGAGAAATTTCGGTTTCTTGTCCCCGGTGCACGTGTTGTTGATCTGGGCTGCGCACCGGGTGGCTGGTTGCAGGTTGCAGTCAAGCGGGTCAACGCGCTGGGTGAGAAAAGCGGTAAACGCATCGGCACCGTTCTGGGGGTCGATTTGCAAGAGGTCGAACCGGTCGCAGGCGCAACGGCCCACGTGCTGGACTTCATGGAAGACGATGCCGACCAGAAGGTCAAAGAGTGGCTGGGTGGCAAGGCCGACGTGGTGATGTCTGACATGGCCGCAGCTTCGTCGGGGCACAAACAGACCGACCATCTGCGCATCATGGCCTTGTGCGAAACTGCCGCCTATTTTGCCTTTGACGTTCTGGAAGAAGGCGGCACATTCGTTGCCAAGGTTCTGGCCGGGGGCGCTGAAGGCGATCTGCAAAAGCTGCTAAAGCAGAAGTTCGAAAAGGTCGCGAATGTGAAACCGCCTGCATCCCGGTCGGACAGTTCCGAGAAATTCGTCGTCGCCACCGGGTTCCGTGGGTAGCGGTTAGTCTAGGCTGAGTTTTTGCCCGGTGATGCGCTGTTCGCGCAGCGACGACGACGCCATCCCTTGCAGCATCAGCCCATCCCCATGGTTGAGATCAACAGGTTTTCTGTCACGCAGTTCCGCA
Source organism: Ruegeria sp. AM4 (assembly GCF_056540665.1). NCBI lineage: Bacteria > Pseudomonadati > Pseudomonadota > Alphaproteobacteria > Rhodobacterales > Roseobacteraceae > Ruegeria > Ruegeria sp. AM4. The sequence goes on along the minus strand of NZ_JBQFXD010000001.1, from coordinate 251,279 downwards.
ATGCGTTGATCCAGGCGGTCTTTGCGCGGACCGACCAAGGCTTGAACCATAGTTGCGAGGCGTTCGGGCATGTGGCACCTGTTGAGGCAATGGATGCCAACAGCGTACCGGTGAAATTCGCCCGGAACGTGGCGCAAATCGGTCTGATCGATGCCGATTCAGCGGCCGTATTGTTGCGCCAATTGTCCAAGGTTCGGGTCGTCCGGCAGGACTGACAGACCCTCGTTCAGCACGTCAATCGCGGCTTGCGGGCCGCGATTGATATGTGCCAGTTGAACCAGCATCGGCCAGGCTTCGGCCCGCTGCCGGTCAAGTGTGACCACCTCGCGAAACGCGCGCTCGGCCGCTTGGGCGTTGCGCAGCGACAGGGCCAAACCGCCTAGCACCATGTGCATTTCCGGGAAATCCAACCGCAACGACGTGCTGCGCTGCCAATCGTTGACCGCCTGCTGGACCACGGGCCTTTGCGCTTGTGTCAGCGCATCTGGCGGGATCAGCAGAAACTCTTTCGCAGCAGTCAGACGGACATTGCGCATCGGGTCCGAGAGCAATGGCTCAAGCCGGGCAATGCGGTCCGCGATTGGCGCGGCGCGCTGCAAGGCAATCGCATTGGCCCGGATCAGCGGATCGGGATCTGAAAGGCTATCAACCATCGCAGCGGCCACGTCCGGTGATTGGAAATTTTGCAACAGATAGAGCGCGGTGGCCCGAACGATCCCCGCCAGCCCGGTGTTGTTGGCAACGTCCATCAGAACACCCGGGTCCTGTAATCGCCCCTCCGACACCGCCGCAAAGGCCGCGCTGAAATGCGGACCCCGGTGGGTGGGTTCCGGAAACCACCCTTCGATCGCGCGCGCGGCCCAATCCTGATCCTGATCGGCATGGCAATCGGTGCAGGCATCCGCGCCCAACCCAAGATCGGGGCGCGGAACGCGGAAACTGTGGTCGCGGCGACCGTCGGTGCCCATATAGACCCGCTCGATCATATGGCAGCTTTTGCACTGCGCCCCGTCCGAACCATCGGGATGATGATGATGCTCTGCGCTGTCATAGTCTTTGAGCGCTAGCGTCGGAAAATCGGGATTGCCCGCTGGCGAATGGCACTGCGTGCAGATCCCATTCCCCTCGGCTCGCAATTCAGCCCGGTGCGGGTCATGGCAGTTCATGCATCCCACGCCCTTTTCGTACATCCGCGATTGCAGGAACGAGCCGTAAACATAGACCTCATCCAGGATCTGGCCATCCGGGTGGTAGAGACCGGGTCGCAGCACCGCCAGATTGTAGGCGTCGTGAAACGGAGTGCCCGGCAGCGGATTGCCATCGCCCAGCGCCTCGCGCCGGGAATGGCATCCGGCACATTGTTGAATCTCGGCCTCGGTTTCGCCCCTGCCCCATTCCATTGAAAAGCCAAACTCGCCTAGCCCATCGTCCAGCGCCTTGCCGGTGGTCCATTCGATATGCGCCGAGCCCGGGCCATGGCACGCCTCACAGCCGACACCGATCTCGGACTGGGTCGAGCCGTAGCTTCGCGTAATCGGGTCATATTTCTTCTCGAACCCCGTCGCGTGGCATTCCGCGCAGCGGGCATTCCAGTTCTTGTAAGGCCCGGTCCAGTGCAGCCCGTCATCCGGCGGCAGGTCCTGATTGGGGTAGAGGTGGTACCACCGGTCGGCCTCGGTGTCCCAAACCACATCGAAGCTTTGTAACCTGCCCGGTTCGGTTTCAAACAGGTATTGCTGAAGCGGAGAAATCCCGACGACGGAATGCACCGGGTATTGGGTTGTGGCACCGTCTTTCTCGGTCACATCGGCCAGCAGGGATGCGCCCTGCTTGCGAAAATCCACCGACATTCCGTCGTGTTCAAACCGTGTGTTATCGAAATCTGCCAGAACATGCCCGTCGGCAACCTCGGTCCACGCCAGCGCATGATGCGAGGTGGCCCATGCGTCGGCCTCCTCCTGATGGCAGGCGACGCAGGCATCCGACCCGACATAGTGCTGGGCCCCAGCTACCTGCCCAAAGGCAAGGGATAGAAGGAACAAAGCGCCAGCCCAGCCCCGCATCATGCGTCTGCGTCCGGGATGGGTTGGTCCGACAGATCGATCAGCGCGCCGTTATACTCGGCCCCAAGGATCAGCATCGCCGAACACAGGTACAGGAAAATCAAAGCAGCCATGGCCCCAGCTAGACCGGCATAGGTGGCGCTGTAGGTCGCGAACTGCGCGATATAGACCGAGAACCCCCAGCCGCCCGCAGCCCACAAGCCCAACGTCAGAAGGACGCCTGGCAGAATTTGCGACAACCTGTGCCGCCGCGTGGGCAAAACCAGATGGGCAATGATCACGGTTCCCGCCGGAACCGCCACCGTGAAGGTCCATCGCAACCGGTCCACCGACAGCCAACCGCCAACGTCAACGGCCGTTTTCTCGGACACCAAGCGGGTGTAAACGGGCAGCACAACCTCGACCGCGGCAATCGCCAGAATGGCAGCACCGCCACCGATCACCAGCCCGAAACACAACAGGCGCGCTTTCCAGAACGGCCAGGTATCCTTGTCATGATAGGCCTGAGTCATCGCCTTGCGCACTGCCGCAACCCCGTTCGAAGCAAAGTAGATCGCCAGCAAACCACCCAGCGTGATCACCCCCGACCCTGCGCCATCCAGTACGGCGCGAAGCTCCTGCACGATCGGATCAGCGACGTCCTTGGGCCACGCGCCAAAGATAAGCTCGATCAATTCATCCGTTACATAGCCCTGCGACAGCGCACCCGCCAGCGCGACGGTAAACAGCACAAAGGGAAACAGCGCCATCATCAGCGACATGGCGACATGGCTGCTCATGACAAAGCCGTTCTTACCGTTGAACCTGCGCAGGGCCAACCACAAGCCGCTGAGATATCGATTGTTGATCAGAATCGCGCCGTGTCTCATGCCCTGACCCTATCCGGCCTTTGCATCGGACAGAACTGCCAATCCTGATCAAGTCATCAATTTCCCTTGGTAACCGGCTGAGCGGATTGCACAATCCGGTCAACCCGTGCAGGATCGCGACCAGGAACGCCGGACAGGTCCGACCCGGTGAAATTTGCCAGAGGCTGCCCATGCCGACCGACCCACAAGACACTCAGGTCAAACCGCGCCTGAAACTGTCGGTTCTTCGCGATATTACCATTGTCGCCACGCTCGCGGTGCTTGGGTTATATGCCGGGTCGCAATTCCTGATCCCGTTAACCATGGCACTGCTGGTCAATGTTCTGATCATCGCGCTTAGTGATCGGGTGATGTCATTGACCCGCATGCCGGTCTGGCTGGCCAATCTGGCCGGGGTCACTGTGGTTTTGGCCGGGTTGTTCATGATCATGTACATCCTTGGCAGTCAGGCGACGCAGTTCGCACGCTCGATCAACACCTATGAAAACCAGTTTGACGGAGCGGTAAATCGCATCACCGGGCTGGTGGGCAATGATGTTACCACCTTTATCCGGGACAATCTTGTCAGCATCGACATGTCCTATGTTGCACGCGTGCTGCTGGGCAGCGCCACGTCGCTGCTCAATCAGTTCTTTCTGATCAGCCTTTACGTCGCCTTTCTGATGGCCGAGCGTCTGGCCTTTCGCAAAAAGATACAACTGGCCGCAGGCAACCCGCAGCTTGGGACCGAACTGGCATCGGTGCTGGACGCGATCTCTTACAGTCTGCAAAGGTATGTTGGCGTTAAGACCTTCATCAGCCTGGTCACTGCCTGCATCAGCTATACCGTGTTTCGTGTTCTGGGACTGGAATATGCCGAGACCTGGGCGGTTCTGACCTTTGCGCTGAACTTCATCCCCTCGATCGGGTCGATCATCGCGGTGCTGTTCCCCGCCATGATCGCCCTTGTGCAGTTCGAAACCATTGGTCCTTTCCTGATCATCGTTTTGGGCTGCGGGACGGTACAATTCCTGATCGGCAATTTTCTGGACCCCGCGATGCTGGGCAGGTCGCTGAACATGTCGACCTTTCTGGTGATCCTGGCCCTGACCTTCTGGACTACGGTCTGGGGCCTGATCGGCGCATTCCTCAGCGTCCCGCTGACAGTCTGCATCCTGATCATTTTCAGCCACATCCCGGCACTTAAGCCGGTTGCGATTCTGATGTCACTGGATGGGCGACTGGGCGACGACAACAGACCAAAGACCGCGCGTTAACGGATGCAAGCACCGCTGTTCATAGGGTCCGAGATCTATCGGAACTCGACCTATGGCTCAAAACACCCTCTGGCCATTCCCCGGGTATCTACCGTCATCGACCTGTGCCGCGCATTGGGGTGGCTGACCGCTGAAAACTACCGCGTCAGCCCTCGCGCCAAACCCAGCGCTTTGGCCGCCTTCCACACACCGGACTACATAGCAGCCTTACGGCAGGCAGAAGAGACCCAGTACGTATCCGAAAGCACCCGCGCGCGGTACGGCCTTGGAACCCTTTCCAACCCAGTTTTTCCCGAGATGTATCGCCGCCCCGCAACCGCAGCTGGTGGCTCGATGTTGGGGGCCGAACTGATCCGCGATGGCGGTGTCGTTTTCAACCCGGCGGGCGGCACCCATCACGGCTTGCCGGACCGGGCAAACGGGTTCTGTTATCTTAACGATCCAGTGCTGGCGATATTGACCCTTTTATCCATGGGTCTGGACCGTATCGTCTATGTCGATATCGACGCCCACCACTGTGACGGGGTCGAGGCCGCCTTTCATGGCTCGGACAAGGTCCGGATGATCTCGGTTCACGAGACCCGGCGGTGGCCCTTTACCGGTGCGCTTCAGGATGATGCAGGCGGAGCGGCGCTGAACCTGCCGGTGCAAAGAAACCTGAATGACGACGAATTCGCCGCCATCCTTGACCAGTTGATCCTGCCTGCAACCGAGACGTTCAAACCGCAAGCCATCGTCTTGCAGTGCGGTGCTGACGCCGTCGCCGAAGACCCCCTGTCGCGCCTGTCGTTGTCCAACAACTGCCATTGGCGCGCTGTCGCCACCCTTGGGCCGCTGTCGCGCCGGTTTCTGATTCTGGGCGGCGGCGGGTATAACCCCTGGTCCGTCGGGCGACTCTGGAGCGGGGTTTGGGCCACGTTGAACGGATTTGAAATTCCCGACTGGCTGGACCCCCAAACCCAGACCATCTTGCGAAGCCTCAGCTGGAACCGGGCCGCTGGGCAACAGACGCCAGAGCACTTGTTGAACACACTACGCGACGCGCCGAACACGGGACCCGTTCGCGCGCATTTGAAGGCAGACCTGCGTCGCCTCGCCTCACGGATTTCACGGTAGATCGGGATAGCAATCCCTGCTAACTTTCGGTCATTACGGTACATTTTTCCTGACCACCTATCCTGACACACAGCCACGTCGCTTCAGTACAAATGACGTCGATTGGATCGAAAAATGAATGCACTTAATCAGATAAATGATCTTAAGACCCGCATGGGGCAATCCATCATCGGGCAAACTGAGGTAATCGACCGCCTGCTGATCGGGATGTTGGCGAACGGAAACCTGCTGATCGAAGGCCTGCCCGGCCTGGCCAAGACCCGCGCGGTCAAAGCCATGGCGCGCAATCTGGATGCAAGTTTCAGCCGGATCCAATTCACCCCCGACCTGTTGCCCTCGGACGTGACCGGCACCGAGGTGTTTCAACAGACCGATGACGGCGGCACCTTCCGGTTCGAGCCCGGCCCGATCTTTGCCAACATCGTTCTGGCGGACGAGATCAACCGCGCCCCGGCCAAGGTGCAGGCCGCCCTGCTGGAAGCGATGGAGGAACGGCAAGTCACGGTATCCGGCACAACCCACAAGATGGAGCCCCTGTTCATCGTGATGGCCACCCAGAACCCCATCGAACAGGAAGGCACATATCCCCTGCCCGAAGCTCAGATGGACCGGTTCCTGATGCATGTGCAGATCACTTACCCCCCGGTCGAGGACGAGGTCGAGGTGATCCGCCTTGTGCGCGGTGAAGAGATCGCAGCAACCAAAGGCGGCTCTGCTGAGGCCCCACCAACGATCCCGCAGTACGCGGTTTTTGCCGCGCGGGCTGAGATTGGCCAAATCCATGTGTCAGACGCGATGGATCGCTATATGGCTGATCTGGTACAAGCCACTCGGACGCCTGCCGCGCTGAGCGACGAATTGGCCAGTTGGATCGAGATCGGTGCCAGCCCGCGCGCCTCACTTGCGCTGGACAAATGCGGTCGCGCCCATGCTTGGATGAACCAGCGCGACTATGTCGATCCGGCCGATATCCGTGCAATTGCCCATGATGTCTTCCGCCACCGCCTTTCGCTCAGCTTCGAGGCGCAAGGGGCCGCGAAGTCAGCCGATGACGTGATCGCCGAGATATTGCGCCTAGTGGCGTTACCGTGAGCCAAACAGCAACATATCCCAACGATCCACGCATCCATGTGGACGCGGGCCACCTGTTGCGTCTCGGTGCACGCGCACGCGCGCTGAGCCTTCTGCCGCGCCAACCGGCCCGCTCGATCCTGAACGGGCGTCATGCATCGCGTCTGCGCGGTCGTGGTCTGAATTTTGAGGAATTGCGGACCTATCTGCCCGGCGACGACATCCGCACGATCGACTGGAAAGTCACTGCGCGCACCGGCAAACCGCATGTCAGGGTCTATACTGAAGAACGCGACCGCCCGGCCCTGTTGCTGGTGGATCAGCGTGTCTCGATGTTCTTCGGAACTCAGGTGTTCATGAAGTCGGTCATCGCGGCCGAGGCCGCGGCCATCGCGGCCCATAGTGTTCTGAAACAAGGCGATCGGGTCGGTGGCATCGTGTTCGGAGACGCCGATCTGGCCGAGCATCGCCCGCAACGCCGCGCCGCCGCGCTCAGCCGGTTTTTGTCGTCGGTCGGTGCGCTGAATTCCGGACTTCATGCGGCGATGCGCGGCGATGCAACAGTGTTCCTGAACGACGTTCTGAAACAGGCTGCCGCGATTGCGCACACCAATTCTCTGGTCTGCGTGTTCTCCGATTTTGATGGGATCGATGACGAATCCGAAAACCTGTTGCGACGGCTAGCACATGCGAACGACTTGATATTGTTTCAAGTATTCGACCCCAGCGCACAAGAACTTTCACCCGGTCTGCAACTCACTGTGTCCGATGGCGTCCAACAGATCGAACTCGACAGCTCCGAACCCGGCCTGTCGCAGCGCATCCGGTCCACGCTCGACGATCGCCTGGCGCAGCTACAGCACTGGTCACGCCGTTATGGGTTCCCAATTGTACCGTTGACCACCGCAGAAGGTGCATTGGATCAGATGCTCAGGCTCTTCGGCCACCGAGGAGGCCGCTGATGGCGATACAGACCGAGGGCAAATCACTGGTCGATCTGCTGGACATGCTGGAACCCGCTCCGGTGCCAACGCCTGTGTCGATGGTGCCTCAAACCTGGGGATGGGTGGTGCTGGCGATTGTTCTGGCAGGCTGCCTTGGCGCCGTTGTTTTCGCGCTTCTGAGGCATCGCCATTTGAACGCCTATCGGCGCGCGGCGCTGGCCGAGCTGTCAACTCCGGACCTGAGTGCAGCGAAAGCCGCCGAAACCCTGCGCCGCGCCGCCCTTGTCGCCTATCCGCGTAGGCAGGTCGCCGGACTATACGGCGAAGATTGGACGGCGTTCATACAGCAAACCTCAGATTCCAATTCGTTTTCCAAGGATGCATTCCATCAGCTGATCGAAGCTCCGTATAGAGAAACCGCCCCGAGCCCCGATCTGATCGCACTGGCCAAACACTGGGTCAAAACCCACAAACCAGAAAGGCGGCCACGATGATCTCGTTCGCTGCAGCGTGGGCGTTCGTATTGCTGCCGCTTCCGGTGCTCGTCCACCTGTTCGCGCCGCCCCATCGCGAGGAAAGCAGCGCCATCCGCATCCCATTCTTCCGCCATGTCGCCCAAGCCGCCGGGGTCGAGCCGCAATCAGGGTCCACGATCCCAAGGCGGTCAAGAATTGCCACCGCTACGGTCGCTCTGATCTGGAGTCTGCTGGTGATTGCACTGGCCCGCCCAGAACGGTTGGGTGAACCTGTGGTGATCGAGAAATCGGCGCGGGACGTGGTGCTGGCGCTTGATATCTCAGGCTCGATGGACCAGCGCGATTTCACCTCGGCAGACGGGGCACCGAAACAGAGACTGGCCGCCGTCAAGGATGTTCTGCGCGACTTCATCGCCCAACGGCAAGGTGATCGTATGGCGCTGATCATTTTCGGCACCCGCGCCTTTGTGCAGGCCCCCTTTACCGAAGACCTCAATAGTTTGAATGGCTTCCTCGATCAAACTCAGGTTGGAATGGCGGGTCCGAACACCGCTTTGGGCGACGCGATTGGTCTCGGCATTCGCACATTCGAGTCGAGCGACGTTGATCAACGTCTGATGATCGTACTCAGCGACGGCGCGGATACCTCCAGCCGCATGACCCCCGTTAACGCTTCGGCCATTGCCGCCGACAAAGGTGTTGTCATCTACACCATCGGTGTCGGCGATCCCGATGCCTCGGGCGAGGATCGGGTTGATCTGGCGGCGCTGCAAGACATCGCCGACCGCACCGGCGGCGCATATTTCTTTGCAGACGATCAGGAGGTCCTGGCACAGACCTATCAGCGCATTGATGAGTTGAACCCCCGGATCGTGGAAACCCAAAGCTACCGTCCTCGTGAAAGCCTGGCGCATTATCCCTTGGCTCTGGCCTTGCTGGTCATACTAATCGCTTCAACCGGACTGCATGTGGCGCAACGGCGCAGAGGTGCTGCATGATAGACGTCCTGTCGGATTTTCATTTTACCCGAGTGGCTTGGCTGCTGTTTCTCATTCCCATCGGCGTGCTGTGGTGGGTGATCCGACCCAAGCCAACGGTTCATTCGCAGCTACAAACTGGGATCGCACCACATCTGGCGGCGGCGCTTCAACTTGGCGCGTCTGACAGGCGGCGGATTTACCCGATCGATGTTGCAATGATCGCAGCGACCCTGATCGCGCTGGCGGCGGCAGGGCCAACATGGTCGCGGGCGCCCAACCCGCTGGTCGCGGACACGGCGCCCTTGGTCATCGCCCTGAAAGTCACGGACAGCATGGAAGAGGCTGATCTTGCCCCGTCGCGACTGGAACGCGCCAAATTCAAGGTAACCGATATGATAAACGCACGCGCAGGCGCGCGCACCGCGTTGATCGCCTATGCTGGAACGCCGCATCGCGTCGCCCCTCTGACCGAAGACGCCAACATCCTGCGGCCCTTGCTGGAGGGCCTCACGCCCGCGGTGATGCCAAAGCCGGGGGATGCCGCAGGCGACGCTCTGACGCTGGCCCAGACGATTCTGAGCGACAGCGACACCCCCGGCGCGGTGCTGTTCGTGCTGGACGATATCGATCCGTCGCAACTGTCGGCGGTTGAGGCTGCCACATCTCCGGTGCTTTTTCTGGCCATGCGGCCCGGCGGCGACCGCTTGCCGCAACTGGACGGGCTGAAGGGGGCAACTGTTGTCCCCTTCGCGGATGACGACCGGGACATCGCTCGGTTGCAACGCCTGATTCACTCGGCCTATTCCGACGCGCTGGACGATGATGATCGGCTGGACTGGCAGGATCGTGGCTGGTTGCTGGCCTGGCCAGCGGCGCTGTTGTCACTGCTATGGTTCCGAAAGGGCTGGGTTATCCGCTGGGCGTTCTTGGCGCTGTTTCTGCTGCCGCCTTCAGGCCCGGCTTTTGCTGACGGCTGGCGGGATTGGTTCCTGACCGCTGATCAGCAAGGCCAGATCGCGATGAACCAGAAGCGCTTTGCCGACGCGGCAGAGTTGTTTCAGGACCCCTACCAAAAGGGCTATGCGCATCTGAAAGCCGGGCAATACCCGGAAGCTGCTGCAATCTTTGCAGACATGGATACGCCCGACGCCGCTTTTGCCGAAGGCATGGCCCGTATCCGCAACCGGGAATACCGGCCCGCGATAACCGCCTTTGAAACCGCGTTGGAAAGGCAACCGGACTGGCCCGAGGCGCAGCATAACCTCGAAGTTGCCAAGGCGGTTCTGGACTATGTCGAAACCGCCCGCGAGCAGTCGGATACCGGCGAAGAAGCCGGGATCGGAGCGGACGACACGGTGTTCGACAACGACTCTGGCCGTGGCAAGGACACGACTGTTCAAGCCCCGGCTGACGGGGCGCAGGCCCTGTCGGCGGATCAATGGATCAGTACGATCGACACCGATATGCAGGATTTCCTGCGCAATCGCTTCCTTCTTGAAAATCAGGAGCAAAAGCAATGAGATACCTTCTCTTGCTCATGCTTTTGTTACCCGCAGGACTGCGCGCGCAGACGCCAGTGCAACCACAGGTCGCGGTCGAAGCGCCAACCGATCCGATCACGGTTGGGCAACCGGCCATCGTTCGGATCAAGGTGCTGGTTCCAACCTTCATGCCCGCGCCCCCGGTCTTCCCGTCACTGGAGCAGGAAAACCTGATCGTCCGGCTGCCCGAGCGCGCCTCGGGCCCGATAAGCGAAACCATCGATGGCGAACCCTGGTCTGGCGTTCAGCGTAGCTATCGCCTGTATCCGTTGCGGGTCGGAGAGGTGGATCTGGGGGCACAACAAATCGATGTGACCTTTGCCGATCCCGACAGCAACGCGCCGGTCAAGGTCAGCGTCGCCCTGCCCAAGATCGTTCTGAGCGCCAATGTTCCCGACGCGGCGCGCGATCTGGATCCGTTGATCATCGCCACCGGGTTCGAGTTGGACCAACAGATCGAAGGGAATACCGACATGCAATCCGGCGGTGCCATCACCCGCCGGTTGACCGCGAAGATCACCGGCACAACGCCCCTGCTTGTGCCCGAACTGATCCCCGACCAACAAGACCCATTGCTGCGCGCCTACCCCAAAGAACCACGCTTTACCGAGACCGAAGACCGGGGCGTTTTGTCAGGGCAACGCGTAGATGAGGTGGTCTACCTCGCGCAAGATGGCGGAGAAACGCAACTGCCGCCCATTTCGGTTCGCTGGTACAATCTGAGCAGCAATCAGGTGGAAACCATCGATATTGCCCCCATAGACCTGACACTCGCACCCCCTGCCTGGCAGCCGCCGGACGCGCGAACCATCGCGTCACTGGCGATCCGGGCGGTGCTTTTGGGTCTGGCTGTCTGGGCAGCGCTGCGTTGGTTAAGGCCGCGTGTAAGCGCATGGCGAGAGGCCCGGCAATTGCGTTATCGGTCCTCTCCCGAATTTGCGTTGAAGCAACTGACAGACGCCCTTAAGGCCCGCGACCTGTCTGCGGCGTATGGCGCCCTGGACCTGTGGAAGTCGCGCACGGATGCCCCCGCCGCTGCGGCGGATCTGGAACAGCATCTGGCACAGATCGGCACGGCGCGGTATGCGGCGCAGGGCATAGATCGTGCCGAGGATTGGTCGGCGGCGCTGTCAGCCCTTGGGTCCTTTAGGCAAACCCCGCATCGCAAGGCGGAAAGTCTTCCGCCGCTGAATCCCTCACGTCAGCTTTGACAATTGGCGATCAGCTTGCGGCGATCTTTCAGACGGACCCGGCCATAGCCCAATTCGATCAGATCAAGATCGGCCAGTCGATGCAGAGTTCGATGCAACGTGGGCTGCGACACCGCGACCATTTCGGCCAGTTCGTCCTGAGACACAACGATCCAGCCGTCAGATTTTGACGACCCCTCATCCAAATGCAGCAAGCGTAGAACCAGCCGCTTTTCGGTTCCCGTGACCGCCAGGTTGGCCATGATCCGCAACGCGGTCTGCATGTTTTCATGCGATAACGCATAGAAATCACGGACATATTCGGGGTTAGCCTGGATCAACCTGTCAATGCGCGAGCCGGACAGGAACAATGTTCGTGTTTCTTGCGTTGCAACCACGCTGACCAATCGCTGGGCATCGGCAAACAGCGCAAGATCGCCGACCCAGAATCCACCACCCTGACGGTGGACGACGAATTCCTGCCCGTCATCCGCAGGCGCCGTGACCTGCACTGCGCCGGCCAATACCCCGTAAACCCCGTTTGCAGGGTCCCCATAGTGATAGAGCGCCTCGCCAGTCTTGAACGATTTTTTGACACCGCAATCCAGCAGGTCCTTTTGAAACTGGGCACCGCGCGCCGCCAACCAGCCCGAGTCTAGTAACCGTTGTTTTTCACCCGCATTATCAAACATTAGTATTCTTCAATCTCATCATATGATAGGTTTCTGGGTATTATCATATCCTAAGCTAAAGCCGTACGATTCCCGGTCAAATCCAAATTTTTCTTAACGGGAATCAGCGACTTGTCGGCAGCCTGATCAAATAACTGGGCCGCCTTCAATGAGTTTTCAATCAAGGGGTCATTAAGACCCGTTCAATTCAGGAGCACATCATGTCACCACCCCGTTCGATTGCAGATACTTGGCGCAGCAATCTGCGCCGCTTCGCCGTGGCCTCGGTCTCTGTCATGCTGGCCCTGCCCGCCTGGGCACAGGATCAAAAGCCCAATATTTTGGTGATCTGGGGGGATGACATCGGTCAATCCAACATCTCGGCCTATACGATGGGGTTGATGGGGTATCAGACCCCGAATATCGACCGCGTCGCTGACGAAGGGATGATCTTTACCGATTACTATGGCGAGCAGTCCTGCACCGCGGGTCGATCCTCGTACATTATGGGACAATCGGTGTTTCGCACGGGTCTGTCCAAGGTCGGCCTTCCCGGTGCCGATCTGGGGATGCAGGTCGAGGATCCGACGATCGCTGGCCTGTTGAAAGACCATGGCTATGTCACGGGTCAGTTTGGCAAGAACCACCTTGGTGACAAGGATGAGCATCTTCCGACAAACCACGGATTTGATGAGTTTTTCGGGAATCTCTACCACCTGAACGCCGAGGAAGAGCCGGAAAACGAGGACTATCCCGGCGATGCGGTTCTGGCCGATGGCCGCACTTTCCGCGAGGCCTATGGCCCACGCGGTGTGATCAAATCAAAGGCGGACGGCACCATCGAGGACACCGGCCCGCTGACGCGTAAGCGCATGGAAACGGTTGATGATGAAACCGTCGCAGCCGCGATCGACTTTATCAAACGCGCGCATGAACAAGGCCAGCCCTTCTATGTCTGGTGGAACGGTACGCGCATGCATTTCCGAACCCACGTCAAGGACGAGATGCGCGCGCAGGCGAACGAGATCGCTGGACGCGTGGCGGATGAATATACCGCAGGCATGATCGAACACGACATGCATGTGGGCCAGCTGCTGGACCTGCTGGATGAGCTTGGCATCGCCGACAACACCATCGTGCACTATTCGACCGATAACGGCCCGCACATGAACACATGGCCGGATGCCGCCGCAACGCCGTTCTGGGGTGAAAAGAACACCAACTGGGAAGGTGGATGGCGCGTTCCGTCGATGGTGCGCTGGCCCGGTCAGATCGAGGCCGGATCGGTCACCAACGAAATCGTGCATCACATGGACTGGCTGCCCACATATCTTGCGGTTGCGGGTGACCCGGACATCAAGGAGAAGCTGAAGGCGGGCTATAGCTCGTCGGGAATGGGCCGCGACTACAAGGTGCATCTGGATGGCTATAACATCTTGCCCCTGTTGACAGGTGAGGCCACTGAAAGCCCCCGCGCCGAGATCTTCTATTTCTCGGATGACGGTGACCTGACAGCCCTGCGCTATGATGACTGGAAGCTGATCTTCCTTGAGCAGAAAGCATGGGCAACGCTGCGCGCATGGATCGAACCCTGGACCGAGCTGCGCATTCCGCTGATCGTCAACCTGCGCCGCGACCCGTACGAACGCGCCTATCGTACCTCCAACACCTATTATGACTGGTTGCTGGACCGCGCGTATTTCCTGGTTCCGGCGCAGCAATATGTCGGTAACTTCTTGGAAACATTCCAGGAGTTCCCACCACGCCAGAAAGCCGCCAGCTTCAACCTGGATCAGGTGATGGAAAAGCTGCAAACCCCGACAAACAACTAGGTTGGGTTGAAAACAAACTGGGGGCCGCCATGGACATGGTGGCCCTCTTTCCAGCTATCCGAGAGTTTTTCATGCGACATATTCTTCTAAGCGCCCTTCTAGCCTGCGCCCCGCTGTCCGCTTTGGCCGACCCCCTGCCCAGTTGGACCACATCAGAGGCAAAAGGGCGGATCATTGATTTTGTCGCCGCCGTCACCGATGCCGAAGGTCCGGACTATGTGACCCCTGCTGAACGGATCGCTGTTTTCGACAATGACGGCACGCTTTGGGCCGAACAGCCGGTCTATTTCCAATTCATCTTCGCGATGGACCGCCTGGCGGAACTGGCCGAACAAGATTCTTCGATCCTGAGCACTCCGACTTTACAAGCCGCCGCTGAGGGCGATCTGGCGACCGTGCTGCAAGGCGGGCATGACGCACTGATCGAGGTGGTGAACGCTTCGCATTCCGGGGTCAGCGTCGACGCGTTTCAGGCATCGGTCGCAGATTGGCTGGACACCGCCCGGCATGCGGATACCGGGCTGCCCTATGACCAGATGACCTATCAGCCGATGGTCGAGCTTTTGCGCTATCTGCGCGATGAAGGCTTCAAAACCTATATCGTCTCGGGCGGCGGGCTGCATTTCATGCGGGTATTCGCCGAAGAGGCCTATGGCATCCCGCCCGAGCAGGTACTGGGCACTTATGGCGAGACGACCTATGACTCGGACGGAGATAGGCCGGTGATCGCCAAAGCCTCTGGCATTGCCTTTGTCGATGACAAGGAAGGCAAACCAATCAATATCGAGCGCACCATCGGGCGCCGCCCAATTCTGGCCGGGGGCAATTCTGACGGCGATTTTGCGATGATCGAATGGACAACCGCAGGCGACGGGCCGCGCTTGGGTATTCTGGTGCATCATACCGACGGTGAACGCGAATGGGCCTATGACCGCGAAAGCCCGATTGGCAAGCTGGTTGATGGTCTCGACAAGGGTCCTGACATGGGGTGGGTCATTGTGGATATGGCGAACGACTGGTCTCGCGTCTACACTGGGGCGAACTGAATTGCCCGGATGATGTCGACCTGATGTGGGCCCTGCTTGTTTCGCTTTTTCTCTTTGGCCTGTACTGCACGGCCCTGTTCTTTTCCGTACGTGCCGCCCAGACAGCGCGTACCCCGCAAGGGGCCGTGGGATGGGTCGTCTTCCTGTTGTCCGCCCCGATGATCGGGGTTCCGGCCTATCTGTTTCTGGGCCATCACAGGTTTCGCGGATATCGCATTGCCCGGCGCGAAAGCGAGCGGGTCGTCGAAGGCATCAAGTCCTTTGCAGATTTCTCGCGCCCGGACCCGGACAAGATGCGCATCAATCCACGCCCGTTCGAGGCGCTGGCCCATCTGCCTGTGTCACGCGGGAACGGGGCCGAGCTGTTGATTGATGGCGAGGCGACCTTTGCCTCGATCTTTGAAGCTATAGATGCCGCCGAGAAATACATACTGATTCAGTTCTATATCGTAAGAGATGACGCGCTGGGTCAGCAGATGCAACAAAAGCTGATTGCTGCCGCGCAAAGGGGTGTTCACGTCCGGTTCATGACCGACCGTGTCGGCAGCTATGGCCTGCCCGAAAGCTATATCGAGGACATGCGCACCGGAGGCATTGACGTCGCCTCGCCCCGCGAACAGCGGGGGCCGAATTTCCGGTTTCAGCTGAACTATCGCAATCATCGCAAGACAGTGATTATCGATGGCGAGGTCGGGTTCATCGGCGGTCACAATATTGGCGTCGAATATCTGGGACAAAACCCTCATTTCGGGCGCTGGCGCGACACCCATACCCGGATGACCGGCCATATCGTGCGTCAGTTGCAACTGATCTTCACCGAAGACTGGCACTGGGCGCGCAACGAGGATCTGATCGACAAGCTGGACTGGGCCGGCAGCGAGTCCGATCAGGACATGAATGCGCTATTGGTCGCAACAGGACCGGGCGACGAAACCGAAACCGGCTCGATGATGTTCTTTTCCGCGATTGCCGGGGCCAAAAAGCGCGTCTGGATTGCCTCGCCCTATTTCGTGCCCGATATCGACATTATGTCCGCCCTGAAACACGCGGCCCTGCGCGGTGTCGATGTTCGCATTCTGGTGCCCGAAGTCATCGACCACCGGCTGCCCTGGCTGGCCGCTTTTGCCTATTTTGATGAGATCCGAGAATGCGGCGTTAAGGTCCTGCGCTATACCGACGGGTTCCTGCACCAGAAGGTGTTTGTGGTTGACGATACGCTGGCCGCCGTGGGCACGACCAACCTGGACAATCGCTCATTCCGATTGAATTTCGAAGCGATGGCCCTGTTCTTTGATGATCGCGCGGCGAAGGCGGTCGCTGACATGCTGAAAACCGATTTTGAAAACAGCTACGAGCTTACGCGTCGTCTGCCGCAACAGCCTGTCTATGTCCGGTATGGCGCGCCACTCGCGCGGCTCGTCGCACCTATTCTCTAGGATATGAACTTTTCCTGAAACACGCGGGTCATGAGGGCCACCAGAAACGCCGTCGACAGACCGAATGCCAGCAGCCCGGTCACCGCTGCAAATGCCCCGAAAATGCGCAGCCCGTCGCCCAGAACGATGTCGCCATAGCCAAGCGTCGTGAACGTCACCAGCGAGAAATACAGCGCCTCGTTCCAATCCGGCAGAACATCGCGCGTGACCCAGACGATGGCCCAGATCCACACCTGTACCGTGTGGGTCAGCACGATGAACATCAGCGCGATACAGATCGGACCGGCAGTGGTCAGAACGGCGCTGCGGTTTTCCCATTTCTCCAGCAGCCTGCGGATGATCACCACGCTCCAGGTCAGCAGCAGGATTTCGATCAGAAAGCAGATCCCCAGATACAGGCTGCCCCAGAAAATCTGCTGCGATAATGACATGAGATCAATCCTTTGTTTGCCCGGGCCGCCGGGTCAGAATGCGCTTTGACGCAGCGCAGGACAACCCTGCAACGGGCGGCACCCTGCGGCGAAAGGCACCTATGCGGGCTCTGGACAGATGCAGCGCGGGTTGCACATTGTGACAGGCACCGGATGAGGCCAACAATGCTGCTGACACTTGACCATGTACGGAAATCCTATCCCGGCGGGCGACCGGTTCTGAACGACGTGTCGCTGGCGTTGGATGCCGGGCAGACTTTGGCGCTGACCGGCGAAAGCGGCAGCGGGAAAAGCACTCTGCTGCACTTGGCGGCGGCGCTGGACGGGTTCGATGGGGGTGAGATCACGCTGAACAACACGCGCCTATCGGCGCTGGACGATGCCGGACTGGCTGAGTTGCGGCGCACCAGTCTTTCGGTGGTCTTTCAGCAGTTCAATCTGATTCCTTCGCTGACCGTGGCGCAAAACCTGTCTTTGCACGCGCGTCTTGCCGACCGACATGATCCGGACTGGGTTGCGCATTTGGCCGATCGGCTTGGGCTGCGCGACGTTCTGGACCGATACCCCGAGCATCTGTCCGGCGGGCAGCAGCAACGGGTGGCCATCGGTCGCGCCATGGCCTCCAGGCCGATGCTGCTGTTGGCGGACGAACCGACCGGAAATCTGGACGAAACCGCCAGCGCGGTGGTACTGGATCTTATGCTGGCGCTGGTTGCAGACACGGGCACCGCGCTGTTGTTGGTGACACACTCGCCAGACATCGCTGCCCGGCTGGACCGCCGCGCGCATCTGACGGGTGGTCGGATCACATGACCCGCACAGTTGTTCTGGTCCTGCTGTCCCACTGGCGCACGCACCGGATGCAACTGCTGACCTTGCTGACCGGCATCGCACTGGCAACGGGGCTCTGGTCGGCGGTGCAGGCGATCAACGCCGAGGCCCGCGCCAGCTATACCCGCGCAAGCAACCAGTTGGCCCTTGGACAGTTTGACGAAATTCGGGACCCGTCGGGCCCGATGCCATTGTCCCGTTACGTCGACCTGCGAAGCGCGGGCTGGCAGGTTGCTGCGGTGCTGGATGGTTCGATCAGGGTCGGCGGACGCTCGGTTCGGGTCATGGGCATAGACATGGTCGCAGCCCCCGCCCTGCCCGCTGTCACCCAAATTGAGCAAAGCGAGACCCCGCCCGAGCCTGCGGACATTCTGACCGCGCCCGGGCTCCTGCTGATATCACCGGACCTGGCGTCAGTGTTTGACGGGCAGGATGGTTACCCACCCGCCCTGGTCAGCACCGCATTGCCGCCGGGCTTTGTCTTGACCGATATCGGCGTGGCCGAGGCACTGCTGGAAAAGCCCGGTCAGATTTCCAGACTTCTGGTTCTGCCTGACCAGCCAAAGGGCCTGCCTCGGTTGCACGATATCGCCCCTGATCTGACCCGCACCAGCCCGGCCGCGCAGATGGACACGACACAACTAACAGACAGCTTTCACCTCAATCTGTCGGCCTTTGGTTTGCTGTCCTTTGCTGTTGGGCTGTTCATCGTTCACGGCACGGTCGGTCTGGCTTTTTCCCAACGCCGCGGGATGATCCGCACCCTTCGGGCGCTTGGGGTTACCATGCCCAGCCTTGTTCGCATCATCCTGGCCGAGCTTGTTCTGCTGGCACTGGCCGGGGGCACGCTTGGGCTGGTTCTTGGCTTTTTCATTGCCGGAGCCCTTCTGCCGGACGTCGCAGCCTCTCTGCGCGGACTTTATGGAGCGCCGGTAGAGGGGCACTTGGCCCTGCGTCTTACCTGGGTTCTGACCGGGCTTGTCATGGCCGTGGGCGGTACGCTGGCCGCCAGCCTTCACGCGCTTTGGCGGCTCTCGAAAATGCCCTTGCTGGCCGGTCCCGGAATGCAGGCATGGCGCCACAGCGGCGCATCAGGGCGGATGATCGCAATCGCCGGATTTGCGCTGATCGGTGGTGGCGTGGCGTTGTTTTTGCTGATTGGGGACTTGTTTGCCGGATTTGTATTGCTCGCCGGAGTGCTGACCGGTGCAGCGCTGCTGTTGCCGCTGATGCTATCAGGAGTGCTGACGGTGCTGTCGCGCCGTGCCAAAAGCCCGGTTGCGCAATGGGTGTGGGCGGACATGTGGTCTCAATTGCCCGGGCTCTCGCTGGCGCTGATGGCTCTGATGCTGGCACTGGCGGCAAATATCGGTGTCGGCACAATGGTGTCCAGTTTCAGGCTGACCTTTACCGGCTGGCTGGACCAACGCCTGACCTCCGAGCTGTACGTCACCGCAAAGGACGACGCGCAAGGTAGCCAGATCGCCGCCTGGTTGGCACCGAAAGTTGATGCGGTTCTGCCGATCCGCAGCGTTGAACTGTCGCATGAGACCGGGCCATTGTTCCTGTACGGAGTCGTCGACGACCCGACTTATCGTGAACACTGGCCGCTGATCGCCCGCGCGCCCGAAGCCTGGGCAAAAGTGCACACGGACAGCGCCATTCTGATCAATGAACAATTGGCCCGGCGCGCGGATCTCTGGCCGGGCGATGAACTGACCCTTGGAACAGATCACATACTGACGATCGCCGGTGTCTATTCCGACTATGGCAATCCGACCGGGCAAGCCATCGTTGCGATGCCTGTGCTGGACCAGATTGTTCCGGAAACACCGACCCGTCGTTTTGGCATCCGGACAGACCCAGCGGGCGCAACGGATTTGGCGCAGGCGTTGCGAAAACAGTTCGACCTGCCCGCTTCGGCCGTTGTTCAGCAAGGTGCCATGAAGGCGCAGTCGATGGCGATATTCGACAAGACCTTCGTCGTGACTTCGGCGCTGAACATTCTGACACTGGGCGTGGCCGGGTTCGCCATCCTGACCAGCCTTCTGACTCTCTGGACCCAGCGTTTGCCTCAGGTCGCACCGGTTTGGGCATTGGGGCTGACCCGTGCAAGGCTAGCCCGGCTGGAGCTGCTGCGCAGCGTCTTGCTGGCGGCGCTTACTGCTTGCCTTGCACTGCCGCTGGGGCTTGTTTTGGCGTGGGTCCTGTTGGCCGTGATCAACGTGCAGGCTTTCGGTTGGCGACTGCCAATGTACCTGTTTCCAGCCGATTGGCTGCGTCTGTTCGCGCTGACGCTTGTGGCGGCGGCCATCGCCGCCGCCTTGCCTGCGCTGCGACTGATGCGTCTGCCACCTGCCGACCTGCTAAGGGTGTTTGCAAATGAACGTTAGGGCCCTCTTGATAGTATTGCTATTGCCAGTCGGTGCTTTCGCACAGGGCTATGCCGGGCTTGGGACCAGCGCCGAAGGGTTCAATGTTCCAAAGCCCGGATATGCGCTTGAATTCCCGAAGGACCATGGCCCGCATCCCGACTTCCGGATCGAGTGGTGGTATCTGACCGCAAACCTGCAAGACGCCGACGGCGTGGATTACGGCATCCAGTGGACCCTGTTCCGATCCGCTCTCAAGCCCTTTGAAACCGAAGGCTGGCAAAGCCCGCAAATCTGGATGGGCCATGCCGCCGTGACCACGCCCGACAGCCACCACTTTGCCGAGCGGCTCTCGCGGGGAGGGATTGGGCAGGCTGGCGTCCGAGCAGAGCCGTTTGCCGCATGGATCGACGATTGGCACATGCAGGGGACAGGGATGGACAGGTTGGACCTGGCCGCGAGCGGTGCAGACTTCAGTTACGACCTGTCCCTGACCGCCACCGGCCCTTTGGTCTTTCACGGCGACCGGGGCTATTCGGTCAAGTCGGCGGATGGACAGGCAAGTCACTACTATTCACAGCCGTTCTACACAGTCCAAGGTGTGCTGCACCTGCCGACCGGCGATGTGCCGGTCACCGGTCAGGGGTGGCTGGATCGCGAATGGTCATCGCAACCCTTGTCCGATGATCAGACCGGTTGGGATTGGTTTTCGCTGAGCTTTGAGGGCGGGCAGAAACTGATGGCCTTCCGTCTACGGGGTGCGCGGGGCGATTTCACCTCGTCCACATGGATCGAGTCTGACGGGCAGAGCGTTGCGCTGCCGGACGGTTCGGTTCAGTTTACGCCGCTGGCAACAAATAGCGTTGCGGGCCGCGAAATACCGACACACTGGCGCGTAACCCTGCCGGACAGGGACGTCGAGATCGAGGTCGCGGCCATGAACCCCGGTGCTTGGATGGGCACCCGGTTTGCCTATTGGGAGGGTCCGGTGCGCGTCTCAGGCAGCCACACCGGACAGGGTTATCTTGAGATGACCGGCTACTAACTGCACCTAGCGCACGACATAGACGGACACGGTCGAATGCCGCACCACCCGGGCGGCATTCGGACCCAGCAAGTAGTCCTTGAAGTCCGGCTTATGCGCCCCGATGACAATCAAATCGCTGCTTGCACCCTCGGCCGTTTTCAGGATCTCCTGATAAGCGGTACCGGTGGCGACAACGTGGCGGACGCTGGCGTTGCGGTCCGCGCCCAAGGTGGCCTCGCACAAAGCAACCAGCTTGTCGTGGGCCTCCTGCATCACCTGTTCGTGGTGATGCGGTTCAAAGAAGCTGCTGACAAATCCTTCTCCGAAGTCGGGCGTGACCGTCACCACATCCAGCCGCGCACCGTCCAGATCGGCCAGCGCCGCAGCGCGCTTAAGTACGCCGACGTCAAGATCACCATTGCTGATATCGACAGCACAAAGTACGGAATTGGTCATGCTGGCACCTCTTGTCTGGCGGCACGGCCGCGTTGCAGGAAGGCGATCAGACCCAGAAGGATCAGTGCCGGGATGTACATCAGCTGTTTGGGCGGCTGGCTGGACGGCAGGCTGACCGAGGTCAGGCGCACGGCGTCGTCGCCATAATAGTCAAAGATGTCCAGATCATCCGCGACCGGCGAACCGAACATCGGTTCTTCCAGCTTGATCAGGCCATCTTCTTCGAGCAACAGAAGACCCATAGCCTCGACACGCGCGGCACCGCCTTCCTCGCTGCCGACCGGCACGACGACCGTGGTGTCCGTCATTTCAAGCGTGTCGAAATCCGGCCCGCTGATGACCATGCGCACTTCGGTTCCCGGTGGCGTCTCGCCAATCGTTTCGACAAAGGCCGCAGGCTCGACCGACGTGAACGGCGGAGAAACGCGGTCCATCAGGTAATCGGGCCTGAACAGGGCAAAGGCCACCAGAATCAGCGCAATGCTTTCGTAGACGCGGCTGTGGGTCAGGAAATAGCCCATGGTTCCCGCCGTGAAGACCAGGATGGCGATCGTCGCGAATATGGCCACGATTATCCCCTCGACCCATGTCACGTCGATGAGCAGAAGGTCGGTGTTGAAGATGAACACAAACGGCAGCGCAACGGTCCGCAACGAGTAGAAGAACGCGGTGAACCCTGTCTTGATTGCGTCCCCGCCCGACACGGCCGCAGCGGCGAAACTCGCCAGACCCACGGGAGGTGTCACATCCGCCATGATGCCGAAATAGAAGACGAACAGGTGCACCGCGATCAGCGGCACGATCAACCCGCTTTGCGCGCCCAGTTCCACGACCACACCAGCCATCAGCGAGCTGACGACGATGTAGTTCGCAGTGGTCGGAAGGCCCATGCCAAGGATCAGGCTGAGCAGGCCAACCATTATCAGCATCAGGATCAGGTTGCCGCCCGACAGGAACTCAACAAGATCCGCCATCACTTGTCCAACACCGGTCAGGGTCACGGTGCCAACGATCACACCCGCCGTCGCCGTGGCCAGAGCGATCCCGATCATGTTGCGCGCGCCGTCGATCAGGCCTTGCCACAGATCAGCAACGCCGTCGATGAAGGTGTTGTACAGATTGCTCTGCCCCCGGAACATCGCCTTGAGCGGTTTCTGCGTCAGCAGGATCACAAACAGCAGCGCCGTGGCCCAGAAGGCCGAAAGGCCCGGTGACTTCTGTTCGATCATCAGGAAGTAGACCAGCACGATGATCGGCAGCAGGTAATGCAGGCCTGCCTTGTAGATATCGGCGATGACCGGCAGTTGCACCTCTTTGGCGTTTGGATCGTCAGGTTCCAGATCCGGCACCTGTGCGGCCAAATAGAGCAGAGCAACGTAAACCGCGCAGACGATCAGGCTAAGGACCAGACCCGCTGCAGACGGCACCCATGCGGTCACTGCATCGACCGGGAATTGCGAGCCGTAGCACAGACCGGCAAAAACCAGGAAGAAAGACAGCATCCCGACAACGGTGCGCGCCAGATGCACGTCGCGGTCGCCCAGCGTCGGCATATTCCGCTTCACCGCCTCAAGATGCACGATATAGACCAGCGCGATGTAGGAAATCGCTGCAGGCAGGAAGGCGTGGGTGATCACCTCGACGTAAGAGATGCCCACATATTCCACCATCAGGAAGGCCGCAGCCCCCATCACGGGTGGCATGATTTGACCGTTCACGGATGAGGCAACCTCGACCGAGCCCGCCTGTTCGCTGGAAAAGCCCACGCGTTTCATCAGCGGAATGGTGAATGTCCCGGTCGTCACAACATTGGCGATGGAGGAACCCGAGATCAGGCCGGTTGCCGCAGAACCCACAACGGCCGCTTTGGCCGGGCCACCACGCAGATGGCCAAGCGCGCCGAACGCCATTTTGATAAAGTAGTTCCCTGCCCCGGCCTTATCCAACAAGGCCCCGAACAGAACGAACAGGAAGACGAATTTGGTGGAAACACCCAAGGCGATGCCGAACACGCCCTCGGACGTGATCCACATATGGCTCATGGCCTTTTTCAGACTTGCGCCCTTCCAGCGGATAACCTCGGGGACCCATTCCGACGAGCCGAAGAACACGTAGGCCAGAAAGATTGTCGCGATGATCGCCATCGCCGGGCCAAGCGCACGACGCGCGGCCTCAAACAGCAGAAGCAATCCGACCAGAGCGACCCACTTATCTGTGTCATCGGCCAAACCGCCTGCGTCGACGATCTTGTTGTAGAAGAAGTATCCATAAAGCGCGACGAAGGTGCCCAGCAGACCCATGATCCAGTCCTGGATCGGGATATAGTCCCGCGGGCTGGATTTAAGCGCCGGATAGGCGGCAAAGGCCAGAAACATGGCAAAGGCCAGATGGAATTGCCGTGCGTTGTTCACCACGCTGCCCGGCAACACATAGTTGGCCAGCGGCGAGGCCAGAACCACTTGGAAAATCGACCAGATCGCCGCTACGACGGCCAGAAAAATTCCGACATTGCCGACCGGATTGCGCCCGCCCGCATCGGATGAGGCGACCAGATCCTGTAGCTCTTCTTCGGATAGCGGACGATTGGATTGCGTTTCGGAACTCATGAAAAGTCTCCCCGTCGCGGCCTTTTTGGCCTTCTAGATCACCCGATTTGTTCGGGTTTGGGTGGCAGGGCGCCCAATGGGCACCCTGCTTTAAGTCTGGCTTACTGAATCCAGCCTTTTTCTTTGTAGTACTTCTCGGCACCCGGATGCAGCGGGGCCGACAGACCGTCGGCGATCATTTCCTCGGGCTTGAGGTTGGCGAAGGCCGGGTGCAGCTTTTTAAAGTCGTCGAAGTTCTCGAAGACCGAGCTGACAACCGCATAAACCGCGTCTTCCGACACGTCCGACGAGGTCACGAATGTCGCGCCCACACCAAAGGTTGCAGTGTCGCCATCCGAACCACGGTACATGCCGCCGGGAATGGTCGCGGTGCGGTAGAACGAGTTGTCGTCGACCAGTTTGCTGACCGCGTCGCCGCTGACATTCACCAGAACCGAGTCACAGGCGGTTGTGGCCTCCTGGATCGAGCCCGAAGGGTGACCAACGGTGTAGACCATCGCATCGATCTGGTTGTCGCACAGAGCTGCGGACTGTTCTGCCGCTTTCAGCTCGGTCGCCAGTTCGAAATCATCGGTGGTCCAGCCCATTTCGCCCAGAAGAACTTCCATGGTGCCGCGCTGACCGGAACCGGGGTTGCCGATGTTTACGCGTTTGCCCTTCAGGTCCTCGAAGTTGGCGATGCCAGAATCGGCACGAGCCACAACGGTGAACGGTTCGGGGTGAACCGAGAAGACGGCGCGCAGATTTTCGAACGGACCAGCCTCTTCGAATTTCGAGCTGCCGTTATAGGCGTGGTACTGCCAGTCGGACTGGGCCACACCGAACTCCAGCTCGCCTTCGCGGATGGTGTTGATGTTGTAGACAGATCCGCCGGTCGATTCGACCGAGCAGCGCACGCCATGTTCCTTGCGCCCCTTGTTCACCAGACGGCAGATTGCACCGCCGGTCGGGTAATACACGCCGGTGACACCGCCGGTGCCAATGGTGATGAACTCTTCGGCATAGGCTGCCGGCGCCATCATGGCCGCGGTCACAAATGCGCCGAGGCTGAGCTTGCTGCTGTTTTTCATCTAAGAACTCCCAAGTTTTATTTTGGGGGAGATGGATTCACGTCATCTGCACATAACCCCGGCCATACGCCGGTTTCCCCCGACGGTTTGCCTTGCAGAAGGTGCAGTTACTTGATTTTTCCAATGTCTCCCAACGTTTCCGAGGTTTCATTCAGACACTATCGTTGTCAACCCCCGGTCTCGGATCATATGAGCCAATCCGCATATATGACAGGAATTGAGGAAGTTTCCCCGTCAATTCCGGGATTGACGTGCGCGGGCTTGCCGCCATGCAGTGACCCAATCCCGGCCCCAATCTGGTCGTAATTGCCCGATACGCGCCATCCGAAGAACGAATAACCAACCCTGTTCGCGCACCGGACAGACCACATCCCCAACATAAAACACTTCGGAAGGTTCCATGCTGCTGCACCGCCTCATTCCTCTTGCCCTTTTGACATTTGCTCCGCAGGCAGCGCTTGCCAATACACCGCTGGGACAGGACGATTTCGTCGTCAATTGCGTTTCGGACATTGATGGCAGCGAGGTAACGCTGACCCGGACAGGCGGCGCGGACAAAGGAACCATTGCGACCTCCACCGTCGACGGCGAAGCGGATATCTATCCGGCCGGGGACTCGATGACATATGTGCTGATCAAGGATCAGACCGTTGTGACTTTTGTGATGAATTACGAAAGCCTCAAATACAACATGATGGTTAAGGGCACCACGCAAACCAACGACCGGGGCATCTGTTCGACCGACTGAAATATCCCGGTCTCAACCGGGTCAGAATGAACAGACGCCAGCAATTCGGTCCTCTGCACATTGAGGGTGGCAATAACGGCTGCCACCCGACTTGCGATTTGTGCGGAATCGACCATATCTAACATATGCTTCGCATCACCCCGATCCTGCTGGCCGTCCTCTATGCCATTGCGATGTACCGGATTTCGGTCTGGCGCACCCATCGCGAGTTGGATGCCAAATCGACCGAACTGGCCGATCCGGCGCTAAAACGCATGACCGACCGGCTGGCGGCAGCGCTGGAAATCGACCGCGTGCCGGTCTACATCTACGAGATCGACCCGGTGAACGGGTTGGCCGCACCAGACGGGCGGATTTTCATTACGCGCGGGTTCTACCGGAAGTTTGCAAATGGAGAGGTCTCGGCCGAGGAAATGGCCAGTGTCATTGCGCATGAGCTGGGGCATGTGGCCCTTGGACATGCGCGGCGTCGAATGATCGATTTTTCGGGGCAGAATGCCCTGCGGGCGGCGCTGATGATGCTGCTGAACCGGTTCATTCCGTTTATCGGCGCCTGGATCGCCAATATGCTGACACACCTGCTGGCCTCGCGCCTGTCACGCGGCGATGAGTACGAGGCGGATGAATACGCCGCTGCATTGTTGACCAAGGCCGGAATCGGCATCGGGCCGCAGAAATCCCTGTTTCACAAGCTGGAAGATCTGACGCAACAGCGCGCGGGTGTTGTTCCCGCCTGGTTGATGAGCCACCCGAAGACGGATGAGCGTATTGCGGCGCTGGAAACGCTCGAGCAGCGTTGGAAGCAGGGGTGAGCGTAGGTCAGCCTCGCACGCTCTCCGGAAAATTATAGCCAGACGAAATGGAACCCGTCAGACGCTCAGGGCTTTGCCTAGGCGTGGCAGACGGGCTTTTTTCATCAGGCTGCGCAGGGTCCACTGGTCGCCGGACAGGCGGTTGGCCTCAGACAGAACACCTTCGGCTAGTTGAGTCATTCCGTCTGAATCATCGACAAAGAACCCGTGCAGCAAGGTATCGGGATCGCGTCGTTCCAGCCCTTCTTCCGCCAGAATGTTCCTTGGAAAGTCTTTTGCGTTGACCGTGACGATCACATCCGCCGAGCACGCCACGGCAGTTGCGAGCACGTGGATATCCGCGGCATCGGGCAGCCAGAGGCGGTGTTCCAACCCCGGCGGCGCTGGACGCTCGGCACCGGGCCACTGAGCTTGTGTCAGGGCGATTTCGGCGCGCGCCTGCGCCTCGCCCGCGGGGCCAAGCTTGCGGGCGGCGCGCGCCCATTCCTCGAGGATGCGTGGGGACCAGAAGGGCGTGAAATGGCCGAGTTTCGCCGCGCCAAGCAGCATTTCCCGCATTACGGTGGGATAGATGACGCAGGTATCCAGAACCGCCTTCACAGCCGGTAGAACACAGCTTTGAGGTAACCGCTTTCGGCCAATTGCGGCAGTTGTGGGTGATCTGGCCCGGCGATTCCGGTGTGGATCATCTGTGCGCGACGCCCGGCCCGTCCGATCCCGCGCGCAGATGCATCGCGAAAACGGCCGAGATCAGCGGCGTGCGAGCATGAGCAGAGACCCAGATAGCCGCCTGGTTTGACCATAGGCGCGGCCAGACGGGCAATACGTTCGTAGGCGCGCAGACCAGCATCGAGTGCTTGTTTCGATGGGGCAAAGGCAGGCGGATCGCAGATGACCACGTCAAACTGCGCGCCCTCGTCGTTCAGTTGGGTCAGCACCTCGAAAGCATCGCCGTGCCGGGTTTGAAAGCGGTCATCGGACCCCGACGCCACCGCCCCTTGCGCCGCCAGATCCAGAGCGGCAGCAGAGCCATCCACAGCAAGGGCTTGCCCTGCGCCACCAGCCAGCATCGCCAGGCCGAAACCGCCAACATGACTGAACACATCCAAAACCTGCGCGCCCGGTTGCACCAAGCGTGCGGCAAAGGCGTGGTTCGGACGTTGGTCGTAGAACAGACCGGTCTTTTGACCGCCGGTCAGATCGGCCATGTAAGTTGCGCCATTCATGGGGACCGGCACCGGTGCATCGGGTGTCGTGCCGCGCAAAGTCAGGCTGACATCATCCAACCCCTCCAGCCCGCGCGTGCGGCCTGAGGCATTTTTCAACACTGTCGTCACGCCGGTCACCTTGATCAGAGCATCGGTCAGAGTCTCAAGATGTTGTTCGGCCCACGCCGCGTTGGGCTGGATCACGCAAACCGCGCCAAAGCGATCAATGATGACGCCGGGAAATCCGTCGGCCTCGGCGTGGATCAGGCGGTAATACGGCGCGTCGAACAGTTGCGCGCGCATATCGAGCGCGCGGCGCAGACGTGTTTCGAACCATTCTGGGTTCAAGTCGGCGTTCAGATCACGGTCCAGCACCCGGCACATGATTTTTGAATTCGGATTGACCGCAACCAAAGCTATCGGGCTGCGCTTGTCATCCTCAAGCACCGCCAGAGCGCCCGGTTCAATCTTGCGCGTGCGGCGGTCGGTGACGATGTCATTGGCGTAGACCCACGGGAAACCATGACGCAGGCCGCGCGCATTGGCTTTGGGTTTCAGGCGGATGCGGGGGCGGTCGGCGGTCTGGGTCATTGCGCCCTCATAGTCGCGAACGCGCGCCGGGGAAAGCCCCCTACCGCGCCCGGCCGCGCCAGCCGCCGCGTCGTTTCGGAGCCTGCGCAGTTTCCAACCCTTCGCGCAGCACCTGCGTCATCGGGTGATCGGCATGTTCGGTCGCATATAACGCGTGCAATACCGCAAGTGCCTTTTGCTGATCGCGGTCGGGTGGAAACCCAAGCGCCCAGTCCAGAAAGATGCTGCGGCATTCGGGCAAGGCGATACCCTCGATGCGATAGGCCTCGCGGATCAGCCCTTTGGGATCGTTTGGATCATCACTGCGCGCCATCTTTGCCCTCTTCGACTACCGCCTGGATCAGCGCGGCGGCGGTTGTGTATGTGTCCGCCAAAGCGGCCTGAAGGTCGTGAACCTGATCGAACCCGGTCGCGCGACACAAGAATGCCGCGCCCCCCTCGCCGATCCGGTCCGACTCGATCGCGTTGCCGGACAACAGCCGCGTCGCGCATTGTACCGACCAGCATAGATCGTAGCATTCTTTCAGAGTCTGCCCTTGCGCGACATCCAGCAGACCAGCAGCGACAGCACCGTCGAGACCGGAATGGACGTCGCGCTGCGCTGTTCCCGACAGCAATGCACCGGTTTCGGCGATCAGTTCGATATCCATCATCCGCCCCGGTCCGTTCTTGGCGTCCCAGATGCCCGCAGGGGATTTGGCGGCGGCGAGCCTGTCGCGCATTTCAGCCACTTCTTGCAGGACCTTGCGGTGATCGCGTGGGCGCGACAGGAACTCGGCACGGAAGCTCTCAATATCCGTGGCCAGCCCGGGATCACCGGCAACCACATGCGCGCGGGTAAGGGCCAGATGCTCCCAGACCCATGCTTCGTTCTGCTGATAATTGACGAAGCTGGCCCAGCTTGTGGCGACGGGCCCCTGATTTCCGGATGGGCGCAGACGCATGTCGACCTCGTACAGCCGCCCTTGCGACATCGGCGCGGACAACGCCGTGATCAGCGCCTGCGTGAAGCGGGCATAATATGTCCGTGTGGCCAGCGGGCGCGGCCCGTCCGACATGTCCTGATCCAATGGGTCATAGATCACGATCATGTCGAGATCGGATTGCGAGTTTATCCGCGCGGCCCCAAGCGAGCCCATGCCAAGGACAGTCGCCCCGCGCCCGGGTGCAGGCCCGTGCTTGTTGGCGAATTGCGCGGCGACGATGGGCAGAATGGCGGCGATGACCGCGCGTGCCAGATCGGCGTATTGCTGACCTGCCTGCGCACCGTCGATCAGCCCGCGCAGGTGGTGAACACCAACGCGAAAGTGCCATTCCTTGCACCACCGCCGCGCCAGATCGAGTTGTGATTCATAGTCTCTTTCAGCCGCCAGCAACCCGGTCAGTTCTTCTTGCAACGCCCCTTGGCCGGGCCAGTCGAGAAAGAAACTGCCACCGATCACCGCGTCAAACACCGAAGCGTTGCGCGACAGATGCGAGGCCAGCGCGTGCGAGGTCCCGACAATGTCGATCAGCAGGTCGATCAATTGGCGATTGGCCTCGAACAGCGAAAACACCTGAACACCGGCAGGCAGCCCGGCCAGAAAACCGTCGAGGGCCAGAAGCGCCTCGGCGGGTTGCGCTGTCTTGGCCAGCCGGGTCAGCAATTCTGGTCGCAGGCGTTCAAAAATGCGACGGGCGCGCTGCGAGCGCAGCGCGGGATAGGTGGGCCAGCGGGCCAGCACGCTTTGGTCAAATTCGACCTCGTCTGTTGCAGGTGTCGGCGCGCTTTGACCCGGCGCAAAGAAACCCTCGGTCAGTTCATGGACTTCGGTCAGCCGATGGGTCAGGTCGGCGGTCAGCTCTTCTCGGCTGATCCCCATCAGACATGCGACGCGCTCGATTCCGTCGTCGGAGTTCGGAACCTTGTGGGTCTGCGCATCGTGCACCATCTGGATGCGGTGCTCGACATCGCGGTGCGCACGGTAATGATCGGTCAGCTTTTCGGCCACATCCTGCGGCACCCAGCCTTTTGCGGCCAGCGCTGCAAGACCCGGGACAGTTCCGCGTACGCGCAGATCAGGATCGCGACCGCCCGCGATCAATTGCCGGGTCTGGGTGAAGAACTCGATCTCTCGGATGCCACCCTGCCCCAGCTTCATGTCGTGCCCGGGGATCACCAGCGCGCCACCGGTACCTTTGTTTTCGCGAATGCGCAGACGCATGTCGTGGGCATCCTGAATGGCGGCAAAATCCAGATGGCGACGCCAGACAAACGGGCGCAGGGTTTCCAGAAACCTGTCACCCGCAGCCATATCGCCGGCGCAGGGGCGCGCCTTGATATAAGCCGCGCGTTCCCAGGTTCGTCCAAGGCTTTCATAATATCGCTCGGCGGCTTCCATTGCCATGCACACCGGGGTCACCGCCGGATCAGGCCGCAGGCGCAGATCGGTGCGAAACACATAACCATCTGCCGTCTTGTCGCTGAGCGTGGCGCAGAAGTTCCGCGTTGCCCGTACCATCCCATGCCGCGCATCATAGAAGTCATCCGGATCGAACCGGGTTTCGTCGAACAGCACGATCAGATCAATATCCGAGCTATAGTTCAGCTCATGCGCGCCCATCTTACCCATTGCCAGAATGACCATACCGGCGGCGGTTTCGACGTCATCGGGCGTCATTCCCGGCAACTTGCCGCGCCGGATCAGGGCCGCAATTTCGGACTTTGCCGCAACATCCGCAGCCAAAGCGCCAAAATCGGTCAACGCCGCAGTAACCTTTTCCAGGGGCCAGGCGCCTGCCAGATCCGCGAGCGCAGTCAACAACGCCACGCGCCGCTTTGCCACCCGAAGCCCCGGCTTCAACTGATCCGGCGGCAGGTCGCGCGCGGCGGCCATCATGTCGAAAAGGGCCTGATCCGGGTTGTGCAGCGCCGTTGGCAGCCAATCCGACTCGCGCTCGATCAACCCCTTCAGATAGGGGCTGGACCCCGCCGTGCCCGCAATCAGATCGGCCTGCTCGGGCGTCACATCACCGACCAGTCCGCGGGTTTCCTCGCCCAGCGCCGTGTCATAAGCGCGCGGCAAAC
Source organism: Ruegeria sp. AM4 (assembly GCF_056540665.1). Taxonomy (NCBI): domain Bacteria; kingdom Pseudomonadati; phylum Pseudomonadota; class Alphaproteobacteria; order Rhodobacterales; family Roseobacteraceae; genus Ruegeria; species Ruegeria sp. AM4. The sequence goes on along the minus strand of NZ_JBQFXD010000001.1, from coordinate 219,569 downwards.
GCTGAATCGACAGAGGCGCGGTCATTGGCGATCCAACGGAGTATCCTGGCTGAAACTGTTCACCCAGACATCGTGTCGCCGCTCCCATAGCGACGAAATCAACATCGTCTCTGTCATCTCAGAGCTCGGTCGCTGATAGTCGGCCCGGTAGGACAGCAGCACGATATCTGGCGTCAGCACACGCAGTTGGGTTTCGCTCAGTTCAAACCGCGCCATGGTCGGCGCATCGGCAAACTGGCCCACATGATCGTCGCGATTGGCAAACCCGCTGGGATAGACACCCAGAAAATCCGCGCTCAGCAATGCGCGATCCGCCTGCGCGTCGCGATCGACCAAAGCGGCCCAGACCCTCTTTTCCAACGCAAGGATTTCAGCAAGTGAGGGGGCGGTTTTTCGTTCCGTGACAGACATTTTGGCAAATTGCTCTGTTACCCTGGCAACGTCAACCGGACAGGTCTTTCTACAAAATGTAAATCTTTTTCACATTGACCCCTTGCAACCCCATTCTCCCCGCCCCATCTAGGGAATGTAAACAGTTTTTACATCAACCCGGAGACCACAACATGACCGCATTATCCGAACCCGCCGTCCCCGAAAATCCGGGATGGCTTTACCGCGCCGAAGCCTGGCTGGACAGCAAGGGCAAAGGGGCCTGGATCGCTGCCATGGTCCTTGGCTTTATCTTTTTCTGGCCCATCGGCCTGGCCTTTCTTGCCTACATGATCTGGAGCAAATGTATGTTCAGCAAATCCTGCGGCCGCCGCAAATCCTGGAACAGCCACATGAGCGCAATGAAACCGTCGGGCAACAGCGCCTTTGACGCCTACAAGGCCGATACACTGGCCCGGCTCGAGCGTGAGCAGAAGGACTTCGAAGCCTTCCTGCGCCGCCTGCGTGATGCAAAGGACAAGGCCGAGTTCGACCAGTTCATGGACGAACGCGCCCGCGATAACCACGACGATGCGGAAAACGGCGAACGCGCCTGATCCAGACTTGCCCTGTCCCGCATTTCGGGACAGGGTTCTTCCCAAGATTACCACCCGGAAAACCTGAAAATGACCCACCTGCCCGACCCAGACAGTCAGCCAGAATTCTATCAATCCGTCGCAACCAAAAGGTTCGTCGCGTGGCTGTTTGACATCGCCTTCATCTCGCTGCTCTGCACCGTCGCCATTCTGTTGACCTTTGGCATGGGCTTCTTCATCCTCGCGCTGATCTACGCCGTCGTCAGCTTTGTTTATCGCGTGGTGACCATCGCAAATGGCTCGGCGACACTGGGCATGCGCTTCATGGGTATCGAGCTGCGGGATTCGTTCGGCGAACGCATGGACATGGGCAAAGCCGTGGCGCACACAGCCGGTTACTTTGTCAGCATGGCCTTTCCGGTTCTCCAGATCATCTCGGTCGTCATGATGCTGACCAGCGCCCGGTGTCAGGGCCTGACCGACGCCTTTCTGGGCACGGTCATGATGAACAGACGTGCCTGACACCAAGATCGCGTGAAACACTTGGCGGGTCCTGAAACCGTTGCTATCATCACGCCACGGGAAACACAGGACCTTCATGCGACACACGCTGCCTATCGCGCCACAATTCTATGTGACGGCACCCCAGCCCTGCCCTTATCTTGAGGGCAGGATGGAGCGTAAGCTGTTCACCGCCTTGCAGGGTGAAGGCGCAGATCAGCTAAACAACAGCCTGTCCCAGCAGGGGTTCCGTCGCTCGCAAAACGTTCTTTATCGCCCCTCTTGCACCGATTGCGCCGCCTGCCTGTCGGCACGTATCGACGTCGCCGCGTTTCGACCGGGCAAAAGCCAGAAACGCGTGTTGCGGCGTAACAGCTATCTCAAACGCCGGGCCACATCGCCCTGGGCCACGGACGAACAGTTCGATCTGTTCCGCAAATATCTGGACGCGCGCCACGCGGATGGCGGCATGGCCGACATGGACGTGTTCGAATTCGCCGCGATGATCGAGGAAACCCCGATCCGCAGCCGCGTCGTGGAATATGCCGATCCCGAAACCGACACGCTGATTGCCGTCAGCCTGACAGACGTTCTGGATGACGGACTCAGCATGGTCTACTCGTTCTACGACCCACTCAAACAGCAGGACTCGCTGGGGACCTACATGATCCTTGATCATATCGAGATCGCGCGTGAGGCTGGCCTGCCCTATGTCTATCTGGGCTATTGGGTCCCCGGCAGCCCCAAGATGGGTTACAAGGCCAAGTTTTCGGGATTTCAAGTCTATTTGGGGGGATCGTGGCAAGCCGTCAAAGACCCAAGCAAGTTTGGTGACGCCGGGCATCACCCGCTGTCTTCGCCGCCTATTGCCGAACAGGTCGCCAATATTCAACTGCCTGACCGTCACCCGACCAAGGGCTAAGGTATGCGGCAATCCCTTCACGCGGTGACGCTGGTCGTTCCCGACTATGACGCGGCCATTTCTTTCTATACTCAGGTTCTAAGCTTTGATTTGCTTCAGGACATCGATCTGGGCGCGGGCAAGCGCTGGGTGCGCGTTGCACCGCCGGGGTCCACTGGCGGCTCGCTTCTCTTGGCACAAGCGGTCGGCGAGCAACAATCCACTGCGATCGGCAACCAGACCGGCGGACGCGTCGGCTTCTTTCTCGAGACCGACGACTTCAATCGCGACCACGCGGCGATGCTGTCTGCCGGTGTGGAATTCGAGGAACCACCCCGACACGAACCCTACGGAACCGTCGCGGTATGGCGAGATCCGTTTGGAAATCGCTGGGACCTGATCGAATTCACGGTCTCCAAAAGCGCGTAGTCGACAAACCCAATCCTGACCGCAGCGCGGCACGCGCTGCCCGGCCCAACCGGCGGAGATGCGCCGCAAGGCGTGTCGACAACGGGCGGGAGTGCTCACCCATTGGCGCGCGGGCTGATGTCCTGGCCGAAAAACACCAGCGTTCCATCCTCGTCGATCACGTGGAACTCACGCTGTTGGTAGGGCTGATCAAAGGGCGGACGCACCCGCCCTTCGGGCAGATCCGACAAGCGCGGTGCCAACGCCGCAAATAGGTCATCAATGTCCTGAACATCGACGTAGAACGACTGATCGTCACCCAATGGTCGCCCGTCCGGGCGCGGTGGGCATTCCAGCAGACGTATCGCAATCGGCCCGTTGGACAGATAGGCATAGTTGTCCTGCGTGAACCCGCAGGTAAATCCCAACCGGTCACAGTAGAACGCGATCTGATTCCGCAGGGACGAGCACAAAACAAAAGGTGTGAGCTGCAATATTTTGGCCATCTGAACCTCCTGAATTCAATGAGGTCCAACATACCGCGTCCTGCCTCAGTCCAACAGTTGGTCTTTCCGGTTCCCTTCGCGCTCATAATGATGGGGCAGCACCCGGCCATACAGCTGGCGGGTGCGCTCGACCCCTCCGCACATGCCTTCGGCCTCGACGAACGAGAATATGCCAACATAGCGCTTGCGCGCGCCTTCTACCGGGGCGACCCGATGCAAGGCATAGCGCCCTTTGAAGATCTGCAGATCGCCCGGCTGCAAATCCAATTGCCGAACATCGCTCATGTCACCGTCCAAAATCGAGGCGACCGCGCCAAAGTTCTCCTCTTCAGGCGTGCGCAGGTTGGGAACATACTGAAAAGCTCCTCCGTCCTCGCCGTTCTGAATGGCCAGAGTTACGGTGTAATTGTTGGTATCGAAATGCCAGGGAAACCCCTGCCCTTCCTCAACGACATTGATGATGACGTCCGCCAATGGGTCATCGTAGCGAAAGAACCGCTCGGCCGGTTCACCCAGCGCTGCGCGAATGAAGGGCATGAATGACGGGTCTTCGTAAATCCGGCGCAGCGGTCCCGATCTTTTGAAATTGTCGGCAGGAACAAATGCGTTCGAGCGGTCATAGAACCTGCGGATCGGGTGACCGATCCCGAAACGCGGATCGTCCTTTGTGAAATAGGCGTTGGTGCGATTGAACGACCGATGTGCGTTGCCTGCGACCGCGTCAGCCTCGGCCAGTATTTTCTCGATCCCCTTGTCATGGACAAAACCGGTCAGAACCGCGCAGCCCTCTTCGTTCAGGTCGCGCTGAAGATCCCTGATCAGTTGCGCGTAGGCCCATGAATCCGGGCGATCAATCGGATACCGTCCAACGTCAATCAGATCGTGCAACATGATCCGACCCTCCCTTTTACCGCTATCAGCTCCACCCTGTCGCAGCCAAAGGCACCGATCATGCCCGTTTCAGACATCGGCCTGACGCTTTTTGACCTGAAAATTCGCGTCTTTCCCGGCCATCCTTGAAGAGATTTCCTGAAAATTCCCGCCATGCGGCATTTCGCGCAATAAAATTTCGAAAAAAACGTCTTCTCGGTTACGAAATTGGTTCAATTGCCTGTTGACGCCCCTTTCCCCCGCTCATAATGTCGCTGCAACGCAAAAAAGGAGCCTCTGGCGATGAAAGCGCTAGTCGTAATCGTGGGAACAACGCGCATGGGCCGGTAACGGAAAACCATACTCGAACCCATGCGCCTCCGAAAAGTCGGGGGCTTTTTTTATGCGGAACGCAAGACACATGTCGCGAACGGAGCAAAGCAGATGACACGTGAGATGACCGGCGCAAAGATGGTGGTTCAGGCCCTCAAGGATCAGGGTGTGGACACGGTATTCGGATATCCCGGCGGCGCCGTCCTACCGATCTATGATGAGATCTTTCTGCAAAACGACATTCGCCACATTCTGGTGCGGCACGAACAGGGCGCAGTTCACGCTGCCGAAGGGTATGCCCGGTCGACCGGCAAACCCGGTGTTGCGCTTGTGACCTCTGGCCCCGGCGCGACAAACGCTGTGACCGGCCTGACCGACGCATTGCTCGACTCGATCCCGATTGTGGTTCTGACTGGCCAGGTTCCAACCTTCATGATCGGTTCGGACGCCTTTCAGGAGGCCGATACCGTTGGCATCACCCGCCCCTGCACCAAGCACAACTGGCTGGTGAAGGACACGGATTCGCTGTCTGAAACCATGCATGAGGCGTTCCATGTCGCAACTTCGGGCCGCCCGGGTCCGGTTTTGGTCGACATTCCCAAAGACGTGCAGTTTGCGAATGGTGAATACAAGGCACCCAAACCGTCGACCTCGCATTACCAGCCCACGCTGAAAGGCGATCTGGAAGAGATCACAGAACTGGTCGCAGCGATGGAAACCGCCAAGAAACCGGTTTTCTACACCGGTGGCGGCGTCATCAATTCGGGCCCTGCCGCCAGCCAGCTTCTGCGTGAGCTGGTGGACGCAACGGGCTTTCCGATCACCTCGACCCTGATGGGATTGGGTGCCTATCCTGCCTCGGGCGAGAACTGGTTGGGCATGCTGGGCATGCATGGTCTCTATGAGGCCAACCTGGCGATGCATGACTGCGATCTGATGATCAATATCGGCGCCCGGTTCGACGACCGGATCACCGGTCGCATCGACGCCTTCTCGCCCAATTCGAAGAAGGCGCATATCGACATCGATCCGTCCTCGATCAACAAGGTCATCCGCGTGGATATTCCGATTGTCGGCGACGTTGCCCATGTGCTTGAGGACATTCTGAAGGTCTGGAAAGCGCGCGGGCGCAAGACCGATGCTGCAAATGTGAAGCAGTGGCAGGCGCAGATCGCCGAATGGCGCAAGGTCAACTGCCTTGCTTTCACCAACAGCGAAAAGTCGATCAAACCGCAATACGCGATGCAACGTCTTGAAGAACTGACGAAAAAGCACGACCGCTATATCACGACCGAAGTCGGTCAGCACCAGATGTGGGCCGCCCAGTATCTTGGGTTCGAGGACCCCAACCGCTGGATGACGTCGGGCGGACTGGGCACCATGGGGTACGGCTTCCCTGCTTCGATCGGCGTTCAGATGGCGCACCCGGACGCGCTGGTGATCAACGTGGCGGGTGAGGCATCCTGGCTGATGAACATGCAAGAGATGGGCACCGCGGTACAGTATCGCCTGCCGGTCAAGCAATTCATCCTCAACAACGAACGTCTTGGCATGGTTCGCCAATGGCAGGAACTGCTGCATGGCGAGCGGTATTCGCATTCCTGGTCCGAAGCCCTGCCCGATTTCGTCAAGCTGGCCGAGGCATTCGGAGCCAAGGGCATCATGATCAGCGATCCGGCCGACCTGGACGACGCGATCATCGAGATGATCAATTATGACGGTCCGGTGATCTTTGATTGTCTGGTCGAAAAGCACGAGAATTGCTTCCCCATGATCCCGTCGGGCAAAGCCCATAACGAGATGCTGCTGGGTGAGGCTGAAACACAGGGCGTGATCGACTCGAAAGGGTCGGTTCTAGTTTAACTTCTTGGTGCAAGACTCAGGCAATAAACAACAAACAGCTCAATGAAACAGATGGACCTAAATCGCGATCAGGAAACCCAGCGCGCCGAAGCGCGGTTGGCGATTTTCAAAGGGCGCAGGGGCTGGCAGGCCGGAACCCTGATGCCCGCGCTTTTGTTGGCGTTTTGCGCGATCTGGATTTCGTTGAGCTGGATTGAACTGCTCGAGGACGGCAAAGCGTCGCTGAATGTGGATTTCCGAGTGTTCTGGGCGGCTGCAACTCTGGCCGCCTCCGGCGCTCCGTTGGATGCGCTGAACATCGATCAGTTGTCTACCGTTCATGGCGTTTTCGACGATGAGTGGATGCCCTGGGCTTATCCGGCTGGATTTCTTGTCGCCTTGATGCCACTGGGCCTTTTGTCGTTCTCAGCCGCGTGGCTGGTCTTTACCCTAGCCTCAATCGGTGCCTCGCTGGTTGCGTTCCGTCCGTTCTCGGGTGGCATCACGCCCGTGTGGCTGGGATTTGCACTGGCCCCGGCGATGATGCCCAACCTGACCATGGGGCAAACCAGCGTTCTGTGGACCGCAGGCATTGTTGGTGCATTGGCGCTGATGCGCGCCGAACGTCCTATTCTGGCGGGCATTGTCATCGGATTGCTGACGCTCAAACCGCAACTTGGGCTGCTTATCCCTATCGCGCTGATCGCCGCAGCGGCCTGGACGACCTTTGTATCGGCAGCGGTCACGACGATTGTGATCACCGTGGTTTCGACGCTCATCGTTGGCGTTGAATATTGGCCAGAAATGGTCGCAATGATGCAATATCATTTCGACAACGTCCGCGGAGCCAGCAACGAAAACTCGCTTATGATCAGTGCGTTCTCGGCGTTTTCCGGTCTTGGAATTTCGGATCAGGTGGCGCTGATGCTGCAGTGGGTCATGACCGGGCTGGCAGCCGTTATCGTCTTCGTTGCCTGGCGCAGCCCGAAGATCGGGTTCGACCTGAAGGCCGCAACGCTATTGCTGGGCATTGTTACCTCGACGCCCTATCTGTGGTTCTACGAATCCGCCCTGCTTGCACCTGCAGCACTGTTTCTGCTGCGCGCTGGTGTTCTGGGTGGCAACACAGCCGGGCTTATACTCGCCGGTCTGATGTGGTTGGGTATCACACCTGCCTTTTTGATCATGTTCTTTACCGACCTGCCGAACATGGGCATGCGGTTCGCATTTGCTCCGGTCGCGCTGGCCGCTGTTATCGTATGCGTGTCCGCCATTGTTCGTCGGCTTCGCTCTCCCCTTCCTGCTCCTTACGCTTCATAGGAAACACCATGACCCCGCTAAACATCGTCAAAGGCTCTACCCGCCACTCGGCCTATAACCTGCGGCCCACCTTCTCGGACGAGCAGGAGCGCCATACGATTGCGCTGCTGGTCGAAAACGAACCCGGCGTGCTGGCCCGTGTGATCGGACTGTTCTCGGGGCGTGGATATAACATCGAAAGCCTGACAGTGGCCGAGGTCGACCATACCGGCCATCTCAGCCGCATCACCATCGTCACTACAGGCACCCCGCAAGTGATTGAGCAGATCAAGGCGCAACTGGGCCGGATTGTGCCTGTGCATGACGTGCATGACCTGACGGTCGAGGGTCCTTCGGTCGAGCGGGAACTGGCGATCATCAAGGTTGTTGGCGAAGGTGAAAAGCGGGTCGAGGCGCTGCGTCTGGCGGATATTTTCCGCGCCAACGTGGTGGACAGCACGCTGAACTCATTCATTTTCGAGATCACAGGCGTGCCCGACAAGATCGATGCCTTCGCAGACCTGATGCGCCCGCTGGGCCTGGTCGAGGTCGCCCGGACCGGAGTCGCGGCCCTGCTGCGCGGCGACTGAGCACCAATTCCCAGCCCGACGGGCTGACCCACCTGCGGTCAGCCTTGCAGCCCGCGCGTTCCGATCCGCCATCGGAACCAATAGAACCTAGTAGCGTGTATTGTTCTTAATCGGGAAATACCGAGCAAAAGAGCATGCAAAATGCGAAAAAGCCTGTTGCGTTTGCCACATCCCCCGCTAGCTTAAGGGCCGCAACGTGACGGTGTTCGCCGTCCGATGGGGTCTTTTTGGTGATTTTGGCTGCAGATCGGTCTCGCGGACCGACGGGGTCGTGTTTTTTGCTGAAATACCGGCAGATACTGGGATGGACATGACCAATCGCTCTCGCAGCCCTGAAGAACTGCGCACCATGTTCGGAGCAAACCTGCGGCTTCTGGCCCAGAACTACCCTTCGGTTTCAGAGCTGTGCCGGCAGCTTGGCATCAACCGGACCCAGTTCAACCGCTATCTTTCGGGCGAGAGCTTTCCGCGGCCTGATGTTTTGGATCGGATTTGCGGGTTCTTCAATGTGGACGCCCGTATTCTACTAAAACCATTGGGCGAATTTGAAACCCAGCCGCGCCATCCTTCGGTTGAATTTCTGGATCAGTTTCTTACGGCGCACCGGCAACCTAATCTACCTGTCGGATTCTTCCATTCGGCAGAAACCGATCCCGATGATGTCGACTACGTTCAAAACCGGCTGTTCTACGTCCGCAAGACCGGACAGACGACGTTGTTGCGCGGATATGAACCACGCGCGCTGATGCCCGAAAAGCCACCCGCCGCACGCGAGGTTCAAGGGATTGTATGCCGCTCGGGGTCGCGGGTATTCGTGCTGATGTCGCGCCGCGGTGGCAGAGATCACCGGGTGATGTCTGTATCTGAAAGCCTCAGCGATGGCGCGCCAATCTGGACCGGGCACGTAACCTATCTGGCAGGCGCGTCCGGCAAACAACCGGTCACGCGGGCGACTGCGCTGGTCCATTTGGGCGACAGCCTTCCAGTCGCGCTCAACCTAGGCCGCGCGGCACCCGAAGCACCCTCGAGAACAGACCTCACCACCGCACTTTCGTAAGCGCTCTCATATTGTAGCCACCGGATCAGCCGTCTTGCGTGACCGAGCGGCCGTCGTCCGATATCAACCGATACAGGTGCCAACTGGCATGTCCCAGCACCGGCAGCACAACCAACAGTCCCAGAAACCAGGGTACCATCGCAACAAAGGTCACGATTGCGATGAATGCGCCCCACATTACCATCACCCGAAAATTTGTGCTGACATAGGAATAGCTTGAGATCATGGCGGTGACGAAATCCAACTCGCGGTCCAGCAGCATCGGAATTGACAGCACTGTGATCATATACAGCACCAGCGCAAATACCGCCCCGACAGCTGATCCGAAAGCGAGCATGGTTAAACCGTTCGCGGTCAGCAATACCTCGAACGAGGACGAGACATTGGTCATCGTCGAAAGCCCCAGAAACAGGGCGAAAATCATGTGTCCAAGAAAGAACCAGAACAGAAACATCACCACGATGATGGCACAAATGGATGGCAACTGACGGCGGCCTTGCTGAACAACGACGCCAAACACGCCTGCGAAATCCAAGGGCTCGCTTTGTTCTAAACGGCGTGAAACCTCGTATAGACCAACGGCGGCAAAGGGGCCGATCAGCGGGAAGCCAATGGCGGCCAGCACCAGCCAGAATGACGTGCCGGTTTTCAGCGTCACCCAGGCCATCAACCAACCGGCAAGAACGTAGAACCCGGCAAACAGCAGCCCAAACACCGGTGCACGACGGAAATCCTGCCACGCCATCGCAAGGGCCTGCCGCAACATTGCCGTATCGACAGGCTTTAGCGGTGGCACGCCAAACGGTCTTTCCATTCCCAGTTTCTCCTCCTGCCTGCCGGTGTCACATGGCTGGCTTGTTCTGCGGCCACTGCGTCGCGGCGTGATAGGTCGCCCCGATCGACAAAAGGCGAGCATCCGATCCGCGCGGGCCAAACATCTGTACCCCCATGGGCAGACCCTGCGCACCAAACCCTGCAGGAGCGGACAGGCAGGGCAAACCCAGCAGGCTGACCGGTGTGACGACCTGCATCCAGCGATGGTAGGTGTCCATCGCCGTTCCTTCGATCTCGGTCGGATAGGACAACTCGACGGGAAACGGCCAAATCTGGGCGGCCGGCAGGATCAGCACATCGAAATCCTCAAAGACCTCGACGGCCTGCCTGAACCACTCCGAACGGATCACGCTAGCATGATGGACCTCCATCGCGCTGAGGGCTAGCCCCCGCGACAACTCCCATTGCGCGCTGTCCTTCAGCTGTGCCCGGCGGTCGGTGAGCGGCAGCAACCCAGCAGCGACACTCCAGGATCGCAGTGTGATCCAGCTGTCCCAGATTCGATCCGCATCAAAGGGTGGTGCAACCTCGTGTATCTCGGCGCCAAGATCCGCTAAGACGCTCAGCGTGTTCTGGCAGGTCTCCAGCACCCCCTCTTCGCAGGGAAAGGCACCACCCCAATCGCCCAGCCAGCCAATCCGAAGCCCAGCGAGTTCTACCTTTTCCAGTGGCGTAACCGGTGCAACGGGGCGGCTGTGCGGTTGCTTCGGGTCCGGCCCGGACAGCACATCCAGCAACAAGGCCAAATCCTCGGGGCTGCGCGCCATTGGACCTGCGGTGGAAAGCTGGTGCAGAAAACCATCGCCGATCGGCTCGGACGGGATGCGCCCCCAACTGGGTCGGAACCCATAGACATTGTTCCATGCCGCCGGGTTTCGCAAACTGCCCATCATGTCCGATCCGTCCGCCAGAGCGACCATGCCTGTTGCAAGAGCCACCGCCGCACCGCCCGATGACCCTCCACAGGACAGCGTTGGGTCGTAAGGGTTCAGCGTCGCCCCATAGACCGGGTTGAACGTGTGTGATCCCAATCCGAACTCGGGCGCGTTGGTCTTGCCGATCAGGATCGCCCCCGCGGCCCGCAACCTGGCGGCAAGCAGGTCGTCTTTCGCGGGCACATGATCGCGAAACATCGTCGAACCATGGGTCGAAACGATACCGGCCACTTCGACCAAATCTTTTACGGCTATGGGCATTCCGTGCAGCGGTCCGCTGGCTGTGCCCCCATCCTTGGCACGAGCCTCAGCCAGTAATGCGTCGGCGTCGCGCAGTGCAACGATCGCATTCACCGTGCCATTCACAGCTTTGACGCGGTCAAGCGTTGCCTTCATCAATTCCTCCGACGACAGACGTCCAGAGGACAGTTCGGCCTGCAAGTCAACGGCAGATGATCGGGTGATATCCATCAGGGTCTCGGGGCTTTCGCAGCTATTCGGGCCTAGCCTAGCGAGGGTCCACCCTCATTTAAACCCACAGTTTGAATACATCTTTTCTGGCAAGAGCGACGTGACTTAACGAATTTTCAGGTCAAACCTCAAATTGCTGTCTCGACCAAGACAGTGTCTGAGGCACCAGAAAATCGCCAACAGACTCAGCAGCAACCACAATCCACCCCATATCATCGTGGTACCTCCGAATTCTTCGGCCAGCATGTAGGCATCCGAGCGAATGCCCGAGCGCCTGATGGTGTCGTCAAAGATGTCGTAGGGGACGTAGATCATACTGGTCAGGCCGATAATCCGCAGCACAAGATCACAGATCGGCCGACCAAGGAACCACGCCATGGCGATCATCGCGACACCAACACCTGCGCAGAACGCAATTGCAAACGGCTCGCGGACGTAAAGAACGGCGACCAGCAGCATGACACCGCCAAACCCGCCGAGCACCGCCTTGTCCCAATTGGTACGCAGGGCGATGAGCAACAAACCCATGCCCAGCAGCAACGACCCCAGATAGCCAGCGGACAGGCTGAGAAAACGGTTGCCTCCGCGCCCCACAACCAGCCCACCCTGTTGCGGGGATACCGAGAAGCTTTCAACCGAGCCCCCGGTCACGATGATCATGATGGCGTGTGACAGCTCGTGCAGAAAAACAACCAGTATCTTCAACGGCAGCACGAAGGGTGTGCCCCAGAAGACAAAGACCAGCGCGACTATCGCGATCAGCTGCCAGTGGCCCTTGATCAGGTTGACCACTGCCCGATCAGCCCTCGCCCTGCGCCTCGGACCGGCTTTTGCCCGATACGTTCATCGCCAGCGTCGCGGCCATGAACCCGTCCAGATCACCGTCCAGCACGCCCTTGGTGTCCGAGGTTTCGTGGTTGGTGCGCAGATCCTTGACCATTTGATAGGGCTGCAACACGTAAGAGCGGATCTGGTTGCCCCAGCCCGCATCGCCCTTGGCCTCGTGCGCGGCATTGATGTCGGCGTTGCGGCGGTCGAGTTCCTGCTGATACAGGCGCGATTTCAGCGCCTTCATCGCAATATCGCGGTTCTGGTGTTGCGACTTTTCGGAACTTGTCACCACGATTCCGGTCGGGATGTGCGTGATCCGCACTGCCGAGTCCGTGGTGTTCACGTGCTGACCGCCCGCACCCGAGGACCGATAGGTATCGATGCGAATATCCGAAGGGTTCACCTCGATCTCGATATTGTCGTCCACAACCGGGTAAACCCATACCGAGCTGAACGACGTGTGCCGTTTCGCCGCCGAGTCGAAGGGCGAAATGCGCACCAGTCGATGCACGCCGCTTTCGGACTTCAACCAGCCATAAGCGTTGTGGCCGGAAATCTTGTAAGCGGCGGATTTGATCCCCGCCTCTTCACCCGAAGTCTCGGATTGCAGCTCGACCGTATAGCCTTTTTTCTCAGCCCAGCGCACATACATCCGCGCCAGCATCGAGGCCCAATCGCAGCTTTCGGTGCCGCCCGCGCCCGAGTTGATCTCGAGGAACGTGTCATTGCCATCGGCCTCGCCGTCCAGCAGCGCTTCAAGCTCTTTTTTCGCGGCCTTTTTCTGCAATTGGCTGATCGCGGTTTCCGCGTCGGCGACGACCTCTTCGTCCTCTTCCATCTCGCCCAGTTCGATAAGCTCGATATTGTCGTTCAGGTCGGTCTTGATCGATTCATAAGTTTCGATGGCATCGACCAGCATCTGACGCTCGCGCATCAGTTTCTGGGCGTTCTCGGGGCTGTCCCAAAGGTTGGGATCTTCGACCCGCGCGTTGAATTCCTCAAGACGATGCGGGGCGGTTTCATAGTCCATACGCTGCGCCAGCAGCTCCAGCGACTTTTCGATCTCCGCCACGGTGTTCTGGGTTTCGGCGCGCATGGTCTTGTCCCAACTTGCTCAATCAGGCTTGCGTGATAGCAAGAGCTTGAAGGCACCACAAGGCAGGCGGGACGCGAATGAGGGATGCGCCGGATAAGTTTCTGAATGCATGGCAGTTGCGGCTGCTACATCCGGTGGCGGACACTGGCCAGGCGCGCGTTTGGAAGGTTGAAACGGCTGAAGGCCGAGCAGCCGCCCTTAAGGTGTATCAGCGCAAGGACCGTGGCAACGAAGAATCCGGTCCGCGGCTGATGAAGCGCTGGCAGGATCGTGGGGCTGTCGGCATTCTGGAAGAAGCGCCAAACGCGGTGCTTTCGGTATGGCTCGACGGGCCATCGCTCGGGGACATCGCGCGCGCGGGTCAACCGGTGGAAGCCGTGCAAACGTTGGCAGAGGTCGCGAACCATCTTCACCGGGCGCCGCTTGTTGAAACAGCTGGGCTGAAACCGCTTGAACATGTGTTCGCACCCATCTTTGAGTGCCGGTTTTCTGATACCTGCGCGGCGGTGATGAAGCGCGATATGAAGCGCACAATTGCCATCGGTCGTGATCTCTTGGTCAGCCAGGACCAGATCGTCGCCTTGCACGGTGATCTACACCCTGACAACGTGATCATGACGCCGAATGGAGCGCGGGTTTTTGACGCAAAAGGGTATTGCGGAGACCCGGCCTTTGAGCTGGCAAATGCGTTGCGCCATCCTAAAGGTATGCCGACGTTGGTGCGGGACCACCGTCAGATTGAGCATTGCCTGCGCCTCTTTGCACAGGCGATGGGTGTCTCGCGCAACCGGCTTGCCCGGTGGGCGGCAGCCAAATGCGCATTGTCGATTTTCTGGCGCTCAGGTGGTGTGGTTGAACAGGACAGCGAAGCGGATTTGCTTGCCTTGTTGTTGCGCGCGGTGGATCAGTAAAGCCCGCCGCCCTGCAACTCACCCTGACTCGCGTTTGGCCCGACGAGGATCTGATCCCCGGTCGAGGTTGTGACCTGCCGTCCTCCTCCGCGCACCTCTTCAAACAGAGGCAGATCGGATCCCATTGCAAATCCACCATCGAACACGCGGTCGATAAAGCCGTCGACACCATCACGGAAATATTCGGCAACCACGTATTCGCCACTGGCATTGTCCGGCAGACGCGCGCCGCTGAACCGATCGATTTTGATGAAATGACCACCCGGAGGAACGTCGAACGGTCCGCCGCCATACTTCTCGACCGCCTTCTCCATAAAGCTCTGGAACACCGGGCCGCACATGGTGCCGCCATAAGCGCCCCGCCCCATCGCGCGCGGACGGTCGTAACCGATATAGCAGCCGGCCACGATGTTGGACGTAAAGCCGATGAACCATGCGTCTTTGGAGTCATTGGTGGTGCCGGTCTTGCCCGCAGTCGGCACGGGCAGGTTGACATAGCGCGACGCGGTTCCGCGATCGACCACTCCCTTCATCATCGAGGTCAGCTGATAGGCCGTGATCGCATCCATGACCTGACTGCGATCCGTGATGATCGTGGGCGATTCATCCGGTTCGAGCCAGCTTGAATTACAATCCGTGCATTGCCGGTCGTCATGGCGATAGATGGTCTTGCCAAACCGGTCCTGAATTCGGTCGACCAGCGTGGGCTCGACCCGCTCGCCGCCATTGGCGAACATCGCATAGGCGGCAACCATCTTGTACAGCGTGGTTTCCTCGGACCCCAGCGAGTTGGCGAGGAACGCGCCCATCCGGTCATAAACCCCGAACCGCTCGGCATAACCGGCAACCACAGGCATGGTGATTTCCTGCGCCAGACGGATCGTCATCAGGTTCCGCGACTGTTCAATTCCCGTGCGCAGCGGCGTTGGTCCGTAGAATTTGTTCGACGAGTTCTTGGGACGCCACAGACCCTGCGGTGTGTTCACCTCAATTGGCGCGTCAACGACAATGGTCGCGGGGCTATAGCCACTATCCAGCGCGGCGGCGTAGACGAAGGGCTTAAAGCTGGATCCCGGCTGGCGCTGCGCTTGCGTTGCGCGGTTGAAGACGGTGTCCTGATACGAGAACCCGCCCTGCATCGCCAGAACACGGCCCGAGTTCACATCCATCGCGACAAAGCCGCCCTGCACTTCGGGCACCTGACGGGCGGACCATTGCCCCTCTTCCCCTGCCATCACCAGAATGACGTCGCCGCGTTTGAAATTGGCGGCAAAATCGCCCTGCATCCATTTGATATCCGAGCGCGGGATGACGCCATCTGCGGGGCCATCTTCGATGCCAACCGTCAGGGACTGCTCGGCCACGTTCAATACAACGGCCGGGTACCATTGGGTCGGCAGCACGACGTCGCGCGGGATTTCGATGATCGACAACGCCTCGCGCCACTGGGTTTCGTCTGCCAACTTTTCTTCGGCGATCACCTCGCCAGTACCCCGCCACTTGCCACGGGACAGGTCGTATTTCTGCAATGCCTCACGCAAGGCCCGCGCGGCTTCGACCTGCATTTCTTCGTCCACGGACGCGCGCACGGTGAAACCGCCGGTAAAGAACTCACCCTCGCCGAAATCCTCGCTCAGCTGGCGGCGGATTTCGTCGGTAAAATAATCACGCGGCGGCAAGGCGGTGCGGAAGCTTTCAAAATCGCCGTTCTGAACCGAGCGCAGAGGCATCTCGACCTCGGCATCATACGTCGCCTGGTCGATATACCCGTTCTGCCGCATCTCACGCAGCACATAGTTACGACGGTTCAACAGGCGTTCTTTCTGGCGGACTGGGTGATAATCCGACGGCGCTTTGGGCATCGCGGCCAGCATTGCGGCCTCATGCGGTTCGAGCTCTTGCAGCGTCTTGTTGAAATAGGTCTGCGCAGCAGCGGTCACACCATAGGAGTTCTGACCCAGAAAGATCTCGTTCATGTAAAGTTCGAGGATCTGTTCCTTGTCCAGCGTATCTTCAAGCCTTGTGGCGAGGATGATCTCTTTGATCTTGCGCTCGGCCCGGCGGTCGCCGGACAGCAGAAAGTTCTTCATCACCTGCTGGGTTATGGTCGAGGCCCCCCGGACGGTTTCACCCTTGGTGCGCACCGCCTCGACCCCCGCAGCGATGATACCGCGCGGATCGTATCCCTGATGGGTGTAGAAATTCTTGTCTTCGGCCGAGATAAATGCCTGTTTCACCAGATCGGGAATTTCCTCGGATGGTGTGAACAGGCGGCGTTCCTGCGCGAATTCATCGATCAGTTGGCCTTCGCCCGAATAGATACGGCTGATCGTCGGCGGTTTGTACTGCGCCAGCGATTCATGGCTGGGCAGGTCGCGGCCATACATCCAGAACACCGCGCCGATCACCAGCGCAGCCATAAAGATACCCAGGGTCACGAGGCTGAAAATCGCCCCGAAAATCGAAAGAATGAAACGGATCACGTTACTGCCTTTTGCTCGCGGTGCCGCCTATATAGTGTCGCCCCCGCGCGGGGTCAAAACACGATGGCCAATAATAGCCGGTTTACGCCGTAGGGTCACTGACCAATCAGGGATCGCTTGACCAGATCATCCTGCCGCCAACGCTCTAACCCGTTAACGATCCCTTGCGCCATTCCAGCCCGCCATTCCGGATTCTGTAGGTTTTTCAGATCGCGCGGGCTGGACATGAACCCAAGCTCGATCAGAACCGAGGGGATGTCGGCGGCCTTGAGCACTGAGAACGACGCGCTTCGCAGCGGTTTGCTGTTCATCGGCCCGCCCTGCTGACCCATCCCATCTGCCAACGCCCGCGCCAGGGCATCGGTACGCGGGCGCGTTTCGCGGCGCGCCATGTCCAGCAGAATGTCCGCCACCTGATCATCCGAGCCGCTCAGATCGACACCCGCGATCAGATCGCCACGGTCGTGGCGTTCGGCCAGTTTCTGGCTGGCAACGTCCGATGCTTCGTCAGACAGCGTATAGACAACCGCCCCATGCGCGCGCCCTTCAGACAGCGAATCCGCATGCAGCGAAATGAAGACATCTGCTCCGGCCCGATGCGCCAATGCAATGCGCCGCTCCAGCGAGACGAAATGATCGTCAACGCGGGTCATCACCACTTCGAAACCGCCCGACCGCAGCAGCACCTCGCGCAACTCGCGCGCGAAGGTCAGCATCAGCGTCTTTTCGTTGGTTCCCGCCGCTTCGGCCCCGGGGTCAATACCACCGTGGCCGGGATCAAGCATAACGCGCACTGCCCGGGCTGCGTTCTGTCTGGGTTTGGCTGGTTCGATTGACGGCGCGGGAAGATCCCAACCCGGCTGACGCGGTGCGCCTGCGCTGGCGGCGAAGGTGCTGAAATCCGTGCCTTTGAGGTTCAGCGTCAGTTGCGCGCTACCGCTGTCTGGCTCGACGCGCAGATCAGCTGTGTCAACGGCAAGCGGCGCGCCCAGTTCAAGAACCATCCGCGACCAGCCGGGCACATAGGCACCGTATTGCACATCGCTGATGCGGCGGCTTTGCAGGAACCCTTCCCGATCCAGTCCGGCCCAGTCAACCTCTTGAAAATCCAGCACCATTCGGTAGGGGTCTTGCAGGGTGAAAATGCGGTACGGAACCCCTTGGCTGAGTGCAAGGTCAACCCGTACGCCCGCGCGCCCCTGATCGGTGATGCGGGACTGTTCAGGCAATATGCGTGCCAGCGCGCTGAAGTTTTGCGCGAACGCAGCACTGCCCAGCGCCCAGATCAGCGCGAATGCGAAGATAATCCTGCTCATGGCCTCAAGTTTTTTACCGAGATTGTTGCGCAAGACCCTAGCGCACCCGCCGGATTTTGTGAACGCCTTAAGCCACGGTTGTGACCGCACCCCGCGCGGCCATGAAGTCCCGCAACCGGTTGAGCCCCTCTTGGATGTCAGCCGTTGAGCGCGCGTAGGAGAACCGCAGCGTTGTGTGACCGCGTTCGGGGTCAAAATCCAGCCCCGGGGTGACCGCAACACCGGCCTTGTCCAGAATCTCGGCAGCAAAGGCGCGGCTGTCATCGGTCAAATCCGACACGTCGGCATAAACGTAAAAGGCACCATCTGGTGGTGCGATGTTCGTAAAACCTGCTTGCGGAAGCCCTTGCAGCATCAGTGTCCGGTTCGCCCGGTAGACGTCCAGATTGGCCTGCAACTCGTCCTCACATTCCATCGCCGCCAGCGCTGCGACCTGACTGGCGTGAGGGGCGCAAATGAACATGTTCTGCGCGATACGTTCAACGACGCGCACTTGTTCCTTGGGTACGACCATCCAGCCAACGCGCCAGCCGGTCATCGAGAAATACTTGGAAAACGAATTGATCACATAGCACTCATCTGTCAGTTCCAGCGCTGTAACGGCTTTGGCCTCGTATTCCAGCCCGTGATAAATCTCGTCGCTGATGAACGATGCGCCCTGCCCCCGCGCCGCCTCAATCAAAGCGCTCATGGCAGAGTGATCCAGCATTGTCCCGGTCGGATTCGCCGGAGATGCCACCATCAGGCCCTGCAAATCCATCCCGGCGATATCCTGTGCCACTGGCTGCAACCGGTTCTCTGGCGCGGTGGGAAGGTTCACCGGCACCAGCCCCAGCGCCTTTAGAATCTGGCGGTAAGATGGATACCCGGGCGCGCCGATGCCAACACGGTCACCGCTGTCAAAAAGCGCCGTGAAGGCCAACAGGAAACCGCCCGACGAACCGGGTGTGATCACCACACGCTCGGGGTTCAGGTCGACGTCGTACCAGTCGCCGTAAAGCTGCGCGATCCGTCGGCGCAGCGCAGGCAGACCAAGCGCGACGGTATAGCCCAAGGGTCCCTGCTCCACCGCCTTGGCCAGTGCCTCGGTCGCGGCTTTCGGGGCGCCTGTTCCGGGCTGGCCGACCTCCATGTGGATGATGTGGCGTCCGGCCTCTTCTGCTTTGCGCGCGGCTTCCATCACGTCCATCACGATAAAGGGATCGACCCCGGACCGGGTTGAGTTTCTCATGGCCTTCTCCCATGTTGCAGCCATGGCTTTTGAACGCGTATCCAGGCTGGCGTCAATCCCGGCCCTGTTGTTGGTGGCAATGACATGGATCGCAGGCGCATTGCAGGCCAATGCAAAAGGTTTGATCCGCGACCCCGATATCGAACGCGGCCTGCGCGAGCTGGCCTTTCCGGTGCTGCGCGCCGCCGGGTTGAACACAAACCGGGTGCGAATATTCGTCGTCAACGACGCCACCTTCAACGCCTTTGTCATCGACTATAACGCAATCTACCTGAATTATGGCCTGATCCTGTCGGTTGACAGCCCCGAGATGTTGCAGGCGGTGATCGCGCACGAGGCTGCCCACATCGCCAATGGCCACCTGGCGCGCCGGGTTGAAAATCTGCGCGCCGCCCAGCGCAACGCGCAATTTGGCACCGCACTGGCGCTGATCGTCGGTCTGGCGGGGGGTGGAGAGGCCGCGGCAGGGATCGCCGCCGGAACATCCTCATCCGCTCTGCGCAGTTTCCTGGGCCATACCCGTGCGGAAGAAGCGGCAGCCGACCGCAGCGCCGCCAGCTATCTGCGATGGGCCGACATCTCACCCAGTGGTATGGTCACGCTGCATCGCAAGTTTGCCGGGCAGGAGTTGCTGAGCGAGGTTAATCAGGACCCCTATATGCGCTCGCATCCGACAAGCCGCGAACGTCTGCGCGCTGCTGAGGCCTTTCTGGATGAATTCGGCGATCAGGCGAAGCGAAACCCAAATGCCGATTACTGGTTTGCCCGTGTCAAAGGCAAACTGTCCGCCTTTCTGCGCGCGCCCGGCTGGACCTTGCGCCGGGCCGCCGAAGAAGACCATCGCGATATCCGCCTGATGCGCGAGGCATCGGCGCATCACCAAAACCGCAGTCTTGGGCAAGCCCGTGCCGCCATCAACGCCGCGCTTGAGATGCGCCCGGACGACCCGTACTATTACGAGTTAAAAGGCCAAATATTACTGGAAAACAGACAGGTATCAGAATCTGTTAAAGCGTATCGATCGGCGAACGAGATGGCACCGAACGACTCGCTGATCCTGGCCGGGTATGGGCGCGCACTGCTGGCGGATGGGCAAACGAAAAAGGCGCTGGAAATCCTTGAGAAAGCCCGCGCCAGAGATTACCGAAACCTCAGACTGATGCGCGATCTGGGTGTTGCTTATGCTCAGGTCGGAAATAACGGCATGGCCTCGGCCGTGACCGCAGAACGATATGCTTTGCAGGGCCGGTTGGCCGATGCGGGCATCCATGCAAAACGCGCAATCGGGCAGTTGCCCGAGGGGTCTCCGGGTTGGCAAAGGGCGCAGGATGTGCTGATTGCTGCGGAGCGCGCAGAGAAAAAGAAAAGGAGACGGAAATGATCCTCAGACATGCTGCACCCGCCCTTCTGGGGCTTTCCCTGATCACCGGCCCGGCGCAGGCACTGGACCTGAACGCACTTAGCGACGCGGAAAAGGCCGAGTTCGGCGCGCAGGTTCGCGAATACCTGCTGGAAAACCCCGAGGTGATCATCGAGGCGATCAACATTCTGGAAGAGCGCAACGCAGCAGCCGAGGCCGAGGCCGACAAGCAGTTGGTGGCCGACAATCTGGAAGAGCTGATCAATGATGGCTACAGCTGGGTCGGCGGTAATCCAGATGGCGACATCACTCTGGTCGAGTTCATGGACTACCGTTGCGGCTATTGTCGCCGCGCCGTGCCCGAAGTGGCTAGCCTGTTAGAGTCCGACGGCAACATCCGGCTGGTGATCAAGGAACTGCCGATACTGGGCGACGCTTCGGTCCAATCCTCACGCTTTGCGGTGGCCACCAAGCAGGTCGCGGGCGACGACGCCTATAAACAGGTCCACGACGCGCTGCTGGAATTCAGCGGCGAGCCAAACGAGGTCACCCTGCGCCGCATCTCGGACGGTTTGGGGCTGGACAGCGATGCCATCATCGCCGCGATGGAGACCGATGAGGTCACCGAAGAGATCAACAGAACCCGCGCATTGGCACGCGCGCTGAACATCTCGGGCACGCCATCTTTTGTCTTGGGCACCGAAATGCTGCGCGGCTTCCTGCCTGCCGACCAGATGCAGCAGATTGCAAACGGCGTCCGCGCAGAACAGGGTTGAGCGACCGGTTTGAAGAACAAAGGGCGGCCTTGCCGCCCTATACTGTCTAGCCGTATGGATAGGGCGCATCACATTTCATCGACACCACCCAGGTCGGGGTACCGTTTGTACGAAAATCGGTGGCAGAGACTGCTTCGCCTTTGACACCAGCAGGGATGACGTCACGGCCCTGCCGCTGACTTTCTGACAGAATGGCCTGCAAATCTTGGGGACGGGAGTATTTACGGATCCCGGTATTCTTTGTAATTGGTCCTGACGGGCAATAGGTCGCGCGCGCGATCTGTTGGGCAAACGCAAAAGCTGCGCTTGAATCCCGACCGTCGCGCAGCGACAGCGCAACCCGAGATGTCAGCTGCGGATCAACGGTCATAACCGGCGTAAGTTTTCCCCGAGGTTTTCCCTTACCACCCGGGCTGATCCTCACATCTGCGCGCTTGGTAGTACCGTTTTCATTCAAACCCGAAACATTAACGGATAGGTAGCCAAGCTGCGTCCCCTGAGTTGGCGGAACCGGGACATTTATGAAGCTCGGCCGATCATCGTAGTTGCTAGAAGGGTTGCCGCATGCGGCCAAAGTCGAGGCCAGAACGCCCGCACAAATTGCTTTGAATTGCAATGTTTACTGCTCCAGAATCGCATTCCATTGCCGCCACTAATAGCGGCAAATCGGGCTACATCATGGCGCTTTGCAAAGGCATATGATTATCTGCTCGAAAACCTACACTGCTGCCTCGGCGGCCGCATCCAGCTCGGCCGCCTTTTTCTCGACCTCTTCCACGATATGGTCGATCATCTGGTCGTTGGACATTTTATGGCTGGCCTTGCCTGCCAGATAGACCATGCCCGACCCGGCCCCGCCGCCGGTAAAACCGACATCGGTCATCAACGCCTCGCCGGGACCGTTCACGACGCAACCGATGATTGAAAGGCTCATCGGAGTTTTGATGTGCTCAAGCCGATGCTCCAGCGCCTCGACCGTCTTGATGACGTCAAACCCCTGTCGGGCGCAGGACGGGCAAGAGATGATGTTCACACCACGGTGGCGCAGGCCCAGTGATTTGAGGATTTCAAAGCCCACTTTGACCTCTTCCACCGGATCGGCGGACAAGCTCACACGGATCGTATCGCCGATGCCCATCCACAGCAAATTGCCAAGCCCGATGGCAGATTTGATGGTGCCCGAAACCAAGCCTCCGGCCTCGGTGATGCCCAGATGGATCGGAGCGTCCGTCGCCTCGGCAATGCCCTGATAAGCGGCGGCGGACAGGAAGACGTCGCTGGCCTTCACACTGATCTTGAATTCGTGGAAATCGTTGTCTTGCAGGATACGGATATGTTCCAGCCCGCTTTCGACCATCGCCTCGGGGCATGGTTCGCCATATTTCTCAAGCAGGTGCTTTTCCAGAGAGCCCGCGTTCACCCCGATACGGATCGAGCAATTGTGGTCGCGCGCAGCCTTGATGACCTCTTTCACCCGCTTTTCATCGCCGATATTGCCGGGATTGATCCTCAGACAAGCAGCCCCGGCTTCGGCGGCTTCAATCCCGCGTTTGTAGTGAAAATGGATGTCCGCAACGATCGGCACCGGGCTTTCGCGCACAATCTCTTTCAGCGCTTTCGACGATGCCTCATCCGGGACCGAGACCCGCACGATGTCGGCCCCTGCCTCGGCGGCTGCCTGAACCTGCGCCACGGTTGCGGCCACATCGGTCGTCAATGTGTTGGTCATGGTCTGCACGGCAATCGGTGCATCGCCACCCACCGGCACGTTCCCCACCATGATCTGACGGGACTTGCGGCGATAAATGTCGCGCCACGGGCGCACGTGATTGAGGGACATGAGGGCGGGTCCGGGATAGCCTGCTTTGCGCTTTAGATAGTCCGACGACCAGCGCTTCGCAATGGTCAGATCACTCGGCAGGCTCTTCTGCTGCCTGTGTCCGAAGCTCGGCCACTAGCTGTTTGAGCGCGCTGTTCTGTTCGGCCTCAAGGTCAGCGACCTCATACCGTTCGGCAACCGCATCCTTGGACAGCACGACGCCCTTGGCAACTGTTCCAGGCGCTCCGGCCGGGCCAAAATGCTGTCCGTTCATCGAGAAGAACACCGAGCCTGAGGCACCCGCACGCAGTTGCGGCGGCTCTTCCGTCAGAGGTACTTCGAACACGTTGCCCTGTTCGACCGTCCCCAGAGTGCCTTCGAATATGACGCTGCCATCTGCCGATGTCACCCGCATCCAGGCGGGATCCACAGCCACGATCTTCAGTGTCGTATCAACCTGTTCCACCACCTGCGGCAAGGCGGGGCGTTCCACCGTATGCACCTCGGCCACTTCGATCTGCGGCGGTTCCGGGGCGCGGAACGTACCAACCGAACGCGGATCAAGGGTCGAGATCGGCGCATCCCGCGCGACCAGAACCGGCACATCCAGCGCTTGCGGACGATAGAGGCGATCCAACGCTTCGGCGTTTGGTGCGTCGACGCTGGCAATTTCGGTCGTATCCGCCTGCGAGCGCGCAGCTTCGAGCGGGTCGAGATCGGTCAGCACGACCGGGGCTTGTTCGACCGGACTGACCTGAACTTGCTGGATGCGGTTCAGAACCGACCAGCCGCCATAGCCAATACCGCCGATCACCGCCAGCAGCACAAGCGACGACCCGATGGCGCGCGGCTCGATCTGGCTGACGAAGGATTGCTTGCCCGGGATATACGGCGTGTTCGGTGAAATGAACGGATCGCGGCCCATCGGACCGCGCGCGGGCAGATCGCCCGGCGACTTGCGCACCACGGATGCCTGAGCCGACATACCATGAGCAACCTCGAAGCCGCTTTCCTGGCAGAAGGTCGTAAACGTCTCGTCCGGGTTCATGCCCAGATAGCGCGCATAGGAACGCACATACCCGGCGATGAAGCCGGGCGTGTCAAAAGCATCTGGGTCCGCATTTTCGATGGCAGCGATATAGTTGGCCTTGATGCGCAATTCGCGCTGTACGTCCAATAGCGATTTGCCCATTGTGGCGCGTTCGCCGCGCATGACATCGCCAAGCCGTACTTCGTAATCGTCAAACCCCTTTGGTCTGACGTCAGTGTCCTCTTCGGAATCGCGCTGTGATCTGCGCCCAATCATTCCTGCTGCCCCATTCTGCCTTTTGCGTGTTACACGCCAGCGGCGAATCATCCCCACAACGATTCGTCCACTTCTTTTGTTAGCGTAAGCTTAACACGCGTCAAACGTAATGCACACTTTGGCGTTAGGTTATCCGGCAAGTTCGGCGCGATTTAGCGCACAATGTGACCAAAGTTCGTCCATTGCGTGGATCAGGCGGTTCATCTCGCCCGGCCCATGTACCGGCGACGGGGTAAAGCGCAGGCGTTCCGTACCACGCGGCACGGTCGGGAAGTTGATCGGTTGCACATAGATTCCATAGTCATCCAGCAACCGGTCGCTGAGGATTTTGGTGTGTACCGGATTGCCGACGATCACGGGCACGATATGGCTGCCGTGATCGATCAGCGGCAGGCCCATCCCTTTCAACCGCAGCTTGAGTACCTTGGCTTGCGCCTGATGCTGCTCGCGCAGTTCAGACGCGCCTTTAAGATACGCAACCGACGCCGCCGCACCAGCCGCAACCGCAGGGGGCAGAGAGGTCGTAAAGATGAAGCCCGGCGCATAGGACCGCACCGCGTCACACATTTTCTCGCTGGCCGCGATATAGCCACCCATGACACCAAACGCCTTGGCCAGGGTGCCATTGATGATGTCGATGCGATGCGCCAGACGATCCCGCTCGGTCACGCCGCCGCCACGTGGGCCATACATGCCCACGGCATGGACTTCGTCGATATAGGTCAGCGCGCCGAATTCATCGGCCAGATCGCAGATCTCTTCAATCGGACCGAAATCGCCGTCCATCGAATAGACTGATTCAAAGGCGATCAGCTTTGGGGCTTTGGGGTCGTCAGCCTCAAGCAGCTCGCGCAGATGCGCGACGTCATTGTGGCGGAAGATGCGCTTGGCCCCGCCATTGCGGCGCACGCCCTCGATCATCGAGGCATGGTTCAGCGCATCGGAATAGATGATCAGGCCAGGGAACAGTTTCGGCAGCGTCGAAAGCGTCGCATCGTTGGCGATATAGGCGCTGGTGAACAGCAGAGCAGCTTCCTTGCCGTGCAGATCAGCCAGCTCAGCCTCGAGCCGCTTGTGGTAAACCGTGGTGCCCGAGATGTTGCGCGTACCGCCGGAACCGGCGCCGGCGGCATCAACCGCCTCATGCATCGCGTTCAGAACGACCGGGTGCTGGCCCATGCCCAGATAGTCATTGCCACACCAGACAGTGATATTCTGCTGCGACCCGTCTGGGCAGGTGCGCACCGCATGCGGGAAATGACCGTTGCGGCGTTCGATATCAATGAAGGTCCGGTACCGTCCTTCGTCGTGCAGCCTGGCAATCGCAGTATCGAGCTGAGCAGTATAGTCCACCGAATTCTCCTTTTGCGCCCGGCTTTGCGTTTCCGCCACCGGACCCGTTCTTCCCCGGATGACATCCCCCGAGGTTTTGCGTCCCTTTGATACCATGACTAATGGCGATTTCAGAGTCGCAGCATTGATTTGCATCAATTATCCCCGATCCGTCCTCCCGACAAGTAAAGTTACGCCCCTAAGACGCGAGGAAACGACGCAGGCAGATGCAATCGCAAAGCCAGTTTCCGTGAGTATACCCGATTTTCACGCGGATATGCACTGGACGGCGCGGCGCGCGCTGCTAGGCTCGCCCCGATTTCAAGACCATCCAGGAGAATCCCATGTCGCTTGACGCCGTTCTCAGCAGGATCGACACCGACCTGTCCACCTCCATCGACCGGTTGATGGAGTTTCTGCGTATTCCCTCGATCTCGACCGACCCGGCCTTTCAGGAACAGGTCAATCAGGCGGCAGATTGGCTGGTTGCGGACCTGCAAAGCATCGGTATCGCAGCCGAAAAACGCGAAACCACCGGGCACCCTATGGTCGTCGGTCACGTCGGCGAAGACAGCGACGGCCCTCATGTCCTGTTCTACGGCCACTATGATGTGCAGCCCGTCGACCCGTTGGAATTGTGGACCCGCGACCCGTTCGATCCGGCGCTGGAAGAGACCGAGAACGGACAGGTCATTCGCGGTCGCGGATCTTCGGACGACAAGGGCCAACTGATGACCTTTGTCGAGGCCTGCCGGGCATGGAAATCCATTCACGGTACCCTGCCCTGCCGCATCACTTTCTTCTTCGAAGGCGAAGAGGAATCAGGCTCGCCGTCGCTGGTGCCTTTCCTCGAAGCCAACAAAGACGAGTTGAAGGCTGATCTGGCGCTGGTGTGTGACACGTCGATGGTCTCACGCGGTGTGCCGTCGATTGCCTCGCAACTGCGAGGGATGCTCAAAGATGAGTTCACCATCATCGGCCCCCGCATCGACCTCCATTCCGGCCATTACGGTGGTCCTGGCCTGAACCCGCTGCGTGAATTGTCGAAAATTGTCGCCTCTTTCTATGATGACGAGTCCGGTCGCATCGCCGTCGACGGATTTTACGAAGGCGTACAAGAGGTTCCTGCGGAACAACTGCGCCAATGGGAGAACTGCGGCTTTGACGAGGCTGAATACCTGAACTCGGTCGGATACACGCAACCGCACGGGGAAAAGGGTTACTCCACGCTAGAGCAGCAATGGGCGCGCCCAACGTTGGAGGTCAACGGCCTTTGGGGGGGCTATAACGGTGCCGGATCGAAAACAGTGATCCCATCCGAGGCGCATTGCAAGATCACCTGCCGACTGGTCGGCGACATGGATCCAGACGCGCTGCGCGACAAAATCCGCAAACACGTTGAAGATCGTTTGCCAACGGATGCAAAAGTTGTCTGGGACAATGACCTTGAAGGGTCACCCGCATCCGTCATGAACCTCGACCGCCCCGAGTTCGAAGCTGCGCGCGGCGCCTTGTCTGATGAATGGAACCGCGAGGCCGTCTTTACCGGAATGGGCGGATCAATTCCGGTGGTTGGCTATTTCGACAGCGTCCTGGGACTGGATTCGATGCTGGTCGGTTACGCCAATGACGATGACGCGATCCATTCGCCCAACGAAAAATATGATGTGAAAAGCTTCCACAAAGGCATCCGGTCCTGGGCGCGCATTTTGGACGCTTTGGCCAAATAGGACCTTTTACAAGGCGCTGCCTCGCGCGCCGGGATATTCAGCTAGATGAAGTAAGGGTTCCCTACTTCATCTGGCCGAATATCTCAGGTGAGTTGCGGTTTGCCGCGGCGGGGGCAACGCCCCATTCACTTACATATGAATTACGCGCCCATAGGCGTCCAAGACGCTTTCATGCATCATCTCGGACAGAGTCGGATGCGGGAAGACGGTGTTCATCAGATCTTCTTCGGTGGTCTCCAACTGGCGTCCAACGACATAGCCTTGGATCAATTCCGTCACTTCGGCACCAATCATGTGTGCGCCCAGCAATTCGCCCGTCTTGGCGTCAAAGACCGTCTTGATCAGACCCTCGGGCTCACCCAATGCGATGGCCTTGCCGTTCCCGATGAATGGAAAGCGACCGACCTTGATGTCATAGCCAAGCTCTTTCGCCTTGGCTTCGGAATACCCAACTGAAGCCACCTGCGGCTGGCAATAGGTACAACCGGCAATGCTCTCGGGTTTCACCGGGTGTGCGTGCTTTCCAGCGATCAGTTCGGCGACCATAACGCCTTCGTGGCTGGCCTTATGCGCCAGCCAGGGCGCGCCTGCTATATCGCCGATGGCATAGAGCCCATCGACCCCGGTGCGGCAGAATTCGTCGGTGACAACATGGGTGCGGTCGATTTTGACGCCCAATGCCTCGAGCCCGAGGTTTTCGACATTGCCGACAATCCCGACCGCCGAAATCACGGTGTCGAAATCATGCTTTTCGACTTTGCCCTTAACTTCGATATGCGCGGTGACCTTGCCTTTGGCGCGATCAAGCTGCTTGACCATCGCTTTTTCCATGATGGTCATGCCTTGTTTGGTAAAGGCTTTCTTGGCAAAGGCGCTGATCTCGGCGTCTTCGACCGGCAGTACACGATCCATCACCTCGACCACGGTCGTATCGGCCCCAAGCGTGTTGTAAAAGCTGGCGAATTCGATGCCGATCGCGCCCGAGCCGATGACCAGCAGTTTCTTGGGCATCTGCGGCGGTTGCAGCGCGTGCTTGTAGGTCCAGACCAGATCGCCGTCAGCTTCGAGACCCGGCAGTTCGCGGGCACGGGCGCCGGTGGCAAGAACGATATTCTTGGCCGTCAGCTCCTCGGTGCCTTTGTCCGTTTTCACGCTGACCTTGCCCTTGGCTGGAAGCGTCGCCGCGCCCATGAAAACAGTCACTTTGTTTTTTTTCAGCAGATGGCCGATACCGCCGGATAGCTGCGCAGCAACCCCACGCGAGCGTTTGACGACCGCATCCAGATCATACCCAACCTTGTCGGCTTTCAGTCCGAAATCCTTGGCGCGCTCCATCAAGTGGAACACTTCGGACGAGCGCAGCAGTGCCTTGGTCGGGATGCAGCCCCAGTTCAGGCAGATACCGCCCAGGTGCTCGCGCTCGACCACGGCGGTCTTGAGACCCAGTTGCGCGGCGCGGATGGCGGCGACATAGCCTCCGGGGCCTGCCCCGATAACGATCAGATCAAAGGATTGTGCAGCCATGTGTACCTCTCGGCGCGGGTCAGTTGAAAACTAGTTTACCATTAAACTATTTTTTACAGGGCATCAATCGTCGCGTCCGCGACAAATGTGACGCAGGGTAATTTCAGCGCTATCGCGCCGGTTTCAGCCTATACCGGCATGAAAGCTGACGCTAGATAAAGAGAAACCCTGCCCTCTAAATTACCAATCAGATTGAATGTCGAAGGTTTTATCATGGCTAAAACGCTCAAGGACCTATTGTTCGCTCTCTTAAACGCAACGCTGATCCTGCTGGCCTTGTGCTTGTTTCTGGGCTGGAAGCTGTTCCAATCAGCGCAAACCGTACGCGAAGGATTCGCCGAGAGCCTGCAAGTGGTTGCACCGCTGCGTGAAGAAGCGCAGGGCATTCGTGGTGAATTGGCAGGGCTGCGCAGCGATCTGGCCGCGATCCGGGATCAGGGGGGTGCGATTGATTCCGCCGCCCGCGCCAAACTGAACGGGACGCTAAATCGGCTGAACGACATTGAGACCAAGCTGGAAAATGCACAGACCCGGCTTGCTGGACTGGCCGAGAACCCCGAAGACCTGATCAACCACGCAGTCACGACATCAGCCGAAGCTATTACCGATCAGGTCTTGATTATCCGGGGATGTGCGCCGTCGTCCTAACCGGCGGCCTGCAAGGCCCGAACAGTCGAACCGTAACCACCAGCACTGACATAGGCCGCTTCATGAGGCGTCATTGGCCGTTCCAGCGCTTCGTTCCGATAGGGGAAGCGGCCGAACTGGCGGATCACCTCGCGATGCGCCCGTGCGTGCAGAAGGTTACTGTCACGGTTTTCCGGCATCCGCTCGCACATCAAACGCACACAGCGTTCCTGATCGCACAGGTTTTCCGAATGCATCAACGGCAGGTAAAAGAATTGCCGGGCGGGCTCATCAATCTTCATGTCCCAGCTTTTGTCGATAGCACATTTCGCTGCGGACAACGCGGCGCGATCCGTTGAGAAGGCGCGCTTGCTGCCTCGGAACATGTTGCGGGGAAACTGATCCATCAGGATGATGTAGGCCAGCGAACCACTGGGATAAGTCAGCCACAGCGAAAACCGCCCGTCGCATGCAGCAGCCCATGTTTCCAGAAACCTGTCACGGATGGTGGCATCAAGCGTTTCATCCTGATCGTACCAACCGTCGGGGCCAATCTCATCCAACCAAAAACTCAATACTTCTTCGGGACCAACCATGCCCTGAACTCCGTTTGTGCCCTCCCCAGGGACGTAAGGTCATATAAGGACGTTTTACAGAAGTGTTACAGTAACATATTGCAACACAGACGTCACATTTCCTGAGCTTAAGCGGGTTCTTGCCCGTCCGATTCGTCCTGCGCGGCCTCGATGACGACCTCCTGCGCCACTTCAAGCGCAACGGGCGAGGCGGTTGGATAGATCGGCGCAATGGAACCGGTCTCGTCAACCGGGACATAAGCGCGCTGTGTCATCCGGAATGCGGCATAAGCCACTGTCACGAACAGCAGGGCCGCGATGAACAGGAAAAAGCCCTGCGGCCCGAACACACCCTCGCCCATTAGCCAGCCGGTTATCAGCGGGCCCGCGATCGCTCCAAGTCCGTTGATGAATACCAGCCCGCCCGAGGCGGCAGCCATGTCGTCATATTCAAGGTAGTCGTTGGTATAGGCGATCAGCAGAGAATAAAGCGGGTTCGACATCCCCCCAATGCAGAAGGCCGAGGTCAGAAGAACCGGAAAGGTTACTCCGAAAATCATACCCACGATTGCGGCGCTCCCGCCGATCGCTGCAACCACAAGGATCAGCAACCGGCGGTCCATCCGGTCAGATAACCAACCCAGAGGGTACTGCAGAACCAAGGCACCGACATAAAAGGCTGCGACAAAAGTCGAGATTTCGACCAGCGACAGACCCGCATGCGCGCCATAAACGGCCGCCATTGCGAATTGCGCGGAAAAGACGCCGCCCAGCAGGAACATACCCACGCATCCCAGCGGCGAGGTATTGTATAGTTGCCGCAACGACATTGGCTTGGTTGTGTCGAAGGCCGGTGTTGGGGAAATCGACAACAGGATCGGCGCGAATGAGATGGAAACGAGGATCGAGGCGATCACAAAGGTCTCGTACCCGGCCGGATCGCCGACCAGCATCAACGCCTGCGCGCTGACGACTCCGGTCATCTGCACAATCATATAGAGCGACAGCGCCTGACCGCGGTTTTCATTGCTGGCGGCGTTGTTCAGCCAGCTTTCCGCCGTCACATACACACCCGAAAAGCAGAACCCGATCAGCACACGCCCAAGGGCCCAGGCGATTGGATCGGTCAGCAGGGGGTACATGATCATGACGGCCGAAATGAAAGACGCCAGCGCGGCGAAGACCCGCACATGGCCGACCCGCCGGATCATTTCCGGCGCCAGTCTCGAACCACCCAGGAATCCCAGAAAGTAAGCGGACATGACAAAGGACATCTGCAAGGTCGAAAACGACTCGATCTCACCCCTGACGCCCAGCAGCGTGCCCTGCAACCCGTTGCCCACCATCAACAGGCCCATCCCAAGCAAAAGCGCCCATGCGCTTGAAATCACCTGAAGCATCCAAGGCCCCCTTTGCAGTCACCCGAGTGTTTTGCCGCTTGGTGCGATCAAATATCGCCCCGGTCGCGCCTGTCTACGACATTGTGTCGAATTGATCCGAAATTTCTACCGATCACGGGATCAATAGCGACGCGTCTCCGTATGAGAAAAACCGGTATTTCTGCGCAATCGCATGGTCATACACCGCCTTGACCCGATCCTGCCCCATCAGGGCTGACACCAGCATCAGCAGCGTGGATTTCGGCAGGTGGAAATTGGTCATCAGCGCATCGGTTACATGAAATTCGAAACCCGGATAGATGAAGATATCGGTCTCGCCTTCCCAATCCTGAATCTCACCACTGCGCGCAGCGCTTTCGATCAGTCTAAGCGCGGTCGTTCCCACTGGTATGACCCGCCCTCCGGCGGCTTTGGCGGCCCTGATCTCGGCGGCGGCCTGTTCGCTGACCTGCCCCCACTCAGCATGCATTCTGTGCGTTGTCACGTCCTCGACCTTGACCGGCAAAAAGGTTCCAGCACCGACATGTAGCGTCACATGGGTGGTTTCGACACCCTTTGCAGCCAGCGCCTGCAACAATTGCTGATCAAAATGCAGCGAAGCGGTGGGGGCCGCGACAGCGCCCGAGTTCCGGGCCCAAACGGTCTGATAGTCGGTCTTGTCCTGCGCGTCAGCCGGACGTTTGGCGGCGATATAAGGCGGAAGCGGCATTGACCCCGCCTGATCGAGCGCGCGGTCGAAATCTTCGCCCTTGAGGTTGAACCGCAGATAGGCGTGGCCACCTTCGACCCGCTCAAACCGGGCGGACAGTGTATCGGAAAACACAATCTCTTCGCCTGGCTTAACCTTTTTCAACGGCTTTATCAGCGCCGACCATCCGCCATCGGCCTGCGGGTCCAGCAATGTGGCCTCGATCGCGGCAGAGACCGGGCCTTGCGCAGAATTGCGGTGCCGCCTTCCGTTGAGACGTGCGGGGATCACCTTCGTGTCGTTCAGAACCAGACGGTCGCCGGGGCGCAGCCAATCCGGCAGATCGAAAACCTGCTGATCATGCAACACGTCACCCTGCGCCACCAGCATGCGCGCGGACGAGCGCGGATGCGCAGGTCGCGTCGCGATCCGGTCTTCGGGCAGGTCAAAATCAAAGTCGCTCAGTTTCATGGCCGCGCCATACATCGCCGAAACAGATTCGGCCACCGCTGCGCTCAGCGATCCTCGCCCCGTGTCTGCGCCGCCGGATGATTCTTGATCGGTCTGTTGCTCGTGGCATTGGGGCCGTCCGAGACCGTCGGCGCTGGTGCCCGCAACAGGTTACGCAAAAACAGCGGTGCAAGTCCTGACAGCGGGTTCACCGAAACCTTCGGGTCGGTCAATGGCCCTTTGAGGGTGTAGTTGAAGGCAAAAACGCCCTCGCCCTTGCGCGTCAGAACGCTGCCGACCGCGTTCAGCAGATAGATCGGAGAGATTGCGCCCCGCAGGTCCAACATCCCGGCCACCGTGTTAATGGTGCCATCGAAGGACAGGCCCATCGACGGTCCGACCGCGCTGCCGCTGAGGACCTTTATCTGGGTCGGCGTGACGCGCATCTGGCTTTCGATTGACGAGAAATATATGCCCTGCCCGGCCATTTCGTCCAACAGGCCAACAAGGCTGATGGCGTTCAGCAGGGCCGCCATTGCGGGCGCGTCCTTGATTCGCGTATTGCCGATCTTGAGACCGACATCATAGTTGCCCTCGGCAGCGATCGGGTCCAACTGAAGGGCAAAAGATCCGCCACGCGCCTGTGTGATCACCCCAGCCGAGCGCAGCACGGCCCCGGCATCATCCGATGTCAGACTGACCGCAGTTCGCCCACCTTGTGGTGCAACCT
Source organism: Ruegeria sp. AM4 (assembly GCF_056540665.1). Lineage (NCBI taxonomy): Bacteria > Pseudomonadati > Pseudomonadota > Alphaproteobacteria > Rhodobacterales > Roseobacteraceae > Ruegeria > Ruegeria sp. AM4. The sequence continues at coordinate 185,872 of NZ_JBQFXD010000001.1, read as the reverse complement.
GACCGCGGATCGCCGCCCCGCCATTGACCAGAGCCGTGAACGCACCGGACAGGCCGCCGGTCGTCTGAAACACGCCTTTGAGACCTGTCAGCGCAACGGATTCGGTCACCTGCAAGCGATCCAGCGCCACATCCAGTTTTGGTCCCGCGCCCGAACCCGACCCCTCGCTTTTACCGAAGGTCGAATTGCCCAGATTCATCACGCCACCCAACACCCGAATGTCCGGCACTGCACTGCCACGTCCGACTAACTCGGCGGGCACCGCCAGCCAGTCGCCCAGTTCGAAACTGCTGAACCTCATCCGGTCCAAGTCACCATTGCGAAAGGAAATCGAGGCAAGGCTGCGCAGCCCGGCGGCATTCAGGCGCAAAGACTGAACAGCGGGTTGCGCGCCCAGCGTCGCCTCAAGCGACAGCGTACCCGCGGTGCGCGCAGCTTTGCGCCAACCCAGTTCCGGGATGGCCAGCCCGACCCCGACCAGATCGGATTGCGCCGTCAGCGACGGCGGATCGCCTGCGCCGATATCCAAGGTGAAATCGGCGAGACCCTGTCCCGTCACCATACCGGACGGCAGCCCCGCACCGATCTGCTTCATCAAAAGATCAGACAACTCGATCCGCCCGGTCAACGTGCTGCGCTGAGGCGTGCTGCCCCCGATGGGCTGGGTCCACGCGGCGCTAACGGGCACATCTCCGAAGTACCCGTCGCCGTCTATCGATACCTGAGTCTGATCGCCAGTCAGACGCAGACCAGCGGCGCGAACGTTGGTATCGGGGACAAGCTTGTCGCTGTCGATATCCGAAAGCGCGGCGGTATAGTGAAACTCGGTGTCTTCAAGCTTCAATCCCTTGACCAGTGGCAAAGCCAATGTGCCCTGCAACGCGACCTGACCCTGCGCCAGATCTACCGGCAGATTGGCCTTGGTCATCACCTGCAACGGTGGTTGGTCCAAAAGCGACAACGCCGCCGTCACGCTGCCGTTCGCCTTGATACGCGCAATCGCAGGTGCCTTTTTGCGAATGCCGATATCGGGAATGATGAACGAGGTCCCCGAGGCATCGACCAAGCCACCCTGTTCGGCTTTGACGACACCCTTCTGCGCCGTCACGGTAAACCTGCCGTTCAGCATGCTGACTTGACCCTGCGCCTGCTCGACCGGAGGCAGCGTCTTGGCAAACTGGACCTTTGCGTCGTCGAATTCGAAACTCGCAAAAACATCAGGCTGCGTGTCGGGTTTGAGGCGAAGGGCAAATTCCAGGTCCGACAATTGGCCCTCAAAAATGTTCTCATCGACCCAAATGCGCGGTTTGGCGGCCAAGCGGGGTGGCCAATAGCCCAACACCTGACCGACCTTCATCCTGTCGATCTGCCCGTCGATGCTGGCCTTCCAGCCATCATCCAGACCAGCCAGATCGCCGCTGAGGCGCAACCGGTGATCGCCATCTTCGACCCGCATCTGCCCCAGCTTCAGCCGAAACGGGGCCAGCTTCATCTGAAAGTCGATATCTGCATGCGTCAGGGTCAGCGGATCAAGGAACAGATCGGCGGGGTTGATTTCGATTCCGCTGAGTCGGAATTGTACATCCATGCTTTCCAGCCCGCCCGCGGGACCACCCTGCAAATAGGCTTTGCCATCGCCCCGAACCGTTCCCCAGGCCGAGTCGATCGACACCTCGTTGAAATCCAGCACCTGCCGCGCAGGGTCATATGTGAAATAAGTGCGCGCGGCCTCGAATTTGACTGGCAGAGTTTCTGGCGTCGGCTGGACTGCGCCCGCCCCCAGATTCAGCGTGGCAAAAAGCGGACCCAGCGCACCGTCCGCATTGACGCTGCCGCGCAACGCCCCCGAAATGGGACTCGTCAGCACCTGCATCCAGGCCAAGGCCGGGGAATGCCCGCCGATATCCTCGGCCGGGAAGTCGGTAATTGAAACGCCGAACTGTGCTGCCGCACTGTCCAGCGTGCTGGTATAGTTCGCCTCGATCTCGCTGACATAATCCCGACCGGCAAGGATCGAAAAGCTGGTCGCCAGCCGGACCTCGCGTGCGCTGCGGGTCATCTGGATGCGGCCCCCGTCCAGCACCCAGGACCGCCCCTGGCGCAGATCGCTGTAGTCCAGCGTAATCGCGTCCAGCTCGACCGATGTCAGCGCCGACAAGATCGGCGATTTAAAGACATCGTCCGATGTTTCGATCAACTGAGCCAGGTTTGGCGCCGCGCCAACGGGCGCGCTGCCTGAGCCGACGGTCAAGGTCAGCGCCCCGTCCTTGCCTCGGGTCAGCGCGATTTGCGCCCCATTCAGGACGATACGCTTGGGGCGCACGTGACCACGCAACAACGGGCGCATGGCGAGGCTGGCGCGCATATCCGACACTTCGGCGATCTGTTGGCCTGCGGCATCGCTGATCTGCACATCGGTCAGGCGCAAACGCGGGCGCCACCCCTCGTGAATGATGAAACTGACATCGCCGAACCTGATCTGAACGCCACCCAGCGCCTGATCCAAGCGCGCCTCGACCCGGTCGCGCAGCCAGACCGGCGCGTGCATGCGCTGACCGATCACCATGAACGCCGTGATGACGGCAAGCAGCACCAGAACCACGACACCGCGCATGGCCCACAACCCGGCAGTGCGTCGGCGCGACCGGCGACGGGGTTTCTTGTCCGCCTGCTGATCACCCTGTTGTTCTGGCTGCACCAATTTGCGTTCCACGTCTTTCAACCTGCCCGGCGCGCCCTATGATACGGGCAACCGAAATTTCCAAGCCGGAGTTTGCATATGCCCGACGTTTCAGACATCGCCCCCGATTTCACTCTGCCTCGCGACGGAGGTGGCGAGGTGAGCCTTTCGGATCAGCGTGGCCAGGCCGTCGTTCTGTTCTTCTATCCCCGCGATGATACGCCGGGCTGCACCAAGGAATCCATCGGATTCTCGGAACAACTCAAGGACTTCGCGGATGCGGGCGCTCACGTTTTTGGTATCTCGCGCGACAGCGTGGCGAAACATGACAAGTTTGTCGCCAAGCACCAGTTGACGACGCCGCTGTTGTCGGACGAAGAGCAGAGTGTTTGCGAGGATTACGGCGTCTGGGTTGAAAAGAACATGTACGGGCGCAAATCCATGGGGATCGAACGGTCAACATTTCTGATCGATGCCGAAGGCAAGATCGCCCGCGTCTGGCGCAAGGTCAAAGTCCCCGGTCATGTGGATGAGGTGCTTGAGGCCGTGCGCGCGCTGTAGACCTGCACCGCCATCTGGTCTATGCCCCGCCGAAACCCTGATACCGGCGGAGCGTCCCCCCGTGCCCAAGACATTGACCCAGATGGCAACCGAGGTTCTGACAACTGCGGACGGGCGGGCCAAGACCGCCCTGTCCAAACGCTATGCCGCCGACTGGTTTGCGGCACGAAAGGGCGACGCGCCCGAGATACCGGTCGGCACCGCAACACCTCCGCTTTCCCCGGCGCGACCGGACAAGCCCGAGTTGCTGTCTCCGCGAGATGTGCCAAAGCGCCGCCCTGGAACCGAGGCCGGGCGTATCGCTCTGCTACATGCAGTGGCACATATCGAACTGAACGCGGTTGATCTGCACTGGGACATCATCGCCCGCTTTGGTCATGTGCCGATGCCGATCGGGTTCTATGACGATTGGGTCAAATGCGCCGAAGAGGAATCGCGCCATTTCGAAATGGTGTGCGACTGTCTGGAGCAGATGGGCAGCCACTATGGCGCCTTGCCCGCCCACGCTGGCATGTGGCGCGCTGCCGAAGACACTGCTGAGGACCTGATGGGCCGTCTGGCGGTCGTCCCCATGGTGCTTGAAGCGCGCGGATTGGACGTAACCCCCGGTATGATAGACATTTTCCGCAAGGCGAAGGACGAACAGGCGATTGCTGCGCTGGAAGTCATCTATGCCGAAGAAGTCGGGCATGTGGCCTATGGCTCGAAATGGTTCCATTTCCTATGCGGTCGCGAGAACGCCGACCCCAAGGATGTGTTTCATGCGCTCGTGCGACGCTATTTCCACGGCGTGCTCAAACCCCCTTTCAACGAGGAAAAGCGCGCTGAGGCCGGATTGCCACCAGATTTCTACTGGCCACTGACCGAAGATCTGCCTGCGCCGGGCACCTCGGCAGGATGACTACCACAGTGCACATCGGCAACTTCCCGCCGATATCTTGCGGGAATTCCCCAGTTACGTGACGCCAATTGTCAAGAATGTTGCCCAAAAGGTCATGTTCCTTTACGCAATCGCCCCAAGAGGCGGCTACTCACTCACAACCTGCCTCGCTTATGGGGACAATTGAGGTACGGCGCGTGCGAACACGTCTGGCAATCAAACTACACTCACTACTCGAGCGGCACTTTCCGGAACGCCGACTCTTTTTGAAATCCGACACCGATACACGGTACATCCGACTGAGTTCCGAAACTCAGGTCGCAGCGGTTGCTGGCGTCGCCGTCATGGTCGGCTGGACAGCCGTTGCCACGGCGATCCTGCTGATGGACAGCATCGGGTCAGGCAACTTCCGCGAACAGGCAAAACGGGATCAGGCGACCTATCAGGAACGGCTGAACATCCTGTCCGCCGAACGCGACGCGCGCGCTGCAGAGGCGATGGCCGCCCATGAGCGGTTCAATGCGGCGCTTGAACAGGTTTCGGCGATGCAATCGGAACTGCTGAAATCCGAGAACCGCCGACACGAGCTGGAAACCGGGATCGAGGTCATTCAGACGACTTTGCGCGCGACCATGAAGCAACGCGAGGCGGCCAAGACCGAATTGGCAGAGTTGCAGGCAACCACGGACGGCGATGCCCCTTACATGATGGCATCCGCCAACCCGGCGCAAATGGCGTTCATGACCGATGCGTTGACCCGCACAGCGCAACAGCGCGATCAGATCGCCGCCGATGCACAGGGCGCGCTGGACCAGCGCGACGAGCTTGAGCTGGAAATCCGCCTGATGCAGGAACGCAGCGACGAGATTTTCCGTCAGCTTGAAGAAGCGATGGTGATCTCGGTCGAGCCGCTGGACAAGATGTTCCGCAAGGCGGGCATGCCCACAGATCGTATCCTCGACGAGGTTCGGCGCGGATATAGCGGTATGGGCGGTCCGCTGACCCCTTTATCCTTCAGCACGCGCGGTGAGGAACTGACCCCCGACCAGATCCGCGCCAATGTCCTGCTGGAACAGATGGACCAGCTGAACCTGTATCGCATTGCGGCCGAAAAGGCCCCCTTCGCCAGCCCTGTAAATGCCGCCGTTCGCTATACCAGTGGATATGGTACGCGTCGCGACCCCAAAACCGGTGGTCGTCGCATGCATAACGGTGCCGATTTCGCTGGCGCCCCCGGCACCGACATCTTTGCCACAGCGGACGGAGTCGTGACCCATGCGGGCTGGCAATCGGGCTTTGGTCGGCTGGTGAAAATCAAGCACGCCTTCGGGATTGAGACACTTTACGCTCATAACACGAAGATCCGCGTAAAGGTCGGTCAAAGGGTCTCGCGCGGGGATCATATTGCTGATATGGGTAGCACCGGACGGTCCACCGGAACGCATCTGCACTACGAAGTACGCGTGAATGGTAAACCCGTGAACCCTATGACCTATATCAAGGCTGCGAGAAATGTTTTCTAAGAGCAAAATCAACGAGCCCGGATCCAAAGAGGCTGAGGCAACAAAGCCGGCTGCACCGGCAACTCCGGCATCCCCGGCACCGACTGAAACCAAGGCAAGCACGGCACCCAAGCCCAAGCCGCCGGCATCGGTTCTGTCGTCGGATCTGCACATCACAGGCAACCTCAAGACCTCGGGCGATATTCAGGTTGAAGGCACCGTCGAAGGTGACATCCGTGCGCATCTGCTGACCATCGGTGAAACCGCCACCATCAAGGGTGAAGTCACTGCCGATGACGTCGTGATCAATGGCCGAATCGTTGGCCGTGTGCGGGGCCTGAAGGTGCGCCTGACCTCGACCGCGCGCGTCGAAGGGGACATCATCCATAAGACCATCGCGATCGAAAGCGGTGCGCATTTCGAGGGCTCGGTCCAGCGTCAGGACGACCCGCTGAACCCCGGCCGCAGCGCTAAGTCGGGTGCCAACCCGGCGGCAGAGGTCAAGCAGTAACCACTGCCGATCCAGCACGGATATCTTTGAACGCCGCAGGTCTTCCTGCGGCGTTGTTCGTTGTAGGTCGGGCGTCAGAGCGGAACTTAGCTTAGTTCACAAAATGCAGGCGGTCGAATTCACCACGCCAGGCCGAGACCTCGGGTAGAATTTGTTCACCGCTCAGACCGCGCGTGATCAGGTCGGCCAACCGCGCGGCGTGATCAGAGGTCATGCCCCAACGAACCAATTCCGGTGTGCCGATCCTAAGACCGTTCATATCGCCTTTGACCGGATCAACGGGCAAACCAATTCCGCAGGCAAGGAAACCGCTTTGACGCAGCAGTTTCGAGGCCGCCTGCCCGCCGCCAAAGGGGGCTGCAAGAACGGCAAACTGATGCGAGTTGGTAAAGCCGTCTGTACCGGCAAAGACCGGAACGCCACCGCCATCCAAAGCCTTTGCCAAGGCTTGGGACATGGCAATCATCTCAGACGCATAGTCCGCCCCATGATCCTTCCAATCCAGCATTGTAACCGCAAGCGCGGCGGTTTTGGCGGCGTCGAAATTGGCCGTCATTCCCGGAAAGGCAATGGCATCCAGCGCCTGCGCAATATCGGCGTCGTTGGAAACGATCAAACCTCCAGCCGGGCCTCCGAGGCTCTTATAGGTGCTCATGGTCATGAAATGCGCGCCCTCTTGCAAGGGATTGGACCATGCACGACCTGCGATGATGCCGCATTGGTGGGCGGCATCGAACATGACCTTTGCGCCGACCTCATCCGCGATGGATCGCACCTCGGCCACTGGGTGTTCGAACAGGTTCAAACTGCCGCCAATCGTGATCAGCTTGGGGTTCTCGGCCCTGGCCAAGTCGCGTAGTTGGTCGAGATCAACGGTGTACCCATCCGCGTTCACCAGCGCTTCGAGCGTGCGAAGGCCAAAAAGCCCGGCGCAACCAGCCAGATGATGCGTCACATGCCCACCAATCGACGCAGGCGGTGCAATGATCGTATCGCCCGCTTTGCAGGTTGCCATAAAGCCATACAGGTTGGCGATTGCGCCCGATGGCACCCGCACCTCGGCGAAGCGGGCGTCAAACACTTGCGCGCACAGTTCGGCGGCGATGATTTCGATCTGTTCGATCGCCTCCAATCCCATTTCGTATTTGTCACCCGGATAGCCCAGCGACGGTCTGGACCCGATACCCGAGGACAACAGCGCCTCGGCCCTGGGGTTCATCACGTTTGTGGCCGGGTTGAGGTTGAAACACTCTTTCTCGTGAATCTGACGGTTTTCTTCAGCCAGGCGCTCGATCCGCGCCAAAAGATCGTCCGAAGACGCCGATGCGGTCTGATGCGCGGTCTTTTGAACCAAGGTTTCACTGAGGGCTGGCACCCAGTCTCTTTGTGCTAGTGTCATCTGACATTCTCCTGTTTGAGCCGAGTGTGACCGCTGCGGCGTGACATCGCAAAGCAGAATTGCTATTTCTTGGCGTAGAAAAACTAAGGCTAAGAGAATGAGCGTCGCCCCGAAACGCCCCAAGGGTCCGCCCCTGAACGCGATGCGCGCCTTTGAGGCTGCGGCGCGACATGTCAGCTTTGTCGCCGCGGCAGAAGAATTGAGCGTCACGCCCGGCGCGATTTCGCAGCATATCAAGGCACTGGAAGGCTGGGCCGGTGCGCCGCTGTTTCGCCGGAACGCTCAAGGGGTAGACCTCACGCCCGAAGGCCGGTCGCTTGTTGCAGGGTTCACTTTGGCCTTTGACCAGTTGGCCGACGCAGCCCGGGCCTTGCGCAACCTCAGGCCCAATGCCGATTTCCATATCGCCGCCCTGCCCGCCATCGCCCAGCTTTGGCTGCCGCAACGGCTGCGACGGATCAGGGCGCAGTTTCCGAACATCAATTTCTCGGTCACCGCGATGGAGACCCCGCCCAGCCTGTCGCGAGAACTGTTCGATCTGTCGGTCTTCTTTGCCGTTCCGAACGGGTCCCCGGATCAGGTTGCCGTCTGCGCGGACGAAATTATCCCGGTTTGTGCGCCCATGCTTTTGCAGCAAGTACGGCGCACAAGCGGCTTTCAAACGGTTCCGCTGTTGCACGATCAGGTGTGGAATGATGATTGGACCTTGTGGTCCAAAGCGACTGAAACGCGTTTGCCCGACGACAAGAATGGCCCTCAGTTTTCGCTTTACAGTCTGGCCGTGGAAGAGGCCAAAGCCGGTGCAGGCGTGTTGATGGGGCATTTGTGTCTGCTCGAAGAGGCGTTGACCTCGGGCGCGCTAAAGACCGCACATGCGCAATCCTGCCCGACAGGTCGGTCCCTCGTGATCCAATTGCCCCGACAATCGCGGCGTCGACCGGAAACAGATGATGTCGTCGCATCGCTGTCGACTTGACCCGACCCGCTGTCACCACACTTGCGCCGGCGACCGATTTACCGGAGGTTAATTTTGGTCGGTTTGTGGATCGGGCCGATGTAATGGGTGCAAACCCTGTGAAGCCCACGCGCCAGAAAGGAAACTGATAGGATGATTGCCTACGTCACTGTTGGTGCGGACGACATCGCGCGGTCAAAGCGGTTTTACGCGGCCTTCCTGCCCGCCCTTGGTTACGGGCTTGAAGAGGGCCCTGAGGGTCTGAGCTATGCGCTGCCGATGGAAACGGGTCTGTCTGTGGCTTTGCCCGATTTCTACGTCAAGCCAACCTTTGATGGTCGCCCGGCATCTGCCGGGAATGGCTCGATGGTTGCCTTTGAGGCGCGTAACCAACAGCAGGTGCGCGACCTGCATGCAGCCGCACTTGCGGCGGGCGGTTCTGACGAAGGTCAGCCCGGTTTTCGCGCCGCATATGGACCGAAATTCTATGTCGGCTACCTGCGCGACCCGCAGGGCAACAAGATCGCTCTGTTTTCAAGCGACCCGAACGAGCCAGGGCGCGACGGGTAACGCGACTTGTACAATCAAACCCAGAAAAAACCGATCCGCGTCGTCAGGGCAACGGCATTGATGCCCTCCGCTGTCCGAGTACTGTATGTAAAATCTCTGCCCTTTATTTCGGTGTCCCATTCAGGGTTCGCACCTATACCGCGACCGCATTACCGGGCGCAGATACACTGACGAAAAAATTCCCCGTGCCCACAGTTTCACAAAACGCACTTTTTGAATTAACCTAAAAACCATTGTTTTGTGGAGGACTTTTCATGTCATCAAAACTCATGGCCGAATTCTTCGGTACATTCTGGCTGGTACTGGGCGGATGTGGCAGCGCCGTTCTTGCAGCGGGCGTCGCGGACGTGGGCATCGGCTGGCTGGGTGTCTCATTCGCCTTTGGCCTCACCGTTTTGACCATGGCCTATACGGTCGGCCATATCTCGGGCGGGCATTTTAATCCGGCGGTAAGTCTGGGCCTGATGATCGGCGGGCGTTTCGAGGCCAAAGACCTGCTGCCCTATTGGGCCGCTCAGGTTGTTGGCGCGATTGCCGCAGCGCTGGTGCTATACCTGATCGTCAGCGGTGCGCCGGGATTTGAAGGCGTCGGCGGGTTCGCCTCGAACGGCTATGGCGAGGCGTCGCCCGAAGGTTATTCGCTGATGTCGGCCTTGATTATCGAAATTGTCCTGACCGCGTTCTTCATCCTGATCATACTTGGAGCCACCTCTGATGGAGCCCCTGCCGGATTTGCCCCCATCGCAATCGGACTTGCGCTGACCCTGATCCACCTGATTTCGATCCCGGTGACAAACACCTCGGTCAACCCGGCGCGTTCGACCGGCGTTGCGTTGTTTGCGGATGGTCCGGCGCTGGCGCAGCTTTGGCTGTTCTGGGTCGCACCCCTGATCGGTGGCGCCATCGGTGCGATTATCTGGAAAGTTCTAAGCCCCGACGACTGATCCGTCGGACGATCCCGGCGCCGAAACCGGCGCCGGGTATAAACCTATTCGGTCACAGTGACCTTTTTCATCGCATCCGGTTGACCGATCACGGCCCCATTCTGGCCCTCGCCGCGCTTGATCGCGTCAACGACGTCCATGCCGCCGGTCACCTGGCCGACAACGGTGTACTGACCATTCAGAAATGGACCCGGCTCGAACATGATGAAGAACTGCGAGTTTGCGCTGTTGGGATCCTGAGCCCGCGCCATACCGACAACCCCACGGTCAAAATTGACGTCCGAGAACTCGGCAGGCAGGTCGGGGCGATCCGAACCACCGGTTCCGGCGCGACCGAGGTTTCCACCCAGACGGCCATGTTCCACATCGCCGGTCTGCGCCATGAAGCCATCGATCACACGATGAAACACGACGCCGTCATATTTGCCCTCGGCAGCCAGAGCGGTGATCTGCTCGACATGCTTGGGGGCGACATCTTCGAACAAGTCAACGGTGACGGTGCCATTCGCCCCCTCACCTTCGATCTCGATCTCCAAGCCCGTTGCAAGCGCAGGGCTTGCCAGCAAAACGAATGCAGCAGCCAGCTTATGCATCGGCAGCCACCTTGACGCTGATCATGCGATCGGGGGTTTCTGGCGGCTCACCGCGAACAATGGCGTCCACATGCTCCATCCCGTCGATGACGCGGCCATACACGGTGTACTGGCCGTTCAGGAAGTGGTTGTCCTTGAAGTTGATGAAGAACTGCGAATTGGCCGAATCCGGGTTCGCCGACCGCGCCGCGCCCAGCGTGCCACGATCATGCGGCAATTTCGAAAACTCGGCCGGAACGTTCGGCAGCGACGAACCGCCAGTGCCCGCCATACGCAGGTTGAACCCGTCTTCCATATCGCCGTGCTGCACGTCCCCGGTCTGCGCCATGAAGCCGTCGATCACACGGTGAAAGGCCACGTTGTCATATTCACCACCGCGCGCCAGATCCTTCATCCGGGCCGAGTGCTGAGGGGCCACATCGGGCAGCAGTTCGATGACGACATTGCCGTCCTTCAACTCGATGATGATGGTGTTTTCTGGGTCTTTGATTTCGGCCATGAGGCCCTCCTGTCGTGTTAACTTGCGCAAATACCTAAGACGCGGGCGCGCGAATGCCAAGTGACGCATTGACCTGAGGGCAAAATGCAGGAAAAGAACCGCCTAAACCGAGTTTACGCTAAGAGGATCGCACGATGGGCTGGAAAACGCTGAACGACATGGACCTGAACGGAAAACGTGTATTGGTGCGCGTCGACATCAACGTGCCCGTCGTCGATGGTGTCGTCACCGACGCCACCCGCATTCAGCGGATTGCGCCCACGGTGCGCGATATCCTGGATGCAGGCGGCAAGCCCATCCTGCTCGCGCATTTCGGTCGCCCGGGTGGTGAACGCCGCGAGAACCTTTCGCTGAAACAATTGGTCCCCACACTGGAAGCCGCTTTTGACGCCGAAGTTCTGTTTGCCGCGGATTGCGTCGGCAGCGAGGCTGAACTGGCGGCGGAGACACTACAGCCCGGTCAGGTTCTGTTGCTTGAGAATACACGGTTCCACGCAGGCGAAACCATGAACGACGCGGACCTTGCAGTCGGCATGGCGAAACTGGGCGAGGTCTATTGCAACGACGCGTTTTCGGCAGCGCACCGCGCCCACAGCTCGACCGAGGCGATCGCGCGATTGCTGCCCTCTTGCGCGGGTCGCTTGATGCAGGCGGAACTAGAGGCGCTGGAAGGCGCATTGGGCGCGCCGAAACGTCCGGTGACCGCAGTGGTCGGGGGCGCAAAGGTTTCGACCAAGCTCGAGCTGTTGGGCAATCTGATCGAAAAAGTCGACTACCTTGTGATCGGCGGCGGAATGGCCAACACGTTTCTGGTGGCCAAAGGGATCGGTGTGGGCAAGTCACTGGCCGAACGTGAAATGAAGGACACCGCCTCGGACATTCTTGCAAAGGCAGATGGCACCGGTTGCAAAATCGTACTGCCAACCGACATTGTCGTCGCCGAAAAGTTTGAAGCGCGCGCACCGAGCCAGGTTCTGCCTTCGGATCAATGCCCCGACAACGCCATGATCCTGGACGCCGGCCCCAAGAGTGTGGACACAATTTCGGAGGTCTTTGCAAAAAGCCAGACCTTGATCTGGAACGGACCGCTGGGCGCGTTCGAACTGGAACCATTCGACGCGGCAACCAATGCTGCAGCGATGAAAGCGGCAGCTCTGACGCGGTCTGGTCAACTGATTTCTGTCGCAGGCGGTGGCGATACGGTTGCGGCGTTGAATGCCTCGGGCGCGGCGCATGATTTCTCGTATATCTCGACCGCAGGAGGTGCGTTCCTTGAATGGATGGAAGGCAAAACCCTGCCCGGCGTTGCCGCGTTAGAGCAGTAAGAACCCCTGCGGTAAGTCGTTGTAATTTTTCGGACTCACCAAGGCGATTTTGCGAATCAGGGGATTCACATCCCGAATCACCTGTGACATAGTGCCGTGAGATGCCCGAAAAGGGCACGTTTTTGAGGCAAGTTTCATACGGCGGTAAACAGAGTGTCCCGTTCCCATCGGCCCGGTCTGGGCTCAGTTGCTTTCTTCATGGTGGCGTTCATGCTGGGTGTCTATTTCACCTTTGCCGCCGTGCAGGGCGACTATGGTCTTTTCCGCAGGGTCGAGATCGCGGCGGAACGGGATGCTCTGTCACGCGATCTGGCGGCGCTTGACGCAGAAATCGCCAAAATGGAAAACCTGACGCGCCGCCTTTCCGATACCTATCTGGATCTCGACCTGCTGGATCAGCAGGCACGCTCGGTTCTGGGTATGATCCGCGCGGACGAGATCGTCATTCAGTAAATCTGCGATCCGCAAAACACCGCCCAGTTTCGCGGTACCAATCCCCAAATCAATCAATTTCCGCGTGCCCTGCCCCCGCGTCACATTAGCACTCGCCAGATCGCGCGAAATGCTTTAAGAGATAGTTTAACGCTAAACTATCTTGCCGAAAGGGGGAGGTCGCCACAATGGCTGCGCGAAAAACCACAAAGAAACCAAACGTTTCTGCGGAAGAACTTACCACCTATTACCGCGAGATGCTGCTGATCCGCCGATTCGAAGAAAAGGCTGGCCAACTTTACGGCATGGGTCTGATCGGCGGGTTCTGCCACCTCTATATCGGACAGGAGGCTGTTGTTGTGGGCCTCGAAGCAGCCGCCGAGGACGGCGACAAGCGGATAACCTCCTATCGCGATCACGGCCATATGCTGGCCTGCGGCATGGACCCGGGCGGTGTGATGGCCGAACTGACGGGCCGGATCGGAGGGCTGTCCAAAGGTAAGGGCGGCTCGATGCACATGTTCTCGAAAGAAAAGCACTTCTACGGCGGTCACGGCATCGTCGGCGCGCAGGTGCCGCTGGGTGCCGGGCTGGCCTTTGCCGACAAGTACAAGGAAAACGGCCGCGTGACATTTACCTATTTTGGTGACGGCGCAGCCAACCAGGGTCAGGTCTATGAGACCTTCAATATGGCTGCTATCTGGAACCTGCCGGTGGTCTTCGTGATCGAAAACAACCAGTACGCCATGGGCACCGCGCAGGCGCGCTCGACCTCGACCAAGGATATCTACCATCGCGGTGAAGCTTTCGGCATCCCAGGCGAGATCGTCAACGGCATGGATGTGCTGGCGGTCAAGGAAGCCGGAGAAAAGGCTGTTGCCCACTGCCGCGCGGGCAAGGGTCCCTACATCCTAGAGGTCAAGACCTACCGGTATCGCGGTCACTCGATGTCTGACCCGGCCAAATACCGTACGCGCGAAGAGGTTCAGAAGGTTCGCGAACAAAGCGACCCGATCGAGCATGTGCGCGAACTGCTGCTCAGCGGCAAACATGCCTCGGAAGATGACCTGAAAGCGATCGACAAGGAAATCAAAGAGATCGTGAACCAAGCCGCCGAATTCTCGAAAGAAAGCCCCGAGCCTTCCGTCGAAGAGCTCTGGACCGACATTTACGCCTGAGAGGACGATTAAGACATGGCAACCGAAATTCTCATGCCCGCCCTTTCGCCCACGATGGAAGAGGGCACGCTGGCCAAATGGCTGGTCAAGGAAGGCGACACCGTAAGCTCCGGCGACATCATGGCCGAAATCGAAACCGACAAGGCGACGATGGAGTTTGAAGCTGTCGACGAAGGCATCGTCGGCAAGATCCTGATCGGTGAAGGCACCGAAGGGGTTAAGGTCAACACGCCCATCGCAATTCTGGTCGAAGAAGGCGAAGACGCCTCCGCCCTGCCCGCGGCTGCGCCCGCAGCCGCAGCGGTGGCCGAGGCCGCCCCCGCGGCGGTTGAGGCCCTCGCTTCTGCCGCTGCACCGGCTGCTCCGGTCGTCGACCTGTCGCCCGATTGGCCCGCAGATGCGGAAATGAAATCCGAAACCGTCCGCGAAGCCCTGCGCGATGCCATGGCCGAAGAAATGCGCGGTGATGAAGACGTCTATCTGATGGGCGAAGAAGTCGCCGAGTATCAGGGCGCCTATAAAATCTCGCAAGGTTTGCTGGATGAATTCGGCGCCAAACGCGTGATCGATACGCCTATCACCGAACACGGCTTTGCCGGCATTGCGGTTGGTTCCGCTTTTGGCGGCCTGAGACCGATTGTCGAGTTCATGACCTTCAACTTCGCCATGCAGGCGATTGACCAGATCATCAACTCGGCCGCCAAGACGCTCTATATGTCCGGCGGTCAGATGGGCTGTCCCATCGTGTTCCGTGGCCCCAACGGTGCCGCCGCCCGCGTGGCCGCGCAGCACAGCCAGGATTACGCCGCGTGGTACATGCAGGTCCCCGGTCTGAAAGTCGTCATGCCCTACTCGGCCGCCGACGCCAAAGGCCTATTGAAATCGGCGATCCGCGACCCCAACCCGGTGATCTTCCTGGAAAACGAAATCCTCTACGGTCGTTCCTTCGACGTGCCACAGGTGGATGATCTGACCATCCCGCTGGGCAAAGCCCGCATCTGGCGCGAAGGCTCGGATGTGACAATTGTCAGCTTTGGCATCGGCATGCAGTTCGCGCTGGAAGCCGCCGACAAGCTGGCCGAGGACGGCATCAATGCCGAGGTTATCGACCTGCGCACAATCCGCCCGATGGACACCGGCGCGATCATCAACTCGGTGATGAAAACCAACCGCCTGGTGACCGTTGAAGAGGGCTGGCCGCAGGGCTCGGTCGGCAGCTACATCTCATCCGTGGTGATGCAGGAGGCGTTCGACTATCTCGACGCGCCCGTCATCAACTGCACCGGAAAGGATGTTCCGATGCCCTACGCCGCGAACCTGGAAAAACTGGCGCTTGTCACCACCGATGAGGTGATCGCGGCCGTGAAACAGGTGACCTACCGGTAATGGAGATCAGGGGCCGCGATCCAGCAACCGAATGCTACCGCGTCGAGATTGACCTCGATAATCGTACTGTGCGGGCGCTTGTGCCCGAGCGGCTGGCGGCGGATATGCGGTTGATCGGCGCGCGGCCCTCTCACCAGACAGCCTATGTTTGGTTGGCTGAGAACAAAGAGAAAATCGAGGCTGCGATTGCGAAACTCGCACGCGGCACCGGGCGCCCCAAGGCGCCCTTTGACCAAATTACTCTGATTGAGGAGCGCTGAAATGCCCACCGAAATCCTGATGCCCGCCCTGTCCCCGACGATGGAGGAAGGCACACTTGCAAAATGGCTGGTCAAAGAGGGCGACACAGTCGCCTCGGGCGACCTGCTGGCTGAGATTGAAACCGACAAGGCCACGATGGAATTCGAGGCCGTCGACGAAGGCACCGTTGGCAAAATTCTGATCCCGGAAGGCACCGAAGGGGTCAAGGTCAACACCGCAATCGCGATTCTGCTGGAAGATGGCGAAAGCGCCGATGACATCTCGGCAACACCAGCCAAAGTTCCCGAGGCGGCGCCCGCCGCCGCGGGCAACGAGGCTGCCGCGCCTGCGGCACCCGAGGCGCCCGCCCCTGCCCCGGCAGCTCCGGCCAAGGCTGATGGCGGTCGCATCTTTGCTTCGCCTCTGGCCCGTCGTATCGCAGCCCAAAAAGGTCTGGACCTGACGCAGATCGCTGGCTCTGGCCCTCACGGTCGGATCGTCAAGGCAGATGTCGAAGGCGCAACCGCAACGGCACCTGCGCCTGCTCCGGCCGCTGCCGCTGCACCATCCGCACCTGCGCCCGCCGGTCCATCGGCGGACGCCGTGGCGAAAATGTACGAAGGTCGCGCCTACGAAGAGATCAAGCTCGACGGTATGCGCAAGACCATTGCCGCACGCCTCAGCGAAGCCAAGCAGACCATCCCGCATTTCTATCTGCGCCGCGATATCAAACTGGACGCGCTGCTCAAGTTCCGCAGCCAGTTGAACAAGCAGTTGGAAGGCCGTGGCGTCAAGCTCAGCGTCAACGACTTCATCATCAAGGCGGTCGCCAATGCGCTGCAACAGGTTCCGGAATGCAATGCCGTCTGGGCAGGTGATCGGGTGCTGCAACTGAAACCATCGGACGTGGCCGTTGCGGTCGCAATCGAAGGCGGCCTGTTCACGCCGGTCCTGCAGGATGCAGAAACCAAGTCGTTGTCCGCACTGTCGACCGAGATGAAAGACCTCGCCGGTCGTGCCCGCGACCGCAAGCTGGCTCCGCATGAATATCAGGGCGGCACCTTTGCGGTCTCAAACCTCGGCATGTTCGGCATCGACAATTTCGACGCCATTGTGAACCCACCGCATGCCGGTATTCTTGCCGTTGGAACGGGTCTGAAAAAACCAGTTGTCGGCGACGACGGAGAATTGACGGTCGCCACAGTGATGTCTGTCACCATGTCGGTTGATCACCGGGTCATCGATGGGGCACTTGGGGCGCAGCTTCTGCAAGCCATCGTCGACAATCTAGAGAACCCAATGGTCATGTTGGCTTAAACCACTCTGACCTTGCACGAAAAAAGGCCGCCTTGAAGAACAAGGCGGCCTTTTTTGTTTATTCAATTCGACTTACTGGTCTTTGCCCAGCATATGATCCATCGAGATTGATGGTTGGTCACACCCGGCTTCGCCAACGATCTTGGCGGGAATACCGGCAACCGTCGTGCAAGCAGGCACTTCCTGCAAAACCACCGAGCCCGCCGCGATGCGGCTGCAATGACCAACCTCGATATTGCCCAGTACCTTGGCACCGGCACCGATAAGAACGCCATCTCCGATGGTTGGATGGCGCTGCTCTTCTTCCTTGCCGGTCCCGCCCAGCGTTACCGAATGCAGCATCGAGACATTGTCGCCCACAACAGCCGTCTCACCAATCACGATGGAATGGGCATGGTCGATCATGATACCCTTGCCGATCCGGGCGGCGGGATGGATATCGATCCCGAAAATCTCGGAGGACCGCATTTGGAAGAAATAGGCCAGATCATGCCGTCCCTTCTTCCAAAGCCAATGGGCCACACGGTAGGCCTGCATCGCTTGGTAACCCTTGAAATACAGGATCGGCTGTAACAAACGGTGGCACGCCGGATCGCGCTCATAGACGGCCATCAGGTCGGCGCGCGCGGCTTCGAGCAGCGCCTTGTCGTCGGCATAGGCCTCGTCCACGATCTCTCGCAGCACCATCATCGACATCTCGTTCGAACACAGCTTGGCCGAGATACGATAGGACAGCGCCCTCTCAAGGCTGCGGTGATGCAGGATACAAGCATGCACCAACCCGCCCATCAGCGGCTCTTTCTCGACGGCCGCGTGGGCCTCAGAGGTGATGCGATCCCAGACCGGGTCCACAGGTGTCACTTGGCTGCGCGTTTCAAACATGGCTTTTCATCCTTTGCTGCGCCTAGAATAGCCACTTAAGTCCAAAATGGCCAAACGCAAACCCTTGATGAAGATTGCAACAAAAAATGAACGACGCTGATCTGCAATATTTTGAACGTTTGATCCGGGAACGCCTGACCGCTATCGAAGACGCCTCGGCATCGGGGCAAGCGGCGCAATCGGTGGTCGAGTTGGACCAGCAATCCGTTGGGCGGCTAAGCCGGATGGATGCTTTGCAAAATCAGGCGATGGCCAAGGCCCAGCAGGCACGGCGGGATCTTGAAGCGCGTCGTCTTGGTGCCGCGCTCGCCCGCATGAGCGAGGGCGAGTACGGCTATTGCGAAGATTGCGGCGAGCCGGTCGCCCGGGGACGACTGAAGCTGGATCTGGCCGCCACCAAATGCGTTAGCTGCGCATCCGGCTGACTTGAAATCGGGTCAGTTGATGCAGAACCATTTCAAAACACTCGCAATATTGAATGTCATCAAAACTTGGCTCATTCACCAAGGGGCGATTACGCGCCGTCGCCATCAACGAGCCGTTTCCGTGCACCGGGTGCAGCAGGCCTGTTCTGGACACATGTTGATGCGCCAGTTCGGCCTCGACCAGCATCCGCGCGCACAGGGATGGCCTTGCCGCCCGCGGCACTGCCAGTAAGGCGCGCGCCGCAGAACTTACATCGCCGTGCAAAACCGGTCGCATCCCGGTTTAGCCCACGACCACGTTGGCAAACACCCCGGGACCATAGATTGCCGAGACCTGAGCGACCTCAATCGTGTAGGGCCCGCTAACGCCATCCGCTGTTTTCATGGCCGCAGAATACGTCCAGTTTGGAACCGCTGTGACCTCCTCACGCTGAATGTCGCCACCTACGCGAACACGAACAAGGTAAGTTTCGCTTTCCTCGCCCAGCGGGACGTCCAGGCCGCTCCAGTCGTCGCCATCGATCCGGGTGCGCCGCACCCAGGTAATCAGATCCGCGCCAGCGCTGCTGGCGACATGCAGATGAACCGGGGCATAGGGTCGAAGGCCATTGCCATCGAATGCCTCTATCTGATGCACATAAGATGGGTCGTCATATCCGCGTGTTGCCGGGCCAATGCGATAGTGCTTGGACACACGCCGTTCGCTGCGCAGAAGGTTCAACTGCGATACCCGATCGTCCAGCAATACGAAGGTTGAACCTTCGGACCAAACTTCGGGCATCAGGCTGTCGGTGCCCAACTGGCCGCGCAAGCGACCTGACAGCGTGTAAATGCCTGCTTCGGTCAATTCGGCATTTGCGAACTGGAACACCTCCCAATTCCCCGAGGTTCCGTCGCCGATTGCCGCCAGATTGGCACCGTTCAGCAAGGCAGACCGAGGCCGGGATTCCAGCAACCCGTGGATCAGATTCACACGCAGCGGCGCGCCTTCGTCCCAAACGCCTGTACTGGCGCGCCAAAGCGGCGTCTCGGTAAACCCGATAACTGATGTGTCCGTGATCACCTGACGCAAGCCATAATCCTCATCCTGCGCCGCCGCATAGACCGCCACGTTTCCCGGCCAGGGGTCAGCAGATACCGCTATGTAAGGCGCATGCGCGGACTCGGCCCCGGTAACCAGGGGCAGATCCATGAACATGGGCAGAACGGGCACCGGAGCGACATTGGGCTTGGCTGTAACGCCGTCATCCTCGATCTCGGCAGGGGCATAGACGCCCGGCTCGATCCGAACGGCATCGGCAAGCTGCAATTCGGCCTGCTCCATCCGGTCGATCCTGAACTGCGCACCATTGATCTGGTTTTCACCTGTCAGGCGAACCACATCGCCCGCCCCCAGATGCAACATGGATGGCGGCAGACCAAAGCGTGCACTTTCGCGCGACACCCGAGACTCGCTCAACCAGCGTTCGACCGTCTGACGGCCCTCGGCGCGCGTCATCGACAGCGGCATTTCACTGACCGAAACCGCGTGAGTCCGGTCATCGGGCAACACCGCCTCTTCTGCGATGATGTCATGGTCGGCATCGGACTGAACAAAGCGCAATCGGGCGCGACCGGTCATCTCGGCTTCCGCTTCGCGGCGGTACTCGACCGGTCCGTCAATGTCCGAGGTGATGGCGATTCTGTCCGGGTCTACCTCGACAGGTCTGCGGCCATCCCGAGTGCGGAACACCAGTTTGCCATCCCGTTCGATTGCATCGAACCCATAGCGAAGCATCAGGGGTTGCAACGCCTGGCGCGCATCCATGACGTCTTCGATCGCGTAGCCGCGCACCACTCCGTAAAGCGCAGACACGTCAATCTCGGTGACACCGGCACGCAGACAGATCTCGGTCACGACCGACGCGAGTGTCCGCGAGCCAGACCGCCCGTTCAGCCAGTGACCCCGGGCATAGTTTGCCCCATCAGACCATTGGGACCGCAGGTTTGGAAAGGTTGGATACGGTCGCGCGTCCCACGCCCAGACATAGGCGTTGGCCATATCGATCATCGGGCCGCCGTAGATTTCCGAAACAGGATTGTTCTGCGGATCGGACCAGTAGCCCAACATCGCCTTGAGGTACTGGACCTGTATGAAATCATCTCGCTGCCCGTTGGAATATTTGGGCAGTTTCGACTCGGACGATTTCGGGTCCAGAAATTTGTTCGGCTGGTTGGTTCCCTTGTCGATTGCTGCGCACCCCAGTTCCGTGAACCAGATCGGCTTCGATCCCGGCACCCAGGAGGTTGGCGCGGCCTGCCTGACACCACCAATACGTTCGTGATGGCGATTGGCCCACCAGCCCCGGATATCCTTGTAGCGCCAGACCCAAGGCTCATCATGGTCGCCATCCTCAATCGGGGTCCGGATCTGTGCTTCGGCCTCCTCGGGGGAAGCGTAGTACCAGGCGTACCCCTCACCGCCTTCGATATTGCTGCGCAGATAGTCCAGATCGTAGATTGAGTTCGCGCTTTGAGCGTCCAGATGCCTATTGCCATCGCGCCAGTCGGACAAAGGCATGTAATTGTCGATGCCCACAAAATCGATGTTTTTGTCGGCCCATAGCGGGTCAAGGTGAAAGTACCTGTCTCCGCTTCCGTCCTGCGGTTGATACCCGAAATACTCGGTCCAGTCGGCCGCATAGCCGATCTTTGTGCCCGACCCCAAGATTTTGCGCGCCTCGGCGGCCAACGACCGGAATTGAGAGACTGCCGGAAACCCCGACGCTCCACGGATCTGTGTCAGACCCCGCATTTCAGACCCAATGCAAAATGACGCCACACCACCGGCGGCCTTGCACAAGGCGGCATAGTGCAGAATGAACCGGCGCAGACCCCATTCATTTGGTCCATCATAAGTTAATTCGCCATTGCCGACCGAGAAGTCGGACGCGCGGGCCTGACCAAAGAACGCCGCCACCTGAGCATCCGCCGCCGCCGTGCCGTCTGGTGAGCCCGCCTGTCCAGGCGCTTTGCTCAACGTGATCCGCCCCCTCCAGGGCAGATGCGCTTGCTGTCCAGCTCCCGACCACGGGTCGGGCAGCGAATTGCCCTTCATCTGATCCATCAGAATGAACGGATAGAACATTACGTCCTGACGGGCGGCCTTGAGATGCCGGATCGCCTCGACCACCGACGCATCTGCTGGCGTACCGCCATAGATCGGGCGTCCGTTGACCTGTTTGACCGCCTGCGCCGAAGATTTGGTCAGACCGGATGCGGTCCAGGGCATCTTGTCCCCATCTACATTCTTACGCTCGACCTTGGGGCGAATATCGCAACTGCCACAGCGCAGATCGTCACCGAACCACGACACGATCAGCGACGTCGCGTAGCACGACGGAACCTCGCGCCGTAGCGACTTGATCGAGCGCACAAGATCCGATCGCCCGGATTTCGAGTTTGCATTGGCCGCCCAACTGCGACCTTTGCCTTTTGTATAGTTCACCTGCGACTTTGCCAGAGCATATTCGCCGGTGCCTGGCATCAAGGCCACGCCGCGAATGTTCCGCGAGAGGGCCCCGCCATAATCGGGCGCATCCGATTGTTCGTGGCGCACGACCTCAAAGGAAAACTGTGGCACCCGATTGCCATAGGGTTCCAGTTGCAAATCCTCGATGACGACATAGGCCGTACCACGATAAGCTGGCACTCTGCCGGTGCCCTCTATCGCCTCGATCAACGGATCGGGCAGCTGGCTGCTCGACCCGTTGTACAACCGCATGTTCAATGAACTCAGCTCGGCCTCTTCGCCGTCGATCCAGACCCGCGGAATATCGCGGATCACTCCCACTCCGACCGCGATGGCCAGCGAGACGGAATAGGAATAGCTATGCGTCTTGGTTTCCACCTTCGCCGGTTTGGGAGAGCCCTTGCCGCCACCGGTGGATTGACTGGTTGTCGTCGTTGTGCGGGTTTCCAGAAAGTCCGAAGCCCAGATGACCTGCCCGCCGATCCGCATACGCCCAAACACGGTCGCGACCGGGGCACCTTCGCCGGTTTCAGTCAGGCGGAAACGGTCCATACGACCGGTCTCGACAACTTCGCTGCCGCCGCCCATGACGGATTGCCCCATCAACCGGTTGTCAACGACACGCCCCAACGTCGCACCTACTGCGCGACCTATGACAGCGGTGGACAATCCTGCAACCGTGCCACCGATCGACCCGCCAATTGCAGCGCCCGCCGCAGAAAGAAGAATAGTCGCCATTATCGATCCTTTCGCGGAAAATCAAAGCAAGCGACCACGCGACGTCGCCAGGGATCGCTCAGGGCATTTTCCACAACGCCCTGACCGGAATAGGCATGGATGAATCGCGGTACCGGATCGGACTGGCTGACAATACCAAGATGCTTGGCAACGCCAGTCTCGCGCATCCTGAACAAAAGCACATCGCCCGCAGACATCTGCGACGGATCCTTTTCCACCAGATGACGACGTGCCGCATCCCACATACGCTCTTCGCCCTGAGGTTCCGACCAGTCCATGCTGTAGACCGGCACGGCCTCGGGTTCGCGTCCCATGACGCCGCGCCAGACGCCGCGCAATAGCCCCAGACAATCGGCCCCGGCCCCCTTTGCTGACGCCTGGTGCACATAGGGTGTCCCCAACCACGAGCGCGCCTCATCAACGATGCTCTGACTTTGCGCAATCATCGGCGGCTTCCTCCTTTGTTGGCGTTCTTTTTCTTCGGCACCGCCATGACCCAGTCTTCGCCGGGTAGGTCGGGAAAGCCTTGAAAGTTCAAGATGTTGCCAAATTTGTATCGGCAGGTATTCATGCGCTTGTCGCAGCCAGCGGTCAGCCTGACACGATCACCAACCGCCAGCCCGCCGCCGATACCGGACCAAAGCAAAACAGAACGCCCGTCCGCGTTGCGCAGGTCTTGTTTGATTGTCGCCCAAAGACCGGTGGCCGGGCCGCTCAGGACGTCGAGCCTGCCACGCTCAAACCAGCCAGCATTTTGTGCGTCGGCACCGAGCAGGCGCAGGCTTACCCCGCTTTCCATACCGGCAATCTCGGCTTCGACCGAAAGACCCTGCGCGCTGGTGTCGACCCGACAAGCTGCATCTCCCAACACAGCGGTGCAGGGTTTTTGATAGATGCGCCCCAGAGGGCGGTTCAGCTTGTCGGTCAGACCGCGCAACTCGGCGTGAAACGCCCCTCCGGCCCGGCGCAGTTCACCGATCGAGCCACGAAATTGCAACAAACGCTGTTCAGTATCGGACCAGTTAACCAGCCAGGCCCTCACCTCGGCCCCGTCAAAGCGGCCTGCCTCAATATCCTCTTCGCGCACCGCTGCATCGGACAGCGCACCCATCGCTTCGGAGTTATCGATCGACAGGCCCGTGGCCTGATCGATCGCCGCTGCGGTCAATCCGGTGCTGGCGCGAAAGATCAACCCGTCAAACGAGAGTTCGCGGTCGTGATCGGTGAACCCGAATTCCTGACCGTCGTTCCGCGTGATCGCCCAACAGCGGCATGTGGTGGTCAAGCCGGTTTGAAGATGATCCAGAAGCCCCTGTTTGTCCCCGCTCATCACACGCGCACCTCGACAACGGGCACATTCGGGGCATCCCCTGCTTGAAAACTGGCAACGCTGGTTTGGACCTTGTCCGTGTCAAAACGAACGGGAACATCAAACTCGAAGCCGGCCGTGATTTCGACCTGCTCAGCCGGGGCCGAGGCCAGGGTGATCACCCCGGTTGTCAGTTCCACCTGGAAATCGACCCCCTCGCGCAGTTCGTCCTGATCCAGACCGATTTTCACTGTGCCCAGAACCGGTTTGGCAATCGGGCGAACATAGCTAACGCCGCCAGAGGTGTAAGTTTTGATCAGCTGGAAGTCGGTGCTCTGCCCGTCACCGCGCGCAATAACCTGATCGCCGCTGCCCACATCCAGAGACGCCGCACTGGATTTGAAATCGGACCAGTCCTTCCAGCGGAACCCATACATCTGCCCCTGCCGCGCCTCGAAAAACGAAATCAACGTCTCGATATCGTCCAGCGACCGCATCCCCAGACCGGCGTCATACCGGCGACGCGAATGCGCCCAGGGCGTGTTGCGTTCCTCGAACCCGTTGGCCAGTGTCACGATATCTGTGCGCCGTTCCGGCCCTCCGACCGAGCCAAAGCTCAGACTGGCGGGAAATCTCACCTCGTGGAAATTCATCAACTGCTCCCGTGATTATCTGTTGCGATTGCCGCGGCTCAGGGCACGACTCATCTGTGCTGCGATCTGACCCTGACTGCGGCGAAACCCCTGCGCATCGGGCGTGGTGATGTTCATCACCACATTCACGCTGCGTCCGCCGCCCGAGTTGCGGACGCCCAGCTTTCCGTCAGGACCGCGCGCCAATGGCATGATCGCCTCGGGACCTGCCTCGCCCATCAGGCCGGTTGCGCCGCGCATCGGAAACATAGTCGGGCCACTGACAACGCCGCCATTGGCAAAGGGCATGACGCGGCCCTGGCTGAAACTGCCGCCATCCGCGAAAGGCAATATGCCTTTGACAAGCCCGCCGATTCCGGTCGCCAACATTCCGCCGAAATGGTCCGTGACCGGCTTGATTGCCGCCGAATAGGCCGTACGGATCATCGAGTTCTTCAGCACGTCCAGCGCATCGGACAGATTCATCCCGTCCAGCACCACGCCGTCAAATGCCTTGCGCAGCCCGCTGGACATCCCCCGCTCCAGCGTTGCCACGTCCTTGCCAGTTTCCTCAAACGCAGCGCCTAGCCGTTTCATGTGCCCGTCAAAGACCGCGGCCATGCCTGCGGCATCACCCAGCGCGTCGCCCAGCGCCTCGCCCCGCTCTTGCAGGTCGTCAATCCCGTCACGATCGCTCATCATGCTCTCCTTGTTGCTTGTCCGGATAGGCCGCCAGCAACGCATCCAGCCCTGCCCGGTTCATTGCCGGCATCCCTGCACCCTGTCCCAACATCATCCGCAGCTCGGCCGGGGTCAGACGCCAGAACTGATCCGGTGTCAGACGCAGCCCCAGAAACCCTGCCCGCATCAGTGCGGGCCAGTCGAACCCGTTCATGACTGTCCCGGCACCATGAATGCCCGCGCCAGCAACTCGGCAGCCGCCTTTGCGCCAAACATGGGTCCACCCTCGATCTCGGCATGCAGCAGGTCAGAGCGCGTTACATCGGCCCCACCCCCCCGCAATCCGGCCACGATCAGCGACAGAACATCGCCGCTGGAATACGACCCGCCCTCAAAGCGCTGCACCAGTTCCACCAGGGATCCGACTGATAGCTCCTGCTCCAACTCGGCCAAGGCACCCAATGTCAGTTTGAGTACTCGCCGCTCCCCATCAATGGTCAGCGCCACCTCACCCGTCCACGGATTGGCCATCAGAGCGCCGAAAAGCTCAGCGCACCGGCGCTCGCAAGGCTCATCTCATAGGTCGCCTCACCATTGTGCGAGCCCGCATATTCAAGCCCGGTCACCTGAAATGGCCCTTCCACCACCCCGAAATCGGGGATGATCACCTGAAAACCGGGCGTCTCTCCGTCAAAGAACAGCTGACGCGCACGCTCGTCGGTGCCTTCATCCTTGAACACGCCCGAGCCCGAGATCGAGGCTGACTTAACCCCCGCCCCGGACAACAGTTCACGCCAACCGCCCTGACTTTCCAGGCTGGTCACATCCACGCTTTCCGCATTGAAACTGATCCGCGTAGCGCGCAGCCCCGCGACGGTTTCGAACAGGCCGCCGCCATCCATATCCACTTTGACCAAAAGGTCCTTGCCGTTCTGGGCACCCATTTCATCTCTCCATTGATTGCTTAATCGTCTTCCACGCGGGCGCGGAATCTCAGGTCGATCTGGCGGATTGCTCCACCAGTTCCAGTGCGCCGCGCCGAGGCGCGCTCGAACCACAGCCCCACCAAACGTCCTCGATCCAGCGTCAAGGGGGTTCGGTCCAGCACGTCACTCACCGCACCAGCCAACGCCTTGGCAGCAGCAAAACCTGCGGCTTCGGACACAACCGACACCGTAAATCGGTGAATGGCGCCGCCGCCGGTCGTATCGGACGCGTCCCTGACCTCTTCTGGCCCCAGCGTGATATAGGTCTGAGGCACCGCCCCCGCCGGCATCGCGTCAAAAACGGCTGATCCGACCTGGGCGGTGATCCGCCGGTCCCCCGAGAGCCGCTGAAAAACCGCTGCCTGCAACGCGGCTGAAACGCCGTAACTCATGCCGCCACCTCTTCGTCCACGAAACAGGTCAGGTAGCGGCCCCGCGTATCGCGCTCTGCGACAGCACGGATCACGAATAACCGCGCACCGTCACGAAACCGCTGATCGGGGGCCGGCCGCCAGGCCGACCCTTGCGGCGCTCCCCGCACCACAATGCGGTATCCGACGCGCGACACAGACACCCCGGCTATGGAACGTTCGGACCCGCTGCGCGCCGTAACCTCGGCCCATAGCGTGCCTAGTGCTTCCCAGGTTTCTGTGTAGCCACCTGCGCCATCCGCTTGTCGCACAGGGGCCTCAAGCAGCAGTTTCCGGTTCAAACGAGGATCGCTCATTGCATCACCCCTGCGCCGAACCGCACCGTTCGATAACGCTGGATCAGACTGGTCACACCAAAAGGCATGCACCAGGCGCCAAGGGACGTTTCGTCGCGATACTCGTAGTAGTGCGCCGCTAGCAGCAACACTGCCTGACCCAGATCAGCAGGCAACCCGCCCCAATCCGCGGCCATCCCTGCGGAGAAGGTTATTCGCGCCGAACCGTTCGCCACAACCGCGGGCAGCGCCGAACTCACGCCGCGCACGCGCGGACGCTGGTTGTCACGCTCTAACCGGTAGCGCGCAGCGTCGATTTCCGTCTCCGCTCCTTCGGCATCCATCAAAGTGACAGCGTCGAT
This sequence comes from Ruegeria sp. AM4, assembly GCF_056540665.1. Classification (NCBI taxonomy): domain Bacteria; kingdom Pseudomonadati; phylum Pseudomonadota; class Alphaproteobacteria; order Rhodobacterales; family Roseobacteraceae; genus Ruegeria; species Ruegeria sp. AM4. Next base: position 158,668 of record NZ_JBQFXD010000001.1, on the reverse strand, counting down.
TGCCGTTACCGGAGCGACCGGCAGAACCTCTGCTGTATGATCCCGCCACGTATTGACACTCCACGAAAAACCACGCGCGATCAGAACCTTGCCGGTGCGCGCCTCTATCGCCGCAATGGCTGCGCGTAGAAAACCGGCAAGGACCTCGTCCTGCACTTCATCCTCGGCAAAGCCCGTACCCAGCCTCAGATGCGCCTTGAACTGATCCACCGGCAGCGCCGCATCCGCGATGGCGGTTTCTTCGATCAACATCATCCATTCACTCCGCAATCTCGGACCCCTCCGGGGCCGTATCCTTGGAAAATGACGGGCACGCGCCGCCCCACGTTGCTCGGACGGAGGGGAGCAGCTAGACAACGCAGGGGATCTCACCCCGGCCCGCGCCCGCCGCCCGAGGGGCCAAAGGCCCCCCGGATTCAGCCCGCGTTAGGCGGTGCCGAATTTCACCAGTTTGATCGCGGCAAAGTCGCTCACATCGCCGCCCACGCGCTTGGTCGCGTAGAACAGGACATGCGGCTTGGCGCTGAAGGGATCACGCAACACGCGCAGATCGGGACGCTCGGCAATGGTGTAGCCCGCTTGGAAGTCACCAAAGGCAATTGAGAAACTGTCGGTCGCCGCATCCGGCATATCCTCGGCAATCAGCACCGGGTATCCCATCAGACGCGCAGGCTCACCCGCCGCCAGACCATCCGACCACAGGAAGCGGCCATCGCTGTCCTTCAGCTTGCGGATCAGACCCGCGGTTTTCGAGTTCATCACGAAGGTGCCGTTAACCCGGTACTGCGCGCCCAGCGCATAAACCACATCTACAATGGCATCCGCATCGACACCGCCATCCGTGCCGGTCGCCACATAACCCAGATTGCCCCAGGCCCAGACGTCATTATCAACAGCCGGGTGGTCCAGAATCCCCTTGGGCTTGTCCGCCCCGTCGCCACCGATAAACGCCGCCGCCTCGGCGCGGGCGAACTTGTCGGCGATGCGACCGGCCAGCCAGCCCTCGACATCAAACGCACTGTCATCCAGCAACCGCTGCGAGGCTTTCGGCAGAGCGCTCAGCTCGTGCAGCGGCATGGAGATCCGATCAATCGACGGCGTCGCGGTCTCAGCCGTAGCCGAGGTCTCATCCGCCCAACCCGCGCCCACGTCGGTATGGTCGATCAACACATCGAACGAGTTCGCCTCGACATTCACCACCGACGCGATCGAGCGGATCGATGCGGTCGAGTTCAGCACCGACTTGATCATTTCAGCCGTCTGCGGATCGACCAAATAACCGCCATCACTGTTCACCGCACTCGACAGCGATTTGGCTTCAATCTCCAGTCCGCGCAGCCCGTCATCCTCGCCCGAACGCACATACGCGTCGAATGCCTTCTGGTGCGGTGCGCCGTCCTCGATGGAGGCCGCAAGATGCGGGCGTGCCGCGATGGTTGATTTACGATCCAGCATGGTCAGTCGCTCTTCTGTCTGTTGCAGTTTGATTTTAACTTCGGCCTTGAGGCCCTTGAATTCATTCACGAAGCCAGCCATCGCCTGCTTCACCTCCTGAACCAGGGGCGCACCCTCTCCGGTCAAGGCCGGGGTCTCGGTCTTGCTCATCAGCATGTCCTGTTCTGAGTGGGTATTGAGGCGCGCTAGGTTCGCGCCAGCTCCTGCCGGGCGTGGTCAAACACCTCGGCAATACTGCGCCAGGTGTTTTCAACGTCAGGCTCAAAACCCTTCGCCGCCACCCGCGCACTGGGCAGCATCGGGAATGTCACCAAAGACACCTCCCACAGCTCCAGTTCCGTCAGGACACGTTGGCCCTTGTCATTCTTCACGGCCCGCTTGGTGCGATAGCCAATCGACAGACCATCCATCGCACCCGCCCGGATCAACTCCGCTGCTTCACGCCCCTTTTGTGTGCTCTCCAGCAGACGCCCCTTGACCCACAGGCCCGTGTCGTCCTCGCGCACCTCGTCCCAGACACCGATGGGCTGCGCCGGATCGTGCTGCCACAGCATCTTGACCCGTTGGCCCGCCTTGGCGAGCCCGTCCAGAGACCCCCGATACGCCCCGCGCCGCACCACATCGCTGCCCTGATCGACCTGCCCGAACAGGCTGGCATAGCCTTCGATCACTGCATCCTCGGACACTGACAACCCGTCGCCAAACCGTGCGAATTTATGCTCCAAATCCATGAACTTCTCCACGTAATCCACTGATATTACGGCGCTACTACCAGTAACGACTGAAACGCCTGCGCCAAAATCACCGCCGCCACGCCGTAAACCGTCAGCCACAACCGCTTCTCCAGCCGCTCCATCATCTCTTCGATCTGATCCAACCGCCTGCACAGATGCGCGTGCTGAATCTCGGCCACCCGTTCATGCGCGGCCAGCCTCAGCCCCGGCGCACACTCGAACGGAGGATACCCGTCACCCATCCGCGCGCTCCGGTAACCCCAGCAAAGCACGCTTCTCGGCATCGCTCAGGAAGTCAGCCCCATTGACACGCGCCCATTGTGCGTCGCGTTCCGCCGACAGCGCCGGCACCTGATCCAGATCGGGCTTCAGCACCAAATCCTCACCCGAGAACCCCGCCAACCACTCCGACACCGCCGCCGCCACCCGCGCCACCAGGGGCAGCACGGTCAGGCGATAAAACGCCCGGTTGGCCTCCTGATAGTTCGAATAGGTCGCGTCGCCCTGGATCCCCAGCAGCATCGGCGGGACCCCAAAGGCCAGCGCGATCTCGCGGGCAGCGGCTTCCTTGGTCTTTTGAAACTCCATATCGGACGGAGAGAACCCCATCGGCTTCCAATCCAGCCCCCCTTCAAGAACCATCGGACGGCCAGCATTGCGCGCCCCGCGATAGTTTTGCTCGATCTCATCGGACAGACGCCGGAACTGATCCTCGGCCATCACCCCATGGCCATCGCCCTTCCACACCAGTGCCCCCGAAGGCCGCGCCGCATTATCCAGCAGCGATTTCGACCACCGAGACGCGCTGTTATGCACATCAATCGCCATCGCCGCCGCTTGCATGGGTGAGAACCCATAATGGTCATCCTGAGGGTGGAACGATTTGATATGACAGATATTTTCCACCGCAAACCGATGCTTCTTGCCGCCCACCGCATAATCATACGCCTTGGGCCAGCCATCCGCCCCAGGCACCACGCTCATCCGGTCGGATCGCAAGACATGCAGCTCAACCGGCAAGCCTTCCTCGGCCTGCACCGCCTCGACATAGGCATTGCCCGACAGCAGCAGCTGCCCAAACAGAGCCTCCATCAACTCCGCCCGCCCCTGCGCCGCATTCGGGCGCCGCATCAGCGACAGGATCGGATGCACATCAAACCGCTGCGCCTGATCCTGCAGCACCAAAGGCAAGGCCGCCGCCGCCTCGGCAATCAGCTTGACCGAGCGAAACCCCACCGGGTTCCCCGAAAACCCCGTCCGCGTCAACGATACCGCGTCCCGAGGGCTCCACGCCACGCGCCCGCCCGTCTGCCACGCCACCACAGGCCCCGCCGCGCTCGCCTTCGCCTCGGGCGTCGCCTCAGCCGATCCACGACGCAAGAAATCGAATACCATCTGTGCTCCTTTCTGCCGCCGCTCTGCCCGGCTTGTTGAAAGGAGTTATGGCGGAAAGAAGTTTAAGGCTTGGGAATGGGGCGTACGCGGGGTGGGCAACGGATAAAAAGCTATAAACAATCGGTTTTGAGGGATGTTTGTAAAAGTCACCAAGAACCATATGCGCTCACGCATTCAATCTAGACGCGAAGAGTTTGTTCGAATACTCCTGAATTTACAACGTTATAGCTTTTAAGAATACAGTGAGGTTTTATGATTTTTACCAAAACGATTGCACCGGTCTTTATTTTGGCATTGTCCGGATGTTTGGGACCAAATTTGGACTACGGAGCAGAACCAACAACCTTCAAGTATACCGAAGCCGGAACGTCGGGTCTAAATGCGGTCAGACCCTACCCCACACCAGAAGACGTTTGCCAAGTCATCAGTGAAAATCGAGAAATCCGCGAACCCGTCAATGACGGATCATTTTTGATTGCTTGCCCAAAGCACGAACGCGGCGCAATCAGCGACAGACAGAGCGAAGGCGCGCAAGTTATAGCTCATGCGCGACACTGGACTATTCTATCTGTACCCGCTCGATAGAACCACATTTTGCTAAATAATGGCATCTGCTCTGGGCTGCGGAACGCTATAGCGCCCGCACCCTAGGCCGCCGATACGCCGCCGCAGGCCCCACGACCAGCTCATGCAGCGCCCAGACCAGCGCGTCGACCCGGTCGGGAGAGCCCTGCCCCTCAAATCCCCTCGCGGTCATCTGGCACATCTGCTCCTCCAACGCGTCCAGCCCGGCCACATGCGCCACCCGCCCCTGCTCGTACAGTGCCGCCACCGGCTCGGCCCGCGCGACCTTGCCGCGTGAGGCCCGCACCGCGCGATAAGGAACCATAGGGTCTACCTGCCGCACGACCTCTTCCACCAGTTGCCCACCCTGATTGACCTCGGCCACCAACCGTTCGGCCCCGAACTCGTCCATCGCGTCAATCGCCGCCTGCGCCCAGCCCGCCGGGCCAACGCCCTGCACTGTCCGGTCGGCCAGCACATAGGCACGCCACTCCTCGGGCGGCCCCTGTAGCTGAGCGCCCACGACCACGATCCCACAAGCATCCGCATCCGCCCCAGCCGTCACCGCCGGGTCCAGCGCCACCACGATGCGATCCAACGCGGGCACCCGCGCACAGCGCGCCGCTTCAAGCATCGAGCCCGTCCACAGCGCGCCTTCAGCATCCGACAGCAGCACCCCGTCCAACTCCTGCCGCCCCAGCCGCGTGCCCGCGTACCGCGCCCGAACCTCGTCCAGAAACGAGTCCGCCAGATTGGCCCGGTTCGCCTCGGTCGGCGCGTGGGTCTGCACGGTCGACGGCGACGCCAGCAACTCCTTCAAAACCTTCACATTGCGCGGCGTCGTGGTCACACAGACCCGAGGCCGCTCTCCCAACCGCAGCGCAAATTGCAGCATATCCCAGGTCTCACCCGCCTTTTTCCACTTGGCCAACTCATCTACCCAGGCCGCATCAAATTGCGGCCCGCGCAGCCCCTCAGGATCATGCGCCGAAAACACCTGCGCCTCGGCCCCGTTGGGCCAGATCAGCTTGCGCTCGGATGCTTTCCAGGTGGGCCGACGATCCGGCGGTGAGCATTGCAATATCCCGCTGTCGCCAAAAATCATTACATCGCGCACCTGATCAAAGGTCTCACCGACCAAGGCAACCCGGCACGCCTCACCGCGATCCAACGGCAATGACCCCTCGACCACAGACCGCACCCATTCGGACCCAGCGCGCGTCTTTCCCGCGCCGCGCCCGCCCATAATCACCCATGACCGCCAGTCGCCCTCAGGCGGCAATTGATGCGGCAACGCCCAGAACTCGAACAGGAAAGGGAGGGCACACAGCCCCCCCTCCCCGATCTCACTCAGAAACCTGTCCTGCACCGCAGCAGGCGCGGAGGCGAGCCAGCCTGCACCCGATCTCAGATCGTGCCCGATCAAGGTCGAGCGCATAGCCCCCTTGGGCGATACCGGCTTGTCTGTGATGTCGTTCGACAAAGCTTGTCTCCACTTTCTGGCAACTTCGGATCAGCCCCTCTAGCTGACCCAGTTGCTTGCCTGTTCCGGCAAGGTCTGCATCCTCCCCGGCACCAATCTGCCTGCGCAGTTCTTCCGCTGCCTGGCGCAGATCGCGAATGGATCGCTCAAGCGACTGCAACAAATCAGCCGTCTGAGAAATCCGCTCTTCCGGGGTAATCAAAGTCATGTTTGCCTGTGACCTCATGCGTGAGTTTTCTCCGCACGAGAGAAACGAAAAACGGCCGCCGGGTTGCCCCGGGGCCGTTGCCCACCTCTTCTAGCATGACACAACCTATACGCGATCACGCGCGCAAAGTCAAGGTTTCGCGCAACACCCCGCAACAGCTACCGTACTGAAATCGTTAATTTTTCTTAAGGAATAGGCTCACAATATTGGCAATGGCCCACGTGTTTTTGTTTGCCTCAGAACAAAGTTGCTGCGCGTATCGCGCACAAGCCCAGATTTCAGCAGGCGTTGCATTATGAAGTGTTCAAGATCTTCGGGTGTCTTGGCATAGACCTTGAGGATGAAATCATGATCCCCGGTGATTGACGCACATTCGACGATCTGAGGTTCCGTTTCCACAAGGCGCAGGAAGGACGAGATGCTCTCCTCCTGATGATCGCGCAAGGCAACATGCACATACGCAATCGCGTTCAACCCCACAGCTTTTGCGGCAACCTGCGCACGGTATCCTGACACAACGCCCGCGGACTCCAAATCGCGGACCCTGCGCCAGCATTGCGAAGCGGACAAACCCGTCCGCTCGCCCAAGTCCTGCATCGAAAGACGCGCGCTGATCTGCAGTTCGCGCAGGATTGCTATGTCAGCAGCTTGAAGATTCTCTTTCATAAGTTCCACTTTTACGAAACGTTTATTTCAATTTTGCCACAACCCCACTGCCTTTCAAACATTTTTCATGGCTCGTCGCGCATAGAATAATTGCAGGAGGACAAACGGAATGCCCAAATCTACCAAATACATCGCAAAGACAGCCGACGCGCGGGGCCATATCGAGTACACCGCCGAAGAAGATGCAGTTTGGGCCGACCTCTATGCCGCGCAGGAACCGAACATTCACAGCCACATGGCAGGCGAATACCTGGGTGGTCTGGCACGTCTGGAATTGCCCAAAACCAAAGTCCCTTCCTGCGCGGATATTTCCGAGCGCCTGCTCGACTTGACCGGCTGGAGGGTTCAACCGGTTCCAGCCCTGATCGGTTTCAAAGACTTCTTTGAGATGTTGGCAAACAAGGTCTTTCCGGCCGCCTCTTTCATCCGCTCGCGCGAGGATTTCGACTACATCGAAGAGCCGGACATTTTTCACGAAATTTTTGGGCATACGCCCTTGCTCAGCGATCCACGCTTTGCAGCATTCAGCCGCGCGATTGGGAAGGCCGGTAAGCGTGCGGACCCATCCGACTACACCTGGCTGATCCGCTTGTACTGGTTCTCGATCGAGTTCGGATTGCGCCGTCAGGACGGGCAGATCAAGGCTCTTGGATCCGGTCTTGCGTCCTCACCGACCGAGTTGATCTATTCGGTGACCAGCGACATTCCCGACCGTGATCCGTTCGACGTTCTGACCATCTTGCGTACGCCCTATCGGATTGACATGCATCAGATGGGATATTTTGTCCTGGACGATCCGGAAACGCTGTTCGCAGCCGCCGAGCGTGATCTTCTGGCCGATATACGGCAGGCGCGTTCAATGGGGCTACTGCCAAACAAGTTCCCGCCGAAAGTTACCGCCGCAGAATAAAGTCCGAAATCCACCGAGTGTTTGCTGCCAATTGAGCACATGGCATCCGCCAGCCTGACGGATCGCTTGACATTCCGGCCTGAAACGCGCATCAGCCGCGCGAAAGACCGCGCTGACGCGTGAAATCGGGCGACGCCCGATCCCAAAGCGCACCATATTCTCCAGTTCCCCTTCACGCAGGGTTCTTGATGCGACAGCCGGATGTAGAGGACTCGCCTCTGTATCCCGAGGCTTCGCCAAACCCTGCCGGTCACGCCGCAAGCGTGATCTGACACCCCGATTCCGCGATGCAATGACGTCACGGATCATAAAGGATTGATACTTGTTCGACTTTGATATGCTCGGCCTTGCGCCAGCCTTGAACGACGCGCTCAAGCGCGCCAACCTGACCCAACCCACCCCGATCCAGAACCAGGCCATCCCCCTGGCGATGGACGGTCATGACATTCTCGGCCTGGCACAAACGGGCACCGGCAAGACATTGGCGTTCGGCCTGCCCCTGATCGACCACCTGCTTGCACAACCTGGCAAACCTGCCCCCAAAACCGCCAAAGCGCTGGTGCTGGCCCCGACGCGTGAGTTGGTCAACCAGATCGCTGAAAACCTTCGCAACCTAACTGGAAAGACCAAACTGCGCGTCGCCACCGTGGTTGGCGGTCAGTCGATCAACAAGCAGATCATGTTTCTGGCGCGTGGCACCGACATCCTTGTCGCCACCCCGGGGCGCTTGATTGACCTGATGGAGCGTGGCGCGGTTGATCTGGGTTCCGTCCGCCATCTGGTGCTGGACGAGGCCGACCAGATGCTGGACCTTGGCTTCATCCATGCCCTGCGCAAGATTGCCCCTGCGTTGGGCACGCCGCGACAGACAATGCTGTTCTCGGCCACCATGCCAAAACAGATGGAGGAGCTGAGCAGCGCCTATCTGACCAACCCCCAGCGGGTGCAGGTCTCGCCTCCGGGCAAGGCAGCGGACAAGATCACCCAATCGGTACATTTCGTCAGCCGGGCCGCAAAGCCTGAAAAACTGCGCGAAATCCTCGCGGCGGACACAAACGCCCTGACTCTGGTGTTCTCTCGCACAAAGCATGGCGCTGAAAAGCTGATGAAAGGGCTGGTCGCCGACGGATTTAACGCGGCCTCGATCCACGGCAACAAAAGCCAGGGCCAGCGCGACCGCGCCATCAAGGCGTTTCGTGCGGGCGAGATCAACGTGCTTGTTGCCACCGACGTCGCCGCGCGAGGGATCGACATTCCGGGCGTGGCTTACGTGGTCAACTACGATCTGCCCGAAGTGCCCGACAACTACGTCCATCGCATCGGGCGCACCGCTCGCGCCGGGCGCGAGGGCGAGGCGATTGCATTCTGCGCGCCTGATGAGGTCGATCAACTGCGTCAGATCCAGAAACTGATGAAGATCGAAATCCCTGTCGGCAGCGGCGAAATGCCTGAATTCGCCGAGCCTAAGAAACCCGCACGCCGTCAAGGCCAACGCCGCCGGGGACCAAAGCCTCAGCACAACGGCAACGGCGCAAAACCACAGGGGCAGAAACGCCGCCGTCCACGTCGGCGGTCCGCAGCCTGATCCAACAAGAAAACGGCGGGCACTGGACCCGCCGTTTTTCATTATCAGATCAATAAACTCAGTTGCCCGAGTTACGCTCGGCTTCGATCTCTCGCCATTTTGCGACGTTACGATTGTGCTCTTGCAACGTCTCGGCAAAGGCGTGACCGCCCGTTCCATCGGCAACAAAGAACACGAAGTTCGTGTTGTCCGGTGCAACAGCCGCCTCAAGACTGGCAAGTCCCGGATTGGCAATTGGCGTCGGCGGCAATCCGTCGATTTGGTAGGTATTCCAAGGTGTTGGCCGGTTCAGCTCACTGCGTCGCAATCCGCGCCCCAGAACGCCGCGACCCTTTGTAACGCCATAGATCACCGTCGGGTCCGTTTGCAGTTTCATACCTTGATTCAGGCGGTTGACGAAGACGCTGGCCACCTGCCCGCGCTCTTCTGGCACACCGGTTTCCTTTTCGATGATCGAAGCCAGGACCAGCATCTCTTCGGGGTTTTCCAGCGGCAAGCCATCCTGACGCGCTTCCCATACGGCATTGATCCGCAGCTGCTGTTTTTCCTGCATATCGCTCAACACCGCATTGCGGTCATCGCCAGGGGACACTTCATAGCTGTCCGGGGCCAGCATGCCCTCGGAGGGGATCTCGGCAACCTCGCCGCCAAGGAAATCAGCTGACTTGAGCGCCTCAACCACCTGCCAGCTTGTGACCCCTTCTGCCAACGAGACGCGATACCGCGTGTCCGACTCGTTGCGCTTTTGTCCATAGACATCGGGCGCGTCATCGACCCCCACTTCGAACTCGGCAATGTCGACAAAGTTCAGTGTTGCCGGGTCCAGTTCGCGCACACGAACCTGCGCCCGCGTCACACCGATCCGGTACTCGATCTCGGTCCCGCAGGTGCTTGCCCCGCTTTTTGTGATATCGTCAATGATCTGTTCCATCGACGCGCCTTCGCGCACCAGAAAGCTGCCGGCTTTCAATTGCTGGGATTTGTCGGTGTAGTCAGCCGCCATTCGAAACAGCATCGCGCTGTTGACCGCGCCCTGATCTTCCAGATCACGGCTGACACGCGTCATGTTCGATCCGCTTTCAACCCGCAGGCAGATGGCGGTTTCCAACGGGCCGTCAGACGAATACTGCGATTGCCCCCACAGGATCAGACCGCCCATCAGGAACAGGCCGACCACCAGAATGGTCAGCATGTTCGAAGCGAGTGCCCGCCACATTTAACTGACCTTTCCGAAGATCACGCTTGCGTTGGTTCCGCCAAACCCAAACGAGTTCGAAAGCGCCACGTTGATTTCACGTTCGCGCTTGGCATTTGGGGCCAGATCGATCGGCGTTTCAACCGCCGGGTTGTCCAGATTGATCGTTGGTGGCGCAACCTGATCGCGAATCGCGAGGATCGAGAAGATCGCTTCAATCGCGCCCGCCGCACCCAACAGGTGGCCGGTCGCCGACTTGGTCGAGGTCATGGTCGCGTTGCTGGCATGATCGCCCAGCAGACGCTCTACAGCACCCAGCTCAATCGTATCCGCCATGGTCGAGGTGCCATGCGCATTGATATAGTCCAGATCCTTCGGCTCCAGACCTGCACTGCGCAGCGCGGCCCGCATCGAACGTTCCGCACCATCGCCATCTTCGGATGGCGCGGTAATGTGATAGGCATCTCCCGACATGCCATAACCAAGTACCTCGGCATAGATCTTGGCGCCGCGCGCCTTGGCGTGTTCGTAGTCTTCCAGCACCACGATGCCCGCGCCTTCACCCATGACAAAACCATCACGATCCACGTCATAAGGACGGCTCGCTTTCTTCGGATCATCCGCGTATTTGGTCGACAGCGCTTTGCAGGCGTTGAACCCGGCAATGCCAATCTCGCAGATACAGCCCTCGCCACCACCCGCGATCATCACATCCGCATCACCAGCACGAATGATACGGCTGGCGTCACCAATCGCGTGGGCACCGGTCGAACAGGCCGTCACGACCGAGTGGTTGGGACCTTTGAAACCAAAGCGGATCGAGACCTGACCCGAAGCCAGGTTGATCAGCGCCCCCGGAATAAAGAACGGTGAAACACGGCGCGGACCTTTGTCGCGGATCAGGTTCGCGGTGTCAGCAATGGAGCCCAGACCGCCAATGCCAGAACCGATCAGGACACCGGTCCGCAGGCGGTCTTCCTCATCCTCGGGCGTCCAGCCAGCATCCTTGCAGGCCATTTCCGCCGCCGCGATGGAATAGAGGATAAAATCCTCGATCTTGCGCTGCTCCTTTGGCGGCATCCAGTCGTCAGGGTTGAACGTGCCGTTGGTGCCATCGCCGCGCGGTACTTCGCAGGCATAGGTCGTGGTGACCCCGGTTGCCTCGGCATCAAACAATGTAATCGGGCCCGCGCCGGACTCACCGTCCAGCAGCCGCGACCAGCTTTCTTCGACTCCGCTGGCCAAAGGAGTGACCAATCCCAGACCGGTTACAACGACTCTGCGCATGAAGTGCCTCTTGCCTGCTTCCTGTTATGAGAACCGTCCATACCCCGCCCCGGGGTCCGGGGGCAAGAGCAACGGTATGTTCCGCGTCGGCATCCTGTCGCCAAAATCGGCAAGAACTGCAAAAACAGCACCAGGCGAACAAAAAATCCGCCCCTTCACGGTTTGCAAAGGGGCGGATGTCCGAGGGTTGAGGGCCGATTTACTGGAACTGTGCCACCGGTTCATGCGCGGCCTGGGCCATATCCAGCGCCTCTTTCAGATCCACGGTCTTGCGGAACAATGCGCGCCCGACCAGCGCCCCGGCGATGTTGGGGATATAGGCAAGACGCGAAACATCATCGGCCTTTCGCACCACACCGCTGGCAACAACAGGCGTGCGGGAATGTTGCGCCAGACCCGAGATCAGGCCGAGCTGCGCCTCGACATCTTCCATATCGCTGTCGATATCTGTGACCAGAATGGCGGCAAACGGGACACCGTCGAAAGCGTCAATGAACGCCTCGGGGGTAAATGCGCTTTGGGTGCGCCACCCCTCGGTCATCACCTGCCCCTGCCAGACATCAACGGCCAGGACAATCTGATCCGGATAACGCTTGGCCAGTTCCTTGACCAGATTTGGGTCCCACGCGGCGAGCGTCCCGATAACGATCCGCCCAGCCCCTTTGTCGATCCAGTGCTCGACCTGTTCGCGGGTGCGCATACCACCGGCCAGCTGCACCGGAATCTCAGCGCTGCGAATGATCTCTTCGACCAGTGCGGCATTGCCATCACGTCCTTCGATGGCATCGAAGTCGGTCAGGTGCATCCATTCGGCCCCCGCCGCAGCCCAGCCACGAGCGGTTTCCACTGGATCAACATGCCAGATCATCGCATCGTCCAGACGGCCCTTGTCCAATGTGACACAACGGCCGCTCTGCAATTCCATTGTGGGGTAAATCCTCATGAGCTTGCTCCTCCGCCCAATCGCTCTGGAAATCCATGATACCATACACGACCGGCGAACTGGTGATTCCACCAGTTTCGGCACCCAAAGGTCAATTTGCGGCATTGCAGCACAAAGCGCGGCTCAGACCCGCGCCGGAGGTCCATTTCTTCGAAACAGATGAACCGGGGTATCCTGGTACTCGGCCTCGCGCAGCAGTACGTAGCCCAGCTTCTCGGCCAACCTGCGCGAGGCGGTGTGATCGGCGTCAATCAGCGCAACAAGCGGACCCGGAATGACCCTGTCGAACCAGTCATGCGCCGCCTGCACAGCCTCGTGCCCGTATCCCTGGCCCTGCATGTCCGGGGCCAGAATCCACCCGGCCTCGGGGAAACCATCGAAATCCTCGCCCAGCGACCGGTTGCTGTAGAAGAACCCGGCCTGCCCGATCAGTGTGCGATTCGATTGCAATACCACACCCCATTGGCCAAACCCGGTCATTTGCCAGTGCCCGGCATTGCGCAGAAACTTGTCCCACGCTTCGCCTCGGGTCAGGGGGGTGCCGCTGATGTGGCGCACAACTTCGGGATCGCGCCAAATCTCGGCGAACCGATCAAAGTCTTCTGGGCGCATCGCGGACAGTGTCAGCCGCGCCGTATTGATCATCGGGGTGGATCTTATCATGCCCTTGCCCGTCTGGAATTTGCCTCAGCGACCAGAGTGCGAACACCCCGCGCGCCGTGCAAGCGCGAATTTCAAGCACGCACAAAAAAACGGCGCCTCCGTTGCCCGGAAGCGCCGCTTTTTTAGGTATTCGAAACGATCAGGACGCTTCGGTGATGAATTTGACGGCGTCGCCAAAGGTCTGGATGGTTTCGGCTGCGTCATCGGGGATTTCGATGCCGAACTCTTCTTCGAAGGCCATAACCAGTTCAACGGTGTCCAGGCTGTCTGCACCCAGATCATCGATGAACGAAGCGTTCTCAGCTACCTTGTCTTCTTCCACACCCAGGTGCTCAACAACGATCTTCTTAACGCGATCTGCGACGTCGCTCATGTCTATTCCTCATTCCTTTTCAGGGCGCTTTGCCCGGTTCTGCCCATGCCCGCGCGGGGTGGCCTTGATGTGCCCTTTCCGGGCGGTTTGGGTCCCGGATACCCGGGAAACAAGAGAACCGGTCAACCTGACCGGTCCCTAAGCATATGCGCCGCCTATAGCACAGACAACGCGCAAGGCAAACGCTTTCGCACCTGCCCTCAGTTGCGCCTACAACATGGCCATACCGCCATTCACATGCAAGGTGCTTCCGGTAACATAACCCGCTTCGGGGCTGGCAAGATACAGCACGGCGGCGGCAATTTCCTGCGGATCACCCATGCGACCGGCCGGAACCTTAAGCAGCAAGCCCTTTTTCTGCTCATCCGTCAGCTTTTCGGTCATTGCAGTGGTGATAAAGCCCGGTGCCACTGCGTTCACCGTAATGCCACGGGTTGCAACCTCATGCGCAAGGGCTTTCGAGAATCCGATCATGCCCGCCTTGGACGCGGCATAATTCGCCTGCCCCGGGTTGCCGATTGCCGCAACCACGGACGAGACATTCACGATCCGACCCCAGCGTGATTTCATCATGCCGCGGATCACGCCCTTACACAGCTTCATGGTCGAAGTCATGTTCACGTCGATCACGCTCTGCCATTCCTCATCCGACATACGCATGAACAGGTTGTCACGAGTGATGCCGGCGTTGTTGACAAGAATGTCGACCGACCCCATCGCCTCGGCCGCTTGCTTTGGCAACGCCTCGACCGCCTCGGGGTCGCTCAGATTACACGGCAGGACATGGGCGCGCTCACCCAGATCGTCGGCCAGAGCCTGCAGAGGCTCAACGCGCGTACCTGACAGGCCCACGGTTGCGCCTGCGCCGTGCAAGGCCCTTGCGATGTCCCCTCCGATGCCACCCGAAGCCCCAGTGATCAGGGCGTTCTTACCAGTCAAATCAAACATTCTTCTTCCCTCGTCCAGCGCCCCGACCGGGACGCATGTTTTTCTCAAGATTCGGCCTGCAGGGCCTTCTGCACATCTTCCGGCGTGCCAACCGCCTTGCCTGCGACCGCGCGATCAATCTTGCGGATCATGCCCGACAAGGCTTTGCCAGCGCCGATTTCCCACGTTTCCGTCACGCCCTGCGCCGCCATATACTGAACGCTCTCGCGCCACCGGACAGACCCGGTCACCTGTTCGACCAGCAATTGCCGGATCACGTCCGGATCACTGACCGCTTCGGCACGCACATTGGCGACCAGAGGCGCGGCGGGTGCCTTGATTTCGACAGCAGCCAAAGCTTCTGCCATTACATCTGCCGCAGGCTGCATCAGCGCACAGTGAAATGGAGCACTTACGGGCAACATAACTGCGCGTTTTGCGCCTTTTTCCTTGGCAATCTCGGCGGCCCGCTCGACAGCAGCCTTGGACCCGGACACCACAACCTGAGTCGGATCGTTGTCATTCGCCGCCTGGCAAACCTCGCCCTGGGCGGCGTCTTCGGCGACCGCGCGTACCGCTTCCAGGTCCAGCCCGAGGATCGCGGCCATCGCACCCTCGCCCACCGGAACAGCGCTTTGCATGGCCTGACCGCGCGTGCGCAGCAACCGGGCGGTGTCAGCGACGCTCAACGCACCTGCCGCCGCCAATGCCGAATACTCCCCAAGCGAATGGCCCGCGACAAAGGCTGCGTCTGTGACCGAGACACCTTCTGCCTCCAACGCGCGCATCGCCGCCATCGACGTCGCCATCAGTGCGGGTTGCGCGTTCTGGGTCAGGGTCAGGTCTGCGATGTCGCCTTCCCAGATCAGGGCGCTCAGCTTTTCACCCAGCGCATCGTCTACCTCGTCGAAAATGGCTTGCGCGGCGGGATAGGCTTCGGCCAGTGCCTTGCCCATTCCGATGGTCTGGGCACCCTGCCCCGGGAAAACAAACGCGCGTGTCATTGCAACCTCATGGATGACGATAGATTGCGGCGGGGTGTAAACTGACAAGCCGCGCGGCACAAGCATTGCCTGCGTTCTGCATCTGGGCACCTTCAATGTGCGATTCCTGCGGTTGTGTCTCCGTGTACTCTCTTTAGGTTGGGCACAGCCCAGCAAACCCCGGAGTGTACGATCCATGGCCGCAACCAATTCCTTTTCCAGCTACGGAACAGTGACCAAGAGTTTTCACTGGCTGACGGCTCTACTAATCTTTACTGCCCTGCCGCTGGGCTGGTTTGCCAATAATCTGGCGCACGCCATCTACGATCCGTCCATTCCTACGACCGAAGCTGACATCGCACAGGCCGCGCGTCTGTTCTCGCTGCACAAAACCGTCGGGATTGCAGTGTTCTTCGTTGCGCTTGCCCGAATTCTGTGGGCCTTGACCCAAACCAAACCTGGCTTGCTGAATGCCGAAAACAAGCCCGAGGCCTTCGCTGCCGAAACCGTTCACTGGCTTCTTTACAGCTCACTTGTCCTTGTTCCCCTGACCGGATGGGTGCATCACGCCGCAGCCGAGGGGTTTGCGCCGATCCTCTGGCCCTTCGGCCAAAACCTGCCGCTGGTCCCCAAATCCGCAGACCTTGCCGAACTGACCGCCAGCCTGCATTGGCTTTTCATTCTGGTTCTGGCCGGGTCTCTTGTTCTGCACATAGCAGGCGCTCTGAAACACCACATCATCGACAAGGACAGCACATTGCGGCGCATGCTGCCCGGACGCTCGGACGCGCCCGAGCCACCGGCGCAGCACCACTCCGCGACCCCGGCAGTCGCTGCGTTGGCTGTTTGGTGCGCAGTTCTTGCTGGCGGTTGGTACAATGGGTCGTTTTCCCATCATTCCGACGCTGGCACCGACACCGCAGAATTGGCCGAGGTTCAGTCTGATTGGCAAGTGCAGGACGGTACCCTTTCGATCACGATCACGCAGTTGGGCAGCCCGGTTACCGGCTCATTCGCCGACTGGACTGCCGCCATCGCATTCGAAGACCCTGCCGAGCCCGGCCTGGCCGGAACAGTTGATGTCGAGATTGCAATCGGATCGCTTAGCCTGGGCACCGTCACGGATCAGGCGATGGGCGCGGATTTCTTCAACAGCGCGCAATTCCCAACGGCACAGTTCGATGCTGACATCTACAAGACCGAGACAGGGTATGAGGCGCGCGGCCCTCTGACGATCCGCGACAAGACGCTGGATATCGTGCTGCCCTTCTCGCTCGACCTGCAGGACGGAACCGCCACCATGGCCGGATCCATCGACCTGAACCGGCTGGACTTTGATGTCGGCACCTCGCAACCGACCGAGGATTCGCTGGGCTTCGGCGTCACTGTCTCGGTCGAACTGTCGGCCAGTCGCGCCGAGTAGCCCAAAAGAAAACCGCCGGAGATTTACCTCCGGCGGTTTCGTATTTGAAAGAGGGCGAGGATTTAGTCTGCCTTCTGCGCCTCGATCGAAATTTTGATTTCAACTTCATCGCTGACGAAAGGCGCGAACTGTCCCAGATCAAACTCGCTGCGCACCAAAGTGGTGGTAGCGTCGAAACCGGCCCAGGGCTTGTTTGCCATCGGGTGGTCACCAACCTGGTTCAGCTTGGCATCCAGAACAACCGATTTGGTCACGCCGTTCATGGTCAGGTCGCCGGTAATGTTCGCGGTATTTTCGCCGGTCACTTCGATAGCGGTCGACGTAAAGGTGATCAGGTCGCCCTCGGCCACACCAAAGAAATCTTCTGTCATGAAGTGATCTTCGCGGGGTTTCCAGCCGGTGAACATTTCAACGACAGGCATCGACACGCTGACGCTCGAGGCAGCTGGATCTTCCTGATCAAACATGATCTCGCCTTCAAAGCCCGAGAACATGCCGTAAGTGGTAGAGAAACCAAGGTGGTTATAGTTGAAAATGACCTGGCTGTGGCTGGGGTCCAGAACGTATTTCTCGGCGCTGGCAAATACCGAGGTCGCCGAAACGGCCAGTGCAGCAGCAAGAAGGGTGGATTTCATAATATACTCCGCAGTTTTGGATGCAGCCCGATGGGGATGCTCGCAAACAAAAATGTGCCGCCCAAGGGCGGCACACAAGTATTTTCGATTCACAAACTTTGTTCCTTTTTGAACAGACGGAAATTCAGCCGAAAATCGTTACGTTTTGGCTGAGTTGTCCTTTCAGCGCTCGGCTGACATCCGCCGATTCCAACGGCAGCTTCATCAGCAGGCTGCCATCCACATCGAATAGTTCGACTTGTTTGTCTTCGAACCGGGCACCACCCAGCGAGTCATAGCTGCGGCGCAGAACGGTTTGAGGACGGCCATTGGCGTTCTTTTGCAGGATCCGGACTTCACGACGGATCGGATCGAAATAGGCGTCGGGACGGCTGTCCATGACTTCGATCGTCAGCAGGCTCACGCCGCCGATCAGGAACATCAGCGAGGCTGCCAGTTTGATCGGCCAAACCTCTGCCCCCATCACTGACCCGGGCATCAGCCACATCGAAAAGGCCGAAACGACCAGAAAGGCACCCAGCATTCTTACAAGCACCAGCCGCGCCTTCCAGTTCGGCGCGAAGGTGATCAGAACGGGTACGGATTTGTCATAGGCGGCTTTGGTTGCCGACTGTTCAAAAGTGTTCGTATTCATCACGGCCATTGTCTCGCCCTGTCTGTTTTTAGATATCCCGGGTGCTCCCGGCTTCATGAACAACCTCGGGGCGAAAAGCGTCAGGAATTGGGCAGGTCGGTGGAAATTGGGCGACTTCACAAAGGCATGTGTGGCAGGGCTTGCCCCGCCCGCTCAAACGTGTATATGGGGCCATCCTTCGCTAATCGTATGAATCGCGCAGCCTCTCGTGGCAGGGTCGCGAAGGGTTAATGACCCCGGCCTATGAAATGCGCCTTGATAGAAACAGGAGTGCACATGCCACTGTATGAGCATGTAATGATCGCGCGTCAGGACCTGTCCAACGCGCAGGCAGAAAGCCTCGTCGAACATTTCGGCACCGTTCTGGCTGACAACGGCGGCAACGTCGTCGACAGCGAGTACTGGGGCGTCAAGACGATGGCCTACAAGATCAACAAAAACCGCAAAGGCCACTATGCCTTCCTGAAAACCAACGCCCCCGCCGGCGCGGTTCAGGAAATGGAACGCCTGATGCGCCTGCATGAAGACGTCATGCGCGTTCTGACCATTAAGGTCGACGAGCATGCCGAGGGCCCCTCGGTCCAGATGCAGAAGCGCGATGAGCGCGAAGGCCGCCGCGAGCGCCGCTGATCTCAGCCTGACGAAAGGACACCAAACCATGGCCGCAAAACCATTTTTCCGCCGCCGCAAGGTCTGCCCGTTCTCGGGCGATAACGCGCCGAAGATCGACTACAAAGACACCCGTCTGCTGCAACGCTACATCTCTGAGCGTGGCAAGATCGTTCCTTCGCGCATCACTGCCGTTTCGGCAAAGAAGCAGCGTGAACTGGCCCGTGCAATCAAACGCGCCCGCTTCCTCGCCCTGCTGCCCTACGCCGTGAAGTAAGGAGAGACTGACATGCAAGTTATCCTTCTGGAACGCGTTGCGAAACTGGGTCAAATGGGCGACGTCGTTGACGTCAAGCCCGGCTACGCCCGCAACTTCCTGCTGCCCCAAGGCAAAGCGCTGAGCGCGTCCGAGTCGAACATCGCCTCGTTCGAAGCCCAGAAAGCGCAGCTTGAGGCCCGCAACCTGGAAACCAAGAAAGAAGCTGAAGCCCTGGCTGAAAAGCTGGACGGTCAGCAGTTCATCGTGATTCGCTCGGCATCGGATGCCGGTGCTCTGTACGGCTCGGTCACCCCGCGTGACGCCGCAGACGCTGCGACCGAAGCAGGCTTTACCGTCGACAAGAAACAGATCGCCCTGATCGCACCGATCAAGGAACTGGGTCTGCACTCGCTGGCGGTCAAACTGCACCCCGAGGTCGAGGTCGAGATCCAGATGAACGTTGCCCGTTCGGAAGAAGAAGCCGAACTGCAAGCGTCCGGCAAGTCGATCCAGGAACTGGCTGCCGAGGAAGAGGCCGCTGCTGAATTCGAAATCGCCGAGTTGTTCGACGATATCGGATCCGCTGCTTCTGAAGATGAAGATCTGGTGGCAGACGAAGCCCCGACCGAAGCACCGGCCGAGGAAGACGAAGCCAAAGCCTGATCTGGCTCAAAGCGAACACAACCGGGGCCGTGCAACCTGCGCGGCCCCTTTTTTTTGTGCCGCTGGGTCAGGCAGCAAACTTTGGCCACAACAACCGGGTAGACTTGCAGTCGGTTTGATCATCCATATCATCCGCATCAGACAGTCGGAGCACGCCTCATGAAAACCCATCTACGCCGCAGCGTTCTGGCCCTGATCCTCGCCTCGCCTCTCATGGCCTGTGCAGGCCCTGATACGCCGACGCAGAATGCCAACACGTTCGAGCCGCCGCTCTATCCGAACGAAACCCCGGAACTGCGCGCGTCGATCAACAAATGGGCTGATCATTACGAACTGCCTCGTGAACTGGTGCATAAGCTTGCCATCCGCGAAAGCACCCACCGACCCTGGGCGGTCAACCGACCCTATTACGGTTTGCTTCAGATCCTGCCGGCAACAGCGCGATCGATGGGATACAAGGGCAACGCCAAGGGGCTGCTGGATGCCGACACCAACCTGGAATTCGCAGGAAAATACCTGCGAGGGGCGTGGCTGCTATCGGACGGCGATCAAAGCCGCGCGATATTCCTCTATGCCAAGGGGTATTACCCCGAGGCCAAAAAACGCGGTATGTTGGTGGAGACGGGCCTGGTCCCCGCGCCGTAATTCGGAAATTCACACTGAAAAGCCTGCTTTCTGACCGGTTCGAGGGGCCAAAAACCCCGGAAAACCCGAAATTAGATGCAAAAAACACACAAAAACGACATTATGTCCGCAAAAAATGGCATCCAAGGCACAACTCAACCAAAAAGGCAGACATCTCCCCCGTGTTCTTGTCATACAATGGAAAGTGTGATGTGTTGTTTGACGTCAGGGAAGACCCACTCTTCTCCTCTGACGCTTTAGGGATGCCTCCGCCCCAGCGGAGTTAACTGGTCGTTGACGAATGGAAATTGTTGATCTCAGCACCCTGCCCCAAAAGGATACTCATTACGATGAGTTCCTTAAACAGGTGTGCGAGAAATACGAGATGGATCATGCGGCCTATGCCGGAATGAACCCTGCGGCCGGAGCAATCCATGGCCATGTAACCTATAGCGACGACTGGAAAGTTCACTATCAGGAACAAGGCCTTCACCTGATTGACCCCACACTCCACATGAGCCAGCGCAGCATCGCCCCAGTGGACTGGAGCCGCCTGGAACGCGGCAAGGATTTTCAGCGTGTTTTCCGGGATGCGCATGATTTCGGCATTCCTGATCAGGGGATCACGATCCCGGTCCGCGGACCCTATGGCGATATCGGGCTGCTCAGCGCGACTCGCGAATGCAGCCGGGAAGAATGGAAAAAGCTGGTTGGCAATGTCATAACCGACCTGCAATCGCTGGCTGTGCACATCCACGACCATGTCATGACATCCGATTCGATAAGCCGGATGTTGTACCATCCCACCCTGTCCAGCCGCGAGCAGGAGATCCTGCAATGGGCGGCTGCAGGCAAATCTCAGCAGGATATCGGCGATATTTTGTCGATTTCGCACCGCACGGTAGAAGTGCACTTGCGTTCTGCTCGGGAAAAGCTTAATGCCCTCACCACTCCGCAGGCTGTAGGTCGAGCCATCGGAATTGGGCTAATTTACCCAGGTTAAAACAAAAAAAAGCCAAACTACGGGAAACCCCCAATAGATTCGGTGTGAAAACACGGTAACGATGAAGTTACGGACACACCACTCTAAGGGGGATGATATGATCTTAGTAGTTGATGGCCTGAACAGACATCTGTTCAGCGAGGTACTTGACGAGATGTTTGAACTGCGGGCGCGCGTTTTTGGCGGGCGACTCGGTTGGGATGTCAAAATCGAAGACGGCAAAGAAATCGATGAATTCGATCATCTGGATCCCGCATATGTAATCGGACTCGACGACGGGGGGAATGTCGTCGCAGCCGTACGTGCGCTCCAGACCACAGGTCCGCATATGCTTTCGGATGTGTTTTCTGCAATTCTATGTGGCGAGGCGCCACTGCGCAGCGCGACCATGTGGGAATCCACCCGCTTCTGCGTCGACACGCAACGCCTATCGCGCGGCAAGGACAGAAACTCGGTATCGTACGCCACATGCGAACTGATGGTCGGATCGCTGGAATATGCCCGCAGCGCGGGTATCCAGGACATCATCACAGTTATCGATCCCATCATGGATCGCGTTCTGAAACGCTCGAACTGCGCGCCATATGACTATGTCGGCGAAACCGTCCCAATGGGCAAGGTTTCGGCACTGGCGGCCCTGCTGGATTGTACCGAAGAACGGATTTCCGGCGTCCGCGAGTTTGCTGGCATCGAAGGCGATGTCTTTATCGAAGAAGAAAAGGCGCTGGAAATGTTCGCGGCGAAAAAGGCTGCCGAAGTCAGTCCCGCAAATCGCGATCACAAACCGCTGACCGATCTAGAAAAATACTTTGTCGAACAGATGCACGCCGCCAAAACGGAAAGCGAGCGTCAGGCAGTTCTCGACCTGATCGAGACATTGACCGACAAGTTCACGCCAGAGCAAAAGACCGCTCTGTTAGGAACCCCCCGTGCTTTTGCTCATGAGGCTTGACCCCCTCACCTCATAAGTTGAAGCCACCCACGCGGAGCCGCCTTATTTCAGGCGGCTCCGTTTTGTTTGTGCCCATGTGGGATAGTGGGCGGAAGAGGATTACTCCTCTTCCAGTGCCTCAACGGCTTTCTGCAGGTCGTCCTTGCTGACTTCCTTGTCCGACACCTGGGCCAGTTCAAAGACGTAATCGACAACCTTGTCCTCGAACAGCGGCGCGCGCAGCTGCTGTTGCATCTGAGCGTTCTGCTGCACGAACTCAAAGAACTGACGTTCCTGACCCGGGTACTGACGTGCCTGGTTCATGATAGCCTGCGTCATTTCCGAGTCGGTTACTTCAACTTCGGCCTTCTGACCCAGCTCGGCCAGCAGCAGGCCCAGACGCACACGGCGTTCGGCCAGTTTGTTATGCTCGTCGTTGGGCTCAACCGGCTCGTGATCGTGGCCTTCCACGTCCGGGTTTTCCTCGTGCCACAACTGATGCGCGATCTGCTTGGCTTCCGCCTCGACCAGCGACGGCGGCAGATCAAACGACACTTTGGTATCCAGAGCGTCCAGCAGCCCACGCTTCATGACAGCGCGCGAAGCGCCAGCGTATTCGGCTTCCAGACGTTCAGCGATCTGGGTTTTCAGAGCCGCCAGGTCTTCTGCACCGAATTTGGTGGCCAGCTCGTCGTTAACCTCGGCGGCAACCGGCTCTTTGACCTCTTTGATGGTGCAGGTGAACACGGCGTCTTTACCGGCCAGATGCTCGGCACCGTATTCCTCAGGGAAAGTGACATTGACGTCTTTTTCTTCCTCGGCCTTTACGCCGACCAGCTGCTCTTCAAAGCCGGGGATGAAGCTGTTTGAGCCCAGAACCAGCGGGTAATCTTCGGCCGAACCGCCTTCGAACTCTTCGCCGTCAACTTTGCCGACAAAGTCGAATACGATCTGGTCACCGTCCTTGGCTTTGGAACCCTTGCGGCGGGCTTTGAAATCCTGCGCGGTTTCGGCCAGGTTGTTCAGCGCCTCTTCGACAGCCGCGTCATCAGCCTTGACCACCAGTTTCTCCAACTCGACCGATTTCAGATCGACCTCGGGAATTTCAGGCAGCGCCTCATAGGACATGGCCACCTCGACATCGTCGCCTTCTTTCCAGTCCTCGTTGGTCATCTTGACCTCGGGCTGGAGCGCAGGGCGTTCACCGCTGTCTTCAAAGTGCTTGTTCATCGCACCGTCGATGGTTTCCTGCATCGCCTCGCCCAGCAGGCGTTGGCCGAACTGCTTTTTCAACAGCGCCATCGGCACCTTGCCTTTGCGGAAACCCTTCATCTCGACTTCGGGCTGCGCTTCGGCCAGCTTTTCGTTGACTTTGTCGTCCAGCTCGGCGGCGGTGACGGTGATGTTGTAGCCGCGTTTCAGACCTTCGTTCAGCGTCTCGGTTACCTGCATTCTGGTAGTCCCCATAGGATTCGGGGCGCGCAAAACGGCGCGCCGGGCAAATTTGACGCCTTCTATTTGCCCTGCCGCCTGCGTGCAAGGGGCAAAGGCCAGATCGGCCCCGATTTGCCCATAAATCACGCAAAAAAACGCCCCGGTGCAGGGCGTTTTTTCATAGTCCGTCAGGTTCGATCAGAACCTCCAGCGCGCGCCCAGAACCCAGGCCTCGTTCTTGTCAAACTCGACCGTATCATCGAAATCGTGGTTGCGGTACTTCAGATAAGCATCGGTATTGATACTTTTGATCTTCTGAACAACGGCAATGCCCCATGACTTGGTGCTCGATCCGCTGTTCTGGAAATCCGAACCGTCAAAATAGTCGATACCAATTCCGGTTGTGCCCCACGACGGAATCCAATCGTCAGTTTCGTAGGCGAGTTTCGCGTACCAATAGTCCGGATCGCTGGCTCCATCCCGGGTATCGTCCCGCGAGCCCGCTGCGGCAGTAAAACTGATGCCATTATCCAACTTCACCGAGGCAGAGCCGATGGTGTCTTTTCGCTCACCCGGGCCACCATCGAAATCACGCACGGCATATGCAATCGCGGCGGCAAACTCCACACCGTTCGCGAAATTTTCGTTGTAGCGGAAGGCGATGTCATAATAGTCATCGTCGTCACCGCTGGAGAGAATATTCTCCCCGTAGGCGATCGCTGCCGAGAAACCGGTGTTGTCCGAACTGCCCCCGAATTTCGGCGTATCATAGCGAATGCGACCACGGCGCGCGCCGTCAAAGTTGCTTGCAGAATCCCCGACTGTGATGTCGCTCAGATCGCCGTCGGGATCGCGGTAGAAGAACGCGCCGTTTTCATCGTTGGTAAAGGAATAAAGCGCTGTTCCGACATAGGACAGATCAACCTCGGCCGCACCGTCCGATGCCATGCTTCCCTGACCGGCAGAAAACTTGCCGTAGCTACCAGCAAGCGAGAAGTCGACGTGACGAATATCTTCGCGTGTCCAGCCGTTGGTATTGGTGCCATCCTGATTTGCCGTCCCGGTGCTGGGCAGACCCAAGCCGGTTTCAAACTTGAACATGAACGTGCTGCTGCCGTAAGGCTGCACGACGTCCAATCCCACGCGGCTGTTTGACAGATCATTGTCCAGCAAACGGGTCTCGGTCTCTTCGCCATCGTCAACAGAAACAATGGCCGGATTGAACTGCCCGTACAGCTTGACGTAGCCGCCGCTGCCGTTTTCGTATTTCAGCCTACTCTCATCGGCCGCCGCGGGAATTGCCGTCGTAGCGGTCAGAATCGCCACAATAGAAGTCCATTTGTAATTCACTGCCATGTCAGTCACCTTGAATGTTTCAAGTTCTCGTAAGTTCAAATGTTGCTTCAGCTTTAGCGACCGGCTCATCACACGCGCAACAGACCGACGTGCATCTCCAAGGGCATCGCTGCGCCTATATTTCCACGGTTCTTCAAATATTTAACCCAAAACTCGACGCGAATACCCTTTGCGCCCAAAAATCCAATCCTGCCCGACATGAAGCTACGTCACGCCCCGGCGTGGCCGATCAGAGAGTCGCTGATAATGCCTCCCTTCACTCGCCAGTTTTTGCCAAATCCGGTTAAATATCAAGCTTTTTGAATACTGCGGGCAATTGCTCTGGTAGGTCTTCCGCAATCAGACCGGGACCAAAACTCAGGGCGCATTCCACATGCAGCCAAGCAGCTGCTTCCGCTGCCTGCATGGGCTCGAATCCTCGCGCTAACAAACCGGTTATGAACCCGGCCAAAACGTCTCCGGAACCCGCCGTAGCGAGCCAGGGCGCTGCGCGTTCAAAGCACGCCCCATTGACCATGCATCGCCCGTCCGGCGCGGCAATGACCGTATCCGGACCCTTGAACAGCACCACGCAGCCCGCGCGTTCGGCAGCCTCTTGCGTCGCGTTAACCTTGGAATAGGCTGGCCCCGTTGTTGGTGTGGCCGCGAGCCTCTCGGCGATATCCGGGAACAGCCTCGCAAACTCACCCCCATGCGGCGTCAGAACGCACGCTTCATGCAGCATCCCAAACAAAACGTCGGGATCGCCCGCAAAGGCCGACAAGGCATCCGCATCCAGAACCGTCGGCCGTTTCGCCGCCAGCGCAGAAGGGACCAGTTCTCGCGCCCGCTTCTGCCCAAGACCGGGCCCAAGACACAGGGCGTTGAGGCGGCTGTCCTGCAACACCTCAGTCAGTGCATCACCGCCCTCAACCCGCTGCAGCATAAGGGCCGCTATCTGGCTTGCCGCTTCCATCTGCGCTGCCGGAGGCACCCCCAACGTCACCAACCCCGCTCCAATCCGTAAGGCGCCTCGCGCTGCAAGCCGTGCCGCACCGGTCTTACCCGGACCGCCTGTAATGATCAGGGCGTGACCGTGGGCATATTTGTGATCGGATGCGCGCTTTGACAGCCGAGACCCGTCGCAGGAGACCAGCCTTGTAACATGTGCGTCTTTCCCACGCTCGAGACCGATTGACTTGGTTCGCACCACACCGCACTTGGCCGGGCCATCGCCCAAGGCGTGCCCAACCTTCATGTCATGAAACGTCACGGTCAGGTCAGCGGCAATCGCCTGTCCAAGCACACGCCCGCTGTCGGCACATAGGCCGCTGGGGGTGTCGATGGCGACAATCCGCGCACCGCGTTCTTGAAACAAGGACTTGGCTCCTTCCATCGCCAGCAACGAAAACACGCCGCCAAAAGGCCGCGTCAGCCCTGTTCCGAACAAGGCGTCGACAATCAGATCTAACTTGTCCGGAAGCCGAAAATAATCGTCTTTGAACTGCGGTGGGTCGACCGCGCAAATCTGAACGTTTTGGACACTGGCCCACCGCTCGTAATTCGTCCGCGCATCAGGCGGCAGTTTCGCCGGGTCGCCGTACAGAAACACCTCCAACTCCCAGCCCAAATCGCGCAACAGCCGCGCCACCACAAAACCGTCGCCCCCGTTGTTTCCCGGTCCGCACAGCACCGCCGCGCGCAAAGGATCCCGTTCATCTGGCTTCAGGGTGCCCGAGGGGCTGCCCCCTCGCCTGTCCAACTCCGGCCACTCTTCTAAGATTGCCTCGACGACGCCCTGCCCGGCACGCTCCATCAGTTCCAGCCCGGTCACCGCGCCGGACTCAATCGCTGTCTGTTCAATCGCCCGCATTTGTGCGGCTGTCAGTAAATTGGTCACTCGACCTTCCCCGCGATTCAAAACTGATTATTTTTTATGCAACTCGATCAAAAAATAACCGACTGCCTGTTTTCTCTGCACATTGACCCGGCCATTTCCGCAATCACATTGCCGCCCGATCTTAGACGTGATCACTCCCGTTCTGACAAGAGATATAGGGAGCCCGGGATGAAGAAGATCGAAGCGATCATCAAGCCGTTCAAACTGGATGAAGTGAAAGAGGCGTTGCAGGACGTTGGTGTCCAGGGCCTCAGCGTGATCGAGGTCAAGGGATTTGGCCGTCAGAAAGGTCACACCGAACTTTATCGCGGTGCCGAATACGTGGTCGACTTTCTGCCCAAGGTGAAGGTCGAGGTCGTTCTGGACGACGATCAGGTAGATGCCGCCATCGAGGCGATCGTGTCTGCCGCCAAGACCGACAAGATCGGTGATGGCAAAATCTTTGTCTCGCCCGTCGAGCAAGCCATTCGCATCCGCACCGGTGAGACCGGCTCGGACGCACTCTAACAGACCAAATCTTCAAATTCAGAGGAATCAAGAGAATGAGCAAGGACGCAGTTCTTCAGCTGATCAAAGACGAAGGCGCCGAATACGTCGACGTTCGTTTCACCGACCCGCGCGGCAAACTTCAGCACGTGACCCTGATGGCCGATCAGGTTGATGAGGACTTTCTGGAAGAAGGCTTCATGTTCGACGGTTCGTCCATCGCAGGCTGGAAGTCGATCGAAGCATCCGACATGAAGCTGATGGTCGACACCGACAGCGCGTATGTCGATCCCTTCTACGCCGAAAAGACCATCTGCGTGCATTGCTCGGTTGTCGAGCCTGACACGGGTGAAGCCTATGAGCGCGACCCACGCGGCACCGCGCAAAAAGCCGAGGCTTACCTGAAATCTTCGGGTATCGGTGACGCAGCTTTCTTCGGCCCCGAAGCCGAATTCTTCCTGTTTGACGATGTCCGTTTCTCTAACAGCATCAACAAGGTATCCTACGAAGTTGATGCTACCGACGCGTCGTGGAACACCGACACCGAATACGAGATGGGCAACATGGGCCACCGTCCTGGGGTCAAGGGGGGTTACTTCCCGGTCAACCCGATCGACGAAGCGCAGGATCTGCGTTCGGAAATGCTGTCGACCATGAAGCGTCTGGGCATGAAGGTCGACAAGCACCACCACGAAGTTGCCTCGTGCCAGCACGAGTTGGGTCTGATCTTCGACAGCCTGACCAAGCAGGCGGACGAGCTGCAGAAGTACAAGTACGTCATCCACAATGTTGCACACGCCTACGGCAAGTCGGCCACTTTCATGCCGAAGCCGATCGCAGGTGACAACGGCACTGGCATGCACGTGAACATGTCGATCTGGAAGGACGGCAAGCCTCTGTTCGCTGGCGACAAGTATGCCGATCTGTCCGACGAAGCGCTGTATTTCATCGGCGGCATCCTGAAGCACGCCAAAACCCTCAACGCCTTCACCAACCCGGCGACCAACAGCTACAAGCGTCTGATCCCCGGTTTCGAAGCCCCCGTCCTGCGCGCCTATTCGGCCCGTAACCGTTCGGGCTGCGTGCGTATTCCGTGGACCGAAAGCCCGAAAGCCAAGCGTGTCGAGGCTCGCTTCCCCGATCCGGCTGCAAACCCCTATCTGGCGTTTGCTGCGCTGCTGATGGCCGGCCTGGATGGCATCAAGAACAAGATCAATCCTGGCGAAGCCATGGACAAGAACCTGTACGATCTGCCCGCCGAAGAACTGGCCGACATCCCGACCGTTTGCGGCAGCCTGCGTGAGGCTCTGGAGGCTCTGGCCGCTGATCACGACTTCCTGTTGCAGGGCGACGTGTTCACCAAGGACCAGATCGACGGCTACATCGCACTGAAGATGGAAGAGGTCGAAACCTACGAGCACACTCCGCACCCGGTCGAATACGGCATGTACTACAGCTGCTGACCGGAAACTTTCAGCAAAGTTTACGAAGGGGCGCCTGACAGGTGCCCCTTTTTTAGTTGCGCGCACCGGATTTGACGGATCGCAGGTGATCTTCCAAACTCGGCCCATTCCGGAGAGGAGAGAGCCATGCCATCCGACGATCCATTCGCGCAATTCTCGGACATTGTCACCTCGACCGGGCAGTTGGAGCAAGTCACCGGCGCGCCTCTGCCTCAGATCATCGCCAAGGAACTGCCCGAACTAGACGAGATGTGCCGCGATTTTATTGCCGCATCGCCGTTCTGCCTGATTGCGTCCGCAAACCCGGACGGGCATCTGGATATCTCACCACGCGGCGACCCGGCGGGATTTGTTAAGGTTGTCTCTGACACGATGATCGCCATACCCGATCGCCCCGGCAACAAGCGTGTCGATACGTTCCACAATGTTCTGCAAGACCCCCGCGTCAGCCTGATCTTCTTCGTTCCCGGCAAAATGGAAACGCTGCGCCTTCGCGGCACTGCGCGCATCTGCGCCGATCCCAATTTGCTGGGCGGGATGGCGGTCGGAGGGCATGCTCCCAAACTGGCGCTTCTGGTACATGTACAGACTGTCTTTGCGCATTGCCCCAAATGCGTCATCCGCGCAAACCTCTGGCAGCCTGAACAATGGCCGGATTCGTCCCATCTGCCGAATATGAACGCGATGATGGTCAAACATGCCAAAATCGACAAAACGCCCGACGAATGGTTCGAGACCCTGAAAGAGACCGGGGAACTTGACCTCTATTAATTTGCGGATTTCTCGCGCGCCGCATAGGCTGACCCTGATT
This sequence comes from Ruegeria sp. AM4, assembly GCF_056540665.1. Classification (NCBI taxonomy): domain Bacteria; kingdom Pseudomonadati; phylum Pseudomonadota; class Alphaproteobacteria; order Rhodobacterales; family Roseobacteraceae; genus Ruegeria; species Ruegeria sp. AM4. The sequence goes on along the minus strand of NZ_JBQFXD010000001.1, from coordinate 129,087 downwards.
TTCACCGCCGGATTTTCTTCAATGTTACGCTTCGCCCTCTTTATTCTTGCCCTTTCCGTACCATTGCAGGTTCACGCGGCCCCCTGTGGTAACACCAGCAGCGGGTTCGAGGCCTGGAAGGCGGATTTTGCGCGCAAAGCCAAACGCGCGGGCGTAAAGAAAAAGGGACTGCAGGCGTTGGCGCAATCGCAATACGCGACGCGCACAATCGCCGCCGACCGCAACCAAAAAAGCTTCAAATACTCGCTGGACAAGTTCATGCAGGTCCGCGGCGCAAACACGATCATCGCGCAGGGTCGCAAACGCAAGGCGCGCAACCCCCAATTCTATGCCGCGCTCGAGCGGCAATATGGCGTGCCCGCCGGTGTTCTGATCGCCATTCACGGCATGGAAACCGGCTTTGGCAACTTCATGGGCGACAGCCAGGTTGTTTCCGCAATCACAACATTGGCCTACGATTGTCGCCGATCCGAGTTCTTTGTTCCACATGCCATAGGTGCCCTGAAAATGGTCGACAACGGTAGCATCACGGTGGCGACAAAAGGGGCAAAACATGGCGAGCTGGGCCACACCCAGTTCCTGCCCGGCAACGCGCTGACCTATGGCGTAGACGCCACCGGCGACGGGCGTGTGGACTTTTACAACATGACCGACGCGCTGGCCTCGACCGCGAATTTTCTTCGTAAGAAAGGGTGGAAGCCCGGTCGCGGCTATCAACAAGGTCAGCCGAATTTCGCGGTTATTCAGCAATGGAACGCGGCCACCGTTTACCAGAAATCCATTGCCATTATGGCGGCCCGAATCGATGACTGACCCGGTTCGGCGCGAAACAGCGCCAAACCCCAATTCGGCCACATTCTCGCCACAGAGTCTTATCAAATTGCCTAGTTTCTTGGTTTCCAAAGCGTAATCAATAGCGCAAAAAACTCATTTTTTTGCATTTTCGTCAAATTTTGCCCGTGATCGCCGCGTAGGATGGTGATCAAGAATTATTACGGCAAAGGAACATGCTGTGACCGCAAAGCAGAGTTATCATGGTGGCCTGCAATTTAGTGGCAGTGCAGACGGGGCGTTGGATCGGTCCTGCGAAATCGTTGTCGCGACGCTTGAGGATTATGGTCATCTGGTAGAGCGCAAGACCCTCCTCAGCGCGACTGAAGCCAGTGTCGTCACCAGCCAATATCTGATCCGCCTGTCGCTGGAGACCGACGAAGAAACCTCGTTTGATCGGTACGAGCGGATGGACCGCGCTGCGGGCCTGAAGACGCTGACGCGCAAGCCTGTGACCCTGCCCCGCAACCGGCTGACCATTTCGATCTCGCCGGTGTCCAAGATCCTGGACGACAGCGAGATTTCGGAACTGATGATGGTCGTCATTCTGTACCGCATGGTCGATATCTGCTCGACCCAGCGCGTTGAATGGCTGTCGCCCAACACGGTGCTGACGGTCGAGCAATTCATGAGCGCCTTTGATTCAATTGCGCCGCGCAAGCCACGCAATCGGAAACAGATTTTCGAAGCGGTCTCGGGTCCCTTTGCCGGTCTTGATCTGCCCGACGCAGAGCCAGCAAACACAGCGCCCAAAGCGGCACGACCGATTCAACTGAGCGACGAACAATTGCTGAGCATCGCCTTCCGGAACGAACCCGAGCCCCCTCTTGGCGCGCAGGCGCATGCTCAGGCCGACGACGAGGACGATCGCCCAAGCGACATTCTGCGCCTGACAAGTTGGGGTATGACCGGCGCGCTGGCCAGCGTGTCGATGCCGGTGGCTGTGTCCATGGCCGCCGTCAACCTGATCCGGGGCGAAGATTTTCGCCTCAACACTCAGGTTCTGTCGCTGACCACGGCATTGTTCGCTTTGAATTCCACCAGCGCCTTTGCCGGAGTTGCGAACGCGCTGGGCTTGTAAAGAACGACCAAAGACCCTCCTAGGAAGGCCCCGCTATCAAGCGGGGTTTTCCATTTTGGGCAGGCTGTGTTCTGCCAGTACATAAGTATGGATTGAAAACACGACAGCTCTGGTTTCCGGCAGCCGCACCAGCGTCTGGCGCTCACTGCGCAAGTATCTTGCAGTCCCGCGGCCCCGGATTTCGCGCGGATTGTTGATACTACGAGGCTGAAACAGTTCCGCGTCATGGTACCAAAGCGCATTGAAACGCCACAATGGGCGGCCGGGCTGGATACCGTCGAACAAACGCTGTACCCGCCGGGCGATATCGCCATCATAGGGGTCAATCCGGTCATGTATTGCGATCAACGGGCGCATGAACTTCTCGGATAGTTGCCAACTGGCCGGAAAGCACAGGATCGCGCCGGTCAGAACATGTTCGTCGCCGTGTTTCTGCAAGATGCAAAGGTCCTCTTGGACCAGATTGCACAAGGTCTCCAGCGGCTTTTCGCGATCGATCCCGACCCGCACGCCATCGGGCCGAAGGGCAGTTTCAACCGCGTCGGGGTAGGCGTGATCCAGAACCAGATCCAACAGCTCCTGCGCGGGTGCGAGGGCCTGAGCGTCCATTGCCAGAACCTCGGCCTTGTGTTCGGCCAGTAATCGGCCCCGATGTTGCATCTGGTCGGCAAAGGCGTCGTCACGATGCAGCCAGTTCTGCATGCTGGTGGGCTTTATCCCGGGCAAAGGGCTGGGCGACAACGGATCATAGGGTATGGCGTGCTGCAATATCTCGGGCATGATCTTGAATTAGCATCCCATTCCCGGATTGTCGGTCCAAAAGCGACGTAATTCCGGTCGCAATTTTCTGCGACGGGTCTTTCTCTCATCCGCACAGTCGGAGTGCAAGCAAATGAGGCCCGCCGTGAACAAACCCTATCGTGACACCCGCAAGATCGACCCGACCAAAGGGGCCACGCTGGGTGATGGTACACCGAACAACAATGATCGGATCGAGATCGGGCCGACCCAGCTTGCCTTTCGCGAATGGGCAGCGGCGGGCCTGGAATTGCCCAACCTGGAACGGATGCGTGAATTTCGCTGGAAGCGGCTGACACAAGCGGTTGTTGACCGTGACTACGGCGGGGTGCTGATGTTCGACCCTCTGAACATCCGCTATGCAACCGACAGCACCAATATGCAGCTGTGGAACACGCACAACCCGTTTCGGGCGGTACTTCTCTGCGCCGACGGATACATGGTCATCTGGGACTACAAGAACTCTCCGTTCCTGTCCAAGTTCAACCCACTGGTGCGCGAGCAACGCTCTGGCGCGGACCTGTTCTATTTCGACCGCGGCGACAAGGTTGATGTGGCAGCGGATGTCTTCTCGAACGAAGTCCGCGCGTTGATCGACCAGCACGGTGGCGGCAACAAGCGCCTCGCGGTCGACAAGATCATGCTGCACGGTCTGCGCGCGCTCGAGGCGCAGGGGTTCGAGGTCATGGAAGGCGAGGAACTTACCGAGAAATCCCGTGCAATCAAGGGGCCGGACGAAATCCTTGCCATGCGCTGCGCCAGCCACGCCTGCGAAACCGCCGTGGCAGAGATGGAGACTTTTGCCCGTTCCAATGTCGGTGACGGAACGACCTCAGAGGACGACATCTGGGCTGTTCTGCATGCCGAAAACATCCGCCGTGGTGGCGAATGGATCGAGACCCGTCTGCTCGCGTCAGGCCAACGAACCAATCCCTGGTTTCAGGAATGCGGGCCCAGGATCACACAGAAGAACGAGATCATCGCCTTTGATACCGATCTGATCGGTTCTTATGGCATCTGCGTCGATATTTCCCGAACCTGGTGGATCGGCGATCAAAAGCCGCGCGCGGATATGGTCTATGCCATGCAGCACGCGCGTGAACACATCATGACCAACATGGAAATGTTGAAACCCGGTGTCATGATCCCGGAGCTAACCGCCAATTGTCACAAGTTGGACGACAAGTTTCAGGCCCAGAAATACGGCTGCCTGATGCATGGCGTCGGCCTGTGTGACGAATGGCCGTTGGTGGCCTATCCCGACAAGGCGGTCGACGGGGCCTATGACTATCCGCTTGAGCCCGGCATGGTTCTATGCGTCGAAGCGGCGGTTGGCGAGGTAGGAGGGGATTTCTCGATAAAGCTGGAAGATCAGGTTCTGATCACCGAAACCGGCTATGAGAACCTGACCAGATATCCGTTTGATCCTGCCCTTATGGGGCAGACCTAATCAATCAGCGCCGTTCGGCCAGTGTGACCTGCGCACGTTGCCGTGCCAATCCTCGTCCAAGGGTTGTATCTGCGCGTGTGGCGCGGATGTGCCGATCTGCCAGTTTTGTCCCAGGGCAAAACCGACTGCGACGGCCAGAATCAGAACGACCGGGGTCAGAGCGCCTTCACTGCGGGCGGATGCTGTATGTGCCATTTTGGCTCTCCTTTCAAAATCTTGGAACAAACGGAATATTGGGATTGCACGGAAATAAGTAAATTGAATGTTTGATTGGAATAACTTCACATTTTTTGATGCATCTGAGCAACGGCGCCCCCTCAGATTTGCCGCGTAGCACGGCGATAACCGATACCGTCAACTCACCTTCCCGTTACGCTGATGACACATGGGTTGAGGCGCGCGTTGGATGCACACAGTATTAGTCCAACCTCATGTGTTGAAGGAATTGCCATGCCCACCGAACGCATCACCTTTGCCGGCCATGACGGCAGTCAGCTGGCGGCGCGACTGGACTTGCCGGATGGGCCTGTTCTGGCCACGGCTTTGTTTGCGCACTGCTTTACTTGCTCAAAGGACATTCCGGCGGCGCGTCGTATTTCGGCTCGGCTGGCCGCGATGGGCATTGCCGTTCTGCGGTTCGACTTTACTGGTCTTGGACACTCGGGCGGAGAATTCGCGAACACGACATTCACATCGAATGTCGACGACCTCGTCGCAACCGCTCAGTATCTAGCTGGCCGTAACATGGCCCCTGCCCTGTTGATCGGGCATTCCCTGGGCGGTGCGGCGGTCCTGAAGGCACGCTCTGGCATACCGTCGGTCAAAGCGGTCGTGACCTTGGGCGCACCGGCGGACCCGGGTCACGTGGCGCATCATTTCCAAGATGCCCTGCCCCAGATTCAGCAGGACGGCGCGGCAGAGGTAAGTTTGGGCGGGCGTCCGTTCCGCATCGGCAAGGCCTTTGTCGATGATATCTCGGAATCTGCTTTGACTCCGGCTATTGCAAACCTGCGCGCAGCGTTGCTGATCCTGCATGCGCCACGGGATGAAACGGTCAGTGTCGACAATGCAAGCACAATCTTTCTGGCAGCAAAGCACCCCAAAAGCTTTGTGACCCTTGACGATGCGGACCATCTGATCACCCGAGCCAAGGACGCGGAATATGCGGCGGATGTGATCACTGCGTGGGTGTCGCGCTATGTCAAACTTTCTCCACCCGCTCCACCTCCGGGTGCGCCGGAAGGAGTTGTTCGCGTTACCGAAGCAGACCCAGACGGGTTTCTTCAGGACATCCAGTCCGGCCCCCGCCATCATACGGTCGCCGACGAACCTGCGTCCTATGGCGGTACCGACCGGGGTATGTCGCCCTATGGGTTTGTCTCGTCCGGGCTCGGGGCCTGCACGTCGATGACCATCCGTATGTATGCGCGACGCAAAAAGTGGCCCCTGACAGCCATTACGGTCGATGTCTGCCATGACAAGGTACACGCCCAGGATGCCGGTCTAGCCAATGAAGGCAAGGTTGACCAGTTCCGCCGCAAAATCCGGCTGGAAGGCCCGCTGTCACAGGAGCAACGGGCCAAGCTGTTGGAGATTGCGGATAAATGCCCGGTCCATCGCACGTTGGAAGGATCGGCGCATATCACGACCGAACTACTGCCGCCGACCTAGCGCCGAACCGGTCAACGGCGTCGCGGTGACGGTCGATGTATCGGCGGACGCGCCGCAGGCGGGCGTGCCACCGGTGGACGTGGACGCGAAGGAGGTTTGGCGACCGGCGGTTTCGGCCGGTCCGGTTTGGTCGGACGATCAGGACGATCTGGTCGGTCCGGCCTGTCAGGGCGATCCGGCCGGTCGATATCGATGTCCACATCCACATCGTGGTAATAGTCATTCCACAGCATCGAGTCATAAAACGGGTCATACCCGTAACCGACACCAACTGTGACACCGTCACAACCAGACATGGTAAAAGCAGCGCCACCCAGACCCAGCACCAGCAATGATCGTTTCACAAGCTTCATGGTCATTGCCCTCACCGTATCGCCCGGAATGACTCGAAGACCGCGTTCAGGTCCTCGACATAAGCAGGGTCAGCGCCATCGCGCAGCACCGCAATCGCAACGGCCACACGCCCGCGCGGCAGGTCAATCACTGTGGCGGTAAAGTTCACACCGCGCCCATCGCGCGTACCCGTTCCGCGGTAGACCTGCGCAGGCAGCCCTCCGATCGAACGTCTTTCGCTTGCGCTGACCTCGGCGTCGTTGACCAGAAATTTGTCGACATCCTGCAGGTACCGAATTCCGTCGTCGATGGTCGCCACGCCTTGCGGAGATACAAAGCCCATCCAGACCGTATCGTCGGTTACGGGACGCAGCCCCATCACCCGCGCAACGGCGCGGGGATCGCCCAAACTTGTGTCTTCAATCTCGCGCGGGCCGCCGACCCGCAAGGCCCAGAAATCCGGCACGACAAAGCGGAACAGCGCCTTGCCGGCATCGGTATAGGTGACAGGGGTGTCTGCCCCAGCGGGGGCAATGCTAGCCAACCAGACGGCAGCACAGGTCGCAAGGGCCTTTGGAAATAATACGCGCATATCTCAATAACCTGATGACTTCAGCGCTGTCAGATTGCCCCCTGATGGGCCACTTTGTCCAGCACCGCGTTGGTTTGACATGAAAAAACCCGCGACACGATTGCTCGGGCCGCGGGTTGATTTTCAGCCCAAAGGGCGAGGGTCAGGTGCGGGCGTTGCCCACCAGCTTCCACAGTGCGGGGATCAACAGCGCGGCGAGCGCCAGCTTGATCGCGTCGCCAATCAGGAATGGCGTCAGGCCCCATTCCAGGATCGGTTGGTCCCAACCGTAAAGCTGCCCCAGCCACAGCAGGCCCGGCGCATAGATCACGACGTTTGCCAGAACCAACGCCAACGCCAACTTTCCGACCGAGCGGTCCCAGCCGCGTGCGGCCAGCGCACCTAGAAGAACCATCGCCAGCAGATAGCCGACCAGATACCCTCCGGTGCCGCCCATCATGTAGGTCAGGCCGTATTTCTCGGCCGAGGAGCCTGCAAACACGTCAAAGCCAAGCGCGCCGATCAGCAGATATCCCAGCATGGTCACCAAACCCAGCCGCGCGCCATAGGCGGTGCCAATGGTCAGAACCGCGAAAGTACCCATGGTGATCGGAACCGGCCACATGGGAACCTTTATCTTGGCAGCGACGGCAAGCGCAAGGATACCCAGCGCGACCAGAACCACCTGTTTGACACGCAGCGCCGTTCCTTCGCGCGGGCCGATTGCTTGGGCCAGAACATTCGCATTCATATCGTTTTCTCCGTATTCGGACTTTTTGCATATGCAGCAATGCCTTTTTCGGACCTGTGCCGCAAGATGATTACGCTATCGTAACCTATATTTGGTCTGCATTTCGTATGATTTTCGCGGCCCGGATACCGCCCAGCGCACGGACCAGACCGGCCAGGCCGAAAAATCATATCGCGCATCATAACTGTCGGGGGGGCAATCGTGATGATCCGATGCGTGTGCCACGCCCAGTTTCAACCTGTGGAAATAACGCTCGTCATCAAAATGTATCGCGATGCCGTCTCCGGTTTCGCGCCAAAGATACCGACGCGTTCCTTTCATCGCGGGCTGGCTGGGAATTCGAACCGTGACGTCCTCGTCATAGATCAGACCATTGTCTGCCAGGCGCAAATGGGCCGACCCCTCGGCCTGGACGACCTGCCCTGCCCGGGCATCCTGAATGGTCCTGGTCAGGGTCCACGACCCGGCAAAATCGGCAAGCGTGTTCGGAAGACTCACCGCACAAAGGTCCCGTCGGTGATGCCGCCGTTGTCATCGACAAACCGGATCACCTCCCCGCTGCGCAGCACGTCATAGCAGGCCCACAGGTCGGACGGTGGCCAGACCGAGCAATATCGGTTCTGTCGAACCGCCCAGCGCCCGGCGCTGGGTCGATCTGAGAAGTATTGCGTCGACATCGACGCGTCGAAGGTCTGCGATATGCCCTCGCCATAGTCGAGTTTCTGGCCCACTAGCGCCGCCAGTATCTGATCTCCGGTCAGCGCTTCGAAATTTTCGGCCGCCGCTACAGCAGGCCATAGGGCTAAAATCAGGGCAAACCGTCTCATCCGTGCACTCACGCCTTGTTCCTGCGACGGCACAGGTTTAAACCCCGCGGCATCGCCTCCTGCCAAACCACAATAAGGTGCTGTTGCCAATGATTCCACGCTATTCCCGCCCCGACATGGTCGCGATCTGGTCGCCCGAGACCAAGTTCCGCATCTGGTACGAGATCGAGGCTCATGCCTGCGACGCGATGGCGGATCTGGGCGTGATCCCGCGTGAAAATGCCGAGGCCGTCTGGAAGGCCAAGGACGTGGAATTTGACGTCGCCCGCATTGATGAGATCGAGGCCGTCACCAAACACGACGTCATCGCCTTCCTGACCCATCTGGCCGAACATGTGGGCAGCGAAGAGGCGCGATTTGTACATCAGGGCATGACCAGCTCGGACGTTCTGGATACCTGCTTCAACGTGCAGCTAACCCGCGCCGCCGATATCCTGATCGCGGACCTCGAAGACTTGTTGGCCGCGCTCAAGCGTCGTGCGATCGAGCACAAGAACACCGTCCGCATCGGCCGCAGCCACGGCATCCACGCAGAACCTACGACCATGGGCCTGACCTTTGCCCGGTTCTATGCCGAGATGGACCGCAACCTGTCCCGCATGCGCGATGCCCGTGCCGAAATCGCCACCGGAGCGATCAGCGGCGCGGTTGGCACTTTCGCCAATATCGATCCGGCAGTCGAGGAGCATGTCTGCGACAAGCTGGGCCTGGTGCCCGAGCCGATCAGCACTCAGGTGATCCCACGCGACCGCCACGCCGCGTTCTTTGCAACGCTTGGTGTCGTCGCCAGCAGCATCGAAAACATCGCCATCGAAATCCGCCATATGCAGCGGACCGAGGTGCTGGAGGGGGCCGAGTTCTTCTCGATGGGTCAAAAAGGCTCATCCGCTATGCCGCACAAGAAAAACCCTGTGCTGACTGAAAACCTGACCGGGCTGGCGCGCATGGTCCGGGCGGCAGTGATCCCCGCTATGGAAAACGTGGCGTTGTGGCATGAACGCGATATCTCGCATTCCTCGGTCGAGCGCATGATCGGTCCGGATGCGACAATCACACTGGATTTCGCGCTGGCCCGACTGACGGGCGTGATCGACAAGATGCTGATCTTCCCCGAGAACATGATGGAGAACATGAATAAGTTCCCCGGCCTTGTGATGAGCCAGCGGGTTCTGCTGGCGCTGACCCAAGCGGGTGTCAGCCGCGAAGATGCTTATGCCATGGTTCAGCGAAACGCGCTGAAGGTCTGGGAACACCGCACCGATTTCAAAGAGGAACTGCTGGCCGACGCCGACGTCACGGCCGCGCTGAGCCCCGAAGAGATCGAAGAAAAGTTCGACCTTGGCTATCATACCAAACACGTTGACACGATTTTCACGCGCGTTTTCGGCGAATAACGCCGAAAATACAGGCAATTGCAGCAAGGCTCGGAGGGTTTTCGCCGTCCGGGCCTTCTGTTTTTTGCCTGACCCGTCTAATTGCGCTATGCTGACACTGCATTTTCCGCAAAGGAGAGACGCAATGATCCGCACCCTACTCTGCGCTGTTGCCCTGACAGTGGCCGCGTCGGCTGGTTTGGCATGCACGTCAAAATCGGCGCAAACGCAGTCCTGTGCCGAAGGCACAATCTGGGACAGTGACGCCCAAAGCTGCGTGAAACTGGTCAATAGCTGACGAAAAGTTTTCCTGCTTGTGAATAAAAACAGCCGCCAGGTTGTTAGATTTTCTGTAGACCGCGCTATTGTTCCAGATAGCGTCCAGAAAACGGAGTAGGATTATGCGTCTCGTATTTGTTTCAGCAATTGCACTTCAGGCTTTTGCATTTGCCCCGGCAGCTCTTGCCGCAGGTGGTGACAGCAACCCGCCAAAACCCACCAACACGACCAAGAAATGTTTCTTTGGGCGCGTCTATGACGAGGCCGCCGGAAAATGTGTAAAGCCGAACAAAAGCAATTTCACTGAAGATCAACTTTACGACGCGGTCCGCGAACTGGCCTATGACGGTCAATTTGACAACGCCCAAGGTATCCTGCGTATCATGGATCAGGACGATGACCGTGTTCAGACCTATTGGGGCTTTACCTATCGCAAGATGGGAGAGCTGGAGCTGGCCAATCTGTTCTACGAAAAAGCCATTGCCAGCAATCCCGACAACATTCTGGCCCGCAGCTACATGGGCCAGGGGTTCGTCGCCGAGGGTAAGACGGATCTGGCGATCGAACAGTGGCGCGAAATCAAGGCCCGAGGTGGCGAAGGCACTTGGGCTGAAACCTCCCTGCGTCAGGCGATCCGCACAGGCCTGACCTACAGCTACTGAACTTCAGGGATTCTTTACCTGACTCTCCGTATTCTGCCGGTGACAGAAAACTAAGGTACCACCGGCAGATGCAGGATACACAGGCACTGGTTCAGATGACCCCCGGCGCGCGCGCGCCTGCAAGCGATGCCGGGGACGACCCGGCGCGTGTTGTGCCACGCGCACTCAGCAATCGGGAAAAGGCAGCCGTCATCGTACGGCTGCTTTTGAATGAAGGCGCGGAAATCCCGCTTGAGGAATTGCCCGACCCGCTACAGGAAAAGCTGACCCATCAACTTGGGCGCATGGGGTTGGTCGATCGCGTCACATTGGCCTCGGTGGCCGAAGAATTTGCCGATGCGCTGGACAGCGTTGGCCTGTCATTTCCGCATGGGCTGGCGGGTGCGCTGGATGCGGTGAATGGCAAGATCGCCCCCGCGACCGCCGCCCGCCTGCGCAAAGAGGCGGGTGTACGCCAGATCGGCGATCCGTGGGAGAGGCTGCGCGCAGTCGCGCCCGAAGATCTTGCCGAAATGGCGCAGGCCGAAAGCACCGAAGTGGCGGCCGTTATGCTGTCGAAACTGGACACCGCCAAAGCCGCGCAGTTGTTGGGTCTTCTCCCCGGCCCTACGGCTCGGCGGATCACATATGCGGTGTCGAAGACAGCTAATGTCACGCCCGAGGCGGTCGAACGTATAGGATGGTCTCTGGCCGGTCAGTTGGATCAGCGCCCTGTGCCTGCATTCAACGACGCTCCGGGTGCGCGCATCGGGGCGATCCTGAATCAATCTGCGGCCACCACTCGCGACGGGCTTCTTACCGCGCTGGACGAGGAGGACGCCGATTTTGCAACGGTCGTCCGGCAGTCAATCTTCATTTTCAGCCATATCCCCACGCGCATTCTGCCTCGCGATGTCCCGGCCATTCTGCGCGGCATCGAACAGCCGGTTCTGGTCAGCGCCTTAGCGGGTGCTGCAAGCGAAGCAGACCTCGCAGCGTCCGAATTCGTCCTGTCCAACATGTCGTCCCGGATGGCCGATAATCTGCGCGAGGAAATGTCGGAACGCGGCAAGGTCAAACAGGCCGAGGCCGAAGACGCCATGTCCCAGATCGTCGGCGCCATCAGAACCTTGCTGGACGAAGGGGCAATTACCCTGATCGAACCTGAGGGCGAAGAAGGCTGAAACCTCTACGCGACGAATTGGTAGCCCACGCGAGACGGCAGGTACTTGAGGTCACGCAGACGCGATAGTATGTCTGGCCACTCAGATCACAGCAATCGGTGAACCTTCCATGCCCGCAGCCAAGTCCAAGCTAAATCGATTTGAGCTTGCGAAATATTACACCGCGAATCTGTTCCTGAAAGGGGTTATCGAAGGCATGCTTTTGCTGCCCTACGAGACGCGGATTGCAACCATGGGTAGGATCGTGCGCTGGCTTGCACCATTGGTTGGCTTTCGCACCCGTGTTCGTCGCAACCTGAAACTGACCCGCCCCGATCTGTCAGAGAGCGAGATCAAGCGCATCTGCCGCAACGTCCCCGACAATGCCGGGCGCGCAATCATGGAACATTTCTCGCCCGAAGGCTTTATCGAGAGGCAAAGCAAAGCCAAGATCTCGGGACCAGGCGTCGCGGCCTTTGATGCGGCTGTCGCCGACGGGCAACCGGTCATGATGATCACCGCCCATTTCGGGCACTACCTGGCTGCACGCGTTGCGCTGCAAACCCGCAGCGGCAAGCCGATTGGCTGCCTGTATCGACGCATGGCCAACCCCTATTTCAACGACATGTATGTCGATGCCTTCTACAAAACCGGCTCACCCATGTTCGAACAGGGTCGCCGTGGCATGGTCGAGATGGTTCGCACGTTAAAGAGCGGCGGCATCATAGCCATCGTTTCGGACCTGCATGCAATGGGCGGCGAAGAACTGACCTTTTTCGACAAGCCAGCCGTGACATCGGTTCTGAACGCGGAACTGGCGATCAAATACAAGGCCGTGATGATCCCCTGCTATGCTGTGCGGCAGCCCAACGGGATCGATTTCGAAATCGTTCTGCACGATCCGGTGCCGCATTCCGACCCCAAGACCATGACGCAATTCACCAATGACGATCTTGAGGCGATGGTGCGCGAGCATATGGGCCAATGGTTCTGGATTCACCGGCGCTGGAAAGCGTGGAAGGGTCTGGGTGTTCAGCCCGAAGACATGCCCTGATCACCTGACATTGGTCGCTGCAACAATCGGCCCGTGCCCGACACGCTGCACCAGAACCACCGCGGGCAGATCTTGCGTCAAGGTTGCCGAGAAATTCTGCGACGCACTGCCATCCCATTGACCTGCGATCTGCCAGTTTTCAACGACATTCGCGTAATCCAGTTCATGGCCCGCCAGCTCTCCGCGCCGGATTGAGGCATGTCGCAACGGCGAATACTGCACCACCCGGATGTCATAGACAGCGCCTGCGGGCAAATCGATCGGGGTGACTTCAACCGTGACAGTATCGCCGGACCTGACCGCGTCGACGCTTGCCTCGGGCGCTGCGGTCAGATGGGCGTTGATGATCCGATCCAATTCACCCGCTTGCGCGCCAACCACGTCCTGTTGCCCGTTGATCACCATTTGGGGCGTATAGATCATAGTCCGCCCACCTTCGCGGGCATAGGCCCGCTGACGTTGCGTGTGATCGGGATCGGCATATTCGTCCTTCCAGCCGATATAGTCCCAATAGTCAACATGCAGCGCCAGCCCGATCACATCGTCCCTTTTGGCCAGTTCGTGCATGATCCGATCTGCCGGCGGACAGGACGAACATCCCTGAGAGGTAAACAGCTCGACCACGACCGGATCGCTATCAGCAATCGCGCCAGCGGCGCAGAACAGCGATAAAGTTGTACTCAGCAGGACAGATTTGAACATGGCGTTTGGCCTTGAGTTTGGCGAAGGGCTTAGCTTGTGTAAGACGGAATGCCTTCAACAGCCAATCAAGGATTCTTGAGATCGCATATTTGCGATGCTATATGTATACAATGGTACACCGTACATACCGCAATCCGATTGTTGGACCTTGATCCGCCGCGAAAGGTGATACAGATAACATTCAGCGAATCCCGTGATCTAAGTCATTTCAGAGGGAGGCCATTAGATGCCCATCAAAGTTGGACAGGACACCGCCAAGACCCGCCGCAGCCTGAGCGTGAATGGCAAATCCATTTCCTATTACTCGATCCCCGCCGCGCAGGACGCTGGACTGGGCGATTTCTCAAACCTCCCCGCCGCGTTGAAGGTCATGCTGGAAAACATGCTTCGGTTCGAAGATGACGGATTCTCGGTCTCGGTCGACGACATCAAGGCATTTGGCGAATGGGGTGCCAATGGAGGCAAAAACCCGCGCGAGATCGCCTATCGCCCTGCCCGTGTGCTGATGCAGGATTTTACCGGTGTTCCGGCCGTTGTCGACCTTGCCGCGATGCGCGACGGGATCAAGGGTCTGGGTGGTGACGCACAGAAGATCAACCCGCTGAACCCGGTTGATCTGGTCATCGACCACTCGGTCATGATCGACGAGTTTGGCAACCCGCGCGCGTTCCAGATGAACGTGGATCGCGAGTATGAACGCAACATGGAGCGATACCAGTTCCTGAAATGGGGCCAGAACGCGTTCAACAACTTCCGGGTCGTGCCCCCCGGCACCGGTATTTGCCATCAGGTGAACCTTGAATACTTGGCCCAAACCGTCTGGACCGACACCGATCAGAACGGGGATGAGGTCGCCTATCCCGATACGCTGGTCGGCACCGACAGCCACACCACCATGGTTAACGGCATGGCCGTTCTGGGCTGGGGTGTCGGCGGTATCGAGGCCGAGGCCGCAATGCTGGGTCAGCCGATCTCGATGCTGATCCCCGAGGTTGTGGGTTTTGAGCTGACCGGCGCGATGGTCGAAGGCACCACCGGCACTGACCTTGTCCTGAAAGTCGTTGAAATGCTGCGCGAAAAAGGTGTGGTCGGCAAATTCGTCGAATTCTATGGCGAAGGACTGGATCGTTTGCCTCTGGCAGACCGTGCGACGATTGCCAACATGGCACCCGAATACGGTGCAACCTGCGGCTTCTTCCCGATCGACGGCGAAACCCTGCGCTATATGCGTAACACCGGACGGGACGAGGATCGCATCGCGCTGGTCGAAGCCTATGCCAAAGAGAACGGTTTCTGGCGCGGCGACGACTATGCGCCGATCTACACCGACACGCTTAGCCTTGATATGGGTACCATCGTCCCAGCAATTTCAGGTCCGAAACGCCCACAGGACTATGTTGCGCTGACCGATGCCAAGGCCGCTTTCAACAAAGAGATGGCCGAGACCTTCAAGCGCCCGATGGGCAAACAGGTCGAGGTCAAAGGCGAAGAATACGGCATGGAATCGGGCAAGGTTGTGATCGCTTCGATCACGTCCTGCACCAACACGTCGAACCCCTATGTCATGATTGGCGCGGGTCTGGTGGCGCGCAAAGCAGCCGCCTTGGGCCTGAACCGCAAACCGTGGGTCAAGACCTCGTTGGCTCCGGGATCGCAGGTCGTCTCGGCCTATCTTGAGGCCGCCGGATTGCAGGATGATCTGGACGCCATCGGCTTTAACCTTGTTGGATATGGCTGCACCACCTGTATCGGTAACTCTGGCCCGATCCAGAAAGAGATTTCCGAGGCGATTGCCGAAGGTGATCTGGTCGCCACCTCGGTCCTGTCCGGCAACCGTAACTTCGAAGGCCGGATCAGCCCGGATGTGCGCGCCAACTATCTGGCCTCACCGCCGCTGGTCGTCGTGTATGCGTTGGCCGGGACGCTGGATATTGACCTGACCTCGGAACCCATCGGACAGGACAAGGATGGCAATGATGTCTTCATGAAAGACATCTGGCCGGACCAAAAGGAAATCGCCGATTTGGTTCAGCAAACCGTCACGCGTGAGGCGTTCCAATCGAAATATGCCGATGTCTTCAAGGGTGACGAAAAGTGGCAGGCGGTCGAAGTTCCGCAGCAGGAAACCTATGACTGGCCGCCCACATCGACCTACATCCAGAACCCGCCCTATTTCCAGGGTATGGGGCCTGAGCCGGGCACGATCTCGAACATCGAAGGCGCCAAAGTTCTGGCAATTCTGGGTGATATGGTCACGACCGACCACATCTCACCCGCTGGGTCTTTTGCGACCACCACGCCTGCGGGCAAGTATCTGACGGAGCGTCAGGTGCAACCGCGCGAGTTCAACTCGTACGGTTCACGCCGCGGCAACCACGAGGTCATGATGCGTGGCACATTCGCCAATATCCGCATCAAGAACGAGATGCTGGACGGTGTGGAAGGCGGCTATACCAAGGGGCCGGACGGGGAGCAGACCTCGATCTATGACGCGTCGATGGCCTATCAGGAACAGGGCGTTCCGCTGGTCGTCTTTGGCGGCGAACAATACGGGGCAGGCTCTTCCCGTGACTGGGCCGCCAAGGGCACCGCATTGCTGGGCGTCAAAGCCGTGATCGCAGAAAGCTTCGAACGTATCCACCGCTCGAATCTGGTTGGAATGGGCGTCATACCGTTCGAATTCACCGGTGGCGATTCGCGCAAAACACTGGGACTGAAAGGGGATGAGACCGTTTCGATCCACGGATTGGATTCGGTTGAACCTCTGCAAGAGGTGCCTTGCTTGATCACCTATGGCGACGGAACCGAAAAGACGATCACATTGAAATGCCGGATCGATACCGCGCCCGAGATCGAATACATCGAGAACGGTGGCGTGCTGCAGTACGTGCTGCGGAACCTCGCCAAGGCTTCATAAGCCAACGGCGAATATATCCTCCTCAAAACCCCGGCCAATCGCCGGGGTTTTTTGATTTCTGGCCATTCATTCCAAAATCTGAAACTGTTCAGGTAAGGTCGGCAAGCGGAAGACAATCGCCATGAAAAAGCCCAACGCCCTGCTCGTTTGCTCGCTCAGCGTGATCGCGGTGATCGGGCTTTGGGGTGTGATCGACATTCAGAGCCTGGTGAACTGGGCCAACGGCATAGTCCAACAAACCTTTCGCAGCCGGGGCTGGTTCGTGATGCTCGCCGCCTCGGGCATGTTGATCGGCTGCCTTGTTCTGGCGTTTTCACCCTATGGCACAATTCGCCTTGGCCGAGACGATGAAGAGCCGGAATTTTCCACCATCACATGGATTTCCATGTTGTTTTCAGCTGGTATGGGTGTCGGATTGTTGTTTTGGGCGGTGGCCGAGCCGTTGACCCACTTCAGCTTTATCTCGGGCATGGCACCGGATTTCATCGCTGCACAGCAGGCCATGTTGGCCACGAATTTTCACTGGGGCCTGCACGCTTGGGCGATCTATGGCTCAACCGCTCTGACGATCGCCTATTTCAGCTTTCGGCGCGGGACGGGCATGATGGTCAGCGCACCGATCAAAAGCCTGTTTCCCGGCGAACGCTGGGCTGAATGGGTTGGATGGCTGTCCGATTTCATGGCCATTGTTGCAATTGCCATCGGTGTTGGCGGCTCGATGGCGATGGGCGTATTTCAGGTGGCTGATGGCATCGCGGTTTTGGGCGGCCGCGACACCGTCGGGGCACTTTTGATCGGGATCGTTTTCATTGCGATGGTCGCAGCATATATTCCCGCGCTTCTGATCGATCTGGGTCAGGGCATGGCGCGCCTGTCCAACGCCGCGATGCTGATCGCCGTTGGACTTGTGGCCTATACCGTGATCCTTGGCCCAACCGAGTACCTGTTGAACACGGTCGTTCAGGGGTTTGGGGATTACATTACCAATGTCATCCCGCGCGGGTTTCAGACCTTCACATTCTTCGGCGATGATGTCGCCAGATGGTTCAGCGACTGGACGCTTACCTATATGGTCTGGTGGATCGCCTGGGGGCCCTTCGTGGGCGTTTTTGTCGCCCGCATCTCTCGTGGACGCACAATCCGCGAGTTCGTGATTGGCGTCTTGTTCGCACCCACACTGTTTTCGGTTCTTTGGTTTGGCGCGTTCGGCGGTATCGGACTGTTCGAAACCCTCAACGGTGCCGGTGACCTGCTGACCCTGACGCAGACAAACATCGAACGGGTCACCTTTGCCCTGCTCGAACGGCTGCCTCTGACCTTGATTACGACGCTTGCAACCGTGCTGGCGGCGTTCCTGTTCATCGTGACCAGTGTTGTCAGTGCGGCCTTCGTTCTGGGGACGTTTTCTTCCGAAGGGGACGAAAATCCTGCCCCCCGTATTCGACTGATCTGGGGCGCGCTTTTGGGGCTGTTAAGTGTCGCGATGATCTTATCGGGCTCGGTCGATTCGGTGAAAATTCTAATCTCGCTCGGCGCGCTACCCTTTGTGTTCATCTCGGTGCTGCTGATGGTCTGCCTGATCCGCGGATTGCGAGAGGAAGGAAAAAGCGATGCTGATCGGTGATCTGACGGATACATTGATGAACCTGGTGACCTTTGCATTTATCGCCGCCATGATCTGGATTCTGGTGCGCAGATAGGCGCTTGGTCGCCGGCACCTTGGCTTGCTGGCGCGAAAATTGGCATTGAACCCGGCAGGAATTGCGCCTCTTGTGTGGTCCATGGACAAAGTTGCACTCATAACCGGAGGCGCGCGCGGGATTGGCCGGGCGATAGTGGAAAACCTGCGGCGTGATCACCGGGTCGCCTTTACCTGGCTCACCTCGAAACCGGATTCCTCACTGGCCGAGGGTGGTACCCTGCCCCTTCAATCTGATCTGACCGAACCGGATCAGCCCAAGATAATTGTTCAGCAGATCCTTGAAAGGTTCGGGCGGCTGGATGTGATCGTGAATAACGCCGGGCTGGTGCGATCCACACCGAAAGAGCAATTTGAGCCCCAAGATCACCGCGCCATTCTGGACCTCAACCTGATTGCGCCAATGGCTTTGCTAACTGCCGCCCTGCCGCATTTGAAACCCGGCGCATCCATCGTCAACATCTCGTCGATGAACGCTACTTTGCCCCCGCGCGACGCGGCCACCTATGGGGCCAGCAAAGCGGCCCTGAACCTATGGACCAGGGCGATGGCCAAAGAACTGGGGCCGCGAGGCATCCGCGTGAATGCCATCGCCCCCGGTGCGATCAATATTCCCGAAGCGCCACGCCCAGACGATTTGACGGCGCTGTTTGTCAAAGATACCGCACTTGGCCGTGCCGGTCGGCCAGAGGACATAGCAAAGGTCGTGCGGTTTCTGGCGTCCGAAGATTCGGGCTTTGTGACCGGTGAAATTCTGGGCGTGACCGGCGGGTACCGGCTGTAGCACCGCTCAGTCGGAGCCAGCAGCCTTTTCCAGCGCGGGGCGGATCGTGCTTTCGATCACGCGTTGAGTGATCGGACCGGCAAAGCGCAGGACGATCGTGCCTTCTCCGTCGATCACATAGGTCTCGGGCACGCCATAAAGGCCCCAGTCCAGCGCCATACGGCCCTGTTCATCGCGCCCGATTGCCTCGTAGGGATCGCCCAGTTCGGTCAGAAACGCCTGTGCGTTGCCTAGCTGGTCTTTGTAATTGATGCCGTAAACCGGGATACCTTCGTCCGACAGCGCCTCGAGATTGGGATGTTCTGCCCGGCACGGCGCACACCAGCTGGCCCAGTAGTTGACCAGCTTTACCTTGCCATCGCGCAGGGTCGCGTCATCGAACATCGTTTTGCCGGGAAATTCGGTCAGGACCACTGGCGGGGCCGGCTGGCCCTCACGCGCCGAAGGCAGGGCGTCGGGATCATCGCGAAACATCCCGATCCCGGCCAGTACGGCAAAGGCCGCAAAGATCAGCGGCGGCGCGATCATCAGGGGTGAAACCTTAGCCATCGCGGCGTAACCTTTGTTCAATCGTTTCCATCTCGGCCCGCACCTTGCGCCCGCGCAGCACACTGATCACCACAAGGGCAACAAGCAAAGCCAGCGACGCGCCATAGGCAGACAGGACCGTATCGGCATATTTGCCCAGATCGGGGATCATCCGCCTATCCTTTCCCGTGCCAGCAAGGTCTTGATCCGGCGTGCCCGGATTTCTGTTCCGGTGCGGTACAGCACCAGCGCTATGAACAATAACACAAAGCCCACGATGCACAGCAACAACGGGTAGAAAAAGACATTACTTACCTTTTCTTCGGTGTCGGTTCCGGTCACCGCCCCGGCGCGCATCACCGATGCGCCCTGATGCAACCCCTGGTTCCAAAAGTTCACCGCATAGCGGCTGAGGAACGCAAAGACCGAGCCGACCAGACACAGGACCG
Source organism: Ruegeria sp. AM4 (assembly GCF_056540665.1). Classification (NCBI taxonomy): domain Bacteria; kingdom Pseudomonadati; phylum Pseudomonadota; class Alphaproteobacteria; order Rhodobacterales; family Roseobacteraceae; genus Ruegeria; species Ruegeria sp. AM4. The sequence goes on along the minus strand of NZ_JBQFXD010000001.1, from coordinate 109,185 downwards.
AGGTCAGGTCGGCGGCCGTGTCCGGGTCTTCGATCGCTTCCCACAGGGCGACATAGCCCAGATAGAACAGGAACAGGATCAGAAACGACGTAAGGCGCGGATCCCAGGCCCACCAGGTGCCCCACATGGGTTGCCCCCAAATCGCCCCGGTCGCCAATGCAATCAGCGTCATAACGATGCCGATCGGTGCTGCCGCACGGGCGGCCAGCGCGCTGACATGGTGCCGCCGCACCAACCAGACCAACGAGGTCGCCAGCATCATGATCCAGCAATTGATCGCCATCAATGCGGCGGGCACATGCAAATAGATGATCTTGACGGTCGAGCCCTGTTTGTAGTCATCGGGTGTCAGGAAGAAGCCCCAGATCAGCCCTATTAATAGGCACAGCCCCGCCGAGATCCAGAAAAACGGCAGTACACGCTCGCTGGTTGCAAGAAACTTGCGCGGATTGGCGTATTCCCAGAGGGCGTTGGCTTTGGCGGCGATCGACATGGGCCTTATCTAGTCCGACTTTGCATTGTTCTCAATTGACCTCGGTCAAACATAGGACACCTTACCGCAGATTGATGCGCAACACTGCGGCACTTGCAAAGGGCAGCAGTGCAATGGTTGCGGCGGTGATCCCGGCGAGCAGCAGCAGAGGGGTCTGCACCTCCATCCCTGTCGCACCGCGCCGGGCGACCTCGGCCCCGAAGATAAGCGTTGGCACATAAAGCGGCAAAACCAGCAGTGATAGCAACAGCCCACCGCGTTTCAAGCCCACTGTCAGGGCGGCGCCGAAGGTTCCGATCACACTCATGGCGGGGGTACCTATCAGCAGCGAGATGACAAGCCAGGAAAATCCCGGCACCGGCAGGTTCAGCAGCACACCAAGGAAAGGCGCTGCCAGAACCAGCGGCAGGCCGGTTGTCAGCCAATGGGCCAGCGCCTTGATCGTGACCACGGATTCAAGCGGCAGGGGCGCGGTGGCCAGCAGGTCCAGCGAGCCGTCTTCCCAATCCAGCGCCAATAGACGATCCAGCGACAACAGACAGGCCAGCAAAGCGCCAAGCCACAGGATGCCGGGCGCGATGGTGGACAGAAGCGCGGATTGGGGGCCGACGGAAAAAGGCACCAGAACCGTCACGATCAGGAAGAACGCCAAGCCGAGGCCAAAGCCGCCCCCGGTTCTGAACGCCAGTTTGAGATCTCGCATCAACAGGGCGATCACAGGAAACCTCCGTCATCGTCGTCGATGGGGATGGGCTTGGCCCTATAGGGGCCGACGTCCAGAATGTCACCTTCAAGGCCCAGGTCAATATGTGTCGCGATCAGCGCCGCGCCGCCCTGCCCCAAATGCGTGCGAACCGCGTCAGCAAACATCTGTACCGCATTACGATCAAGCGACACTGTGGGTTCGTCCAACATCCAGATCGGCCGCCCTGTTACCAGCATCCGAGCCAGTCCCAAGCGGCGCTTTTGCCCGGCCGAAAGGTTGCCCGCCTGCCGGTCAGCCAGATCGTTCAGGTCAAACGCCTCCAACGCAGGCCCAATGCTGTTGGTGCCAAACACTTTGGACCAAAAGGTCAGGTTTTCGGTCACGGTCAACGTCGGTTTCAGCCCATCCGAATGTGCGGCGTAGGCGATCCGGTCTTCCGCCCCTTCGATCCGTCCCGACAAGGGCGGCTGCAGACCTGCCAGCGTTCGCAGCAGTGTGGTCTTGCCGATGCCGTTGGGTCCGCGCAGGATCAGCGCCTCACCCGGACGTAGGGCAAAGCTTAGCCCCTCCAGCACGGGCAGCCCCCCTCGGGCGATGGCAAGATCGGTCACGCTCAGTGTCATGATGTCCCGCTTATCCCAATGCGCCCACGGGCAAAAGGTGGGATTTGCCGCAGGGCGTTCAAGTGAGTGTCTGCGAGGGATCTGGCCGTGCGCTAGACGGGTGTCAGCGCCAGCGCGATGCGGCGGCCTTCGGCTAGCAGAATGTTGTAGGTTCGGCAGGCTGCGGGCGAGTTCATTATTTCCACCCCAAGCCCAGCGCCTTCGAGCGTGCGGCGCAGCTCTGCGGGAATATGCGCCATCTCGGCACCGGTGCCGATCAGCAGCACGTCGGTGGTCTCAGACAGGGCCAGCAGCGGCGCGGTGTCGTTATAACCACCCCAAAGCGACGTACCTGCGGCGCTGGTCAGAACAGGCCCCTCAAAAACCTCTCCGCCAATGCGAAAAAAGCCGGGGCCGTAGCCGTCGACGGGGGTTGCGTTGGTATAGGTGACTTCGTTGAGGCGCATGGGCGTTTCTAGCCCCAAAGCGGCAGGCCGGACAAGGCTGCAAGCACGATGGCCACGTAAGACACGCCTCGATAGACACGTTCTTTCGCTGGATCGAACAGCCAGCCCCCCAGCCAGTTACCCACTAGATTCGGGATCGCCAAAATCAACCCAACGGCAGCCGCCGCCCATGAAAGTTGGCCCATGAGGCCAAGGTAGCCGAGGATCAGGAAATCAAAGGCAAACAGGAACAACAGGATTGTCGCACGGATAACCGCCACGGGAACCGGACGCGCCATATAGAACAGGATCACCGCAGGCCCCGGTATGCCTGCGATTCCACCGAGAAACCCGGCGATACCGCCAATAAAGGTCACCATGCCGCGCGTAACCGTGCCGTGATAGCGCAGGCCAAGGATCAAAATGGCCACCATGGACAGCGCAATCAGGCTGACGGCATAGCGGAATACCTCGGGTGGGACCTGCGTCAACAGCCACAGGCCGACAGGCAGAACAAGGGCGCAACCGAACACCAGCCGGGCCAGGTCGGGCTTGCTGACCTCTTGCCAGGCGCGGCGCAGGTTGGGAAGCGGTCCAAAGACATCCATGAGCGTCAGCGCAATCAATGCGCCGAACGGTGCCAGGAACTGTCCGGCGATTGGCAAAAAGATCAACGCCGTGCCAAAACCTGAAAAACCGCGCACCATCCCGCCGACAAAGGCGGCCAGAGCAAGGATGGTCAGCCCCAATGGGGACTGACCGGCGATATCAGGCATCGATATTGGCGAACTGGTTGCCTGCGGTGTTCGACGGCTTGGACCAGTCGCGCTTTACGCCAAGCCACAGCAGGATGGTCGAAGCAACGAAGACCGAAGAATATGTCCCGACGATCACACCCCAGATCATCGCGAAAACGAAGCCTCTGATGACGTCTCCACCCAGCACGTAGAGCGAGATCAGTGCCAGCAGCGTGGTGACCGAGGTCATCACCGTCCGGCTGAGCGTTTCGTTGATCGAGATGTTCAGAACCTCTTTCAGTTCCTTCTTCTTGTACTTCCGCAGGTTCTCACGCACGCGGTCGAAGACAACGACAGTGTCGTTCAGCGAATAGCCCACGATGGTTAGCAGGGCGGCGATGATGGCCAGATCGAACCGGATTTGCAGTTCCGAGAAGATACCAATGGTCAGGATCACGTCATGCACCAATGCGGCCACCGCGCCCAGCGCGAACTGCCATTCAAAGCGTAGCCAGATGTAGACGAGCACCGCACCGATCGCCAGCGCCACCGCGATCACGGCGGTCTGGATCAGTTCGCCCGAGACCTTGGGGCCGACGGATTCGACGGACACGAACTCGATGTCCGGCACCACAGTCTGCAACGCCGCCTCCACCGCAGTGACTGTTGCGGCAGAAACCGCCTCTGCATCCGCCTGCGCCTGAATACGGATCATCGCCACATTTTCGTCTTCGCCAAAGGTCGGATCGAAAATCTCAGTAATAGTGACATCGCCCAGTTCAAGGGGTGCAATCGCATCCCGATATGCGCCCACGTCGATCTCTTGCGTGCTCTGGGTGCGGATCGTGGTACCGCCGCGGAAATCGATGCCGAAGTTCAGGCCTTGCAGCATGAAGGACCCAAAGGCGAGGACCATCATAAGGCCCGAGATTCCCAGCCAGACTTTCCAGCGGCTGAAGAAATCGAACGAGGTGTTCTGGGGGACAAGTTTCAGTCTCATGTCAAACCTCGATCATTTTCGGACGGCGGCGTTCGAACCACAGGACAATCATCAGGCGCGTCACAAAGATCGCGGTGAAGACCGAGGTCAGAATACCAAGACCCAGAGTGATGGCGAACCCCCGCACGGGGCCACTGCCCATGGCAAACAGGATCGTTGCGGTAATGAAAGTGGTGACGTTGGCGTCCAGAATGGCCGACAGCGCCTTTTCGTAACCTAGTTCGATGGCACGGGCCGGACCTTTGGCGGATTTGAGTTCTTCGCGGATACGCTCGAAAATCAGCACGTTGGCGTCGACCGCCATACCAACCGTCAGCACGATCCCCGCGATGCCCGGCAGGGTCAGTGTCGCACCGATCAGCGAAAGCAAGCCAAACAGCAGGCCCACGTTGATGATCAGCGCAATGTTGGCGAAGACCCCAAACAACCCATAGCTGAGCGCCATGAAGACCAGTACCGCAACAAAGGCCACGATGGTGGCGACTTTTCCTGCGTCGATACTGTCCTGCCCCAGTTCGGGGCCAATGGTGCGTTCTTCAAGGAACTCAAGCCCGGCAGGCAAGGCACCTGCACGCAACAGGACGGCCAGATTGGTGCTTTCCTCGACGGTGAAGTTGCCGGTGATGATGCCGGACCCACCCGGAATGTGGCTTTGGATTACCGGGGCCGAGATGACCTCGTCATCCAGAACGATGGCAAAAGGCGCACCTATGTTTTCCAGCGTGTAGTCACCGAATTTTCGCGCGCCCGAAGTGTTGAACCGGAAGCTGACCGCCGGGCGGCCATTCTGGTCGAACGAAGGTTGAGCGTCCACAAGCTCTTCACCTGTCACAACGGGGGCCGCATCGATGATGTAATAGATCCCCTCATCATCCAGCGACGGAACAACTTTCTGCCCGGGCCGCACCGAGACGTCAGGGTCCGTTCCCCGTGGCCCCACAACCGCGTTGAACGTCAGCTGCGCTGTGGTGCCGATGATTTCTTTCAACTCACCTGCGCTGCCGATGCCTGGGACCTGGATCAGAATACGATCTGCACCCTGACGCTGAATCGTGGGCTCTCGTGTTCCGACTTCATCAATCCGGCGGCGGATAATTTCCAGCGCCTGGCGGACGGTACGGTCGTCGGTGGCCAGCTTTTCCGCTTCGGTCAGGTTCACGATGATCGTGTCGCCCTCGGCGCGGGCTTCAATATCAGTGGCTCCTACCCCGGTCAGCGTCTGCACCTGACGCGCCAGTCCACGGACAACTTCCAGTGCGCGGGCCATGCCTTCGGGTTGGCTGATGCGAACGCGAATCTCATCCGGGGCCGAGTCCTGTTTGCGGATCGTGCCGACAGTTGCGCGTTCATCCCGCAGGGCGTCGCGGATTTCGGGCCACATCGCCTCCATCCGGGATTCATAGACATCCTGAACCTGCACCTCGGCCAGCAGATGTGCGCCGCCGCGCAGATCAAGGCCAAGATTGACCAGTGACGACGGCAGAAAACTTGGCCATTCCGCCGCCTGTGCCTGCATCTCGGGCGTGTCGATGCCAAGCTCGATGGCCGCCTTAGCGTCATTCGATTGCTCGACTCTAGTATAGAACGCATTCGGCAGGGCAAGGATCAGACCGATCACACAGACCGACCAGATCAGAACCCGCTTCCAGGTATCAATTTGCAGCATTACCCTGCCTTTTCAAGGAATTGTCGCGCGAAGTTACTTCGCCGGTTCGGTCTTGTTCAGCACCTGAGCAATGGTGGCCTGTACCACACGAACCTTGACGCCTTCGGCAATCTCAACCTCAAGCTCGCCATCATCCTTGACCTTCGCGACCTTGCCGATCAACCCGCCTTGGGTGACAACCTGATCGCCCCGGCGCAGCGACTCGACCATGGCCTTGTGTTCCTTCATCTTCTTCTGCTGCGGACGGATCAGCAGAAAGTACATGATGCCGAAAATCAGGATCAGCGGGAGAAACTGGGCGATTGCGCCACCTTCCATGGGATATTCCTTTGTTCTGTTGATACGGAGCGCTGTCCGCAAAGTTGGCGGGAACCTATGCCTTGCACCCGGCGTTTGCAAGCAGTGGCCGCGCCTGAATACCCTAGGGTGGGTCAATGCGAGGCGCAGATTGCCCCGACCGTTGCAGATATGTCCTAGGCAGGTGGGCTGACTGGGATATAGTCAGGGGATCGGAGGACGTATGGCTTCACTTTTCAACCCCTTGCGATTGCTGGCGCATTTGCTGTTTGCCGCCACGATCTTGCTGGCCGCACCAGTGCCTGGTTGGGCCCAGGACACCGCCCCCGAGGAAACCGCGGTCGAGGATGCGGAATCAGATGTCTTTAAGGCCCCGGTCATCGTCGATGGCGACATCCTGTTCAGGCTGCGCGGCTCGAGCGCGCTGCCCGCGCCCGAGCGCGCGGAACGTGTTCAGAATATGATTGTCGAGATTGCCGAAGCCTCGGATTCCACCGAGGTCGAAATAACCTTTGAAGAGACCGAATTCGGCATCCGCATCCTTGCGGATGGTCAAATCGTCTCGATCGTCACCGAAGCGGATTCTGAGCTCGATCAGATGGAAGTCAGCGTTCTGAGCTTGCTGCATGGTGACGCGATCCGGGAATCCATCCTGTCCTATCGCGCCAACCGCACGGAAGAGGCCATTGTTTCGGGCGCAATCGAAGCGGCCGCCTGGACCATAGGGTTCGTTGTTTTCGTCTTGGCGATCCTGTGGCTGCACCGCCGGATCAGGCGGCGGACTTTGCGGTTCGTACAGCGTTACCTGAAGGGCATGGAAACGGCCACCGCCAAGCACGTGCAGGCCGAAGCCATGGCCGCGCTGATACGGTACGGTCTGAATTTTGTTCTGCTCGTCATCTTCTTTCTGGGCTTTTACTACTATCTGTCCTTCGTTCTGCTGGCCTTTGCCGAGACGCGGTATTTCGCGCAACTGCTGCTGACCTACCTGACCGAGCCGGTCCTGCTGATCTTCAAAGGGATCATCAGCTATTTCCCCAACCTGATCATGCTGGCGCTGATCACCTGGGTAACCATGTATGTTATCAAGGGGATGCGCGTCTTTTTCGAAGCGGTCGAGGCCGGGACGTTTGAGCTGGGCGATTTTGAGAAACACTGGGTCAACCCGACGTTCAACATTGCGCGTGTCGTCGTCATCCTGATCGCGCTTGTCTTTGCGGTCCCTTACATCCCGGGCTCGGATTCAGCAGCGTTCCAAGGGCTGACCATTCTGGTGGGCGCGATGCTGTCGCTGGGCGCCAATTCGGTCGTGTCGAACATGCTGGCCGGGCTTTTTGTGATCTATCGCCGTTCGACCTCAATCGGGGATCGCATTCAGATTGGGGATCACATCGGCGACGTCGTGCAGATCAAGCTGATGGAGACGCATCTGAAATCGATCAAGAACGAGTTGATCTCGATCCCCAACGCGCAGTTGATGAATTCTGACGTCGTCAATTTCTCGAAGAAAACCGATGGCAGCGGGCTGTTACTGCACACGACGGTCGGTATCGGCTATGAAGAGCCCCCGGAAAAGGTCGAAGCGATGCTGATTGAAGCCGCAAACCGGACCAAGGGGATCAAGGCCAAGCCCGAGCCCTTTGTTCTATGGACCGCATTGGCGGACTATGCGATCAACTATCAGATCAATGGCTTCACCACGCGCGGCAGTATCATCCCGAAGATTCGATCGGACCTGCATCGCAACATTGTCGCCGTATTCAACGAGAACAACGTCCAGATCATGACGCCATCGTATATGGCCGATCCGCCCGAGCCGAAAATCCCGGCAGAAGAGTGGGATGGCCATCTGGCGCATGAAATCCACGAGGATGCGGATAAGTCGTAACCTGCTCTACACCCTGCCTTTCAGATGATGCATAAGCGGTTTCAGTGATTCACGCTTTCAAGGATCTGAGACATGCACGACATCCGCGCCATTCGCGAAAACCCTGCCGCCTTCGACGCCGCCCTTGCGCGCCGCGGGGACGCGCCGGTGTCGTCAGACCTGCTGCGGCTGGACGAAAGTCGCAGGGCCAAGATTCTGGCCGCCGAAACTGCGCAAGCCGAACAGAACAAGGCCAGCAAAGAGGTTGGTGCTGCCAAAGGCCGAGGGGATGAGGCAGAGTTCGAACGTCTACGCGCACTGGTGGCCGAGAAAAAGGCCGAAATCGCCCGCATGCAGACCGAGGCCAAGGATCTTGATGCGCTGCTGACCGATCAATTGGCCCGCATCGCCAACTTGCCTGCCGACGACGTGCCGCAAGGCGCAGATGAAAACGACAATGTCGAGGTCAACCGCTGGGGCAGCCCGCGCAACTTCGACTTTGCGCCGAAAGAGCATTACGAAATTCCTGCCGTAGCTGCGGCGATGGATTTCGAAACTGCGGCCAAGACCAGCGGCAGCCGGTTTGTGAACCTGTCCAAAGGGGTTGCCCGCATCCACCGCGCGCTGGCACAGTTCATGCTGGACACGCATATCGACAAGAACGAGCTGACCGAGATGCAGACCCCCGTTCTGGTGCGGGATGAGGCGATGTACGGCACCGACAAGCTGCCGAAATTCGGCGAAGACAGCTATCAGACCACAAATGGCTGGTGGCTGATCCCGACCTCTGAGGTCACACTGACCTATTCGGTTGCGGGCGACATTCTGGACGAATCCGCCTTGCCCATCCGCATGACCGCTCATACTGCCTGTTTCCGATCCGAAGCAGGCAGTGCCGGTAAGGACACTGCCGGAATGCTGCGCCAGCACCAGTTCGAAAAGGTCGAGATGGTCTCGGTCACGCATCCGGACAAATCGGATGACGAACAAAAGCGTATGCTGCGCTGTGCCGAGGACTTGTTGGAACAGATGGGCATCCCCTATCGCACCGTCGTTCTGTGCACCGGGGACATGGGGTTCGGCGCTCGCCGCACCTATGACATCGAGGCATGGTTGCCCGGCCAGAACGCCTATCGCGAGATCAGTTCGGTTTCGACCACCGGCGCGTTTCAAGCGCGGCGCATGAACGCGCGGTTCCGACCCGAAGGCGGCGGCAAGCCGGAATACGTGCATACCCTGAATGGATCGGGTCTTGCTGTTGGGCGGTGCCTGATTGCTGTACTTGAGAACGGCCAGAACGCCGATGGCACGGTCACCCTGCCCGATGTTCTCGCGCCATATCTGGGCGGCAAGCTGACTTTGAAAGCCGACGGTACACTGGCATAAAAAGGGCGCCCCCGGGGGCGCCGAACTTTTGAAACGGGCGGGGAAGGGTTACTTCTTCGCCTTTTTCTTTCCCTTTTTCTTGTCGGATTTCTTTTCCGACTTCTTGTCTTTTTTCTTATCCGACTTTTTTTTGTCGTCCTTCTTGGACTTTTTACCCTTCTTGGACTTTTCCTTCACCTTGTCCTTGGCGCTTTTGAAAACAGCCTCCATTTCGGACTTCTTCTTGGCAGCTTTCTCGGCCTTGGCCTTTGCTTTGGCCTTCTTCTTGGCCTTTGCTTCGGCTTCGGCCTGTTCGGCTGCAGCGCGCTTTTCGGCCGCTTTGCGATCGGCCTCGGCCTTTTTGGCGGCAGCGCGCTTTTCGACCGCTTTGCGCTCGGCTTCGGCCTTTTTGGCGGCAGCAGTGGCAAGGGCGGCGGGAGTCCGGGCAGCCGGTTTGCGGGTCGCAGGTTTGCGGGTTGCGGGCTTTCTGGCTGCGGCACGGCGCGCAGGAGCTTTGGCGGCCGGTTTGGCACTTGCGGCCTGCTTGGCAGCGGCAATCAGGATCGGAGCGCGCGCGGCCCCGATACGCGGGACCTTGACCAGATCTGCGGGTTTGGCTTTGGCCAGATCCTCGGCGGTTTTGATGCCAATCGCGCTCAGCGCCTGTGCCAGCGCAGGTCCTACGCCACGCACTTCGGTAACTGCGGTCATTTCGGGTCCTTTCGTTGTCTCCCCAATCTTTGTATATACACAGCATATACGCCCAGACAAGAGCGATACTGTGCCCGTGTTTCAGAACTAGCCGCTTTGGGCGAGTTGTGTAGACCCGTGCTTGGGAAAGGGTACCAGACGATTGGTATCCTCGTCCCAAAGCTTCAGGGTCAGCGCCGCAACCGCCTCGGGGAATTTGATCCGGCGGGGCGTGTATTCGGGTGGCAGGTTATAGTGGCACGCCCGCAACCGGTAAGACGGAATCCGGGCGTTGAAATGATGGATGTCGTGCAGCGTAATGCAGGCAACCGCGTTGTCGAACCACCAGCCGAAATCCAGTGCCGATGACCCCTGCAAAGCCGCCAGTTGCGGGTCCAGATCCGGGCGTCGATCCCAATAGGTGTCCTCGAAGTTATGTTGAAGATAGACCAGAAAAACACCCAGCATTCCGCCCAGCAGTGAAAACACCAGCCAGACCAGAATGCCCGTCATACCAGCGATCCAGAACAGAAGGCCAAGGAATATAACGATCGACAGGTTGTGCAACACGACACCCTTCACCCCGAAACGCGCCGTATTCTTGGGCCAGCGGTAGCGGATGAAATAGGTGAACAGCGCCCCCACCGGCACCAGGATAAAGGGGTTGCGATAGAGGCGGTAGAAAAGACGCGACTTCCAATCTGCCTCGTTCCATTCCCGAACGGTCATGGTGTGGATTTCACCTGTTTCGCGATGGTCGAGATTGCCGATCCCCGCGTGATGCAGATTGTGGTTCTGCTTCATCACTTCGAACGGAGCAAAGGTAAAGGGTGACAGGCCGTGCCCGGCCCATTCATTCTGCTGGCGGGTTTCAAACAGCGAATGATGGCCGCAATCGTGCTGAAGCACGTAGAGCCGCACGGCTGAGAACGCAAAGATGATGCCCGCCGGCACCATCACGTACCATTTGTCGACATAGACAATCGCCAGCGTCAGCGACGCGAAATACACCGCAAAAGTCCCAAAATAGCTGAGCGCAGCCAGCCGGTTGTCCTGAACGGCATATTGCCGCGTATATTCCCTCAAATCCATCAAGCCCGCTCCCCACGATGGCCCTGTAGAAAGTCGATAAAAGCTAAAGCGGAAAATCCGCGTGGCAGCGCGCGCGAAAACAAATGCACGCAAGCGAATGCTAGCGTGCCGTTCGGGGCCTGTCACGCCCCGCAAGCAAAAATGCATAAAATTGGCGCAGTTACGCCCGGCCCTTGAGATGTTTGGCCAGCGCACCTGCGTTCTTTTTGCGCCGACCCTTGTAAGGGTTCTTGTCGCCCTGCCCGCGCAAAGTCAGACGGATCGGGGTACCCGGCATGTCGAAATCCTCGCGCAGACCATTGACCAGATAGCGCGAATAGCTGTCGGGAATCTTGTCGGGATGCGAGCACATCACGACAAAGCCCGGTGGCCGTGTCTTGGCCTGGGTCATGTAGCGCAGCTTGATCCGGCGGCCCTGCGGGGCTGGCGGCGGGTGCTGTTCCAGCATCGCCGTCAGCCAGCGGTTCAGCGCGGCGGTTGGGACGCGACGGTTCCACACGTCATGAGCGCGCAGGATGGCGGCGCGCAATCGTTCCAGCCCACGCCCGGTTTTGGCAGATACGGTGATCAACGGCGCGCCGCGCAACTGCGGCAGCAGACGTTCGAACGACTCTTTGAGGTCGCGCAGCTTTTCCTGCTTGTCCTCTTCGATGTCCCATTTGTTGACTGCGACGACGACGGCGCGACCTTCACGCTCGGCCAGATCGGCAATGCGCAGGTCCTGTTGTTCAAACGGGATCGCGGCATCCAGCAACACCACAACGACCTCGGCGAACTTGACCGCGCGCAATCCATCCGAGACAGAAAGCTTTTCAAGCTTCTCCTGCACTTTGGCCTTTTTGCGCATGCCGGCGGTGTCGAAAATCCGCATCGGCGTGCTGCCGCCATCGGGGTCGGCCCAGTCGATACGCAGGCTAATCGCGTCACGAGTGATTCCGGCCTCGGGGCCGGTCAGCAGGCGGTCTTCACCAATGATCTTGTTGATGAGCGTGGACTTGCCCGCGTTCGGGCGCCCCACAACGGCAACTTGTAACGGCTTGCTGTCCGAGATCAGCGGTGCTTCGCCCTCTCCGTCTTCGTCCAGCTCGATATCCGTTTTGGGCGCGTCGTCCTCGGCCTTTTCTTCCGCCGCATCCGCCAGAGGCATCAATTGCGCGTACAGATCGGTCATCCCTTCGCCATGCTCGCCCGACAGGCGCACGGGTTCGCCCAGACCCAGATTATAGGCCTCGAGCACGCCCGCATCAGCGGCATTGCCTTCGGCCTTGTTGGCTGCAAGGATCACATGTTTTGACCGTTTTCGCAGGATCTCGGCGAACATCTCATCGGTGGGCGTCAACCCAACGCGTGCGTCGATCATGAACAGGCACACATCGGCCATGTCCACCGCGCGCTCGGTCAGGCGGCGCATGCGGCCTTGCAGGCTGTCGTCGGTCGCATCCTCAAGACCCGCCGTATCAATCACCGTAAAACGCAGATCGCCCAGACGCCCCTCGCCTTCACGCAAGTCGCGCGTCACGCCGGGCTGGTCGTCGACCAGAGCCAGACGTTTGCCCACAAGGCGGTTGAACAGGGTGGATTTGCCCACATTCGGGCGCCCCACGATGGCGAGGGTCAGAGACATGGATTCAACTTTCAAGACTCAAGATGCGCCCTTTAGCGCATCTTGCGGTCAACGGAAAGCGTGCAATTCGCCCTTGGTCGACACGACGTACAAAGTCTGGCCCGCGACGACAGGCGCAGTGGTTGCGCCGTTTGGCACCTCGACCCGGTGTACCAGAGATCCGTCGACCGGGTTGAAGAACCGCAGGAACCCGTCGTTCGAAGCGACAACGACCCGCCCTCCGGCAACAATTGGGCCATAATGCGCAAAGATTGGGCCCCGGCGTCCGGGCCTGTCCTTGATGAAGCCCGGCAAGTCCTGCGCCCATACGATCGAGCCATCCGCCGCGTCCAGCCGCACAAGCTGGCTGCGATCACTGATCAGAAACACGCTGTTACCCGCAGGCCAGACGGTATCCACCGCCCCTTCGGGCGCTGTCCACCGGCGGTCGCCATTTGTCGCGTCAAAAGCAACGGTGCGGCCCGAGTGGTTGCCGATAAAGATCGTGCTGCCTGACACCATGGGCCCACCGGTCACATCCACAATACGCGCGGCGGCGCGGCCACGGCGTCCCCCGGCCACGGATGCGTTCCATCGGCTGATGCCGCCCCTTTTGAAGGTCGCGGCAATATCGCCCGAGCCAAAGGCAAAGATTGCCAGATCCGAAGTCACTACCGGCGCAGGTGCGCCAAGAACGTTGCCGACGCTGGGCGTACCCTCGATCTGCCAGACAATCCGTCCGTCTTTGGTGTTGATCGTCCAACCGGTCTGATCCCCGGCAACAAGATACAGCAGGCCATCGCTAACCAGCGGCGCGCCGCTGCCGGTGGCGTTCAATCGCTTCTGCCAGCGTTGTGCGCCGGTCTTGGCATCCAGCGCAGTCAAGCGGCCAAACCCGGACGAGACATAGAGAACACCGTTTGCATAGGCGAGCCCGCCGCCGGTGGCATCCTGTTCTTTCTCGGTCGCCGGGATCACGTTGGTGCTCCAAGCGACCTGCCCCTGTGGGGTGACCGCCGAAACCGTGGCTCCGGCATCGAGCGTATAGATCAGACCTCCGGCAACGACCGGATCTGCGGTAATCCGCTGTTTGCGTGCGTCGCCAGCCCCGATCGAGGTCGACCAGACCCGCTGCGGTGCCGACCTGAGGGCGGCATTGGTCGTGCGGAACGCCGGTGTACCCGGGCTTTGCGACCAGTTGGCATTGGCGCTTTGCGCAGGCAGGCTGATCGGCTTGGAACCGCGCAGCTCGACCGTTTCATTGTCGATGGCCGGGCGAATGTCCTCGCGCTCACCGGGCAGAACGACCTCGGGTTCCCGACAAGCACTCAGGGTCATCGCAGCGACCGCCGAGGCCACCAGTCCAAAACGTGAAAAAAATCGTGCTGCCATTCTCTTTGAACTCGCCTGTCGTTTTCTCGTTACCGCTGCGCTCAGCCTTGTTGCGCCACCAGCGGCTCGGGTTCGCCGCCCAGCGCCACGATCAGCTGGGCTGCACGTTGTTGCAGGTCAAAGCTGGCTTCGGCGTCCTGACGCAGAGCTTGCAAACGGTCGATTGCGGCCTGCGTGTCGCCCTCGGTCATGTCGATAAGTGCCAGTTGTTCTTCGGCCAGCAGGCGCAACGGGGCGCCCGGCGCGGCCAGAGCCTCGAACTGTTGGCGGCGATCGGCCGCTGGCAGGGTGTCGGTTTGCAACAACAGCGCCTTGAAACTGGCGATCGAGCGGTAAATTTCTGGCAACTCACCCTGCGTCGCGATGGCGTTCAGGCTTTCGACCGCTGCCTCTTGCGACCCAGTTTCCACCTGCGATGCGGACAACAACATGTTCAGCACCGCATCACCACCGGCAGATTGCGTCGGGACCTGCCCCAGATCGGTCGCCCTTGCGGCCGAGTCGTTCTGAGCAAGCGCAGCCAGTATCGCATCGCCCAGCGCTTCGGCCTGGCTGGTATCACGGGCCTTGCGAAATTCGTTGAACGCGGCCCCGCCGACAATGGCGACAACGGCAACGACACCAACCCAGCCCCAACGTCGCAACAGCAGGTACATGCGGTCGCGGCGCACCTCTTCGGTGACCTCTTCAATGAAACTGTCGGCGTCGCTCATCCTGCCCCCGGGCTATATGTTCAGCTTTCTGGCGCCATGTCATACCCCGGCGCCACCGCCAAGCCAAGTGCCCGAATCCACACATTTGATGAACTTGCCGCGCCTCTTGCCTAAAAAACGAAACCGAACTAATTAGTTCAGTATGGACATGCGGGGGAATCGACCCCATCTCAAGGCATGAATGCCGATATTTTCGGCGAAGACATCAAAGCGAGGCTTTCTATGCGGTTGATTTCTTTTATCAACGCGGTTTTGGTCACCGTCGCATTGTATTTGTTGGTTTTTCAGCGCGACGCGCTGTTTGCTTTTGCCGGCCTGGGTGACGATCCCGCCGAGACGTCGGCAGATGCCGAAGACGGCGCGGCACCGGTCGCGGCAGACGCGGTTGGCGTAGTCGCGTACCGCTCGGTCGCGCGCGAGATTGGCAGCGCCGTGCAGCTGCGCGGACAGACCAAGGCGAACCGGCAGGTCGAAGTTCTGGCCGAAACGACCTCGACCGTGCTGTCCGAACCCAAGCGCAAGGGAACCTTTGTCGAGGCAGGTGATCTGCTGTGCGAACTTGATCCCGGCACCCGCCCGGCCAGCCTGGCCGAAGCAATGGCAGGCAAGCTTGAGGCCGAAAGCCGCATCCCCGAGGCCGAGGCCCGCATCGAAGAAGCGCATGCCCTTGTGGCCGAAGCGCAGATCAACCTGAAAGCTGCCAACAGATTATCCGAAAGCGGATTTGGTTCGGAAACCCGCCGAATCTCGAGCGAAGCAGCCATGAGCAGTGCCGAGGCGGGGGTCAAATCCGCTGAAGCCGGGCTTGAGGCGACGCAGGCCGGGATCGAGGCCGCAACCGCCGAGGTCGCAGCGGCCCGTCGCGAAATGGACCGGCTGACCATCGAGGCTCCGTTCAAGGGGCTTCTGGAAAGCGACACGGCAGAGTTGGGCAGCCTGATGCAACCCGGTTCGTTGTGCGCCACGGTCATTCAGCTGGACCCGATCAAGCTGGTCGGGTTTGTGCCCGAAACCGAAGTGAACCGTGTTGTGGTCGGCTCGACGGCATCGGCCCAGCTTGCGACAGGTCTGCAGGTCGAAGGACAGGTGACCTTCCTCAGCCGGTCGGCGGATGAAACAACACGGACATTCGAGGTCGAGATCACCGTTCCGAACCCGGATCTGCGGATTCGCGACGGTCAGACCGCAAGCATCTGGATTAATGCCGAGGGCGTAAAGGCGCACCTGCTGCCGCAATCCGCCCTGACCCTGAACAATGACGGGCAATTGGGTGTGCGCACGGTCGGTGATGGCAACGTGGTCGACTTCATGCCGGTGCAACTGCTGCGCGACACCGCCGAGGGCGTCTGGGTCGACGGCCTGCCCGAAACCACGGATGTCATCGTCGTTGGCCAGGAATTCGTGACCCGTGGTGTCTCGGTCGCGCCAACCTATAGGAATGCATCGCAATGACGGGCATTGTCAGTTGGGCCGCAAGCCGGGCCAGAATGGTGCTGGCCTTCATCGCAATTTCCCTGATCGTTGGTGGCTTTGCTTACGTGGGACTGCCGAAAGAGGGTGAGCCGGACATCGAGATTCCGGCCCTGTTCGTCTCGGTCCAGTTCCCGGGCATTTCGGCTGAGGATTCCGAGAACCTTCTGATCAAGCCGATGGAAACGGAACTGGCGGATCTGGACGGTCTGAAGGAAATGTCCGCCACCGCCGCCGAAGGATATGCCGGTCTGGCGCTCGAGTTTGATTTCGGCTGGGACAAAACCGCGATCATGGCCGATGTGCGCGACGCCATGAACAGCGCGCAGGCCGATTTCCCCGATGGAGCCGAACAGTATTCGCTGCACGAGATCAACCTGTCCGAGTTCCCGATCGTCATCGTCAACCTGACCGGCGCGGTGCCCGAGCGTACGATGGCGCGTATCGCCAAGGACTTGCAGGATGATCTCGAAGCGCTTGATTCCGTGCTTGAGGCCGGGATCGCAGGCAATCGTGACGAGTTGCTCGAAGTCATCATCGACCCGCTACGGCTTGAAGCTTACAACGTGTCGGCAGATGAGCTGATCAATGTTGTACGCAACAACAACCAGTTGATTGCCGCGGGCGAGGTCGAAACCGCGCAAGGTACATTCTCGGTCAAGATCCCGTCGTCTTTCAAAACAGCCGAGGACGTCTATAGCCTGCCCGTCAAGGTCAATGGCGACCGGGTTGTCACCATGGGTGAACTGGCCCAGATCAACTATACGTTCGAAGATCGCGAAGGCACCGCCCGTTTCGACGGGGAATCCACGGTGGCCCTGCAAGTGGTCAAACGCAAAGGGTTCAACCTGATCGACACCGTCGCACAGGTCAAAGAAACTCTGGCCGCCGCGCAAGAGAAATGGCCAGCCGAGATGCGTGCCGCTGTCGAGGTTGGCACCTCGAACGACCAGAGCCGTATCGTCGACTCGATGGTGCGCCAGTTGGAAGGCTCTGTCCTGACCGCGATCGCCCTTGTGATGATTGTGGTTCTGGCCTCGCTGGGCACTCGCGCTGCGCTGCTGGTTGGATTTGCGATTCCGACCTCGTTCCTGCTGAGCTTTGCGTTTCTCGCGGTGATGGGCGTCAGCATCTCGAACATGGTGATGTTCGGACTGATTCTGGCTGTCGGAATGTTGGTCGACGGGGCCATCGTGGTGGTGGAATACGCCGACAAGCGCATCAAGGAAGGCATCGGCCCGATGCACGCCTATGTCGAGGCGGCGCAACGGATGTTCTGGCCGATCGTGTCGTCGACCGCAACGACGCTCTGCGCCTTCCTGCCGATGCTGTTCTGGCCCGGCGTCCCGGGTGAGTTCATGAAGATGCTGCCAATCACGCTGATCTTCGTACTGTCCTCGTCGCTGATTGTTGCGCTGATCTATCTGCCCGTCGTGGGCGGTGTCTCGGGACGCATTAGCCGAACGTTCGACCGTACCTCGAACTGGTTACGTCGGGTGGCTCCGCAATGGCTCCGTATGGTCCTGGTACCTCCGTCGCTGTACATGATCTTCCTGGGCGCGATGCAGATGCTGAACCCGGATTATCTGCTGCCGGGCGGCAGAATTGCGGGCGTGATTCTGTTCCTTGTCGGTGCCTTTGCCGGGTCCATAACCCTGAGCGCCGCAAGGATCGAGCGTCACAAGGAAGAACGCGTGCACACGGCGCGCGAACGCACTCCGTTCGGCCGGGTCGTCAACTTCATTGTCGGCAACCCGATCATGCCGATCGTTTCGATCATTGCAGTGGGTTTCAGTGTCGTCGTCGTCATCGGCCTGTTTGCGGCGAACAACCGTGGGGTCGAATTCTTTGTCGAAACCGAGCCGGAACAGGCTACGGCGTTTGTGCGCGCCCGGGGCAACCTGTCGCTGCATGAAAAGGACCTCATGGTTCTGGCCGCCGAAGAGGTTATCGAAGCCCACCCTGCCGTCACCAACGTGTTTGCCTTCGCTGGCGAGGGCGGGTTGACGCAGAACGATGGCGGCGCATCCTCGCCCGCTGACACCGTGGGTCGGGTTCAATTCGAGATCACCCCTTGGGAAGATCGTCCGAAAGTCTCGGAGCCCGCGCTTGGTGGGCTTTTCCAGCAGGAAACCATCGACCCCGAGTATGACGGCGACGTTGTTCTGGAACAGTTGACCGCAGAACTTGCGAAGATCCCGGGGATCATCGTCGACATCCGCGCTTTGGAACAGGGGCCCGCATCCGCCAAGCCCGTGCATCTGCGCATCAAGGGCGATGGTTGGGACGAGCTGACCGCATCCGCGCAGGCTGCACGCGAGATGTTCGAGGCCACTCCGGGTCTGATCCAGATCGAAGACACCATGCCCCTGCCCGGCATCGACTGGCAGATCGACGTGGATGTGGCCAAGGCCGGTCGGTTCGGCGCGGATGTCGCCACCGTGGGCGCGATGGTGCAACTGGTCACGCGCGGCATCCTGCTGGGCGAGATGCGCCCCGACAGCACCGATGAAGAGGTCGAGATCCGCGTCCGCCTGCCCGAGGAAGACCGGGTTCTGTCAACGCTGGATTCGCTCAAGGTTCGCACTCCTGACGGGCTGGTACCCTTGTCGAACTTTGTAACCCGCAAACCAGTGGCCAAACTGGCCGAGATCACGCGGATCGATCAGCAGCGGTATTATGACGTCAAAGCGGACGTTGAACCCGGGTTGTCCAAGGTGGTCATAGATGGACCAGACGGCACCGAGCAGCGTTTGGCTGTGGTGCGTGCGATGGCGGAAGGCGAGGAAATCAACGGTTCTGCCCTCACCAGCCTTGATGGTAAGCAGTACGAATTGATTCAACTGACTGGTGCCGAATCCACTGACGCCCTGAGCACCGCCATCGACGACGGAAGCGCGCGTTTCGCACTGATCAACCCGAACGAGCGGATCGCCGTTCTGACCGAATGGCTTGAAACCAACCCGTTCTCGAACGTCATCAGTTGGGAATGGACCGGCGATCAGGAGGATCAGGAAGAATCCGGCGCCTTCCTGATGAACGCCTTCATGGGGGCCTTGGGCCTGATGTTCGTGATCCTGCTGGCGCAGTTCAACTCGTTCTACAACTCGGTGCTGGTCCTGCTAGCGGTCGTGCTGTCGACGACCGGTGTTCTGATCGGGATGCTGGTCTGGCAGCAGCCGTTCTCGATCATCATGACCGGCACCGGCATCGTGGCTCTGGCGGGGATCGTGGTGAACAACAACATCGTTCTGATCGATACCTATCAGGAATACAGCCGTCAGATGCCCCGGATCGAGGCCATCGTGCGCACTGCCGAGGCGCGAATTCGCCCGGTACTGCTGACCACACTGACGACGATGGCGGGTCTGACGCCAATGATGTTCGGGCTGTCGCTCGACTTCGTCAACGGCGGCTACACCATCGACAGCCCGACTGCGCTGTGGTGGAAACAGCTGGCCACGGCCGTTGTGTTTGGTCTGGGCATCGCCACGGTACTGACCTTGATCGTGACGCCATCGTTCCTGGCGCTGCGGGTTTGGGTCACCACATACGCAATCTGGCTGGCGAAGCTGCTGGCACGGGTCTCATCCAGCCAATCCAGCCGGGCAGCTCAGGATATGCTGATGGGCCGCGCCGCGCGTGAAATCCAATCGACCGAGGTGATCTGGACAGATGAGGGCGAGCTTGCCGCAGCCCGTCCTGACATACGGGATGAGCGCCCTGACCATCCGCCGACAACACCGCTGAAGGCGGCAGAATAAAAAAAGGCGAGCCCGGTGCTCGCCTTTTTCCTTTGAACATTGCTGCGCGTTATTCAACGAAGGCGTATTTACCCAGCTCGCACAGATCCAGGCCATAGTCTTCGACCGCTTCTCCGTCGCTGAACACGCCGCGAATGTCATAAACGCAAGTGCTGAGCCCGTCGGCGATCAGAACACCGACCTCAAAATCCGACGCCAGATAGCCGCCTTGCAGCAGGTTGCCTTCCCAGCTGTTGGATGACGCCGGAGAGACGTTGAATTCGACCAGATCGACGCTGGTTTCGTTGATGATCAGGAATTCAAGGTCCTCGGCAACCGCCGCAGTCGCCATCAAACTGGCCGCGACCAACGCCGCCCCTGCTCGTATCTTCATAATTTTTCCTCTGTTTGTATTTCAGCTTTCGTGCCTGGCACGTCGCCCAGCTTGCACAGTGTCGCCAGACACGGTCGGCGTCAAACGCAAATCCGGATCATTCCCGACGGAATTCCGAACTGGACACGCTTCCAGGCTAGGCCGCCTGGCTGTCGGCCTGCTGGCGGCTCCACAGCTGCGCATATCGCCCGTCGCGCCGCAGCAACTCATCATGGGTGCCCTTCTCGATGATCTCGCCACGTTCCAGCACGACGATCTGATCAGCCTCAGCAATGGTGCTCAGTCGGTGGGCAATGGTGATAACTGTACGCCCTTCACCGGCGCGCGACAGTGCGTCCTTGATGTCCTGTTCGGTGTCTGTGTCCAGCGCCGAGGTCGCCTCGTCCAGCAACAGGATCGGAGGGTTCTTCAGCAGGGTCCGCGCAATGCCCACACGCTGCTTTTCACCGCCGGACAGTTTCAACCCGCGCTCGCCAACCTTGGTGTCGTAGCCTTGCGGCAGGCTCTCGATGAAGTCGTGAATCTGGGCAGCCTTGGCGGCGGCTTCGACGTCGTCCTGGCTGGCTCCGTCGCGGCCATAGGCGATATTATAGCGGATCGTGTCATTGAACAGGACCGTATCCTGCGGCACCACCCCAATCGCCGCGTGCAAGCTGGATTGCGCGACGTCGCGCACATCCTGACCGTCGATTTTCAACGCTCCACCAGTGACATCATAAAAGCGGAACAACAGTCGCCCGATCGTGGACTTGCCGGACCCGGTCGCGCCGACAATTGCGACGGTCTGACCGGCTGGGACGGTCAGAGAAACCCCCTTTAGGATCTCGCGATCCGCGTCATATCCGAAACGCACGTTTTCCAGCGTTACCTGCCCCCCATTTACCTTCAGGTTTGGCGCGCAGGCCTTGTCGGTCACCTCGGCGGGCTGCTCCAGCAGATCGAACATTTGCCCCATATCGACCAGCGACTGACGTATCTCGCGGTAGACGGTGCCCAGAAAATTCAGCGGCACGGTGATCTGTATCATATAAGCGTTTACCATGACGAAATCGCCGACCGTCAAGCTGCCATTCTGAACTCCAATGGCCGCCAGAACCATGACCCCGATCAGCCCGGCGGTGATCAGCATGGACTGACCAAAGTTCAGAAAGGCCAGAGAATAGGCTGTCTTCAGCGCGGCGCTGGCATAGGCTTTCATCGACACGTCATAACGCTCGGCCTCGCGCGCTTCGGCGTTGAAATATTTGACGGTTTCAAAATTCAGCAGGCTATCGATGGCACGTTGGTTGGCCTCGGTATCCTGATCGTTCATCTCGCGCCGCAGCTTTACGCGCCATTCGGTCACGGCAAAGGTGAACCAGATATACAGGGCAATCGTTGCCGCGACGACGACCAGATACCAGACGTCGAAAAGCCACATCAGGATGATGGCGACCAACAACAGTTCCAGGATCAGCGGCCCGATCGAAAACAGCAGGAACCGCAGCAGGAACTCGACCCCTTTGACGCCACGTTCGATGATCCGGCTGAGACCGCCTGTGCGCCGCGTCACGTGATAGCGCATGGAAAGCTGATGAATGTGCTGAAACGTCTCAAGCGCCAGCGCCCGTAGCGCACGCTGCCCGACAGGCGCGAATAGCGCATCGCGCAATTGCTGAAACCCAACGGTCATCATCCGCGCCACGCCATAGGCGACGGTCAAGCCAACCGCGCCCAGCGCCAGCGGCGGCACGCCTTCTCCCGCAAGGCTGTCCACTGCACCTTTGTACAGGATCGGGGTGTAGACGGCGATCAGCTTGGCCAGTACCAGCATGGCCATTGCCAGCACCACGCGGCGCTTAACCCATGGCTCGTCATCCGGCCACAGATACGGTGTGACCTTTCGGATCGTACGCCAGCCCGAGCGGCGTTCGTCCGGCTGAGGCATATTGTCGGAATGCTTCGGGGCCGATTTTCTCATCACGTACCTTAACTGCGGTCTGAGATTGCCCGGCCCGTCAACAGGGCCAGAGGGATTGTCTTATTCGGGGATCGTAAAGATTTGCCCGGGGTAGATCAGGTCAGGATCGCGGATCGCCTCGCGGTTGGCCTCGAACAGACGCACGTACAGGATGCCGTCGCCAAACCGTTCTCGTGAAATCGCCCACAGCGTGTCGCCCTTTTGAACCGTCACCGAACGGATCGTGGGCGTTTGCTCACCAGATGCCTCTTCTGCTGCGCGCAAGGTTTCGATGGGTTCGCGTTTGAACGGCGTTTCAATCCTGCTGACCACTTCTCCTTCGGGCGAAACCTCATCGACGCGCAGGGTATAGACGCCCGGATCAACGCCTTCGATCTCGCCGCGCCACTGGCCGTCATCGACGGGATCAAGATCGGCGACCAGTTCATTGTCCAGATACAGCCGAACGGTCGATTCGTCCTGTACGCGCCCGGTCAGTTCAACCTCGCCAGCTTCGGAATAACCGATCGTATCCAGCGCAACCTGATCCGGCGGAGTGACGTCCGCAGGAGGCTGAACCAACTCAACCCCCTCTTCGCCCGAGCGCAAGATCGCCACCTGCTGATCCTGCGCAACCTCAGGCTGGGATTCTGCGACAGGTTCTTTCTCGGTTGCCGGTTCCGCTGTTGCAATCTGAGTTTCCGGTTCTTCTTGCACCGACTCCTCGGTCGGCGCGGCAGCGGTTTCATCCGTATCTTCGACCGGGGCCTCCGGCGCGACCTGCGCTGTATCTTCGGTGGGGGCCTCGGGCGCGGCAGGCTCAGCCTCGGCAACGATCTGAGCCTCCGCTTCGGGCTCGGGATCAGGCAAGGCTGCGATCAGATAGTCGTCGGATCGAACCGTCTGATCATCGCCCTGCGTCTCAAGAACCAACCCCCGCGCGTCGTCTGCAAACGGGATCGAAAGGAACTCGGCAAATTGTCCGGTTTCATCGACGGTAAAGCTGTGAACAGTTTCGCCATCCAGCAGGATATTGACCCGAGATCCCGGTTCTGCATTGCCCGACAGCACCGCATTTCCATCCGGTTCGACAAAAATCTGATCCAGGACCGGTGCGGCAGCAACTGCCTCTGGTGCTTCGGGTTCTGCGGCCTCTGCATTGTCGGTGGATTCTTCTGTCGCTGGCTCGAGGGTTTGCGCCGCCTGTTCCCCTGCCCCATCATCCGCAGGCTCTGCTTCGGTCGTCACCTCGTCCGTCGCGGCAGGTGCTTGGGCGGCATCGGATGCGTCGGTCGGTTGCTCGGTGGCCGTCTCCTGCGGGGCCGGGGCGCTGCCAAAGACACCCGCCATGTACAAACCACCTGCGCCCAGCAACGCGAGAAGACCCGCAACCAGCCCCCAGACAAATGTTCCAGAGCTTCCGCTTCCCGATTTGGCGTTCATTGTTGTCCTTTCATTCCGCCCCTTAAACACCCTGAGTTGCAGGCATTCCATTGGACGGTTGAGCCAATCTATCAATCCCGCTATCAGGGGTCAAAACCTCTGACACAAGCCCGGAGACACCATTCCATGCCCCAGAAATCCGTCTGTGTGTATTGCGGGTCACGCAATGGCACAAATCCGGCGTATGCGCAGGCCGCCAGCCAGTTTGGAACGCTCTTGGCCCAGGAGGGTTGGCGACTGGTCTATGGGGCTGGCGATGTGGGGTTGATGGGAGAAGTTGCGCGTGCAGCACAAACCGCAGGCGGCGACACGTTCGGCGTCATCCCGGTGCATCTGTTGCGGCGCGAGGTCGGCAAGACCGACCTGACCCGATTCATCGTTACCGAAACGATGCACGAGCGCAAAAAGGTCATGATCATGAATGCCGACGCCGTGGTCGTGCTGCCGGGTGGGCCGGGTTCATTGGACGAACTGTTCGAAGCGCTGACATGGCGGCAATTGGGCCTGCACGACAAGCCGATTCTGGTCATGAACGTGGACGGGTATTGGGACAGCCTGCGCAACCTTCTGGATCACGTTCTGGATCAGGAATTCGCTGATGCGTCGCTGGCCGAATTCCTCACATGGGTCCAAACGCCTGACGACGCAATGTCCAGCTTGCGCAACCTGATCTGAGGTCGGGCGGCCCATGCCGCCCGAGGGTTTTCGGCCAATTCAGGCGGGCTTTGCCAACCGCGACGTCAGGATCTGCTCAACTTTGTGCAGCGGGTGGTTGGTCAGCGTCTTGTCGACCTCGGCCACGACCTTGGTCAGAACATCGCTGTGCAGACGCCGCCGCAGCAGACCCAGCACATGCGGGCTGGCGACCAGAACCAGCCGTTTGAACGCGCCTTTCAGACCCTTGCGGTTCAGCAGGTTGGCGACGTCCTGTACGAACAGTGACTTGGCATGCGTTTTCCAGTGATCCTCTTCAACCGCGGATTTCTGCTTGGGTCCGCCGTCATATCGACGCCCGGCGCGGTCGGTTGGCTTGGTTTTTGGTGCGTCCGGCTCCTCGACCGAGACAACAACCAGATTGGGGTCCTGAGCGTCGGTGACATTCTCCATCACCAGCGCCTTTTCCCCGTCTGCAATGATAACCCAAGTTCCCTGTTCAAGTGCTGCCATCGTGCTCTCCTGTTCGGTTCTAACTGCTGGTCCCCCGAAAATTCGGCGCAATTTCCCGTTCGCGCGAAGAGTTTCTTCGCGCGCAACAGCGTTGCTTTTCAATTATTTGGCGGTTCTCTCCCCCGCCTATCATATAGCTAGGTGCTGCGGAGGGACGTACAATAGGTCAGAGTTCGAAAGTTGACGTGTCGGCAAGATTTCACTTGTCATACTGACAGCTCGACCACGGTGATCTCTGGGGCCACTCCGAACCGAAGGGGTAGGATCGAGCACCCGATGCCACCAGAGGTTACCAAATCCCGTCCATTTTCGCGCACATGGCCATAGGCGTATCGATTACCAAAACGCGAAGGTACAAAAGGCGCCCAGCCGAACACCCGAATCTGCCCGCCATGGGTATGCCCGGAAAGCGTTAGCGCGACCTGTTCAGGCATCTTTGGAAAAACGTCCGGTTCGTGCGCCATCATAATAACCGGTGCGGTATCGGTGATCTGCGCAAGCGTTGCCGGTAAATCATCCAATCCCTGACTTTTCCGCAAACCGTGAAGGATCGCTCGTTGATCTTCCAACCCTGCCAACCAGATACCCGCATCCGGCAGTTTGACGGCAAAATTTGAAAGTACCGGGATTCCGTGACTTTCAAGCGCTTCGCCATACTTGTTCGGGCCTGTTTTCCGCCGTTGCGCTGCGCGATCTTCCCACCAATCATGGTTTCCAAGCACAGCATAAACACCGTGCTTGGCTTCGAGCCCTGCGAGTTTGCGAGCCATGTCATCGGCGTTGACCGAACGGGTTTCAAACCTGTGTCCCCGGGCAAAATCGCCCAACAGCAATATCAGATCCGGCGCGATCGCGTTCGTTCGGCGCACGATCTGCTGGATTCGCTTCAGACCAACAAAGGGTTCCCCGGCATGCAGATCGGAAACAACAGCAATGCGAAGCGACGGATTCGGCCAATCTTGACGCCGAATTTCCCACTTTCGCACACGCAACTTGAGAGCCGGCTCTAGAAAGAACTTGTATCCAGCATGAAAAAGGCCTGCTCGCGTGAGCGCAAGCAGGCCTTTCAGAAATTTCTTACGGTTCAACCGATCACATCCGCGATGCGACGTTTTCCCAGTTCACCAAGTTGTCCAGGAAGTTCGACAGGTAAGCCGGACGCTTGTTGCGGAAGTCGATGTAGTAGCTGTGCTCCCACACGTCACACCCCAGCAGGGCGGTCTGACCAAAGCACAGCGGGTTCACGCCGTTTTCGGTCTTGGTCACCGCCAGCGAGCCGTCGGCGTTCTTGACCAGCCACGCCCAGCCCGAGCCGAACTGACCGGCACCAGCAGCGCTGAACTGCGACTTGAACTCGTCGACCGAGCCGAAGCTTTCGGTCAGAGCCTTCTCCAGCTCACCGGGCATGCCATAGTCGCCAGGGCCCATCATTTCCCAGAACTGGTTGTGGTTCCACAGCTGGCTGATGTTGTTGAAGATACCGTTCTGCGCCACGGCGTTTGCGTCATAGGTGCCAACGATGATCTCTTCCAGCGACTTGCCGTCCCACTCGGTTCCGGCGATCAGCTTGTTGCCGTTGTCGACATAAGCCTTGTGGTGCAGGTCGTGGTGAAATTCCAACGTTTCCGCGGACATACCCTTGGCTGCCAGCGCGTCATGTGCATAAGGAAGATCAGGAAGTTCAAAAGCCATGTCGGCCCCCTGTTAAATGTAAGTTGCGGTTCCCAAGGTTAAATGCTTTGGCGACGCGCGCAGGTCAAGAGCCGAGACAAGAAAACCCGGAGGTCCGCGATGCTGACACAGGCGCGCAAGATGTTCTACCGCGCCCGCGGTTACTATGCGGGAAACCTGAATGGTGAGCCGTTCCATCTGGACCCTTATCATTCAAAATTCTGGCGCAAAGCGTCTTCCGGCGCGTGGGAGCCTGAGACGTTCGCCGTACTGGATCAATTCCTGTCGCCAGAAAGCGATTATCTGGATATCGGCGCATGGATCGGTCCAACCGTGCTGTACGGGGCCCGCAAGGCACGGCAAGTGTGGTGTTTTGAGCCCGACCCGACTGCATTCCGCCATCTGGCGTGGAATCTGGAGTTGAATGACATCCACAACGTCTCGGCCTTTGGTGTTGCCCTGTCCCAGCAATTTGGCGTGGCCCGAATGGCTTCGGTTCGAGGAGAGCCCGGCGATTCCACCAGTTCACTGCTGCACGATGGCACGCATGGCACAGATGCGCTGACAATTGCATGGGATCAGTTTCAGACGGTCACCGACCTGACCGGCGTTTCTCTGGTCAAAATGGACATCGAAGGGGCCGAGTTCTTTGTCCTGCCGACACTGTTGCCCTGGTTGGAGCAACATCAACCCGCTTTGTTCCTGTCGCTACATGCGCCTCTGTTGCCGGATCAGGATCGGGAACAGGCCGTCAGGTCGCTTTTGGATCAACTGTCATTCTACCCCGTTATCAAGGATCAGAATCTCCAGACGATCACCCCCGATCAACTCCTTTCACCGGTCGCCCTGTCACGGTTTCAGACGGTGCTGTTGCACAAATAGAGATCGACCGTGATGTTTTCGCGCTTCAGACGTGTTACGCCTTGCCTCTTCGCGTTCTAAGTGTTTGCTGTCAGACGTTAAATTCAACATCTGACGGACCTCATGAAACATTTGTCAATAGCCCTAATAACCCTATTTTACGCCCACATCGCCTCCGCTGAAGCGGTAACTTACAACTGCACGATGACCAAGCAGGACGGCCATGGCTGGATTGCGCCCAGTTACGCTTTTCGTGTGGACAACACCGCAGGGACAGCCAAGTCAGCGAGCGATTACCATGACTGGACACCAACCCGTTTCAAAAGTCGCGGAAACAAGGGTTATCGCATGTCCTGGAATGTCACTGAAAAGGCCTCTGCTGGTGGAAACATGCGCGTTCGCTATCAGGCCAACCTCGACCCGAAAAACAACAGCGTGAAGGTGCGGATGTCATTCGTATCAACAAACGCCGCGAACAAACCTTACGGCGTCGGGACCTGCGAAACCAAATAATCAACAAAGCCCCGGTTTGACCGGGGCTTTGTCTCATAAGCCTGGTTAGTACGCCTCAACCTCAATATGAAGGTATCTCGTTGATGCCTGCGTTCCGCTCAACGCTCAATCTCGACAGCAGACTTCGAGGCACAACCTTTAGTGCCACCTGAGAATCGGTCAACTTTTGGGCAAGGCAATCGCAGTGCACTTACCCTTGGCAAAACCATCGCGCGGCATATACGAGCTCAAAGATCTCGATTTTGCCGTTGCTTTCATCGATTTCCTGTCAAACCGTACTGAAAATTCGTGATCAACCAAGTCGATAGCGTCGATTCGAGCTTCGTTTGTCGCGTAGGTCAGACCGGTCTCAGAAAATGTATAATTTCTGCCGACCCAAGAAATCGATAGATACCGTGGCGTATTCTGCTTTATCTGTCCGGATCCGACATTTGTGTCGATTTCGGGTATTTGGACATCATGCAACAGAGCTGAACGGCCGTATTCGTCCACCGAAAAAACCACTTTTCTAGGCGTCGGACGATTGGCAAGGCCGCGCTTGAAAGTACACTCAAAACTTTCCTTGAAAGACTGCGCAAAAGTACTTGAAGGAACCGCAGCAATGCCTGCGACGCAAATAGCCAAAATAAATGTGTATTTCATTCGTAAATTCGATCCTTCGATTTTTGTTCAACGAGTTAGAACAACTAATTGGTTCGGGCAGAACACGCAAATCGCGAAAATTTACTTTATCAATTCATTTTTAGGTGGTGTTTGCTGGCTACAAAAATTGGGCTCAATAGCGCTACAATCCAATTTAGTTCGGATATGGGGCGGCGAAAACGAACCGCCCCGGAGGGTAACAAGTCAAACAGTCAATTCGGCTGTCAACTTGAATACACCCCAACCTCACTGCCCCGTTGCGCCGCAACCTTGAGCAGGTTGAACGCATAGTCCGCTGCCGACCGGAAGCAGACAACACGAAAGGTCTCGGCATCGTCCATCCAGAACGCGCCTGCCACCTGGGCCAGACGGGAGCGGCGGATCTGGCCGGGCTGGAACGCTTCGGCCGACAGATCCACGGGGGCCAGCTTGCCCAGCACTTCGCGCGCGCTTGCACCTGAGATGCGGAACAACGCCCGCGCGTCAGAGACGTTGACCGCAAGGGCGTGAGTCCCACTGAGCGCGTTGTTCATTGCGGCCAGTTTAGCGTTGATCTCGGCATACGGAACCAGCACCAGCAATTCGTCTGACGACATCCAGCAAACACCGGTGTCGCCATTGACGTATGCCTCGCGCTGACCGGGAACTTTCTGGCCGGTGGCGTCCTTGACGGCCTTGAGCAACACCTTGTCGGACAGGTCGCCGCGCAGGGTGATCATGCCCTGCAGGCCACATTCCTCGATCTTCGCAATGCCGTCGTAGCTGGCGTGGTTCAGTGCACTGATGGGTTCAGACATTCTGCTTCTCCCCGTCCTTGTCGAAGAAGATCGGGTCCACGATCTTGGCTTTGTAGATTTTGTCGTCGGTTCCGGGGAACTCGACGATCTCACCCATCCGATCCGGGCCGTGTTTGATCAGGCCCATGGCGATACCTTTGCCCAGATTGGCCGAGTAATAGGTCGAGGTCACGCGACCGATCATGTTGCGTTGACCGTTGGCGTTGACGCCCTCGCCCACTGCGTAAGCGCCGTCTGGAATGACAGAACCATCCACAGTCTCAAGACCAACCAGTTTCCACCGCTCGGGATCGGCCATATGGCTGCGCGAGTGGGCGCGTTTTCCGAGGTAATCCTCTTTCTTCTTCGAGAGCGCCCAGTGCAACCCCAGATCCTGAGGGATCACGGTGCCATCGGTCTCGTCGCCGATCATGATAAAGCCCTTCTCGGCCCGCAGGATGTGCAGACATTCGGTGCCGTAAGGCATGACGCCGAATTCTTTTCCGGCCTCGATCAGCGCGTCCCAGAACGCCTGACCCTGCGACGCAGGCACGGCGATTTCATAGGACAGCTCACCCGAGAACGAGATGCGGTAGGCGCGGCAGTCGAAGTCACCGATCTTGCCATCGCGCCATTCCATGAAGGGCAGCGCCTCTTTGCTGACGTCCATGCCGCCCAGCTTCTCAAGCACCTTGCGGGCGTTGGGGCCGACCACGGCGACCTGAGCGTATTGCTCGGTGACGTTCGCGACATAGACTTTCCAGTCCCACCATTCGGTCTGCAGCCATTCTTCCATGTGCCCATGGATACGCTCGGCCCCGCCGGTGGTGGTGTGGCACAGCCATGTGTCCTCATCGATCCGGGCAACAACACCGTCGTCGATCAGGAAGCCATTTTCCGAACACATCAGGCCATAGCGGCATTTGCCAACCTTCAGCGTGGACATCATGTTGGTGTACATCATGTCCAGGAACTTACCCGCATCGGGGCCTTTGACGATCAGTTTGCCCAGCGTCGAAGCATCCAGCAGTCCGAGGTTTTCGCGGGTGTTCTTCACCTCGCGATTCACCGCGTCATGTACGGATTCACCGGGCCGGACATAGGCATAGGTCCGGCGCCAATGGCCAACTGGTTCCCAATCTGCCCCGTTCTTGTCATGCCAGTTATGCATCGGGGTTTGCCGGATCGGCTGGAACACTTCTCCGCGCGCTTCACCGCCGATTGAGGCCATCGAGATCGGCGTATAGGGCGGGCGGAAAGTCGTGGTTCCAACCTTCGGAATTTCTGAATCCAGTGCATCAGCAAGGATCGCCAGACCGTTGATATTGCTCAACTTACCCTGATCAGTTGCCATGCCCAGCGTGGTGTAACGCTTGGTATGCTCGACGCTTTCATAACCTTCGCGCGCAGCAAGCTGTACATCGGACACTTTGACGTCGTTCTGAAAGTCGAGCCATGATTTCATCCGCAGTTGGATGTCGGCATTTGCCGGCATCAGCCAGACCGCTTCCATCGCCGCTTCGTCGGTGGCCTCGCCGACCGGAGCCTTGGTGTTCTTGGGTTTGTGGCCGCTTGCCTTGGCTGCGGCTTTGCCGGCCGCGACGGCATCGCTCAGAACCTCACCCAAAGACAGCGGGCCGTTCGACGACCCTGCGGCCAAAACAAAACCTTCTCCATCCGCACCCAATGGCGGGCGTGAAGGGTCCGGGCGGAAATGAGCGTTGGCTTCATCCCAGATCAGTTTGCCGCCGCAATGCGACCACATGTGAACGACCGGGGACCAACCGCCCGACATGGCAACCGCATCGCAGTCGACCTCTTCGCGCGCACCACCGATGCCGTCCTGATTGCACAGCGCGACCTTCTTGACGCGCTTGCCGCCCTTGACCTTGGCGATAGCTTTGCCGGGGTCGACGCGAATGCCCAGCTGTCGCGCCTCCTCCGCCAGAGGTCCGGCGCTGGCACGGGCGTCGACGACACGCAATACATCGACACCGGCTTGTTTGAGAGTGATCGCCGTGCGATAGGCATCGTCGTTGTTGGTGGCAACGATC
Source organism: Ruegeria sp. AM4 (assembly GCF_056540665.1). Taxonomy (NCBI): domain Bacteria; kingdom Pseudomonadati; phylum Pseudomonadota; class Alphaproteobacteria; order Rhodobacterales; family Roseobacteraceae; genus Ruegeria; species Ruegeria sp. AM4. The sequence continues at coordinate 77,843 of NZ_JBQFXD010000001.1, read as the reverse complement.
ACGCGCTCACCGGGGGTGACGCCCCAGTTCACGACGTAGTCGCGCATCGCAGAGGCCAGCATGACACCCGGCACATCGTTACCCGCAAAGGACAGCGGGCGTTCGATCGCGCCAGTTGCAGTGACGACCTGTTTCGCCCGGATGCGCCACAGGCGGTGACGTGGGCCTTGTGTGCCCGGCTTGTGATCCGTCAGACGCTCATAACCCAGCACATAGCCGTGGTCATAGACCCCTGCCCCCATGCAGCGATTGCGCATGGTGACGTTGTCCATTGTTTCGAGTTCGGAAACCAATTGTTCCACGAACTTATCCACAGGTTCACCGTTGACGGTTCCCCCATCAACCGGCGCACGACCACCCCAATGAGCTGTCTGCTCGATCAGCATCACCTTGGCACCGGATTGCGCAGCGGTTTTCGCCGCCTGAAGACCCGCGATCCCGCCGCCGATCACCAGAATGTCGGAGAAGGCGTAGAAATGTTCGTAGGTATCCGCATCGCGGCTGTCCTTGTCGGGTGCTTTGCCCAGTCCGGCAGACTGACGGATGAACGGTTCGTAGACGTGTTTCCAGAACGGTTTCGGATGGATGAACATCTTGTAGTAGAAACCAGCAGGCAGAAAGCGCGACAGGTGGGTGTTGATCGCCCCGACGTCGAATTCCAGGTTGGGCCAGTGGTTCTGCGAAACCGAAGTCAGACCGTTGAACAGCTCGGTCGTGGTGGCGCGCTGGTTCGGCTCGAACCGGTTGCCTTCGCCCAGACCGACCAGAGCGTTCGGCTCTTCGGCACCACTGGCGACAACGCCGCGTGGACGGTGGTATTTGAACGAACGGCCCATCATCATCTGATCGTTGGCCAGCAGCGCCGAGGCAAGAGTGTCGCCTTCGTACCCCTGCATGGTGGTGCCGTTGAAGGAAAAGGAAACCTGTTTCGACCGATCAATCAGGCGGCCTTGTTTTGCGAGACGGGTGCTCATTTTGCGAACCTTTCGCGTGTGGAGGTGTCGGAGCCTCCGGCGGGAGTATTTTGGAAAAGATGAAGCATCAGGAGAATTCTCTCCATTTCCATCCAGGGCGCTTGGCCGCGATGGCATCCTTGATCTCTTGCGGCGGCTCGGTGGTCTGGGCGGAATAGGTGCCGAACACTTCGAGCGTCTGTGTGCAGCGGGCGGCGTGGAACCACTTGCCGCAACCATTGGCATGGCGCCAGCGTTCAAAGTGAACGCCTTTGGGGTTTTCGCGCATGAACAGGTAGTCGTGGAACTCGTCATCCGACGAGCCCGGGCCATAGCGCGTCAGATGCGCCTCACCACCCGCGGCCAATTCGGTTTCTTCGGCGTCCACGCCGCAATAGGGGCAATTCAGGATCAGCATGTGGTCATCCTTCTTTTCGGTCGGTCGGCACGTGGGCCGACCAGTATTCTTTGGTGAAGCAGCGAGGGCGCAGCCCTTAGTGCGCCACCCCTGCGGCAACGCTTTCGTCGATGAAGCGGCCCTCTTTGAAGCGGTCGAGTGTGAAGGCTTCGGTCAGCGGCGAATGGCCCGTGGCCATCAGCTGCGCCATGCCCCAGCCCGAGCCCGGGATTGCTTTGAACCCACCGGTGCCCCAGCCACAGTTGATGAAACATCCACCTAGCGGTGTCGCCGACAGGATGGGCGAGCGATCACCGGTCATGTCCACAATGCCGCCCCATTGCCGCAGCATCTTGAGACGTGAGATCATCGGGAAGGTCTCGACCAGAGCACGGACGGTCTCTTCGATATGATGGAACGAACCGCGCTGGGTGTAGTTGTTGAACCCGTCGGTGCCACCCCCGATCACCATCTCGCCCTTGTCGGATTGCGACATGTAGCCGTGCACAGTGTTCGCCATCACAACCACGTCCATGCAGGGCTTGATCGGCTCGGACACCAGCGCCTGCAGGGCAATCGCCTCAAGCGGAAGACGGAAGCCTGCCATCTCGGCCAGTTGGCCCGAGTGGCCTGCAACCACGATCCCCAACTTGTCGCAATCGATCGACCCTTTGGTGGTGTCGACACCGACAACACGACCATTGTCGGACCGCACGCCGGTAACCTCGCACTGCTGGATGATATCCATGCCCATGGCCGAACAGGCGCGGGCATAGCCCCAGGCCACCGCATCGTGCCGCGCGGTGCCGCCGCGTTCCTGCCAAAGCGCGCCCAAAACCGGATAGCGTGGCCCGTCGATATTGATGATCGGCACCAGTTCCTTGACACGTTCAGGGGTGATCCATTCGGTCTTGACCCCTTGCAGCGCATTGGCGTGCGCCGTGCGCTGATAGCCGCGAATTTCATGCTGGGTCTGCGCCAGCATCATCACGCCGCGCGGGCTGAACATGATGTTGTAGTTCAGGTCCTGGCTCAGATCCTCATAAAGACCGCGCGCCTTTTCGTACAAGGCGGCAGAGGGATCCTGCAGGTAATTCGACCGGATGATGGTGGTGTTCCTGCCGGTATTGCCGCCGCCCAGCCAACCTTTTTCGATGATCGCGACGTTCTGGATGCCGTAATTCTTACCCAGATAATACGCTGTCGCCAGCCCGTGACCACCGGCGCCGACGATGATCACGTCATAGCGTTTCTTGGGCTGGGGCGACCGCCAGGCGCGCTCCCATCCGGTGTGATAACGCAGCGCTTCGCGCGCCACAGCAAAAGCTGAATAGTGTTTCATGAGCGAATCCGTCCGGTCTTCGGTGATTGGGCGCAGATATGCCGCGTGAGCGCATTTTACCTGTGCCGTGCAACGTCACAATATCGCAATATTGCGACATAAGGACGGTTCGCGGCCTTTTGCCTCTTTTTTCGCCAGTCCGGCGGGTCTAAGTCAGGGCAGCGACTCCGGAGGGACAATGACGTTCTGGGTTATCACATTCCTTATTGCACTGCTGATCGCGGGATTTCTGACGTTGCCGTTGCTGCGGCGGCGGCAGACGGATACGCCGACGGCTGATTATGATCTGCGCGTGTACCGCGAACAGTTGGCGGGTGTGGACCGTGATCTGGCCCGTGGCGTGATCGCCGAGGCAGATGCCGAACGGGTGCGCACAGAAATTTCCCGGCGCATTCTGGCTGCCGACGCTCAGTCGCGCGGCGAAGGCGGGACGACCGGCCCGTCTCGCGCCGTTTCCGTGGCCGCTCTGGTGGTGGTGGCCGCCCTTTTGGTGGGCGGTGCGCTTGCGCTATATCACCGAATGGGCGCTGCCGGATTTCCCGACATGCCGCTGTCGGCGCGGTTGGAGATGGCGGGAGATCTGCGCGAGAACCGCCCCAGCCAGTCCGAGGCCGAGAGCATGGCAACTCCGCCATCCGCGCCGACGCTGGACGAAAGCTATGCCAACCTACTGGAACAACTGCGTGAGACGGTGGCGAGCCGGCCCGATGACATTCAGGGCCACATGCTTTTGGCGCAGCATGAGACAAATGCCGGGAACTTTCGCGCGGCCTATCAGGCACAAAGCCGGGTTATCGAGCTGTCCGGCGACGCAGCCGCGGCGCTGGCCTATGCAGATCTGGCCGAGATGATGATCCTCGCTGCGGGCGGCTATGTCTCGCCCGAGGCCGAAGACGCGCTGCAACAGGCGCTGGACCGTGATCCGCATATGGGGCCTGCGCGCTATTATTGGGGTCAGATGCTGGCCCAGACCGGCCGACCCGATCTGGCGTATCGCGTTTGGGTCGACACGCTGCGCTCTGCACCTGCGGGGGCACCTTGGGCGGATGCCATTCGGGCGCAAATCAACGAATTGGCGTTTCGCGCCGGTGTCTTCAACGCGCCGGATATGAGTGCTGCGCCGGCGGCGCCAGGCCCGTCTCAAGACGACATGCAGGCCGCAGCTGAGTTAACCGCGCAAGAGCGTCAGGAGATGATCCTGGGCATGGTCAATCAGCTTTCGGATCGGCTGGCGACCGAAGGTGGAACGCCCCAGGAATGGGCCCGCCTGATCGCGGCCCTTGGTGTGCTGGGCGACATCGACCGCGCAGCCAGTATCCGGGACGAGGCGATGGACGTATTTGCGGATAACGAAGAGGCGATCGTCCTGATCCGCTCAGCCGCACAGCAAGCTGGGTTGCAACCGTGATACATGATGCCTTTGAGGACTTTGCAACCGCCCTGCCGCAGATGTCTGCATTGATGGGACTGGACCTGGGCGAAAAGACCATCGGCGTCGCCGTTTCCGACCGAATGCGCACCGTGGCCAGCCCGCTCGAAACCGTCCGTCGCAAGAAATTCACATTGGATTCCGCCCGCCTGATCGAGATTGTCCGCGACCGCGAGATCGGCGGCATCCTGTTGGGTCTGCCCATGAACATGGATGGGTCGGAAGGCCCACGCTGTCAGTCGACCCGCGCGTTCGCCCGCAACATGACGCGGCTGACAGACCTTCCGATCGGGTTCTGGGACGAACGGCTCAGCACAGTTGCGGCAGAAAAAGCACTGCTTGAGGCGGATACGACACGAAAACGTCGCGGACAGGTTATTGATCACGTCGCAGCGGGTTATATCCTGCAAGGAGCTTTGGACAGACTGCGCTTTCTTTGAAGGATCGGAATACGCTGATGACGAATATGGTTTGGAAACGGAATGAGGTCGAAAGCCCTTGTATCCAGATCTGCGTCGTGCACCCGACCGAGCGCATCTGCACCGGTTGCTATCGCACCGTTGATGAGATCGCGCGCTGGTCCAAGATGGACAGCACCGAGCGCGCCGAAATCATGCAGGAATTGCCTGACCGCAAACCTCGCCTTACCAAGCGGCGCGGTGGGCGAGCGGCACGCCTCAGCGGGTCCTGACCTCAACAGTTTAGGGTTTCGGCTGCTGGTCCAATGTCGGGTGGCGAACGGTGTCGTGCGCCTGCAAATCGTCGTGGAACAACGCCACCAATTCGGTCTGAACGATTGTCCGCCTTACCCGCAGTTTCGACGGCGGGATTGCCTCAAGATTAGCGCTGCCGTTGGAATTGCCTATCGCGACTATGCGGTTGAAGATCCTGCGCAGCGTCATGTAATTTCCCATAAACAAACTCGCGCGCACCGCTGCGGGAGCGTGGCCCCGGGACTTCGAGGGGGTAAAAGCCGCAGGCCAAAGATACGAGTGAGTGGTGGCCCACAGCGGTGCTATTCAGGTTCAAATTCTGCCCCCAACAATGCGGGAGTTAACGGAAAATTAAGTTATTTGACCGACCAGTCAAGAACAGGTTTTTGGTTTCAGACATTCCGTTGCGTAACTTAAAAAATGCACAACAACTACTGATTGCAAGGTATTGTTTCCAATTGCTTTAGCGATTTTGAGCTACCCGGCCGCAAGCCACGCTTTGGCGTCTTCGAATCTGTCTGTTGGAAAATACTCGGTCCGTGTTCCCAGCACATGACTGGCCATTCGCTGGGCCATTTTCTGCCAGCCCTGATCGCCGACAATCGCGGCGCGATCCAGCATTCCGATATGCCCCGCCGCCAGCCGGAAATGCGCTGCAAGGGCTGTCAAACCCTGCCAGCCATCAAATTCCCGCAGATCGATCAGCAGGCGAAACCCCTCGCGATCGCTCAGCAGCGTGTCCAGATCGCGTTGCGCTTGCTTGTATTCCTCGGGGTCGAGTTTTCCCATCAGGCTGATCTGAATGCACGGACCGCCCAGATCGGTTACATGGATTGCACCCAGAGATTCACGCAGCCAGCGGCGGGCGGATTCCAACTCGCTCATCGAAAAGACGTGCACCGGACAAGGCAGAATCGGCGCGGCCAGACGTATGCTGGTCTGCACCCAACCCTGATCCGCAACGACACCGATCCGGTCGAATCCACGCCAATGGCTGAGGCCAAGTTTGGTATCGGACCACGCAGCGCCAAGGTCATAGCCTTTGAACTCGGGGGTCACGATGGCCAGCAGACGCACCGCATCGTGTTCCGCAAGTGCGGCTTCGATCGCAGGCACCAGAGTGTTTGCGTAATCGGCGCTAGTCACTTCGCCAGACAGCTCGACCTCAATAAGCGCGCCGTCGGAATTTGTTTGTACCGTAATCATCCAAAATAACCTTCCGAATCCTAGCAATGGCAGGAGGTTACGGGGATTCGATCCATTGGGCCACTCCGCCCGGCATCTCGGGGCGGAAATAGGCGATCATCCGTCCATCGGGCCCGGCGCTGGCCTCCGCACCCCACGGAGCAACCCCGTGCAGGCTATGGCGATGCAGCACATAAGCCTCACCCGGCCTGGCAGGCAGTTCGACGCGCGGACAGCGTTCAAATGCCTGCTGACGCGCTGCCTTGTAAATCTCTGTCAGATCGGTCCGGTCCAGAGCGTCCGGCACGATGCCGGCCAGAGCCTGCCGAAACGCGTCGCCCAAAATCCTATGGCTGCCCTCCCACACCACCAATGGTGCGGCATCGGTACTGGCCTCGGTCAGCGGTATACCCAGAACCCAGGCATGTGGTTCGTCCACGTGCCGCCTGCGGTCAGGCCCGGTTGGCTTCAGCCCATCTACATGAGCCGCATCGCGTCGTACGCGGTAGCGGGCAGCCGCGTCGCTCTCGCCGCGTCGCGGTTTGGGATAGCCTGGGTAGATCACCGAGACCTGAGCTTTGTGCAGTGCAATCTGGCCATACAGCCCGGTGACGAAATCCAGGGCATGTCCGGACAAAGGTTGCGAGCCGTCCACCCGACCGTCGGCGTCGTTGTCCAGCGCGTCGACGCCTATGAACCACGTGCCTTCGCAATCGTGCCAGGCAGCATTCCGGGGATCAGTCACTGCTGCCCGCGCCACAGGCAGCACCTGCGCCACCCAGCGGGCTAAAGCCGGATCATGCTCGAAAGTCGCCCAGCCCTTCTGCTGAAACGCATCTACCATCCCAGTGCCTTGCGCAGCATGTTCAGTGCGACCAGCGTCAAGAACACTGCAAACACCCGACGTAGCGGCTTGGGGTCCATAGCGTGCGCAAGTTTCACCCCCCACGGGGCCGTGGTCATCGTCATCGCGATCACGATCCCAAACGCCACAAGGTTCACCGCGCCAACCGTCAGCGGTGGGCGATGCTCGGGCGCGATGGACAGAAACAGAAAACCCAGCACCGATGGCACGGCGATGATCACGCCAAACCCCGCAGCGGTCGCCACCGCCCGGTGGATCGGCGTGTTGTAAAGGCTCATCAGCGGCACGCCAAAGCTGCCACCGCCGATGCCCATCAGCACCGACAAAAACCCAACCGACGGCGACAGGGCGCCCCGGCGCAAACCTTTCGGCATCGCATCGCCCAAGCGCCATTCTGACCTGCCCAGCCCCAGATAAGCGCCGATGACCATGCCGAGCACGCCAAACAGAGCCTGCAACACTTCGGTCCGCAGATATGACGCGACAAGGACGCCTATGACCGCCCCAACAGCAATCCCTGGCCCCCAGCTGCGCAGGATGTCCCAATCCACCGCGCCCTTTTTGTTGTGGCTCATCACCGATCGAACCGAGGTGACGATGATCGTTGCCAGAGATGTCGCCAGACACATCTGCATCAGCTGCGGGCCACCATACCCAAGCGTCTGAAAGGCATAGAAAAATGCAGGCACCAGAACGATGCCTCCGCCAACGCCAAGCAACCCGGCCAAAACCCCGGCAAAAGCGCCGATCACAAGCAAAAGGCCCAGCATCTGGGCCAGCAACATCGTCTCGGGCATTCGTCTCCCATCCCGGCCGGGGGCCGTCCTAAACCGCCCTGTCCACCTGCGACAGAGGTACCACGCTTTCCAAAGCACGCAACATCACTTCGGGGCCAGCATTCTCTTGCACGGCACCCTCGGACAGCGCACGACGCCAGCCGCGCGCGCCAGGACGCCCTGCGAACAAACCCAGCATATGCCGGGTGATCTGATGCAACCGCCCACCTTTGGCAAGGTGACGTTCGATATAGGGCACCATCTGGTACACGACATCGACGGGGTCGACACTGCCTCCCGCACCAAATATCTGCCGGTCCGCATCGGCCAGAACCTCGGCAGGCTGATGATAGGCGGCACGCCCGATCATAACCCCGTCCAACCCTGCCTCAAGATGCGCGCGCGCCTGCGCGAGCGTGGTTATGCCCCCGTTGATCGAGATATGAAGATCGGGGAATTCGGCCTTCATCCGGTGAACAAGGTCATAGTCCAACGGTGGGATATCCCGGTTTTCCTTGGGGCTGAGCCCTTGCAGCCACGCCTTGCGCGCGTGGATGGTGACCCGCGCGCACCCAGCCGCCTGGATTTTGCCCAGAAAGTCAGGCAGCACCTTGGCAGGGTCCTGATCGTCCACGCCGATCCGGCATTTGACAGTCACCTCGACGTCCACCGCCTCGCGCATCGCTCTGACGCAATCGGCGACGCGCTCTGGCTCTTTCATCAAAACGGCCCCAAACGTACCCGACTGAACCCGATCAGAAGGGCACCCGCAGTTCAGGTTGATCTCATCATACCCCGCCTCGGCCCCCAGTCGGGCAGCCCGCGCCAATTCCTGCGGATCAGATCCCCCCAATTGCAATGCCACGGGATGTTCCTGCGGGTTGTAGTCCAGCAAATGCACCGCTCCGCCCCGCACCAGCGCAGGCGCTGTCACCATCTCGGTGTACAGCAAACTCTGCGCACTGAGCAGGCGATGAAAGAAGCGACAATGGCGGTCGGTCCAGTCCATCATCGGCGCCACCGAAAGGCGTGAAGCGGTTTTCACGTTATTTTTCAAAATATTAACCTCGCCCCCAAATTTCCACATGGCACGACGTTCCGGGGTATCCGATCGTATTGCCAGGACATTTGGCGGTTTTCGATTCTGAGTTGCTACCGTGTAGCACAACTGAACCAACAGAACACCGCCCCGTCTGCGGGCCTAATCATCCATGTGTGCCTCGGTATCTGGCTGAGCCAGAGTAATCGGCAGCCAAGCCCGACCGCTCATTACTGAAGAAAGCCGCAATCAAGGTGTCGCAGGTTTCCGTGTTCATAACGCCAAATGTGTAAGCGTAAACCAACGCCCATATTGGACGATATCGAAAAAACCCAATGAGCGTCCTGGCTTGACCTCTGTGCATTGCCGCTCGTTCTGGATCATTTCAAAGCCGGAAGAGACCTAGATCTTTTGCACCGCGACCTGCGCGCCTTTAATCGCCTTGAGGCGTACATCTGCCGAATTCTCACCCAAAAACTCGTGGAAAGCGCGCATGACACCGTCTTTCCACCATCCCTTACGGTGATAATCGTCCAGCATGATGACGCCGCCGACCATCATCTTGGGCAGGATCGCCTTCAGATCGGCCTTGACGCCCTCGTAGGAATGGTCGCCGTCCACATAGGCAAAACCGATACTTCCATTCTTGAACTGGTCCATCGCCGGGACCGAAAAATCGCGGATCACTGAAACCTTACCCAAGGCAATCTCATCGCGGTACTTTTCCTTGACGGATTCGTAGATGCGATCCATGTCTTTCTTGCTGCGCGCTCCGGCAAGCGAGACGCCATCGCCCGAGTCTTCCTGAACGCCCCAGGGATCGATGAGAACAAGCTTGGACGGTTGCAACCCTTCCAGCAGGATCTCGGAAAATTCGCCCTTCCAGACGCCGATCTCGATGCTCAGCTTGCCCTTTGGCATCAGTTCCAGCAACTCGCGGCGCAGGCCATCCTTGCGCTCGCGTTGCATGGCGCGCTTGCCGCGTCGCACGGGTGCGGTGACAGGGTCCGCGACCGGTTCAGCGGCCTTTTCCGGCTCGTCCAGCGGGGTTTGCAGGGCCGTAACAAAATCGGTCCAATCCGCGCGCCGCCTGAGCTTTCCGGCTTTGGTTCTGTGCCAGTTGCAGGCGCGTTCGTGAAGTTCGACAAGCTTTTCATCAGCCATCATCTTTGCACGCATCTCGTGCATGCCAGGCATATGCCCCAGGATCGAGCGATCCTCGACATTGTTGTGGTTCATCATGTTCCAATAATCCAGCCCCTGATCCTGGCTGATGTGGTTGGTGCGGCCACGATCACGTTTTACCAGAAAGCTGTCGGTGCTGCGAACGGCGTAGTGATGGATACGCGCATATTCGTGGCTGAACCCGCGCCAAGCGCGCCATTTGACCTGATCGGCGGGATACTCGTTCCCGCCCGCATCGCGCCACAGTACATTTTCATAAGGTGCCTCGGGGTTGGGCGCGTGTTGCTCGTCTATGCGCGGTCTGTGGGCGCGGAACCGGTTGAACTTGCCATTGTTGCGGAACAGCGTCTTGAAACCCTTCGCCTTCTGATGCGGATATTTGTGCTCTGGCGCTGCGTGAAAAAAGGTCTCGGGCACGGGGCGGTCTACGAACTCACGCTGCCCCCCCTGCCCGAACATGCGCCAACACATCGAGATCGCGTCGGCATCACCACTGGCGCGGACGAAACTGCGGATATCACCGCCGGGGACGCGAATGTTGATGTATTCGTCGACATCCAGGCTGAGTATCCAGTCCGAGGCCAGATAGCTAGGGTGGCGTCGGGCTTTGGAAAACGCGACCGTCTGTGGCTTTTCCTTGGGGCTGACAGGGTTGCGTTCGTGATGGGCCCAGCCCAATTCTTGCAGGCGGTCAGCGATGGCCGCGGTCCCGTCCGAGCAATCGTTGGTATAGATCAGAATGTCATCAAATCCGATTGAGCGGTTATAGGCCACCCAATCGATCATGAAAGGTCCTTCGTTCTTCATCGTTGTCACGATGAGAAAGGTCTCATCCGTCATATTACGCTCGCTTGCCTGTGCCACTTACGGACTATTGGTTATGTGTTTAAAATAGCCTTAAGTTTTTGTCCAACCCGGAAGGCAGCCCAAAGGCGCCTGGGTTGGACCACCGACAACGAAAGCGCGCCGCCCTCAGACAGCCTGCCGGTTCGCCGGAACGACCTCATAGCCTGGCTCTTCGGGTTCATCATCGGCCATCTCGGCCGGAAATCCGGGTGCGCGAATGTCCAGGCCAGTCGCCTCTTCCAGTCGCTTGATGATATTCGGCGAAAGCTCGCGGTCACCAAACCGGGCGATGCCGTCTTCAAAGATCTTGATCATCAAGGGGTTGATTTCAAGGGGAACTCCGGCCCGGTCGGCAACCTCTTGAAACAGGCCGATATCCTTTTTCACAAGATCCATCGTGAATGAGATATCGCGCGAGCCATTGAGGATAACCTGGCTTTCGGTTTCGTGAACGAACGAGGTGCCCGACGAGATCTTGATCGCTTCGTAGGTCGTGTTCAGGTCCATTCCGGCGGCCTTGGCGGTGACCAAAGCTTCGGCGCAGGTGATCAGATTGGCGGTAGCAAGATAATTTGTCATCACTTTCAGTACCGAGGCCGAGCCCAGCTCGCCCGTATGCAGGATGCGCCGCCCCATCGTGGTCAGAAACGGCAGGATGCGTTCGAATGTCTCGCGATCACAGCCTGCAAAGATCGAGATATTGCCCGTCGCGGCCCGATGACAGCCCCCCGAAACCGGGCAATCCACCGCAGCACCGCCCTGTTCGATCACCATTGCGCCCAGACGCTTGACCTCGGCCTCATCTGTGGTGGACATCTCCATCCAGATTTTGCCCGGTCCGACCTCGGGCAGCATCTCCTGCATCACCGCATCCGAGGCAGCGGGCGAAGGCAGGCAGGTAATGACCGCGTCGCAGTCACGCATCAGTTGCGCTGGGCTTTCGGCCGCTTTGGCCCCTTTGGCCACAAACTCGGCGACCAGATCCGCGTTCAGATCATGAACCGTCAGATCGATCCCGTTGCGCAGCAGCGAGCCCGAAAGCTTTCCGCCAACATTTCCAAGGCCAATGAACCCTACTTTCATAGTCCGATACTCCGCATTCGAATTTCTCGACCATGGCAGCACGATGTACCAACGCAAATCATGCCGCCGAACGACGCTGGCAGGTCGTTTTTCATCACCCTGTGCAATCCGTGAGCGCGACACGCTTGACAACGCGCCCGCTGGTGCCGCATGTCCGATCCGTTGGTGTCTGCAGCAGCAGATGAAAAGGGAATGCGTCAGCGGTTCTTCCGTCAAACGCAGCCGCCCCCGCGACCGTGACCGGAGAAGGTGCCCAATGCCACTGGCCTTATGGCCGGGAAGGCGGGACACCTGCCAGAGTGACCCTCTGACATCCGCAAGCCGGGAGACCTGCCAACACCCGAAGTTGAAACCGGACGGGGTGTTCCGGTGTCGGGTCCATGTCGCAATACGTGGCCCGCATGAAACCCCGTCCCCCACGAAGAGGATTTGGGGGGATGAGAGACATGACCGAGACCGCTCCGGTCGAACTGTTGGTTTGCACCACCTGCCGTCGCGGGCTGCCCGTTGAAGATGACGCACAGCGCCCCGGTACATTGCTGCATCAAGCGCTAGAACAGGCTGGCCTGCCCGAGGGCATCACCCTGAAAGCTGTCGAGTGCCTGTCGAATTGTGACGAGGGGTGTTCGATCGTGCTGCGTGGTGGCCCGGATCGCTGGACCTTTGTCTATGAACATCTGAACGAAACCGATCATGTTGATGTGATCGTTGACGGCGCGACCAAATACCTTGCGACCGAAGACGGTCTGGTCAAATGGCGCGAACGCCCCGAACATTTCCGCAAAAACTGTGCGGCCCGCATTCCCCCTAATGGAGCCCTGAAATGAGCAATCTCGAAAAACTCCCCGTGACTGTGATCACCGGCTTTCTTGGCGCGGGAAAAACCACGCTGGTCAAGCATCTGTTGCAGAATCCGCAGGGCAAGCGTCTGGCTGTGGTCGTCAACGAATTTGGCGATGTGGGCGTGGATGGCGACATCCTGAAATCCTGCGCCATCCCGGATTGCCCGGCGGAAAACATCATGGAACTGGCCAATGGCTGCATCTGCTGCACCGTTGCCGATGATTTCATCCCCACGATCGAGGCGCTGATGGCGCTCGAGCCGCGCCCCGATCACATCCTGATCGAAACTTCGGGGCTGGCCCTGCCCAAGCCGCTGCTGAAAGCCTTCGATTGGCCGGATATCCGCTCGAAAATCACCGTTGATGGCGTGATCGCTTTGGCTGACGCCGAGGCGGTCGCCGCCGGACGCTTTGCCCCGAATGTGGCGGCGGTGGATGCTCAGCGTCTGGCTGACGACTCGATCGACCATGAAACGCCTCTGTCCGAGGTGTTCGAGGATCAGATTTCCTGCGCCGACATTATCCTGCTGACAAAGCCCGATCTGGCCGGCCCGGAAGGCGTCACCAAAGCCAAAGCGATCATCGCAGCCGAAGCGCCCCGTCCGTTGCCCGTGGTCGAAGTGGCTGAAGGTGCCGTGGATGTCCGCGTTGTTCTGGGTTTGGAAGCGGCCGCAGAGGATGATATGGCGGCACGCCCCAGCCATCACGACGGTCACCACGATCACGAGCATGACGACTTCGAAAGCATCATCGTCGAACTGCCCGAACAGTCTGATCCGGCGGCTCTGGTTGCCAATATCGAACGTCTGGCCAAGGAACTGAACATATTGCGCGTCAAAGGCTATGCCGCCGTTCAGGGCAAACCGATGCGCCTGCTGGTGCAGGCCGTTGGTGCCCGCGTTCGTCACCAATATGACCGCCTGTGGGAGCCGGGCGAAGACCGCCGCTCGCGTCTGGTTGTCATTGCAGAGCATGACGACATCAAGGAAGCCGAAATCCGCGGTATCCTCGTGGGTGTTCCAGAGGCCGCCGAGTAAGCCATGCACGTCGTCTTCCGCGAAAGCCACGGGCTCGAGGAAACCGAGACCCCAACCGATCTGGGCCAGAGCCCAGCGGATTTGGTGGTGCTGTCCTTCTCCGACAGTGACCTCGGCGCTTTCGCGGCGGGCTGGCATCGCGGAGGTGGTCCCGAGGGACGGATGCCGACGCTGCGGCTGGCCAACCTGACGGCGCTGAAACACCCGCTATCTGTCGATACCTATGTCGAACAGACCTTGGAGGGGGCCAAAGGCATTCTGATCCGTCTGATCGGGGGCGTGCCCTATTGGGCCTATGGCTTGCAGCAGGTTCTGGCCTTGGCGCAGGCAAAAGGCATTGCTCTGGCCGTTCTGCCCGCCGATGGGCGTGAGGATACACGGCTGGACGACTATTCCACGCTGCCCGTCTCTACCCTGCGACGTCTGGCGCATCTGTGCGACACCGGAGGAGAAGTCGCGGCACAGGCCGCCCTGGCGCAGATGGCCTTGGCTGCGGGGTTGTACGCCGGGCCGGTGATGGGTGCGAAAACCATACCCGACTGCGGCGCATGGTGCCCGGATCGCGGTGTCATCCCGGCGGACAAGGCGTTCTCGGGCGACGCAAGGCGCATCCTTGTGACCTTCTATCGGGCCTATTTGACCTCCGCCGATACCGCCCCGGTCGCGGCCCTGATCCGCAGCTTACGCGCGCGCGGGCTCGAAGCGATTGGCTTGTTCGCACCATCCCTCAAAGCGCCAGCAGCCGCAGACTGGCTGCGTGAACAGGTGGTTGCGATGAACCCGTCGGCAATCATCAATGCGACCTCGTTCTCGGGAAAGGGCGCGTCGGGCACCTCGCCTCTGGACGCTGCCAATGTGCCAGTGTTTCAGGTCGCGCTGGCCACGTCGCGCCGCAAGGCATGGGCCGAGGCGGAACGTGGCCTGTCGCCTGCCGACCTCGCCATGCATGTGGTGCTGCCGGAGGTCGACGGTCGCATTTCGGCAGGCATTGCATCGTTCAAAGAACCGGGCAAACGCGATCCGCATCTGGAATATTCCCGCTTTGCCCACCGCGCCGAACCCGAGCGGATCGAGGCGATCATTGATCGCGTGACCGGCTGGCTGAATTTGCAAAACAAGCCCAAGGCGGATCAGGTGCCCGCTCTGGTGCTGTCCACCTATCCCGGCAAGGATTGGCAGATGGCCCACGCGGTGGGTCTGGATGCGTTGGCGTCGGCCGAGGCAATGCTGGCCGATCTTCAATGCGAAGGCTATGAAACCGCGCCTGCCGAACCGATTGCTGAAACGCTTTTGGACGCGCGGATTTCATGGTCTCTACACGACTATCTTGAAGCATTGGCCAACCTACCCAAGCAATTGCGCGCAGACTTGCAGACCGTTTGGGGTGAGCCTTCGAACGATCCTTCTTTCTCCGATGACGCCTTCCATTTTACCGCCCTGCGCCGCGGCAAGGCGCTGATCGCGCTGCAGCCCGAACGTGGCACGCCCGAGCTGCGTGATGACGACTATCACGACCTGTCCCGCACACCGCGCCACAGCTATGTGGCCTTCTACCTGTGGCTGCGCGAAAGCCTGCGCGCGGATGCGCTGATCCACATCGGCGCGCATGGTACGCTGGAATGGCTGCCCGGCAAATCGGTCGCTCTGTCCGCCGAGTGCTGGCCCGAGGCGCTGATCCGCGATCTGCCGGTGATCTACCCCTTCATCGTCAACGACCCCGGCGAGGCCGCGCAGGCCAAACGCCGGATCGGAGCTGTCACGCTGGGCCATATCCCTCCGGCATTGAAGGAAAGCGGCACACCCGACCGCATGGTACGGCTGGAATCGCTGCTGGATGAGTTTTCGAACGCCGATGGCCTGGACCCCAAACGCCGCGACCGTTTGCAAGCAGATATTAGGGACGAGGCGCAGGCCATTGGTCTGGAACGTGATCTTGGGCTCGATCAGGCCACCTGCACCGCCGAGGCAATCACTCGCATCGACCGCTTTGTCTGTGACATCAAGGAAAGCCAGTTTGGCGACGGCCTGCACATCTATGGCCGGGTTCCTGAGGTCACGGGCAATTTCGACCCCGCGCCCTCGGCCCATGCAGAACGCGAGGGCCTGATGGGCGCACTGACCGGAAAACGGATCGAGGCTGGACCCTCCGGCTCCCCCTATCGCGGCCGTTCGGACGTGCTGCCGACAGGTCGGAACCTCTACACCACTGACCCGCGCTCGGTCCCGACCCGTGCAGCCTATGCTCAGGGCGTGAAACTGGCCGAGGAATTGGTGCGACGGCATTTGCAAGAGGAAGGCGACTATCCCAAGGGACTGATCGTCGATCTTTGGGGGTCGGCCACAATGCGGACGGCGGGCGAAGAATTCGCCATGGCGCTGCACTTGCTGGGTGTGAGACCGGTCTGGGACAAAGGGTCCGAGCGGGTGTCGGGCATCGAGGTGCTGCCGATCACCGACCTTAGCCGCCCACGTCTGGACGTGACTTTGCGCGTCTCCGGCCTGTTTCGTGACGTGTTCCCGACGCTTTCGGCCCTGTTCGGACAAGCGGTGCGCGCGCTCTGTGGACGTGACGAAGCACCGGATTGGAACCCCTTTGCAGGACGAGGGCCTGCCGCGCGGGTCTTTGGCCCAGCACCTGGCAGCTATGGTCTGAACATGACCCACCTGTCCGAGACCTATACCGACGAGGCGCGCGCGCAGGCAGGCGAGGCTTGGCTGGACGCAAGTTCATTTGCGCTGGAAGGCGAGCACATCACGCAGGACGTCGATGGCATCACGCAGCGCGTCGCCAACGCGGACAGTTTCGTGCATCTTCAGGATCTGACCGAAACCGATCTGCTGCTGGCCAATGATTATGCCACGCACGAGGCCGGTTTTGCCGCCGCAAAGAAGGTCACCGGAGGTACGGCGCAGCTGTATCATCTGGACAATACCAACCCGGACACCCCGCGCGCGCGCACCCTGCCCGAAGAAATCAGCCGCGTGGTTCATGCCCGCGCCGCCAATCCTGCGTGGATTTCGGGCATGCAGCGTCACGGGTTCCGTGGCGCTGCCGAAATCGCGGCAACGCTGGACCATATGGCATCCTTTGCGCATCTGTCGGGCACTGTTGCACCACACCTGTTTGATCTCTACCACGACGCCACGCTGGGTGATGAAGAGGTTGACTCCTTCCTGGAAACAGCCAATCCGCAGGCGCACCAGGCCATGCAGGATCGGTTCCGCGCGCTGCTGGAGGCTGGGTTGTGGGAGACCCGCCGCAATTCGATCCGCGCGGATCTGGAGGGGTTGGGATGAGCGCCCCTGTCGTCCAAGGCTGGTGCCCCGGCGCTCATCGTCCGATGATGTCGGGCGACGGGCTGGTGGTGCGGGTCCGCCCCCGGCTGGCACGGCTGGATGCGGAACAGATATTGGGTCTGTGCGACTTGGCCGATCGTTTTGGCAATGACACGATCGATCTGACGAACCGCGCCAACCTGCAACTCCGGGGCGTTCACGAGGGTGATCATCAGGCGCTTCTTGCGGAGCTTGCCGCCCTGAACCTGTTGGATGCGGAACCGGGCATCGAAATGCGCCGCAATATTCTGGTCACACCGCTTTATCAGACGGGGGATCTGACGTCGCGGCTGGCGCAGGAATTGATCGACCGGCTGGCTGAACTGCCGAGCCTTCCCGCCAAATTCGGCTTTGCAATCGACACCGGGCCCAAGCGCCTGTTGACCTCCGACTCGGCGGATATTCGACTGGAAATGGGTCCCGATGGCCTGATCCTGCGCGCCGATGGGGCCGCGACCGGACGCTGCGTGTCCGAGGCCGCAGCCATCAACCAAACAATTGCGCTGGCCCATTGGTTTGCCGAGACGCACACGCCCGAGACACGCCGCATGTCCCGCGTGGTCGCGGGCTTGCCGGCGGATTGGCAGGGTTCTGCACCGGGTCCAAACGGTGCAGCGCTTCGCCCGGGTGCGTGCGAGTTGGGAACGTTCTTTGGTGCGGCCTTTGGCTCTTTGCCCGCGCGCGCGCTTTTTGACCTGATCAAAAACAGCGGCGCGTCGGCCCTGCGGGTGACACCTTGGCGACTGTTCCTGCTGGAAGGCGGGGCGGCGATACCCGCACCAGACTTTGTCACATCGGGCAGCGATCCGCTGATGACCACCGACGCCTGCCCCGGCGCGCCGTTCTGTCCGCAGGCGCAAGTGGAAACCCGTGACCTAGCCCGTGCAATGGCACCGCGTGTTTCCGGCCTTCTCCATGTCTCGGGCTGCGCCAAGGGCTGCGCCCGAATGGGGACCGCCGATATCACATTGGTGGGCAACAACGGACGATTTGATCTTGTCAAACAGGGCCGCGCGGGGGATGAGCCCATCCAACGCGGGCTGAGCCCCGAAACACTACTGACCATGGACCTGACCTGATGCCCTATGAATACGAAACCGACGGCGCGGCGATCTACAAGGAGAGCTTTGCCACCATTCGGTCCGAAGCCGATCTGGCCCGGTTCAATACCGACGAAGAGCAGGTCGCCGTTCGCATGATCCATGCCGCCGGGATGGTCGGGCTGGAGGAGTTTGTGCATTTCTCGGACGGGTTCGTACCCGCAGCGCGCACCGCGTTGGAAGGCGGCGCACCGCTCCTGTGCGACGCGCGCATGGTCAGCGAAGGGGTGACCCGGTTCCGCCTGCCCGCCGACAACGAGGTGATCTGCACGCTGCATGATGAGCGCGTGCGCCCTCTGGCCGCTGAAATGTCCAACACGCGGTCCGCCGCAGCGTTGGAACTTTGGCGTCCTCATTTGGACGGCGCTGTGGTCGCGATCGGTAACGCTCCGACCGCTTTGTTCCACCTGCTGAACATGCTGGAAGACCCCGATTGCCCCCGCCCAGCCGCCATAATTGGCTGCCCGGTCGGCTTTGTTGGCGCAGTTGAATCCAAAGACGCGCTGTGGGCAGCGCAACCGGTTCCGTCCTGCATCGTCAAGGGCCGTTTGGGCGGCAGCGCCATCACTGTTGCGGCTGTTAATGCCATCGCGAGCCGCGCCGAATGAGCGCGGGAAAGATCTACGGCGTGGGCCTTGGCCCCGGCGATCCGGACCTGATGAGCGTTCGGGCGGACCGATTGTTGCGCAACGCGCGCCACGTTGCCTTTTTCCGCAAGCCGGGCCGCAGCGGCCAGGCGCGAAAAATCGTCAATGGCATGATCCCCGAGGGCGCGGTCGAGTTCCCGATGGAATACCCCGTCACAACGGAAATCCCTCTGTCGGACCCGCGCTATAACGAATTGCTCTCGGCCTTCTACGAAGACTGCGCTGCGCATCTAAAGTCGTTGTCGGATCAGGGTGAAGAGATTGTTGTCCTGTGCGAAGGTGATCCGTTTTTTTATGGATCATTCATGCATCTTTACAGTAGGTTGCGCGACCAAGCTGATGTAGAGGTCGTTCCTGCAATTACCGGCATGTCAGGCGCATGGACTGCGACCGGAGATCCGATTACCTGGGGCGATGACGTGCTGACCGTGTTGGTCGGAACCCTGCCCGAAGATACGCTGGCCGCGCGCATGGCACAGACCGACGCGCTGGTGGTGATGAAGATCGGGCGCAATATCAACAAGGTGAAACGAGCGCTAAAAACTGCCGGTTTGTATGACCGCGCGTGGATCGTCGAATACGCGCAAATGCCGAACCAGACGGTCACGAAACTGTCTGAAGCCTGCCAGAAGATCACGCCTTATTTCTCGATCATCATCGTGCATGGTCAGGGGCGGCGACCATGAGCGGCTGGGTCAAGATCGCGGGTCTTGGACCCGGCGCTGAGGCGTTGGTAACTCCCGAGGTGACCGACGCGCTGACCGAGGCCACGGATGTGGTCGGATATATCCCCTATGTCGCGCGTGTGGCCGAACGTCCCGGCCTTACATTGCACGCTAGCGACAACCGGGTCGAGATCGACCGCTCGCAGCACGCCTTGCAAATGGCGGCCGAGGGGAAACGCGTGGTTGTGGTCTCATCCGGCGACCCCGGTGTATTCGCGATGGCAGCGGCGGTGTTCGAAGCGTTGGAAAACGGCCCGGTCGCGTGGCGCAACATCCCCATCGATGTTCTGCCGGGGATCACCGCAATGCTGGCGGCGGCGGCACGGGCGGGTGCGCCTTTGGGGCATGATTTCTGCGCCATCAACCTCAGCGACAACCTCAAGCCGTGGACGCTGATTGAAAAACGTCTGCGACTTGCCGCGCAGGCGGATTTCTCGATGGCCTTTTACAATCCACGCTCGAAGTCTCGTCCAGAGGGTTTTGAAAAGACACTGGAAATTTTGCGCGAAGAATGTGAGCCCGAACGCCTGATCCTGTTCGCCCGCGCCATATCCCGCGCCGATGAGGCAATCCGCATTTCGACGCTGGCAGAAGCGACTGCAGAGATGGCGGACATGCAGACCGTGGTTCTTGTGGGCTCGTCTCGCACCCGCGTCATCGAGCGGGACGGAACTCCGATCGTCTATACCCCGAGGTTCACGCCGGAATGATCGAGCCAGTCCAGAACCTGCGATACGCTCGAAAATTCGGTCCTCTGCGGCAGGGCCGGACGGTCGATCATCAGCACCGGCACGCCCAGCGCCCGCGCGGCGTCCAGCTTGGCGCGCGCGCCGGTGCCACCGGCGTTCTTGGACACGACCAGCTGAGAACCATGCTGCGCGATCAACGCGCGGTCACCATCAACCGTGAACGGTCCGCGCGAGACCACGATGTCGCAATGCGGCAGCGGCAGAGTGTCGGGCTGATCCACCAGCCGCAGCAGATAGTGATGCTGGGGTTGGGCCGCGAAGTCGGTCAGATACATGCGGCCAACGGCGAGAAAGACGCGCCGCGGCTCACCATCCAGCACGCTGACCGCTGTCGCGATATCGGGCACGTGTTGCCATTTGTCCCCCGGCTCGGGCGTCCAGGCGGCACGGGTCAACGCGGCCAGCGCAACGCCCGATTGTTGGCAGGCCGCCACCGCATTGTGGCTCATCTGCGCCGCGAATGGATGCGTGGCGTCTATCACGTGCGTTATCGCGTTTTCGCGGATGTATCGCGCCAACCCTTCAGCCCCGCCAAAACCGCCAACGCGGACGGGCAAAGGTTGCGGACGCGGGCTGTCGACGCGTCCCGCATAGGAATAGATCGCAGGAAAACCCCTCTCGGCCAGGGCTCGCGCCAGTGCATTGGCTTCGGTCGTGCCGCCAAGAAGCAGGAGGTTGGTCATGTCTGATGCTCCGTGGCTGACCGTACTGGGCTTGGGCGAGGATGGACTGGATGGCCTGTCCGCCGCAAGCCGTCAAGTGCTCGACCAAGCCGAGATCATCATGGGCCCGCCCCGCCATTTGTCGCTGATTTCTGAAACACCGGCCGAGCGGATAGAATGGCCGGCACCCTTTGCCGATGGGCTGCCAATCCTGACGGGCCTGCGCGGGCGGCGCACGGTTGTGCTGGCCTCGGGCGATCCGTTCTGGTTCGGCGCGGGATCGGTCATCGCACGCAACTTTGCAGCCTCCGAATGGACTGCGCGGCCGGGGCAATCGACCTTTTCGCTAGCCGCTGCGCGGCTGGGTTGGCCATTGGAAAACACATTGACGCTTGGCCTTCACGCCGCCCCTCTGACGCGGCTTCGACCGCATCTATCAACCGGGCTGCGGGCGATCGTTCTGCTACGCGACGGGCCAGCCGTCGCCGAACTGGCCACCTATCTGACCGAAACTGGCTTTGCCGATTCCACATTGCACGTGATGGAGGCGATGGGTGGCCCCCGGGAACGTGCGCGCAGCGTTTCACTGACCGAGGCGCTGCAGGGATCGTTCGAGCACCCTGTCTGCGTCGGGATCGACGTCAAAGGTGCGGGCCTCGCGTTTCCCAAAGCGTCCGGCAAACCAGATGAGGTTTTCGAAACTGACGGCCAGATCACCAAGCGCCCAATACGCGCGCTGACCTTATCGGCGCTGGCTCCACAACGGAACGAGCATCTGTGGGACATCGGCGGCGGCACCGGATCAATCAGTATCGAATGGCTGATGTGCGATCCAACTTTGACCGCCACAAGCATCGAACCGCGCGCAGACCGGGCCGAGCGCATTCGGCGCAATGCCGACGCGTTGGGGCAGGATCGGCTTGGTCTGGTGCTTGGCACCGCCCCCGATGCGTTGGCCGGTTTGCCTGCCCCGGATGTTGTTTTCGTCGGCGGCGGACTTAGTTCCGACCTGCTCGACTGGCTGCATGCGAACCTTCAGGCGGGTGTCCGGCTGGTCGCCAACGCGGTGACGCTGGAGAGCGAAACCCTGCTGGCGCAATGGCATGAGAAACTGGGCGGCGAGCTGCTGAGGATTGAGCTGGCGCAGTCAGCCGCCCTGGGGTCACGCCGCGGATGGAAATCCGCCTACCCGGTGGTGCAGTGGAGCGTGACGCTATGATCGTTGCGGGCATCGGTTTTTCGTCGACGGCGACGGCTGAAAGTTTGCGCCACGTGTTCGATCTGGCCGCCAGCGGTGAGCCCGTCGATGCGTTGGCCACCGTTGCCGACAAAGAAGGGCATCCGGCGCTGACCGAATTTGCCGCAGACGCGAGATTGCCGCTGCTATTCATCCCCTCCGCCGATCTGGCGGGGCAACGCACCCTGACCTGCTCGAACCACAGCCGCGCGACCTATGGCACTGGCAGCGTGGCCGAGGCATCCGCTCTTGCCGCTGCCGGAACCGGTGCGCGGCTTTTATCGCCCAGATTTATCTCAGACGACCGGCTGGCCACCTGCGCCCTAGCCATCGGAGGACAGACATGACCGTTCATTTCATTGGTGCCGGACCGGGCGCCGCCGACCTGCTGACCCTGCGCGGGCGCGATATCATCGCGTCCTGCCCTGTTTGCCTGTATGCCGGATCGCTGGTGCCGGAAGAGATACTGGGCCACTGCCCCGAGGGTGCGAAGATCATCAACACCGCACCGATGGATCTGGATCAGATCATGGCGGAAATCGAGGCTGCTCATCAAAAGGATCAGGATGTGGCAAGGCTACATTCCGGCGACCTGTCGGTCTGGTCGGCCATGGGAGAACAGATCCGCCGCCTGAAACAGATGGGCATTCCGGTCAGTGTCACTCCTGGCGTGCCGTCCTTTGCCGCTGCCGCTGCCGCTCTGGGCACAGAACTGACCCTGCCCGGGCTGGCGCAATCTGTGGTTTTGACCCGGACGCCGGGGCGCGCATCCTCGATGCCCGAGGGCGAAACGCTGGAAAATTTTGCCCGCACCGGCGCGACGTTGGCCATTCACCTGTCGATCGGCAATCTGGACAAGGTGACCGCGGACCTGACCCCTGCCTATGGTGCCGATTGCCCTGTGGCGGTGGTGTATCGCGCCAGTTGGCCGGATGAGCGGATCATCCGCGCCACTTTGGAGACGCTGAAAGAAGCCCTGGACGAGAGCATCTCACGCACCGCCCTGATCATGGTCGGCCCGGCGCTGGCGGGCGAAGGGTTCGACGAAAGTTGCCTGTATTCAAAGGATTATGACCGCCGCTATCGCCCTCAAAGCGCGGATAGCCCCTGGTCAAGCTGGAGCCCCGAAGATGAGTGAGGCAACGACCAGCCCGCCCGGCATACTGATCTCGGCGCCCTCGTCGGGCACCGGCAAGACAACGGTCATGCTGGGCCTTCTGCGGGCATTGGCCGAGGATGGGTTGACGGTGCAACCGTTCAAAAGCGGGCCGGACTATATCGACCCGGCCTTTCACCGGGCCGCTGCGGGCCGCGCCTCGTTCAATCTGGACAGCTGGGCGATGGCCGAACCGCTGCTGAACGCGATTTCGGCGCAGTCTGAAGGCGCTGATATCGTCGTGACCGAAGGCTCGATGGGATTATTTGACGGCGTCGCCAAACCCGGTGAGCTTGGCCACGGATCAAGCGCCGAGACTGCGCAAAGGATGGGCTGGCCGGTGGTTCTGGTGCTCGATGTGGGCGGACAGGCGCAATCGGCGGCAGCCACGGCGCTGGGGTTCAAGATGTACAATCCCGATCTTCCCTTCGCCGGTGTCATTCTGAACCGCTGCGCCAGTCCACGGCACGAGCGTTTGACCCGGCTGGGCATGGAACGCGCAGGCCTGCCGGTTCTGGGCGTGTTGCCCCGCCGAGGCGATCTTACCTTGCCCGAGCGGCATCTGGGGCTGATCCAGGCCGTCGAACATCCCGATCTGGAAAGCGCGATTGTCGGCTATGCGGCGTTCCTGCGCGAACATGTGGATCTTGAGGCGATCAAACGGGCGGCTTCCTCAGGCCCGACGGGGCCATCGTCAGCCGCGCTGCCGCGGCCTCCGGCGCAACGGATCGCGCTGGCCCGCGATGCGGCGTTTTCTTTCACCTATCCGCACCTGCTGGAAGGCTGGCGCGCAGCGGGGGCCGAGGTTCTGCCCTTTTCTCCGCTTGCGGATGAGGCACCGGCTATAGATGCCGATCTGGTTTGGTTGCCCGGCGGGTATCCCGAATTGCACGCCGGCGTGTTAGCCGGAGCAGATAACTTCCTGACTGGATTGCGCAAACACGCAGAATCCAAACCTGTTCATGGCGAATGCGGTGGCTACATGGCTTTGGGCGAAGGTCTGATTGACAAGGACGGCACCCGGCATCGTATGGCCGGGCTTTTGGGGCTGGTCACGTCCTACGAAAAGCGCAAATTCAACCTCGGGTATCGCCGGGCCGAACTGCTGACGGCGATGCCAGGATTTGCTGCCGGAACCGCGTTGCGCGGGCATGAGTTCCACTATTCCTCGATCATCGAACAACCTGATGCTCCGCTCGCGCGGGTTTTCGACGCCGAAGGCGCGGAAGGGCCGCAAACCGGCTCGATGCGCGGCAATGTGACCGGTACGTTTTTTCACCTGATTGCCGAGGCCGTGGTATGAGCGGGTTCGTCTCGTTTATCGGGTCCGGACCCGGTGATCCGGAACTGCTGACGCTCAAGGCGGTGGACCGGATGCAAAAGGCCGATGCGGTTTTGTTCGACGACCTCAGCAGTGGCCCGATCCTGACCCATACGCGCGAGGAGGCCGACTTGGTTGGCGTGGGCAAGCGGGCAGGCCGCCCCTCGCCCAAGCAAGACCACGTGAGCCGTCTGTTGGTGGATTACGCAAAGACTGGCGCGCGCGTTGTGCGGCTAAAGTCCGGCGACGGCGGATTGTTCGGACGGCTGGAAGAGGAACTTGTTGCGCTGCGGGCTGCCGGTATCGATTATGAGATCATCCCGGGCATCCCGTCCGCCGTTGCGGCGGCAGCGGCGGCAGGCATTCCCCTGACCCGGCGACTGACAGCACGTCGCGTGCAATTCGTCACCGGCCACGACGTCAGCGGGCAACTTCCAGACGACCTGAACCTGCCTGCGCTTGCTGATCCTCAGGCAACCACCGTGGTGTTCATGGGCAAGCGGACATTCCCATTGCTGGCCGAGGCCCTGCATCGGCACGGCCTGCCGCTGGATACTCCGGCATTGATGGCCGAATCCGTTTCGACGCCCGAGCAATCGCTGCTCCGGTCAACGGTTGGCGCGCTATCGGACAAGTTGGGTGCCGAGGTCGGCAAGGCCCCCGCCCTCATCCTGTATGGGCCTTTGGCGGAGTTCGACGATGTTTGAACTGACCCTGATCGGCATCGGCACCGGCAACCCCGACCATGTGACCGTTCAAGGCGCGCAGGCGATCCGCGATGCCGACCTGATCCTGATCCCCCGAAAGGGTGAGAACAAAGCCGATCTGGCTGGGCTGCGCGAGGACATCATGGCGCGGGTTGCCGCTGCGCAACCCAAAATCGCCTATTTCGACATTCCCAAGCGCCGGGCCGATGACGGCTATCTGCGCGGTGTGGACGAATGGCACGACGCCATTGCCGAACGATGGGCGGCAGCGATTGCTGATCACACTGGGGCGAAGAAAGTTGGATTGCTGATCTGGGGCGACCCGTCGCTCTATGACAGCGCGTTGCGGATTGCCGCGCGCCTGAAACCGCGCCCTGAAATGCGCGTTATCCCCGGCATCACCGCTTTACAGGCATTGACCGCGGCGCATGCGATACCGATCAACGAGATCGGCGCGCCGTTTGTCGTTACGACCGGGCGGCGCATCCGCGACGAAGGTTGGCCAGTAGCCGCTGACAAGGTTGCGGTCATGCTGGACGGCGAATGTTCCTTCCAGAACCTTGAGATGGCCGATTATGACATTTGGTGGGGCGCCTATGTCGGCATGAAAGAAGAAATCCTGATCCAAGGCCCGCTCGCTGACGTCTCGGACGAGATCCTTGCCACCCGCGCCAGGGCACGGGCCGATCACGGATGGATCATGGATATCTACTTGCTTGCAAAGCGCCCGGCCTGACGGTGTCACCTTGAGCTGCGCACGAGATTGTGAGTGCGCAAATGGCTGAATTTCTGGCATAAAACGCCCACCAGAAACTGGGGGCGACGCCATGAAACTGAAACTGGCCACATTGGCCTTGCTGGCAGCGCCCGCCTGGGCGGAAGATCTGCAACCGCGACCGGGATGGGAGGTTTTGCCGACCGGCAAGCCCTATGACGCCCTGGTGTCGGATACTGTATCGGCTATCAAAGACGGTGGGTTGATCGTGGTCACGCAGGCCGGTCCGACAAAGGCAGCGGCAGCGCGTGGCATCACAATACCCGGCAACCGGGTGATTGGGGCTTTCAACAACGATTATGCGGTGCGTGTTCTCGAGACTTCGACCGCAGCGATGATCGAAGCGCCGATCCGGTTTTATGTAACCGAGAACGCGGATGGATCTGCAACCCTGTCCTACAAAACGCCAAGCTTTGTATTTGATCCTTATACCGACGATGGCGGGGATGAATTGCGCAATATTGCAGCAGAACTGGACAAAACGTTTCACGCCATTGCGCAACAGGCCGTCAAATAGTCACACTGCTGTGATCTGGCTTGCGTCCAGGGCCGGGCTCCGCAATCTGCTCCGACAAGAACAACTTCGGAGCATGATTGATGCAGGACCTAGCGCCCCGCGCCGCTGATCTACTGGCCCAACGCTTGTACGAAGCGGGGTGCCGCCACGCGTTCGGAATGCCCGGCGGCGAAGTTCTGACGCTGGTGGATGCGCTGGAACAGGCCGGTATTACGTTTCATCTGGCCAAGCATGAGAACGCCGCTGGATTCATGGCCGAAGCCGTGCATCACCGCGACCGTGCGCCCGCCATTCTGGTGGCAACGCTTGGACCGGGCGCAATGAACGGAATCAATGTGGTCGCCAATGCGTTGCAAGACCGGGTGCCGATGATTGTTCTGACAGGCTGCGTCGATGCGGATGAGGCGCTGACCTATACCCATCAGGTCATGGACCACAGCCAAGTTTACCAGTCGATCACCAAGGGGACATTCCTGTTGACGGCTCAAGGTGCCGATGTCGTCGCGGACAAAGCGGTGTCGCTGGCAAATCAACCACGCCCCGGGCCGGTTCACATCGACGTTCCGATCTCGGTTGCGGATACGCGTGTGTCCGGTGTCAAACGCCGCCGCCTGGCAAAAGTCGCGCCGGTTTCACCGGGGGGCGAGTGTCTTGAAAAGGCCCGGCGCTGGGTGGCTGAAGCCGAGCGGCCTTTGGCAATTGTCGGGCTCGACGTGATGTATGACGAATCGCGCAGCGTCGTGCAGGCGTTCCTGGAACATTTCGGCATACCCTTTGTCACAACCTATAAGGCCAAGGGCGTCGTCCCCGAAGACCATCCATTGTGCTTGGGCGGCGCGGGTCTTTCACCGTTAGCCGACAAACATCTGGTGCCTTTGGTCGAACAATCCGACCTGGTGTTGTGTCTGGGCTACGACCCGATCGAAATGCGCCCCGGCTGGCGCGAGATCTGGGACCCTGAAGACAAGCGCGTCATCGACATCTCGGCCGTAGTCAATGACCACTATATGCATCAGGCCGGGCTGCATCTGGTCGCGGATACCGGATCAACACTCGAAGCAATAGCAAAGGTCAATCCGGCGCGCAAAACCTGGCCCGGCAATGAACCGGCGGCTGTCAAAGCGGCGCTGGCTCAGGCGTTTCCGACGGATGAGGAATGGGGGCCGGCAGCCGTGATCGCCGAAACCCGCGATGCTCTGCCACCCGAGACACTGGCGACCGCCGACAGCGGCGCGCATCGCATCTTGCTGAGCCAGATGTGGACCTGTTCAGAAGAACGTGGGTTGATCCAGTCCTCGGCCCTTTGCACCATGGGCTGCGCAGTACCGATGGCCATCGGCTTGAAACTGGCAGAACCGGATCGACCCGTCATCAGCTTTTCCGGCGATGCCGGGTTCCTAATGGTTGCGGGAGAGCTGTCGACCGCTGCCGAGATGGGGGGCAACCCGATCTTTCTGGTCTTTGTCGACGCCAGCCTCGCGCTGATCGAATTGAAACAGAGGCAGCGGCAGATGGGCAACCGGGGCGTAGATTTCGACCGCCATGACTTTGCCGCGCTGGGGCGCGCGTTTGGTGGCTATGGACATACGGTCCGCAACCGCTCAGAACTGCGGGCGGCGTTGGAGGAGGCTGTCAAAGCTGACCGTTTCACCGTAATCGCCGCCGAGATCGAGCGTGGAGGATATGATGGCCGCATCTGAGGGTCCGCTGAAAGGCGTCAAGGTTTTGGACCTGAGCCGTATTCTGGCCGGACCGACCTGCACGCAATTGCTGGGCGATCTGGGGGCCAGTGTCATCAAGATCGAAAATCCGGCAACGGGCGGGGATGATACACGGCAATGGGGTCCTCCTTACGTCACCGATGCGGACGGCAACCGGTCCGATCTGAGCGCCTATTTCATGTCGTCGAACCGGAACAAGAAATCCGTGGCGCTGGATATCGCCACCACCGAAGGTCAGGCCGAAATCCGGCGTCTTGCCGCGCAGGCCGATATTCTGATCGAGAATTTCAAACCCGGTGGTCTGGCCAAATACGGGCTGGACTATGCCACGCTGTCCCAGGAATATCCGGACCTCGTTTATTGCTCGATCTCGGGCTACGGCCAAACGGGTCCAAACGCATCGAAACCGGGTTACGACCTGATGGCGCAGGGCTATGGCGGGATCATGTCTCTGACCGGTGATCCGCAGGGGTCGCCGATGAAGGTCGGGGTCGGTATCGCGGACGTCATGTGCGGGATGTATGCCTGTGTCGGCATTCTGGCCGCGCTGCGCCACCGGGACCAGACCGGAGAAGGGCAGCAGATCGATCTGGCGCTGGTGGACGCGCAGGTCGCCTGGCTGATCAACGAGGGGGTGAACTACCTGACCTCGGGCAATGTGCCGCAAAGGCGCGGCAACGGGCATCCCAACATCGTGCCATACGAGGTCTATGAAACATCCGACGGCCACGTGATTCTGGCGGTCGGAAATGACGGCCAATTCGGACGGATGTGCGAATTCATTGAGATGCCGGAACTTGCAGAAGACCCGCGATTTGCGACTAATCCGTCAAGGCTGGAACACCGCGACGCGCTGAACGACATTCTGCGGCCCGCAATTCAAACGCGCAGCACCGACGACGTGATTACAGGGCTCGAGGCGCGAAAGGTGCCCGTTGGTCCGGTACGGACCTTGGATCAGGTCTTTGCCAGCGATCAGGTTGCAGCGCGGCAGATGCAGATCTCTATGCAGGCCGATCCTGGACAGGTCGAACTGATCGGGAATCCGCTCAAACTGTCGCGCACACCGGTGACATATCGCAGCGCGCCACCGGTCTGCGGGGCGGATACCAAGGCCGTTCTGGCGTCGGATACCCCCTTCGAAGATTGAAACACTCCGCCCATTTAAGCGGCAAGTTGCTGAAACATGTCGTTGAATCGGCGGATTTATTCACTTTTTCCACACACGCGTTTTCACCAATTCGAGAGCAGGGTCGATACTGTTACGACGCGGCTGCACACTCTGTTACATCGAACAGTGTCAAATATCGCAACCGGATTGGGCCCAAGTATGAAACAAGACGTTTTTGGACAGCTGAACACCCTGACGCATGCGGCAAGTGTCGACGCGTGGGATGGTGTTCTGCTTGGGTTCGTGGCGCATGCAGCCGTCACGCCACAGCATCTTGTCAATGTGCTGGAGCTTGAGCCCGACTTTGCCCTGGGTCACACCATCAAAGGGTTGTTCATGGTCCTGTTGGGCAGGCGCGAGTTGATGCCGGTAGCAGTTGACGCGCTGACAGCCGCAAAGATGGCAATGGACCGGCAACCGATCACCGCCCGCGAACGGCTCTATGTCCAGGCGCTGGAGCTTTACCTGGCCGACCTGCCCTCGCATGCTGTACAGAAGTTCGAGGAAATCCTGCGCGCGCATCCCGACGACACGCTGGCGATGAAGCTCAGCCATGCAATTCGGTTTGTTTTGGGTGATGCCGAGGGCATGCGTCGCTCGATCGAGCGCGTCCTGCCCGCTTACGCGCCAGACCACTCGGGCCGCGGATACCTGCTGGGCTGCCATGCCTTTGCGCTCGAGGAAACCGGCGCCTATGAAATGGCCGAGATCACCGGACGGCAGGCATTGTGGCTGGCCGCCGATGACGCTTGGGGTTTGCACGCGGTTGCCCATGTGCACGAGATGAAGGGCAATGCGCAACTGGGTCTTGACTGGCTGGCCGGGCGCGAAGATGCCTGGGCACATTGCAACAATTTTCGCTATCACGTCTGGTGGCACAAGGCGTTGATGCATCTGGATCTCGGCCAGGTCGATCAGGTAATCGCGCTTTATGACACCCACATCCGTCAGGACAAGTCTGACGACTATCGCGATATCTCGAACGCGACCTCGCTGCTGTCGCGGCTCGAGCTTGAAGGCGTCGACGTCGGCAACCGCTGGGAAGAACTGGCGGATCTGAGCGCCAGCCGAACCGAGGATGGCTGTCTGATCTTTGCCGACCTGCACTATCTGCTGGCCCTGACAGGCGACAAGCGTACAGACGCAACCGGAAAGATATTGCAGCGAATCCAAAAGGATGCGCAGCGCAACCAGGGCGACACTCCGATCCGCATGTCCGATCCGGGCATTGCCGCCGCCAAGGGGCTGGAAGCCTTTGGTGATGGTCTTTACGGCGCGGCGTTCGACTTTTTGTCGACTGCGCGTGATGGTATGCAACTGGCAGGTGGCAGCCACGCCCAACGTGATGTATTCGAGCGCATCACAATCGATTCCGGCCTGCGCGCGGGCCGTCTGGATGCGGTCGAGCGCATTCTGGACGACCGTCGCGCCAAACGCGCCGGGGGCGAGGACAATTACGCACTTGCGCGCCGCGCATTGATCGACGCGGCCCGCGACAACGGCGACGCAAAAAGCGTTCCGGCTGAATAACAAAACAAAAAGACCAAAGAAGGACAGAACCCGTATGGCGACTTTATCGCCCGCTTCTGATTTTGCACCTGTGGCGACCCCGGCGGCCGCCCCTGCCCGCACGCGTGACCCGCGCCTGGATTTCTATCGCGGTATCGCGATGTTCATCATCCTCATCGCCCACATCCCGAACGACCCCTGGGCCAAGTGGATCCCGGCTCGGTTCGGGTTCTCGGACGCGACCGAGATTTTTGTGTTCTGCTCGGGCATGGCTTCGGCCATCGCCTTTGGCGGTGCCTTTGCGCGCAAGGGCTGGTGGATGGGCACGGCCCGCGTGTCCTTCCGCATCTGGCAGGTCTACTGGGCGCATATCTGCCTGTTCTTCTTTGTTGCCATGACAATGGCCGCGCTGAACCAGAGCGGCCTGTTCGAGAAAAACTATATCTCGTCGCTGAACCTGCAGCATTTCTTCAACGACCCTGCGCCGCAGATGGTCGGGTTGTTCACGCTGACATATGTGCCGAATTATTTCGACATCCTGCCGATGTATCTGGTGGTGCTGGCGATGATGCCCCTGGTCATGGGCCTGTCGCGGGTCGGGTTCTGGGCGGTTGCCTTGGCGTCGGTCTCGCTGTGGCTCGTGGCCCAAACAGACATGTTGGACCTGCCGGCCGAGCCATGGTCGGATCGTCAGTGGTTCTTTAACCCGTTCGGTTGGCAGTTATTGTTCTTCACCGGGTTCGCCTTCATGCGCGGCTGGATACCTGCTCCGCCGGTGTCAAAAACACTGATCTGGGCCGCCACGCTGTTCCTGATAATCTCGATGCCCTTCGGCTCGTGGAAGGTCTTTTCTTGGATCAACGCCGCGGCCCCTGATTTGGCCGAAGAAATCCGCAAGGTCTGGCCGATCACCAAAGAGTTCCGCGACAAGACCGATTTCGGCCTGTTCCGCTATCTGCACTTCCTGTCACTCGCCTATCTGGGCTGGGTCGCAGCGGGCGAGCACGGCCATCGTCTGATCGCAACTGGTCAGGGCGCTGCGGCAAAGGTCTGGCAATTCCTGCTGACCGTCATCACCAAAGTCGGGCAGCAATCGCTAGCGGTGTTCGTTTTTTCGATGGCAGCTGCGCGACTTATCGGCGTCGGACTGGATCTGAGTGGGCGGGATGTTGCCAGTGTTTTTGTCGCCAACATGATTGGCTTTGCGATGATCATCGGCGTGGCTTATCTGGCCGCCTGGTTCAAGTCACAACCTTGGAAGACGAAGAAATGAATTTTACACGGCGCGCATTCCTGGCTTCTTCAACGGCCCTGGCCCTGGCTCCCTCGGCTTTCGCAACCGGCGGCGAGGTGCCCTTTGACCATAAGGACGTGATCGCGATGGCCCGCGATCTGGCCAGTCGCCCCTATGCCGAGCGCGAGATGGTCCCGCAGGAATGGCAGGACCTGACCTATCAGCAGTACCGCTCGATCCGGTTCCGGCTGGACCGCGCCCTGTGGTACGAGACTGAAACGCCGTTCAATGTCGATTTCTTTACCCCAGGCCTGTATTTCCCGCGCACGGTGAAAGTGTCCACGGTCGAGGACGGAATGACCAAGCCCGTCACGTTCGACCTGTCGATGTTCGACAAGTCCGAAGATGTGCCGGAACTGCCCATCGACGACACGCTGGGGTTCTCGGGCCTGCGCCTTAGGACCGAGATGCACCGCCCCGGCAAAACCGATGAGTTCTGCGTCTGGCAGGGGGCCAGCTATTTCCGTGCCATTGGTCTGCACGAAGTCTATGGCCTGTCCGCACGCGGTCTGGCGCTGAAAACCGGCGACCCCGAAGGCGAGGAATTTCCCGAATTCATCCGGTTCTGGCTGGAACGCCCCGAACCCGGTCAACGTCATATGGTCGTACACGCGCTGATGGACAGCCCCAGCGTTGCCGGAGCTTACAGGTTCAACGTCACGGCGGGGGCGGACTGCATCATGGACGTTGAGGCTACGCTATTCCCGCGTGAGGAACTGCCCCATGTAGGGATCGCGCCGGGCACGTCGATGTTCCTGTTCGATCAGACCAACCACAGCCGTTTTGACGACTTCCGCCCCGCTGTCCACGACAGCGACGGGTTGCTGATCCGCAATGGCGCGGGTGAGGTGATATGGCGGCCACTGGCCAACCCGACTCGCCTGCAATTCTCGTCCTTTGTGGATACCAACCCTGCGGGCTTTGGTCTGATGCAGCGCAAGCGCGCGTTCTCGGACTACGCCGATCTTGAGGCGAATTACCACAAACGCCCCGGTCTGTGGGTCGAACCGAACGGGGATTGGGGCAAGGGTGCCGTCACGCTGGTCGAAATTCCCGCCGATCAGGAGATCTATGACAACATCGTCGCTTATTGGCGTCCGGCCGAGCCCTATGCCGCTGGCAGCCAGGTCGATCTGTCCTATCGCCTGATCTGGGGGGATGAGCCGCAACGCACCCCAATGCCGCGCGTGATCAACACCGCAATGGGTGAAAACACCTTTGGCGAGGGTCGACTGGCCGTGATTGATTTTGAACCCAGCGCTCTATTCGACGATCTGGACGCGGTTACGATCTTTGCCAACTCGCCCCACGCCGAAACATCGGACGGCGTTTTGCAGCGCAACCCCGACACCGGCGGCGTGCGCCTTGCCTTCTCGTTCGAACCGGGTGAGCGCGACCATGTCGAACTGCGCGCGCAACTGCTGGTCGGTAAACAACCCGCATCCGAGGTCTGGCTGTACCGGTGGACCACATGAGCCATGATCTGCGCATAATGCCGCCCGAGGCCCCTCTGGCGATGCCCGCGCAGGATTTCAGCGCCGGGTTCCGCGATGCGCAGGTGCCATCAGGGCCCGCGCGCCGGTCGGCAGGGTTCTGGCGCGCGCTGGCGTTCTCGCCCGCGATGGCGGCAACGCTGGGCCTGCTGTGGGTCATGAGCGACTGGTTCGGGGCCGAAGGGATCAACCTGATCGAAGGCATCCTGCTGACGCTGATTTCATTCAACTTCTTCTGGATTTCCTTCACGGTCTGCACAGTGCTGCTGGGGATGGTCTCGCTGTCTCGGCAGGAACCGCCAAAACGACAGGGTCGCGCGCAGCCTTTGCGGGTGGCGCTGTTGATGCCGGTCTATAACGAGGTGCCGTGGAACGTGCTGGGCAATGCACGCACCATGCTTGAAGACCTGCGCCTGCGTGGCGGTCAGCACCACTATGCCATGTTCATCCTGTCCGACACCCGCGACCCCGAGATTGCGGCACAGGAGCAAGCCAGTATCGAGGCTCTGCGTACGACCCTCGCTCCGGGGTTGGAGCTTTACTACCGCCGCCGCGCCGAAAATACCGATCGCAAAGTCGGCAATATCGCGGATTGGGTCAGCCGATGGGGCGCTGATTGGGATGCGATGCTGGTGCTGGACGCTGACAGCTTGATGACCGGTCGCGCCATCCTGCGTCTGACGGATTCGCTGGCCCGCGATCCCGGTGCGGGCCTGATCCAAAGCTATCCGCAACTGATCGGCGCGCAATCGGTCTTTGCCCGGATGCAGCAATTCGCAAACGGTGTCTACGGCATCGCTTTTGCCGAAGGTCTGGCCCGCTGGTGCGGACAAGAAGGCAATTATTGGGGCCACAATGCGATCATACGCACTCGGGCCTTTGCCTCCTGCGCGGGGCTGCCCAAGCTGCGGTCCTTCGGCGGGCAGGACAAGCTGATCATGAGCCACGATTTCGTCGAGGCTGGTCTGCTGCGTCGGGCTGGCTGGGGCGTGCGGTTCCTGCCCCGCATTCGCGGCTCGTACGAAGAAACTCCGCCCACGCTGATCGACCACGCCCTGCGGGATCGTCGCTGGTGTCAGGGCAACCTGCAACATCTGAAACTGCTGAGCTCAGTCGGGTTCCGGGCCGTTTCGCGCTTCCACATGTTCCATGGCGCGGTCGGGTATCTGATGTCGCCGCTCTGGTTTGCTCTGCTGGTGATGTGGGCCCTGATCGGTCAGGGTAAGGATGCATCGGTTCTGCACTATTTCAGCCCCGACAATCCGCTGTTTCCGCAATGGCCCGAGATGTCTGAAACGCGCCATGTGCTGATCATTCTGGTCATGTACGCGATGCTGCTGGCCCCCAAGGTGCTTGGCGTTCTGGCGTTGCCGCTCAGCGGTGTCCGGTATTCCGAGTTCGGCAGCGGGCAGCGCTTTTTCACCTCGTTCCTGGCCGAGGTTGTTTTGTCGATCCTCTATGCCCCGATCCTGATGGTGCAACAGATGATCGCCGTGTTCCGCACCGCTTTCGGCATTCAACGCGGCTGGTCGCCTCAGGCGCGCGACGGTGGCACCTATGGCTTGCGCACGCTGGTCCTGTGTCACGCACTAGAAACCGTCAGCGGCTTGGCACTGACTGCAGGTATTCTGGCCGGTCTGGTGTCCGTGTGGCTGGCCCCGATTGCCATAAGCCTGGCGCTGGCCATTCCGCTATCGGCGTTCAGCGGGGTTTCGGCAGGGGCTGCACGGCAGATGCTTGGCATGCGCGAAGACGTCAAAGAACCAGCCATCACGCGGTCGGCGCGTCATTATCGGGATGAGTTGAAGCGGCTTGTCGAAGGCAAGGGCACGATGACCCCGGCAGAGTGATCAGCTGCCGGGCAACCCCTCGTACCAGTCCACGATCATGTCCGCCCAACCGGTTGGCACACTGTGCCCTCCGGGAAACAGCGCGAACTCCAGCGTTCCACCTTCGGCGCATCCGGTCCACTTACGACGCATGAACTGTTCGGTTTGGCCAAACCCCGAGGGCTTGGTGTCGGCGCATTCATTCGCCTCGCGCCAGATTTCCAGACCCGCAAAGATATCGCCCTGATGAAATCTGCCTCCGCCCAGAATTCGACCCTCTAGGGGCACCACATTGTCAGTCCATCCATGAGTGTGAAACAACCGCACCGGGCCTGCGCAGTCTTCGGGATGTGGGCGCCAGAACCCGCCAGAGACCGGCACATAGGCCGAGAACGTCTCGGGCGCGTCACAGGCGAGGTAGTAGACCATGAAGGCACCGGCGGAAAACCCGCCCAGCATGACGCGATCGGAATCGATCCCGAAGCGGTCCGCCGCATCCTGCACAACTTCGGTCAGAAACGCGGTCTCGTCTCGCCCTTCCCATCCGGGGTAGAAATTCCAGCTTTGCCGCCCGTTTCGCATCGCCCCTTCCGGGGCCATGACCGCATAACCACGGTCCAACAGGGGCTCGACCATGCCTCGGTTCTTCATCGTCCCACTGCCGGTTCCGCCATATCCGTGCAGGAAAACCACAAGCGGTGGATTGTCCGCTTTGGGCAGCTCGATCTGATAACCGCCGTTTTCGGTTTCGCACATACCTTCATCCGGGCCGCATGCGGCCTGCGCGGATTGTGCGGACAGGGCCAGACAGACGGCCAGACAGGGTTTCCAGGTCATCAAACGTTTCCCTCGTAATCTCGAACCGGTAATCCGGCGCGGACCCAACCCGGCCCCGCGGCCGAACCCAACATGCCTTCGGGCACATCTATGATCTGCGCGAACCCGGCCTCGGTCAATCGATTGCTAAGCCGGGCTGAACGGACACCCCGCGCACAAATCAGGGCCACGGGCCGATCCATATCGCCCGATACCAGATCAGAGAGAGCCTGCGCAAAATCCTCGCGCCGCATGTCCAGCGGGTGGGCACCTTCGCCGATACCGGTGGCCTGCCATTCATCCGGGGTTCGGATATCAACCAGCAGGATGCCACCCGACACGGCCTGTGCGTGTGCCTGCACCACATCAAGACGCCCACCGGCGTAGTCAGGCGGGATCAGGCGGTACTGGCGAATGGCGAAGCCCCCGACCAAGGCCGCCCCTGCCCCCGCAAGGACCCATCGCCGTGTCTGTTTCGCCGTTTTCACCACGCAGCCCGCTCTTGTTTCTCTTTCCGGGTTTCTAGCACATGAGAGACCAATCTTTGCGTCCGAAAATCGCGCGCCCAGATCAAGTTCCTGTCAACTTGAGCGGCACCCCGCGCGACCGGAAACAACGTCGCAGCCACCCTGAATGACTTGCAATATCTGGACAGTCATAAAATTATCCTTACTAATTCAGTCCATCCTGACCGCTAAGACCGGAGTATCGCAATTGTCCCTATTCCTCATCGCGGCCCTTCCTTTTCTCGGAGCTGTCTTTCCCGCCCTGCTGATCCGCGCAGGCCGGAACGCTGCGGCTTCGGCGGCGGGTTTGACCTCGTTTCTGGCGTTGATGGGGCTACTTCTTCACATTCCGAGCGTGATGCGTGGCGACGTGGTAACCGCCCGGTTCGACTGGATACCCGGGCTTGGCCTGAACGCAAACTTCATGCTGGACGGGCTGGGGTTCCTGTTCGCGCTGCTGATCTTGGGGATTGGCCTGCTGATCATCCTCTACGCGCGGTTCTACCTGTCGCGCGAGGATCCGATGGGGCAGTTCTATACCTACCTGCTGCTGTTTCAGGGCGCGATGGTGGGGATCGTTCTGTCGGACAACGTCCTTCTTTTGCTTATTTTCTGGGAGCTTACCTCACTAAGTTCATTCCTTCTGATCGGCTATTGGAAACACCTTCCCGAAGGACGTCAAGGCGCGCGCATGGCACTGGCCGTCACCGGGTCGGGCGGGCTCGCGATGATCGCCGGCATGCTGATTCTGGGCAATATCGTGGGCTCCTATGATCTGAGCGTCATTTTGCAGAACAAAGACTTGATCCAGGCGTCGCCCTATTACCTGCCCGCACTGATCCTGATCCTTCTGGGCTGTTTCACCAAGTCGGCACAGTTCCCGTTCCACTTCTGGCTGCCGCATGCCATGGCGGCACCGACGCCTGTTTCGGCCTATCTGCATTCGGCTACGATGGTGAAGGCCGGGCTGTTCCTGATGGCGCGGATGTGGCCGGTTCTGGCTGGAACGGATGCGTGGTTCTACATCGTCGCCACCACGGGTCTGGTGACCATGCTGATCGGCGCAGTGATTGCGCTGTTCAAGGATGATCTAAAGGCGCTGTTGGCGTTTTCGACCGTGTCGCATCTGGGCCTGGTGACCATGTTGCTGGGCTTTGGCACCAAATTCGCCGCCGTCGCCGCCGTGTTCCACATCATCAACCACGCGACTTTCAAGGCTGCCCTTTTCATGACCGCCGGGATCGTGGACCACGAGACCGGAACGCGCGACATCAAAAGACTGGGCGGCCTGCGTCACCTGATGCCGATTTCCTTCACGATAGGTACGGTCGCAGCACTTTCGATGGCTGGCCTGCCCCCGTTGAACGGGTTCCTGTCGAAAGAAATGATGCTTGAGGAAACGGTCCACACGACGTGGCTGAACTCTCACTATCTGGTCCCAGGACTGGCGCTGTTGGCGGCGCTGTTTTCGGCTGCCTACTCCTTCCGGTTTATTGCCCACGTATTCCTCGGCCCGCAGCGCGATGACTATCCGCATGCCCCGCACGACCCGCCCGTTGGTCTGTGGCTTGCCCCGGCCTTCCTTGTGGTGCTCGTCGTGTTGATCGGCCTGTATTCGGCGGCAATTGTCGGTCCGCTGGTTGCGGTCGTCTCGAGCGCGGTGATAGGGGGCGAG
The DNA here is from genome assembly GCF_056540665.1 of Ruegeria sp. AM4. Taxonomy (NCBI): domain Bacteria; kingdom Pseudomonadati; phylum Pseudomonadota; class Alphaproteobacteria; order Rhodobacterales; family Roseobacteraceae; genus Ruegeria; species Ruegeria sp. AM4. The sequence goes on along the minus strand of NZ_JBQFXD010000001.1, from coordinate 39,205 downwards.
AAGCTGCCCTATTATTCACTGAAGCTGTGGCACGGATTTACCCCCGCGCTCTACATGTCCGCCGTTGCGACGCTAGGCGGTTTGTTCCTGTTGTCGCTGCACAAACATGGCGAGAAACTGTGGAACGCCCTGCCGCGCCCCGAAGCCAAGACAATCTTCGAAGCGATTATCCACGCCTTTACCCGGCTCAGCCGCTGGATCACCGACGAATTGCACAACGGCGTTCTTAGCCGCTATGCGATTATCTTCGTCGCCTTCACCGTCGGACTTGGGTACTACGCCTATTCAACCGGCACGATTGGTGTCGAAACCCGGGTTCCCCTGCCAGCGCAGGTGATCCCGATCATCGGCTGGATTTGCCTTGTCGGCGCGACGTTGGCGATCATGTGGTTCCACCGCAACCGCCTGCTGTCGCTTGTGCTGATCGGCGTTGTGGGTCTGATCGTGTCGATGGCGTTCAACTACCTGTCGGCCCCCGATCTGGCGCTGACGCAGATTTCGGTCGAAGTGGTGACGATGATCCTGCTGCTGTTGTCGCTGAATTTCCTGCCAACCGAAACGCCGTGGGACAGCTCCGCCGGGCGCCGGTGGCGGGACGCGGCAATCTCGGTCGTGGCTGGTATTGGCGCCGGAGGGTTGATCTATGCCCTGATGATGCGCGATTTCGCCTTTCCGACGATTTCGGATTTCCATTTGGCGAACTCGTACAAAGGTGGTGGCGGCACCAATGTCGTCAACGTCATCCTCGTGGACTTCCGTGGCTTTGATACCTTTGGCGAGATCATCGTTCTGGGCATCGCTGCGCTGATCATCTTTGCCCTGACCGAGTCGGTTTTGAATTCGAACGTGCGTAGCTATTTGCTGAACCGCAAACCGCACTGGCCGCAATCCGGCGACTCGCATCCGCTGATGATGGTGGTGGCAACTCGGGTGATGATGCCGATTGCGCTGATGGTCGGGGCCTACATCTTTTTCCGCGGTCACAATCAGCCGGGCGGTGGTTTTATCGCCGGTCTGATCGTGGCGATTGCATTCCTGATGCAATATATGGCCAGCGGCTATACCTGGGCGATCGAGCGGCAGAGGTTCTACTATCACGGTACGATCGGCTGGGGCGTATTGATCGCCGCGGCGACCGGGCTGGGTGCCTGGTTCAACGAACGGCCCTTCCTGACCAGCGATTTCGGCTATATCCATTGGCCACCGCTGGAAGAGTTTGAATGGGCCACCGCCATCCTGTTTGACACCGGCGTGTTCCTGGCCGTTCTGGGCGCGGTCATGCTGGCGCTGGACAGCCTGTCACGGTTTGCATGGCAACCGGGCATTGCACAAGAATTCCCGATGGATATCAACCCACTGCGGGACGATCCACCGGAAGAAGAACAAGACAAGGAGCAGGCCTGATGGAAGCGCTCTTAGCCTCTGCCGTGGGCGTCATGACGGCCGCCGGAATTTTCCTGATCCTGCGCCGTCGCACATTTCCGGTCATTCTGGGGCTGTCCCTGATTACCTATGCGGTGAACGTTTTCCTGTTCGCAACCGGTCGGTTGGCGCTGAACGCGCCGGCTGTGCTGAACAAATACAAAGAGGTGCCTTATACCGATCCGTTGCCACAGGCGCTGGTCCTCACCGCCATCGTGATCTCTTTCGGGATGACGGCGGTGATCGTGATGATCTCGCTCAGCGCTTACCTGTCCGCGAAGGATGACCATATCGACATGACCGCGCAGGACAGCGTAGACGCGCCGGGAGAAGACGCATGAACCACTGGATCGTTGCGCCGATCGTCCTGCCCGCGATCCTCGCCCCGTTCATCATCATGGTCTTGCGGTATCACCTGGACCTGCAACGTATCTTTTCGGTCGCGGGTGTTGTCGGCCTGTTGGGCATTGCGCTGACGATCACCGCGCAGGCCGCTGGCGGCGATATTCAGGTCTATGAACTGGGCGACTGGCCCGCGCCGTTTGGTATCGTTCTGGTGCTGGACAGATTGTCGGCGATGATGGTGCTGCTGACCGCATTGCTGGCGTTGCCGATCGTTCTCTATGCCATTGCATCGGGCTGGGACGGGCGTGGAAAGCACTTTCATGCCCTGTTCCATTTCCAGTTGATGGGCGTCTGCGGCGCGTTTCTGACCGGTGACGCCTTCAACCTGTTTGTTTTCTTCGAAGTCCTGCTGATTGCGTCCTACGGATTGATGACCCATGGCGGTGGCGCGGTGCGCCTGAAAGCGGGCGTACAATATGTGGCCTATAACCTGCTGGGCTCGACCCTGTTCCTGTTCGCGCTGGGGACGCTTTATGCGGTTACCGGAACGCTGAACATGGCCGATCTGGCCGTCAAGGTCGCCGAGATCCCGCCAGAGGACACCGCATTGCTGCGGGTCGGCGCGGTGTTGCTCTTGCTGGTCTTCTGCATTAAGGCAGCGGTTTTGCCGCTGCATTTCTGGCTGCCTGCAAGCTATGCCAACGCGCCTTTGCCCGTCGCCGCCCTGTTTGCAATCATGACCAAAGTGGGGGCCTATTCGATCATTCGGGTTGATACGATGATCTTTGGCCCCGACGTCGTCGTCACCCAAGGGCTGCTGGGCGAATGGTTGCAACCCGCCGCACTGTTGACGCTTGCCATTGGGGCCATTGGCATCCTTGGCTCGCAACATATCGCCCGGATGGTGGCTTTTTGCGCAATTGCCTCGATGGGGACATTGCTGATCGCCATCTCTCTGTTCGCACCCCAAGCAACCGCGGCAGCGCTTTACTATGTCTTCCACTCGACGCTGGCGACGGCCCTGCTGTTTCTGGTTGCCGATCTGGTTATGGAGCGGCGCAACGGGGTCATCACCCCCGCTCAGCCGATCCCTCAGAGTGGTCTGATTTCAGCGCTGTTCTTCGTTGGCGCAATCGCGATGGCCGGGATGCCACCACTGTCGGGCTTCATCGGCAAACTTCTGGTTCTGGACGCTGCGCGCGACGCGCCAGATGCCAATGCAGTCTGGGCGGTGATCCTGATCGGCTCATTCGTGACCATTGTCGGTCTGGCCCGCGCAGGCACGCTGATCTTCTGGAAAAGTCACGATGTGCAGGTCATTCCCCGCCCCGAGCCGCAGGACACGGACGAGGCAGAGCCGCAAGTTGCGCTCGAGCCGCAACCGGGTCTGGCCTTTACATCAGTCTTTGCACTGGTTCTGGGCCTGGGGTTGCTGACCTTGTTTGCGGGCCCCGCGCTCGAATACACTCAGAAGACCGCCATGCAATTGTTCAATCCTGATGATTACATCTCGGCCGTTTTGGGGAGGGAAGAGTAATGAAGCTGCTGCACAGAATTTTCCCCCACCCGCATCTGACCTTTCTGCTGACGCTGGTCTGGATGTTGCTGGCGAATTCGCCATCGCTGAACTCGCTTGTCTTTGGCCTGATGCTGGGGATCATCATCCCGTTCATCACCCAACCCTATTGGCCAGACCGGCCCAAGCTGCGCAACTGGCCGATGGTGGTCGAATATATCCTTGTCGTTCTGTGGGACATCGTGATGGCCAACATCACGGTTGCCCGCATCATCCTGTTCAAACGCGATGCAGACCGGCAACCCAACTGGGTGTGCATCCCGCTCGAGCTGCGCACGCCCGAGGCGATCACGGTTCTGGCGGGCACGATCACCATGACGCCAGGCACGGTCAGCTGCGACCTGTCTGCGCAAGGCCATAACCTGCTGGTCCATTGCCTTGACGCCGCTGACACCGACGCAGTTCGGGATCAAATCAAAAGCCGCTACGAGCGCCGCCTGATGGAGATTTTCGAATGATCATGTTTGCGACCTATTTTGCCTTTGGCTGCTTTGGCGCAGCAATCATGATGTGCCTGTGGAGGATCATAACCGCAGAAGGGGTCGGCACCCGCGTTCTGGCGCTGGATACGATGGTGATCAACACCATTGCCTTGATGATCCTTTACGGCCTGAGGCTGGGAACCGAAATTTTCTTCGAAGCCGCCATGATCATCGCAATGCTGGGTTTTGTCTCAACCGTGGCTTACGCGCGCTTTATGCTGCGCGGCAATATCATCGAGTGAGGGCGGTATGGATTTCCTGTTCGAATTTCTGATCGCGTTCTTCCTGATCGTCTCGGGCATCTTCGGCTTTGTCGGCTCGTTCGGCATGATCAAGCTGAAAGACCCCATGTCACGACTGCACGCGCCAACAAAGGCGACGACGTTGGGCGTGGGTGGCGTGCTGCTTGCCTCGATCTGTCACTCGATCCTGCTGGAAGATCATGCGTCCCTGCACGAGTTGCTGATCACGCTGTTCCTGTTCCTCACGGCCCCGATCACGGCTCTGTTCATTGCCAAATGGCACATTCATCGCCATGAAAAGCCAGAGGATCTGCCGGACGCGGGCGAGGACGAGCTTTGGGCTACCCACGCGGTCGAACAGGTCGAGGACGTTCCAGACCACAGCACGAACTGAATACAATGCACACTCCGCCGCTGCCGCTGACCCGCGATCTGGTTCTGATCGGTGGGGGGCACACGCACGCTCTGGTTCTGCGTAAATGGGGGATGAACCCATTGCCGGGTGCACGGGTGACGGTCATCAACCCCGGTCCGACTGCGCCCTATTCCGGGATGCTGCCAGGATATGTTGCCGGGCATTATCAACGACCCGAGCTGGATATCGACCTGATCAAACTTGCGCGCTTTGCCGGTGCCCGCGTTCTGCTTGGCGCGGTTCAGGGTATCGACACGGATGCCCGTGAGGTTCACGTTCCCGGATATCCGCCTGTGTCGTTCGATGTCGCCTCGGTCAACGTGGGGATAACGTCGGACATGCCTGCCCTGCCCGGGTTTTCCGAACACGCGGTATCCGCCAAACCGCTCGGCGCATTTGCCGCCAGATGGGGTGCGTATCTGGCCGGTGAAGGCCCCGCTGCGGTCGCAGTCATTGGTGGCGGTGTCGCCGGAGTCGAGTTGGCGATGGCCATGGCCCACGCCCTGCGCGCAAAGGGGCGCAAGTCCCAAATCACATTGATCGATAGCGCAGAGATCCTGACCACACTGGTGCCCAAAGCGGCGGCTACCATTCGCAATGCCATGCGGCAGCTAGGTGTAGATGTAGTCGAACATGCCACGATCACCCGCATTTCAGCGGACAGCGTCAGGCTCTCTGATGGTGGCGAAATCTCGGCTGATTTTGTGACCGGTGCCGCCGGAGCGCGGCCTTATGATTGGATCGCAAATACGGGTTTGGCGCTCGAGGATGGCTACATCCGCGTGAATGGGCATCTGCAATCCAGTGATCCGGTGATTTTCGCCGCCGGAGATTGCGCGCACCTGACCGAAAACCCACGCCCAAAGGCGGGTGTCTACGCGGTCCGCGAAGCCCCCGTTCTGTTCGACAACCTGCGCGCGGCGCTGGGCGCTGGACGCATGCGGCGCTATGTGCCGCAAAAGGACTACCTGAAACTGATCTCGCTGGGCGGTAAATCCGCCCTGGCCGAACGATTGGGCACGTCGTTCAGCGGACGGATGATGTGGGCCTGGAAGAATCGAATTGACCAGAGCTTCATGGACAAGTTTCGCGACCTGCCACAGATGAAGAGCCCCGCGCTGCCCAAAGAACACGCCGCTGGTCTGGCCAAGGCTTTGGGACAAAAGCCCATGTGCGGGGGCTGCGGTGCCAAGGTCGGGCGCGGCGCCTTGCAAGATGCGCTGAGCAACTTGCCCCTACCCGAACGAAACGACATCACCCCCCTGCCTGGCGACGACGCGGCGCTACTGACGACCGGGGGGGTACGGCAAGTGATGACCTCGGATCACCTGCGCAGCGTTACGACGAATCCGGTCCTAATGACACGGATCGCAGCCGTTCATGCGCTGGGTGATATCTGGGCGATGGGGGCAAGGCCGCAGGCGGCCACTGCCACGGTCATTCTGCCCAGACTGTCGCCCGAATTGCAGCGGCGCACGATGTCCGAAATCATGACCGCCGCCAGTCAGGTGATGCGGCAGGCCGGGGCCGAGATTGTCGGCGGGCACAGTTCCATGGGCGACGAGATGACGATCGGCTTTACCCTGACCGGCCTGTGTGAAAGCGACCCGATCACCCTGTCCGGCGGACGCCCGGGCGATGTGCTGATCCTGACCAAACCGCTGGGCAGTGGCATCCTGATGGCCGCCGAGATGGCTGGTCAGGCCGACGGGGCCTGGGTGGCCCGAGCCTATCAGCAAATGATCCAACCGCAGGGCGAAGCTTCTCGCATCTTGGCCAAAGCCCATGCGATGACCGATGTGACCGGGTTTGGCTTGGCCGGGCATTTGCAAGGCATTTGCGCCGCGTCAGAGTGCGGGGCAACCCTGGATCCTGACGCCATACCGTTGATGGCTGGCGCGTTGGAACTGAGCCTGCGAGGAGTGCGTTCGACAATTTTCGACGACAACCGTCAGCTTTGCCCGGAATTGCCTGGCGGAGGCACGACGGATCTGCTTTTCGACCCGCAAACCGCTGGTGGGTTATTGGCTGCGGTCGACCCTGACGACGCCCCCAAGTTGCTGACGAAATTGCAAGATGCCGGTTACCCGGCGGCAATCATTGGCCAACTGACCGCCTCGAAGGGCCTACGGCTTCAAAGCTGAGCCAACAGTTTCTCGATCCGCATCGCGGCATCTGCAACGCCTTCGCGATCCAAAGCAGAGGCTGTGACCTGCGCCACCACCTCGGCCCCTTGGGCGCGCTGGGATTTGGTATAGGCGGGATCGTAGTGCTGCTCCATCAGGGCACGGGTCAGGGCCGGTTTGTCGTTCGCATCAATCAGCGCCAACCATTCGTCGACGACCACGTGCCCACGATGAAAGCGCAACGGCGAAAGACGGTCACGTAGCCGGTCCCGATCCGAGAGTATGTCGTCATAGGCGTCGACCAGATAGGTCGCCCGCGCTTCAATCGGTGCTGAAACCTGAATGCGCGGGGCGGCACACATCGCCGTCCAGAGGCTTGGCGGCAGAATCAGACTGCCGATTTTGGACGATTCAGCCTCAACGACGACCGGGATGGCAGGATCGAGCTTGCACAAAGCCCCGGAGACAGCGGATTCAAACGCCTTTTGGCTGGGTTGTCCACCCGGTCTTTCGCCCAGCAGTGACCCCCGGTGATTGGCCAGCCCTTCCAGATCCAAAACCTGAACACCACGCGCCTGCAATTGCATCAGGATCTCGGTCTTGGCGGTCCCGGTATAGCCGTCCAGCGCCACCAGACGGTGCGGCAGCGGGTCGTCATACAGATAAATCTTCACCAGACGCCGATAAGTGCGATACCCGCCATCGACCACTTCGGCCCGCCAGCCGATCTGCTGCAACATCCATGTGAATGAACCCGACCGCTGCCCGCCCCGCCAGCAATAGACCAAAGGCTTCCACCCCCCTTCGTGGTGGCTGAGGTGCTGTTCAATGTGATTAGCCGCGTTGCGAAACACCAGCGCCGCGCCAAGCTTGCGCGCCAGAAATGGGCTTTGCTGCGCGTAAATGGTGCCCACCTCAGCGCGCTCTTCATTGCTCAGAACCGGCAGGTTGATAGCCCCAGGCAGGTGATCTTCGGCGAACTCTGCCGGGCTGCGCACATCGATGATCGTATCGAACCCATGGGCGTAAAGCTGCGGCAGGTTTGAGAATTTCAGGGCCATGGTCACCCTCTACCGTGCAGAGGTTTGAAATGAAAGCAGATGTCAGAGCGATGCGTCGGGCAGGATCAGTTCGGGACCCTTGGCACGGTTGGAGTTGACAGCGCGCCCGACCCGGTGAAATTCAAGCACGTCCTCGCCCCCCGGCTGCATCAGCGTCGCTGCACCCTTGCCGGTTTCGCCCAACCACAGGGGCCAATCAGAAGGTTCCAGAATCAACGGCATCCGGTGGTGGATTGTCCCGAGTGTCTGGTTCGCGGCTGTCGTGACGATAGCGCAGGTGCCCTGGCGTGCCGCCTCAGGTCCCCAATCCTGCCAGATACCGGCAAAGGCGATGGCCGCCCCATCGCGACGTTGGATGTACCACGGCAATCGCTGACCATCTTCGGTCTTTGTCCATTCGTAAAAACCGGTCGCCGCGATCAGGCAGCGCCGCTGTCGGCAGGCCGCGCGAAAGGCGGGCTTTTCGGCCAGAGTTTCGGCCCGCGCATTGATCAGCAACGGTCCGTCCGTTTCGGATTTGTACCAATGCGGCAGGAACCCCCAACGCAAGGCATCGAGCGTTCGTCCACCCTCGGCCGCACGCACCACGTGAACCTGATTGGTCGGGCAAACATTATAGTTCGGAACCTCTGGCAAATTGTTCGCTGGCCGCGCCGCAAATAGCTGCGCCATCGCGTCATTTGGAAGAGTATTCGCGATCCGTCCGCACATAGCGCTCAGCTTTCCTCATTCATCGATGTCGGGCGCTGCTTTCGTCGCCCCTTTCCCGAAGCACTGCCACAAACGCTTGCGAGCCCGCCCTAAATGAAAAGGGCCGCCCGTTGCGGGCGACCCGTTCTGGTGTTTCGAAGCGAGTTACTTCTGCTTGATCCGCCCATCCAGATACGGCTGGTAAGGTGCGTTTTCAGCCAAGTATTCGGCGGTGACATCAGCAAGATCGGGGCCAAAGTCATAGGCGTTCTTGTCGTCGCCTTCGAACATCTTGTATCCATCGCCGCCGTTGCGAACGTAGTTGTTGGTGACAACCAGATACGTGGCTGCAGGGTCGATCGGTTCGAAGCCGCCGTCCTTGGCAACAAGAACCTCAACAATGCGACCTTCATTCGGCGCGACCGACGGATCCCAGGTAAAGGTCATACCCGCGACCTGCGGAAAGCGACCTTTGACCTCTTCCACCTGGCTGACGCCATTTTCCAACGCGTCGATGACGCCTTGGCCGCTGATCTCGAAGGTCGACAGCGTGTTCTGGAACGGCAAAACGGTCAAAACTTCGCCCATGGTCACCTCGCCCGGATCAATCGAGGCGCGCAGCCCGCCCGAGTTGGCAATAGCCAGTTGCGCGCCCTGATCCGCGACCCGTGCCAGCATGGCGTCGGCCACCAGGTTGCCCATCTCGCATTCCTGAACGCGACAGATCGAGCGGTCACCTTCGATCGCAGCAGCAGAATTCGCCACCACGCGTTTCTTCATCTCTTCGATCGGCGCACCCATTTCGGCGACACGCGCGGCAATATCTGCGTTTGGCGTAACCGAAGCATCCAGAAGGATCGGCTCACCCTCGGCCGAGATCAGGTTGCCGTCGTCGTCAAAGGTCAGAGTGACCTCGCCCAGATACTTGGAATAGGCGTACGCCTGCACCACCGGTACGTCGCCAACCATTGTGGGATAGGCACCTGCGGCACCCTCCTGCGTGTTGGACAACAGGGTGTGCGAATGGCCGCCAATCACCAGATCGAGACCTGGCACCTGTTCTGCGATTTCCAGGTCCTTGGGCAGCCCGACATGGGTCAGCGCGATAATGATGTTCACGCCTTCGTCCTGCAATGCGGCGACATCGGCTTTCAGGGCTTCGATCTCATCCTGAAAAACGACATCTTTGCCGGGGCTGGATGTATCCACGGTATCTGTGGCCAGTGCCGACACGATGCCGACCTTCTGGCCGCCCACCTCAAGCACAACGTGATTCTGAACCTTGTCCTTCAATTCCTTGGACGAGGACAGATCAAGGTTACCCGAGATTACCGGAAAGCTGACCGCATCGATAAAGCTTGCAAGCCCTTCGGGACCGTCGTCGAACTCGTGGTTGCCCACGGCCATGACGTCATAGCCGATCGCCTCCATGAACTCGGCCTCGGCGGCACCTTTGTAGGTGGTATAAAACAGCGACCCCTGGAACGGATCACCCGCATCCAGCAACAGCACGTTTTCGTCAGCCAACTCACCGCGTTTGGTATCGACCATGGTCTTGATCCGCGCGACACCGCCAAAGCACTTGCCTTCGGCCTCACCTTCGGCGTCACAGGTTGAATCGTACTTGTTGATGGATTCGATACGGCTGTGAATATCGTTGGTGTGAAGGATCGTCAGCTTGAAGTCGGCCGCTGCCATGCCTGCTGTCAGGCCAAGCGCAGCAACGGACGCCAATAAACGCGTGAACATGATGAAATCTCCCTGTGTTGTCTTTGGATGGGATCGTGCGCCGCGAATGGCGAAGAGTCAAAGGGGTAAATCCGTCTTGATTCCCCCCTTGGGCCAAGGCATGACGTGCCCATGCTGATCTACAAGATTTTCCGAGCCGCCGAGTGGGCCACCCTACAGGCAGACGGCGCATCCGACGGGGCGCCGATCGACGTGACCGACGGGTTTGTTCACTTCTCGACTGCGCAGCAAGCTGCCGAAACAGCGGCCAAGCATTTTGCCGGTGTCCGGGACCTGACCCTGTGCGCCTGCGATGCCGACGCCATGGGGGACGACCTGAAATGGGAGGTCTCACGCGGTGGCGCACTGTTTCCGCATCTATACCGCCAGATTCGGCTGTCGGATGTGGTCTGGTCGCGCCCTCTGCCCTTTGACGGCCATCAGCACGCCTTTCCCGAGGAGATGGAATGAGCATCTTCATCGATCCCGAGCGCGATCAGTTCGAGGCGTTCAAATCGCTGGACCGCGATCATCCGATCGAAATGTTGAACCTGGTGCGCTTTCGGGCCGCCGCCAGCTATCCGTCCGGGCACGAACTGGCCGAGGCCGCGCTGACCGGAGAGCAGGCCTACCGCCGCTACGGTGATGAGACCGCGCCCATCCTTGCGCGCCTTGGGGCATCAATCTTGTGGCGCGGCACGTTTCAGGTCGGTCTGATCGGCCCCTCGGACGAGGTCTGGGACGCGATGTTCATAGCCCGCTATCCTACCGCTCATGCGTTTCTGGAAATGGTGACGGACCCGGTCTACCGAAAGGCGGTCGTACATCGTCAGGCCGCTGTTGAAACCTCGCGCCTGATCCGCTGTGCGCCTAGTCAAAGTGGGGCATCTTTCGGATGAAACTGACCGAGAAACTGGGCTTGGCCGCCCTGCACAAACTGGACCCGGAAACCGCACACGGGGTGTCGATCAAGGCGCTGAAGGCGGGGCTGGCCCCGCTGAGCGGGCCAGTGACGTCGCCACGGCTGAAAACCCGTGTCGCCGGGCTCGACCTGCCCAACCCTGTCGGGCTTGCCGCCGGGTTTGACAAGAATGGCGAGGTGATGGGCCCTCTGTCGCGCGCGGGGTTCGGCTTTATCGAAGTCGGTGCGGTCACACCGCGCCCGCAGCCGGGCAATCCCAAGCCACGCCTGTTTCGCCTGACCGAAGACGCCGCTGCCATCAACCGCTTTGGTTTCAACAACGAAGGGATGGAGGTCATGGCGCAGCGTCTGGCCAACCGCCCGAAAGACGCGGTGATCGGCTTGAACCTTGGCGCCAACAAGGACAGCGACGACCGGCCCGGAGACTTTGCCAGAGTGCTTGCCCATTGCGCCTCGCATCTTGATTTCGCGACGGTGAATGTATCCTCACCAAACACCGAAAAGCTGCGGGACCTGCAGGGCAAAGCAGCGCTTGGGGCTTTGCTTGGCGGTGTGATCGAGACGCGCGATGCATTGGCGCGTCCGATTCCGATCTTTCTGAAAATAGCGCCCGACCTGACCGAACCCGAGTTGCAGGACATCGCCGACATCGCGCGTGAAACCGGTGTCGACGCGGTGATCGCAACCAACACAACCCTGTCGCGCGACGGGTTGCGCAGCAACCACAAGGAGCAGGCGGGCGGGTTGTCCGGCGCGCCGCTGTTTGACCGGTCCACGCGCGTTCTGGCCCGCCTCAGCCAGTTGACCGAAGGTCAGATCCCGCTGATCGGTGTTGGTGGCGTCAGCTCGGCGCACCAGGCTTATGACAAGATTTGCGCCGGAGCGTCGGCAGTGCAGTTCTATACAGCGATGGTTTATGGCGGGTTGTCGCTGGCTGCAAAGATCGCCCGAGGGTTGGACGATTTGCTGGTGAGAGACGGGCATGAAACCGTGGCTCAGGCCGTGGGCAGTAAACGAGAGGACTGGCTATGATCGAATATTGGCACAATCCGCGGTGTTCCAAATCCCGCGCCGGGCTCGCCCTGCTTGAGGAAAAAGGCGCAGAGATGCGCGTCAGAAAGTACCTGGAGGACGCTCCATCCGAGGGCGAATTGCAGGCGGTTCTCGCCAAGCTTGGCCTGACGGCGTTTCAGATGATGCGGACCGGAGAGAAACGGTTCAAGGAACTTGGCCTGAGCAAGACCGCACCGGATGCAGAGCTGATCCGGGCGATGGCCCAAAACCCGATCCTGATCGAACGCCCCTTGGCGATCTCGGAAAGCGCGGCCGCCATCGGACGCCCGCCAGAAGACCTGTTGAAACTGCTCTAGCTGATCTGCGCTTCAAGCCGGCGGTAGCGCCAGCCCAGCGTCGCACCACGAGCGATGTTCAATACCATCAGCGCCAGCCACAATCCGTGATTTCCATACAAGGGAACCAGCACCAGCAGCGTGACAACATAGATGGCGACGGACTGAATCATCGCGTTGCGCATCTCTCGTGTCCAGGTGGCCCCGATATAGATGCCGTCGAACATCCAACTGGCGACGCCGATAACAGGTGCCAACGCGGCCCAGACAAGGTATTCGCGACCGGCCGCCCGAACTTCGGGCGACGTCGCCATAAGGTCGATCAGTGCGGGACCGGCAAGAAAGAAGAAGAGCCCGAGTAAGACGGCACCACCGACGCCCCATTGCGACGAGATAATGGCGGCGCGCCGAACCCGCCCGCGATCCGCAGCCCCAACAGCACCGCCCACCAACGCTTCGGCGGAAAAGGCAAAACCGTCTAACGCAAAGGCGGTGATTTCAAGGAACTGTAACAGCACCTGATTGGCTGCCAGATTGACGTCACCCAGATCGGCGCCGACAAACAGAAATGTCGTAAACGCCCCGGTCAGCAGCACCGACCGCACCATGATGTCGCCGTTGACCTGCATCATGCGGCGCAAGCGCGTTGCATCGAAGATGCGAGGCCAGTCCCGCCACTGGTTGCCGCCGAATGCATCGCGACACAGCCAAAGCCCCAGCGCCAGCCCGGTCCATTCGGCGATCAAAGTTGCAATTGCCACCCCTTCGACGCCCCAACCAAGGCCAAGCACAAACCACAGGTCCAGCAGGATGTTCAGCCCGTTCATCCAGATCTGCAGGACAAACACGCCGCGCGTCCGCTCAACCGCGATCAGCCATCCGGTGATGGCATATAGCGCAATCGTAGCTGGCGCTCCCCAGATGCGGATCTGTAGGTAACTGCGCGTCAAAGACTCGACTTCGGCGCTGGCGGGAGACAGGGCAAACGCGCCCAAGAAAACCCAGACTTGAGCGAGGATAAAAAACAGCCCCGCCGCACCGCCCAGCAACAGGCCGCGCATCAACAGGGCGCCGGTCTCAGCCCAGTCCCCTGCCCCGCGCGCCTGTGCGGCCAGGCCGGTCGTACCCATCCGCAGAAAGCCGAAAATCCAGTAGATCGTGGCCAGAATGACCGCGCCCATACCGACAGCCCCAATAGGTGCCGCCTGCCCCATTTGACCAACCACACCTGTGTCTACCGCACCAAGGATCGGCACCGTAGCATTCGACAGCACAATCGGCGCGGCGATCTTTAGCACCCGGCGATGGGTGATGGGCGCAGAGGCGTCCTCGGCCATCAGGTTTTGGGATCTTGCGGCATCAGGAAGTGGCCCGTGCCTTGCGCAAACAGCTTGGCGTGATTGTCCTGCCAGGCCTCGACCCGGACCGAGGCATAGCGCCGTCCGGACCGGTTGATAAAGGCACGAGCATAGGCATCTCGCGGTAGCCCCGAGCGTAGATAGTCAACGGTGAAGTCGATCGTCTTGGGAAAGCGGATGCTCTCATCCGTCAGAATACCTGCGGCGTCGATCTCACCCGATTCGATCTTTGGAAACATGCTTTCCCAGCTCAGCGTGATCACTGCAGTCACTTCGAGAAAGGCTGCTGTCACGCCACCATGGATTGCAGGCAGAAACGGGTTCCCGATCAGCTTTTCGTCAAAATTCAGCACTCCGGTCAATTCGTCACCGCGCCGGTCGAAGCCGATGTTGAGAAACTGGATAAAAGGCACACCCTCGACCAGCGCCTTAAGCGCGGCATCGCGACGCTGCTTGACCACCTGCATGGGTTCGGGACGGGGACGCGCCATTCAGCGACCCTCCACAGTAAATGCGCCCGAGGCGGTGGCAACGGGCCGGTCGGTGTCGTCGTCGGTCGCGGTCGCGCGAACGAATGCCACGTTGCGGGTGATGTGATAGCAGGTTGCCTGAGTTCGGATGTTCTGGCCGGGTGTGGCCGCACGCATGTAGTCAATGCGCAGGTCGATCGTTGCTGTTCCCCCCGGGGCGGCGGGATGGCTCATGACCGCAGCACCGCAGCAGGTATCCAGCATGGCGGAAAGAGCACCACCATGGATCACCCCGGTTCTGGGGTCACCGATCAATTGCCGGTTGTAGGGCATCGAGATCTCGGCCTCGCCCGCTCCGATATGGGTCAGGCGCAGCCCCAGCGCCCGCGCGTGTGGGATCGCCTCGATGAATTGGCGGGCTAGCTCAGTCTTGTCGACCATGGTTTTGGGTCCTGTTCACTGTCTGCCCCTTTATGAGCCGGTGCCAAAGCAAAGGGCAAGCCCGACTGTTGCGCTTGCCGCCACGACGCCCTAGGTTGCAGGCAAGGAGACCGGGAATGTCCGACAAACGTTTGTCATTCAAAGAGATGTGCGCCGAGTTCGATGTGACCCCACGCACATTGCGTTACTACGAGTATATCGAGTTGCTGCAACCGGATCGCGAAGGGCGGTCACGCTTCTATGGTTCGCGCGAGCGGGCGCGGATGACTTTGATCATGCGCGGTCGGAAATTCGGGTTTCAGCTGGAAGAGATACGCCAGTGGCTTTTGATCTACGAAGATCAGGGCAACCAGGCGCAGATGGCCACCTTTGTGGAAATGGCGGATCGCCAGATGGAAGAACTGCGCAATCAACGGCAGCAGTTGGACGAAGCAATGGATGCCCTGCAGCAATTGCGCGACCAAACGGCCAAGTCGCTGGGCTGACCCTGCCGCGTTCTCAACGCCGGTGATCTGAGCCTGCCACCCAACAGATTCTCGATGACGTAGCGGCAACAAAATTACCAGAACACGGATTTACGCGTACGGAAGTTACGTCAACTTTGTTGTGACGTAGCGTTCGCATTACGTAAACGTCATCTACGTGTTGTAACAGACCCATCAACTGCGCAAATCATGCTCAAGACGCCAGTGATGAGAGTTTGAACAATGACCGAAGATCTGATGACCATCCGCGAAATGTGCGAGACATACGATGTCACGCCGCGCACCTTGCGGTTTTACGAGGCCAAAGAACTTTTGTTTCCGATCCGTGAGGGCCAGAAGCGGCTGTTTACCAAAAGCGACCGCGCACGCCTGAAACTGATCCTGCGCGGCAAGCGCTTTGGGTTCAGCCTCGAAGAAATCCGACAACTGCTGGACCTCTACCACGTGGGCGACCAGCAATTGACGCAGATTTCGCGCACCTATGAAATCGCGTGCGAACGTCTGGAAGACATGGAGGCGCGCCGTGAAGAACTGACGCAAGCCATCGACGACCTGAAAGAGCAGCTGCGCTGGGGCGAAAAAGTCATCGCCTCGATGAAAAACGAAAAGAAGGCGGCCGAATAACCTCGCCCTGCCCTCCGGACATATGAATTAAGGGAGCTTCACATGCCCGTCTACAACGCGCCAACCAAAGACACGCAGTTCATCCTGCACAACGTTCTGAATGTCTCGCAGTGGGATATTCCCGGCTATGACGAACTGGAAGCCGAGTTTACCGGCGCGGTTCTGGAAGAGGCCGGCAAGGTTGCCAGCAATGTCCTGCACCCGCTGAACGTTGTGGGCGATACTGAAGGCTGCCGGTTGGAAAACGGGATTGTGTACACCCCAACCGGGTTCAAAGATGCCTTCGAGCAGATGAAGGAAGGCGGCTGGACGGGCCTCGACATGCCGGAAGAGTATGGCGGCCAGAACATGCCTTATGTCATGGGTACTGCGGTGGGCGAGATGTTCTCAGGCGCGAACCAGGCGTTTGTGATGTATCAGGGCCTGACCCATGGCGCGGCCTCGGCCATTCTGGCGCACGGCACCGACGAGCAGAAGAACACCTACCTGCCCAACATGGTCAGCTGCGAATGGACCGGCACCATGAACCTGACTGAACCGCATTGCGGCACCGACCTGGGTCTGATGCGCACAAAGGCAGAGCCGCAGGGCGACGGCAGCTACAAGATATCCGGCCAGAAGATATTTATCTCGGCGGGTGATCACGACATGGCGGACAACATCATCCATCTGGTGCTGGCCAAAATCCCCGGTGGCCCCGAGGGCATCAAGGGCGTGTCTCTGTTCATCGTGCCCAAGTTCATCGTGAACGAAGACGGCACCCCGGGCGAACGCAACGGTGTCTCGGTCGGCAAGATCGAAGAGAAAATGGGCATCCACGGCAACTCAACCTGCGTCATGAACTATGACGAGGCAACCGGCTGGCTGCTGGGTGAGGAACACAAGGGCATGCGCGCGATGTTCACCATGATGAACGAGGCGCGTCTGGGTGTCGGCATGCAGGGCCTGTCGCAGGCAGAGGCCGCGTATCAGAATGCTTTGGAATACGCCAAGGACCGCCTGCAGGGACGGGATGTGACTGGTGTCAAAAACCCAGACGGCCCGGCCGATCCGCTGATCGTGCATCCCGATATCCGCCGCAGCCTGATGGACCAGAAAAGCTTCACCGAAGGCGCGCGCGCTTTCATCCTGTGGGGCGCGACCATGATCGACAAAGCGCACCGCTCGGGTGACAAGGATGCGGACGGGCTGATCTCGCTGTTGACGCCGGTCATCAAGGGCTTTCTGACCGACGAAGGCTACGACATGACCGTTCAAGCCCAGCAGGTTTATGGCGGCCACGGCTACATCGAAGAATGGGGCATGTCGCAATACACCCGCGACGCCCGCATCGCGATGATCTACGAAGGCGCAAACGGCGTGCAAGCGCTGGATCTGGTGGGCCGGAAACTGGCGCAAGATGGTGGCAAGCACGTCATGGCGTTCTTCGAGATGGTCAAAACCTTCTGCAAAGAAAACGGCGGCAAGGACGAAGCCTATGACAAGGCTTTCATCGAACCGTTGAAAGCAGCGTCCAAGGACCTGCAGGCCGCCGGGATGTACTTCATGCAGGAAGGCATGAAGAACCCGAACAACGCGCTGTCCGGGTCCTATGATTTCATGCACATGTTCGGCCACGTTTGCCTTGGCCTGATGTGGGCGCAGATGGCCAAAGCGGCGCAAGACGCGCTGGACGGCGGAGCCTCGGACAAAGAATTCTACGAGACCAAGATCAATACCGGCCGATTCTACATGGCTCGCCGCCTGCCAGCGACCGCCATGCATCTGGCCCGCATCCAGACTGGCGCGGACACAGTCATGGCTCTGGACGCAGCAAACTTCTGATCCCAGTGTGGGCTCGGGCCTCACGGCCCGCGCCCACCGTAGAGGAGACACAATGCCAAAACGCTTTCGCCTGACACGCCGCTTTCCCGTCGCCATGACAGAAGACGGCTATCGCAAACTCCGCAGCTTTTCTCGAGAGGCGGGCTTGGATGAAGGTGAGGCGCTGTCCTTTCTGTTCGAAAACTTCAACAGCGTGATCGACGAGGAGAACCTGATCCACCGCCTGCGCATCTTCAATTCCGAGCTCGCGGCCCGCAAGCGGTGAAAACTTTCATCAGATCAACCGGCATCGCAAGCTTTGAGGGTAGATGCCTCCGGCGGGAGTATTTTTAAAAAGATGAAGAGGCGATGCGCCCCTGCCACCGGGCGCGCTCGCCATCAGGACAGGGACGTCTTCACCTTTTACGGTCATCGGCTCTCCAGCCTGTACCGCAGGGATACAAAAGCAAAGGACCTTTAATGGAAGGTTACGAAGCCAGCTTCATCTTTTCAAAAATACTCAATTTCGACATGACCACACACGCCACGGGAGGGGCGTTCGTATGACCATCAAACTTCACTGCTTCGGCGAAAGTGGAAACAGCTACAAAGCCGCGCTGGCCCTTGAAATGTCGGGGCTGGAGTGGGAACCGGTTTTTGTCGATTTTTTCAATGGCGCAACACGCACACCTGAATATCGCGCCGAGGTGAATGAGATGGGCGAAGCCCCCGTCATGATTGACGGCGACTTTCGCACCAGCCAGTCGGGTGCGATCCAAGCCTACGTGACTGAGAAATCCGGCAAGTTTGGCGGCAAGGATCGTGACGAAAACTACGAGATTCTGCGCTGGGTTCTGTGGGATAACCACAAGCTGAGCTCAATGGCCGGGCTGACCCGCTTTTTGATAAATTTCCTGCCTGAAAAGCACCGGAACCCGGACGTCATTGCCTTTAACCAAGGCCGCTTGAAAGCAGCGTATCAGACACTGAACGCACATCTTGAAGGCCGCGACTGGATCGTCGGCGATGGCGTAACAAACGCTGATATCAGTTGCTGCAGCTACCTCTACTATCCCGAACCATTCGGCTTTGACCGCGCCGATTGGCCCGATATCGACAGCTGGCTGACGCGCCTCAGCGAACAGCCCGGCTGGAAACACCCCTATGACCTGATGCCCGGCAACCCGTCGGATCGAGCTTGAGGAGAAGACCCATGACCGAAGCCTATATCTATGACGCGCTGCGCACGCCGCGCGGCAAGGGCCGCAAGGATGGCAGCCTGCACGAAGTAACCTCGGTGCGCCTGTCCGCCCTGACCCTGAACGCAATGAAAGAGCGCAACAACCTCGAAGGACACGCTGTAGAAGACGTGATTTGGGGCAACGTCACGCAGGTGATGGAGCAAGGCGGCTGTCTCGCGCGCTCGGCCGTTTTGGCCTCGGACCTGGATCAGTCGATCCCCGGTCTGGCAATCAACCGTTTCTGCGCCTCTGGTATGGAAGCCGTCAACTTGGCCGCCAACCAGGTCAAAGGCGGCGCGGGTGAGGCTTACATCGCCGGTGGCGTTGAAATGATGGGCCGCGTGGCCATGGGCAGCGATGGTGCCGCAATTGCCGTTGATCCCTCGCTGGCGATGGATACTTATTTCGTTCCGCAGGGCATCTCGGCCGACATCATTGCGACCGAGTATGGGTTCAGCCGCGACGACGCCGACGCGCTGGCGGTCGAATCGCAGCGACGCGCAGCGGAAGCATGGGCCGACAATCGTTTCGAAAAATCGGTCATCACGGTTAAAGACCAGAACGGCCTGACCATTCTGGACCGCGACGAATACATGCGCCCCGGCACAGACATGCAGAGCCTCGGCGCGCTGAACCCGTCTTTCCAGATGATGGGCGAGCAGATGCCCGGTTTCGACAAGGTTGCGATGCTGAAATACCCCCATCTTGAGCGCGTGAACCATATCCACCACGCCGGCAACAGTTCGGGCATCGTGGACGGTGCGGCAGCTGTGCTGATCGGCAACAAGGAATTCGGTGAGAAGTACGGCCTCAAGCCGCGCGCGCGCATCAAGGCAACCGCCAAGATCGGCACTGACCCGACCATTATGCTGACCGGCCCGGTTCCGGTGACCGAAAAAATTCTGGCCGACAACGGCATGAAGATCGGCGATCTGGACCTGTTTGAAGTCAACGAGGCCTTCGCCTCGGTCGTGCTGCGGTTCCAGCAGGCTTTTGATGTTGATCCCGAACTGGTCAACGTCAATGGCGGCTCGATCGCGATGGGCCACCCGCTGGGGGCAACCGGCGCTATGATCATCGGCACATTGCTGGACGAGTTGGAGAGACAAGACAAGGAAACCGGTCTTGCCACACTCTGCATCGCGTCCGGTATGGGTGCGGCAACCATTATCGAGCGTGTCTGATGCCTAAGATCGATCTTTCCAAAATTCCGTTTCGGAATGGTTCGGGCTATCCCGGAAAACTGGCAAAAGCAGGCGACGACCGTTACGTCCAACCCTTGGGGGATGCAAACGGACTGACGCAATTTGGCGTCAACATCGTTCGGCTGGAGCCGGGCGGCCTGTCCTCGCTGCGCCACTACCATATGGAGCAGGACGAGTTTGCCATCATGCTCAGCGGCCAATGCACGCTGATCGACGATGATGGCGAGCATGAAATGCTGCCGGGCGACTGCGCCGCATGGCCAGCCGGTGAGGCCAACGGCCATCACCTTGTGAACAAGACCGATGCGCCCGCGAGTTTTCTGGTGGTGGGCACGCGGACCCCGACCGAGACCGGCTATTACAGCGACTTAGACATGATGGTGAAGTTTGATGCCGACGGCTTTCGCTTTACCCGCAAGGACGGCAGCCCGCTGACGGCTGACCAGATTGGAGATGACAATGACTGACTTCACTCTGAGCAAAGACGCAGACGGCGTCGCCACGATCACCTGGGACGTTCCGGGCAAAACCATGAACGTGATGTCCTTTGACGGGCTGGCTGAGCTAAGTGACTGCATTGATCAGGCTCTGGCTGATGATGAGGTCAAAGGGATCGTGATCACATCGGGCAAGGAAGGGTCCTTTGCCGGTGGCATGGACCTGAACCTGTTGGCGGTGATGAAGGAAGAGGCTGGCGACAATCCTGCCAAAGGCCTGTTCGAGGGCATCATGCAGATGCATGCGCTGCTGCGGAAGATCGAACTGGCGGGCATGGACCCCAAGACCAAGAAGGGCGGCAAGCCGATTGCCACCGTCCTGCCGGGCACCGCCGCAGGCATCGGCATGGAACTGCCCCTGTCCACCCACCGTATCTTCGCCGCCGAAAACCCCAAGGCCAAATACGGCCTGCCCGAGATCATGGTCGGTATCTTCCCCGGAGCAGGCGGCACCACGCGTATGGTCCGCAAAGTTGGCGCGATTGCGGCGGCTCCGCTGTTGCTGGAAGGCAAGATGCTGGACGTCAAGAAAGCCAAAGGCGCGGGTTACATCGACGAGATCGCGGCCGATCCGGTTGCCGCTGCCAAGGAATGGGTGCTGAACGCAAAAGACACCGATCTGGTCAAGCCGTGGGACGCCAAAGGCTACAAGATGCCCGGTGGTGCGCCTTATCATCCTGCGGGCTTCATGAACTTCGTCGGGGCTTCGGCGATGGTGAACGGCAAGACGCAAGGCGCATTCCCGGCAGCCAAGGCTCTGTTAAGCGCGGTCTACGAAGGCGCTCTGGTCGATTTCGACACCGCGCTGAAGATCGAGGCACGCTGGTTCACCTCTGTCCTGATGAACCCGTCCTCGGGTGCCATGATCCGTTCGTTGTTCCTGAACAAAGAAGCGTTGGAAAAAGGCGCGGTGCGCCCTGCTGGTGTTCCCGATCAGTCGGTCAAGAAGATCGGAGTTCTGGGCGCAGGCATGATGGGTGCTGGTATCGCGCTGGTGTCGGCCCAGGCCGGTATGGAAGTGGTTCTGGTCGACCGCGATCAGGAGGCCGCGGACAAAGGCAAAGCTTATACCGAGACCTATCTGGACAAGGGTATGAAGCGCGGCAAAGTCACGGCTGAGAAGAAAGAGGCCATGCTGGCCCGCATCTCCGCGACACCCGATCTGGACAACCTCAAAGGCTGTGATCTGATCATCGAGGCCGTGTTCGAGGATGTGGGCGTCAAGGCCGAGTTGACCCAAAAGGTCGAGGCGATCATCCCCGAGGATTGCATCTTTGCCTCGAACACCTCGACCCTGCCGATCACCGATCTGGCCAAGGCCTCGGTGCGGGCGGATCAGTTCATTGGCATCCACTTCTTCTCACCGGTCGAAAAGATGTTCCTGGTCGAGATCATCAAGGGCAAGGAAACCGGGGATCGTGCGGTCGCCAAGGCGCTGGACTATGTCCGCCAAATCCGCAAGACGCCGATCGTGGTCAACGATGCACGGTTCTTCTACGCCAACCGCTGCATCATCCCCTACATCAACGAAGGTGCGCGCATGATCACCGAGGGCGTCAGCCCCGTCCTGATTGACAATGCCGCGCGTCAGTTGGGCTTCCCTGTCGGACCAATCCAGCTGACCGACGAAACCTCGATTGATCTGGGTGCAAAGATCGCGCGAGCCACCAAGGCGGCGATGGGTGACGCCTATCCGGAAAGCCCATCTGACGATCTGATCTTCTGGATGGAAGAACAGGGCCGTCTGGGTCGTAAGGCCAACGCCGGCTTCTTCGACTATGACGAAAAGGGCAAACGCACCGAATACTGGAAAGGCTTGCAGGAAAAATACCCGCTGGCCGAAGATCAGCCCGACCTGATCGAGGTTCAGGAACGCCTGATGTTCGCTCAGGTTCTCGAAGCAATCCGCGCACTGGAAGAGGGTGTGCTGGAAGATATCCGCGAAGGCGACGTCGGTGCCATCCTCGGCTGGGGCTTTGCGCCGTGGTCCGGTGGCCCGCTTAGCTGGCTGGACATTATCGGTTCGCCATACGCGGCCGAGCGGTGTGACCAGTTGACCGAGGCTTATGGCGAACGGTTCACCTGCCCGCCGCTGTTGCGCGAGATGGCCGAAAAAGGCCAGAGCTTTTACGGTCGTTTCGACCCCGAGGCCAAAGCGGCCTGACAAAAAGCGGCAGGCGCATGCCCCCATGCGCCTGCCCGTCTTCCCCCACCTAGTTGATACCTATGGCTGATGTCGGATCATCATCCATTCGGGCCGCAGAAACAGGGTCGGCATTGCCGGCCGTCCAGGCCGTCCCGGACGCCGCTGGCCCTTTGCCGGTCTCGCTGGCAAGATCGGCTTGTCCGGAACCAACGCGGGCATGGCGCCAAGCGGATTGGCAAGTGCAGAGACGTCTGTCATGTCTGCGATCTTTTCGACCCAGTCCGCCGCATCCCCATCACCGAGGATTCGATAGCGGCTGTGACCAGGCGTGGCCGACCAGCCGGCACGACCACCAGGGCAAAAGGCTTGCAAGCCGCCTTCGACAAAGATCACTTCGTCCTGATCGAAAAACAGCGAACTGACCCCAAGCGGTCCGCTTGGCGCACGTGACCTAAGCCGCCCCGCCCCGCCCAACAGCCGCGCTGGCATGACCGAACGCCCTCGGACAGTTGGATCAAGCTTGCTGTTGTCCAGCGCGATGCCCTGGTTCGGCATCAACCAGATCGCGCGTCCGTTCAGCGACATATGCGCCGGTACCTGCACAGGCAAGACATTTGGCCTGCTCTCGTCCTCACGTATCGTGATCAGATCCGCCGAGATCCTTCGGACCTTTTTGAACCCGTTATCCAGCGTGCGGACAAGATCGCCGACCACAATACGCTCGACCGGTTTCCAGCCACTTGGCGTTGCAATCCTGGTACCATGCACGAACCCACCCTGTCGCGCCGCTGATCCATATGCCCCCACCTGAGGCTGAACATGGTCAGACTGATCTGAGAACCCCGAAACACTCACTACTTTCAACACGTGCCGAACCCCCTTTGGCACCAAACAAAAACAAATTAGTGCTAGCACGGAAGCCGACCCGGGGACTTAGTTTTGACACATTTAGGTCTAATTCGAACCAAATTCAGGCACTTCAGCGCCCAAAGTCAGAACAACAAAAGGTTTTCCATTTGCATTGGAGCCATTGTGGAAACTTTGACGGCCCACAGGGGATTCTTAACAAGTGATTCTGCTGCGGCCCGTTTCGTCCCGCCTTTATCCCGGGCACGGACCGCCAACGCTCAGGTCTGCGAGAAACCATTTCCGAGGCTCAAGCTGGGCAAAGATTGTGGCCAGCCCCGTCTCAACACGTTTGCACGGCCGGTTTTCAACATGCTAGGATTAAAAAAAATACTACCGAGCAGCATTACCTTATGACCGCACTGAAACAGTATCAGCGGATCGAAGCCACCGGTCTGTGGCGTCCCTCGCCCGAAGAACAGCGACGCGAGGTCGTCGTGTCGATCGGCGAGGCGACCTTGACCATCTCGGATTTCAACGACCGGGCCCTGACTCATTGGTCGCTGGCGGCGTTGGTTCGGCAGAATCCGGGCGATTTTCCTGCGGTATTCAATCCGGATGGTGACCCAGATGAAACGCTGGAACTGGCAAAGTCCGAGGCCACGATGCTTGAAGCGATCGACCGTCTGCAACGGGCCATAGACCGGTCCCGCCCGCATCCCGGTCGACTGCGTTGGGCTTCGGTTGCGGGCGTTGTGCTGGCGGTTCTGGCTGTATTGTTGCTGTGGTTGCCCGGCGCGCTGCAAAGCCATGTCGTCTCAGTCGTGCCCGAGATCAAGCGGCAGGAGATCGGCGCCGCCATTCTGGAGCGGATCGAGAGGGTCTCGGGGCAAGCCTGCACCTCGCGCGACACAAAGGCACCGCTGGAGCGTCTGGCGCGCCGGACCGGCGTACGCCAGATCGTCATCCTGCCGGCTGGCGTCCCCGACAGCCTGACCTTGCCGGGCGGGGCTGTTTTGCTGAACAGGGCGCTGGTCGAAGATCACGAAGACCCCGCGGTTGCTGCCGGATACGTGGTTGCGGCGCGTGCGCGAGCGCAGGTGCAAGACCCGCTTGACGATCTGCTTGACCGCACCGGGCCAACCGCCGCATTCCGCCTGCTGACAACGGGCGGGCTGACGCCGGATATCATCGACAGCTATACCGAACAGGTTCTGTCCGGGCCGCACGCTGAGATTTCGGATGACGATCTGCTGTCCGTTTTTGCTCAGGCCGCCCTGCCCTCGACACCCTACGCCTATGCCCGCGACATCACCGGGGAAACCGTACTGGGCCTGATCGAAGCGGACCCGATGGCAGGTCGCACATTGGAACAGGTGCTGCCGGACCGCGATTGGGTCCAGCTACAAAATATCTGCGGGCAGTAAGGCTTATTTGGTGCCGAACATCCGGTCTCCGGCATCGCCGAGACCCGGCATGATATAGCCTTTTGAGTTGAGCTCTCGATCCAGCGAGGCGGTGACGATCTTGACGTCCGGATGCGCCTCTTTCATGCGTGCGACACCCTCGGGGGCAGCCAACAGGCATAGGAACCGGATGTCCGTCGCGCCTGCCTCTTTCAGCAGATCAATCGCTGCGGCCGAACTGTTGCCGGTGGCGAGCATCGGATCAACGGCAATGACCAGCCGATCTTTCAACCCTTCCGGCGCTTTAAAATAATACTGCACCGGCTTCAGCGTCTCTTCGTCTCGGTACAGACCGACAAAACCGACGCGGGCTGAAGGGACCAGTTCCAGCACCCCGTCCAGCATCCCGTTTCCGGCGCGCAGGATCGACACCAGCGCCAGCTTCTTGCCCGCCAGGATAGGCGCGTCCATCTCTTCCATCGGCGTTTCGATGTGGCGGGTGGTCAGCGGCATCTCTCGCGTGACCTCATAGGCCAGCAGCAAGGTGATCTCGCGCAGCAACTGGCGGAACACTGCGGTCGAGGTCCCCTTGTCCCGCATGAGCGTCAGTTTGTGCTGCACCAGCGGGTGATCGACGACGGTCAGGTGTTCGCTCATGGTCTCTCCAGTCTCTTTTGCACCCGGGCGCGGGTGTCTTCATCGCAA
This sequence comes from Ruegeria sp. AM4, assembly GCF_056540665.1. NCBI lineage: Bacteria > Pseudomonadati > Pseudomonadota > Alphaproteobacteria > Rhodobacterales > Roseobacteraceae > Ruegeria > Ruegeria sp. AM4. The sequence continues at coordinate 13,620 of NZ_JBQFXD010000001.1, read as the reverse complement.
AAGGCCGCGTCCAGCGCGGTTTTGTTCAGCGCGGCAAAGTCTTCGGCATCCCAGCCGAACGCCTTGTGCAGCATCTCGTATTCGCGGCGCATCGTGGTGTGGAAGAACGGCGGATCATCAGTCGACACCGTGACTTTTACGCCCGCATCCCGCAGTTGCGCAATCGGATGGGCATCAAAGCCCGGGAACAGGCCCAGTACAACATTCGAGCCGGGGCAGACCTCAAGCGTTGTGCCCCGGTCGATCAATTCGTGGACCAAGTCGGGGTCTTCGAAGGCGCGAACGCCGTGGCCGATACGCTCGACCCCCAAATGCCGGACCGCATCCCGAACGCTGTCAGGGCCACCAAACTCTCCCGCGTGGGTGGTCAGGCGCAAGCCCGCTTCGCGCGCACAATCGAAGGCCCATTTGTAGTCCGCCTGCGCACCCACTGATTCATTGCCCCCCATGCCGAACCCGGTGATCCAGTCTCCGGCGGTCTCAGCCGCGCAATAGGCGCTGCGTTTGGCCTGTTCGGGGCCAAAGTGGCGCACACAGGTGGCGACGCCGCGCAAGGTGATGCCGAATTTTTTTTCTGCCTCATCCGCCGCGTCCCGAATGGCGTTCAAATAGTCTTTCCATGCATCCAGATCGCCGCCGCCGCAAAAATCGGGGCTCAGGAAGCTTTCGGTGTAGACCACGCCATTCTCGGCACTTTCCTCCAGAATGGCCAATGTAAGCCGCCGGAAATCCTCGGGCGATTTCAGCACTTCGCAGGCCGCTTCATAAACGCTGAGGAAATGCGCAAAGTCACGGAAGTCATAAGACCCGTCCGGTTTGAATATCTCGCTGAGGTCCACGCGTTTTTCATGCGCCAATTGCCGGATAAAGGCTGGAGGTGCTGCACCTTCGTGGTGCAGGTGCAATTCGATCTTGGGCAAGTCCGCAACGGTCATAGAAAAGTCCTTCCCGGCCCTTGTGCCGGTATGTTCAGGTGATGGGCGATACTGGCAGCGACGTCGGCGAACTCAACCTGACCGATCTGGCCAGCACCCTGCCCTGCGATCAACACCGGCGCCTGTTCGCGCGTGTGGTCGGTTCCGGGCCAGCTTGGGTCGTTGCCATGATCGGCGGTCAACAGCATCAGATCGCCCGGACGCAGCTTGTTCAGGATCAGGCCGATTTCCCGGTCAAACCATTCCAACGCGCGGGCATAACCGCTGATATCGCGACGGTGGCCGTAAAGGCTGTCGAACTCGACGAAATTGGCGAAGGTCAGGCTGCCCTCCTCGGCCTCGTCGACTAGATCGGACAGATGCTTCATCAGCTCCGCATCCGCGCCTTTGCGCAGCGTGTCGATCCCTTGCATCGAGAAGATGTCGCCGATTTTGCCGACCGCATAGACATGGCGTCCGGCGTCCTGCACCCAATTGGTCAGAACCGGCGCAGGGGGCAGAATGGCAAAGTCCTTGCGGTTGGTCGTGCGCGTAAACCCGGTTTCCGGAGTGCCGACAAAGGGTCGCGCGATGACTCGGCCAATTTTCATGTCATGCAGGCGCGGAGCCAGCGTTCGGCACATCTCAAGCAATCGGTCGAGGCCAAAACTCTCCTCATGCGCGGCAATCTGGAACACGCTGTCAGCCGAGGTGTAGCAGATAGGCAAACCCGTCCGCATGTGTTCCGCGCCCAGTTCGGCGATGATAACGGTGCCCGAAGCGTGGCAATCGCCCAGAATGCCGTCCGTTCCCGCTGCCTCGGCTGCGGCGCGGGTGAGATCAGCGGGAAAGGCCGGGACGGTGTTCGGGAAATAGTGCCAATCCCACGGCACTGGCACCCCCGCCAGTTCCCAATGGCCCGAGGGCGTGTCTTTGCCGGGTGAATGCTCGCTTGCGCAGCCCCAGAGCCCCGTGGGTTCGGCCTCAAGCCCCGGCGTTTGATCGCCCGACGCCAGACGGGCCGCAGCACCCAGGCCGAGCGCGTCAAGATTGGGCAAGCGCAGCGGTCCGCTGCGCCCCTCCTCGGCCCGGCCTTCGGCGCAGGCTTGTGCGATATGCGCCACGGTATTTGCACCGGTGTCCGGCATGTCCCCATTGAAAAACCGGTCGGCATCCCCGGCGCCACCGATTCCGACTGAATCCATTACCACCAGAAAAGCGCGGCTCATGCCGTGATCCTTTCATGCACCAGTTTCGGAACCTCTGACGGCGTTTCGGAAATCGTCACCGCCGACAGAACGCTTGCGCCCGCACGCTGCGCCGCATCTTCGCGCCCGGCGTGAACCACAGCCAGCGGCTCACCTTTGCTGACGCGCTGACCCAACCGCACGATACCGGAAATCCCGACGGCGGGGTCAATTTCGTCGCTTTCCACCTGACGCCCACCGCCCAGCGCCACCACGGCGAGGCCCAGGGCCTCGCCATCAATCGCCGTGACATAGCCGTCCTGCGGCGCGGGAACCTCTTGAATAACGTTGGCTTCCGGCAGGAACCGCGCCCAGGTATCGACGAATTGCACGGGTCCACCAACCGATGCCATCATCCGGCCAAAGCGGTCGGCCGCACGGCCATCGCGGATGATTTCGTCGACTTTGCTGCGGCCAGCGTCGACCGTTTCGCAGATGCCAGCATCGACGAGCAGCACACCGCCCAACTCGGCCGAGATCTCGGCCAGCGGTGAGTTGTGGTCCCCGGTTAGAACCTTCATCACTTCGGCAACTTCCAGCGCGTTCCCCAAGGCCGGGGCCAGCGGTTGCGACATGTCGGTGATGACTGCGGATGTCCGGCAACCAGCCGCATTGGCGGTCTCGGTCAGCGCCTGCGCCAGACCGCGTGCCCGATCTATGGTTTTCATGAATGCGCCGCTACCCATCTTGACGTCAAGAACCAGCGCATCCGGGCTGGCGGCCAGTTTCTTGGACAGGATCGACGCGGTGATCAGATCGAGGCTTTCGACCGTTGCCGTCACATCGCGCACCGCATAAAGACGTTTGTCGGCCGGGGCGATCTGACCGGTTGCACCCACAATGGCCGCCCCGGTTTCTTGCAGAATCTGCGCCAGACGATCCTGACTGATCTGCGTGCTGACCCCGGGAATAGCTTCCAGTTTGTCCAGCGTACCGCCCGTATGGCCCAATCCCCGGCCTGAGATCATCGGAACATAGGCACCGCATTCGGCAAGCGCCGGGGCCAAGACCAGACTGACACTGTCGCCAACCCCGCCGGTCGAGTGTTTGTCGATCACCGGGCCGTCGACATCCCAGTTCAAAACCTCGCCACTGTCGCGCATCGCGACAGTCAGATCCGCGCGGCCCTGCGCGCCCAGGCCTCCCATGCAGACAGCCATGGCAAAGGCACCGGCCTGCGCGTCGCTGATGCCGCCATCGGCCAGACCTTGTGCGAACCAGTTCAGTTCCGCGCCGCTAGGCATCTCGCTCCGGCGCAGTTTTGCGATGATCGAACGTGCATCCATCGGGTCAGCTGTCCTCCATATGCGATGCATCAAACGCGCCTGGCAGAAGTTGCCCGATGGTGGTCTCAAGCTCGTCCCCGCCGGCAGTCGCCAGCGTCACCTTGACGTCGCGTGCACCAAACTCGGCCAGTTTCTGACGACACCCCCCACAGGGCGGCACCGGTTGCGGGCTGGAGGCGACGACATACACCTCGGTCAGTTGCTGCTCACCCGCCGCGACCATCGCTGCGATCGCACCAGCCTCGGCGCAGGTGCCCTCGGGGTAGGCCACGTTTTCGACATTGCAGCCGGAATAAACTGTGCCCGACGCCGACCGAACAGCCGCACCAACTTTGAAATTCGAATACGGCGCATAGGCATTTTCGCGGACGGACAAGGCGGCCTCTTTAAGCGACATGGCGATTCCCCGTTTTTTGATCATCTGGTCAGAAAAATCCAACCTAGTGGAAAACACTATGGGAGTTAAAGCCCCCACTTTCATTTCCTAACAGATTCGCGCCTATTTCAGCGTGGTATTGAACGTTCCGGGCAATGTGACCTCGAGCAGTTCGACATCATCCGACGGATCGGCTAGCCGAGTCAGCATTCCGGGCGGGATGACAAACGCGTCCCCTTGCTCCAACCGGAAGGGTTCGCGGCCCTCGCCCTCAAGCGTCACTTCTCCGGCCATGACAAAACTAAAGTGGATATCCGTATCGTGGCTTGACCAGACAGGTTCGCCCTGCCCGCGGCGCACGACCTGCACCCCGGCAACACCTTTGGTATTCTCAGCAATCGTTGTGTCACGGCAGATATAACCCGGCAGGCGGAAGGGCTGCCAGACCGCGTCCTTGGCCTGATTGTACACGAACCGTTGTCCCCCCCATTCCCGATCCGGGCGATAGTGCGGGGTGGGGAGCGTCATGTCGTGGTCAATCTCAGTCACATGTTCGGCGGGCACACCAATTTCGATAACCTGCACGTTGTCCGAGGCCTCCAGAACCCTATGGCGTATTTCAGGTGGCTGGATAAAGCAATCGCCCGCTGTCAGGCGCATCCGGTCGCCCTGATCCTCATAGACCACATCGACCCAGCCATGAATGCAAAAAATCAGCTGAAAGCCGACCTTGTGGAAATGCACCATATCGGGCACCGGGCCACCGTCCGGAATGCGGATGTGGCTGGCAATGATCGACCCGCCCAGTCGGTCGGGGACCAGATCGCGGTAATGCATCCCTGCCCGCCCGATGATCCACGGCGCCTGATCCTTGAGCCGCCGCACTACGAAGGAATGTACCGTTTCCGGCATCACAAGCGGTGGATTGCGTTCCTCGATTTCGACGCGCGTACCGTTCGGAGCGACCAGAACGCGTTGACCATCCGCAAATGCGTCAGGGTTTTCGGTAAGGATGCGCAGCGTCCCCGGCTGCTCGGGTGCATCCTTTTCGATGCGCAATCGCAGCCCGTGCCCGGAAAACACCGCAACGCTGGGGTCGTCGGCCGGATAGATCATATCCATCCGCATCCCCAAAACCTTGGTGTAAAATGGAATGTCGTCGCGCAATTCCTGTGTCGGCAGGCGAAATTCAGCGTGCGTCTGTGCGCTTTTCCCGGTCGATGTCATTCAATGTCTCTTCAGTCGCGGATTTTGGCCATCCGATCAGAACGGAGGCCAAAATGCCAATTGAAAAGACCATCTCGAGCGTTTCTTCCAGAACAAACAGGCGCATCATCATCGTCACGGACAGATCCGCATCGATCATCCCCGGCAATTCTTCCATCCCCTGCGCGACAACCGCAGCGCATCCAGAGAGGAAAAATATCATAAAAAACGGGGCCTTGATCTTAAGCGCACGCCATGCGTTCGGAACCCCATGCCAGATCAGACCGCCAATCACGATCACCGCCAGCACCACGCGAACGACGGTCATGTCCAGCGCTATATCCAGCCCGTTCAGAATCCAGTGGGGCAGACTGCCTGTCTGATAGATATCCGCCTCAAGCTCGCGCTCGGCCAGCAACAGGCACACCACACCGATATACAGTCGGCTAAAACCGGGATAGCGCCAAAGCGCCGCCAGACCAGCTGCCAGCAAAGCCGCAGCCGAGATTGTCTCGAACAGTCCGCCTTCATCATTGAGGCTCATCGCCTGGGTTGGCCACAGCCAAACGGCAATTAGCAATACGCAAACCGCCAACGCCGCCAGAACGGCCGCAAAATAACCATAGCCAGAGCGAGCCGCCCTTGGCTCGACCGCCAGGAAGTCGTCCTTGAAGCTCATTGTAGGTCTCGGCTGCTCGGTGTCTGCGTTTCGGAGTTGTGCGAATGTAAAACTTTTGCGAAACCTTTCAACCCGCCGGGGACCGATCAAAGCGAAACTGTTACAAATGAGCCGACATAGCCATTTCCAGAGAAATAGTTTAGCCATAAATCAAAATGTTTAGGGAGCTGAATCGCCGATGTCTGACACACCCAGCCTGCGGCAGGCCGCACTTGACTATCACGCTTATCCCAAGCCCGGTAAGCTTGAGATCAAGGCCACGAAACCCATGGCCAACGGTCGGGATCTGGCACGGGCCTATTCGCCGGGGGTGGCCGAGGCCAGCATCGAAATCAAGGCCGACCCGACCAATGCCGAGAAGTACACGGCCCGGGGCAATCTGGTGGCCGTTGTTTCAAATGGCACGGCGGTTCTGGGTTTGGGCAATATCGGTGCGTTGGCGTCCAAACCGGTGATGGAGGGCAAGGCCGTCCTGTTCAAGAAATTCGCAGGCATCGATTGTTTCGATATCGAAGTCGACCAGCCCGATCCGGAAAAACTCGCTGATATCGTCTGCGCGCTTGAACCGACCTTCGGCGCCATCAACCTTGAAGATATCAAGGCGCCCGACTGCTTTGTCGTTGAAAAGCTCTGCCGCGAGCGGATGAACATCCCGGTCTTTCACGACGACCAGCATGGCACCGCCATCGTCGTCGGCGCTGCGGCTAAAAACGCGCTGCACGTGACGGGCAAGTCTTTCGAGGACATCAAGGTGGTTTCGACAGGCGGCGGCGCAGCAGGCATTGCCTGCCTGAGCATGTTGGTGAAACTGGGTGTCAAGCGCGAGAATATTTGGCTTTGCGACATTCACGGTCTGGTTTACGAAGGCCGGGCCGAGGATATGAATCCGCACAAGGATCAGTTTGCGCAAAAGTCGGATCTGCGAACGCTGGATGATGTCATCGACGGGGCTGACCTGTTTCTTGGCCTCAGCGGTCCCAACGTGTTGAAGCCCGAAATGGTCGAGCGGATGGCCAAGGGTCCGATCATCTTTGCCCTGGCGAATCCGACGCCGGAAATCCTGCCGCAAGCCGCGCGCGAGGTCGCGCCAGACGCCATCATCGCCACGGGTCGCAGCGACTTTCCCAATCAGGTCAACAACGTTCTGTGTTTTCCGTTCATCTTCCGGGGCGCGCTGGATGTGGGCGCAACCGAGATCAATGACGAAATGCAGATTGCCTGTGTCGACGGCATCGCCGAAATGGCCCGCGCCACCACCAGCGCCGAGGCAGCCGCGGCCTACAAGGGCGAACAGCTGACCTTTGGCCCCGACTATCTGATCCCGAAACCTTTTGACCCTCGCCTGGTTGGGGTTGTCTCTTCCGCCGTGGCACGTGCCGCGATGGAAAGCGGTGTCGCCAAGCGCCCGATCGAGGATCTGGAGGCGTATAAGGAACGCCTCAACCAGACGGTGTTCAAGTCGGCCCTGCTGATGCGCCCGGTGTTCGAGGCCGCAGCCGTTGCATCGCGCCGTATCGTTTTTGCCGAGGGCGAGGACGAGCGCGTCCTGCGCGCCGCACAGGCCGTTTTGGAAGAAACGACGGAAACCCCCATTCTGATCGGAAGGCCGGACGTGATCGACGCCCGTTGCCAGCGCCTGGGACTGACTGTCAAACCTGGCGAAGATTTTCAGATCGTGAACCCTGAAAACGATCCTCGGTACTATGATTATTGGAATTCCTATCACCAAATCATGCAACGTCGGGGTGTCACGCCCGATCTGGCCAAAGCAATCATGCGCACAAACACGACCGCCATTGGTGCGATTATGGTGCATCGGGGTGAGGCAGACAGCATGATCTGCGGCACTTTCGGCGAATACCGCTGGCACCTGAACTATGTGCAGCAGATTTTCGACGACGGGAACCTGCACCCGCATGGAGCGATGTCGCTGATGATCCTCGAGGATGGCCCGCTGTTCATCGCAGATACACATGTGCGGCAATTGCCAAACCCAGAGGAATTGGCCGAGAGCACAATCGGCGCAGCGCGCCATGTCAGACGGTTCGGAATCGAACCGAAAATCGCGTTCTGTTCGCAGTCACAGTTCGGCAATCAGGCGGAAGGGTCTGGCAAACGCCTGCGCGCCGCATTGGATATTCTCGATTCCGAACCGCGCGATTTTGTATACGAGGGTGAGATGAACCTTGATCTGGCGCTGGATCCGGAGTTGCGCAGCCGCATCTTCCCGAACTCGCGTCTGACAGGGGCAGCGAACGTGCTGATCTTTGCGCATGCAGATGCGGCCAGCGGTGTTCGCAACATCCTCAAGATGAAAGCCGATGGGCTTGAGGTTGGCCCGATCCTGATGGGAATGGGCAACAAGGCGCATATCGTCACCCCGTCCATCACGGCGCGCGGACTTCTGAACATGGCAGCCATTGCCGGAACTCCGGTCGCGCATTACGGTTGATCCGGTGGCCCTGACAATTGGCCGCCAATAGCAGGAGAGGCGAATTGAAAGGGCATTGTCACTGCGGGGCCGTCCGTTGGGAAAGCGATGGTGATGTCGCGTGGAGCTGCTATTGCCATTGCGCCGACTGCCGCCGCAACTGCGCGGCACCCGTTACCGCATTTTTTGGCCTGCCTCATGAAGCGGTGAATTGGACAGGTCAGGACCCTGCCGTCTACCGTTCGTCACCGGATGTCGAACGGTTGTTTTGCGCGGCCTGTGGAACGCAGATGGCGTATCGCAACGCCCGGGACACGGTGAACATCCACCTCTATACCGCGACGCTAGAAGACCCCGAAGCGGTTCCTCCCCGGTTTCACGTATTCGACTCAGACCGCCTGTCTTGGCTGGCAACTCAGGACAGTCTGCCGCGCCACGCCAAATCCAAAACCTGAGCGCTGCGTGATTCCATCTCTCTTTGCAGCCGAAAAGTTTGCAAGTTTGCAAATAAGTTAATCTGCTTTCAATTTTGCTCTGCTGGCAAACAGGTTTGCAAAACTTTGCAGCCCAAGAGCGCGATATCTGCAAATATTTCGCGATAAACTGACGCGCTGCCAGTCCAGCCGCTTGTCCGAAAGGCGACGGATGCCTAACACACAAACAAGGAATTTGAGGAGGATGACGACGTGGCATATCAGGAGATTTACGAGAGCTGGAAATCCGACCCAGAGGCGTTCTGGATGGACGCTGCAACCGGGATCGACTGGGTTCGCCCTCCCAGCAAAGCCCTGTTTGCCGACAATGCACCGCTTTACGAATGGTTCAGTGACGCACAGGTCAACACCTGCTGGAACGCGGTCGACCGGCACGTTGAAAACGGCCGGGGCGAGCAGACTGCCATCATCTATGACAGCCCTATCACCCATACCAAGCGCGAGATCTCATATGTCGAGCTGCGCAACCGTGTGGCCACGCTGGCTGGTGCGTTGCGGGCCAAGGGTATCGAAAAAGGGGATCGGGTCATCATCTACATGCCGATGATCCCCGAGGCGCTAGAGGCGATGCTGGCCTGCGCGCGGCTCGGCGCGGTACACTCGGTCGTGTTTGGCGGTTTTGCCAGCAACGAACTGGCGGTGCGGATCGACGATGCCAAGCCCAAAGCCATCATCGCGGCCTCGTGCGGGATGGAACCCGGGCGCGTGATTCACTATAAACCCCTGCTGGACGGCGCCATAGAGATGGCCAGCCACAAGCCCGATTTCTGCGTTATTTTCCAGCGCGAACAGGAAGTGGCACAGCTGATCGAAGGACGCGATCATAACTGGCACGGGTTTCAGTACGGGGTGGAACCGGCCGAATGCGTGCCCGTGGCAGGCAACGATCCGGCCTATATCCTGTACACTTCGGGAACCACAGGCGCGCCGAAAGGCGTGGTGCGTCCCATTGCCGGGCATCTGGTGGCGCTGAACTGGTCAATGAAGAACATCTACAATGTCGATCCCGGTGACGTCTTCTGGGCAGCCTCGGATGTGGGCTGGGTCGTCGGACACTCGTATATCTGTTATGCGCCGCTGATCCACGGCAACACCACCATCGTGTTCGAGGGCAAACCCGTCGGCACACCGGATGCCGGAACATTCTGGCGCGTCATCGCGGAACACAAGGTCAAAAGCTTCTTTACCGCACCCACCGCGATTCGCGCCGTCAAGCGCGAGGACCCACAGGCCGAATTGATGGCAAACTACGACCTTTCTGGCCTCGGGGCGCTGTTCCTTGCCGGTGAGCGTGCCGACCCCGATACCATCACCTGGGCGCAGGAGGCGCTGAAAGTTCCGGTTATTGATCACTGGTGGCAGACGGAAACCGGTTGGACCATCGCAGGCAACCCGCTGGGCATCGAGGAATTGCCGACCAAGCTTGGCTCGCCCGCCAAGCCCATGCCCGGCTACGACGTGCAGATTCTGGACGAGGGCGGACACCCGATGAAACCGGGCGAGCTTGGTGCGATCGCGGTCAAGCTTCCGCTGCCACCCGGCACCCTGCCGACCCTGTGGAACGCCGAAGAACGGTTCAAGAAATCCTATCTGGAGCATTTCCCCGGTTACTACGAAACTGGCGACGCTGGGATGATCGACGAGGACGGTTACCTCTACATCATGGCGCGCACGGATGACGTGATCAACGTCGCCGGGCATCGCCTGTCCACGGGCGGGATGGAGGAGGTTTTGGCCTCGCACCCTGATGTCGCGGAATGCGCGGTGATTGGCGTGTCGGATCAGTTGAAAGGTCAAATGCCGGTCGGTTTCCTGTGCCTGAACGCGGGTACGGACCGCAACCACGATGACGTGGTGCAGGATGTGGTCAAGCTGGTGCGAGAAAAGATCGGTCCCGTCGCGGCCTTCAAACAGGCGGTTGTTGTCGATCGCCTGCCCAAGACCCGCTCGGGCAAGATTTTGCGCGGCACGATGGTGTCGATTGCCGACGGCAAGGACTACAAGATGCCAGCAACGATCGACGATCCCGCCATTCTGGACGAGATCACTTCGGCCCTGCAAACGCTCGGCTACGCGCAATGACCCATTAGGCGGGTGGCCACGGCGCACCCGCCTGACCTCTTTTGCTTGCAACTTCAACAGGGCCTCCTACTGTCACCCCAAGACAGTGAGGACCCATGACAGATTCCGACATCTGGCGGCTGAGTGCCACCGAACTGACCGCGCTGACCCGTAGCGGAGACCTTAGCGCAGAAACTGCCGTAAGATCAGCGATTGACCGGATGCATGGGGCGAACCCTGCCCTGAATGCCGTTGTCGAAGACCTTGGGAACGAGGCATTGGAGCGCGCGCGCAATCTTGACCGTGCCCGCGCCAAAGGGGCGGAGCCCGGCCCGTTGCAGGGCGTGCCGGTTACAATAAAGGTGAATGTCGATCAGAAAGGGCACGCCACAACAAATGGTGTGGCAGCCCTGAAAGCCTTGATTGCGCCGGATGACGCGCCGGTTGTGACCAACTTGCAAAAAGCAGGTGCCGTCGTGATCGGACGCACCAATACGCCCGAGTTTTCGTTCCGAGCCGACACCGACAATCTGCTTTACGGGCGGACGCACAACCCTTGGGGTCAGCATATCTCGGCCGGCGGATCCTCTGGCGGTGCCGGGGCGGCAGTCATGGCGGGGATCGGCGCTTTGGGGCATGGCAATGATATTGGCGGCAGCCTGCGCTTTCCCGCAGCGGCCAACGGCGCGGTGACGGTCAAACCCGGTCTCGGGCGCGTACCAGCCTGGAACCCCAGCCAAAAGGCCGAGCGTGGTCTGCTGGCGCAATCCATGTCGGTTCAGGGGTTGATCACGCGCTCGACCGCCGATTTGCACCTGTCGATGCCCAGCCTGATCGTGCCCGACGCGCGCGACCCGTTTCACGTTCCCCTGCCCTGGCACGGCGCGCCGCTCGACGGTCCAATCAAGGTTGCCTTTACCAAGAACACTTTTGGCTATGCGCTGCACCCCGAGGTCGATAAGGCGTTGGACACTGCGCGCGACGCTTTGACGGATGCAGGTTATCAGGTGCACGAAATCGACCCGCCGGATGTTTTTGACTGCGGTCGCACGGGGTACCGCGCCCTGATGGGCGAGGTTCTGACCCTGATGAAAGGCGATATCGAGGCGGTCGGCTCGCAAACGATCCGGGATATCTTTGGCGTCTATTTTCAGGAGTTTCCGCCCATCGTCGAAACCGAATTGATCCAGACGATGGCCAAGCGCAGCCATTACGCGCGCGAATGGTCTTTGTTTCTGGAAGATTACCCTCTGGTCCTTTCTCCGTTCCTGCCACAGCCTTTTTTCAAACCGGATCGGGATACCGAAGGGGCAGACGGCGTACATGAGGTTCTGGGCTGCGCTGTCTACTCCTACGCGATGAATTTCCTGGGCCTGCCCGCCGCCAGCGTGCCTGCACGGCTGGCCGATCTGCCCAAGGGTCCGCAACCGATCAACGTTCAGATCGCTGCCCGACGCTGGCGCGAAGACTTGGCAGTTGATGCCGCAGCCGCGATCGAGGAACGTGTTGGCTCAATGGCCCCGGTTCTTTGGCAGCGCATGGCGGACACTGCGTAGGTTTTGGCGGTTGAGCGCAAAAAATTGACCCCGGGTTATTGTGCCCGGGGTCCGCATACTAAAATATGCCCGGATTTCTGGTAACGAGCGTAGCACCACCTACCCTCGCCAGCGCTAAAACTGCGCAATCATTGGACAACACCAGTGGGTGGCCACTCACTTCCACCCCGGCGTGTTCTCCGGGCATGATCAGATTACCAAAGGGTTGTGTCCAGTCCTGTGAACTTGTTCACACAAGCCCGATGAATTTCCCGAATTTCGGCAAAAATTATGTAAATTGTTCAGAAATTAGCCGTTCTTCAAGCCCATGACCGGGATCGAACAGGATGCGATGCTCGACTTTTGGCTCCGAGCGAATCTCGACCCAGTCGATATCGGGGAATGCAACCGAATCGGCGGATACGATAACCGGGCGTTTGTCGGCCTCGATGACATCGAACCTGACCTGAGCGTGTTTGGGCAGCAAAGCGCCGCGCCAGCGCCGGGGCCGAAACGCCGCAATCGGCGTCAAGGCCAGCACATCCGCGCCGATTGGCACAATCGGACCATGCGCCGAATAGTTATAGGCCGTTGATCCGGCTGGCGTCGACAAAAGCGCTCCATCGCAAACAAGCTCGGCCATGCGCACACGGCCATCGACACTGATCCGCAGCCGCGCCGCCTGAGGACCGGCGCGCAGCAAGGACACTTCGTTGATGGCCAAAGCCTCGTGTTTTTGTCCCGACTGGTCCACGGCGGTCATGATCAGCGGGTTGATCACCTCTTCCTCGGCCTCGGCCAGACGGCTGATCAGATCCGCTTCCGCATATTCGTTCATCAAAAACCCGATGGTGCCGCGATTCATGCCGTAGACTGGCGTGTTCAGATGCCGAATTCCGTGCAGCGTGTGCAACATGAACCCGTCACCACCCAGCGCCACCACAACATCCGCATCCCGCGGAGCGACGTGCCCATAGCGCGCGACCAAAACCTCGCGCGCGGATTGCGCAACGCGGGCGTCGCTGGCTAGAAATGCGATTCTTTTGGTCATCTGGTCCGGTTTCCGGTGCTGCACATTTGGTTCCGAAACAAACATACCTTTCCCCGTTAGGCCAGACTTGACGCCGCAGCGAGCCAAATCGTCGCTTTAAGCCTTTTGCAGCGCCAACGTTTCCTATAGGAAATCCGCAAGTTTTTCCCCAGCCATGCGGAGCCATCCATGAACGCCAATCTTCGTGACACCGGTTTTTTCACCCAATCCCTTTCGGATCGCGACCCCGAGCTTTATGGCTCGATCACATCCGAGCTGGGCCGTCAGCGCGACGAGATCGAGTTGATCGCATCCGAGAACATCGTCTCTGCCGCCGTGATGGAGGCGCAGGGCTCGGTGA